>JOFO01000031.1 GCA_000721275.1 Microtetraspora glauca | reverse complement strand
CCTCCGGCCCCGGACCCGCCGCCCCCGGAACCTTCCCCGCCCCGGCGAAGCCCGCCCGCCGCATAGGCGGGGCCGTCTGGGCGGCCCTCGCGATCGTGTACGTCGTCTGGGGCTCCACCTACCTCGGCATCCGGATCGTCGTCGAGACCGTCCCGCCCTTCCTCGCCTCGGGCGCCCGCTTCATCGTCGCGGGCCTGCTCCTCGCCGCGATCGTCGCCTGGCGGCACGGACCCGCCGCCCTCAAGGTGGACCGCCGCCGGCTCGGCTCCGCCGCCCTCGTCGGCCTCCTGCTGATCCTCGGCGGCAACGGCCTCGTCAACCTCGCCGAGACCGACGTGCCCTCCGGCCTCGCCGCCCTCCTCGTCGCCGCCGTCCCCGTCTGGGTCGTGCTGCTCCGCACCGCCGCAGGGGAGCGCCCCGGGCTCGGCGCGTACGGCGGCGTGCTCCTCGGCATGGCCGGCCTCGCCGTCCTCACCCTCCCCGGCCTCAGCGGCGAGGTCGGCATCGGCGGCGTGCTGACCGTCCTCGTGGCCGCCCTGCTCTGGTCGCTCGGCACGGTCTCCTCGGCCCGCCTCCCGATGCCCGCCAACCCGTTCACCGCGAGCGTGTACGAGATGCTGGCCGGCGGCGTCGCCGGCATCCTCGTCGGCCTGCTCCGCGGCGAGCACCGCGGCTTCGACCCGGCGGCGGTCTCCACGGGTTCCTGGGCCGCCCTCGGCTACCTGGTGGTCTTCGGCTCGCTGATCGCCTTCACCGCGTACGCCTGGCTCCTCCAGTCCGCCCCGGTCTCGCTCGTCGCCACCTACGCCTACGTCAACCCGGTCGTCGCCGTCCTGCTCGGCGCGCTGATCCTCGACGAGGTCCTGACCTGGCCGATCCTCCTCGGCGGCGGGATCGTCGTGGCGGCCGTCTGCCTGATCGTCTCGACCGAGCGGAGGGGGTGACGGCGAAGATCGCCGTGGCCCTACCCTGATCCCTCGTATCGATCGGTCGTGAGCACGGCGACAAGGGGTGGGGACCGGATGGCGACAGCGGCGAAGGCGGGCAGACCGGCCGGCGGCAAGCCCGGCGGCAGCGGCGGAAGCGGTGGTGGCGGTGCCGCGCCGAAGGCGAAGGGCTCCCGGCTCGTCCGCTACTCGGTCGTCGGCGGCGTCCTCCTCGCCGTCCTCGCCGGCTGCGGCGGCATCACCGCCGGCGTCATGGCCGGCGAGGGCTACCTCCCCGGCGACGCGATGCGCCAGGTCTGGAGCACCTCGGCCGCCGGCGGCACCCCGGCCTCCGGCGGCGCCGTCTGGGCCGCCGGCGACACGCTCGTCCACAGCTCCGCCGACGGCGTCTCCGGCGTCGACGCCCGCACCGGCGACCGCCGCTGGCGGTACGAGCCCTCCGGCGGCGCCACGATCTGCTCCGCGAGCCGCACCGCCGACCAGGGCATCGCCCTCGTCGCCCAGGGCACCCCCGGCGCCGACGACAAGCGCAGCGGCTGCACCGCCGTCGTCGCCCTCGACCTCGCCACCGGCCGCGAACGGTGGCGCACCGTCCGGACCGCCGCCGACGGCGAGATCCGCGCCCAGCACGACCTGGTCGCCGCCGGCGGCGGCCTCGCCGTCGTGCGCGACGAGGACCCCGGCTGGCGGTACGCCTCCGTGCTCGACGGACCCGGCCTTCTCGACCCGGACCGCGCCCTGCGCGCCTTCGACGTGACCACCGGCGCGCCCCGGTGGACGGCGAAGATGCCGAAGGGCTGCGTGCCGTACGCGGTCGCCGCGGGCGCCCGCCGGATCTCCGCGCTCCTCGCCTGCGAAGGCGGGAACGGCGAGGACACCCGGCTCGCCGTCCTCGACCCCGCCGACGGACGGGTGCGCGCCGAGTCGGTCCTCGACCGGCGCCGGCTCGTGGACCCGTTGACGTACACGCCGTCCTTCGTCTCCGCCGACCCGATCGTGGTCGCCGTCGACGGCCTCGACCACTCCGGGTACGCCACCCTGCTGGCCTTCGACGACGAGGGACGCGCCCAGGGCGTCGTCGACTCGGGCGTCGCGAACGGGCGGATCACCTCCCCGGTCCAGGAGCCGGCCCGCACCCGCGTCGCGTACGGCCGGATCTACACCGTCGCCATGGAGTCCGACGGCGACGACGTGATCAGCGCCTTCGACCTGCGCAGCGGGCAGCGGCTCTGGCGCGCGGAGCTCGGCGACCTGGAGGACGTCATGGGGCTGCGGGTGGCCGGCGGCCGGGTCACCGCCCTGATCGACCTCTACGGGTCGACGGCCGAGGACGGCCTCGTCGTCCTCGACGCCGACGACGGCGAGGAGCGCGACGTACGCACCTTCCCCGACTCGGTGAGCAGCACGACCGGCGAGGTCAAGGACGTCCTCGGCCACCAGGACCGGCTGATCGTGGCCCGCTGGGGCGACGCGTACCTGCCGCCGCTCACCGCGTACGAGGAGCGCTGACGGCACCGGACCCCCGCCCCGTTCGGACGAAGCGGACAGACCGCGGCCGCCATCACTCCACGACGGACAAACGTCACGCGGCGGTCCCGGCCCTAACGTGTCAGGAGAGCAACCGCTCGCACCCCGACAACGGAAAGGGCCGGGACGCGCAATGACGACCACCCACGCCTTCTGGGTCGCCGGCCGCGAGGCCACCGGCGACACCACCTTCGACGTCACGAACTCGTACGACGGACGTCTGGTCGGCAAGGTCGCCGTGCCCACCGAGGCCCAGGTCGAAGAGGCCGTCGCCGCCGCCCACGCGGTCGTCGACGAGTTCGCCGCCACCCCGGCGCACGTCCGCGCCGCCGCCCTCGACCACGTGTCGAAGCGGCTCGCGGAGCGCACCGAGGAGATCGCCCAGATCATCTCCGCCGAGAACGGCAAGCCGATCAAGTGGGCCCGCGGCGAGGTCGGCCGCGCCGTCTCCGTCTTCCGTTTCGCCGCCGAGGAGGCCCGCCGCTGGAACGCCGGCGAGGCCCAGCGCCTGGACACCGAGGCCGGCGGCGTGGGCCGCCTCGCCGTGACCCGCCGCATCCCCAAGGGCGTCGTCCTCGGCATCGCGCCGTTCAACTTCCCGCTGAACCTCAGCGCCCACAAGGTCGCCCCGGCCATCGCCGTCGGCGCCCCGATCATCCTCAAGCCCGCCCCGGCCACCCCGATCTCCTCCCTCGTCCTGGGCGAGATCCTGGCCGAGACCGACCTGCCGGCCGGCTCCTGGTCGATCCTCACCGTGCCGAACGACCGGATGCCCGCCCTCGTCCAGGACGAGCGCCTCCCGGTCATCTCCTTCACCGGCTCGGACAAGGTCGGCTACGCCATCCAGCAGTCCGTGCCGCACAAGCACTGCACCCTGGAGCTCGGCGGCAACGCCGCCGCCGTCGTCCTCGCCGACTGGTCCTCCGAGGCCGACCTGGACTGGGCCGCGACCCGCATCGCGACCTTCTCCAACTACCAGGGCGGCCAGTCCTGCATCTCCGTGCAGCGCGTGATCGCGGACGCCTCCGTCTACGACCGCCTGCTGCCGAAGATCGTCGCGGCCGTCGAGGCCCAGGTCACCGGCGACCCGGCGGACGACGCCACCGACGTCGGCCCGCTCGTCGACGAGGCCGCCGCCCGGCGCGTCGAGTCCTGGGTGGACGAGGCCGTCGCGGCCGGCGCCACGCTGCTGGCCGGCGGCAAGCGCGAGGGCGCCACCTACGCCCCGACCGTCCTCACCGACCTCCCCGCCGACGTCACCCTGGCCCGCTCCGAGGTCTTCGGCCCGGTCCTCACGGTCGCCAAGGTCGACGGCGAGGCCGAGGCGTTCGCCGCGGTCAACGACTCCGACTTCGGCCTCCAGGCCGGCGTCTTCACCCACGACCTGCAGACCGCCTTCCGCGCCCACCGCGCGCTGGAGGTCGGCGGCGTGATCGTCGGCGACGTCCCCTCGTACCGCGCCGACCAGATGCCGTACGGCGGCGCCAAGCGCTCCGGCGTCGGCCGCGAGGGCGTCGCGTACGCCATGGACGACTACACCTACGAGCGCGTGCTGGTCCTCACCGGCCTCGCCCTCTGACGGATCCGTCCCACGAGACCAGGCGGTCCGGGCCCACTGTGCGGGGGCCCGGGCCGCCTCTTCGCGTCCCCCTCCGGAAGGCGTTCCAGCAGGCGGACCGCACGGCGGCGGCGCGGCCCGCCACGGCAGGATGGCGCGCGTGACCGTCATCGACATCCCCGGCTCCAAGTCCGTCACCGCCCGCGCGCTCTTCCTCGCCGCCGCCGCGGAGGGCACCACGACCCTGCTGCGCCCGCTGGTCTCCGACGACACCGAGGGCTTCGCCGAAGGGCTCGCCGCCCTCGGGTACGCCGTACGGCGCGAGCCCGGCGCCTGGCACATCGAGGGCCGCCCCGCCGGGCCCGGGTCCGCCGAGGCGGACGTCCACTGCCGCGACGGCGCCACCACCGCCCGCTTCCTGCCGGCCCTCGCCGCCGCCGGCCGCGGCACCTTCCGCTTCGACGCCTCCGCGCAGATGCGCCGCCGCCCGCTCGGCCCGCTCACCACCGCCCTGCGCGAGCTCGGTGTCGACCTGCGGCACGGCGGGCAGGACGGCCACCACCCGCTCACCGTCCACGCCGACGGCGTCCGGGGCGGCGCGCTCACCCTCGACGCCCGCCAGTCCTCCCAGTACCTGACCGCGCTGCTGCTGCTCGGCCCGCTCACCGCCGACGGCCTCGACATCACCGTCACCGACCTGGTCTCGGAGCCGTACGTCGAGATCACCCTGGCGATGATGCGGACCTTCGGCGCGGAGGTCACCCGGGAGGGCCGCACGTACAAGGTCGCCCCGACCGGCTACCGGGCCGTGCGCTACCCGGTCGAGCCCGACGCCTCCACGGCGAGCTACTTCTTCGCCGCCGCCGCGCTCCAGCCCGGCCGCTCGGTCACCGTCCCCGGCCTCGGCACCGGCACCCTCCAGGGCGACCTCGCCTTCGCCGGCGTGCTGCGCCGGATGGGCGCCGAGGTCGAGACCACCGCCGACGCGACCACCGTCCGCTCCACCGGCACCCTGCGCGGCGTCACCGTGAACATGCGCGACATCTCCGACACCATGCCCACGCTCGCCGCGATCGCGCCCTTCGCCGACGGCCCGGTCCGCATCGAGGACGTCGCCAACACCCGGGTCAAGGAGTGCGACCGGCTCGACGCCTGCGCCGAGAACCTCCGCCGCCTCGGCGTCACTGTGGAGACCGGCCCCGACTGGATCGAGATCCACCCCGGCACCCCCGCCGGACCCGCCGAGATCGCCACCCACGGCGACCACCGGATCGTCATGTCGTTCGCCGTCACCGCCCTGCGCACCCCCGGCATCACCTTCGACGACCCCGGCTGCGTGAAGAAGACCTTCCCGGACTTCCACCGCGTGTTCGGCGCGTTCGCCCGGACCCCGTGAAGGACCCGCGGCGATTGCGGCAAGAATGGGGGGCATGAGCGACCGCCCCTCTCCTCTCGCCGATCCGCACATCGCCTTCGACCGCGCCGAAGGCCGCCGGGACGTCGTCGTCCTCGGCTCGACGGGATCCATCGGCACCCAGGCCATCGACCTGGTGCTGCGCCACCCCGACCGCTTCCGGGTCACCGCCCTCGCCGCCTCCGGCGGCCGGGCCGGGCTCCTCGCCGAGCAGGCCCACCGGCTCCGGGTCGCCCAGGTCGCGGTCGCCCGCGAGGAGGCCGTCGGCGAGCTGCGCACGGCACTGGAGGCGCGGTACGGCTCCGAGCCGCTGCCCGAGATCCTGGCCGGTCCCGACGCCGCCACCCAGCTCGCCGCCTCCCCGTGCCACACCGTGCTCAACGGCATCACCGGCTCCATCGGCCTCGCGCCGACGCTGGCCGCCCTGGAGGCCGGCCGCACCCTCGCGCTCGCCAACAAGGAGTCGCTGATCGTCGGCGGCCCGCTGGTCAAGGCGCTCGCGAAGCCCGGCCAGATCATCCCGGTCGACTCCGAGCACGCCGCCCTCTTCCAGGCGCTCGCCGCCGGCACCCGCGCCGACGTCCGCAAGCTGGTCGTCACCGCCTCCGGCGGCCCCTTCCGCGGCCGGACCCGCGCCGAGCTGGAGCACGTGACCCGCGAGGACGCGCTCGCCCACCCGACCTGGGCGATGGGCCCGGTCATCACGGTCAACAGCGCGACCCTCGTCAACAAGGGCCTGGAGGTCATCGAGGCCCACCTCCTCTACGACATCCCCTTCGACCGCATCGAGGTCGTCGTCCACCCCCAGTCGTACGTCCACTCGATGGTCGAGTTCAGCGACGGCTCGACGCTCGCCCAGGCCACCCCGCCGGACATGCGCGGCCCCATCGCCATCGGCATCGGCTGGCCCGAGCGGGTCCCCGACGCGGCCCCCGCCTTCGACTGGACCAAGGCGTCCACCTGGGAGTTCTTCCCGCTGGACGACGAGGCGTTCCCGTCGGTGAACCTCGCCCGGCACGTCGGCGAACTCGGCGGCACCGCCCCCGCCGTCTTCAACGCCGCCAACGAGGAGTGCGTCGCCGCGTTCCTCGACGGCCGGCTCCCCTTCACCGGCATCATGGACACCGTCACGGCGGTCGTCACCGAACACGGACGGCCCACCGGGGGAACCTCCCTGACGGTGCCGGACGTCCTGGAAGCGGAGACCTGGGCCCGGGCCCGGGCCCGAGAGCTCGCAGCGAAGGCAACCGCGGAGGCGCGCGCATGACGGAAGTGCTCCTGACGATCCTCGGGGTCGTCCTGTTCGCGCTGGGGCTGCTCGTCTCCATCGCCTGGCACGAACTCGGCCACCTCTCCACGGCCAAGCTCTTCGGCATCCGCGTGCCGCAGTACATGGTCGGCTTCGGCCCCACCCTCTGGTCGAAGAAGCGCGGCGAGACCGAGTACGGCATCAAGGCCATCCCGGCCGGCGGCTACATCCGCATGATCGGCATGTTCCCGCCCGGCAAGGACGGCAGGATCGAGGCCCGCTCGACCTCGCCCTGGCGCTCCATGATCGAGGACGCCCGCGAGGCGTCGTACGAGGAGCTGCAGCCCGGCGACGAGACCCGGCTCTTCTACACGCGCAAGCCGTGGAAGCGCGTCATCGTCATGTTCGCCGGACCCTTCATGAACCTGGTCCTCGCCGTCGGCCTCTTCTACGGCTCCCTGATGACGCTCGGCATCGAGGGGCAGACCACGCGGGTCGCCGGCGTCCAGAAGTGCGTCATCGAGCAGAGCGACAACCGGGACTCCTGCGCCCCCGGCGACCCGGTCTCCCCGGCGCACAAGGCGGGCCTGCGGGAGGGCGACCGGATCGTCGCCTTCAACGGGGCCCCGGTCGCCGACTGGGACACCCTGTCGAACCACATCCGGGACACCATCGGCCCCGCCACGATCACCGTCGAGCGGGGCGGGCAGCGCCTCGACCTGCACCCCACCCTGGTCGCCAACGAGGTCCTGAAGAAGGACGAGGACGGCCAGGTCGTCCGCCCGCTCGCCTACGAGCAGGCCGGCTACCTCGGCTTCGCCTCCAAGACGGAGGTCGCGCCGCTCACCTTCGGCGAGACCACCGACCGCATGGGCGAGCTCATGGAGAACGGCCTGGAGTCGGTCGTCGCCCTCCCCGGCAAGATCCCCGGCCTGTGGGACGCCACCTTCGGCGACGGCGAGCGCGCCGAGGACTCGCCCGTCGGCGTCGTCGGCGCCGCCCGCATCACCGGCGAGCTCATGAACCTGGACCTCCCCCCGGAGCGCATCCTGGTCATGTTCATGAACCTGCTGGTGTACTTCAACGTCTCCCTGTTCCTGTTCAACATGCTCCCGCTGCTGCCGCTCGACGGCGGCCACATCGCGGGCGCCCTGTGGGAGTCCGTCCGCCGCCACACGGCCCGGATCTTCAAGCGCCCCGACCCCGGCCCGTTCGACGTGGCCAAGCTGATGCCCGCCGCCTACGTGGTGGCCGGCGTCTTCGTCTGCTTCACCCTGCTCGTCCTCGCCGCGGACATCGTCAACCCGGTGAAGCTCACGTAACTCCCTGGGGGGCCGGGCACCGCCGTGTCCGGCCCCCCGCCCCCGGGGCGGTAACCTCGGAAGCCCGAGCCCGCCGACGCACGACCTTTGAGGTTGCACTACAGATGACCGCGATTTCTCTCGGTATGCCCACCGTCCCGACCCGGCTCGCCGAGCGCCGCAAGAGCCGGCAGATCCAGGTCGGCAGCGTGGCCGTCGGCGGTGACGCACCCGTCTCGGTGCAGTCGATGACGACGACCCGCACGTCCGACATCGGCGCCACCCTCCAGCAGATCGCCGAGCTGACCGCCTCCGGCTGCCAGATCGTCCGGGTGGCCTGCCCCACCCAGGACGACGCCGACGCGCTCGCCACCATCGCCCGGAAGTCGTCGATCCCCGTGATCGCCGACATCCACTTCCAGCCCAAGTACGTCTTCGCCGCGATCGACGCCGGCTGCGCCGCGGTCCGGGTCAACCCGGGCAACATCAAGCAGTTCGACGACAAGGTGAAGGAGATCGCCCGGGCCGCGAAGGACGCGGGCACCCCGATCCGCATCGGCGTCAACGCCGGCTCCCTCGACGCCCGCCTGCTCAAGAAGTACGGCAAGGCCACCCCCGAGGCGCTCGTCGAGTCCGCCCTCTGGGAGGCGTCGCTCTTCGAGGAGCACGACTTCCGCGACATCAAGATCTCGGTCAAGCACAACGACCCGGTCGTCATGGTCGAGGCGTACCGCCAGCTCGCCGCCCAGTGCGACTACCCGCTGCACCTCGGCGTCACCGAGGCCGGCCCCGCCTTCCAGGGCACCATCAAGTCGGCCGTCGCCTTCGGCGCGCTCCTGTCCCAGGGCATCGGCGACACCATCCGCGTCTCCCTCTCCGCCCCGCCGGCCGAGGAGATCAAGGTCGGCATCCAGATCCTGGAGTCGCTGAACCTGCGCCAGCGCCGCCTGGAGATCGTCTCCTGCCCGTCCTGCGGGCGTGCCCAGGTCGACGTCTACAAGCTCGCCGAGGAGGTCACCGCCGGCCTCGACGGCATGACGGTCCCGCTCCGCGTCGCCGTCATGGGCTGCGTCGTCAACGGCCCCGGCGAGGCCCGCGAGGCCGACCTCGGCGTCGCCTCCGGCAACGGCAAGGGCCAGATCTTCGTCAAGGGCGAGGTCATCAAGACCGTCCCCGAGTCGAAGATCGTCGAGACCCTGATCGAGGAAGCCCTCAAGATCGCCGAGCAGATGGAGAAGGACGGCGTCATGAGCGGCGAGCCCACCGTCGCCGTCGCCGGCTGACCCCCTCGCACCTCCCCGAACCCCCCGCCGCCCACCCGGGCGCCGGGGGGTTCGGCGCGTGCAGGCCCCCGGCGAGCGAGCCGGGCGACGGGGGGCGGCGCGGAGGACCCCCGGCGAGCGAGCCGAAGGGGCGCGCCGGGGGAACGACCCCGGCCGCGCGCAGGCCCGGGAGGAACGAGCGGGCCGAGCACGGCCGGGATCGTGAGCCCGGCACGAAGCGCCCCGGAGGCGAGCCGAGCCCCAAAAGAGAGGGGTACAGTGCCAGGACGAAGCAGAACCCGCACGGTGAGGCCCCACGTGTTGACACAGACCACCACCCGGGTCCTCGAACCCGCCGACCTCGGAGCCGCCCTCGCCGTCCTGGAGAGCGCTCCGGTCGAGAACGCCTTCGTGACCGCGCGCGTCCGCGCCGCCGGGCTCGACCCGTGGCGCCTGGGCGGCGAGATGTGGGGCTGGTACACCGAGGGCCGGCTCGCCTCGCTCTGCTACTCGGGCGCCAATCTGGTCCCGATCTGCGCCACCCCCGAGGCCGTCCGCGCCTTCGCCGACCGGGCCCGCCGGATCGGCCGCCGCTGCTCGTCGATCGTCGGCCCGGCCGGTCCCACCGCCGAGCTGTGGCGCCTCCTCGAACCGTCCTGGGGCCCGGCCCGCGACGTCCGCGCCCACCAGCCCCTCATGGTCGCCGAGGAGCCGTCCGCCGATGTCGCCCCCGACCCGCTCGTCCGCCGCGTCCGCAAGGACGAGATGGACGTGATCATGCCGGCCTGCGTCGCCATGTTCACCGAGGAGGTCGGCGTCTCCCCGCTCGCCGGCGACGGCGGCCTGCTCTACCAGGCGCGGGTCGCCGAGCTCGTCGCCGCCGGCCGCTCCTTCGCCCGCATCGAGGACGGCAAGGTCCTCTTCAAGGCCGAGATCGGCGCCGCCACCAGCCAGGCGTGCCAGATCCAGGGCGTGTGGGTGGCCCCCGAGCACCGCGGGAAGGGCCTCTCGGAGACCGGCATGGCCGCCGTCCTCCAGTACGCCCTCGCCGACGTCGCCCCGGTCGTCAGCCTGTACGTCAACGACTACAACACCCCCGCCCGCGCCGCGTACCGCCGTGTCGGCTTCCGCGAGACCGGCGCCTTCATGAGCGTCCTGTTCTGAACCGCCGGGCGCTTGTAGGGTGCGCCGCATGGACGACGCCCCCACCGTGATCGGACCCGTCAACCTCGCCGCCCGGGTGGACGAGGCCCTGGCCGTGCAGGCGGTCGCCTTCGGTCTGGACGCCGCCGAGGTCGCGGTGCGGCGGCACATCGTGCTGCGCCACCTGATGAACCCGGGCGCCCGCGCCTTCGGCGCCACCACCCCGGACGGGCGGCTGGCCGGCTTCGTGTACGGGATGCCCAACGACCGCACCCACTGGTGGTCGACCGTGGTGGAGCCGTATCTGCGCGCCACCGGGACCGCCGACTGGCTCGACGGCTCCTTCGTCATCACCGAGCTGCACGTCCACCCCGCCTTCCAGGGCCGGGGGGTGGGTCGCGGGCTGATCACCGCCATCACGGACACCGCCGACGAGAAGCGCTCGATCCTGTCCGCGATCGACACGGACTCCCCGGCCCGCGGCCTCTACCGCTCGCTCGGCTACGTCGACCTCGCCCGCCAGGTCCACTTCCCGAGCGCCGCCCGCCCGTACGCGGTCATGGGCGCGCCGCTGCCGCTCCCGCGCCGGAACTGATTTCTCGCGGACGGGGCGGCCCGGATAACCTCCTAGCCATCACCTTCAGTCCCGGCAGGAGTACGAGAACCATGGCCAACGCACCGGTCCAGCGCATGTCCCAGTTGATGGCGAAGACGCTGCGCGACGACCCGGCGGACGCCGAGGTCCTGTCCCACAAGCTCCTCGTCCGCGCGGGCTACGTCCGCCGCACCGCCGCCGGCATCTGGAGCTGGCTGCCGCTGGGCAAGAAGGTCCTCTCCAACGTCGAGCGGATCGTCCGCGAGGAGATGGACGCCGTCGGCGCCCAGGAGGTCTCCCTCCCGGCGCTGCTGCCCCGCGAGCCGTACGAGGCCACGGGCCGCTGGGACGAGTACGGCGCCGAGCTGTTCCGGCTCCAGGACCGCAAGGGCGGCGACTACCTCCTCGGCCCCACCCACGAGGAGATCTTCACCCTCCTGGTGAAGGACCAGTGCTCGTCCTACAAGGACCTGCCGGTGATCCTGTACCAGATCCAGACCAAGTTCCGTGACGAGGCCCGTCCCCGCGCCGGCATCCTGCGGGGCCGTGAGTTCCTGATGAAGGACTCGTACTCCTTCGACACCGAGGACGAGGGCCTGGCCCACTCCTACGCGCTGCACCGCCAGGCGTACCAGCGGATCTTCGAGCGCCTCGGCCTCGACTACCGCATCTGCGCCGCCACCGCCGGCGCGATGGGCGGCTCCAAGTCCGAGGAGTTCCTGGCCCCGGCGGAGGCCGGCGAGGACACCTTCGCCGACTGCCCGAACTGCGACTTCGCCGCCAACACGGAGGCCGTGTACCAGGAGGTGAAGCCGGTCGACGGCTCCGCCGTCCCCGCGGCCGAGGACATCCCGACGCCCGACACCCCGACCATCGAGACGCTGGCCGCCTCCCTCGGCGTCCCCGCCTCCGCCACCCTGAAGAACCTGCTGGTGAAGGTGGACGGCGAGATCGTCGCGGTCGGCGTGCCCGGCGACCGCGAGGTCGACATGGACAAGGTCGAGGCGCACTTCGCGCCCGCCGCCGTCGAGCTGGTCACCGAGACCGACTTCGCGGCCCGCCCCGACCTGGTCCGCGGCTACGTCGGCCCGCAGGGCCTGGACAAGGTCACCTACATCGCCGACCCGCGCGTCGCCCCCGGCACCGCCTGGATCACCGGCGCCAACCAGGAGGGCCTGCACGCGAAGAACGTCGTCGCGGGCCGTGACTTCGAGGTGTCGGAGTACGTCGACGTGGTCGTCGTCCAGGACGGCGACCCGTGCCCGAAGTGCGGCACCGGCCTCACGCTGGACCGCGCGATCGAGATCGGCCACATCTTCCAGCTCGGCCGCAAGTACGCGGACGCGCTGAAGCTCGACGTCCTCGGCCAGAACGGCAAGCCGGTGCGCGTCACCATGGGCTCGTACGGCATCGGCGTCTCGCGCGCCGTCGCCGCGCTCGCCGAGCAGACCGCCGACGACAAGGGCCTGTGCTGGCCGGCCGAGGTCGCGCCCGCCGACGTCCACGTCGTCGCGGCCGGCAAGGCGCTCCAGACGGAGCTGGCCCTGGAGGTCTCCGACAAGCTGTCCGCCGCCGGCCTGCGGGTCCTCGTCGACGACCGCGCCGGCGTCTCGCCGGGCGTCAAGTTCACGGACGCGGAGCTGATCGGCGTCCCGAAGATCCTCGTCGCCGGCCGCCGCGCGGCCGAGGGCGTCCTGGAGCTGAAGGACCGCCGCACCGGCGAGCGCGAGGAGCTGACCGTCGAGCAGGCCGTCGCCGCCCTGACCTCCTGACGCTCCGCGGCCGGACGGGCCGGCGTCCCTCTCCGGAGGGGCGCCGGCCCGCGCGCGTCAGGCCGCCATGCCGCCCGGGGTCCGGCGGGGTGCCGGCTCCACCGAGGAGCCCGTCAGGTCCTCCACGGGCGGAAGCGGACCGGGGGGAGCGGGCTCGGGCGGCGCGGCGGCCGGGGGAGCGGCGGGCGCCTGCTCGGGCGTGGCCCGCTCCAGGAACCGCAGCAGCTCCACCGGGATCGGCAGGACCAGCGTCGAGTTCTTCTCGGCGGCGACCGCCATGACGGTCTGGAGGAGCCGCAGCTGGAGCGCGGACGGCGCCTCCGCCATCTGGTGCGCGGCCTCCGCCAGCTTCTTCGACGCCTGGAGCTCGGCGTCCGCGTTGATGAGCCGTGCCCGCCGCTCGCGGTCCGCCTCGGCCTGCCGGGCCATGGACCGCTTCATCGTCTCGGGCAGCGACACGTCCTTGATCTCGACCCGGTCGATCTGCACGCCCCAGCCGATCGCGGGGGAGTCGAGCATCAGCTCCAGGCCCTGGTTGAGCTTCTCGCGGTTGGACAGCAGGTCGTCGAGGTCGCTCTTGCCGATGATCGACCGCAGCGAGGTCTGCGCCATCTGCGAGACCGCGAACTTGTAGTCCTCGACGCGGACCAGCGCCTCGGCCGCGTCGACCACTTTGAAGTAGACGACGGCGTCGACCCGGACCGTCACGTTGTCCCGGGTGATGCCCTCCTGCGCGGGCACCGGCATCGTGACGATCTGCATGTTGACCTTGTGCAGCCGGTCGACGCCCGGGACGATCATCGTGAAGCCGGGCGCGCGCACGGCGCCCCGGAGCCGGCCGAAGCGGAAGACGACGCCGCGCTCGTACTGCTTGACCACGCGGGCCGCCGCGGCGACGTAGGCCACGGCGGCGGCACCCGCTCCCGCGGCCGCCAGAAGGATGTCCTCGATCATCACGGCCCCCTGAGAAAGGGATACACCTCAGGGTATGCCCGCTCAGGGGCCCGCGGACCCTCCACCGGCGCCCGGACTCACCGGACGCCCGGACTCACCGCGCCGGGCCGCACCGCGTCCGGGCTCACAGCCAGCCGGCGAACTCCAGCAGCCACTCGGCCTCCTGCCGCCGCCCGCCGGCCAGCGCGCGGGTGCCGGACTCGACGGTCCGGAAGAGCGTCCAGCCGCGCAGCCGCTCCCGGTCGACGTCCAGCGAGTCGGCGAGCTTGTTGACGCGGCGCCGGGCGGCCGGGGCGCCGGCGGCGGAGGCGACCAGGTCCTCGACCCGCTCCCGTACCAGCCGCGCGAGGTCGTAGGCCCGCTCGCCGACCAGCGGGTCGGGCCCGACGGCCAGCCAGGGCGCGCGGTCGCCGGCGAGCACCTTGCCCTGCCGGAAGTCGCCGTGCAGCAGCAGTTCCTCGGCGGGCGCGGCGAGCAGTTCCTCGCGGGCGGCGAGCGCGGCGGCGGTCAGGTCGCCGGCGACGGGGTCGGCGCGGTGCCGCTCCATCGCCTCCGCCTGGCGGGCGGTGCGGGCGGCGACGGTGTCGAAGCCGTGCCCGGCGGGCGGGTCCACCCACAGCTTCCGCACGGTGCCGGCGGCCTCCAGCAGCGCCTTGGCCTCGGGCAGCGAGCGGAGGGACACCTCGGGGTGCAGCCGTTCGAGGACGAGGGCGCCCTCGGGGGCCTGTCCGAGGAGCTGGACGGCGCCCCAGCCGTTCCAGTGCGCGAGCGCGTCCCGCTCCTGCTCCGGACGGGTGTACGGCGGCGCGATCTTCAGCGCGGCGGGCGCGCCGGCGGCGTCGCGGACGAGCAGGACCAGGCTGCCGCGTCCGCCGGGGGCCACCACCCGCTCGACGGTCAGACCGGCCTCCCCGGGCACCCGTTCGGCGAGGGCGGGGAGCTTTCCGAGCCAGTCGGCGGCGGCGTCGCCGTACCGCTCGTGGAGCGCCGTCACCAGTCGCCGGGGTGCTTCGAAACCCATGCGTGCGTTGTTCCTTCTGCTGGGGCGGGGTGATCAGGGCTGGTGGGGGCCGGACTCTCACACCCGCTCGGCGAGCCCAGGAAAGGTTACGTCGCTGCCGCGCCACCGCACCGCGCGGACCGCCGCCTCCCGGAGCGCCGCCGCGGCCTCCCGGCGCAGCGCGCCGTCGGCGGCCCGCACCAGGTCGGAGTAGACCCCGGCGACCCGGTCCTCCAGCACGGCCGCGAGCCGGACCGCGCCCGCCGGGTCCGCCACCCGGAACGGCAGCTCGTACGCGGCCGCGGCGGCGGCCGGGGTGCCGCCTAGGTCGCGGACGGTGCGGCGCAGCGCGTCCCGGCGGGCCCGGTGCGCCTCGTACGCGGCGGTCGCCTCGGCCCGGCGGGCGTCGGCGACCCGGCCGCCGACGACGCCGTAGCCGTAGACGGCCGCGTGCTCGGCGGCGAGGGCGGCCTGGGCGGCCTGGAGGGCGCTCATGCGCGGGCCCCTTCGGTGAGGAGGTAGGCGTGGGCGGCGCCGGCGGCGGCGACGGAGGCGAGCAGCCGGGCGTACTCGGGCGGGGCCGCGACCAGCTCGGCGGTGTGCGCGTCGGACGCGGCCCGCGCGGCCCCGGCCAGCTCCCGCAGCGCGGCCTTCGGATCGGCGGGTACGGCCCTCCCGGCGGCGGGCGTCGCGGCGGGCGTCGCGGTGGCGGAGCCCGTACCGGCGCTCGGGGTCCCGGGGGACGGGGAGGCGGTGTCGCCGAGGGCCTTCACGTGGGCCGCCGCGGAGGTGCGGAGGTGTGCCACGCGCGCGTGGAGGGCGGGATGGGCGGCGAGGACCGCGTCGTAACGTTCCAGCAGGGTCCGCGAGGCGGTCACCGCGCGGCGGCGGAGCGCGGCCTCCGCGCGGGCCACCCGTTCGGCCTCGCGGGCCGCCGCCTCCTCCGCGGCGCTCGGCCGGCGCGGGCCCGCGCCGTCGGAGGTGCACCCCGTCAGGGCCGCCGCGGCGGCCGAGGCCCCCGCCGCGAGCACGGCGCGTCTGCCCGTCGTCGTCACGCTCTCTCCCTCAGCATTCCGGACCCCTCCCGGCCGCCCGTCGAAGATCACCGCAGGCGAGCGTACCCGCGGGGGCCCCGGCGGTGGACGGCAACACCCTCCGGGACCGGATACCCTTGATCCGACACGCAGCGACAAGCGACGCACCCACAACAGCACACGCGGCCGAGGAGTCACCCGGATGAGCACCACCCAGAGCGACAGGCTGCGCGGACTCATTGAGCCGCTCGTCCACGCGGAGAACCTGGATCTGGAGGAGATCGAGGTGTCCCGGGCCGGCCGCCGCGGACTGCTGAGGATCGTCGTCGACTCCGACGAGGGCGTCGAGCTGGACACCTGCGCGGAACTGAGCCGCGCGATCTCCGCCAAACTGGACGAGACCGACGCCATGGGCGACGGCGAGTACGTCCTGGAGGTCAGCTCCCCGGGCGCCGACCGCCCGCTCTCCGAGCACCGCCACTACGTCCGGGCCACCGGCCGCCTGGTGAAGCTCCAGCTCGTCGAGGGCGGGGAGCTGGTCACCCGCATCCTGGCGGTGGACGAGGACGGCCTCGACACCGAGGTGCCGGGCGTGAAGGGCCGCAAGGCCACCGCCCGCCGCGTCGCGTTCGACGAGATCGCGAAGGCGCGTGTCGAGATCGAGTTCAACCGCAAGGACAAGAAGGAAGAGGAGGCGTAGCCGTGGACATCGACGTGAAGCTTCTGAAGGGCTTGGCGCAGGAGAAGGAGATCTCCTTCGAGATGCTGGTCGAGGCGATCGAGTCGGCCCTCCTCATCGCGTACCACCGCACCCCGTCCGCCCGCCGCCACGCGCGCGTGGAGCTGGACCGGCACACCGGGCACGTGACGGTCTGGGCCGAGGAGGACCCGGCGGACCTGGAGGAGGGGCAGGAGCCCAAGGAGTTCGACGACACCCCGTCGGACTTCGGCCGCATCGCGGCGAGCACCGCCCGCCAGGTCATCCAGCAGCGGCTGCGCGACGCCGAGAACGACGTCACCTTCGGCGAGTACGCCCGCCGCGAGGGCGACGTCGTCGCCGGTGTGGTGCAGCAGGGCAAGGACCCGAAGAACGTCCTCGTCAAGCTGGACGACAAGCTGGAGGCCATCCTTCCGGTGCAGGAGCAGGTGCCGGGCGAGGAGTACACGCACGGTCTGCGGCTGCGCACGTACGTCGTCCGGGTGGCCAAGGGCGTCCGCGGCCCGTCCGTCACCCTCTCGCGCACCCACCCCAATCTGGTGAAGAAGCTCTTCGCCCTGGAGGTGCCGGAGATCGCCGACGGCTCGGTGGAGATCGCGGCGATCGCCCGCGAGGCCGGCCACCGCACCAAGATCGCGGTCCGTTCCACCCGTTCGGGCCTGAACGCCAAGGGCGCCTGCATCGGCCCCATGGGCAGCCGGGTCCGGAACGTGATGGCGGAACTGCTGGGCGAGAAGATCGACATCGTCGACTGGTCGGACGACCCGGCCGAGCTGGTGGCGAACGCGCTGTCGCCGGCCCGGGTCTCCAAGGTCGAGGTCGTCGACGCCGCCGCCCGGTCCGCCCGGGTGACCGTGCCCGACTACCAGCTCTCCCTCGCCATCGGCAAGGAGGGCCAGAACGCCCGGCTGGCCGCGCGGCTCACCGGCTGGCGGATCGACATCCGGCCGGACACGGAGACCGCGGCCGAGGAGGGCTGAGCGGCGACTCCGCAAGCCGGAGATCGTTTTTGGCCAACAGCTGTTCGATTTTTGCCCCAAAGGGGTGAGGTCGGTACGGGGAGGTAGACTTAATCGTGTCTGGCCGGACGCATGCCCGCGCGTGCCCTGAGCGAACCTGTGTGGGATGCCGGGAGCGAGCGGCCAAGAGCGATCTGCTGCGGATCGTGGTGATCAAGGACGAGTGCGTCCCCGATCGTCGCGGTACGCTGCCCGGCCGGGGTGCGTACGTGCACCCCGCCTCGCACTGTCTCGACCTCGCGGTCCGCCGCCGGGCGTTCCCCAGGGCCTTCAAGGTCCCGGGACCGCTCGACACGGCGGCCCTGCGGGAGCACATCGAGCAGGCCGCCCCGGCGGCACCGCAGTGAACAGGAAGTACGGCACGGAACCCCGTGCGGTCAGGTACCTCGCGAGTCGGAAGTAGGTCGAGATTGCGATGAGCACTCGATGAGTACGCGATGAGTACGCCCATGAAGTAGCGACGGTCCGGCGGTAACCGGACCTATAAAGGAGCGATGTGGCTAAGGTCCGGGTATACGAACTCGCCAAGGAGTTCGGTGTGGAGAGCAAGGTCGTCATGGCCAAGCTCCAGGAACTCGGTGAATTCGTCCGTTCGGCGTCCTCGACGATCGAGGCGCCGGTCGTGCGCAAGTTGACTGACGCTTTGCAGGGTCCCGGCGGTTCCGCCGGCAAGACCGCTGCCAAGCCCGGCGCGCCCCGCAAGGCGGCGCCCGCCCCCAAGCCGGCGGCCCCGGCGCCCTCTCCGGCGCAGGCCGCCCGTCCCGCCGCCCCCAAGCCTGGCGCGCCCACCCCGGCGCCCAAGCCCGCGGCGGCCGAGAAGCCCGCGACGCCGGCCCCCGGCCCGCGTCCGACCCCGGGTCCGAAGCCCGCGGCCCCGGCCCCCAAGCCGGCCCCCGCCGCCCCGGCTCCGACCAACCCGGAGTTCACCGCGCCTCCGGCGGCCCCGGCCGCGGGCGGCCAGCGTCCCGGCGGTGCCCCCTCCGGCCCGCGTCCGACCGGCGCCCGTCCGGGCCAGGGCGCGCCGCGCCCGGGCCAGCAGGCGCCCCGTCCCGGCCAGCAGGCCCCGCGTCCGGGCGCCCCGCGTCCGGCCGGCCCGCGTCCGGGCAACAACCCCTTCACCTCCGGCGGCTCCACCGGCATGGCGCGCCCGCAGGCGCCCCGTCCCGGCGGCGGCGCTCCGCGTCCCGGCGGCCCCGGTGCCGTTCCGGGCGCCCCGCGTCCGCAGGGCGGTCCCGGCGGTGCTCCCCGTCCCCAGGGCGGCGCTCCGCGTCCGACCCCGGGCGGCATGCCCCGTCCGCAGGCCCCGCGTCCCGGTGGCGCGCCCGGCGGCAACCGTCCGAACCCGGGCATGATGCCGCAGCGTCCCGCTGCCGGCCCGCGTCCCGGCCCCGGCGGCCGTGGTCCCGGTGGCCCCGGCGGTCGTCCCGGCGGTGCCGGCGGCGGTCGTCCCGGCTTCACCGGTCGTCCGGCCGGTCCCGGCGGCGGTGGCGGCGGCTTCGCCGGCCGTCCCGGCGGTCCCGGTGGCGGCGGCGGTCGTCCCGGCGGTCCGGGTGGCGGCGGCGGCTTCGGCGGTCGTCCCGGCGGCTTCGGCGGCCGTCCCGGCGGCCCGGGTGGCCGTGGTGGCACGCAGGGCGCCTTCGGTCGTCCCGGCGGTCCCGCGCGCCGCGGTCGCAAGTCGAAGCGGCAGAGGCGCCAGGAGTACGAGGCCATGCAGGCCCCGTCCGTGGGCGGCGTGATGCTGCCTCGCGGCAACGGCGACACCATTCGCCTGTCGCGCGGTGCGTCCCTCACCGACTTCGCGGAGAAGATCGGCGCCAACCCGGCGTCGCTCGTCGCGGTCATGATGAACCTCGGCGAGATGGTCACGGCCACGCAGTCCGTCTCCGACGAGACGCTGCAGCTCCTCGGCGACGAGATGAACTACACGGTTCAGATCGTCTCCCCCGAGGAGGAGGACCGTGAGCTGCTGGAGTCCTTCGACCTCGAGTTCGGTGAGAACGAGGGCGGCGAAGAGGCCCTGGTCGCCCGTCCGCCGGTCGTGACCGTCATGGGTCACGTCGACCACGGAAAGACCCGCCTCCTCGACGCCATCCGCAAGACCAACGTGGTCGCGGGCGAGGCCGGCGGCATCACCCAGCACATCGGTGCCTACCAGGTGGCCACCGAGGTCAACGACGAAGAGCGCAAGATCACCTTCATCGACACCCCGGGTCACGAGGCGTTCACCGCCATGCGTGCCCGTGGTGCGAAGTCGACCGACATCGCGATCCTCGTGGTGGCGGCCAACGACGGTGTGATGCCCCAGACGATCGAGGCGCTCAACCACGCCAAGGCCGCCGAGGTCCCGATCGTCGTCGCGGTCAACAAGATCGACGTCGAGGGCGCGGACCCGGTCAAGGTCCGCGGTCAGCTGACCGAGTTCGGCCTGGTCGCGGAGGAGTACGGCGGCGACACGATGTTCGTCGACATCTCCGCCAAGCAGGGCCTGAACATCGACAAGCTGCTCGAGGCGGTCGTCCTGACCGCCGACGCCGCCCTGGACCTCCGGGCCAACCCGGACCAGGACGCGCAGGGCATCGCCATCGAGTCGCACCTCGACCGCGGTCGCGGTGCCGTCTCGACGGTCCTGGTCCAGCGCGGAACGCTGCGCATCGGCGACACGATCGTCGCCGGCGACGCGTACGGCCGCGTCCGGGCCATGCTCGACGACAAGGGCAACAACGTGGAGGAGGCGACCCCGTCGACCCCCGTCCTCGTCCTGGGTCTCACCAACGTCCCGGGTGCCGGTGACAACTTCCTCGTCGTCGACGAGGACCGCACCGCCCGCCAGATCGCCGAGAAGCGTGCCGCCCGCGAGCGGAACGCGGCCTTCGCCAAGCGCGTCCGCCGCGTGTCGCTCGAGGACCTGGACAAGGTGCTCAAGGCCGGCGAGATCCAGCAGCTGAACCTGATCATCAAGGGTGACGCCTCTGGTTCCGTCGAGGCCCTCGAGTCCTCCCTGCTCCAGCTGGACGTCGGCGAGGAGGTCGACATCCGCGTCCTGCACCGCGGCGTGGGTGCCGTCACCGAGTCCGACATCGACCTGGCGATGGGCTCCGACGCCATCGTGATCGGCTTCAACGTGCGCGCCGCCGGGCGTGCGCAGCAGATGGCCGAGCGCGAGGGCGTGGACGTCCGGTACTACTCGGTCATCTACCAGGCGATCGAGGAGATCGAGGCGGCCCTCAAGGGCATGCTCAAGCCGGAGTTCGAGGAGGTCGAGCTCGGCACCGCGGAGATCCGCGAGGTCTTCCGCTCCTCCAAGCTCGGCAACATCGCCGGTGTCCTCATCCGCTCCGGCGAGGTCAAGCGCAACACCAAGGCGCGCCTCATCCGCGACGGCAAGGTCATCGCCGAGAACCTCAACATCGAGGGTCTGCGTCGCTTCAAGGACGACGTCACCGAGATCCGCGAGGGCTTCGAGGGTGGTATCAACCTCGGAAACTTCAACGACATCAAGGTCGACGACGTCATCGCGACGTACGAGATGCGCGAGAAGCCGCGCGCGTAACACGCGGTGAAGTGCCGGGGCCGGTCGGCGGAGGTTATTCCGTCGATCGGCCCCGGCCGTTCCGTGTACGGTTTCGGTGTCCCCGTCCAGCGGTTGGCGGGGCCACTGACCCCGAACCGGCGGGACATCCGGACACACATGTATGTGGGGACTCTGTCCTTCGACCTGCTCCTCGGCGACGTCCATTCGCTCAAGGAGAAACGCTCCCTCGTGAAGCCGATCATCGCCGAGCTCCAGCGGAAGTTCTCGGTGAGCGTCGCGGAGGTGAGCGGCCAGAACCTCCACCGGCGGGCCGAGATCGGCGTCGCCATGGTGTCGGGTGACCTGGGACACCTGAACGGCGTCCTCGACCGCTGCGAGCGGCTGGTCGCCGCGCGGCCGGAGGTGGAGCTGCTCTCGGTGCGCCGGAGGCTCCACACTGATGAAGACTGAACGAGCAAGGCAAAGAAGGAGACGGACCAGTGGCCGACAACGCGCGGGCGAAGAAGCTGGCGGACCTCATCCGGGAGGTGGTCGCCGAGAAGCTGCAGCGCGGCATCAAGGACCCGCGCCTGGGTACGCACGTGACCATCACGGACACCCGCGTCACCGGTGACCTGCGGGAGGCCACGGTCTTCTACACGGTCTACGGCGACGACGAGGACCGGGCGAGCGCCGCGGCCGGCCTGGAGAGCGCCAAGGGCATCCTCCGTTCGGCCGTGGGCAAGGCGGCGGGGACCAAGTTCACCCCGACGCTGGCCTTCGTGGCCGACGCCCTCCCGGAGAACGCGCGGACCATCGAGGACCTTCTCGACAAGGCCCGTGCCTCCGACGCCCAGGTGCGGGAGGCGTCGTCCGGCGCCACCTTCGCGGGCGAAGCCGACCCGTACAAGAAGCCGGGCGAGGACGAAGCCGCCGAATGAGCACCACGACCAGGACGCCCGACGGCCTTGTCATCGTCGACAAGCCGTCGGGCTTCACCTCGCACGACGTCGTGGCCAAGATGCGCGGGATCGCGAAGACCCGCCGCGTCGGCCACGCCGGCACGCTCGACCCCATGGCGACGGGCGTCCTCGTCCTCGGCGTGGAGCGGGCCACCAAGCTCCTCGGCCACCTCGCGCTGACCGAGAAGGAGTACCTGGGCACCATCCGTCTGGGCCAGACCACGATCACCGACGACGCCGAGGGCGAGATCACGGCGTCGGTGGACGCGTCGAAGGTCACCCGCGAGCAGATCGACGAGGGTGTCGCGGAGCTGACCGGCGCCATCATGCAGGTGCCGTCGAAGGTCTCCGCGATCAAGATCGACGGCAAGCGGTCCTACGCGCGCGTGCGCGGCGGCGAGGAGTTCGAGATCCCGGCCCGGCCGGTCACCGTCTCCTCCTTCCGGGTGTACGACGTGCGCGAGGAGACCGCCGAGGACGGCACCCCGGTCGTCGACCTCGTCGTCTCCGTGGTCTGCTCCTCCGGCACGTACATCCGGGCGCTGGCCCGGGACCTCGGCGCCGGGCTCGGCGTCGGCGGGCACCTCACCGCGCTGCGGCGCACCCGGGTCGGCCCGTACAAGCTGGACAGCGCCCGCACCCTGGACCAGCTCCAGGAGGAGCTGGCCGTGATGCCGGTCGCCGAGGCCGCGGCGGCGGCGTTCCCGCGCTGGGACGTCGACGAGAAGCGGGCCCGGCTGCTGCTCAATGGGGTGCGGCTGGAGATGCCGGAGTACCCGAAGGGTCCCGTCGCCGTCTTCGGGCCGGACGGGCGGCTGCTCGCGCTGGTCGAGGACCAGCGCGGCAAGGCGAAGAGCCTGGCCGTCTTCGGCTGACCGGCCGGCGGCCGGAGCGACTCGGAACAACTCCGAGCAACGCGGAGCAACGCGGAACCACTCCGAGCAACTCCGAGCAACGCGGAAGGGCGGGTGCGCGCGGCGCGCCCGTCCTTCCGCGTTTCTTCACCCCATCGGGGAAGCGCTCGGAGTGAACCCCGGGCGCGCGAGGGGGCGCGTTCGCCGATCCAGGTCGGGTGGCGCGCGCCCCCGGCCTACCCTCCCCACCATGGGACGCGGGGACCTGGCGGAGCCGGTGGGACTGGTGCGCATCTGCGATCTGGCGGGTCGGCCGCGCGGCACCGGATTCCTCGCCGACCACGAGGGCACCCTCGTCACCAGCCACGAGGCCGTCGACGGGCTCACCCGCGTCGTCCTGCACGCCCCCGGCGAGCGGACCTGGCTCGCCGAGCACGACGCCGTCACGGCCCTCCCCGAGCACGGGCTCGCGCTGATCCGCACCGAGGGCCTGGGCGTGCCCCCGCTGCCGCTCGCCACCCGGCCGGCCGTCGAACCCGGCACCTACGTCCGGATCGCCGCCCACGGCTGGCGCGAGGCCCGCGTCCTCGGCCCCGCCGCCGTCACGTACACCGCCACCGACCGCTTCCACGTCCTCGCCGACGCCCTCGAACTCGCCATCGGCACCGAGGGCGCCGAGGCGCTGCGGCTCGGCGGGCCCGCCGCCGGCGGCCCCGTCCTCGACAGCGCCACCGGCACCGTCCTCGGCGTCGTCGGCACCGCCCTCCAGGGCGACCCGCGCGCCGCCGGACACGCCGTCCCGCTCCGCCCGGACGGCCCGCTGGCCGAGCTGCTGCGCCGCAACGCCGCCACCGTCCCCGCCTACGGCCCCGACCTCAACCTCGCCGCCGTCCTCGAACTCACCGCCCCCACGGCCGTCCCGCCCCGCGAACCGTCGCCCTGGCCCGCTCCCGTCGCCCGCCCGGACGCCCTCGCCGCCCTCACCCGCTTCGCCGCACCGGACCCCGGCCCGGACGACGCCGCCGCCGTCCCCGTCCTCGCCGTCGTCGGCGCCCCCGGCAGCGGGCGCACCACCCTGCTCGACGCCCTCTGCGAGGAGCGGGCCGCCCCCGCCGCGTCCCGGCCGACCGTCCGGCTGCGGGGCGCCGACCTGCGGGAGACCGACGGCTCCGTCGCCGACGCCGTCGCGCGGCTGCTCCAGCAGGCCGCCCGGATCGCCGCCGCCTCCGGCACCGGCAGCGACCCCGTCACCCCGGAACGGGCCGCCGCCCTCGCCCGTGCCGCCGGACGCCCCCTCCTCGTCGTCCTCGACGCCCCCGAGGAGATGCCCCCGCTCCTCGGCCACCGGCTCGCCGCCTGGACCGGGGCCACCGAGGGCTGGCTGCGCGCCCACGGCACCCGGCTCGTCCTCGCCTGCCGCCCCGAGTACGCCGAGCGGGCCGCCGCCCTGTGGAGCGCCGCCCCCGCCGTCCTGCCGCTCGGCGACCTCACGGAGGCCGAGGCCAGGGCCGTACGCGAGGGGTACGGGCTCGGGGACGACGACCTCGACCCGGCCGACGCCCGGCACCCGCTGGCCCTGCGGCTGCTCGCCGAGGTGCGGGCCGCGCTCCCCGGCGAGGTGCCCGGCCGGCCGGACCGCACCGAGATCTTCACCGCCCACCTGGACCTGGTGTGCCTGCGGATCGCGGTCCGGATCGCCGCCTCCGCCGGCACCCGGCCCGGCGGCCCCGCCGTCCGCCGGCTCGCCGCCCGGGTCACCGGCCAGGTCCACGAGGCCGCCCGGCGCTGCCTCGGCCCCGGCCACGGCCTCCTCGACCGGGCCTCCTTCGAGGAGCTGTTCCCGTGGCGGGACGGCTGGGCGCCCGCCGTCCTGACCGAGGGCCTGCTGGTGCCGGCCGGTGCCGGCTACCGCTTCGCCCACGAGGAGGTCGCCGACTGGCTCCAGGCCGCCCACCTCGACCTCGACACGGCCCTCGACGCCCTCGTCCACACCCGCCGCCCCGCCGACCCCGACCCGGAGCCCCCGCCCGCCCCCGAGCCGTCCGGCGACGCCGCCGGCCCGGACCGCGCCCGGAGACGCCGGCGGCGCGCCGAGGAGACGGCGGCGCCGGCCGGGACCGCGCCGCCCTCCGTGCCCCGGCACCGGATCGGGACCGTCGTCCACGCCCTGCTGCTCGCCCACCGCCAGGACGGCCCCGCCGCCCTCGCGCCCCGGCTCACCGGCCTCGTCGACTTCCTCGCCGGCACCGGCCCCGACACGCCGGAGGACGCCGTCTGGTGGGCGAGCACCCTGCTCGCCCGGACCCTCGCCGGAACCGGCGACGCCCGCCCCTACCTGCCCGTGCTGCGCCGGCTCGCCGACCGCGCCGGGGAGCGCGCCGGCCGCCCCGGGGCCTTCGACGCCTTCGACGCCGGCTGGTGGCGGGCGGCGGCCGTCGGCGCCGACGAACGCCTCGACCTGCTGCGCCGCCTCGTCACCGCCGACCCGCCGCCCCCCGGCCCCACCCCCTTCCTCGACGCCGTCGACGAGCTGCTCACCACCCGCCCCCGCGAGATCCAGCCGCTGCTCTGCCGCTGGTTCACCGACCGCCGCCCGCTGCCCGCCCGCCCGTACACCACCGTCGCCGCCACCGCCCAGGAACTCCTCCACACCCACCGCGGCCACGCCGTCGACGACCTGTGCGAGGCGCTGGCCGGCACCGCCCACCCGCTCGCCGAGGGCCTGCTCGCCGCCCTCGCCGACGACGAACCGGCCGCGCTCTGCCGGGCCGTCGACCGCTGGGCCCACGACGACCTCCGCCCGGAACGGCGCACGGCCGCCGCCGCGTACGGCAGTCTGCTCGCCGCGCGCCGCCCGCACGGCCAGGACCGCGAACTGCTGCGGTACGCGGCCGGCGCGCTGCTCGCCCGCCCCGGCGACCGGGCCCTGCACGGCGCCGCCCTCGGCATCCTCGTCCGCGACCCGGCCGCGCGGAGCGGCTGCCTCGCCCGCGCCCTCGCCGACCCCCGGGTACCCGCCGACGCGCTCGTCAGCGCGCTCGCCGACCACCCCGGACCCGTCCTCGACGCCCTCCGCGACCGGCTGGACGAGGACCGCGACCCGGGCGCCGTCCTGCGCGCGCTCGCCGCCGTCGACACCCCCGCCCTCACCCGTCGCATCGCCCTCCTCGTCCGCGCCTACGTGGCCCGCAGGCCCGAGGGCGCCGTCCACGCCGCCGCCTACGCCGACCTGCGGTTCGAGGAAGGACCGACCGCGCGGGCCGTCCTCTTCCCGCTGGTCGTCGGCCTGATCCACGGCCGGCCCGCCGCCGTCCGCGCCGCCCTCGCGCCCGTCCTCGCCGCCCCCGGCACCGGCGCCTCCCGCCACCTGCGGGCCGAACTCCTCGACGTCCTCCTCGACCACGAGACGTACGCCGCCGAGCCGGGCGACCGGACCGTCGCGGACGCGCTGCTGACCGCCGCCGCCGAGGGCGCCGCCCGCCGCTCGCGCCCCCGCAGCCGCGCCCTGCTCGCCCGTACCGCCGCCCTCTACGCCCGCGACCCGGGCGGCGCCGCCCACCGCGACCGGCTGCTCGCCGCGCTCGCCGCCGACCACCCGGCCTTCGCCGCCCTGCTCGCGGAGACCGTGCCCGCGCCGCGCGCACCCGGCAGTGCCCATGCCGATGCGGACCGACGGCCCCGGGCATGGCAGTCTTAGACCTGCGTAATGGGCGCACAGGGCGAACAGGCGGACGAGGAGCGGTCACAGTGCAGCGCTGGCGTGGCTTGGAGGACATCCCCCAGGACTGGGGGCGCAGCGTCGTCACCATCGGCTCCTACGACGGTGTGCACCGCGGACACCAGCTGATCATCGGGCGGGCCGTCGAGCGCGCCCGCGAGCTGGGCGTCCCCGCCGTCGTGGTGACCTTCGACCCGCACCCCTCCGAGGTGGTGCGCCCCGGCAGCCACCCGCCGCTGCTCGCCCCGCACCACCGGCGCGCCGAGCTGATGGCCGAACTGGGCGTGGACGCGGTGCTCGTGCTGCCGTTCACCGCCGAGTTCTCGCAGCTGTCGCCGGCCGACTTCATCGTCAAGGTGCTCGTCGACAAGCTGCACGCCCGGGCCGTCATCGAGGGCCCCAACTTCCGCTTCGGCCACCGGGCCGCGGGCAACGTGGAGTTCCTGACCGAGCTGGGCGCCACCTACGACTACGAGGTCGAGGTGATCGACCTGTACGTCAGCGGCGCCGCCGGCGGCGGGCAGCCCTTCTCCTCCACCCTCACCCGCCGGCTGGTCGCCGAGGGCGACGTGACCGGCGCCGCCGAGATCCTCGGCCGCCCGCACCGCGTCGAGGGCATCGTGGTGCGCGGCGCGCAGCGCGGACGCGAACTGGGCTTCCCCACGGCCAACGTGGAGACCCTGCCGCACACCGCGATCCCCGCCGACGGCGTCTACGCCGGCTGGCTGACGGCGGACGGCGAGCGGATGCCCGCCGCGATCTCCGTCGGCACCAACCCGCAGTTCGACGGCACCGAGCGGACGGTGGAGGCGTACGCGATCGACCGCGAGGGCCTGGACCTGTACGGGCTCCACGTCAGCGTCGACTTCCTCGCCTACGTGCGCGGCATGCTCAAGTTCGACACTCTCGACGACCTGCTGACGGCCATGGCCGCCGACGTGGAGAAGTGCCGGGCGCTGACCGCCGCGTACGACGCCGCCGGGGAGTGACGACCCCGCCGGGGCCCGTCACCAGGTGACGTACAGCTCCTTCGGGCCGCGGATCAGGCCCTGGGACTGGAAGGGCACGTCCTCCGGGCGGCCCGCGAGCCGCAGCTCCGGGTAGCGGGCCAGCAGCGTCGCGAGCATCACCTCGGACTCCATCCGGGTCAGCATCGCGCCCATGCAGTGGTGCGGGCCGTGCCCGAAGGACAGGTGCCCGGTGCCGGTGCGGTCGAAGTCGAGGGCGTCGGGGTCGTCGAAGACCTCCGGGTCCCGGTTGGCCGCCAGGTAGGACGCGTACACCGCCTCGCCCGCGCGGATCACGACCCCGCCGATCTCGACGTCCTCCGTCGCGATCCGGGGGAGTCCCACGCCGTTGCGGTGCGGGATCCACCGCAGCAGCTCGTCCACCGCCTGCGGCAGCAGCTCCGGCTCCGCGCGCAGCCGGGCCAGCAGGTCCGGGCGGGTGAGCAGCACGTACACCATGTTGGCGCTGTTGTTGCGGACCGCGTGGGCGCCGCTGATCAGGATCGCCATGGCGAGCGAGACCGCCTCGTCGGCGCTGATCCGCCCCGCCGCCAGCGACTCGGCCAGCTCCCCGGCCAGGTCCTCCCGGGGCTCCGCCCGCCGCTGCTCCAGCAGCCGGGTGACGTAGCCGTGGATCTGCGCCTTCGCGGCGCGGCTGCCCTCCGGGCCGGGGCCCGAGGAGAGGATGAGGTCCGGCCACGACGCCAGCTCCGCCCGGTCCTCCTCGGGGATGCCGAGGAGATCGCAGACCACCGCCATCGGCAGCGGCCCGTGCAGGTGCCGCATGAGGTCGGCGGGCCGGCCCGCCGCCTCCATCGCGTCGAGGAGCCGGTCGCAGGCCGCCTGCGCGAGCGGACGCAGCCGCTGGGTGCCGCGGCCGGTGAACGTCCTGGCCACCGCCTTGCGCAGCCGGGTGTGGTACGGCGGATCGGCGTAGTTCAGCGCCGCCTTCGACGCCACCATGTGGCCGGTCATCGTGGTCACCTGCCGGTCGAGCAGGGCCGTCCGGCTGAACCGGGGGTCCGAGGTGACCGCCCGGACGTCGGCGTACCGGGTGACCAGCCATGCCTCGTTCTCGGCGGCGAACGGCAGCCGGATCCGGGACACCGGCTCCTTCGCGAGCAGTTCGGCCAGGAGCGGGTCGAAGTCGAGACCGGGCAGGTCGGCCACGGACCAGGTGCGGGCCGGACGGGTGGTGGCGGGGCAGCCGGCGGGGGCCGCTATGGGGGACGCGGCGGGGGCGGCGGCCGGAGCTCCGGCCGGCGGGGCCCCGGACGGCCGCGGATCGGACGTCAGCGGTTCGGAGGTCATGCGGAGGCTCTTCCCGGCGGCGGGCCGACGCGACACGCCGAAGGCCGTACAGCCCCTCGTACGGCTCACATTCCCGTTACACGCCGTGACCAACCGGCGACGCCCGCGGTTGCGGGGTGCGGACCACCGGGTGAGTGTGGGCCGCAGTTCGCCGATCGAGAAGAAGAAGGAGCGAGGCACGTGGTGACCTTGTGCAAACCCGCGGTGGCCGTGCCGGAGCACGTGATCACGATGGAGGAGACGCTCGACCTCGCCCGCGCCCGCCACGCGGATCATCCCCAACTCCCGCTGGCGCTGCGGCTGATCGGCAACACCGGAGTCGCCAAGCGGCACATCGTCCAGCCCATCGAGAAGACCTTGGCCCACCCCGGCTTCCAGGAACGCAACGAGCTGTACGAGGCCGAGGCGAAGGCCCGGGTGCCCGCCGTCGTCGAGGAGGCCCTCGGCCACGCCGGACTGCGCCCGGCCGACATCGACATGATCGTCTACGTGTCGTGCACGGGCTTCATGATGCCCTCGCTCACCGCCTGGATGATCAACACCATGGGCTTCCCCAGCCACACCCGGCAGCTGCCCATCGCCCAGCTCGGCTGCGCCGCCGGCGGCGCGGCGATCAACCGCGCGCACGACTTCTGCACCGCCTACCCGGACGCCAACGTCCTCATCGTGGCCTGCGAGTTCTGCTCGCTCTGCTACCAGCCGACCGACCTCGGCGTCGGCTCGCTGCTCTCCAACGGCCTCTTCGGCGACGCCGTCGCCGCCGCCGTGGTGCGCGGGCGGGGCGGCAGCGGCATCGTCCTGGAGCGCAACAACTCGCACCTGGTGCCCGACACCGAGGACTGGATCGCCTACAGCGTGCGCGCCACCGGCTTCCATTTCCTGCTCGACAAGCGGGTCCCCACCACGATGGAACCGCTCGCCCCCGCGCTCCGCGACATCGCCGGGGCGCACGGCTGGGACGCCGGCAACCTCGACTTCTACATCATCCACGCGGGCGGTCCGCGGATCCTCGACGACCTCAGCCTCTTCCTCGAAGTGCCGTCGGACGCCTTCCGGTTCAGCCGGGCGACCCTCACGGAGTACGGCAACATCGCCAGCGCCGTCGTCCTCGACGCGGTCCGGCGGCTCTTCGACGAGGGCGGGCAGCCGGAGGGCGCGCGCGGCATCCTGGCCGGCTTCGGCCCCGGCATCACCGCCGAGATGGCCCTGGGCCGCTGGACCACCTCCCCCCACCCGGCCGAACCGCAGCTCGGCGCGCGCCGGATCGTCGGCTACTCGCCGCGCTTCCAGCACGCCCGCAGCCGGGCCTGACCGGCCCGCCGCCCCCGTCCCGTCCCGTCCGTCACCCCGCAGCACCCACCCGCCAAGGAGAGTCGTATGTCCCCCACACCGCCCTCCCGCCGCCGGCCGCGCGGCCCCGTCGCGCTCGCCGCGCTGCTCGCCGGAGCGACCGCCGTCTCGCTCGCCGGGGCACCCGCCCAGGCCGCGGCCCCCGGCGCGGTCCGGGTGCCGATGCACCAGTGCTGGGTCAACGGGGTCTCCGCCCCGCCGGGCGACCAGGTCAACGGTTCCTCCGGAGACGACCACATCTTCTGCGACAGCGACCTGGAGAACGTCACCGTCTGGGGCGGGGGCGGCAACGACATGATCGAGGTGCGCGGCCTGGTCATCGACTCGGCCGTGATGGGCGGCGACGGCGACGACGTCATCCGCGCCAAGCACCTGGTGCCGCAGAACGCCTCCAGTATGGTCCGGGGCAACCGCGGCAACGACGTCATCAAGGTGGCGACGGTCGTCGGCGAGGGCGCCGAGCACGGCGCCGTCGTGCACGGCGACGACGGCGACGACAAGATCACCACCGGGTCGGTGAGCGGCGCGCCCGGCAAGTTCAACCGGGGCGGCGGGATCGTCACCGGCAACGACGGCGCCGACACCATCAAGGTCGGGGTCGTCGACTTCTCCGGCCGGGTGCTCGGCGGCAGCGAGGCCGACACCATCGAGGCCGCCGGCCTCGGCCCGGAGTCCGGCGGCCTCATCCAGGCGGGTCCCGGCGACGACACCATCAGCGGCCCCGGCGGCGCGGTCCTCACCGTCGGCCCGCACTGGGGGATGGTCGACGCGGGCGTCGGGAGGGACACCTGCACGGTGAAGTCGGTGTCCACGCGGACCTCGATCAGCGCGTGCGAGGTGATGCCGAAGACGACGGCGGCACCCCCGACGGGCGCCAAGCCCGCGGCCCCGAACGGCGCCAAGCCCGCGGCGCCCACGGGCGCGAAGCCCGCGCCGCAGCCGGCCGGCTGACCCCGGCCCGTCCCCCCGGACCACCGCCCGGCGACCCGCCGCCCCCAGGGTCGCCGGGCGGTTCCCTGCTAGGAACCGGCCCCGCCGGCCGGGGCGGCCCAGTGGCAGGCCACCGCCTGCTCGGTGCCGGACGCGCGGAGCACCGGCAGGGGGCGCGTACGGCAGTGGTCGGCCACGGCGGACGCCTCGCCCGAGGCGAGGACCTGGCAGCGGGCGTGGAAGCGGCAGCCGCCCGGGATCCGGGCCGGGTCCGGCGGCTCGCCGCTCAGCACCACCGGCTGCGCCCCGGACTCCGGCAGCACCGACAACAGCGCCCGGGTGTACGGGTGCCGGGGCGCCGTCAGCACCGACTCGACCGGACCCGTCTCGACCACCCGGCCCAGGTACATGACGGCCACCCGGTCCGCGATGTTCCACGCGAGCCCCAGGTCGTGGGTCACCACCAGCGCCGCGAGCCCGAGTTCGTCGCGCAGCCGGAGCAGCAGCGCCAGGATCTCGCCGCGTACCGACGCGTCCAGGGACGCCACCGGCTCGTCCGCGACGATGAGTTCGGGCTCCAGGACCAGCGCGCCCGCGATCACCACGCGCTGCCGCTGGCCGCCGGACAGCTCGTGCGGGTAGCGCAGGAAGAACCGCTCGGGCGGGCGCAGCCCGGCGCGGGCGAGGGCTTCGGCGACCGCCGCCCGCTCGTCCGCCGCGCTCCGGTGGACGCCGTGGATCCGCAGGCCCTCCGCGACCGCGTCGTACACGGTGTGCCGGGGGTTCAGGGAGCCGCTCGGGTCCTGGAGGACGAGCTGGGCGCGCCGCCGGTACGCCTTGAGCGCCTTGCCGGAGTACGCGAGGGGCCGGCCCGCGAAGGAGACCGTGCCGGCCCGCGGCTTCACCAGGCCGAGGAGCGTCCGCGCCAGGGTCGTCTTGCCGCAGCCGGACTCGCCGACGAGCGCGACGATCTCGCCCGCGCCGATCTCCAGGTCCACCCCGTCGACCGCCCGGGCGGGCGGGGCGCCCCGGCGGCCGGGGAAGGAGACGTGCACCCCGCTGGCGGTGAGCAAGGTCATCCGCGGTCACTCCCCACGTGCAGGCAGGCGGCGCGGCGCCCGGCGCCCGCCACCCGCAGTTCCTGGTCGTCCTCGGCGCAGGCCGCGACCGCCACCGGGCAGCGCGGGTGGAAGGCGCAGCCGTCCGGCAGCGCCGCCGGGTCGGGCGGGTCGCCCGGCAGGCCGCGCGGCGCCCGCCGCGAGGCCGGGTCCCCGATCCGGGGGAACGCCGACGACAGCGCCCGCCCGTAGGGGTGGGCGGCGCCCTGGTACACCTCGCGGGCCGGGCCCTCCTCGACGATCCGGCCCGCGTACATGACGGCGAGCCGGTCGCAGGTGTCGGCGAGCACCGCCAGGTCGTGGCTGATCATCATCAGGCCGAGGGACTCCTCGGCGACCAGCCGCTCGATCAGGCGCAGGATCTGCGCCTGGATCATCACGTCGAGCGCGGTCGTCGGCTCGTCGGCGACGATCAGCCGGGGTTCGCAGGCGAGCGCCATCGCGATCATCACGCGCTGGCGCTGGCCGCCGGAGAGCTCGTGCGGATAGCCGGCGGCCCGGGAGGCCGGGAGGCCGACCTGTTCGAGGAGGGCGCCGACCCGCTTGCGGGCCTCGGCGGGGGTGGCCCGCCGGTGCACGAGCAGCGGTTCGGCGATCTGGTCGCCGATCCGGCGGACCGCGTTCAGCGAGTGCATCGCGCCCTGGAAGACGATCGAGGCGCCCGCCCAGCGGACCGCCCGCAGCCGCCCCCACGTCATGGTGAGGACGTCCTCCCCGTCGAGGAGGATCCGCCCGTCGAGCCGGGCGGACGCGGGCAGCAGCCGCAGCAGCGCCAGCGCCAGCGTCGACTTGCCGCACCCGGACTCGCCGGCCACGCCCAGCTTCGACCCGGCCTCCAGGGTGAGGTCGACCCCGCGCACGGCGGGCACGGCCGCCGCCCCGGAGCCGTACACGACCCGCAGGTCCCTGATCTCCAGGAGGCTCAACGCCCCACCCCCAGCCTCGGATTGAGCACGGATTCGACGGCCCGGCCGCAGAGCGTGAAGGCGAGCGCGACCAGCGCGATCGCGATCCCCGGCGGGGCCAGGTACCACCAGTGCCCGGAGGACACCGCGCCGGCCTCGCGCGCGTCCTGGAGCATGCCGCCCCAGGAGACGACCGTCGGGTCGCCGAGACCGAGGAAGGCGAGCGTGGCCTCGGTGAGGATCGCGGTGGAGATGCCGAGCGTGGTCTGGGCGAGGACCAGCGGCATCACGTTCGGCAGCACGTGCCGGGTCATGACGTGCCCGTGCCCGCCGCCGAGCGCGGTGGCCCGCTCGATGTACGGACGGGACTCGACGGCGATCGTCTGCGCCCGGACGAGCCGCGCGGTGGTCGGCCAGGACGTGACGCCGATGGCGAGCACCACCGTCCACATCGACCGGGACATCACGGTCGCGAGCACGATCGCCAGCACCAGCGCCGGCATCACCAGGAACCAGTCGGTGATCCGCATGACCACCGTGGACAGCCAGCCGCCGTAGTGGCCCGCGAGGACCCCGACGAGGGTGCCGATGGCGACCGACAGGACGGCCGCGAGCAGCCCCACGAGCAGCGAGATCCGGGCGCCCCAGATCAGCAGCCCGAGCAGCGGGCGCCCGAACTGGTCGGTGCCGAGCGGGAACCGCGCGCTCGGCGACTCCAGGGCCGTGCCGGGCGCGTTCGTCACCGACTGCACGTCGGCGCCGACCGTGAGCGGCGCGGTGAGCGCGAGCAGCGCGATCAGCGCGAGCCCGGCGAGCCCGTACAGGCCCGCCCGGTGGGTCCGGTACGACCTCCAGAAGCGCGCCGCGGAGCCCTTGCGGCGCTCCCATGCGAGAGAGGTCATCGGCCCACCCGGGGGTCGAGCAGCGGATAGAGCAGGTCGGCGAGGAGGTTCATCAGGATCATCGCTCCGGCGAAGACGACGAACAGGCCCTGGACGAGCGGGAGATCGGGCACGCTGAGCGCCTGGTAGAACAGCCCGCCGAGCCCCGGCCAGGAGAAGACGGTCTCCACCAGGATCGAACCGGCCGCCACGTGGCCCAGGTTGATGAAGATCATGGTGACGGTCGGCAGCAGCGCGTTCGGCACCGCGTGCCGGCGGCGCACGTCGTCGTCCCGGAGCCCCTTGGCGCGGGCGGTCGTCAGGTAGTCGCCGCCCATCTCGTCGAGGAGCGAGGACCGCATCACGAGCAGCGTCTGCGCGTAGCCGACCGCGACCAGCGTCACCACCGGCAGCACGAGGTGGTGGGCGACGTCGAGGACGTACGCGACACCGGTCTCGCCGGTCCCGGACTCCATGCCGCCGGTCGGGAAGAGCCCCGGGACCGGCCCCATGCCCACCGAGAAGACGATGATGAGCAGCAGCCCGAGCCAGAACGACGGCACCGACCACAGGGTGAGCGCGATCCCGGTGTTCACCCGGTCGCCGAGGCCGCCGTGCCGCCACGCCGAGCGGGTGCCGAGCCACAGCCCGAGCGCCGAGTAGAGGACGACGGCGACCCCGGTGAGCAGCAGCGTCGCGGGCAGCTTCGCCGCGATCAGCTCGCCGACCGGCGCGCGGAACTGGAAGGAGGTGCCGAGGTCGCCGGTGAGCGCCTTGGCGCAGTAGTCGGTGAACTGCTGCCACAGCGGCAGATCCAGGCCGAACTGGCGCCGCAGTGTGGCCAGTTGTTCGGCGGAGGTGGGGATGCCGTGGGTCATCGCCTTCACCGGGTCGCCGGGGATGATCCGGAACAGGAAGAAGCTGGTGACCAGCACGGCGAAGAGGGAGACGAGTGCGCCGCCCAGCTTCCCCGCCGCGTGGCGGAGATAGCCGGAGGCGACGCCGGTGCGGGGTGCGCCGTCCGTGGCGCGGGCCTCGTCGGCCCGCGCCACTCCGGCGGGGGTGCTTGCCGTCGTCATCGCTACTCGCGGTCGTCGGCGGTGGCGCGCCGGCGCGTCCGGAGCAGGAACAGTCCGCCGGCGACGACGACCGCGGCCGCGCCGACCCCGATCCAGACCCCGGCCCACGACGAGCCGGAGCCGTCGCCCGACCCGGACGCGGAGGCGGCGGGGACGGCGGACCACCAGCTCCAGTAGCCGTCCTGCCCCCACAGGTTCCCGGCGGCCTCGGGCATGGTGGTGATCGACGCGATCTGGTCGGTGCGGTACGCCTCCAGGGCGTTGGGGTAGGCCATGATGTTCATGTACCCCGTGTCGTACAGCCGGGACTGCATCCGCTTGACCAGGTCCGCCCGCTTGGTGGTGTCGTACTCCACCGCCTGCTGCGCGTAGAGCGCGTCGAACTCCTTGTCGCAGATGAAGTTGTCGGTGGCGCCGGTGTCCTTCGGGGTGGCCGGGAGGGTGCCGCAGGTGTGGATGGACAGGACGTAGTCCGGGTCCGGGTTGACCGACCAGCCGTCGAAGGCGAGGTCGTAGTCGCCCTTGACCCACGGGTCGGACACGCTGTCCAGACACTCGACGGTCAGCCCGATGCCGAGCGCGCCCCACCACTCCTGGAGGTACTTGCCGACCGCCTTGTCGTTGGGGTCGGTGGCGTGGCAGAGGATCCGGAAGTTCAGCGGCTTGCCGTCCTTGCCGAGCCGCTTGCCCTCGGCGTTCTTCCGGTACCCGGCGTCGTCGAGGGTCTTCGCGGCGGCGGCCGGGTCGTAGCCGCGCTTCTGGGCGCCCTCGGGCTTCCAGAAGTACGTGCCGAAGCGGGGCGGGATGTACCCCTCGCCCTCGACGGCGTGCCCCTGGAAGACCTTGTCCACGAGGGCGGAGCGGTCCACGGCGAGGAAGAGCGCCTTGCGGACGGCCGGGTCGAGGAGCGCCGGGTGGCCGTTGCCGAAGGTCTTCCCGTCCTTGGCGCGGGCGCCCGGGTTGGTGGCGAGCGCGTAGAAGCGGCGGCCGGGCGCGTCGTTGACCTTGATGTTCTTCTGCGTCTTCAGCGCCGCCGCCTGAGCGGGCGTCAGATTGGGGACGAAGGACACCTCGCCCTTCTGCAGGGCGGCGACGGCCGCGTCCCCGTCCTTGTAGTACTTGAAGACCAGCTCGTCGAACTTGGGCGCGCCCCGCCAGAACGTCTTGTTCGGCTTCAGCTTGATGTACTGGTCGACCTTGAAGTCGGTGATGACGAAGGGGCCGTTGCCGACGATCGGGAACTGCTGGTCGTTGTTGAACTTCGAGAAGTCGCCGACCTTCTCCCACACGTGCTTGGGCACGATCGGCACGTCCAGCGCGGTCATCGTCGCCTGCGGCTTCTTCAGCTTGATGACCAGGGTGCGCGGGTCGGGCGCGGTGACCTTCTCGAAGTTGGCCGTGAAGCTGCCGTTGGCGGTGGCCGCGTTCGGGTCGGTCATCATCTTGTTGAAGGTCCAGGCCGCGTCCTCGGCGGTGGCCGGCTTGCCGTCGGACCAGGTGGAATTGTCGCGGATCTTGTACGTCCACGTCAGCTTGTCCGCCGAGGAGGACCACTCGGTGGCGAAGCCCGGGACGGTCCTCGCGTCCTTCGGGTCGTAGTTGGTGAGGTACTCGTACGCCAGCCGGTGGATGCTGGTCGAGGTGAGCTTCTGGGCGAGGAACGGGCTCAGCGAGTCGATGCTCTGCGAGACGGCGACCGTGAGCGTCGTCCCGCCGGACTTCTCGTCCTCCGCGACGGCGGTGGTGGCGGGGAGGGCCGCGAGCGAGGCGGTCGTGAGACCGGCGGCGAGCAGCAGACGGGCGGCCCTGCGGGGCCGGTGCGGCCGGCGGGGGAGCGGACGGGGTGGAACCTTCGTGACCATGACCATGGACGTGACCTCGCGTCGGTCGAGCTGTCGTGGAGTCGTGGATCTTGGGCTGACGTCAGGTGAAGCGAAGATGTATCAGCGGTGGTCTGCCGTCGTCAACGATGACTCAAACCCCGCGTGGGCTGCGGGAATGCAAGGAGGCTCCGTACCGGTGACCCGGTACGGAGCCTCATTGGTCTACTCCTGTGACGCCCTACTGCTGAGGGGCTGGCGGCGCCTGCGGAGGCGTCTGCGGCGGGGCCTGCGGAGGCAGCGGCTGACCGAACGGCTGCCCGGCGGCCGGCGGCTGCCCGTACGGCTGCGCGGGCTGCCCCGGCTGGCCGGAAGCCGCCCCCGGCGGGTACGGCTGCTGCCCGTACGGCTGTCCGGGGTACGGCCCCGGCTGCCCCGGCTGCGGCTGCCCCGGCGCGGCCTGTCCCGGCTGCGGGTACGGCTGCGGCTGGCCCTGCGGCGGGTACGGCTGACCGGGCGCGGGCTGACCGGGGGCCGGCTGGCCGGGGCCGTACGCGCCGGGCATCGGCTGTCCGGGGTACGGCCGGCCCGGCCCGGGCGGAGCGCCGTACGGCTGCCCCGGGGCCGGCTGGCCGGGCTGACCCGGCTGGGCGGGGCCGTACGGGCCGGGGGCGTACTGGCCCGGCATCGGCGGCGCCATGTGCGGCGGCATGCCGCCCTGCCCGTCGCCCGTCCACAGGCCCTGCGCCTGCTGCGCCCGCGCGAAGTCCTCGGCCACCATCGCCGCGAGGTCGAAGTACGCCTCCCGGGTCTTCGGCCGCATCATGTCGAGGTCCACCTCGGCGCCCGCCGCCAGGTGCTCGTCGAACGGCACCACGACCACCCCGCGGCAGCGCGTCCGGAAGTGCTGGACGATGTCCTCGACCTTGATCATCTTGCCGGTCTCGCGGACCCCGGAGATCACCGTGATCGAGCGCTGCACCAGCTCCGCGTACCCGTGCGCCGACAGCCAGTCCAGCGTCGTCGAGGCGCTGGAGGCGCCGTCCACGGACGGCGTCGAGATGATGATCAGCTGATCGGCCAGGTCCAGCACCCCGCGCATGGCGCTGTACAGCAGACCCGTGCCGGAGTCGGTGAGGATCACCGGGTACTGCTTGCCCAGGACGTCGATCGCCCGCCGGTAGTCCTCGTCGTTGAAGGTCGTCGAGACGGCCGGGTCCACGTCGTTGGCGATGATCTCCAGGCCGGACGGCGCCTGCGACGTGAACCGGCGGATGTCCATGTACGAGTGGAGGTACGGGATCGCCTGCACCAGGTCGCGGATGGTCGCCCCGGTCTCGCGCCGCACCCGGCGGCCCAGCGTGCCCGCGTCCGGGTTGGCGTCGATCGCCAGGATCTTGTCCTGCCGCTCGATCGCCAGGGTCGCGCCGAGCGCGGTCGTCGTCGTGGTCTTGCCGACGCCGCCCTTCAGCGAGATGACCGCGATCCGGTAGCAGGACAGCACGGGGGTGCGGATCAGGTCCAGCTTCCGCTGCCGCTCCTGCTCCTCCTTCTTGCCGCCCAGCTTGAACCGCGAGGCCGCGCCCGGGTTCCGGCTCGACTTCGCCTTCTGCTTGGTGTTGCGCAGCAGCCGGTCCGAGGAGAGCTCGACCGCCGCCGTGTAGCCGAGCGGCGCGCCCGGCACCGACCGCTCGCGCTGGTCGTGCGTGACCGGCTGCGGCCAGGCCGCCCCGGTCCGCGGGTCCACCCCGCCCTGCGGCGGGTAGCCGTACCCGTCCGGACCCTGCGGCGGCGTCCCGTACCCGCTGGGGGCCTGTTCCGCTCCGGGCGCGGGCACCGGCGGCTGGGACTGCGGGTGGGGCTGGGCGTGGGGCTGGGGCTGCGGCTGGGCGCCGGGGTGCGGGTAGCCGTACCCGGCCGGGGCCTGCGGCGGGTAGCCGTACCCGGCGGGCGCCTGCGGGGGCTGACCGGGCGCGCCGGGCCCCTGGGGGTAGCCGTACCCGCCCTGCGGCGGTACGGCCCCGGGCGCGCCGGCCACCGGCTGCCCGGGCCACTGCGGCGCGCCCTGCGGCTGCTGCGGGGACTGCTGGGCCTGCGGAGCCTGCTGGGCCTCGGGGGAGGCGGGCGGGAACTCGGGCGGCAGCGGCGGCAGCGGACCGCCCGCGACGGGCGCGCCGGGCGCGCCTTCGGCGGGCAGCGGTGCGGCGGCGGGGACGACGGGGGTGGCGTCGGCGGGAGCGTCCGCCGCCTGGCCCTCCTCGGGCTCGGCCTCGGCTTCGGCGGTGGGCTCGTCGGCGGGCTCGTCGGCGTCGGCGGCCTGCTCGTCCGAGGGGGCCGCGTCGGTGTCGTCGGTGCCGTCGGCGTCGGCCGCGGGCTCCGCCTCCGCCCTCGACTCCGACTCCGCCTCCGCGTCCGTCTTCGGCTCCGCGGCCGTCGCGGCGGCCTCCGGCGCGGTGTCGGGCTCGGCGGGCTCGTCGTCGGCGGCGGGGGCCGGGGGCACGTCGGCGCGGGCGAGGCCCGCCGCCTCGGGGGAGCCCGGCTGGGGCTCGGCGGCGGGCGCGGGCGCCGGCTGCGCAGTGGCGTCCGGCCGCAGCGACGCCGGGTTGAAGCGCACGGTGGCACCGCTCTCCACCTCGCCGCCGCTCTGGGCAGCGGCGGGAGCGGGAACGGGAGCGGGAGCCGGGTCGGGCGCGGGGTGGCCGGGGCCGTACGACCCGTAAGGGCCGGGTACGGGCGGCTGCTGGCCGGGGTACGGGCCGGGCGCGGCGGCCGGGTGACCGGGCGGTGTGCCGGGCGGCGTGCCGGGGGCGCCCGCCTCGGGGCCGTACGCCCCGTACGGGCCGGGCGCGGGGGCCTGCGGGCCGGGCGCGGGCGGCGGCGTGGTGGGCGTCCAGCCCTGCTGGAAGCCGGCCGGGGGCGCCCCGGGGACGGCGACCGGCGCACCCGTCGGTGGCGGGGGAGTGACGCCGGCGTCCCCCGGACCGCCCGGCGCGTTCTGCGTGTACCAGGCCGGCGGGGTGTAGTCGATGGTGAACTCACCCGTCATCTCGGCGGGATCCGCGTCGGACTCGTCGGCGGGCACGTTCCAGCCCCCGCGGATGTCGTCGCGATCGCCGTTCACTTTGCCTCCTGGTGTGGTCGAGCACCCTTGTGCCGTCGTGCGTCGGGGCCACCGTTCACTGCCATCGGGCCGGCTCTCCCCTCGGACCCGGCGAACGTTCCGAGGGATCCCTCCGCCGCGCCCCCACCCACCCTAAACGTCCGCAACGCCACCGCGGCAGGCCCGTCCGCTCCCGGACGGCCCCGCTCCGGCCGGGAGCGGCGCCCGTGTGACGCCCGCGCGGCGGAGCGTGAGGAAACGGACGGGGGTGAAACCGTACAAGACGGAGCAACGCGGAGGAATGTGTACGGACTTGTCCGGGCCCCTCTCCCCGGCCGCCCGCCGGCGGCATGGCCCGAACGGGTGAGGCGACGCACCGGCGGCCGGGCACCCCCTCGGGGGCCCGGCCGCCGGTCCTCGTCCGGCCCCGCCGCACCGGGCGCGGGGCCGCTCCGCTCAGCGCAGGTCGAACTCGCCGTCCCGCGCGCCGAGCACGAACGCCGTCCACTCCGCCTCCGTGTACCGCAGCACGGTGCCGTGGTCCAGCGACGAGCGCATGGCGACGGCCCCGTTCGGCAGATGGGCGATCTCGACGCGCTCCTCGTCCGGGCTCGTGCCGGGGGCGCCGATCCACTCGACGTCCGAGATGTCGAGGGCGTACAACTCGTCCTTCTCCTGCGCGCTCCCCATGGGAGTTCCTTTCGCTCACGGCCTGTCGGCGGACCATGTGTCCCGTGGCGCAGGGCCGTCGGGCCCGGCGCCACCAGGAGAAATAGTAGGGAACCGGCCCTCGCGCAGGGGCCGGTTCGGACGTACCGGAGGACGCGGGTCCTCAGTCCATGCGGCGGGCCGCGCCCAGCAGGCCCGACTCCGCGTCCGTCGCGTTGGTGAGGACCCAGTGCCGCTCGCCGCCCGCGCACCACAGCGTCACGCCGTCCGCGAGCGTCGGCAGCGCCTCCACCTCGCTCGGCGTCAGCCCCAGGATCCGGCCGGTCTGCTGGGCCTCCTGCGGCGAGACCCGCTGGACGCCGACGAGCGTGGCCGAGCGCATCAGGCGCGGGGCCACCGGGCTGAGGTACGGCAGCAGCGTCAGCACCGACTGCCACGGCGAGGACACGACCCGGCCGCGCGGCGGCCGCATGCCGCAGTCCCGCACCACGACCGCGGGGCTGCCGACGGTCGCGCCCAGCGGCGGGACCCGGCCCACGTCGTGCAGCGTGATGCACTCCAGGCCCGCGCCCGCCGCCTGCGCCAGCCCCACCCACGCGTGCGGGCGGCCGGTCTCCACCACGACCCGGGAGCCGGTGGCGGCGGCCCGCAGCGCCAGCACCTGCGCCGTCCACAGACCGCCGATCAGCAGCACGTCGTACGGCGTCGAGCGGTGGAAGCCCACCAGCTGCGGGCGCCCCTCGGCGTCCTCGCCGATCACCACGCCGTCGTCGCCCACCGGCAGCGACAGCGCGCCCAGTTCGGCCGTCGGCACGGTGTGCCCCGCGTGCCGCGGGCCGATCAGACCGCGCAGCCCCCGCACCGCTCCGCCGCGGACCGTCATCGCGCACCCCCGAGAGGCATCGTCGCCAGCACGCCCGGCAGCTGCTCGCGGTCCAGCCGCAGCAGGCCGACCTTCGCCGTGCGCGCCGCCTGCTCCAGCGTCCGGCGGACCCGGACGAGTTCGTTGTCGGAACCGCCGGTCACCCGCACGTGCCCGCCGACCTCCATCGCGCCCTGCCGGTTCCCGCGCCGGACGGTGAGGCTGAACGTCGTGGCGTACGCCGGCACCGACGTCAGCAGCGACACCAGCCGCGGCAGCGGCGCCGCGCCCCGGCCGAGCTCGGGCCAGCGCCCGACCGCGTACGTGGTGTGCCAGCGGTCGTCGCACCGCCAGACCCGGGACGTCTCCGCCGTCCGCCGCTGCGGCGCGGCGCCGGCCCGGCCCGCCCGCGCCGCGGCGTGCGGGCTGGTGCAGGCCGCCGTCGCGATCGCCGAGTTGACTTCCTCCTGGTCCAGGACGACCGCCTGGAAACCGGCGCCGGTGATCCGGCTCGCCAGATGGTCCGCGATCCGCACCAGGCAGCGCTGCGCGCCCTCCAGGCCGCCGCCGCGCGCCGCGACCGCCTCCCGGCAGCGCTCCGGGTCCAGCTTCACCGCCACCCAGGTCAGCCGCAGCGCGGGCGCGCCGGTCCGCTCCTGGAGGGGGGTGTACGAGAGCCGGGCCACCGACTGCTGCGGGAGGTGCGGCGCCGGGGCGGGCCGCACCTGCTGCACCAGCTGCACCGACTCCACCACGATGTCGTCGACCTCCAGCGCGTCACCGAGCAGGGTCAGCGGGAAGGCGCGGGCGCCGAAGACCGGCCGCAGCGCCGAACCGCTCGCCTCGACGCGCAGCACCGCGGTCAGGAACGAGCCGTCGCCCAGCATGCCCACCGTCCGGTGGTTCCGGTCGACGTACGGCTGGGCGCCGAGGCCCCGCACGCTCTCCGTCACCGGGGCGAGCGACGGGTCCGCGTCCGGCGCCGCCGGCTCGGTGTCGCGGCGGCGCGACCGCAGCGCGAGCGCGGTGCCCATCCAGTCCTGCACGGCCTGGCCCCGGCGGCGTATCACCGCGAGCAGCACGAGGACGCCGGCGGCGACGCACGTCGGCACCAGCCACAGCCCGCCCAGCACGAAACCGACCGCCACCAGCGCCAGCGCCGACTCCACCAGCACCAGCTGGCGCAGCTGCACGGGGCCGATCCGGCCGGTACGGGACAGGGGGCGCAGCGTCGTCGTCGCGGGGACGGCACCCGGAGCGGGGGCACCTGTCCCGGCGCTTCCGTTGCTGCGTTGCCGTCGGGAAGATTGAGGCGCTCGGCCGCTGGTCCGCCGCCCGTCGCGCGCACGCGTCGCCGTACCCATCGCCGCGTTGCCCCCTCGTGTCCGTAATAGCCGAATTCCCTTGGGCGTTGACCGGGCGATCACCCTACCTGAGCGGTGAGACACGGGTGCCGCCAGGCATAGTAGGGGGCGGCGGGACGGCGGACGGGCCCGCCGAGTGTGGCAACCTGGTCGGCCGGCGGGGAGAGGGACGACACTTCAGATGGCATCACGACGGGACGAACTGAACGCCTACACCTTCGCGAAGCGGAGACTGGTCGCGCAGTTCGTGCAGCCGAACTCGACGGGCTCGGAGGAGGGCGCGCCGCGTCCGCTGCGCGCGGTGCTGCCGGGCGCCATCGTCGGCGTGGTCATCCTCGCCGGCTTCGGGGCCTGGGGCATGTTCAAGCCCGTCGCCCCCAAGGACTGGGACAAGCCCGGCCAGAACGTCATCATCGCCGACAAGTCGACCACCCGGTACGTGGTCCTCAAGACCGGCGACAAGACCCAGCTCCACCCCGTCCTCAACATGTCGTCGGCGAAGCTGCTCCTCGACCCCGACAAGGACAAGATCATCACGGTCGCCGAGTCGGTCCTCGACAGCGGCAAGATCCCGCATGGCGCCACCCTCGGCATCCCGTACGCCCCCGACCGCCTCCCCGACCCGAAGGAGGCGGGCGCCGCCAAGCGCTGGGCCGTCTGCGAGCGCCCCGGCGAGGGCGGCAGGGCCATCCAGAAGGCCGCCTTCGTCCTCGCCGCCCGCGAGGAGGCCAAGACCGACGGCGAGGAACGCCTCACCGGCGGCGAACTGCTCTACGTCGAGGGCCCCGCCCCCGACCGCACCCGCTACGTCGTCGACGCGGAGGGGACCGCGTACCCCGTCGCCAAGGACGAACTGCTGCTCCGCCAGCTCGTCGGCCAGGGCCGCGCCCCGCAGCGCGTCTCCGAGGCGTGGCTGAACACCCTGCACAAGGGCGACGCGATCTCCTTCCCGGAGATCCCCGGCGAGCCGGGCGCCCGCGCCGAGATCAAAGGCATGCTGCCCGAGGTCGACCACCTCGCCAAGGTCGGCATGGTGCTCTCCGCGTCCGAGGCCACCGAACGGAAGATGTACGTCGTCCTCCAGGACCGGGTCGCGCCCATCTCCGACTTCACCGCCAAGCTGCTGCTCAACAGCCGCCAGCTCGTCGAGGTCGGCCAGGCAGGCCAGGCCGCCAAGACCAGCGGCGGCGCCTTCCAGCCGGGCGCCGCCTTCGGAGCGGACAAGAAGTGGCCGAAGGCCGAACCCGTCCCCGTCAACGAGGCCGGCACCGGCGAGGGCAGCCGCAACACCGTCTGCAACGTGCTCCGCGCGGTCGACGAGGACAACGGCGCCACCACCCTCAGCACCTGGGCCGGCAAGGACTTCCCCGCCACCCTGCCGACCGGCTCCAGCAGCGCGTACGTCACCCCCGGATCCGGCCAGCTCTTCCGCCAGTTCAAGGGCTCCACCACCAAGACCGGCTTCCTCTTCCTCGTCACCGACACCGGCCTGCGCTACGCGATGCAGTCCAACGGCGACCTCGCCACCGACGACTCCGGCATCGGCTCCTCCGGCTCCGAGGAGGAGAAGCAGGCCCGGCAGGCCGAGGCCCAGCAGGCGCAGAACCGCCTCGGCTACAAGAACATCGAGCCGCTGCCCATCCCCGCCGAGTGGTCCACCTTCCTGCCCACCGGCCCCCGCCTCTCCACCGGCGGCGCCCGCCAGCCGCAGGGCTCATGAGGACGCCCCCGCGCCCGAGGCGCCACCCCCTGCCCACTCCGGCCGCCCTGCCGGTCCTGGCCGCGACGGTGCTCTGCGCCGTCGGCCTGCCGCTCGCCGGCGCGGCCCCGGCGGCGGCGGACGACGGCCAGTGCACGTACCCCAACAAGCCGTACGAGGGACGCCCCTGGTCGCTGCAGCGCGTCCAGCTCGACGAACTCTGGGCCCAGTCCACCGGCAAGAACGTCCGCGTCGCCGTCATCGACACTGGCGTCGACACCCGCAACCCCCAGCTCGCCAAGGCCGTCGACGCCAAGGCCGGGATCAACCTGATCCCGAAGGACGCCAAGGACGCCAACGGCTACAAGCTGAAGCGCGGCAAGGAGAACGGCACGACGGACACCGTCGGCCACGGCACCAAGGTCGCCGGCATCATCGCCGCCCGCCCCGCCAAGGGCACCGGCTTCGTCGGACTCGCCCCCGACGCCACGATCATCCCCATCCAGCAGAACGACGCCGACGGCAACGGCACCGCGGTCACGCTCGCGGCGGCCATCCGCCACGCCATCGCCAAGAAGGCGAACGTGATCAACATCTCCCAGGACACCGCCAACGCGGTGAAGCCGACGCCACTCCTGGAACAGGCCGTGCAGGCGGCGCTCGACGCCGAGATCGTCGTCGTCGCCTCGGCGGGCAACGACGGCCTGGGCGGCAACGTCAAACCCACCTACCCCGCCTCGTACAAGGGCGTCCTCGCCGTCGCCGCCTCCGACCGCAACAACGAGCGCGCCCAGTTCTCCCAGTCCGGCGACTTCGTCGGCGTCGCCGCCCCCGGCGTCGACATGATCTCCACCGTCCCCGGCGGCGGCCACTGCGCCGACAACGGCACCAGCTTCTCCGCCCCGTACGTCGCCGGGCTCGCCGCCCTCATCAAGAGCAAGCACCGGGACTGGACCCAGGAGCAGATCGTGGCCCAGATCCAGCAGACCGCCGAACGCTCCGTCGCCGGCCACGACCGCCTCGTCGGCTGGGGCGTCGTCGACCCGGTCCGCGCCCTCACCGAGGACGACAAGCCCATCGAGAAGCCGGTCGCCCACGAGGGCGTCACCCGCGCCGAGGCCCCCACCCCGGCCGCCGTCCACCTCGGCGAGACCCCGGAACAGCGCAACGCCCGCCTGGCCACGTACGTCGTCGTCAGCGGCGGCGTCCTCGTGGCGGCCATCGCGGGCGGCGCGGTCGCCGTCCGGGACCACCGGCGGCGGCGGGCGGCGGTGGCGGCGGGCCGGTGATCATTGCAGACGCACACGGCTGATAGCGTCGATCACGGCAGTGACCGTAGAAGTCTTGTGACGAACAAGAGACTTGGGCCTGTCAGACGCAATCACTAGAGTGGTATGCGCGCGATCGGTGGATGGCGAGTCGCCACGATCGCAATGCAGGACAGCAGGAGCAAACGGGGAGGATTGGCTCGTGTTCGAGGTAACGGGTGACGGGGGCGGGGGCGGCAGTGAGTGACCTTGAGCTCGGCGTCGGCGAGCTGAAGAAGTTCCGTGACCGGGTCGACGGAGTCATCAAGAACCTGGAGGGCAGCGCCGGCGGCGCCGCCCAGCTGGGCCAGCGGCGCGTGACGCGCGGCTCGCTCGGCACCGGGAGGATCGCCTTCACCGAGGCGGACGGCTTCTACAAGGAGTACGAGCGCGTCCACAGCTCGCTGGTGGCCCTGTCGAAGTCCCTCAGCGGCCAGATCGAACTCCTCCAGATCGGCGTCCACGCGGCGGACGTCGGCTACCAGAACGTGGAGGAGGACCAGCGCCAGCGCTTCCACGACATCCGGGCCCGTCTCAGCGAGGAGCGCGCCGAGGCCGTCAGGCGCGAGGAGCTGGAGCGGAGCAAGAAGCCGGAGCAGCCGGAGCAGCGCCGCGGCAATACCGAGGCTTCGACGGAAGGCGTTGGGTGACGAACGATGAGTGACGAGAAGAACCCGCAGCCGAAGCTGACGCCCCAGGAGCAGGCGCAGGCGCAGGACACCGCGAACATCAACGCGACCTACGCGACGACCAACGTCCTGGAGAACCTGGACGAGATCTTCCCCTTCGGATTCGGCTCCAGGGGCAGCGTCTTCGGCTCGACGTCCTTCGAGAACGCCCGCCTCAACGACATGCTCGACCTCCTCGACAGCGCCAACCCCTCCGACCTGGAGCAGGCCGGCGAGGCCCTGGAGGCCGCGACCAAGTCCCTCAACGCCGCCGCCAAGGAGCTGAACAGCTTCATCGGCAGCATCGACTGGAAGGGCGAGGCCGCCGCGGAGTTCCAGCGGTACGGCTCCGAAGTCGTCACGTACGCCTGGGACATCGGCAAGGTCGCCAACGCCGTCGGCTCCCAGATGAAGGTCGCCAGCACCGGCCTCACCTCGGTCCGCAACGCGAAGCCGCCCCGCGACACCCGCGCCGTCCAGAAGAAGCCCACCGAATTCTCGGAGCTGGAGAAGACCGAGAAGAAGGAGGAGTACGAGAAGGCCGTCCAGGTGGAGAAGGACCGCCAGGAGGCCATCAACCAGATGAACCGCCTGGCGTCGTTCTACGCGGTGTCGCAGAGCACGCTGGCAGGCCAGAACATGCCGAAGCCGCCGGAGGCGTACAAGGCGCCGGTGCCGAAGCCGACCGGCAAGCTCAGCAGGTTCGGAGAATCGGGCGTCGGCTCTTCGTCGTCTTCGTCGCCTTCGTCGGCCGAAGGCCTGTCCCGGGCGTCCTCCGGCCCCATCAGCGCCGTCGAGGACCGCGCCGTCCCGACGATGCCCCGCACCGGCGACCAGCTCGACGGATCCCAGCCGATCCGGGAGAAGCCCTCGGGCGCGGACGACACGCGGGTCCAGATCGACACGGTCCGCACGCCCGCGCCGCCCACGCTGCCGAACACGCCGCCCACCCCGACGACGCCGACCGGTACCCCGCCTCCGACGGGGCCGGGCATGCCGCCGCCGCTCACGCTCGGCACGCCGCCGCGTGCGGGCGGCCCCAAGCTCACCGGCAACCCCGGGATGCCGCGTACCGCCACCGGCCGTCCCGGCCCCGGCCGTCCGGTCGGACCGACGACGCAGCCGGCCGTCGGTCGCGCCGGCGGACCGAACGGCCCGCAGGCCCTGTCCCGTACGGCCGGCCCCACGAGCGCGCCCATGGCGGGACGCCCGGGCACCCCGACGGGTTCGCCGGTGGTGGGCCGTCCCGGAGGCCCGACGAGCTCCCCGGCGACGGGACGCGCCACAGGCGGCCCCATGGGCCGCGCCGCAGGTCCGACGGCGACGCCGCAGGCGGGCCGCCCCGGTCAGCCCGTCACCGGGCGCACGGCCGGCGGCAGGACCAACCCCATCGTCGGCGGCACCCCGCAGCGCACCACCGGCGGGAGCACCGGTTCCCGGATCCCGAGGGGCACCGTCGTCGGCAGCGAGGGCCCGGCGGGCCGCGCGGCAGCGGCCCGCCCCAGCCAGGCGGGCGTGGTCGGCGCCAACAACGCCAAGGCGGCGCTGCGTCCCGCCGGGCGGGGCACCACCGGCTCCAACGGCGTGGTCGGCACGCCCCGCGGCGTAGGCGGCCGGGGCACCCAGCGCCCGGATCGTGAGGAGCAGGAGCGCGAGGGTTCGACGCGCCCCGACTACCTGACGGAAGACGAAGAGACCTGGAACAGCCGCCGGCGCGGTGCCGTGCCGCCGGTGATCGACTAACCACCCCCGGAAGGCGCGGAAGTCAGGATGACGGCAGGAATGATCGAGGGCGGCAGGCTTCGGCGAGCGCTGCTCGGCACCACGGCGACGGTGGTGCTGGCGACGGCTCTCGTCGGGGTCGCTCCGACGGCAGTCGCTGCCGACGCGCGGTCGCAGCAGTGGTACCTCGACGCCATGAAGGCCGAGGAGATCTGGAAGAAGGCGACCGGCAAGGGCATCACGATCGCCGTCATCGACAGCGGAGTCGATCCGGACACCCCCTCGCTCAAGGGCAAGGTCCTGAAGGGCTGGGACGCGTCCAAGACCAAGGGCGACGAGACGGACGACTACACCGGCCACGGCACGTCCATCGCCGAGATGATCGTCGGTTCCGGTGCGGGCGGCGGCCTCCGGGGTCTGGCCCCGGATGCCAAGGTGATCCCGTACCGCGTGGCCGACACCGAGCGGCAGAACGCGCAGGCCGTCAACGCCTTCGACATCGAGGAGTCGATCCGGGCGGCGGCGGACAGCGACGCGAAGATCATCAACATCTCCTGGGGCAGCGACTACTACGACGAAGACGAACGAGAGGCCGTCAAGTACGCGCAGCAGAAGGGCAAGCTGGTCTTCGCGGCCGCCGGCAACAACGGAGCCGAGGGCAACAAGAAGCAGTACCCCGCGGGCTACCCCGAGGCGATCGCCGTCGCGGCGACCGACCAGGACAACTCGGTGGCCGACTACTCGCAGCACGGCGACGCCATCGACATCGCGGCTCCGGGAAGCAAGCTGCCCGGCTACTGCGACAAGAGTCTGACGAAGTACTGCGTGACCGACGGCACGAGCAACGCCACCGCCATCGCCTCCGCCTCCGCCGCCCTCATCTGGTCCGCCCACCCCGACTGGACGGCGAACCAGGTCCTCCGCGTGATGTTCGACTCGGCCGCGCGCGGCGACGGCTGGGAGCCCGGGACGGTCAGCAACTACCTCGGCCACGGCATCGTCCGCCCCAACGCCAACATCTCGCGCAATGAGGGCAAGCCCGGCGACCCCAACATCAGCCCCCTCACCAACGAACCCACGGGCGGTGGCGCCGCGGCCGGCGGCGCCACCCCCTCCGCGGACCCCTCGGCTTCCGCGGACCCGTCCGCCACCGCGTCGGCGGGCGCCTCCACCGCCCCCTCCGCAACAGCTTCGACACAAGCGCCCGACGGCAAGCCGACGTCCGGCTCCGCTGTGGCAGGCTCCACGGAGAGCGCGGCGGACAGCAGCGGCGGCAGCAGCACGGGGATCATCATCGGCGCGGTCGCGGCCGTGGTCGTCCTCGCGGGCGCCGGGGTCGTCATCGCCCGGAAGCGCCGTACGGCCTGACGCGCGGCGGCCGGAACCACCACCCCACCCATACCGAACTGCGCGCCGCGAACGTGCGGACGCAGCCTCGCTGAAAGAGAACCCGAGAAAGGGAGAGCGACACATGTCAGTCTTGAAGGTTGGCGATCAGAGTCTCAAGGATTTCCAGGACGAGCTCACCCGCAAGTTCGATGACGTGAAGGGCCAGCTGCAGGCCCTCCAGGGCGTCATCGACAGCCTCGAAGGCCGCTGGAAGGGCATCGGCGCCGGCGCGTTCGACGCCAAGCAGACCGAGATCAACCAGGGCATGGTGCGGATCGCCAAGCTGATGCTGAACTTCCAGGAGGCCATCCAGGTCACCCGGACCACGTCCAGCAACACCGACGACGAGGTCGAGGCGGCCCTGCGCGGCGTCGACGTGACCGCGGGCTTCTCCGGCGACGCGGGCGCCGAGAAGGCCGCCCGTTCCGGCATCGCCGGCCTCTGACGTCTCCGACGGGCCCGCGCAGGTCCGTCACCTGAACGACACCACCAACACCGGAGGGAACATGGCCGCCAACGACGGCATCATGCTCGTCACGTACGCGTCGCTCGACGACGCGGCGAACCAGATCGACGCGCAGGCGAAGCGCCTGGACCAGGCCCTGGAGGACATCCAGACCCGGATCCGCTCCGTCTCCAGCACCTGGGAGGGTGAGGCGAAGACCGCCGCCGACTCCGCCCACGCCAAGTGGGACCAGGAGACCCGCGCGATCCACAACGCGCTGCAGAGCATCTCCAAGGCCGTCCGCCAGGCCGCCCCGGCCTACCAGGCCGGCGACAAGCGCGCCGCGGGCTTCTTCTAAGCACCAGCCGTACGACGGCACACAGGGTGGGCGTGCACGGGAGGCGCCCACCCTGTCGCGTTACCCGGGGCCGGGACGTCCCCCGGCCCTCGCCTGCCGCTCCCGTCGCCTCTCCCGATCTCGCTCCAACTGGCCCTCAACTGACCGGAATTCGTCGCATCGGGGCCTGAGAGTTCCGTGCTTCTCGTTAGGTTGAGCGGGACGAGAAGGCGGCCCGAGACGGGCCGGGACGGCTACGGGGAAGAGGCGTGTCGATGACGTGGGAGGAATGGAACGACCTCAAGGCGGCAGCCGCCGGGCGACAGGCCGCGCACATGAACCTGAACGGTCTGCCCGACGAACGCGGCGGTGCCAGGACGCCCGCGGGAGGTGACCTCCGGGTCGACCAGCAGGACCTGGCCGCGATCGGGGACTCCGCCTACCGCCTGCACACCGACCTCATCCGCGTCGGTGGCCATGCCCGCGCCACGTCGGTGAAGGCGGCCGGCGGTCTCTCGAGCGAGGGGTTCGCCCTCGGCGGCGCTCTCGGTCACGTAGCCGAACGCTGGGTGGAGCAGGTGCGTTCGCTGCTGGACGCGACCGCGCACATCTCCAACCACCTCGACTTCACCAAGGGCGCGCACGCGGGCGACGAAATCCACATCGCGGGAACCCTCAGCAGCATCGCCCAGCTGGAGGCCGGCTTCGACGAGCGGAGGGCGAACTGATGGACCTCGACGCCCTGCGGTTCGGCACCTTCTCCCAGCTCGACGAGGCGATCGGCGACTGGGAGGAGATGGTAAAGAAGCTCAAGGCCCTGGAGACCAGCGCCCGGGACGACCTGAAGGCGAAGGCTCTGAAGGCGAACTGGGAGGGCGCGAACGCCGCGGTCTCCCGCGAGTTCATCGGCAAGACGGCGGGGGAGTTCGGCGACGCGCGCACCCAGGCGGACACCATCGCGAAGATCCTCCGGGACACCCGCAACGAGTTCGTCGCCTACCGCGAGCAGCTCAACGAGGCGATCGCCCGCGGGCTCAAGAAGAACCTCACGGTCACGGACACGGGCTGCGGCACGTTCACCGTCACGATGAACGTCCACCCGGACCGCGCCGCCAAGGGAACGACCACGCCCGATCACACCCAGCAGGACGTCGACGCGCTCGCCGACGAGATCGGCCGCATCCTCGGCAAGGCGGTGGAGAGCGACACCTCGGCGGCCCAGGTGCTGCGCCTCCTCGTGGACCAGACCGAGCAGGGATTCTCGGACGCGGTGTACGCGGACCGCGACTCGGCTGCGAAGGCGGTCAAGGCGGCCGAGGAGATGGCCGCGCTCATGAAGAAGAACCCGCGCGACGTCACCACCACGGAGCTCAACCGTCTCACCGACACCCTGGCCCGCTACAAGAACGACCCCCTGTTCGCGGAACGCTTCGCCCTCGACGCCACTCCGAAGCAGACCCTGGAGTTCTACGCGGGCATCGCCGACCCCGGCATCCCCACGTACGACCCGAAGCGCGGAGAACTGGCCAAACTGCTCCAGCGGGACCTCGGCATCACCCTGGGCACGGCGACGCGCTCCGACAGTTCCCGGATGCAGGCATGGGAGCAGGAGCTGGTGAAGCTCGGCCAGGATCCGCTCGACGCCGAGCACGCCGGGAGCCCGCGCGGTTTCACCGTCATGAGCAACCTCATGCGCTTCGGCGACTACGACGACGACTTCCTCAACGACTACGGCGAGAAACTCCTCGCGTTCGACAAGGAGAACAGCGGCAACGGCCTCAACCCGTGGACGCACCCGGGGATGCTCGGCGCCGATCTCCACCTCTGGGGCGGCAACTCGCGGGGCTTCGACCCGGTCACCGGCTTTCTGGAGGCGCTCGGCCACAACCCGGACGCCTCGACCCGCTTCTTCGGACGGCCCGCCGGCTCGGACGGGCCCCTGGACGACGACTCTCCCCTGAACGAGCACCTCACCTACCTCACCAAGGAGCGCGTCTGGCCTCCCGACGCGCCCATCGGCAGCGACGACACGTCCGTCGCCGGGCGCGACTCCCTCGGCCACGCCCTCGAAGCCGCCACCACCGGCTACGCCTACGACGCCGCAGCGGACCCGGGCAAGGGTCCCGTGGACCCCGGTGAAGCGGACCGCCGCACCGCGGCCACGGCCGGCGTCATGGAGCAGATCGCCCATCTCTACGGCAGCAAGGACGGTCCCGCGATGCTCCGGGCCCAGCCCGAGATGGCCGACAGCCTCGGCCGTATGGGGTCCGCGTACGTCGACGACATCGACTACGCGCTGTCGGGCATCGGAGACGTCGACAAGGACGCGGGGGACTTCCCCGCCAAGTACGACGGGCGAGCGGACTTCGGCGAGCAGGGCGCCATCGACTTCCTGAGCGTGCTGGGCCAGAACGAAACCTCGCACGGCATCGTGACGGCCGGCCAGCACATCTACACCCTGAGCCTCCTGGACGCCCACCCCGCCACGAACCAGGCGAACTTCGAGCACGGCCGGGACGCCCTCTCGATGGAGGCCGAGGTCCGGGGCATCCTCGACCACTCGCGCGTGCAGCAGGCCGAAGCCGACTTCAAGCACGACGCCGAGGAGGCCAACAAGTCCCTCGCCCGGTCGGGCGAGTGGGGGAAGTACGCGGTCGGGGCCGTGATCACCGGCGGCATCGCGGCGATCCCCGTCCCCGGTGCGACGGCCGGCGCCATCGCCTTCGCGCCCATCGCCACCGACATCGCCGGCGAGGCCCTGGAGACGTTCCTCGGCCAGGAGATCGACAAGAGCGTGGAGAAGGGCGAGAAGAAAGCGACCGAGGACGCCCAGCAGACCAGCGCGGAGTTCTACGCGAAGGGCATCGGCAGCATCGCGGACAGCTACGGCAAGTACGTGGGCGACGGCAGCCTCGCCGCCGAGCGAACCGACTCCGAGGACATCAAGAGGGACCTGGAGTCGACGTACATGGGCCTCGGGTCCGGTGAGAACCAGTACCGCGGCCGTCCGCCGTCGGAGAAGGAAGAGGACTGAGACCTCGTGACGGGAAACGAAGCACGGCGACGCCGGTCCTCGGGTGCCGCCCTCTGCCTGTCGGCTCTGCTGGTCCTCGGCGCCGGCCTCTCGGGCTGCGCACAGGATGATCCGGACGAGTCTCCGGCAGCCGCCGCGACACCCGCGACCCGCGTCTGTGACGGCGCCCTGGACGAAGCGGCGGCCAAGGCACTGGAACGTCTCGGGGGCACGCAGGGCTTCTACGAGTCGCCCGGCGAGAATCCGGCCGGTGAGCCGTACACGTTCGCGTTCTCCAGGGCGGTGGCGAGCCTCCGCGACGGTCTGACGCGGTACGCCGGGTGCGGCATCCACCTGACGAACGGCACGAAGGACGCCCGGCCGATCAGCTTCTGGATCGAGGCGAGGGAGGACCCGCTGCGGAAGGAGGGCCCGGACCGCCGCCCGGAGCGGGTGACGTACTACCCGCTGGGGGTATACGCCGACACGAGGGACGGAACCTCGGCGCTGCTGCAGTTCCGCTGCCGGGTGGGGAAGGCCGGCCACACCCGTCCGTACCTCGCGGTGCAGATGAGCCATCCGGATGCCAAGGCACCCGAGTCCGCCACGAGCAAGGACCGGATGACCGTTCTCACCTCGTTCGCCCGCACGCTCGCGGACGAACTCGGCTGCGCCGGCGAGGCACGCCTCCCGGCAGAGGCCCCTGACCCGGTGTCGTCCTGACCTTCCGCCGCCCACCGGCACGGCGCTGGGAGAGGCGGGGGCGGAGGGGGCGGGAGCCGGCCACGTGCCGTCCCGCCCCCCGCACCTCGCCTACAGCTCCGCCATCCGCCCCGTCTGCACCAGCGGGTTCCCGCGCTGGCGGGACACGAAGATGCCGCGGCCCGGGGGCATGGGGCGCATGCGGACGCCGCCGAGGATGTCGCCCTCCTGGGGGTCGCCGGACAGGAGCAGGCCCTGGGCACCGAGTTCCATCATGCGCTGCATGAAGGACTCGTACGCCGCGCGGCTGGCGCCCGCCGCGCTGCGGGCGATGATGAAGCGGACGCCGACGTCCCGCGCGAACGGCAGCAGTTCCGTCAGCTTCGCCAGCGGGTTGCCGCTCGACGTGGACACCAGGTCGTAGTCGTCGACGACCACGAAAAGGTCCGGCCCCGTCCACCAGCTGCGGTCGCGCAGCTGCTGGGCCGTGACGTCCGCGGACGGCGAGCGGCGGCGCATCAGATCGGCGAGGGCGTCGACGTGGTGCTCCATGTTGTTGGACATGGGCACGTACTCGGCGAGGTGGGTCGCCGGCGTCACGTCCAGCAGCGCGCGCCGGTTGTCGATCACGAAGAACTTCGCCGCGGCCCCGTCGTACCGCTCCGAGATCTGCTTGATCATCAGACGCAGCAGGTTCGACTTGCCGGACTCGCTCTCGCCGAAGACGAGGAAGAACGGGTCGCGGTCGAAGTCGACGAAGACCGGCTCCAGGTTGTTCTCGTCGATGGCGAACGCCACGCCCCGCTGCGGCTCCGCGTAGCCCGCCGGCAGCGCGTGCGCGTCCAGCTCGCGCGGCAGCAGCCGCACCTGCGGCGCACCCGGCGCCGTCCAGTGCCGGGTGACCTCCTGCGTCATCGCGGCCGTCGCCTCGGCGAGGTCGCTGTCGGAGCTGATGCCGTCGATGCGCGGGACGGCCGCCATGAAGTGCAGCTTCTCCGGCGTGAGGCCGCGGCCGGGGACGCCGGTCGGCACGTTCGCGGCGATCTTGCGGTCCAGCTCGGAGTCCATCGCGTCGCCCAGCCGCAGCTCCAGCCGGTTCATCAGGTGGTCCTTGAGGTTGGCCCGGACCTCCATCGAGCGCGACGCGGTGATGACCACGTGGATGCCGTAGCCCAGACCGCGGGCCGCGATGTCGACGACGGCCGGCTCCAGCCCCTCGTACTCGGTGCGGAAGTTGCCCCAGCCGTCGATCACCAGGAAGACGTCGCCCCACGGCTGGTCCGCCACGGAGACGTCGCCGCGGGCCCGCAGCCGCCGGAAGGTGCCGATCGAGTCGATGCCGGCGGAGCGGAAGTACTCCTCGCGCCGCGACAGGATGCCGTACACCTCGGCGACCGTGCGCCGGACCCGTTCGGGGTCGAGCCGGGACGCCACCCCGCCGACGTGCGGCAGCCCCGCCACCGACGCCATGCCGCCGCCACCGAAGTCGAGGCCGTAGAACTGCACCTCGTGCGGGGTGTGGGTGAGCGCGAACGCCGAGATCAGCGTCCGCAGCAGCGTCGACTTGCCGGACTGCGGACCGCCGATGATCTGCATGTGGCCGGCCGCGCCGGAGAAGTCCCGGTAGAGCGTGTCGCGGCGCTGCTCGTACGGCTTGTCCACCACGCCCAGCGGGACGACGAGCCGGCCCGCCGCCTCGTAACCGGGCTGCGTCAGCCCCCGGCCCTCCACGCCCGCGAGCCCCGGCAGCAGCGAGTCCAGCGCCGGCGGGTTGTCCAGCGGCGGCAGCCACACCTGGTGCGCCTCGACGCCGCGCCCCTCCAGCCGGCGCACGATCACGTCCAGCACCGAGTCGGCCAGCGCGTCGTCCTCGGCCTCCCGGGCCTCCGGCACCCGCGCCTGCTCGGCCGGCTCCAGATAGCGCACCGGCACCGGGGCCGCCGTGAACGGCACCGGCCGCCGGTCCACCGGCAGCGGCCCGCCCGGCGCCGCCGCGTGCTGGTTCGCGCGGTACGTGCCGGAGACGTACGCGGCCTTGAACCGCACCATCTCGTCGGTGCCGTACTTGAGGTAGCCGGAGCCCGGCACGTTCGGCAGCGAGTACGCGTCGGGCACGCCGATCGCCGCCCGGGACTCCGCCGCCGAGAAGGTCCGCAGACCGATCCGGTACGACAGGTACGTCTCCAGGCCGCGCAGCCGGCCCTCCTCCAGGCGCTGCGAGGCCAGCAGCAGGTGCACGCCGAGCGACCGGCCGATGCGGCCGATCTGCACGAACATCTCGATGAAGTCCGGCATCGCCGTCAGCAGCTCGGAGAACTCGTCGATGACGAGGACCAGCGACGGGATCGGCTGGAGCGGCGCGCCGGCCGCGCGCGCCTTCTCGTAGTCGTGGATGTTCGCGTAGTTGCCCGCGTCGCGCAGCATCTCCTGGCGGCGGTTCAGCTCGCCGCGGATGGAGTCGCCCATGCGGTCCACCAGCGTCAGGTCGTCCGCCAGGTTGGTGATCACCGCGGCCACGTGCGGCATCTGCGACATGCCCGCGAAGGTGGCGCCGCCCTTGAAGTCCGCGAGGACGAAGTTCAGCGTCTCCGAGGAGTGCGTCACCGCCAGGCCGAGGACCAGCGTGCGCAGCAGCTCCGACTTTCCGGAACCGGTGGCGCCGACGCACAGGCCGTGCGGGCCCATGCCCTCCTGCGCCGCCTCCTTGAGGTCCAGCATCACCGGGACGCCGTCCTCGCCGACGCCGATCGGCACCCGCAGCCGCTCCGACCGCGACCGGGGCCGCCAGGTGCGGCTCACGTCGATCGAGGCCGCGTCGCCGAGGTTCAGCAGGTCGGTGAAGTCCAGGTTCGCGAGCAGCGGCTCGTCGTCGTCGGAACCGCTCCCCACCCGCAGCGGCGCCAGCTGCCGGGCCAGCGCCTCCGCCGCGTCCAGGCTCAGCGCGTCCGGGGTGCCGTCGTACACGTGCCCGTGCCCCGACTCCAGCCGCAGCGCGCCGCCCTCCACGACCACCGACAGGTCGCCGCGGACACCGGCGCCCCGGCCGTGCACGACCTCGATCACGGTGACGCCCTGGATGCCCTCCGGCGAGGCCAGCGCCGACGTCTGCGGGATCGACTGCCCGTCGAGCACCACGACCAGGTGCGGGAAGTCCAGCAGCGGATGGTTCGGCCCCTGGAAACGCGGCCGGCCCTCCAGCCGGCCGGCCACCAGGTCCTCCAGCTCCCGCGCGTCCGTCGTGATCAGCCGCCGGCTGCCCGCGCCGTCGCCCGGGCCCGGCGCCTGCACGTGCGGCAGCCACTTCGCCCACTCCCACGCCGGGGCGGCGCCGTCGTCCGTGGCGACCACGATGACCAGGTCCTCGGGGGAGTGCAGGGACGCCAGCGACCCCACCATGGCGCGGGTCGTCGAACGGGCCGCCTCGGTGTCCCCGCTCACCGTCAGGTGGTAGAAGGCCCGCAGCGACACCGCCATCGGCAGCCCGTCCACGGTGCCGTGCGCGGTCAGGAACTGCCGCATCGCCCCCGCCGTCAGCGGCTCCAGCTCGTCGACCGGCGCCGTCTCGGGGGCGATCAGCGGGGTCGCGAGCTGCTGGCTGCCCAGACCGACCCGGACCTGCCCGAAGTCGGCGTCCCCGATCCGCCGCTCCCAGATCCGGCTGCCCTCGGCGACCAGCGCCCACAGCTGCTCCGGCGACGGGTGCAGGTAGAACTGCGCGTCCCGCTGGAGGTGCGCCGTCCGCAGCACCGCGCGGCGCGTCTGGGTCAGGTACTTGAGGTAGTCGCGCCGCAGGTCGGCGAGCTGCCCCTGGGTACCCCGCCGGTAACGGACCAGCATCGCGATCGCCATGGCCACCGTCGAGGCGATCATCACCATGCCCATGATCCGCATGATCGGGTTCGGCGTCATGAAGAAGAAGACGACCGAACCGCCCATGCCGAGCATCGGCAGGAGCTGCATCAGGGCACCCTCCTGCTGCCCCCGGGGCAGTTCCGGCGGAGGTTGCAACTGCACCTGCTCGTCAGGCACTTCGGACGGCAGAGCCCGCGGTGGACGCTTGACGACGATCTGGCTCACAGCTCACCAATTTCCGTTGCCGGACGGAAAGTTCCTCCAGACGCCCCCGTGGCGACGGGATCCATCCGCGGGGAGGGATCCTACTTTGGTGCGGGGTCGCGGGTGGGCGGTAGGGTGGCCCGAAATATTTGCGTGGCCATGAACTATCGCAAAAATCGGGTCATTCGGAGCGCAATGTCCGCGGCCCGGCGGCGACGGTCCACGAGCCTGTCCGGACAGGCCCACCAGCCGGTCCGGACAGGCCCACGAGCCGGCCCGGACAGGTCCGCGGACCGGGCCGGGCCGGCCGCGGACCGCGGCAGGTCCCGCCGACAGCCCGTCGGCAGGACCGGTCGGTAGGACCCGCCGACAGGACCCGTCGGCAGGACCCGTCGGCCGGACCCGCCGCCCGGACCACCAGGATCACCACGAGGGGAAGCAGCAGGTGAGTATGACGGCCCCAGCCACGGCCGGCGGAGCCGGCCAGTCGGCTCCCACCACCGTGTTCCACGGCGGCACCGGCTTCTGCCGGATCACCGTCGTCGCACCCGACGGCCGCGTCGACGTCGCCCTGCCCGAGGACGTCGCCCTCGCCGACCTCTACCCGGAGGTGCTCCGCCTCTCCGGCCAGACCCCGGCACCCGGCGCCCCCGTCGGCTACCACCTGGTCCGCCGCGACGGCACCGTCCTCGACGGCAGCCGCTCCCTGGCCGCCCAGCGCATCCTCGACGGCGAACTGCTGTCCCTGCGCCCCTTCGCCGAGTCGCTGCCCCCGGCCGTCTTCGACGACGTCTCCGACGCGGTCGCCTCCGCCGTCGCCAAGGACCGCACCCTGTGGACCGACGCCCTGATGCGCGGCGCCGGCCTCTTCGGCGGGGCGACCCTCCTCGTCCTCCTCGCCTTCGTCCTGTGGACGGCCGACCCCCGCCACGACATGCACGGCCTGCCCGGCATCCTGGCCGGCGTCACCGCCGTCCTGCTCCTCGCGCTCGCCGCTGTCCGCGCCCGCGTCTACGACGACCGCGGCTCCGCCGTCGCCCTCGGCACCGGCGCGCTCGCCAACGCCGCCGTCGCCGGCTCCGGCCTGCTCGCCCTCGCCGACGGCCAGGGCATCGGCAAGCTCCAGTTCCTGCTCGCCTGCACCGCCGTCCTCGTCTGCGCCGTGATCCTCACGATCGTCTCGCCCGGCGGGGACAGCCCCTTCGTCGCCTTCTCCGTCGCCTCCGGCATCGGCGTGCTCGTCGCCTTCACCGCCATCCTCACCACGCTCACCCCCGCCGAGACCGCCGCCGTCTGCGCCCCCCTCGCGGTCGGCGCGCTCGCCTTCCTGCCGGGCCTCTCCACCCGCTTCGCCCGCCTCCCCATCGGCTTCGAACCGCCCCGGACCAGCCTCGGCGGATACGGCTCCGAGACCGAGGCCCAGGGCCCCGTCGACGCCGCCCGGATCGCCGCCCAGGCCCGCCGCGGCCACGAACTCCTCGTCGGCCTCGTCGGCGGCTGCGCCCTCGTCGCCGTCGGCTCCGCCGCCGTCCTCGGCTTCTCCGACACCGTGTGGGGCCAGCTCCTCGCCCTCGCCACCGGCATCGCCATGCTGATGCGCGCCCACCTCTTCCGCTACACCGCGCAGGTCGGCTGCGCCCTCGCCGCCGGCCTCGGCTCCCTGGTCCTGCTCGGCCTCGGCCTCGCCCTGAACCCGCCGACCGAGCTCCTCCTGGAGGCCCTGAAGGGCGACGGCACGGCCCTCGACATCCGTACCGTCTGGCTCTCCGCCGCCATCGCGGCCGTCGCCGCGCTGCTCACCGCCATCGGCCTGATCGTCCCGCGCAAGGGCGTGACCCCCTTCTGGGGCCGCTTCCTGGAGATCGCCGAGACCTTCGTGCTGCTCACGCTGCTGCCGCTCTGCCTCGCGGTCTTCGACGTCTACCACTCCATCCGGGCGCTCACGTCCTGAACCGCCTGGTACGCTGTGTGACGGCCGTTTGTGTAAGCGCTCCCGGAAGCACACCAGCAGCACCCCGCCGATGCCCCGCATCGGCCGCCTCCGGGCGCAGCGCCCAGCGGACCCCGCTCCCGAGTCACGGAAGCTCCCCTGAGAAGAAGACCAGGGGCACTCGTGGGCACGAAACCTGAGGAGAACCGCGTGGCTCTCGACGCCGCCGTCAAGAAGCAGATCATGGCCGAGTTCGGCACCAAGGAGGGCGACACCGGCTCCCCCGAGGTCCAGGTCGCGATGCTGTCCCGCCGCATCTCGGACCTGACCGAGCACCTCAAGACCCACAAGCACGACCACCACTCCCGTCGTGGTCTGCTCATCCTGGTGGGCCAGCGCCGCCGCCTGCTGCAGTACCTGGCCAAGAAGGACATCCAGCGCTTCCGTACGCTGGTCGACCGTCTCGGCATCCGCCGTGGTGCGGCCGGCGCCAAGTAAGACGCCGTGAAGGGAGCGGTTCCCACTTTCAGGGGGCCGCTCCCTTTGCTGTACGTGCGCGAAGTACCGACCGGCAATTACTCTGGTCGCAGAACGCCACGCGCAGAACCGCGCGAGAAGCAGCCGGCACGCCGCCGGTCCTCGGTAGTGGCCCCCGGGCATCGTCCCCGGGTGCTTCGATCGAAGACCGGCCCGCCACATCAGTGCTTCTCCCGCACCCGTCCCGCGCCACACGGGCGCGCGGACCAAAGACGAACGTAGGAGAAACCCATAGTGGAGAACGAGACCCACTACGCCGAGGCCGTCATCGACAACGGAACCTTCGGCACCCGCACCATCCGCTTCGAGACGGGCCGTCTCGCCCGACAGGCCGCCGGCTCCGCCGTCGCCTACCTCGACGACGACACGATGGTGCTTTCGGCGACCTCCGCCTCCAAGCGTCCCAAGGACCAGCTCGACTTCTTCCCCCTCACGGTGGACGTCGAGGAGCGGATGTACGCGGCCGGCAAGATCCCCGGCTCCTTCTTCCGCCGCGAGGGCCGCCCCTCCGAGGACGCCATCCTCACCTGCCGCCTGATCGACCGCCCGCTGCGCCCGTCCTTCAAGAAGGGCCTGCGCAACGAGATCCAGGTCGTCGCCACGATCATGGCGCTCAACCCCGACCACCTGTACGACGTCGTCGCGATCAACGCCGCGTCCGCGTCCACCCAGCTGGCCGGCCTGCCCTTCTCCGGCCCGATCGGCGGCGTCCGCGTCGCGCTGATCAAGGGCCAGTGGGTCGCCTTCCCGACCCACACCGAGCTCGAGGACGCCGTCTTCGACATGGTCGTCGCCGGCCGTGTCCTGGAGGACGGCGACGTCGCGATCATGATGGTCGAGGCCGAGGCCACCGAGAAGACCATCGCCCTCGTCAAGGACGGCGCCGAGGCGCCGACCGAGGAGGTCGTCGCCGCCGGCCTGGAGGCCGCGAAGCCGTTCATCAAGGTCCTGTGCAAGGCCCAGTCGGACCTGGCGGCCAAGGCCGCCAAGCCCGAGGCCGAGTTCCCGATCTTCCTGGACTACCAGGACGACGTGTACGCCGCCCTCGACGACGCCGTCCGCTCCGAGCTGGCGCAGGCGCTGACCATCGCCGGCAAGCAGGAGCGCGAGGCCGAGCTGGACCGCGTCAAGGAGATCGCCGCCGAGAAGCTCCTCCCGGCCTTCGAGGGCCGCGAGAAGGAGATCTCCGCCGCGTACCGCTCCCTGACCAAGGCCCTGGTCCGCGAGCGCGTCATCAAGGACAAGGTCCGCATCGACGGCCGCGGCGTCACGGACATCCGTACGCTCGCCGCCGAGGTCGAGGCCATCCCGCGCGTGCACGGCTCCGCCCTGTTCGAGCGTGGCGAGACCCAGATCCTGGGCGTCACCACCCTCAACATGCTCCGCATGGAGCAGCAGCTGGACACCCTCTCCCCGGTGACCCGCAAGCGGTACATGCACAACTACAACTTCCCGCCGTACTCCGTCGGTGAGACCGGCCGCGTCGGTTCCCCGAAGCGCCGCGAGATCGGCCACGGCGCCCTCGCCGAGCGGGCCATCCTCCCGGTCCTGCCGTCCCGCGAGGAGTTCCCCTACGCAATCCGCCAGGTGTCCGAGGCCCTCGGCTCCAACGGCTCGACGTCCATGGGTTCCGTCTGCGCCTCCACCATGTCGCTGCTGAACGCCGGTGTGCCGCTCAAGGCCCCCGTCGCCGGCATCGCCATGGGCCTGATCTCCCAGGAGATCAACGGCGAGACGCACTACGTCGCCCTCACCGACATCCTCGGTGCGGAGGACGCCTTCGGCGACATGGACTTCAAGGTCGCCGGCACCAAGGAGTTCGTCACCGCCCTCCAGCTCGACACCAAGCTGGACGGCATCCCGGCCTCCGTCCTGGCCGCGGCCCTCAAGCAGGCCCGCGACGCCCGCCTCCACATCCTCGACGTGATGATGGAAGCGATCGACACCCCGGACGAGATGTCCCCCAACGCCCCGCGGATCATCACCGTCAAGATCCCCGTGGACAAGATCGGCGAGGTCATCGGCCCCAAGGGCAAGATGATCAACCAGATCCAGGAGGACACCGGCGCCGAGATCACGATCGAGGACGACGGCACCATCTACATCGGTGCCGCCGACGGCCCGGCCGCCGAGGCCGCCCGCGCCACGATCAACGGCATCGCCAACCCGACCATGCCGGAGGTCGGCGAGCGCTACCTGGGCACGGTCGTCAAGACCACCACCTTCGGTGCCTTCGTCTCCCTGCTCCCGGGCAAGGACGGCCTGCTGCACATCTCGCAGATCCGCAAGCTCGCCGGCGGCAAGCGCGTGGAGAACGTCGAGGACGTGCTCGCGATCGGCTCCAAGGTCCAGGTCGAGATCGCCGAGATCGACCAGCGCGGCAAGCTCTCCCTGATCCCCGTGATCGAGGGCGAGGACGAGCAGAAGGACGACGCCTCCTCGTGACGTCCCGTAGTTCCGCGACGACGGCCCGCCCCTCCTCCGAGGGGCGGGCCGTCGCCCGTACCCAAACGCTTCTCCCGGGCAAGGACGGCATCGGCACCGTCCGCCGCACGACCCTCCCCGGCGGCCTGAGGATCGTCACCGAGACCCTTCCCTCGGTACGCTCCGCGACCTTCGGCATCTGGGCCCACGTCGGCTCCCGCGACGAGACCCCGGCGCTCAACGGCGCCACCCACTACCTGGAGCACCTCCTCTTCAAGGGCACCGCCCAGCGGTCCGCCCTCGACATCTCCTCCGCGATCGACGCGGTCGGCGGCGAGATGAACGCCTTCACGGCGAAGGAGTACACCTGCTACTACGCCCGGGTCCTCGACACCGACCTGCCGCTGGCGATCGACGTCGTCTGCGACATGCTCACGGGCTCGCTCATCCTCGACTCCGACGTGGACGCCGAACGCGGCGTCATCCTGGAGGAGATCGCGATGACCGAGGACGACCCGGGTGACGTGGTGCACGACCTGTTCGCGCAGACCATGTTCGGCGACACCCCGCTGGGCCGCCCGGTCCTCGGCACCGTCGACACGATCAACGCGCTCTCCCGCGGCCAGATCGCCCGCTTCTACAAGAAGCACTACGACCCGACCCACCTGGTCGTCGCCGCCGCGGGCAACGTCGACCACGCCACGGTGGTACGCCAGGTCCGCCGCGCCTTCGAGAAGGCCGGCGCCCTCACCCGTACGGACGCCGCCCCGATCGCCCCGCGCGACGGCCGGAAGACCATCCGCACGGCCGGCCGGGTCGAACTTCTCGGCCGGAAGACCGAGCAGGCGCACGTCGTCCTCGGCATGCCGGGCCTGGCCCGCACCGACGAGCGCCGCTGGGCGCTCGGCGTGCTGAACACCGCCCTCGGCGGCGGCATGTCCTCCCGCCTCTTCCAGGAGGTTCGGGAGAAGCGCGGCCTGGCCTACAGCGTGTACTCGTACACCTCGGGCTTCGCCGACTGCGGCCTCTTCGGCGTGTACGCGGGCTGCCGCCCCAGCCAGGTCCACGACGTGCTGCGGATCTGCCGGGACGAGCTCGACAAGGTCGCCTCCGACGGCCTCGGCGACGACGAGATCGCCCGCGCCGTCGGCCAGCTCTCCGGCTCCACCGTCCTCGGACTCGAGGACACCGGCGCGATCATGAACCGCATCGGCAAGAGCGAGCTGTGCTGGGGCACCCAGATGTCCGTCGACGACATGCTGGCCCGGATCGCGGCCGTCACCCCGGACGAGGTCCGGGAGGTCGCCCGCGACGTGCTGACCCGGCGGCCCTCGCTGTCGGTGATAGGCCCGCTCAAGGACAAGCAGGCGGACCGCCTCCACCAGGCCGTCTCCTGACCTCCACCCCCTAGGAAAGAAGTGCGATGAGCAAGCTGCGCGTGGCGGTCCTCGGCGCCAAGGGCCGGATCGGCTCCGAGGCCGTCCGGGCCGTCGAGGCCGCCGAGGACATGGAACTGGTCGCGGCCCTGGGCCGTGGCGACAGCCTGGAGACGCTCGCCGCGGCGGGCGCCCAGGTCGTCGTCGAGCTGACCACCCCCGACTCGGTCATGGCCAACCTCGAGTACTGCGTGGGCCACGGCATCCACGCCGTCGTCGGCACCACCGGCTGGACCGAGGACCGCCTCGCGCGGCTGAACGGCTGGCTCGCCGCCTCCCCGGAGACCGGCGTCCTCATCGCGCCGAACTTCTCCATCGGCGCCGTCCTCACCATGCGGTTCGCCCAGCTCGCGGCCCCGTACTTCGAGTCGGTCGAGGTCGTCGAGCTGCACCACCCGAACAAGGTGGACGCCCCCTCCGGCACCGCCACCCGCACCGCCCAGCTGATCGCGAAGGCCCGCGCCGAGGCCGGCCTGGGCGCCCAGCCGGACGCCACCGCGACCGCCCTCGACGGCGCCCGCGGCGCGGACGTGGACGGCGTGCCGGTCCACGCGGTACGGCTCCGGGGCCTGCTGGCCCACCAGGAGGTGCTGCTCGGCGGCGAGGGCGAGACCCTCACGATCCGCCACGACTCGCTGCACCACTCCAGCTTCATGCCGGGCGTGCTGCTCGGTGCCCGCCGCGTGGTGAGCACCCCGGGCCTCACCTTCGGCCTGGAGCACTTCCTGGACCTGGGCTGACGGCCATGGGCGGAAAGATCACGTACGTCTTCCTCGCCACCGTCCTCGTGCTGGTCTTCGGGGTGGTGGCGATGGAGGGCGTCCTGCTCCTCCTGACCGGCGAGCCGGCGGCCATGGGCATGGGCGCGGTGGCGTTCCTGCTGCCCTGCGTCGGCGCCTGGTTCCTGTGGAAGAACACCAGCTTCGCGCGCCGGGCGAACCGGCTGGCCGCGGAGCTGGAGGCCGAGGGCGGCCTCCCCGTCGACGACCTCAGGCGCACCGAGGGCGGCCGGATCGACCGCGACTCCGCGGACGAGGTCTTCGCCCGGCGCAAGGCCGAGACGGAGGAGTCGCCGGAGGACTGGCGCTGCTGGTTCCGGCTGGCGGTCGCCTATCACGACGCCCGGGACACCCCGCGGGCCCGCAAGGCGATGCAGCGGGCCATCGCCCTCCACGAGGGCCGGACGGTCAGCGCCTGACGCCGTACTCGGCGTGCCAGGCCTCGACGGTGTCGGCGGCCCGGTCGAACGCCTCGATCCGGGAGAGGAAGTCGGCGTTGTGGTCGGTGAGCAGCACCAGCTGCTCGCCGGCCGTCCGGTCGAGGAGCAGGGCCTGGCCCTGGACGGTCCGCGGGAAGTTCAGCCAGCGCACCGGCTGCTGCGCGGTGCGGACGGCGGCGACCTTGGCCCAGGGGACGGTCTGGGTGGTGAAGAAGCCGACGCGGCGCAGGCCGGCGCGGCTCACCCAGGTGCCCATGCGCAGCAGCCGCAGCGCGGCGAGGATGATCAGCACGGCGACGCCGAAGGTGACGAACGAGCCGGTGACGGCCCCCGCCGCGGCGATGATCACCGCGGCGAGCAGCACGAACGAGGCGAGCAGCAGCGCGAGCGCCGCCGCGCCGACCCGGTAGGGCCCCGGACGGTACGGACGGCGCCACTGGTCGTGGTCGTCGAACGGCAGCGCGACGGCGTCGGTGGTGTCAAAGTCACGGTCGGCCGTCAGGAAGGGCAGGGGCACGGCGGTTCCTCACTCACAAGCACGCTCGAAGGGGCGGTGCCCGGTGAGGCTACCTCAGCGGTTGTCGGAGGCTTCGGACTGCTGCCGGTGCGCGGGCGAGTCCGTGCTGTCGAGCGACGGCATGCCGAGGACGAGGGAGCCCACGAGCCCCGCGGCGACGGTGAGCCCGAGCAGCGTACGGCCGACGACCTGGCCGGGACGCAGTCGTTCGCGGGGCGGCGGAGTGACGTTACTGCGGAACTCGTCGGCCTCCGCGACGAACGCGAACGGTACGGCCTCTGTCCGCCTGAACATGGGTGTCGCCCTCCTCGATGGTTGTCGTGCTCCTCACAGGTACAGACGATCGAACAGAGGGTTTGGTGCCGTTTTTCACCGAAGCGGCCCAATCTCATCCTTCCGACGGACTCGCGCTAACCTGGGCCCGCCCCACAGACGACTGGAAGGTACTCCTGGTGACCGACACCCCCACCGAGCCGGCGAAGATCGACCTCAGGAGCGACATCACCGTCGACCTGGTCAAGAGCGCCGCTGCCGACTCCGACGTCCTGTGGGCGGCCCGGGTCTCCACGGCGGGGGAGCAGTCCCTCGACGAGCTCCAGAAGGACCCGGAGCGCTCGAAGGGCCTGATCAACTACCTGATGCGGGACCGCCACGGCAGCCCGTTCGAGCACAACTCGATGACCTTCTTCATCAGCGCCCCGATCTTCGTCTTCCGCGAGTTCATGCGGCACCGGGTGGGCTGGTCGTACAACGAGGAGTCGGGCCGCTACCGGGAGCTCCAGCCGGTCTTCTACGTCCCCGACACCTCCCGCAAGCTGGTCCAGGAGGGCCGCCCGGGCAAGTACGTCTTCGTCGAGGGCACCCAGGAGCAGCACGAGCTGGTCGGCCGCGCGATGGAGAGCTCGTACCGCCAGGCGTACGAGACGTACCAGGAGATGCTCGCCGCGGGCGTCGCCCGCGAGGTGGCCCGCTCGGTCCTCCCGGTCGGCCTCTTCTCCTCGATGTACGCCACCTGCAACGCGCGCTCGCTGATGCACTTCCTCGGCCTGCGGACCCAGCACGAGCTGGCGGCGGTGCCGTCGTTCCCGCAGCGGGAGATCGAGATGGTCGGCGAGAAGATGGAGGAGCACTGGGCCCGGCTGATGCCGCTGACCCACGCCGCCTTCAACAAGAACGGACGGGTCGCCCCGTAGGGCACAGATGTTCGCTCACTCTCGCGAAGTGTCCGTATTGCGACGTTTCGTGAAGTTCATCTAGGCTGATCAAACGGACCCGGCACTGCTTGAACCCCCGAGCAGGCAGTGCCGGGCTCCTCTTCTCACGTCCCCCGAGGGGACACCCGGCGCTGAGCAGCGAGTAGCGTGTTACCCATGGCTCCGATCTCCACTCCGCAGACCCCCTTCGGGCGGGTCCTCACCGCCATGGTCACGCCCTTCACGGCGGACGGCGCACTCGACCTCGACGGCGCCCAGCGGCTCGCCGCCCACCTCGTGGACGCCGGCAACGACGGCCTCGTCGTCAACGGCACCACCGGCGAGTCCCCCACCACCAGCGACGCGGAGAAATCGGAGCTCGTACGCGCCGTACTGGAGGCGGTCGGAGACCGGGCCCACGTCGTCGCCGGCATCGGCACCAACGACACCCACCACTCCCTGGAGCTGGCCCGCACCGCCGAGCGCGACGGCGCCCACGGCCTGCTCGCCGTCACGCCGTACTACAACAAGCCCCCGCAGGAGGGCCTGTACCGGCACTTCACGGCCATCGCCGACGCCACCGGCCTCCCGGTGATGCTCTACGACATCCCCGGCCGCTCCGGCGTCCCCATCGACACCGAGACCATCGTCCGGCTCGCCGAGCACCCCCGGATCGTCGCCAACAAGGACGCCAAGGGCGACCTCGGCCGCGCCAGCTGGGCCATCGCCCGCTCCGGCCTCGCCTGGTACTCCGGCGACGACATGCTCAACCTGCCGCTCCTGTCGGTCGGCGCCGTCGGCTTCGTCTCGGTCGTCGGCCACGTCGTCACCCCCGACCTGCGCGCCCTCCTCGACGCCCACCTCTCGGGCGACCACGAGAAGGCCACCGAGATCCATCAGAAGCTGCTCCCGGTCTACACCGGCATGTTCCGCACCCAGGGCGTCATGACCACCAAGGCCGCGCTCGCCCTCCAGGGCCTCCCGGCCGGCCCGCTCCGCCTGCCGCTCGTCGAACTCTCCGCGCAGGAGACCGACCAGCTCAAGGTCGACCTGGCCGCCGGCGGGGTAGACCTCTGACATACGACTTCACAACTGAACACCGACAACAGCAAGTGCACGATTGTCACGCGCGCCACGTGCCGACCGGTACGTGGCGCGTGTGGTGAGGAGAGTCTTTTGAGCCATCCGCACCCCGAACTCGGCGCCCCGCCGAAGCTTCCCCAGGGCGGCCTCCGCGTCACCCCGCTCGGCGGCCTGGGCGAGATCGGCCGCAACATGACCGTCTTCGAATACGACGGCAAGCTGCTGATCGTCGACTGCGGCGTCCTCTTCCCGGAGGAGGAGCAGCCCGGTGTCGACCTGATCCTGCCCGACTTCACCACGATCCAGGACCGCATCGACGATGTCGTCGGCATCGTCCTGACCCACGGCCACGAGGACCACATCGGTGGCGTGCCGTACCTGCTGCGCCTGCGGCAGGACATCCCCCTCATCGGCTCCAAGCTGACCCTCGCCCTGATCGAGGCGAAGCTCCAGGAGCACCGCATCCGCCCGTACACCCTCGAAGTGGCCGAGGGCCACCGCGAGCGCCTGGGCGCCTTCGACTGCGAGTTCATCGCGGTCAACCACTCCATCCCGGACGCCCTGGCGGTCGCGATCCGCACCCCCGCGGGCATGGTCGTCCACACCGGCGACTTCAAGATGGACCAGCTGCCGCTGGACAACCGCCTCACCGACCTGCACGCCTTCGCGCGGCTGAGCGAGGAGGGCATCGACCTCCTGCTCACCGACTCGACGAACGCCGAGGTCCCGGGCTTCACGGCGCACGAGCGGGACATCTCCAACGTCCTGCGGAACGTGTTCGCCAACGCCCAGAAGCGGATCATCGTGGCGAGCTTCGCCAGCCACGTCCACCGCATCCAGCAGATCCTCGACGCCGCCCACGAGTACGGCCGCCGGGTCGCCTTCGTCGGCCGCTCGATGGTCCGCAACATGGGCATCGCCCGCGACCTCGGCTACCTCCGGGTCCCGGCCGGCCTCGTCGTGGACGTGAAGACGCTGGACGACCTGCCGGACGACGAGGTCGTGCTGGTCTGCACGGGTTCCCAGGGCGAGCCGATGGCGGCCCTGTCCCGGATGGCCAACCGCGACCACCAGATCCGGATCGTCCCCGGCGACACGGTCATCCTGGCCTCGTCCCTCATCCCGGGCAACGAGAACGCGGTCTACCGCGTGATCAACGGCCTGACCCGCTGGGGCGCCAACGTCGTCCACAAGGGCAACGCCAAGGTCCACGTCTCGGGCCACGCCTCGGCCGGCGAGCTGCTGTACTTCTACAACATCTGCAAGCCGAAGAACCTCATGCCGGTCCACGGCGAATGGCGCCACCTGCGCGCCAACGCCGAGCTCGGCGCGATGACGGGCATCCCGAAGGACCACATCGTCATCGCCGAGGACGGCGTCGTCGTCGACCTGGTCGACGGCCGCGCCCGCATCACCGGCAAGGTCCAGGCCGGGTACGTGTACGTGGACGGCCTCTCGGTCGGCGACGTCACCGAGACCTCCCTCAAGGACCGCCGGATCCTCGGCGAGGAGGGCATCATCTCGGTCTTCCTGGTGGTGGACTCCTCCACCGGCAAGATCACCGGCGGCCCGCACGTCCACGCGCGCGGCTCCGGCATCGAGGACTCCGCCTTCGACGCGGTGCTCCCGAAGATCGAGCAGGCGCTCAACAAGTCCGCGCAGGACGGCGTCGTCGAACCTCACCAGCTCCAGCAGCTGATCCGCCGCACCGTCGGCAAGTGGGTCTCCGACACCTACCGCCGCCGGCCGATGATCCTCCCGGTCGTCGTCGAGGTCTGAGCCCGAAGGGCCTGACCAGCGCGCTTACGGAGCGGGGCACCCCGATTTGCATCGGGGCGCCCCGCTCCAGTACGTTTACGGCTCCACCAGAACGGGAAGCGACGGCGCCGCAGTGCGTCCGGACCGCCGAACGGGAGGATGGAAAATCCGACCGAGATCATCTGATAAAGTCGGAGAGCGCCGGAAGGCCCCGAGGAATTGAAACTCAGGACCGGAAAGCACCGAGGAAATCGGGTCGGAAAGATCTGATAGAGTCGGAAACGAAGGAAGCGCCCGGAGCGCCTGGAAACAGGAACGAAGGAAGCGTCCGCACCTTGAGAACTCAACAGCGTGCCAAAAATCAACGCCAGATTAGTTGATACCCCGTCCAGCCGGATAC
>JOFO01000030.1 GCA_000721275.1 Microtetraspora glauca | reverse complement strand
ATCCTCTTCGTCGGCAGCGTCAGATGTGTATAAGAGACAGCCCCCGCGCCGCCCACCGCCGGACCGGCTGCCACCGCCGGACCGCCCGCGCTCCCCGCGCCGGTCGCGGAGATCGCCGCCGGGTACGCCTTCGAGGGGCCGGCGCTGGAGCTGGGGGCGGCGCTGTGGGAGGGCGTCTGCCACCGGGACGCGGCCGTACGCGTCCCGCTGGCCGTCCTCAACCGGCACGGGCTCGTCGCGGGAGCCACCGGCACCGGCAAGACCAAGACGCTCCAGCTGATCGCCGAGCAGCTCTCCGCCCAGGGCGTGCCCGTCTTCCTGGCGGACGTCAAGGGCGACGTCTCCGGCATCGCCGCGCCCGGCGAGGACGGCGCGAAGGTGCGGGAGCGGGCCGCGCAGACCGGCCAGGACTGGACCCCGACCGGTTTCCCCTGCGCGTTCTACGGCCTCGGGGGCACCGGCCCCGGCATCCCCGTCCGCGCCACGGTCACCAGCTTCGGCCCGGTGCTGCTCGCCAAGGTGCTCCAGCTCAACCCGACGCAGGAGCAGTCCCTCGGCCTGATCTTCCACTACGCCGACGCCAAGGGCCTGGAGCTGGTGGACCTGAAGGACCTGCGGGCGGTTGTCGCGTTCCTCGTCTCGGACGTCGGGAAGCCCGAGCTGAAGGGGATCGGCGGTCTGTCGACGGCGACCGCCGGAGTGATCCTGCGCGCCCTGACCGCCTTCGAGCAGCAGGGCGCGGGCGGCTTCTTCGGGGAGCCGGAGTTCGACACCTCGGAGTTCCTGCGCACCGCGGACGACGGGCGGGGGATCGTGTCGGTGCTGGAGCTGCCGTCGGTGCAGCGGCAGCCGCGGCTCTTCTCGACGTTCCTGATGTGGCTGCTCGCGGACCTCTTCCACGACCTGCCGGAGGTCGGCGACCCGGAGAAGCCGAAGCTGGTCTTCTTCTTCGACGAGGCCCATCTCCTCTTCACGGGCGCGTCGAAGGCGTTCCTGGAGTCGGTCACGCAGACGGTCCGGCTGATCCGCTCGAAGGGCGTCGGCGTCTTCTTCGTGACGCAGACCCCGAAGGACGTGCCCGCGGACGTCCTGGCCCAGCTCGGCAACCGGGTGCAGCACGCCCTGCGCGCCTACACCCCGGACGACGCCAAGGCCCTGAAGGCGACGGTGCGGACCTTCCCGGAGTCGGCGTACGACCTGGAGGAGGTGCTGACCTCGCTGGGCACGGGCGAGGCGGTGGTCACCGTCCTGAGCGAGCGGGGCGCGCCGACCCCGGTGGCGGCGACCCGGCTGCGGGCGCCGGAGTCGCTGATGGGGCCGGTCCCCGCTGCGGAGCTGGAGGCCGCGGTGCAGGGCTCGCCGCTGTCCGGGCGGTACGCGCAGCCGGTCGACCGGGAGTCGGCGTACGAGCGCCTGGCCGCGGACGAGGAGGCCCGCGCGGCGGAGACGGCCCGCGCCGCGGAGGCGAAGGCCGCCGCGCAGCCGGAGCGGGCGAGGGCCCCTCAGGAGGAGCCCTCGCTCGTCGAACAGGTCGTCGGCAGCGGGATGTTCAAGTCCCTGGCCCGGTCGATCGGCACCCAGCTGGGCCGGGAGATCAGCCGCTCGGTCTTCGGGACGGCCCGCCGCCGCAGGTGACCGGGGTCCTACTCGGTGACCTCGTGGTGGTCGTCGTGGAGGCCGCCGCCGCTGCCCGCGTCGCCCTCGGTCGAGACCGGGACGACCGGCCTGCGCAGCGAGGAGATGTCGTGGGCGTAGGTGCCGACGGCGTTGGCGATGACGTCGATGTTGGCGTCGAAGGCCGTCATGTTGACGTTGTCGATGTCGTCGCCGGCCGCGTGGTAGTTCACGTCGTACGCGACGCCCGCCTCACCGCCGAACTTGGCGGCCTGCGCGGGGGTCTTGATGCCCTCGGCGCCGGTGAAGGTGCCGCCGGAGGGGATGCCGACCTCGATGAACGGGCCGTAGTCGGAGCGGCCGGTGAAGTCGGTGCCGTCGTGCGGCAGCCCCTGCTTGTCCATGAAGTCGGTGATGTCGCGCTCCAGCTGCGCGGAGCCCTGCGGGCCCGCGCCCTCGCCGACGTTGTCGGAGTTGTCGCCGTCGTACACGAACAGGCCGTAGTTCGGCGAGGCGATCATGTCGAAGTTGAGGTAGAGCTTGATCTCCTTCTTGTCGAGCTCCGTCAGGTTGGCGACGTAGTGCTCGGAGCCGAGGAGGCCGTTCTCCTCCGCGGACCACCAGGCGAAGCGGACCTTGTTGCGGACCTTCGCCTTCGACTCGGCGAGCTCCAGGGCGGCCTGGAGGAGGCCGGCGGAGCCGGAGCCGTTGTCGTTGATGCCGGGGCCGGCGGTGACGGAGTCGAGGTGGGCGCCGAGCATCACCGTGTTGGCGGCGTTGCCGCCCCTGGTCTCGGCGATGACGTTGTTGGTGGAGCGCTTCTCCTGGAACTCGCGGATCTCGAAGGAGAGGTTCACCGGGCCCTTGGCGAGGTCGGCGACGAGCTGCTCGCCCTCGGCGAGGGTGATGCCGCCGGTCGGGACGACACCGGAGGCCACGTCGCCGAGGGTGCCGGAGAGGACGCCGGCGACGTTGTTGTAGACGATGGCGCCGACCGCGCCGGCCGCGCCCGCGTTCCGCTGCTTGTCGGCGAAGCTGCAGCCGCCGCGCTTGATCAGGGCGATCTTGCCGGTGAAGGTGCCGGAGGCGAAGTCGCCGGGCTGGCAGCCGGTGGTGCCGTCGGCGTCGACCGGGACGGCGGCCAGCTCGGCGGTGATGCCGCCGACCGGGGTGGACCTGGTGTACGTCATCGCCTGGATGTCCAGCGCGCGGGGCGCGGCGCCGAGCACGGACGCCTTCTCGGCGAGCGTCTCGGTGTAGACGAAGTCGAACTTCTCGTACGAGACGTCGTAGCCGGCCTTCTTCAGCTGCGTGTACACGTACGCGGCCGAGGCGTCGTGGCCGAGGGTGCCGGCCGCGCGGTGGCCGCCGGCCGAGTCGGCTATCGCCTGGAACTTCTGCAGATGCTTGAAGGCGTCCTGGCCGGTGGTCTCCCGGACCAGCTTCTTCGCCAGCTTCGCCGCGTCCCGGGCGGGCGCGGCGGCGGGGTCCTTGACGGCGGTGGCCGGCGAGGCGAGGACCAGGGGGGCGGCGAGGGCGGCCGCGGCGAGGATGGCCGCGGCGCGACGCTGCGATGCGTTCACAGAAGTCCTTCCCGAGGGGGACGAGGTTGAGGGGAAGTTAGCCACCCGGGGGGCTTCCTGGGAACACGTCCGGCGCAATTCATGTCAGCTTGAACAGGATTGACATCGGGAATTCTCAATTCCCGGCCGTTTTACCGCCCTTGGTCGATTTGGCGGGTTTGGTAGACGATGAGGCGCCTTTGGCCGCCTTCTCGGCCTTGGCGGCGGCCTTCATCTCCTGCTTGTGGGCCCGGACCTTGGCGAGCGACTCCGGTCCGGTGATGTCGGCGGCGGACCGGTGGGCGCCCTCCTCCCCGTACGGCCCCGCGGCCTCCCGCCAGCCCTCGGGCCGGACGCCGTACTGCTTGCCGAGCAGGGCGAGGAAGATCTGCGCCTTCTGCTTGCCGAAGCCGGGCAGGTCCTGGAGCCGGGCGAGCAGCTCCTTGCCGGTGGCGGCGGTCCGCCAGACGGCCTCGGCGTCGCCGTCGTACTCCTCGACGAGGTACGCGCACAGCTGCTGGATCCGCTGGGCCATCGAGCCCGGGTAGCGGTGCACGGCCGGCTTCCCGGACAGCAGCGCGGCGAAGGCGTCGGGGTCCAGGGCGGCGATCTCGTGCGCGTCCAGGTCGCGGCCGAGCCGGACGGCGATCGTGTGCGGGCCGGCGAAGGCCCATTCCATCGGGACCTGCTGGTCGAGCAGCATGCCGACGAGCGCGGCGAGCGGGGACCGGCCGAGGAGCGCGTCGGCGTCGGGCTGCTGGGCGAGGTGGATCTCGGGGCTCATGCCTCCGATGATCCCGCCGGGCGACCGCCGCCGCCCGGCGGGACGGGCCGTTCCGGGGGCCCCGGCGGCCGGGGCGGTACGGCTCACGCGTCCGCGAAGCGCTCCAGCGCGGCGGTGACCAGCCGCCGGGTCCCGGCGCCGCCGAGGTGCCCGGCCTTCTCCACCACGTGCAGCTCGGCGTCCGGCCAGGCCCGGGCGAGCTCCCAGGCGGTGGTGAGCGGCCCGCCCATGTCGAGCCGGCCGTGCACCAGCACGCCCGGGACGCCGGCGAGCCGGTGCGCGTCCCGGATCAGCGCGCCCTCCTCCAGGAAGGCGCCGTGGGCGAAGTAGTGGGTGCAGATCCGGACGAAGCCGAGCCGGGCGTCGTCGACCCGGTCGGTGTACGGCGTCCCCATGCCCTCCCCGGACAGGACGGCGTCCTCCCAGGCGCACCAGTCGGCCGCCGCCCGCTCCCGGACGGCCGCGTCTGGGTGGTTCATCAGCGCCGCGTACGCCCCCACCAGGGCCGCCGCGTCCGCGCCCGCCGACCCCTCCGCGAGCCCGGCCCCCGCCCGGAAGCGCTCGTGGGCCTCGGGGAAGAAGCGGCCGACGCCCTCGTACAGCCAGGCCGTCTCGGAGCGGCGGGTGGTGGTGACGGCGGCGAGGACGATCTCGCTCACCCGCTCCGGGTGCGCCTGCGCGTACGCCAGGATCAGCGTCGAGCCCCAGGAGCCGCCGTACAGCAGCCAGCGGTCGATCCCCAGGTGGACGCGGAGCCGTTCCATGTCGGCGACGAGATGGGCGGTGGTGTTCACGGACAGGTCGGCGGCGGGGTCGCTCGCGTGCGGGAGGGAGCGCCCGCAGCCGCGCTGGTCGAACTGCACGACCCGGTACCTCTCCTGGTCGAAGAGACGGGGCGCGGTGGGGGAGGACCCGGAGCCCGGCCCGCCGTGCACGACCAGCGCGGGCTTGCCCGCCGGGTTCCCGTGCTCCTCGTAGTGGACGAGGTTGCCGTCGCCGACGTCGAGCAGACCGGAGGAGTACGGGACGGGGGCCGGGTTCTCGGATCGCATCCGGCCGACGTTACGCGGTGCCGGTGATCCGCGTCTCCGGGTTCTCGCACCAGCGCAGCACGGCCGGCCAGGGCCCGAGCCCGCTGTCCGGGTTGAGGTGGGCGCCGCCCGGCACGAGGTCCGTGTCGAGGCCGAGCGGGGTGCCGTAGACGGGGCCGGCGCCCTCGGGGCAGTACGCGTCCCCGTCGCCGTACACGAGCCGGGCCCGGACGCCCCGCTCGGTGAGGTCGAGCCCGTCCGCGAAGGCGGCGATCTCCGGGATGCCGGCGGTGACGCCGGGGGACGGCGGGGCGACGAGCAGCACCCGGTCGGCGTCGGGGCGGCGCGCGCCCGCCCGCAGCCACAGCAGCACGGCGAGGCTGTGCGCGACGACGACGAACTCGCCCTCGGCCGGGCGCTTCCCGTGCTCCTCCAGGGCCGCCAGCCAGGCGTCGAGGACGGGCGCGTCCGGCTCCGGCAGCTGCGGGTAGCGGACCTCGTGGCCGCGGGCGCGCAGCTCGCCGGCGAGCCAGTGCTGCCAGTGGCCGGCGGGCCGGTGGTTCTGGAAGCCGTGCAGGACGAGGAAGGTCTTGGGTACGGTCATGGGCCGCATCGTGCGGTGCGGCCGGGCGCGCGGTCCAGGGCGTTCCGAGGGGCGGACGGCGGCCGGGCCCGCCGGCGGGGGCGGGTGCGTCGGCGCGGAGCGCCCGGTGGGGGACGGGTGCCTCAGGCGCGCAGCGCCAGCAGTTCCCGTACGCCCGCCTTGATCCGGTCCGCCGACAGCTCCTGCTCCACCGCCAGGTGGTGCATCAGGTCCGGCGAGAACGGCGCGAGGACGAGATGGGCGAGGAGCGCGGCGTCGGCGCCGGGCCGCAGCCGGGACACCAGCATCGCCGTGTGCGTGTGCATGAGCTGGTACGCGCCGCTGTGGTAGCGGGCGCGCGGCGCGGCGGAGTGCGCGGCGAGCAGGAGGGCGCGCTGCTCGGCGACCCGGTCGACCAGCGCGTCGAGGAAGGCGTCGAGCCGTTCCTCGGCGGGCGCGCCGGGACCGAGCGGCGGCGGCCCGCTCATGTACGCCTCCTGGAACCGCCGCTCGCGCTCGTCCAGCAGCGCCCAGAGCAGCTGCGAGACGTCCCCGAAGCGCCGGTAGACGGTGCCGACGCCGATGCCGCTGGCGTGGGCGACCTGGTTCATGGTGACCGCGTCGGGGCCCTTCTCGGCGACGATCCGGCCGGCGGCGTCGAGGATCCGGCGCCGGTTGCGGGCGGCGTCGGCGCGCTCGGGGGCGGGCGCGGGGCCGGTGCCGGGGGCGGTCGGGAGCAGGGGGAGCAGCGGTGCGGACCCGTCGCCGCTTCCCGGTGTCCTCGTGCTGCTCATCGGCCTGCCCTGCCCTTCGTCGCGCCCCCGCCCGTCGGTGTCCTGTGCTTCGAGCATACCCGTACCGCTTGCGATCCGGATCGTTATCCGTTTAGTCTCGGAGCAGTTAAACGGATACCCATCCACTTGAGCGTCGCCCGTCCGCGCAACGAGGAGCCCGCCATGTCCGTGAAGGTCGCCGTCGTCTACTACTCGTCCACCGGTGCCGTGCACCAGCTCGCCCAGGCCGTCGCCGAAGGCGCCGAGAAGGCCGGCGCCGAGGTCCGCCTCCGCCGCGTCCCCGAGCTCGCCCCGGACGCCGCGATCGACGCCAACCCGGCCTGGCGCGCCCACGTCGACGCCACCGCCGGCGTCGAGGTCGCCGCCCTGGACGACCTGGAGTGGGCGGACGCCTACGCCCTCGGCTCGCCGACCCGCTTCGGCAACGTCGCGGCCCAGCTCAAGCAGTTCGTCGACACCACCGGCGGCCTGTGGCAGCGCGGCGTCATGGCGGACAAGCCCGCCACCGCCTTCACCAGCGCCCACAACCTGCACGGCGGCAACGAGTCCACGCTGCTCGCCCTCTACAACACCTTCCACCACTGGGGCTCGGTCATCGTCTCCCCCGGCTTCACCGACCCGGCCGTCTACGCGGCCGGCGGCAACCCCTACGGCACCGCCCACCCCGCCGCCAACGGCGCCCCCGCCGAGAACGTCCTGGCCGCCGCCCGCTACCAGGGCGCCCGCCTGACGACGATCGCCAAGCGCCTGAAGGGCCTCCCGGTCGACTGACGCCGACGACCCGGGCACGCAGCGGAACACCCCCGGCGGAAACCCTTCCACCGGGGGTGCTCTCTCGTTACGCGTACGGAGGGGGCTCAGGCCAGCGACAGGAACAGCTTCTCCAGCCGGGCCCGCATCTTCTCCGGGTCCTCGCCGTCCCGCTTCCCGTCCTCCATCTCCGTCAGGCACTGCTGGAGCCCCGTCGCGATGATCGCGAACCCGGCCCGGTCCAGCGCCCGCGAGGCGGCGGCGAGCTGGGTGACGACCTCCTCGCAGTCGCGCCCCTCCTCGATCATCCGGATCACGCCGGAGATCTGGCCCTGCGCCCGGCGCAGCCGGTTCAGCACGGCCTTGAGCTCCGCGCCCGCGAGATCGAGTTCCACAACCACTCCTCAGCAGATACCCCGGGGGGTCCTTCACCGCCCCGGATGCGGGGGGCCTACGACCACCAAGGATGACACCCGCCGGGAGTGTTCCCGCGGGACGCGGGAGCCCGCCCGCTCAGTCCTGCGTCGGCGCCTCGCCGATCCGCCGGATCACCACCGGGTACTCCGCAGCGCCCGCCGGCTGCGGGCAGCGGGCGGCCCGCGCGGCGATCTCCGTCACCCGCTCCAGGCTGTCGCACTCCAGCACCCAGTAACCGGCCAGGACCTCCTTGGTCTCCGCGTACGGCCCGTCCGTGACCACAGGGTTCCCGTCGGCGTCCACCGAGACCATCCAGGTCTCCGCCGGGTCGGTCAGGCCCTGCGCGTCGATCAGCTCGCCGCTCGCCATGAGCTCCTTGTTGAGCGTCGTCATGTGGTCGAACATCGCGGCCAGCGACTCCTTGTCCCAGGCCGGGCTGTGCTCCGAGCCGCGCCCGGTCATCGCCTCGTAGTCGGCGTGCGACCCCTGCACCATCACCAGGTACTTCATGGCGTCCTCCGCTCTTCTCGCTCTTCCGCTCTTTCCGAAGCCCCGCTCCGGGGCCCTTTCGAAGGAGAGTCGGAGCCGGAGCCCGGATCTCGACACCGCGCGGAGGGAAATCCGAAATCCCCCCGGAATCACCCACCCGCGCGACGAGCCCGCCGCCCGCTCGACGAGCCTGCCACCCGTCCTACGAGACTGCCCGCCCTACGAGACTGCCCGCCTCCTCGCCACCCCTCAGCCGCCGGCCGCCGCCCGCTCGCCCAGCGGCCGCCGCCGCAGGGCGGCTTCGGCGAGGGCCGGCGGGCGCCACACCCCGTCCGCCCGGTACAGGTCCGTCCCCGGCGGCACGATCGCGTCGATCCGGTCCAGCACCTCGTCGTCGAGCACGAGCGAGGCGCCCTCCAGCAGCCCGTCCAGCTGCTCGCCCGTCCGCGGACCGAGGATCACCGAGGTCACGGCCGGGTGCGCGGCGGCGAAGGCGACCGCGAGCTGCGGCAGCGAGCAGCCGACCTCCTCGGCCAGCAGGGCCAGCCGCTCGACGGCGTCGAGCTTCGCCGCGTTCTCCGGCAGCGCCGGGTCGAAGCGGTGCGGGGTGATCGCCGCCCGCCCGCGCGTGAGGTCGACCCCGCGCCCCTTCCGGTACGCCCCCGAGAGGTACCCGGAGGCGAGCGGCGCCCAGGTCAGCACGCCCATCCCGTACCGCTGCGCCACCGGCAGCACCGCCGTCTCGACGCCGCGCGCGAGCAGCGAGTACGGCGGCTGCTCGGTGCGGAACCGGCGCAGCCCGCGCCGTTCGGCGACCGCGTGCGCCTCGACGATCCGGTCGGCGGGGAAGGCCGAGCAGCCGAAGGCCCGGATCTTCCCCTGGGAGACGAGGTCGCCGAGCGCGTCCAGGGTCTCCTCGATGTCGGTCCTGTGGTCCGGCCGGTGCACCTGGTACAGGTCGATCCGGTCCGTCCCGAGCCGCGCCAGACTGGCCTCCACGGCCCGGACGATCCACCGCCGGGACAGCCCGCCGCGCGCGGGCCCGTCGCCGCCGACGGGGAAGTACACCTTGGTCGCGAGCACGGTCTCGTCCCGGCGGCGCGGATCGCGCAGCGCCTTCCCGACGATCTCCTCGGACTCGCCCGCCGAGTACATGTCGGCGGTGTCGACGAAGTTGATCCCCCGGTCGAGGGCGGAGTGGATGATCCGTACGGCGTCCCGGTGGTCGGGGTTGCCGACCGACCCGAACATCATGGTGCCGAGGCAGTAGGTGCTGACTTCGATCCCGGTCCCGCCGAGTATCCGATAGCGCATGGGCGGCACCCTAGGACCTGGAGCGCACTCCAGGGCAAGCCCCGCCGCCCGCGCCCGCGACCTCCCGCAGGAACGGCGCCAGGACCCCGTACAGCTCCTCCGGCCGCTCCAGGTGCAGGTCGTGCCCGGCGCCGGGGAAGGAGACCCCGCGCAGTCCCGGCTGCCGCCGGACCATGCCGTCCCAGTGCGCGGCGCCGATGATCCCGTGCTGCCCGAGGACGGCGAGGAGCGGTACGCCGATCGCCTCCCACTCCTCCCACCAGGCACGGGAGGCGTTCTCGGCGAGGGAGTCCGCCAGCGTGTCCGCGTCGAACCGCGGCCACCACCCGCCGTCCCGTTCCTCCAGCCCGGCGGCCCACCCCTCGCCGACCGCCCCGCCCCCGAAGTGCGCGACGGCCGCCGCCCGGCTCGCGAACGGCACCGGCCACCCGCGCAGCCACCCCACGACCCCCGCCACGTCCTCGGGCGCGGCCCGGTCGGGCCCGGCCTCCACGAGCACGGCCCCGGCGATCCGCGGATGCCGCCGCGCGGAGGCGAGCAGCGCGGCGACGCCGCCGTACGACTGCCCGACGACCACGAACGGCCGCCCGGGCTCCTGGTCGACGACCGCGAGCACGTCCTCGACGTACGCGGCCCGGGAGACGTCCCGGGGCTTCCGCTCGCTCGCCCCGTGCCCCCGCTGGTCGAGCGCGAGCACCCGGTACCCGTCGGCGCGCAACGGCCGGGCGAGCCCGTCCCACTCCCCGCAGTGCCCGGCGATCCCGTGCAGCAGCAGGACGCCGGCCCCGTCACCGCCCCAGTCGCGCACGGACAGCGCCGTACCGTCCCGCACCACAACCCGAGTGACCCAGCTCACACTCATCCCCCGCCCTCCCCTGTCACACCCCGGCGACCCGATCCGTCAGTCCCATGAAAGCCGACAACGAACCACCGAACCAACGACCACCGAACCCACCAAGGAGCCCACATGAACCCCCGCCTCAACCTCTTCACCAGCCCCGTCGCCGGCAAGGTCGTCAAGCACCTCGCCTCGGCCGGCTTCGCGATCCCGGACACCGTGCTGCCGCACAGCACCCAGGAACTGGTGAAGATCCGCGCCAGCCAGGTCAACGGCTGCGGCTTCTGCCTCGACATGCACACCAAGGACGCCGCGGCGGCCGGCGAGACCGCCCTCCGCCTCCACCTCGTCGCCGCCTGGCGCGAGGCCACGGTCTTCACGGACGCCGAGCGCGCGGCCCTCGAACTCACCGAGCAGGGCACCCGCCTCGCGGACCAGCACACCGGCGTGACCGACGAGGCGTGGGAGAACGCGGCGAAGCACTACGACGAGGAGCAGCTCGCCGCGCTGGTCTCCCTCATCGCGATCATCAACGCCTTCAACCGCATGAACGTCATGACCCAACAGCCGGCCGGCTCCTACGTCCCGGGCCAGTTCGCCTGACCGGTCAGTCCCTCCGGATGTGCTCGGGATCCACGTGCCTCCGCACCACCGGTACGGAGGCCACCCCGGCCACCACGAGCACCCCGACCGCACTCCCGAGCAGCAGCGGCAACCCGGCCCAGTCCCAGTGCACGGCCCCGCCCCCGGTGATCAGGTAACTGGACTCGGCCAGCCACCCCGCGACCACGGCCCCACCCAGCCCCACCGCCAACGGCACCACCACCTGCACCACCTGCACCCCCCGCAAGGTCCCGCCCCGAGCCCCCAGCAACCCCAGCGCAGCCACCTGCCCCCGCCGCTCCAGCCCCCGGTCCACCACCGACACCACGAACGCCGCCACCCCCACCACCAGCCCGAGCACCAACCCGACGACCAGCAGACTCCGCACGACCTCGAGCTGCGCCAGCGCCTCGGCATTGATGCCGACCGCGTCCACCTCGGCGGTGGGCACCACGGCCCCGATCCCGTCGAGCACCCGCCGCACGGTGTCCTCGTCGGCGGCGGACACCAGCGTCAACGTGCCGGCCGAGGCGGTCAGCCCCCGGGGCAGCCGGTGCGGCGGAACGAGCAGAGCACCGGACATGATCACGGAGGGCTGGTACGCGCGGACGTCGACCCGGTCCTCGGGCACGGTCAGGACGGTGTTCCTGCCGCCGTCCCCGACGGCGAACGCGAACCGTTCGCCCGGCTGGGGGTCGCTCTCGAAGGAGGCGTTGGTGTCGCGCAGTCGCATGACGCGGTCGGGACGGCACTCCCGCACCGACTCCGCCGTCGCGGCCAGCTGCTCGCAGGTCGCGGCGACGACGGTGAGGGAGGGCTCGAAGGCGGGGTCGGGGGACTGGACCGAGCTGTACGTGACGAAGGACGTCCGCACGCCCGGCACGGCGGCCAGCTCCTTCCGCTGGGCCGGACTCACGGAGGCCAGACCGACGGCATACTCCTGGAGCGGTGCGGTGCGCCGGCTGACCTGGTCGAGTTCGACGAGCACCCCCTGCGTGAGCGACGCCCCGAAGACCAGCAGCACCAGTCCGGTGACGACCCTCAGCGACGATCCCGGATCCACCTCCGCGCGCCGCATGCCCAGCGCGACCGGCAGCGAGGTGGACACCTCGGCCAGCCGGCGGGCGAGCCACGCGGTGATCGGTGCCAGACCGAGGACGAGTCCGGCCCCGGTCAGCAGGACCGCGGCGGGGATGAGGACGGAACTCGCGGATCCTCCGGAGGGGTCGCGGCCCAGCAGGCTCATCGCGCAGTAGCCGCTGATCACTCCCAGCCCCGGAACCAGCAGCAGCGTCCCCCATGTCCGCGGCGGCCTGCGTTCGGCCGTCCGGCGCACGGCGATCGGCGAGAGCGCCGCCCGCCGCCCGCTGTACAGGCCCACGACCCAGGCGAGCGCCGGACAGCCGAGCAGGCACACGGCCACGGTCGTCCACTCCGGCCGCCCGTCCGCCGGGTACCACCGCAGCCCGGGCAGCCCGACGGCCGCCATGACCTCGTTGGCCCCGAGGTATCCCGCGAGCCCGAGCAGCGCGCCGAGGAACGCCGCCGCGACGCTCTCCCCGGCGTTGACCCGCACCGTGTCTTTCGCGCTGAGACCTACCAACCGCAGTGCCGCCAGGCGTCGCGCCCGCGACTCGCCGGACAGCCTGGCGCAGACGGACAGGAAGATCACGAGAGGCAGCAGCACGATGCACCCGAGGGTGAACCGCAGGATGTCCAGCGTCTCCGGATCGATCAGTTCGTCGAGGACGGCCCGGGCGCCGACCCGGCCGAGTGGGCGGGGGTCGGTCAGCCGGTCGGCCGTGGTGCCGATGTAGGCGTAGAGCTCGTCGGGGCCACCCAGGCCCTCCGGCGCGATGACGTCCGTGACCTTGCCCGGCACGAGCCCCGCGACGCCCGGGTTCGCGGCCAGGAGGTCCCGCAGCCTCGGTGAGACGACGGCCTCACCGGGCCGCGGGAGCTCCTTGATCCCGGGAGGGAGCTCCGCCGGGCCCGCTCCGGTGCGGGCGAAGAAGGTCCGCCGCAGCGGACGCGAGCCGTACGGGTCCGAGAACTCCTGGTACAGCACGTCGCCGTGCTTGGCCGGGTACAGCTCCCGCGCCTGGGTGCGGGCGTCGTGCGCGCCGATGATCGTGGGGATGGTCAGGACGGCGGCGAGGCAGGCGACGCCCACCGCGGAACCGCAGGTCATCAGGAGGAAACGGGCCCGTCCCCGGCGCCCGCCGCGCCACACGAGGCGCAATCCGAGCAGGAACGGGTTCACACGGTCACCCGCTGCGTGAGGACGCCGTCCGTCATCGTGTACTGGGAGTCGGCGCGGCCGGCGACGTCGGAGTCGTGCGTCACGATGACGACCGCCGTCTGCTGGCTCCGCGCGAGGGCCAGGAACTCCTCCAGCACGGCGGAGGCGTTGGCGGTGTCGAGCGCCCCCGTCGGCTCGTCGGCGAAGACCACGTCCGGCTGGTGGACGAGCGCCCGCGCCACGGCCACCCGCTGGGCCTGACCGCCCGAGAGTCCGGAGGCTCTGCGGCGCAGGAAGTCGCCCATGCCCAGCCGTTGCAGGACACGTGCTCCGGCGGCGTGCGCCCGGTCTTTCGGCACGCCGGCCAGGCGCAGCGGGAGAGCGGCGTTCTCCTCGGCGGTCAGTTCGCCGAGCAGTTCCCCGTACTGGAAGACGAACCCGATCCGCTCCCGGCGCAAGGCACTCAGCTCAGCGTCCGGCAGGGAGGCGAGGGGGATGCCGTCGAAGGTCACCGAGCCCTTCGAAGGCGGCAGGACGCCGGCGAGGCAGTAGAGCAGGGACGACTTCCCCGAACCGCTGCTGCCGGTGATCGCGGCCACTTCGCCGCGGGCGAGCGTGAAGTCGACACCGCTGAGCGCGCGCTGCTCGCCGTAGAAGAACTCCAGGCCCTCGGCACGGAGGACGGCATCCATCGGGGGGCTCCTTCCCACAGAAAGGGGGAGCCGCGGTCGCGGCTCCCCAGGGGCGTACGGGACGGTCAGCGCCGGCGGAACTCTCGGAGGTGCGAGCAGTTGTCCGGGCGCAGCGAGCCGCGGTCGCGGCAGGCCTGGATCCGCGCGTGCCGGGTCTCGAGCGCCGCGCCGTCGAAGAACACCTGGTCGACGTGGACCGTCTTCTTCTGGACGCCCTTGACCCGCGTCCAGTCGTACGCCTCCACCCTCGCCCGGAGGTACACGTTGTGGCCGTCGCCCTTGTCGGTGTCCTTCAGGTCGCCCCTGACGTGGAAGCCGCCCTTGTGCACGAACTTGGCCTCCCACTTGTAGTTCCCCGCGAAGGCGACCCCGCGCGAGGTCATCTGGAGCCCCTTCCAGGAGTCCGCCACCGCCACCCCCGCCCCGCCGAAGAACAGCCCCGCGACGGCCGCTGCGGTGAGCGACTTCCTCAACTTCCCCATGGGTTACCCCTTGTGCGCTTGGTGAGCCGGCTGGTCGTCACAGAACGTAGCGCCTCCGCTACGGGGCACATGCCGCAGGAACGTCGCATCGGTCCGATAACCGCTCGATCCGGCGACCGGAACGTCGAAGAAGAATCTTGTCCGGCGCCCCGAAGCCCCTCGAAAGACCAGGTCGGAAGGGGTCATCGAACAGGAAGGCGTCCACATGGGAACCAAATATCCGATCATCGACACCCCGGGGCCTTCACGGAGTGGACGCCCGGCGCCGGGAAACGTCGAAGGGCCCCACCGCGAACGGTGGGGCCCTTCGACAACGTGCCCGGTGAGGCACTGGCGGAGGATACGAGATTCGAACTCGTGAGGGGTTGCCCCCAACACGCTTTCCAAGCGTGCGCCCTAGGCCTCTAGGCGAATCCTCCGGGGAGAACATTACATGACCGCGGAGGGTGCTCGCGAACGTCGTCGGGGGCGGGCCGGCGGGCGGGGGATCGGCGGCGGACCTGGTGGCGGGCGTGGTGGGGGAGGGGGTCGGGGGACCGGGCGGGATCGGGTAGGCTGGGCAGAGCCCCTCACGCGGCGCTATCTGACTGAACTCCCCCAGGGCCGGAAGGCAGCAAGGGTAGGTCGGCTCTGGCGGGTGCGTGGGGGGCGCTTGCGTTCCCGGGTGCTGCTCTCCCCAGGTTCCCCGGGTTTCCGGTTCCCCCGGGTTCCGGGTCCCCCCCGGTTCCCCGTTTCCGGGTTTCCCGGGTTGTCGGTGGGCGCCTATAACCTCGTATACGTGTCGTCTCTCGCGCTGTACCGCCGCTACCGCCCCGAGTCCTTCGCCGAGGTCATCGGGCAGGAGCATGTCACCGACCCGTTGCAGCAGGCCCTGCGGAACAACCGGGTCAATCACGCGTACCTGTTCAGCGGGCCCCGCGGGTGCGGCAAGACGACCAGCGCGCGGATCCTGGCCCGCTGTCTCAACTGTGAGCAGGGGCCCACGCCGACGCCCTGCGGGGAGTGCCAGTCCTGCCGGGACCTGGCGCGGAACGGGCCGGGGTCGATCGACGTCATCGAGATCGACGCCGCCTCGCACGGTGGTGTGGACGACGCGCGCGACCTGCGCGAGAAGGCGTTCTTCGGGCCCGCCTCCAGCCGGTACAAGATCTACATCATCGACGAGGCCCACATGGTCACCTCGGCGGGCTTCAACGCCCTGCTGAAGGTGGTCGAGGAGCCGCCGGAGCACCTCAAGTTCATCTTCGCGACGACCGAGCCCGAGAAGGTCATCGGCACGATCCGGTCGCGGACCCATCACTATCCCTTCCGGCTGGTGCCGCCCGGCACGCTGCGGGAGTACCTGGGCGAGGTGTGCGGGCGGGAGGGGATCCCCGTCGAGGACGGGGTGCTGCCGCTCGTCGTGCGCGCAGGCGCCGGGTCGGTGCGTGACTCGATGTCCGTGATGGACCAGCTCCTCGCCGGCGCCGGCGAGGAGGGTGTGACGTACGCCATGGCGACCTCGCTCCTCGGTTATACGGACGGCTCGCTGCTGGACTCCGTCGTGGACGCCTTCGCGTCGGGTGACGGCGCCGCCGCCTTCGAGGTCGTGGACCGGGTCATCGAGGGGGGCAACGACCCCCGGCGGTTCGTCGCCGACCTGCTGGAGCGGCTGCGCGACCTGGTGATCCTCGCCGCCGTGCCGGACGCCGCCGAGAAGGGGCTCATCGACGCGCCCGCCGACGTGGTCGAGCGGATGCAGGCGCAGGCGTCGGTGTTCGGCGCCGCCGAGCTGAGCCGCGCCGCCGACCTCGTCAACGAGGGGCTGACCGAGATGCGCGGCGCCACCTCGCCGCGCCTCCAGCTGGAGCTGATCTGCGCGCGCGTGCTGCTGCCCGCCGCCTTCGACGACGAGCGGTCGCTGCTCGCGCGCCTCGACCGGCTGGAGCGCGGCGCCCAGAGCGCCCAGCACGCCGCCCAGAGCGCCCCGGCCGCGCCCGCTCCCGCCCCCGTCTTCACGCCGGCCCCGGCCGCCGCGCCGCCGATGGGGTACGTCCCCGGGCCCGACGCCCACACGCCGATGGCCCCGCCGCCGCCCCCGCAGCCGGCGGCCCCCGCGCCCGCCCCCGTACCGGCGGACGGGCCGCGGCCCGGTGCCTGGCCGGGTGCCGCCCGGCCCGGTGGCTGGCCGACCGCCGCACCCGGCGGAGGCCCCGCCGCCGCGCCCGCCGCCCCCGCGCAGCCGCAGGCCCCGGCGCAGCCCGCCGCGCAGGCTCCGGCCGGGGACATGGCGGCCGGTGCCGCGCAGGTGCGGAACATGTGGCCGTCCATCCTGGAAGCGGTCAAGAACCGGCGCCGCTTCACCTGGATCCTGCTGAGCCAGAACGCGCAGGTGGCCGGGTTCGACGGCACCACGCTCCAGCTCGGCTTCCTCAACGCCGGCGCGCGGGACAACTTCGCGAGCAGCGGCAGCGAGGACGTGCTCAAGGCCGCGCTGGCCGAGCAGTTCAACGTGCACTGGAAGATCGAGGCGATCGTCGACCCGTCGGGCGGCTCCGCGCCCCCGCCGGCCGCCGGCGGCTTCGGCGGGCCCGGCAACCACGGCAGTTCCGGCGGCGGCTTCGGCGGCGGCTTCGGCGCCCCCGCCGGCCGGCCCTCCGCCCCGGCCGGGCCCCCGCCCGCCGCCGCCCCCGCTCCGGCGCAGGCCCCGCCGCCCGTGGCGCAGGCCGCCGCGCCCGCGCCCGTACCCGCTCCCGCTCCGTCCCCGGCTCCCGCGCCGGCGCCCGCTCCGGTGGACCGGCAGCCGCAGCACCAGCCGCAGCCGGTCGCGCCCGAGGACGACGTGCCGGAGGAGGACGATCCGGACCTCGTGGAGTCGGCGCTGTCCGGGCACGAACTGATCGTGCGCGAGCTCGGGGCGACCGTTGTGGAGGAATACACGAACGACTAGGGCCGTCTCGCTCGGTGGCCCGCACAAGGGCCGTCCCGGCCGGCGGGCTACCCTGGCTGGCGTGAAGGTCCTCGTCATCGGCGGCGGCGCCCGCGAACACGCCCTGTGCCGCTCTCTCTCCCTCGATCCCGACGTCACCGCTCTGCACTGCGCGCCCGGCAACGCCGGAATCGCGGAGGTCGCCGAGCTGCACCCCGTCGACCAGCTGGACGGCGGCGCGGTCGCCGCGCTCGCCACGGAGCTCGGCGCCGACCTGGTCGTCGTCGGCCCGGAGGCCCCGCTCGTCGCCGGTGTCGCCGACGCCGTCCGCGCCGCCGGCATTCCGGTCTTCGGCCCGTCCCAGGAGGCGGCGCGGCTGGAGGGCTCCAAGGCGTTCGCCAAGGACGTCATGGCCGGCGCCGGGGTCCCCACCGCCCGCAGCTACGTCTGCACCACCCCCGCCGAGATCGACGAGGCCCTGGACGCGTTCGGCGCCCCGTACGTCGTCAAGGACGACGGTCTCGCGGCCGGCAAGGGCGTCGTCGTGACCGACGACGTCGAGGCGGCCCGCGCCCACGCGCTGGCCTGCGAGCGCGTGGTCATCGAGGAGTACCTGGACGGCCCCGAGGTCTCCCTCTTCGCGATCACCGACGGCACCACCGTCCTCCCGCTCCAGCCCGCGCAGGACTTCAAGCGCGCGCTCGACGGCGACGAGGGCCCCAACACCGGCGGCATGGGCGCCTACTCGCCGCTGCCGTGGGCCGACCCGAAGCTGGTCGACGAGGTCCTGGAGACCGTCCTCCAGCCGACCGTCGACGAGCTGCGCCGCCGCGGCACCCCCTTCTCCGGCCTGCTGTACGCCGGTCTGGCGATCACCGGCCGCGGCGTGCGGGTCATCGAGTTCAACGCCCGCTTCGGCGACCCGGAGACGCAGGTCGTCCTGGCCCGTCTGAAGACCCCGCTCGCGGGCGTCCTGCTGAACTCCGCGAACGGCACCCTCGCCGACCAGGCGCCGCTGGCCTGGCGCGACGAGGCCGCCGTCACCGTCGTCGTCGCCTCGCACAACTACCCGGGCACCCCGCGCACCGGCGACCCGATCGAGGGCCTGGACGAGGTCGCGGCGCAGGACGCCCCGCACGCGTACGTGCTCCACGCGGGCACCAGGCGGGACGGCGACGCGGTCGTCAGCGCGGGCGGCCGGGTGCTGTCCGTCACCGCCACCGGTTCGGACCTGGCGCAGGCCCGCGAGCGCGCCTACGCGGCAGTCGGCCGCATCCGCCTCGACGGTTCCCAGCACCGTACGGACATCGCGCTCAAGGCCGCCGGCGTTTGAGCCGTGCGGCGGCGCGGGCGCGGCCGGGAAGTCAAGCGACCGGCCGCGCCACCGGCACCACCTTTACCCAAAGCCATTCGATCGAGTGACGGCTCGGCCATCTGGATGACGCCCGCCGACACCCCAACTAGGGTGCGGCGCAAGCGTTCCGGCACTTGGCCCACCGGCATTGCGATGTCGGTGACGGGTGCCACAGTGGGGGAGTGAGCAACACCGCCACGGGTAGTCCCGTCCTGGACGGGGAGAGGGGGTGAGGTACGGCGTGTCCGGCAGCGGCTTCGGAAACGGCGGCAGCGACAGCGGCCTCGGCGAGGAGTGGGGCGTGCGCGCCGCGCGCTCCCGCGCCCTCGCGGTCCTCCGCGTGCGCGGGCGGGCGCTGGGCGCCGCGATCCTCCCCGCCGCCGTCGCCGTCGTGCTCTACGCGGGCGAGGTCACCGGCCACTTCACCGGCCCGGGTTGGGCCGCCGCCCGCTGGACCGTGACCGTCGTCGCCGTCCTCGTCCTGCTCGCCGCCGCGGCCGTCGCCCTCGTCGTCGCCCGCGCCCGCCCGGCCGTGACGCCGACGGTGGAGCTGACCGAGTCCGCCGCCCCCGATCTGCACCGGCTGGTGCGGGACCTCGCCGAGCGGCTGGACGTGCCCGCGCCGTCCGCGATAGCCCTGACGCCGGACTGCGACAGCTGGCTGGAGGACCGCTCGCACCGGGCGCACGGACCGGTGGCCGTCCCGGCCGGCGGCGCCCCCGTCCTGGTCATAGGCTCCCCGTTCCTCTGGTGGATGCGGGTCGGCGAGCTGCGGGCGGTCCTCGCCCCGGTCGTCGCCGGTACGGGCCCGGCCGCCGACCCCGACATAGCCGCCGCCCGCCGCTTCGTCCGCGGGCTCGACGCGGCCGTCGCCGTCCCCGGCGAGCCCGGTCTGGGCGCCCTGCGCCGGCTCGGCGCCCGGGGCGTCGCCGCGGTGGCCCGGCTGCTGCTGCGGGCCTGCGGCAGCCACGCCGCCGAGATGGAGCGCGGGGTCGCCGCCGCCGGCTCCGAGCGGGCCCAGGCCGTCGACCACGGGGCCCGGATCGTCGCCCAGGAGCAGGTCGGCCTCGCCTACGCGGGCTGGGACCGGCTCCTCACCCGGGTCGCGCTGCCCGCCTGGCGGATGGGCCGCTGGCCGTCCCGGCTCGACGCGGGCGTGGTCTCCGCACTCACCGAGCTGTCGCACCGCGACCGGCTCGCGGAGGGCTTCTCCTCGCGGCTCGGCGAGCGCCCGGCCTGCGACCTGCTGGAGGAACCCGGAGCCGTCGACGAGGCCGCGTCGCTGCTCGCCGCCCGGCTCTTCCACGGCGGCCCGGCCGAGCCCGGACCGGACTGGGCGCCGGTCGAGTGGAGCCGGTACCCGGAGGAGGTCGTGGACCGGAAGTGGCGCGCGGAGGCGGCCCGTCTCCACGACGTCCTCGACCGCGTGGCGTCCGGCACCGCGCCCGGCGCCGCCGAGGGCCCGACCCTCACCCGCGTCCTCACCCACCTGACGGCCCCCGGCGCCGGTGACGCCCCCGCGCCGGAGAAGACCGCCGCCCCCGCCCCCGTACCCCCCGGCCCCCACGGGTCCGGCGAGGACGCGTACGGCGAGGCGTACGACGACACGGACGACGAGGACGAGGTGCGCAACCCCGCCGCCGACGCGCTCGCCGCAGCGCTCAGCGCGCAGGTGGCGCGCGAGGACGCCGAGCGGGAGGCCCGCGCCGCGGCCCCGGCCGACCGGGCCGGGTTCAGCGGCCCGGACGGGCCCTGGCCGCTCACCCCGCTGCTGCCGCCCCGCACCGGCCGGGACCTGCTCGCTGACCACGTGACCGCGCTGGTCTGCTGCGCCGCCGTCGACACCACCGGCGCCGCGCCCGGCCTCGACTGGCTCGACGGGCCCGCGCTGCTCGTCGGCGGCGAGCGGGCGGCCGACCTCGGGCCGCGGGTCCTCGCCCTGGTCGAGGAGGGCGACCCGGCGCCCCTGCGGGACTGGCTCAGCACCACCGGCGTACGCCCCGAGAAGCCCGTCCGGCTGCTCTGACCCGCGCCGGGCGCGCGGGCCCCGCGTGACCACTACCGGAGCGTCGTGTTCCACCTTCAACGATTTCACGACGAACGGTGACGGAGTGCGTGCGTTATGTGATGTGCTGGAGACCGGCACTGACAGAGGCACCGACCGCGGGCAGACACCCGCGGCATTCACCGGGGGAGTCGAGGGAGGGGCGCGCCATGGGGGCGGAGCAGATCAGGCGCTGGGAGTCGGGCGCGCTCGCGCACGCGGTCTCCGATCCCTTCGGCCAGGGCCCGCTGCCCTGGCTGCGCGGTTCGGAGAACTACTTCGACGGCACCGGGCAGCTGGTGCCCTGGTACGCGGACGAGACGCTGGCCCGAGGCGGCGCGGGCGGGCCGCGGACCGCGGACGACGTGCGCCGGCAGATCAAGGGCTTCGCCTCCGGCGGGGCCGTGGCGCCGGGCGAGTCGATCGACTTCCACGTCACGGTGGACCCGCCGCAGCCGTTCTTCGTGGACGTCTACCGGATCGGGCACTACGGCGGCGACGGCGCCGCGAAGATCACCACGAGCCCCCGGCTCTCCGGCATCGTGCAGCCGCCGCCGCTCGCCGCCGACCGGACCGTCTCCTGCCACCACTGGTGGCAGTCCTGGCGGCTCCAGGTCCCGGGCCACTGGTCGATCGGCGCGTACGTCGCCGTCCTCACGACCGCCGACGGCTACCGCTCCCACATCCCCTTCACGGTCCGGGACGCGCACCCGGCGGACCTGCTGCTGGTGCTGCCGGACGTGACCTGGCAGGCGTACAACCTCTACCCGGAGGACGGGCGCACCGGCGCCAGCCTCTACCACGCCTGGGACGAGGAGGGCCGGCTGCTCGGCGAGGAGGACGCGGCGATCACCGTCTCCTTCGACCGGCCGTACGCGGGCGCGGGCCTGCCGCTGCACGTGGGCCACGCCTACGACTTCATCCGCTGGGCGGAGCGGTACGGCTACGACCTGGCCTACGCGGAGACCCGCGACCTGCACGCCGGCCGGATCGACCCGACCCGCTACCGGGGCCTGGTCTTCCCCGGGCACGACGAGTACTGGTCGGCGCCGATGCGGAAGGCCGCCGAGCGCGCCCGCGACCAGGGCACCTCGCTGGTCTTCCTCTCCGCCAACACCCTGTACTGGCACGTGGAGCTGGGCCCTTCGCCGTCCGGCGTCCCGGACCGGCTGCTCACCTGCCGCAAGCGCCGGGGCCCCGGCCGCCCCGCGCTCTGGCGCGAGGTGGACCGCCCGGAGCAGCAGCTCCTCGGCATCCAGTACGCGGGCCGGGTGCCCGAACCGCACCCGATGGTCGTGCGGAACGCGGAGCACTGGCTGTGGGAGGCGACCGGCGCCGGCGACGGCGACGAGCTGCCCGGTCTGGTCGCGGGCGAGGCGGACCGCTACTTCCCGCGCACCCCGCTGCCCGAGCACGAGAGCCGCATCCTGCTGGCCCACTCGCCCTACCGGGACGGCGACGGGGTGCTGCGGCACCAGGAGACCAGCCTGTACCGGGCGCCGTCGGGCGCCTGGGTGTTCGCCTCCGGCACCTTCGCCTGGTCGCCGGCGCTGGACCGGCCGGGCCATGTGGACCCCCGGGTCCAGCGCGCCACCGCCAACCTCCTCGACCGCATCTGTAAGAGGGACTGACCGGGGCGAGCCGCCCCGGTCGGCGGGCCCGCTCGCACGTGCGAGAGAATCGGACCGTTCCTGGATCAACCTACGCGGAGGAACCGTGTCCGGATTCGTAGAAAAGCCCGAGCCCGTCGAGGTCCCGGGCCTGACCCACCTGCACACGGGCAAGGTGCGCGACCTGTACCGGAACGAGGCGGGCCAGCTCGTGATGGTGGCGAGCGACCGCATGTCCGCGTTCGACTGGGTCCTGCCGACCGAGATCCCGGACAAGGGCCGCGTCCTCACCCAGCTGTCGCTGTGGTGGTTCGACCAGCTGTCCGACCTGGCGCCGAACCACGTGCTCTCCACCGAGCTGCCGGCCGGCGCCCCCGCCGACTGGGCGGGCCGCACCCTGATCTGCAGGTCCCTCGACATGGTCCCGGTCGAGTGCGTCGCCCGCGGCTATCTGACCGGCTCCGGCCTGGCCGAGTACGAGCAGTCCCGCACGGTCTGCGGCCTGGCGCTGCCCGAGGGGCTGACCGACGGCTCCGAGCTGCCCGCGCCGATCTTCACCCCGGCGACCAAGGCCGCCGTCGGCGACCACGACGAGAACGTCTCGTACGAGGAGGTGGCCCGCCAGGTCGGCGCGGAGACCGCCGCCCGGCTGCGCCAGACGACCCTCGCGGTCTACTCGCGGGCCCGGGACATCGCCCGCGAGCGCGGCATCATCCTCGCCGACACCAAGTTCGAGTTCGGCTTCGAGAACGGCTCCCTGGTCCTCGCCGACGAGGTGCTGACCCCGGACTCCTCCCGCTTCTGGCCGGCCGGCCAGTGGCAGCCGGGCCGCGCCCAGCCCTCGTACGACAAGCAGTTCGTGCGGGACTGGCTGACCTCGCCGGCCTCCGGCTGGGACCGGAAGAGCGAGCAGCCGCCGCCGGCGCTCCCGCAGGAGATCGTGGACGCCACCCGGGCCAAGTACTTGGAGGCGTACGAGCTGCTGACCGGCAAGTCCTGGTCCGACAGCTTCTAGCAGCTCCCGCCGTCCGGGTCCTTGCCGGGGCCCGGACGGCTCCGGTGCGCCGGGTCGCGTCCCTCGCGCCCGTACGACGAAGGCCCCGGTTCCTGAGAACCGGGGCCTTCACGCTGAGCGGACGACGAGATTCGAACTCGCGACCCTCACCTTGGCAAGGTGATGCTCTACCAACTGAGCCACGTCCGCCTGCGCCGTAGCGCGCTGCTAACTATACCCAACCTTTCGACCGCGCGAGACGCACCGCGGCATGACGGTTCTCCGCACCGAGCTTCGCGGCGGCGGACGAGAGGTAGTTCCGGACCGTCCCGGGGGAGAGCGCGGCCCGCCGGGCGATCTCCGCGACCGGGGCGCCGTCGGCGGCGAGTTCGAGCACCTCGGCCTCGCGGGCGGTCAGCGGGGAGTCGCCGACGGCGATCGCGTCCGCCGCCAACTCCGGGTCCACGTAACGGTTTCCGGCGTGCACGGTACGGATCAGCTCGGCCAGCCGCTGGGCGCTGACGGTCTTCGGGGCGAAGCCGCGGACGCCCGCCGCGAGGGCCCGCTTGAGGTGTCCGGGGCGGCCGTGGCTGGTCACGATCATCGTGCGGCAGCCGGGGAGTTCGTCCCGGATCGATGTGGCCACCGTCACACCGTCCGCCCCTGGCATCTGGAGGTCGAGGACGGCGACGTCGGGCCGGTGGGCGCGGGCCATGGCGAGCGCCTCGGGGCCGGTCGCGGCCTCGGCGACGACGACCAGGTCGTCCTCCAGCGCGAGCAGGGCGGCGAGCGCCCCGCGGATCAGGTGCTCGTCGTCGGCGAGCAGGACGCGTACGGGCTCGGTCACGCGACCGTCTCCTTCTCGTGCTCGTGTCGGGTGCCGGCCGGCTCCGGCACGGCCAGCGGCACGCGGGCGGTGACGCGGAACGAGCGCCGGTCCGCGAACCCTGCCTCCAGGGTGCCGCCGACCGCGCCGAGCCGTTCGCGGAGCCCGGCGAGACCGGAGCCGGTGCGGCCGGGGGCGCCGGAGCCGTCGCGTACCTCGGCCCCGTCGTTCTCGACGGTCAGCAGCACCTCGTCCGCCGTCCGCCGCAGGGTGATCGCGCAGCGGCGGGCGTCGCCGTGCCGCAGCACGTTGGTGGTGGTCTCGCGGACGACCCAGCCGAGCGCGGACTGCACCCGGGCGGGCAGGTCGACGGCGGGGGCGTCGACGGCGCAGTCGATGCCGGCGGCGTCGAGGACGCCCCGGGCGCCCTCCAGCTCGACCCGGAGGTCGGCCTCCCGGTAGCCGCGGACGACCTCCCGGACCTCGCGCTGGGACTCCTGGGCGATCCGCTGGACCTCGACCATCTGGTCCACGCCCTCGGGCCGGCCGCGCCGGGTGAGCTGGACGGCCAGCTCGCTCTTGAGGGCGATCACCGACAGGTTGCGGCCCATGACGTCGTGCAGGTCGCGGCCGAAGCGGAGCCGTTCCTCGGCGACGGCCAGCCGGGCCTTGAGGTCCCGGGAGCGCTCCAGCTCCTGGACGACGCCGAGCAGCCAGGAGGAGAAGCCGCAGGCCGCGGCGTATCCTCCGCCGCCGACGAGGACCGCGGCCAAGGCGACCAGCGACTCCACCGCCCCGTGGCCGAAGACGAGGACGGGCAGCGCCGCGGCGACGGCGGTGCCGGCGACCGCGTACGCCATGTGCCGCACCCGGTCGAGGCAGAGGACGAGCGAGCCGGCGGTGAAGACGGCGCTGACGGCGATCACGCTCCCGTTGACGGATCCGTCGGGCAGGATCCGGGCCGCCCACAGGGCGCCGATGACGAGGTCGGCGACGGCGGTGACGGCGGCCAGGACGACGGCGAGCCGGACGGGCCGGGCCCGCGTGCCGGTGGTGCGGCCGAGGCTCTTCGAGGCGACGGCCGCGCAGAGTACGGCGTGGACGACGACCCACAGGGTGAGGCCGGCGGCGGCCCCGGCGTCGAGGTCGCCGTCCGCGCCGGCGCCGAGCGGGACGCTGCTGAGCGCGAAGAGCTCGACCGGTGCCATGAGGTGGAAGGTCCAGCGGGTGTACAGCTCGACCTTCTCGGCGACGCTGCGCCGGGTCCACCATCCCGTCATCGCGGACATCCGTCCCGTTCTCCCCTCGGTCCCCGCCCTAGCGCCGCGGCTCCCAGCGGAACCAGCGGCGGACCGCCCACCCCGTGAGGACGCCCCAGGCCACTGTATTGAGCGCGGCGGTGAGCAGGCTGCCCGTGTGGGCGGTACCGAGCCAGCCGGCCCGGACGAACTCCATGACGCCGCTGAGCGGCAGCAGCTGGGCGATGTCGGCGGCGGCGCCGGGCAGGGCCTCGCGGGGGACGAAGAGGCCGGAGCCGAAGGAGGAGACGAGGAACAGCGGCAGGGTGGTGAGGCCGGCGCTCTCGACGGTGCGGGTGATGGTGGTGGTGACGGCGGCGAGCCCGGCGAGCAGCACGATCGCGGCGAGGAGGCCGAGGACGAGCAGGTCGGGGCGGGCGGGCGCGGCGACGTCGAGCAGGGTGAAGCCGCCGACGGTGAGGATCGCGCACTGGGCGAGGGCGATGGCGGTGGCGGGCAGGGCGGCGCCGGCCAGGATCTCGGGGTCGGTGGCCTCGCCGGTCCGCAGCCGCTTGAGGACCAGTTCCTCGCGGCGGGCGACGAGGCTGGAGGTGAGGCTCATGTAGACGACGAGCATCAGGACCATGCCGGTGCCGCCGATGAGGGTGGCGGCGGCGACGGAGCTGCCGAGGGTGGCCTCGTCGAGGCCCCGGAGGGAGGACCGCAGCAGGAAGATCATCAGCAGCGGCATGGCGGCGGCGACGAAGAGGTTGTTGCGGTTGCGGCCGAGGAGGGTGAGTTCGGCGCGGCCGAGGGCGGCGAGCCGGGTGAGGGTGGTGGAGGGCCGGCCGGCGCCGGTCGTGGTGGTGGCGCTCATCGGGTCACGGTCTCCTTCTGGCCGGCGGGGGTGTCCTCCGTGCGGGAGGCGATGTCGAGGAACGCCTCTTCGAGGGAGGCGGAGCGGGCGTCGAGGCCGTCGAGCCGGACGTCGTGGTCGCGGGCCCAGCCGAGGAGCGCGGTGAGGTCGTCCTGGAGGGCGTGGGTGCGGATCTCGATCCGGTCGCCGTCCTCGGCGGCCTTCAGCGCGAGCGGCAGCCGGGCGGCGGGCACGCCGGCGGGGAGCGCGAAGCGGATCCGGGCGGGCTGGGCGGCGGTGACCTCGGCGGGGGTGCCGGAGAGGACGATCCGGCCGCGGTGCATGATCGCGAGCCGGTCGGCGAGGGTCTCCGCCTCCTCCAGGTAGTGGGTGGTGAGGAGGACGGTGGTGCCCTGGTCGCGGAGGGCGCGGACGAGGTCCCAGGTGTCGCGGCGGCCCTCGGCGTCGAGTCCGGTGGTGGGCTCGTCGAGGAAGAGGACCTCGGGGCGGCCGAGGAGGGCGCAGGCGAGGTCGAGGCGGCGGCGCTCGCCGCCGGACAGCTGCTTGATCCGCACCTTCTCGCGGCCGGTGAGGCCGACGGCGCCCAGGGCCTCGGCGGCGGGGCGGGCGCCGCTGGTGCAGCCGGCCCACATGCGTACGGTCTCGGCCACGGTGAGGTCGGAGGGGAAGCCGCCCTCCTGGAGCATGACGCCGATGCGGGGGCGGACGGCGGCGCGTTCGCGGTACGGGTCGTGGCCGAGGACGCGGGCGGTGCCGCCGGTCGGGGCGGCGAGGCCCTCCAGGAGCTCGACGGTGGAGGTCTTGCCGGCGCCGTTGGTGCCGAGGAGGGCGAAGATCTCGCCGCGGGGCACGGTGAGGGAGAGGCCGCGCACCGCCTCGAAGCCGCCGGCGTAGCTGCGGCTGAGGTCGGTCGCCTCGATGGCGGGAGTCTGGGCTTCGGCTGTCATGGCTCCAGCCTCCCGTGCCCGGCCGGGGGAGGGGAGTGCTCCGTGTCATCACCCGTACTGACAAATGTCATGGGGGCGGAGAATGCCGGGAAACGCAGAAGGACCCGGTTCCTGAGAAACGGGTCCTTCTCCCTGAGCGGACGACGAGATTCGAACTCGCGACCCTCACCTTGGCAAGGTGATGCTCTACCAACTGAGCCACGTCCGCATTGCTCCCGACCGGCTTTCACCGGGCGGTGCGAGCACCACTCTACCTGATCCACCGGAGTGGTCGGTAACCGTGATGCAGAGCGGGTGACAGGGATCGCACACTGCGCCTTCCCCCTGGAAGGGGGACGTTCTACTACTGAACTACACCCGCACGCTGCGTGGGACTCGGCTTTGCGGCCTCGCCCCTCGGCGTGATCCAGACTCTAGCCGATCAAGGGGGGTGGAACGCAAATCCGTTCCGCGGGGCCGTGCCCCGGCCCTCCCGGAGGGCGCTGCCGGGCCCCGGGGGCGCGGGCCGTCAGCTCGCCGCGCGGAACGCCTCGTAGACCCGCTTGGGGATGCGGCCCCGGGCCGGCACGTCCATCTTGTGGGACTGGGCCCAGGCGCGGACGGCCGCCGGGTCGGGGGCGAGGGTGGTGTGCTTCTGCCCGGCGGTGGTTCCCGTCACACCGGACGCCGCCTTGCCCGTCTGCTTCCGCCCGGCCGCCAGGTAGGGGGCGAGGGCCTTGCGGAGTTTCTTTGCATTGGCAGCATTCAGGTCGATCTCGTACATCTTCCCGTCGAGCCCGAACGCGACCGTTTCCGCCGCTTCTCCGCCGTCGATGTCATCGGAGAGGGTGACCACAACTCGCTGCGCCACGGATATCGGTCCTTTCCTGTGGCCCGTCACCCGCCGGAGGCTGTGGGTGCGCCTCTGACGTGCGGTGACACCAGGCCGATGGCTGCCCGGGGACAATGCTGTTTCCCTTGGGAATCCTTTGTACAGCGGTGGGTGTCGCATTGTGAAGCCCCGTCAATTGTCTCAGCGTGTCCCGAGGCAATGAGCCGTGCAATATTTCACGCGCATTTCATGTGCGCGGGGCGCGGGTGCGGGTTTCGAGTGGATCATCGTGGGGGTATGGCTTCCGGCTGGGCATTTGGAGGATCCTTCAGATCTCTACCCGCGTAGAATTTGGAGGCAGGTACGCTGAGGGAACCGCCCACGCAACACACCACCGGGAGTGCCAGTGGCACGCGTCGTAGTCGACGTCATGCTCAAGCCGGAGATCCTCGACCCGCAGGGACAGGCGGTGCAGCGTGCACTGCCCCGCCTCGGGTTCGCCGGGATCGCCGACGTCCGTCAGGGGAAGCGCTTCGAGCTGGAGGTGGAGGGACCGGTCGACGACGCCGCCCTCGCCCGCATCCATGAGATGGCCGAAACCTTCCTCGCCAACACCGTGATCGAAGACTTCGTCGTGAAGGTGGAGTCGTGACCGCACGCATCGGCGTCGTCACGTTCCCCGGAACCCTCGACGACCAGGACGCGCTGCGCGCCGCCCGCCTCGCGGGCGCCGAGCCGGTGTCGCTGTGGCACCGCGACAAGGACCTCAAGCAGGTCGACGCGGTCGTCCTCGCCGGCGGCTTCTCCTACGGCGACTACCTGCGGGCCGGAGCCATCTCCCGCTTCTCGCCGGTGATGGAGACGATCATCGAGCAGGCGAAGGCCGGCATGCCGGTCCTCGGCATCTGCAACGGCTTCCAGATCCTCACCGAGGCCCACCTGCTGCCGGGCGCCATGCTGCGCAACAACCACCTCCACTTCATCTGCCGCGACCAGAAGCTGCGGGTGGAGAACGCGGAGACCGCCTGGACCTCGGACTACACCGAGGGCCAGGAGATCGAGGTCCCGCTCAAGAACATGGACGGCCGGTACGTCGCCGACGAGCGCGTGCTCGACGAGCTGGAGGCCGAGGGGCGGGTGGCCTTCCGCTACCTGGACGTGAACCCCAACGGCTCGCTCCGTGACATCGCGGGCATCACCAACGCCGCGGGCAACGTGGTCGGCCTCATGCCGCACCCCGAGCACGCCGTCGAGCCGCTGATCGGCACCGGCAAGACGGACGGTCTCGGTTTCTTCACCTCGATCCTCAAGAAGCTGGTCAACGCCTGATGAGCCTCGACACCGTCAAGCACGCGAGCGAGACGCCGGACAGCGAGCAGCCCTGGAAGGAGCTCGGCCTCAAGGAGGACGAGTACGCCCGCATCCGCGAGATCCTCGGCCGCCGTCCCACCGGCGCCGAGCTCGCCATGTACTCCGTCATGTGGTCCGAGCACTGCTCCTACAAGAGCAGCAAGGTCCACCTGAAGCAGTTCGGCGAGAAGACCCCCGAGAACGACGCCATGCTCGTCGGCATCGGCGAGAACGCCGGCGTCGTCGACGTCGGCCAGGGGTACGCGGTCACCTTCAAGGTCGAGTCGCACAACCACCCCTCGTACATCGAGCCCTACCAAGGCGCGGCCACCGGCGTCGGCGGCATCGTCCGCGACATCCTCGCCATGGGCGCCCGCCCGGTCGCGGTCGTCGACCCGCTCCGCTTCGGCGCGGCCGACCACCCCGACACCAAGCGCGTGCTGCCCGGTGTCGTCGCCGGCATCGGCGGCTACGGCAACTGCCTGGGCCTGCCCAACATCGGCGGCGAGGTCGTCTTCGACTCCTGCTACCAGGGCAACCCCCTGGTCAACGCCGGCTGCATCGGCGTGATGAAGCACGAGGACATCCACCTCGCCAAGGCCTCCGGCCCCGGCAACAAGGTCATCCTGTACGGCGCCCGCACCGGCGGCGACGGCATCGGCGGCGTCTCGGTCCTCGCGTCCGAGACCTTCACGGATCCATCAGCGGCTGACGCCGCGGGCACCAAGCCGACCAAGCGCCCCGCCGTCCAGGTCGGCGACCCCTTCCAGGAGAAGCTCCTCATCGAGTGCACCCTGGAGATCTTCAAGGAGAAGCTGGTCGCGGGCATCCAGGACCTCGGCGGCGCCGGGCTCTCCTGCGCCACGTCCGAGCTGGCCTCCGCCGGTTCCGGCGGCATGCGCGTGGACCTCGACAAGGTGCACCTGCGCGACGCGACGCTCTCGCCCGAGGAGATCCTCATGAGCGAGTCGCAGGAGCGCATGTGCGCGATCGTCGAGCCGCAGCACGTCGACCGCTTCCTGGAGATCTGCGAGAAGTGGGACGTCATCGCGGTCGTCATCGGTGAGGTCACCGAGGGCGAGCGCCTGGAGATCTTCTGGCACGGCGAGCAGATCGTCGACGTCCCGCCGCGCACGGTCGCCCACGAGGGCCCGGTCTACCACCGGCCGTACGCCCGCCCCGAGTGGCAGGACGCCCTCCAGGCCGACGACGCCGGCAAGCTGCCCCGGCCGAAGGACGGCGCCGAGCTGAAGGACCAGGTCCTGAAGCTCGTCTCCTCCCCGAACCAGGCGTCGAAGTCCTGGATCACGGACCAGTACGACCGGTTCGTGCAGGGCAACACGGTCCTGGCGCAGCCCGAGGACGCCGGCATGGTCCGCATCGACGAGGAGACCAACCTCGGCGTGGCCATGGCGACCGACGGCAACGGCCGGTACGCCAAGCTCGACCCGTACACCGGCGCGCAGCTCGCGCTGGCGGAGGCGTACCGCAACGTCGCCGCCTCCGGCGCCAAGCCGCTCGCAATCTCCGACTGCCTGAACTTCGGCTCGCCCGAGGACCCGGCCGTCATGTGGCAGTTCGCCGAGGCCACCCGCGGTCTCGCGGACGGCTGCCTCGCGCTCGGCACCCCGGTCACCGGCGGCAACGTGTCGCTGTACAACCAGACCGGCGACGTCGCCATCCACCCGACGCCGGTCGTGGCCGTCCTCGGGGTGATCGACGACGTCAACCGCCGCACCCCCATCGCCTTCGCGGAAGAGGGCCAGCTCCTCTACCTGCTCGGCGACACCAAGGAGGAGTTCGGCGGTTCGGCCTGGTCCGAGGTGATCCACCAGCACCTCGGCGGCCTGCCGCCGGCGGTGGACCTCGACCGGGAGAAGCTGCTCGGCGAGATCCTGATCTCGGCCTCCCGCGACGGCATGATCGACGCGGCGCACGACCTGTCCGACGGCGGCCTCGTGCAGGCGGTCGTCGAGTCCTGCCTGCGCGGCGGGAACGGCGCGCGCCTGGTCGTCCCGGAGGGCTTGGACGCCTTCACGTTCCTCTTCTCGGAGTCGGCGGGCCGCGCGGTCGTCGCCGTCCCGCGCAGCGAGGAGCTCCGCTTCACCGACATGTGCGGCGCCCGCGGCCTGCCCGCGACCCGGATCGGTGTCGTCGACGGCGACACGGTCGACGTGCAGGGCGAGTTCAGCCTCTCGCTGGAGGAGCTGCGCGCCGCCCACGAGGCGACGATCCCGGGCCTGCTGGCCTGACGTTTCACGTGAAACGTGAAAAGTGAAACGGCCCCGGTCCGGAGACGGACCGGGGCCGCTCGACGTTCACTCCGCGGGGCCCCAGAAGGCGTCGGACTCGGTGAGGTCCGCGACGCACTCGTCGATGTCGGTGATCTTGCCGCCGACCATGGTGAACCAGAGGCCGCCGTCCATCTCGATGCCCCGGTCGCCCCGGTCGGCGTGCCACCGGTGGACGGACATGGCGTGGCCCCTGCCGTCCGGGTAGACGCCCTTGAGCTCCACGCGGAAGGTGCCGTCGGTCAGCTCCATGAGCTTGCCGTAGTGGGCCAGGACGTTGTCCCGTCCCTTGAAGTGCCCGGACATCTGGCTCTCGCCGGGCGAGTGGTGTGTGCAGTCGCCGGTCATGAGGGAGGCGAGCGTCTCCGTGTCGCCGGCGGTGAACGCCTCGTACCCTCGGCGCACCAGAGCCGCGTCGGGGTGCTCGTGATGGGTCATGGTCCCGCCCCTGCCTTTCGTGAGGGTTCGGCCCCCTCCTCCCAGTCTCGGCGTTAGCCTCGGCCCATGCCACCGGCCAAGAAGCGCACCCGCAGCTACGACCCCGCCAAGATCCGCGCCGCCGTCACCGCCCAGTTCGGGCACGTACGGGACGCGGTCCTCGCCCTGCCGCCGGAGGCCCTCGACCGGCCCACCCGGCTGGGGGAGTGGACGGTACGGGAACTGGCCGGGCACGTCACCATGGCGCTCGGCTCCGTCGTCCGCGGCCTCCAGGCCCCGGCCCCCGCCCGCCGCGAACTCGCCCTCCTCGACTGGCCCCCGGCCACCGCCACCGCCGCCGCGCGGATCGACGAGGACGTCCGCGCCCTGGACACCGCCGACCTTCCCGGGCTGTACGCGCGCGTGGCGGACGACTTCGGGACGGCCCTGGCCGGGGCGGACGGCGAGCGGCTGGTGACGACCCGGCTCGGCGCCATGACCCTCGCCGACTTCCTCGTCACCCGCACCGTTGAACTGGTCGTCCACACCGACGACCTCGCCGCCGCGACCGGCGCGGAGATCCCGTACGACCGGCAGGCGCTCGCCGCCTGCACCCGGCTGCTCGCCGACGCCCTCGCCGCGAAGGCCCCCGGCGGTTCGGTCGAGGTGCGGATCCCGCCGTACGCGGTGGTGCAGTGCGTGGCGGGCCCCCGGCACACCCGCGGCACCCCGCCGAACGTCGTCGAGACGGACCCGCTGACCTGGATCCGGCTGGCCACCGGGCGTACGGACTGGGCGGCCGAACGGGACGCGGCCCGCGTCTCCGCCAGCGGCGAACGGGCGGACCTCGCGGGGCTGCTCCCCCTGATGGGCTGACCCCGGGAACCCGGCGCGGCCCCGCCGCGTCCCACCGGCATGCCGAAGCCGCGCCGCACCGCCCTCGCCGCCACCGCCGCCCTGCTCACCGCCCTCACCGCCTGCGCACCGGGCGGAGACGGCGGCGGCGGGAGCGGCGGCGCGGCCGACCCCGACCTGCCGCTCGCCGGAACCCACTGGACCGTCACGGCGGCCACCGCCGACGGGACCCGTTCGACCGCCCCCGCAGGCGCCCGGGTCGACTTCACGGACGCCGGCCGCGCCCGGGGCGACACCGGCTGCAACCTCTTCGGCGCGGCCGTCGCCGTGGACGGCGCCACCGTCACCGTCACGACGGAGGAGGTCACCGAGCGGGGCTGCCCCGGCGACCGGCAGCGCTTCGAGACCGCCTTCCTCGCCGCCCTCAAGGGCCCGCTGACGGGCACCCTGAAGGGCGGCGCACTGACCCTCGCCGCCGCGGACGGCTCCCGGAAGGTCGAGCTGGCCGCCGAGCCGTCCGCCCCGCTCCGCGGCACCACCTGGAAGGTCGACGGCCTCGTCTCCCAGGACTCGGCCGCCTCCCTCCCGTCCGGCGCCGAGGGCAAAGCCCGCCTGGTGATCGGCGCGGACGGGCGGGTCAGCGGCAACATGGGGTGCAACAACTTCTCCGCGACCGCGACGGTCGACGAGAAGGCCCGCACCCTCACCGTCGAGGGCCCGGCCGCCACGACCCGCATGATGTGCACCGGCCCGCAGATGGCGCTGGAGACGAAGCTGTACGACCTCCTCGACGGCCCGCTCTCCTACCGTCTGGAGCACCGCGCGCTGACCCTCACCGACGGCGGCGGCGAAGGCCTCACGGCCCGCGCGGAACCGGCCCGGTAGCACCGGCGGTCAACCCCGGCCGAAACCGGCTCGGTGATCGGCTCGCCGGAACCGGTTCAGTAGCGCAGCAGCCCCGCGTCGATCCGCTCCCAGGCGGCGCGCAGCTCGGCGAGCCGCTGCTGTTCGAAGGGCGCCCGGTCCGCCTGCTCCCGGCTGTCCTCGGCGAGGTGGAAGAGCTGGTCGCGGCCGGACTTGCCGCGGTAGTACTTCCAGTCGCCGCGGCGCAGCGCCCGCTCGCCGCGTACCCGCCAGAACAGATCCCGCTCCGGCACGTCCTCGCCGCGCAGCAGGTGCCCGGCGAGGCTGATGCCGTCCAGCGGGTAGGCGGGGTGGGGGCGGGCGCCGGCCAGGTCGAGCAGGGTCGCCGTCCAGTCGGGGGTGAAGACGGGCAGGTCGCTGACCTGGCCGCCGTCGATCCGCGCGGGCCAGCGCAGGATCGAGGGGACGCGGATGCCGCCCTCCTGGAGGGAGCCCTTGTTGCCGGCGAGCGGCCAGTTGTAGGAGAAGTGCTCGCCGCCGTTGTCGCTGGCGAAGAAGACGAGGGTGTCCCGCTCCTGGCCGGAGCGCTTCAGCGCGGCGAGGACCTGTCCGACCGACCGGTCGAGGTCCTCGACCATCTCCGTGTACTTCTCCACCGAGCCGCCGTCCTGGTGCCAGAGCGCGGAGCGGTCGCCGGCCTTGATCCGGCGGACGATCTCGGCGCTCGCCTCCTCGTCGCCGTCGGCGATCCACGGCCAGTGCGGGGTGGTGAAGTTGAGGTTGAGCAGCCAGGGCTTCTCGTGGTCGCGGGAGACGTACTCGCTCGCCCGCTCGGTCAGGATCCGCGTGTAGTAGCGCAGGTCCTTGTACGTGGCGTCGCCCTCGTAGAGGTCGTACTCGCCGCCCAGGCCGAGCTTGGAGTAGTACTCCAGGGCGCCGCCGAAGTTGCCGAAGAACTCGTCCCAGCCCGACCTGGTGGGGGAGTAGTCGGGGAGGTAGCCGCAGTGCCACTTGCCGATGAGGGCGGTGGCGTAGCCGGAGTCGCGGAGCAGCGAGGCGAGCGTGGGGTGGGTGGGGTCCAGGCCGGCGGACTTGTCGGCTATCGGCTCGGCGAGCCCGCCCTTCGTACGCCCCGGGTAGCGGCCGGTGTAGAGGCTGAAGCGGGTGGGGGAGCAGGTCGCGGAGCCGGAGTACGCGTCGGTGAAGCGGACGCCGCCGCGGGCGAGCCGGTCCAGGTGCGGGGTGCGGATGTGCGGGGAGCCGTACGAGGAGAGGTCGGCCCAGCCGAGGTCGTCGCCCAGGATGAAGAGGATGTTCGGCCGGCGGGAGTGGCGGCGCGGGTGCGCGGCCCGGAAGGGGCGCTCCGCGGGGGCGGCGGCCTGGGCGGGCGCGGCGCCCAGGGCGGCCGCGGCGGCGGCACCGGCGGCGGCCCCGCCGAAGGCGCGGCGGGACAGGGACGTGGACATGCGGGATCTCCAGACGGAGGGAAGAAGAAAAGGGAGAAAGAAAAGGGGGGAGGGAAGAGAGAAAGGGCGGCGCTTCAGGCGCGGCGACAGCCGGCGCTCGCGACACGGACGAGGTCCACGTGCCGGCGCTGGACGAGGGTGACCGAGCGGTCACGCGAGGGCTGCATGGGGCAGGAGCCTGGTCGAGCGGAGCGGGGGCGTCAACGCCGCCGGGGTGGGTCGACGCGCGTAGTTCGTGTGATCGAAACGCGCGCGAAACCGCCGGTGCGTGCGTTCTGCGTCACATCGCGGGCCGCCTTACGGACGGGTAGGGGCGGGGTGCCGGCCGGGGTCCGGGTGCCGGGAACCCTTCCGCCGCCTGCCTTGTAGGCCCCTCCAAGCGCGCGGCGATCTTTTGGTGCGATCGTACGGGCGCCGCTCGCCGCCCGTTCTCCCATTCGGACCAGCGGTCGGGGTCCCCTAGACTCGAAGACGTGCCACGTGGTGACGGTCGACTCAATCACGACCTGCTCCCCGGCGAGAAAGGCCCCCAGGACGCGTGTGGCGTCTTCGGTGTCTGGGCTCCGGGTGAAGAGGTCGCAAAGCTCACGTACTTCGGGCTCTACGCCCTCCAGCATCGGGGTCAGGAATCCGCGGGAATCGCGGTCAGCAACGGCTCCCAGATCCTCGTCTTCAAGGACATGGGCCTCGTGTCCCAGGTCTTCGACGAGACCTCTCTCGGCTCCCTCCAAGGTCATATCGCGGTCGGTCACGCCCGCTACTCGACCACCGGAGCCTCCGTGTGGGAGAACGCCCAGCCGACCTTCCGGGCCACCGCCCACGGTTCGCTGGCGCTCGGCCACAACGGCAACCTGGTGAACACGGCGCAGCTGGCCGAGATGGTCGCCGACCTTCCCAAGAAGGACGGCCGCGCCACCCAGGTCGCCGCCACCAACGACACCGACCTCCTGACGGCGCTCCTCGCCGCCCAGGTGGACGAGGACGACAAGCCGCTCACCATCGAGCAGGCCGCCGCGAAGGTCCTCCCCGAGGTCCGGGGCGCCTTCTCCCTCGTCTTCATGGACGAGCACACGCTCTACGCCGCCCGCGACCCGCAGGGCATCCGTCCGCTGGTCCTCGGCCGGCTGGAGCGCGGCTGGGTGGTCGCCTCCGAGTCCGCCGCCCTCGACATCTGCGGCGCCAGCTTCGTCCGCGAGGTCGAGCCGGGCGAGCTGATCGCGATCGACGAGAACGGCATCCGCACCTCGCGATTCGCGGAAGCGAAGCCCAAGGGCTGTGTCTTCGAGTACGTGTACCTGGCCCGTCCCGACACCGACATCGCCGGGCGGAACGTGTACCTCTCCCGCGTGGAGATGGGCCGCCGCCTCGCGAAGGAGGCGCCTGTCGAGGCCGACCTGGTCATAGCGACGCCGGAGTCCGGCACCCCCGCCGCCATCGGCTACGCGGAGGCGTCCGGCATCCCGTTCGGCGCCGGCCTGGTGAAGAACGCCTACGTCGGCCGCACCTTCATCCAGCCCTCGCAGACCATCCGCCAGCTGGGCATCCGCCTCAAGCTGAACCCCCTCAAGGAAGTCATCAAGGGGAAGCGGCTCGTGGTCGTCGACGACTCGATCGTCCGCGGCAACACCCAGCGCGCCCTGGTCCGCATGCTCCGCGAGGCGGGCGCCGCCGAGGTCCACATCCGGATCTCCTCGCCGCCGGTCAAGTGGCCCTGCTTCTTCGGCATCGACTTCGCGACCCGCGCGGAGCTGATCGCCAACGGCATGTCCGTCGAGGAGATCGGCAAGTCGCTCGGCGCGGACTCGCTCTCGTACATCTCCCTGGAGGGCATGGTCGAGGCGACCACCATCGCCAAGCCGAACCTCTGCCGGGCCTGCTTCGACGGCGAGTACCCGATGGAGCTGCCCGACCCCGAGCTGCTCGGCAAGCAGCTCCTGGAGACGGAGCTGGCCGCCGGCCCCGCCGCCACCGCGGCCGCCGACGCCCTGCGCCGTCCGTGACACCCCGCTGCACACCCGCAGTACACGACACGAAAGTTCTTCAGCATGCCTGAGACCACTGGTGCCAGCTACGCCTCTGCGGGCGTCGACATCGAGGCGGGCGACCGCGCCGTCGAGCTGATGAAGGAGTGGGTGAAGAAGACGCAGCGCCCCGAGGTCCTCGGCGGCCTCGGCGGCTTCGCCGGCCTCTTCGACGCCTCCGCCCTCAAGCGCTACGAGCGTCCGCTGCTCGCCTCGGCCACCGACGGCGTCGGCACGAAGGTCGACATCGCCCGCCAGATGGGCGTGTACGACACCATCGGCCACGACCTGGTCGCCATGGTCATGGACGACATCGTCGTCTGCGGCGCCGAGCCGCTCTTCATGACCGACTACATCTGCGTGGGCAAGGTCCACCCGGAGCGGGTCGCCGCCATCGTCAAGGGCATCGCCGAGGGCTGCGTCCTGGCCGGCTGCGCCCTGGTCGGCGGCGAGACGGCGGAGCACCCGGGCCTGCTCGGCCCGGACGACTTCGACGTGGCCGGCGCCGGCACCGGCGTCGTCGAGCACGATCGCCTGCTGGGCGCCGATCGCATCCGTACGGGGGACGCGGTCATCGCCATGGCTTCCTCCGGGCTTCACTCCAACGGGTACTCGCTCGTCCGGCACGTGGTCTTCGACCGCGCCGGCATGAGCCTCGACCAGCGGGTCGACGAGCTGGGCCGGACGCTCGGCGAGGAGCTGCTGGAGCCCACCCGGATCTACTCGCTGGACTGCCTGGCGCTCACCCGGACCACCGAGGTGCACGCCTTCAGCCACATCACCGGCGGCGGCCTCGCGGCCAACCTCGCGCGGGTGATCCCGGACGGCCTGCACGCCACCGTGGACCGCTCCACCTGGACCCCGGGCGCGATCTTCGACCTCGTCGGCACCGCCGGCCGGGTGGAGCGCCTGGAGCTCGAGAAGACCCTCAACATGGGCGTCGGCATGATGGCCGTCGTCCCCGCCGAGTCGGTCGACGCCGCCCTCACCACGCTGGCCGACCGCGGGCTCGACGCCTGGGTGGCCGGCGAGATCACCGAGCGCGGCGACCGGACCTCCGGCGCCGAGCTGGTCGGCGACTACGCGAAGTAGGCGACAGCGGTACGTGAAGGGGCACCCCGCCGGGCGGGGTGCCCCTTCCTCGCGTGTCCGTCCGGGACCGGCGCGCGTCGCTGGGCAGCTCGCAGCGGCCCGGCGCGGCCCGTGGCGCGCCGGGAGAGGCGCCGGGCCGCGGAGACGCCGGGCAGCACGAAAACCCGGTCCGGGCAGCCGGACCGGGTTTCGGTCTTCAGAAGGTCAAGCGCGACGGGACGAGTGCGGACCGGACTCGTCGTCCTCGTCCTCGTCGTCCGTGTTGTACAGATCCGCGTACTGCGCGTACGGGTCGTCTTCCTCGTCGTCGTCCTCGAACGGCTCGCCATTCGGCGGCTGGTTCGAAGTCGAAGCGCCCAGTTCATGGGCCAGACGCGCCAGGTCGGTCCCGCCGCTGCTGTACTTCAGCTGGCGGGCGACCTTGGTCTGCTTGGCCTTTGCCCGGCCGCGCCCCATGGCTCGACCCCCTCGGTGACGGGGCTCGCCGGCCCCAGAGTCTTGACACGCGTTCATGGTCCGAAACGGCCTCTCGACGGAGAGACCGGTCCGTAGGGCTTCAACGGTACCTGTTTCCTCGGGTCTACGGTACGCCGCGCGCATCACATACCCCGGTACAGAACCATCGAGGTGCCCTTTCCTCGCTGGTCAGTCGCGATTTTAACCTCTTCTGGGGGTCCGACCCGCCGATCGGCGTGAGCGAAGTCTCCCGGGCCGCGGGCCGGACCCCGTGGGCGTCAGGCCCCGGCGCGCCGCGCGTCGGCCATCCGCTGCTCGGCGATCCGGTCGGCGGCGGCGGCCGGCGGAATGCCGTCGGCCTTCGCACGTGCGAAGATCTCCAGGGTGGTGTCGAAGATCTTCGTGGCCTTCGCCTTGCAGCGGTCGAAGTCGAAGCCGTGGAGCTCGTCGGCGACCTGGATCACGCCACCGGCGTTCACCACGTAGTCCGGGGCGTAGAGGATGCCGCGGGCCTCCAGGTCCTTCTCGACGCCCGGGTGCGCGAGCTGGTTGTTCGCCGCGCCGCACACGACCTTCGCGGTGAGGAACGGGACCGTGGTGTCGTTCAGGGCGCCGCCGAGCGCGCAGGGGGCGTAGATGTCGAGGCCCTCGACGCGGATCAGCGCCTCGGTGTCGGCGACCACCTGGACCTGCGGGTACTTGTCGGTGATCCGGCGTACCGACTCCTCGCGGACGTCGGTGATGACGACCTCGGCGCCGTCCTCCAGGAGGTGCTCGACGAGGTAGTGGCCGACCTTGCCGACGCCGGCGACGCCGACCTTCCGGCCGCGCAGCGTCGGGTCGCCCCACAGGTGCTGGGCGGAGGCGCGCATGCCCTGGAAGACGCCGAAGGCGGTGAGGACGGAGGAGTCGCCGGCGCCGCCGTTCTCCGGGGAGCGGCCGGTGGTCCACTTGTTCGTCCGGGCCACGACGTCCATGTCGGCGACGTAGGTGCCGACGTCGCAGGCGGTCACGTAGCGCCCGCCGAGGGAGGCGACGAAGCGGCCGTAGGCGAGCAGCAGCTCCTCGGTCTTGATCAGCTCGGGGTCACCGATGATCACGGCCTTGCCGCCGCCGTGGTCGAGCCCGGCCATGGCGTTCTTGTACGACATGCCGCGCGCCAGGTTGAGGGCGTCGGCGACGGCCTCGGCCTCGGTGGCGTACGGGTAGAAGCGGGTGCCGCCGAGGGCGGGGCCGAGGGCGGTGTTGTGCAGGGCGATGACGGCCTTGAGGCCGGTGGCGCGGTCCTGGCAGAGCACGACTTGCTCGTGGCCGCCCTGCTCCGAGTGGAACAGGGTGTGCAGGACGCCGTCAGTTGCGGTCACGGTGGTGACTCCCAAGGAAGAAGCGGCGGGGAGGTCCCCCCTGCGGGTGGGGGAGGACCCATTGCGCCATGAGATTAAGTCCTACCTGGGCGTAGGAAGGGCGGAGTGGGCCGGATCACCCCCTCGGGGAGTACCCGCGTGGAAGGATTCGCGGCATGTCGGTCGACTCCACGTTGCTCGTCCCGTACGCCTCTTATCTGCGGGTGTACGAGCCGCTGGCCGCGTTCCCCGAGCCGGAGCGGACCCACTGGTCGCGGTACGCCCGCCGGCCGGGCACCCCGGGCGCCCAGGACGAGCTGCGGCGCTCGCTGGCGGACCTGGTGCCGGTGCCGCCGGTCCCGGTGCCCGTGCACGAGAGCGGCGAGGCGTTCGTGGCGCACCTGGACGGGGTGGTGGTGGTCTGCCCGTGGCGGACCCGGCTGCGGAGCTGGCTGGCGCTGCGGGACCTGGTGGCGGAGAGCGGGCTGCCGGCGCCGGTGCTGGACGCGATGCTGCCGCCGGTGGTGCGGGCGCAGGTGGAGGCGGATCACGAGCGCTGGCTGGAGCGGAACCCGGACGCGCGGCCGTGGATCAGGACGGCGGTGTGGCAGGTGCCGCTGCGCTGGTTCGCGCTCTTCGGCGACGAGGAGCGGTCGTACGAGGCGGGGGACCGGGCGGCGGGGCGGGCGCCGGTGCTGCGCTACCGGACGACGATGGCGCAGGCGCGGCGGAGGCTCGCGCGGGCGCTGCGCGCGCTGCGGGACTCGGTGGACGAGGGGCCGCTGGCGCAGGGGCTGGTGGACGTGGGCCGGTGGCTGGAGGAGTTCCATCCGCGGGCGCTGGTGGAGCTGGACTACGGCGGTCTGGTGCACGCGGTGGCGGAGGAGCGGCTGGCGGCGGACCGGTCGGCGGCGGACGTGGCGGAGGGGCTGGCGGCGCTGCGGGCGGGGGACGACGTGGCGGCGGCGGAGGTGTACGCGCGGCTGGCGGAGCGCTGGCGGGCCGTCAGGGACCTGCGGCACGCGAATTGACATAGGCCGGGCATCTTCGTCAGGTGTGCATGGACAAGACATGTCCCGTGGGGGTAAATGATCTTCATGGTGGCTGGCCGGATCGATCTGGCCGGATCCGGCGGGACGTTGGTCCTGAACCGGGCCTTTGGCTCAAGCGTGACGGACAGCACTAAACGTACCCTTGCGTCGATCACCTACCCTCGTGCCAAAATAGGACAAGGAGTCCGGGGAGGGTTCCTTCCGCCCAAGTTCGGGCGGAAAGCTCAGCATTGCACTCTATGGGGGGTCTGAGGACTCCTGATCGCTCTGTGACTGATCGTCACAGTGGCGTGACTGTCCGTTATGGCATGGTCAGTCGACTTCCGCCGCTGATGAACACCTGCGAGGGCAATTCCATCGGTTTGGCCGACGCGGCTGGACGGATGGTGTAGTTGTAGTGCCGAGGACAAGCCGTTCGTCCTATAACCGACTCGACCCGCTTCTGCCATTTCGGGCAAGGCGGGTCAAGGTGCAGAATTTAGAGGAAAGAACCGAGAAGGTTCGGTTCTCCCGAGGAGGCCGCTCATGACCGCTCGCACCCCTGATGCCGAGCCGCTGCTGACCCCTGCCGAGGTCGCCACGATGTTCCGCGTGGACCCGAAGACGGTGACCCGCTGGGCCAAGGCCGGCAAGCTCACGTCCATCCGCACCCTGGGTGGGCACCGCCGGTACCGCGAGGCCGAGGTCCGCGCCCTGCTGGCGGGCATCCCGCAGCAGCGCAGCGAGGCCTGAGGCACCCGCGAGACGCGCAACACCCCGTAACACCGGGCCTGTCCGGGTCCCCCAACCCGGTCGCCCACCCCTCAGCTCTGCCGACGGACCTGCCCCAACAGGCCACCGTCACCGATCGCGCTGGACTCCGCCGGGTCCAGCGCGATCTTCTTTTTGGGCCCGCTCCCACACCTCGAACACGGGTGCAATTGCACGTATTAAATGGAGGTGTTGTAGGAGCGGCATAAACGAGGGGGTTGCGGAAGGGGTTCCCGTGACTCCCGTCACACCGTCAAAGCCTTGTCACCGACCAGCCTGCCACCCCCGGAGGCGGCACCCCAGCCGCCGATGGTCACCGGCAGGCGGGACTTTCGTCCCCCGTTCGAGTGGAGTCCACGCATCGGCCGGCGGCGGAAGAGCGTCCTGTGCGCACGACGAAGAAGGCCCGCATCGAGACGATGCGGGCCTTCTTCCAACGCGATCCTGACGGGACTTGAACCCGCGACCTCCACCTTGACAGGGTGGCGAGCTAACCAACTGCTCCACAGGACCCTCGCAACCGTTCGTGCGTGGCTGCGAGAAGAACTGTACAGCAGGTCAGCGGTCCGGTCGAACTCACACCCAGTCCGCTACCGCGCCGGTGCGGGCACGGCCGCGTCGATCGCCTTCACGATCCGCTTGTCCGACACCGGATGCGCGGTGCCCAGCGCGTGCGCGAAGTAGCTCACCCGCAGCTCCTCGATCATCCAGCGGATGTCCGTGACCTCGGCCGGCACCGGCCGCCCCTTCGGCAGCTGCTCCAGGAGCCACGCGTACTCGTCGAGCATCTCGTGGACCTTCTCCATCCGGGTGGTGTCCCGCTGGACCCCGGTCGGCATCTGCTGGAGCCGCCGGTCCACCGCCACCAGGTAGCGCATCAGGTCCGGCAGCCGCTTCAGGCCCGTACGGGTCACGAAACCGGCCGGCATGAGCCAGTCCAGCTGCTTCCGCACGTCCTGGAGGTTCGGCAGCAGCGCCGGGCTCGTGGTGGCCTTCAGCCGCCGCTCGCACGCCTGCCAGGCCGCCAGCACCTGCTGGACCTGGCCCACCGTGCGGACGGTCAGCTCCACCAGGTCGGCGCGGACCTTGTCGTACAGGGTCCGGAAGGACGCCTCGTCCCACACCGGGCCGCCGTGCTGCGCGATCAGCCGGTCGGCGGCGGCGGTGGCGCAGTCCTCGAAGAGGGCCTGCACCGAGCCGTGCGGGTTCGCCGACAGGGCCAGCTTCTGCTGGTTGGTCAGCCGGTCGGCCGCGAACTTCGCCGGGCTCACCGGGACGTTCAGCATGATCAGCCGGCGGGTGCCCCGCCACATCGCCCGCTCCTGCTCGGCCTCCGAGTCGAAGAGCCGGACGGCGACGGTGTCGCCCTCGTCGACCAGCGCCGGGTACGCCTTCACCGGCTGCCCGCCCCGCTTGGTCTCGAAGACCCGCACGAGGGTGCCGATCGTCCAGTCCTTCAGCCCCGAGCGCTCCAGGGAGGGACCTGAGCCGTCCGGGCCCGCCGTGGCCGCCTGGGCGGCCTTGGAGAGCGCCTGACGGGCCTTGGGGCGCAGCTTCAGCCGCAGCGCCTCCAGGTCCTTGTCCTCGGCGAGCTTCCGGCGCCGCTCGTCGACGATCCGGAAGGTGATCTTGAGGTGGTCGGGGAGCTTCCCCCAGTCGAAGTCCTCGGGCGTGAGCGGGACGCCGACCATCCGCTGGAGCTCGCGCGCCAGCGCCGTCGTCAGCGGCTCCTGGACGGGCACCACGGTGTCCAGGAAGCGTCCGGCGTAGTTCGGCGCCGGCACGTAGTGGCGGCGGATCGGCTTCGGCAGCGAGCGGATCAGCTCGGTGACGACCTCCTCGCGCAGCCCCGGGATCTGCCAGTCGAAGCCCTCGTCGGTGACCTGGTTCAGCACCTGGAGCGGGATGTGCACGGTGACGCCGTCGGCGTCCGCGCCCGGCTCGAACTGGTACGTCACGCGGAACTTGAGCGCGCCCTGCCGCCACGAGTCCGGGTAGTCGTCCTTGGTGACGGCCCCGGCCTTCTCGTTGATGAGCATCTCGCGCTCGAAGTCGAGGAACTCCGGCTCCTCGCGCCGCTTGTGCTTCCACCACGAGTCGAAGTGGGCGCCGGACACGACGTGTTCGGGGACCCGCTTGTCGTAGAAGTCGAAGAGCGTCTCGTCGTCGACGAGGATGTCCCGGCGCCGGGCCCGGTGCTCCAGCTCCTCGACCTCGGTGAGCAGCTTGCGGTTGTCGGCGAAGAACTTGTGGTGGGTGCGCCAGTCGCCCTCCACGAGCGCGTTGCGGATGAACAGCTCGCGGGAGACCTCGGGGTCGATCCGGCCGTAGTTCACCTTGCGGTCGGCGACGATCGGGACGCCGTACAGCGTCACCTTCTCGTACGCCATCACGGCCGCCTGGTCCTTCTCCCAGTGCGGCTCGCTGTACGTCTTCTTCACCAGGTGCTGGGCGAGCGGCTCGACCCACTCGGGCTCGATCCGCGCGTTCACCCGCGCCCACAGCCGGGAGGTCTCCACCAGCTCGGCGGACATCACCATCCGCGGCGGCTTCTTGAAGAGCGCGGAGCCGGGGAAGATCGCGAACTTGGCGTTCCGGGCGCCCAGGTACTCGTTCCGGGTGCCCTCGCGCCGGCCGTCCTTCGCGTCCCGGTTCTCCTTGGACTCCTTCACGTCCTTGAGGCCGATGTGGCTGAGGAGGCCGGAGAGCAGGGACACGTGGATCGACTGCTCCGGGGCGTCCTCCTCGTTGAGGTGGATCCCCATCTGCTTGGCGACCGTCCGCAGCTGGGAGTAGATGTCCTGCCACTCGCGGATGCGCAGGAAGTTCAGGTACTCCTGCTTGCACATGCGGCGGAAGGACGACGAGCCGCGCTCCTTCTGCTGCTCGCGGACGTACCGCCACAGGTTGAGGAGGGCGAGGAAGTCGCTGGTCTCGTCCTTGAAGCGGGCGTGCTGCTGGTCGGCCTGCGCCTGCTTGTCGGAGGGGCGCTCGCGCGGGTCCTGGATGGACAGGGCCGCCGCGATCACCATGACCTCGCGGACGCAGCCGTTCTTGTCGGCCTCCAGCACCATGCGGGCGAGCCGCGGGTCGACGGGGAGCTGGGAGAGCTTCCGGCCCTGCTCGGTGAGGCGCTTGCGCGGGTCCTTCTGGGCGGGGTCGAGCGCGCCGAGCTCCTGGAGGAGCTGGACGCCGTCCCGGATGTTGCGGTGGTCCGGCGGGTCGATGAAGGGGAACTTCTCGATGTCGCCGAGGCCGGCCGCGGTCATCTGGAGGATGACGGAGGCCAGGTTCGTCCGCAGGATCTCCGCGTCGGTGAACTCGGGGCGGGTGAGGAAGTCGTCCTCGGAGTACAGGCGGATGCAGATGCCGTCCGAGGTACGGCCGCAGCGGCCCTTCCGCTGGTTGGCGCTGGCCTGCGAGATCGCCTCGATCGGGAGGCGCTGCACCTTGGTCCGGTGCGAGTAGCGCGAGATGCGGGCGGTGCCCGGGTCGATCACGTACTTGATGCCGGGAACGGTCAGCGAGGTCTCGGCGACGTTCGTCGCGAGGACGATCCGGCGGCCGGAGTGCGCCTGGAAGACCCGGTGCTGCTCGGCGTGCGAGAGCCGCGCGTACAGCGGCAGGATCTCCGTGTTGAAGAGCTTCTTCTTGGTGAGGGCGTCCGCGGTGTCGCGGATCTCCCGCTCGCCGGAGAGGAAGACCAGGATGTCGCCCGGCCCCTCCTTCTGGAGCTCGTCGACGGCGTCGCAGATGGCGGTGATCTGGTCCCGGTCGGCGTCGTCGGAGTCCTCTTCGAGGAGCGGCCGGTAGCGGACCTCCACCGGATACGTGCGGCCGGAGACCTCCACGATCGGGGCGTCGCCGAAGTGGCGGGAGAAGCGCTCCGGGTCGATCGTCGCGGAGGTGATCACGACCTTGAGGTCGGGGCGCTTCGGCAGCAGCTGGGCCAGGTAGCCGAGCAGGAAGTCGATGTTGAGGGACCGCTCGTGGGCCTCGTCGATGATGATCGTGTCGTACGCGCGCAGCTCGCGGTCCGTCTGGATCTCGGCGAGCAGGATGCCGTCCGTCATCAGCTTCACGAAGGTCGCGTCGGGGTTCACCTGGTCGGTGAACCGGACCTTCCAGCCGACGGCCTCGCCCAGCGGGGTCTTCAGCTCCTCGGCCACGCGCTCGGCGACCGTGCGGGCGGCGATCCGGCGGGGCTGGGTGTGCCCGATCATGCCCCGGACGCCGCGGCCCAGCTCCAGGCAGATCTTCGGGATCTGCGTGGTCTTGCCGGAGCCGGTCTCACCGGCGACGATCACGACCTGGTGGTCGCGTATCGCCTCCAGGATCTCGTCCTTCTTCTGCGAGACCGGCAGCTGCTCGGGATAGGTGACGGCGGGCACGCGGGCGGCGCGCCGGTCGACGCGCTCCTTGGCCTTGGCCGCCTCTGCGGCGATCTCGTCCAGGACGGCGGCGCGGGCCTCGGGCTTGCGGATGCGGCGGGCGCCTTCGAGACGGCGGCCGAGCCGGTGGGAGTCCCGCAGCGAGACCTCGGCCAGGACGGACTGGAGGGCGGCGAAGGAAGTAGACATACGGAATCCAGGATCGCACCTGCGGCCGAGAAGCGGCGAACCGATTTACGAAGGGGCCCGCGCCCCGGTGCGTAGTATTCCGGGCATCTGGCCCGGACCGGAGAGGTTTCGCATGTTCCGCACCACCCCCGCGCCGGCGGCGTTCGCCGCGCTGCTGGGCCTGGTGCTCGGCCTGCTGCTGTGCGGGGCGTCCGCGTCCGGCGGCGGTACGGCTCACCCGGCGGTCCCCGACGCGGTCCCGGTGGCCGCGGGCGCCGCCGTACCGGGCTGCGGTCCGGGCTCTCCGGCCGACCCGGGCGACGAGGGCCCCGTCGTACCGCCGAGGGCGCAGGGCTTCGCCGAACTGCTGCCCGTCCTGGCCGCCGACCGGGCGGCGCCCGTGGTCCGGCAGCCGGCTCCGGCCGCCCCGCCGCCGGCGCCGGGCCGGGAGCCGCCCGCGCGCGTGCCGACCCCCGTGGAGCTGTCGGTCCTGAGGGTGTAGCCGGACGGCCGCGACCGCGTCCGTCCGTCCCTTCCCCTTCCTCTCTTCCCTCCAGGAGCGCTTCCGCATGTCCACGTCCCCGTCCAAGGCCAAGCCCGTCGCCGTCGTCGCCGGGGTGGCCGCCGCCGCCGTGCTGCTCGGCGTCGTCTCGTACACCGCCACCAAGCCCTCGTCCCCCGGCGCCTCCGGCTCCTCGGCGGTCGCCGAGGTCTCCGCCGACCCGTCCGCCGGCGTCTACGACGGGCTGGCGGCGTACGCCCGCCGCGACCCCGCCGACAAGCTCGCCCTCGGCCGCGCCGACGCCCCCGTGGTCCTCGTCGAGTACGCCGACTTCCAGTGCGGCTACTGCGGCAAGTTCGCCCGCGACACCGAGCCCGCGCTGATCGAGAAGTACGTCGAGAAGGGCACCCTGCGCATCGAGTGGCGGAACTTCCCGATCTTCGGCGAGGAGTCGGAGGCCGTCGCCCGCGCCTCCTGGGCGGCCGGCCGGCAGGGCCGGTTCTGGCAGTTCCACAAGGCCGCCTACGCCGAGGACGCCAAGGAGAAGGGCTTCGGCAAGGAGCGGCTCGCCGCCCTCGCGCGGGAGGCCGGCGTGCCCGACGCGGCCCGGTTCGCGAAGGACAGCGAGAGCGCCGCGGCCCGCGAGGCCGTCCGGAAGGACCAGGAGGAGGGCTACCGGCTCGGCGCCACCTCCACCCCGTCCTTCCTGGTCAACGGGCGGCCGATCGCCGGCGCCCAGCCCCTGGAGACGTTCACGGAGGCCATCGAGGCGGCGGCGCAGGCCGCACCGGAGAAGTCCCCGGCGGAGAAGCCCTCCCCGGAGCAGCCCTCCCCGGAGGGGGCCGCGCCGGGGAAGGCCGGGCAGTGACCTCCGGGATCGGCTACTTCGCCGCGTTCCTCGGCGGGCTGCTCGCCCTCCTCAGCCCGTGCAGCGCCCTGCTGCTGCCCGCCTTCTTCGCGTACTCGATCGACACCCGCGCGAAGCTCGTCGCCCGGACCGGCATCCTCTACGCGGGCCTGGCGACCACCCTCGTGCCGCTGGGCGCGGCCGGATCCCTCGCCGGCCGGTTCTTCTACGGCCACCGGGACCTGCTGGTCACCGCCGGCGGCTGGCTGATCATCGGGCTCGGCGTCCTCCAGCTCCTCGGCCGGGGCTTCACCTCCCGCCGGATCGCCGAGGCGAGCGGCCGCATCCGGCCCACGTCGGCGCTCTCCGTCTACGCCCTCGGCCTGGTCTACGGCCTCGCCGGCTTCTGCGCGGGCCCGATCCTCGGCAGCGTCCTGACGGTGGCGGCGCTGAGCGGCAGCCCGGCGTACGGAGGGCTGCTGCTCGCCGCGTACGCGCTCGGGATGGCGGTCCCGCTGTTCGTGCTGGCGCTGCTCTGGGAGCGGTACGACCTGGGCCGGCGGCGCTGGCTGCGCGGGCGCCCGCTGCGGGTCGGCCGCTTCGAGGTCCACTCGACGTCGCTGGTCTCGGGCCTGTTCTTCGTCGTCCTCGGCACGCTGTTCCTCGTCTTCGACGGGACGACCGCCCTGCCGGGGCTGCTCTCCGTCGACGACTCCTTCGCGGTGGAGGAGCGGGTCGCCGCGCTGGGCCGCGCGGTGCCGGACTGGGCCCTGCTGGTCGCGGTGGTGGCGGTCGTGGCGGCGGCGCTCGCGCTGCGGGGCCGCCGGACGGGCCGGCGGCGCGAGGAGGTCTGAGCGGTACGGGGGAGGGGCGCGGGCCCTTCCCCCGTACGGCCGGTTGGTGCGGCGTACGACGAACGGACGGCCGGGGCGTCGCGTACGACGAACGGACGGCGGGTGTCGCGTACGACGAAGAAGGCCCCGTTCTCTCGAACGGGGCCTTCCTTCTGTGGCTGGGGCCGGGGTCGAACCGGCGACCTATCGCTTTTCAGGCGATCGCTCGTACCAACTGAGCTACCCAGCCACGAGGTCATCTCTGACCTCGGCGATCCTGACGGGACTTGAACCCGCGACCTCCACCTTGACAGGGTGGCGAGCTAACCAACTGCTCCACAGGACCTAGCGTGGTGTGTGCGGACACTAGTGTCGCACACGGTCATGCGTGCCCCCAACGGGATTCGAACCCGTGCTACCGCCTTGAAAGGGCGGCGTCCTGGGCCACTAGACGATGAGGGCTAGAGGCTCACCTGGGCGCTTTGCGGCGCCTCGGGGACGTGAGAAGCATATGGGATGCCGGGCGGTATCGCCAAAACGGTTTCCGCGGAGGGGACAATGGGCCCGTGCTGGAGATGACGCGCGAGGAGTTCGAGGAGCTTGTCGCCGAGGCCCTGGACCGGATCCCGCCGGAGCTGACGCGGCTGATGGACAACGTCGCGGTGTTCGTGGAGGACGAACCCTCTCCGGACGACCCCGAGCTGCTCGGGCTCTACGAGGGGACGCCGCTCACCGAACGTGGCGAGTGGTACGCGGGCGTGCTGCCCGACCGGATCACGATCTACCGGGGGCCGACGCTGCGGATGTGCGAGTCCCGCGAGGACGTGGTGGCCGAGACGGAGATCACCGTGGTCCACGAGATCGCCCACCATTTCGGGATCGACGACGAGCGGCTGCACGCGCTGGGCTACGGCTGATCCGTTCCTCCCGGTCCCGGTCCCGGTCCCGGTCCCGGTCCCGGTCCCGGTGCCGGCCGCGGTCGCGGGCCCGCTCGCTCCGGTGGCCGGATCCGGCGGGAGATCGCGGTCGAACAAGGGGCCGTCGCGCCGTGTCCCGTGGGGCGCCTGGGGAGTTGGGCAGGGGGACGCGTTCCTTCCCCCGCCTTCTGTGTCCTGGAGGTGCCTCCGTGCGCCATGTCCCCACCCGCGTTCGATGGGCCGCAGCCGCCCTCGCGGTCGCCGCGTGCGCCGGTCTGAGCGGCTGTATGAGTGTCAGCGACGACAGCGCGCGGCCGGCGCCCGGCGCGACCGGGGGGAAGCCGGGCGCGTCGGCCGAGCCGGAGGGCGGCCCCGGGGCCCCGGACGGCGGCGGGGACGCGTACGGCGGCGGGCAGGGCGACCGGCCCGGCGCGCCCGACGCGAAGGGCGGTGGCGGGAAGTCGCCGGTGCCGAGCGGTGCGCCCTCCGCCTCCGCCACGCCCAGCGCCGGTGCGAAGACCCCCGGTCCGGTCGCGCCCGGCGGGGTGGTGCCGCCCAGGACGCCCCACGAGGCCGGCGGCACGGCCGGCGGCGGCACCGGGGCGGGCGGTGCGGCCGGGAGCGCGGGCGGCGGCGGGGACGCGGGCGGGGCCGCCGGCGGGAGCGCGGGCGGTGGCGGCGGGGACGGCGGCACCGCGGGCGGGACCGGCGGGGAGGCCGGAGGCGCGCCGGGCGGCGGCGGGCACACGCCCACGCCCGAGCCGACCCCGGAGCCCACCCCGACGCCCGAGCCCACCCCGGAGCCGACGCCGGAGCCCACGCCCGAGCCGACCTCGAACCCGACCGACCCGCCGACCGAGGGACCCGTCACCCAGATGGGCGAGATGCGGGCCGCCGGAACGCCGACCGAGCCGACGGCATCACCGCAGGTGAGCCCGGTGTGACGGGCGTCGGTTTGCCTTGAGCGGGGGGGAGTGCGTATGGTGGTAGATCGTTTGATCCCATTTGCCCGGCGCCACGACCGAAGAGCGCCGTGACTGGCGCGTACTCTCCCTTGCCGTGGCTGACCGCATAGAGGCGGTCTTGTGCGAAACACGGAGTTGACGGGCGCGTGCCGAGACTCCGGAAGGTTTCGCATTTCGCATGTCCATTTCTCATTCTGACCACGCCGTCATGCCCGAGAACGACGAGATCACCGAGATCGTCGAGCTGGCGGACGACGCAGAGATCACCGACGAGCTGACCGACGAGCTCACCGACGACCTCGACCTCACCGACGAGGCGGCCGACGCCGCCGACGAGGACGACCAGACCCCCGAGATCACCTTCGGCGACCTGGGCCTGCCCGAGGGCGTCGTCCGCAAGCTCGCGCAGAACGGTGTCACCACCCCCTTCCCGATCCAGGCCGCGACCATCCCGGACGCCCTGGCCGGCAAGGACATCCTGGGCCGCGGTCGCACCGGCTCCGGAAAGACCCTCTCCTTCGGCCTCCCGCTGCTCGCCACCCTGGCCGGCGGCGAGACCGAGAAGAAGAAGCCCCGCGGCGTCATCCTCACCCCGACCCGTGAGCTCGCGATGCAGGTCGCGGACGCCCTCCAGCCCTACGGCGACGTGCTCGGCCTCCGTATGAAGGTCGTCTGCGGCGGTACGTCGATGGGCAACCAGATCTACGCCCTGGAGCGCGGCGTCGACATCCTCGTCGCCACCCCGGGCCGCCTCCGCGACATCATCAACCGCGGCGCCTGCTCCCTGGAGCAGGTCCAGATCGCGGTCCTCGACGAGGCCGACCAGATGGCCGACCTGGGCTTCCTGCCCGAGGTCACCGAGCTCCTCGACCAGATCCCGACCGGCGGCCAGCGCCTCCTCTTCTCCGCCACGCTGGAGAACGAGATCGACAGCCTGGTCAAGCGCTACCTGGTGAACCCGGTCACCCACGAGGTCGACCCGTCCGCCGGCGCCGTCACCACCATGACCCACCACGTCCTCGTCGTGAAGCCGAAGGACAAGGCCCCGGTCACCGCCGCCATCGCCGCCCGCAAGGGCCGGACGATCATCTTCGTCCGCACCCAGCTCGGCGCCGACCGCGTCGCCGAGCAGCTGCGCGAGTCCGGCGTGAAGGCCGACGCGCTGCACGGCGGCATGACCCAGGGCGCCCGCACCCGCACGCTCGCCGACTTCAAGGACGGTTACGTCAACGTCCTCGTCGCCACCGACGTCGCCGCCCGCGGCATCCACGTCGACGGCATCGACCTGGTCCTCAACGTGGACCCGGCCGGCGACCACAAGGACTACCTGCACCGCTCGGGCCGCACCGCCCGCGCCGGCCGCTCCGGCGTCGTGGTCTCGCTGGCGCTGCCGCACCAGCGCCGCCAGATCTTCCGCCTCATGGAGGACGCGGGCGTCGACGCCTCGCGCCACATCGTCGGCGGCGCCGGCGCCTTCGACCCCGAGGTCGCCGAGATCACCGGCGCCCGGTCGCTGACCGAGGTCCAGGCCGACTCCGCCAACAACTCGGCCAAGCAGGCCGAGCGCGAGGTCGTCGACCTGACCCGCCAGCTGGAGCGCCTGCAGCGCCGCGCCGTCGAGCTCCGCGAGGAGGCCGACCGCCTCGTCGCCCAGGCCGCCCGCGAGCGCGGCGAGGACCCGGAGACCGCGGTCGCCGCCGTCGCCGAGGCCGCCGAGGCCGAGGTCGCCGCCGCCGCTGCCGAGGCCGAGCGCGCCGCCCGCGAGGAGCAGCGCCGCGAGGAGCGCCCGGCCCGTGACGAGCGCGGCAACTACGAGCGCCGTGACCGCGGTGGCGACCGTGGCGGCTTCCGCCGCGACCGCGACGACCGTCCGTCCGGTGGCTTCCGCCGGGACAACGACCGTCCGTCGTTCCGTGACCGCGACCGTGACGACCGGGGTGGCGACCGTGGCGGCTTCCGCCGTGACAACGACCGTCCGTCGGGTGGCTTCCGCCGCGACGACCGTCCGTCCGGTGGCTTCCGCCGCGACAACGACCGCCCGTCGTTCCGCGACCGCGACCGTGACGACCGCGGTGGCCGTTCGTTCGAGCGCCGTGACAACGACCGTCCGTCGTTCCGCGACCGCGATGACCGGGGTGGCCGTTCCTTCGAGCGCCGTGACAACGACCGCCCGTCGGGCGGCTTCCGCCGCGACGACCGTCCCTCCGGTGGCTTCCGCCGTGACAACGACCGTCCGTCGGGTGGCTTCCGCCGCGACGACCGTCCGTCCGGTGGCTTCCGCCGCGACAACGACCGCCCGTTCAACCGCGACCGCCGCGACGACCGCCCCTCGGGCGGCTTCCGCCGCGACGACCGCCCGTCCGGTGGCTTCCGCCGCGACGACCACCGCCCGTCCGGCTCCTCCTTCGGCGGCGGCCGCCGCGACGACAAGCCCCGCTGGAAGCGCAACGGCTGACCCGCAGGCCGCGTGACGTGACCTGACGCGCGTACGACGAACCCCCGTGACACCCGCTGTCACGGGGGTTCGTCGCGTCCGGCGTACAACCATCGCGTCCGGCGCACAACATCGCGTCCGCCGTACAACCATCGGGGCGGCGAACCCGTCTCGTACACGGGCACGGAAGACGCACGCGCGCGCGTGCGTCCGACCTGCCGACCGTCACCCGCGATGGATCACCCGACGCGTCACCCCCCGGGGAGGGGCCTTCTTGTCTCGTACCGCACCCGCGCGGCGGACCCGCACCCGCGCCGCCCTGCTCGCCGCCGTCCTGGCCGCCGCCACCGGCGCGGGCCTCGTGCCCGGCGCGGTCGCCGCGCCCGGGGCGCCCGTACCCGGCATCGACCAGCTCGACCTCGACCCCACCTGGCGCACCGCACCCCGCGCGGAGACGGTCGTCGCCGTCGGCGCGGGCGGGTACGCGCACCGGGCGGAGGACTCCGACCAGCACTCCGGCGAGCTGATGGAGTGGACGGACTTCGCGACCGGCGCCAGCCGGTCCCTGGGGTACGGCAACGGCAACGACGCCTTCGGGGAGTTCGGGACCGGCGGCCGGTACACGTACGCCGACCAGGGCACCGGCTCCGCCTCCGTCGTCGACCTGGAGACCGGCGCGACGACCACCCTGCGCGTCCCCGAGGACTCCGGCTACCGGGGCCTGATCGGCGACCGGCTACTCTTCCAGCAGTACGAACCCGGCACCTCGCTGCAGTCCACCCGCGGGTACGTCCTCCGGAGCGCGGCCGACCCGAACGGCCCCTCCGTGCCCGTGACCGGCTGGCCGGACGGGGCGAACCTCCACATGGCGCGCCTGGTCGCCGGAGCGCCCGGCACCGCCGTCCTCCGCTTCACCCGGGGCACCTCGGGCATGAACAAGGACTCCCTCCTCGGCCTCGTCGACCTGACGACCGGACAGCTGCGGGTCCTGGAGGAGCCCACCGCCGCGAACGGCGTGCTCGTCGCGGGCGTCACCGTCACCGCCGACCGGATCGCCTGGGTCGACCCCGACCGGACCGTCCACATCCGGCCGCTCGCCGACCTCACCGGCCCGGAGACCAGCTACCCGCTGCCCGCCGGGCTGAACGCCACCCGCATCGGGCTCGTCGGCGACTGGCTGCTGACCACGGCCGAACCGACCATCCAGGGCCAGGCGCTCACCCGCCGGCTCGTCGCCGTCAGCCCCACCGGCGAGCAGCGGACGCTGCTCGCCGGCGCCGAGGAGCGGATCACCCAGCTGGGCGACGGCTCCGGCACCGCGGCCGTCACCGGCGGCACGTCCGCCACCGACTGGGCCGTCCTCAAGGCCGTCCCCGGCAAGGGCGGCGGCGCCCCGGTCCTGGAGAAGCTGCGCACGGTCGCGCCGCTGCCCGTCGACGTGGCGGCCCTCGCGCTGGGCATGGGACGGCTCACCACGGTGGAGCAGGACAGCGGGACGGAGGCCGGCTTCCGGACGCGCACCCTCCCGGTCGGCCCGCTCCACACCGGCCAGTCCGCGCCCGTGTCCGGCGGCACCGAGCCGGGCGCGCAGTGGTACGACACGCCGCTGTTCGACGCCGGCGACGGGCGTACGGTCTCCTCGCCGAGGAACGCGAACCAGCCGCGTACCGTCGTCTCCCGCACGGCCGACGGCCGCACCACCCGGGTCGCGGTGGACCCGGTCGGCCAGGTCGCCGACGCCTTCGGCCGGTGGGCGGTCTACCAGACCGGCACGGCGGTCACGCACGGCGAACTCGCCGGCGACGGCCAGACCCTCGTCCTCGACCTCGACGGCCGGCGGGAGGTCTCCCGCCAGAAGCAGGTCGCCGCCGCCCTCTGGGGCGACACCCTCTACACCGGCACGGCCACCGCCGGCCAGATCGCCCGCAAGGACCTCGCCACCGGCAAGACCCTCGGCACGCTCACCACCGGCACCGCCTGCGCGCCGACCGAACTCCAGACGGCGGGCCGCTGGTTGTACTGGGCGTGCGCCGGCTACACCAAGCAGGGCGTCCTCGACCTGAAGAACCCGTCCGCACCCGTCCGCGTCGCCCTCCCCGCGGGCTCCTACCGGGGCGGGCTCCTCGGCGACGGCTACTTCGTCGACGAGAGCGGCTCGTACCTCCGCGTCACCCCCTTCGCCACCGGCAAGGCCGGCACCGCCTACACCCTGACCCGCGCCGACACCGTCACCGGCCTGCGCCGCGTCGCCTGGACCGTCGACCGCTTCGGCGGCGCCGTCGCCTACCGCGGCGCCGACCAGCGCGTCCACGCGGTGTGGACCGACCTCCCCACCTCCGACCTGACGGCCGCCTCCGCCTCCGTCCCGGCGAGCCTGCGGATGCCGGGCACCTGGAAGGCGTCCTGGACGCTGTCCAAGCCGGCCGCGTCCTACGAGTTCACCGTCCGGGACGCGTACAGCTGGAAGGCCGTCCGCACCGTCCGCGCCGGCGAGACCCGCGGCCGGATCGACGTCACGTGGGACGGCCGGAACGCGGCGGGCCTGCCCGCCCCCAACGGGCCGTACGCCTGGGAGCTGCGCGCCACCACCGCCGACGGCAAGGGCCGCGACCTGGTCGCCTCCGGCCGGTTCCCGGTCACCGGCAGCAGGCCCGCGTACCGCGACCTCGCCGGGCACGACGCCCTCGGCGACCTGCTCGCCGTGGACGCGGCCGGCGCCGTCTCCCTCTACCGGGGCAACGGCTACGGCACGTTCGCCGCCCGCACCCCCGGCTCCGGCTCCGCCTTCCCGTCCGGCACCCTCCTCGTGCCCTTCGGCGACGTGAACGCCGACGGCTGCGCCGACGTCCTCGGCCGCGTCGGCGGCGACCTGCGCGCCTACCGGCCCGGCTGCGGCAAGGTCGTCACGGCCTCCTCGCCGTACACGACGATCGGCTCCGGCTGGAGCCAGTACGACGTGCTGACCTCGCCCGGCGACGTGAACGCCGACGGGTACGCCGACCTCATCGCCCGCCAGACCACCACCGGCGACATGTACTTCTACGCCGGCACCGCCGACCACCGCCTGAAGGCCCGCGTCCGCGTCGGCACCAACTGGAAGCTGTACAAGAAGATCACCGGAGCGGGCGACCTCGACGGCGACGGCCGCGGCGACCTCGTCGCCGTCGACGGAGCCGGCGCCCTCTGGGCGTACTACGGCACCTCGACCGGCGGCGTCACCGCGCGCGTCCGGATCGGCGGCGGCTGGCAGATCTACTCCGCCCTCCAGGGCACCGGCGACCTCGACGGCGACGGCGACGGCGACCTCGTCGCCCGCGACACCTCCGGCCGCCTCTACGCCTACTACAGCCACGGCCGAGGCCGCACCGGCGACCGCTACCTGCCCCGCGAACTCGTGGGCTCCGGCTGGAACACCTTCCGCACCCTCTTCTGACCCGCCCGCCGCGCCCCCACCCGGGGGCGCGGCACGGCGACCGACCGATACCCGATCGGTTCCGGGTGCCCGTCGGGCTATGCTGCTCGGAGTACTCGCACACGGGCCGTTAGCTCAATTGGCAGAGCAGTGGACTTTTAATCCATTGGTTGTGGGTTCGAGTCCCACACGGCCTACCGAGGGCGGGGGAGGGCTAGCCCTCTGACCTGCTGAGGAGCGCCCCGACCGGCTTCGGCTGGTCGGGGCGCTCTGTCGTTCGGGGGTGCTTGCGTGAGCGGTGCGTGAGCGGACGGGGCGGGCGGGAATCGGATCCGGCCCGGCGATCTGCGGTGGGCGGCCTGATCGAGTGTGGGCCGTGGGGCCGGTTCTACGACCTGCCTCACTGGTAGCGGTAGAACGGCGCCGGGCGCCGGGCTTCATCCGCTGACGGCCCGGATGACCAGCAGTGGGACGTAGAGAACTACAGCGGCAACGAGGGGGCGACGCCACTCCAAGGACGAGCGCAGGTGTACCGGCCCCGTGTCTCTCCCCTCGTGGACGGCGTTCAGATGCGCCTCGCTCAGGATCCTGCGCGCTCTCTGATGGGTCGGGTACTTGGTGAACGCCCCGATCAGCGAGCCGCCGAAGGCTATCGAACCGAGGGTTCGCCCGTCCCTCAACTGGATACTCAGCCCATCGTCCACAGTCACCCCGGCAACGTCCTTCCACGCGACCTTCGAGGTCACGAGAACGTTGGTGAGGGAAAGATGCGTCGTCGTGAAGCGGATGGCCGAGTTCCATCCCATCAGCCAGAAGAACAGGGTAAAGGCGGCGACGACCATGGCCGGCGCGAATTCATCCTGCTCGAAGGCGGCGAGTGCCATCGCGATCGCGTAGAACACAACCGCCGCAGCCATGGGGAACCAGGTGAAAGACAGCCGCCTGACCACCTCTGTCCGCACGCCCTTCTCACGAGATCCTTCGAGCACAGTTCCTCCCGGCCCTGTCATTCGTCCATCCGGACCACACTGCCGCCCGCCCCGCCTGCGCTTCGTCAGGTCGAGGCCCCGAGCTCCGCACGGCGCAACTCGCCGGCGGTCAGAGCGCCACACGCGGCCCCGACGAAGAGCACGCCTGGGATCGCGAACATGCTGCGCTGATCACTCTCCAGGACGGCTATGTACTGGCTTCGGGAGACCTCGGTCGTTCCGCGTTCACGAGGAGTCGTGTCGAAGGCGAAGTATCGGCCGTCCTTCATCTCGGCCGCTTGCAGGCTCCCCGCACCGGTTGCGCCCAGGGCCGCCAGCGCCGCGCCCGCGAGGAACAGCGCACCGAGCGCGACCTGTACCTTGCCTGGCAAGCACCGGAAGGCCAGCCATATGGAGCGTCGGTCTGCTCGTGCCAGCATGAGGCGCGCGACTGCGGCAATGAAGATCGGGAAGAGCGATACCGCAATCGCCGCCACCGGCCATCCCGAGTCCGCAAGGGGCAACGTTCCCGGCAGCCACGTGAGTCCGGCAAGCACAAGAAGTGCCGCGCCCAGTCCGGCCGCGAGGCCCCCATGCAGTTTGAAGCTCCACCCCATGCATCCGAGGCTGGCACAGGAATCGTTCCGTGTAATTGCCGTTCCCCGGCAGAGTCTCGGCTCTCTGCATTCCAGGGGCGGGCCGGTTCAACGGACTCCGGAATCGGCGAGCGGTCGTACCTGCCGTACCGCGGAAGAGAACTGGATCAGTGCGCGGGACGGCGGATCCGCTGGGCGGCCGGGGCGGGGGGCGGGGTGATCACGACCTCAAGTACTGCCCCAGCCCTATGGCGGCTACCGGCACCGCGCCGTAGAAGGCGCACCGGGGCAAAGACCACGGATCGTCCAGGAACTGGCCGCCGATCCACCACACCAAGGTCGCCAGGAACCAGCTGGCAATCCAGAGGAGCGAGCTCGGTATTCGGCTCAACCAGTCATCCACGGCATGAGGCTAGCCGTTCCCCCGAAACGGCCGCCAGAGAGATGGCGCAGAGAGACGCCGGCGAGTTCAGTCGGGTTCGGGAAGGGATCGGGCCTTGTTCACGCGAGGAACCAGTGCCGCTGCCGCTTCGGCAACCGCGCGGTCGACCTCCGGGAGGAGGCTCGTGTAGGTGTCTGAGGTCAACGTGATCGTGGAGTGGCGGAGGGTCTCCTTGATCGTGTGGATGTCGCCGCCGGCGCCGTGGGTGAGTGTGGCCGAGACGTGGCGGAGGTCCCGCAGGGTGATGGGCGGGAGGTCGGTGGTGGCGAGGATGCGGCGGAAGGTCTCCGAGACCGTCTCCGGGTGGAGCCAGGAGCCGTCCTCCTTGGTAAAGACCTTGCCCGTGTCCTGCCAGGCGGCGCCGGCCTTCTTCCGCTCCTTCGCCTGACGGGCCTTCTGGGCGCGCAGGACCTCGATGTTCACGCTGTCGAGGGCGATCGTGCCCGCGCTGCCGTCGGTCTTCGGCTCGGACTCGTACGGGTCCCAGCCGTCGACGACGACCTCCGCATGATGGGCCCCACATGGACAGTACTGGCAGAAGCGGTAGCTTCGACGACCTTTACGCAGAGTGCAGTTGGCCTCATCCGGCGAGTACGGCTGTCACGCCAAGAAGGGCCTCCAGTTCGGCCACGGCCTCGTCTTCGTCCGTGACGTGGACGGTAGCGATACCGAGATCAGCTGCCGGCGGAAGGTTCACCGCGTGATCGTCGACGAATACGCATTGCTCGGCAGGCAACCCCATGCGCTCCAAAGCGAGTTCGTAGATCGCCGCTTCGGGCTTGGCCATCCCGACGAGCTCGGAGACGACGTGCACGTCGAACAGGTCCCAGATGCCGACGTGCTCGTACGGGTTGAACGGGTCGAGGCCGAAGCTGTTGGACAGTAGGGCCAGCCGGTGCCCGGCGTCCCGCGCGGCCCGCGCGAGCGCGACCATCCTGGGGGCCGCCGGCACTCCGGCCCAGGCCCGGCCCATCAGGTTCACCGGATCCACCTGCGGGCCCAGCAGGGCCGCCGTACCTTCGTTCCACTCGGCCTGCCCGATCTCCCCGATCTCCAGCGCCGTGTACAGGCGCCGGCCTTCTGGGTGATCGTTGAGGGTTGCCCGCCACGCACCCGGCTCCAGCCCCTCGGACACGCACCAGGCACGGTGGACCTCGATGGGGCTGGCCGTGAGCACGCCGGCGAAGTCGAGGATCAGGCCGCGCTGCTCGCGCCCGTCTGCGGTGACCGTGCTGTGCGACATGCAGATCCGTCCCTTACGCGATTGGTCTCCCAGGGACGCTACCGCGTACCGAGACGTCGGGGAGCGCGCGCCGAGTCAAGGACCTGTCGTCACCGGCGCCGAACATCGCGCGGTGTGAACTGGGCCGTGGTGAGGCCGTGCTCGGAGGAAGGCGAACGGCTCACGCCCGAGTCGGGACGTGAGCCGTAGGCACAGACTGCACCCGGTGTCAGCGCTTCGCTGATGGTGACGGTGAGGCGAGCACCACGTCGTCGAGCGTCACCTGCGGGATCGTGGCGTTGCGGCGAGGTGTAGGGCTGAGGGCGTCGACGACCGGGGCGATTGCGTCGTACATCTGGATGGCCTGCTCCGGGTACATGTCCGCGTCCCACCCGGCGTTGTGGCCGTTGCTGTTGAGCTCCTTCAGGTAGGTGACGAGTCCGTTGCCGGTGAGCTCGTAGGTGTGGACCTTGCCCTTCCGGCTCACCACCGTGACGTCGTCCATGCCCTGGTGCGCCTTCGTGTTATCCCAGAGGTCCTTGGCGCTGGTGATGCGGAACTTGGTCGCGCCGGCGGCCTTCAACAGACGGCCCTTGTGCCCAGGTGGAGACATGTCCTCACCGCACCCGGCCAGCAGAGCGGCGCCGACGACCACGCCCGCGAGGGCCTTGGCTCCGCGTCTCATGCGGCGGCCGAGGCGGCTCGGACGCGGTAGAACGCGACCCGACCCACATCCGTACCACTTTCATAGAGAAGCAAGCGACACGCCAGGCATTCACTAGACCCTCACATCTGGAATATGCTCCTCCGCTAGCCGCAGTGGCGGCGGAGTGCAGGGGAGGGTATGGAAGGTGTCTGATCGCATATCGCCATCTACTTGGCGAGGTGGCAGATTGTTGACGAACCGGACGTTGAGGCAGGTGTCTCTTGCCGCGGCCGTCGTCCTGGCTGTCGAGACGGCCGTCGTGCTGCAGGCGTCAGGGCAGGCTGTCGCGCTTCCGTCGCAACCTCGGTTGCCGGCAGCCGAGAGTGCGTCGTATCCGACCGAGGCGGCGGATCTGGCCTCGGCGATGGTCGCGGCCCGTTTGTCGGGGAAGCGGGTCGAGGCCCTGTCCGAGCGCACGGAGTCGACCACGACGTGGGCGAATCCGGATGGAACGGCCACTACGGACTCGGCTTCGGGGCCGGTGCGGTTCCGGGACAAGACCACGGGCGCGTGGCGTGACATCGACGTCGCCCTGGCAAAGTCGGTGGACGGTTCGGTCGCCGCGAAGGACCATCCGCTGGGGCTGAAGCTGGGCGGGAGGACGCCTGCCAAGCTGGCCGCTCGCGTGATGGCGTCGGGCGACGCCGGTGAGCCGAAGACCGCCCCGGTCCCGCTGGTGTCCCTGGACGCCGGGGAGGGCCGGTCGCTGGACCTGTCGTGGCGTGGTGTGCTGCCGGAGCCGGCCCTGTCGGGGACGACGGCCCGGTACGCGGACGTGCTGACGGCAACGGATCTGATCATCGAGTCGACCCGTACGGGTTTCGAGCAGTTCCTGGAGCTGAAGGACCGCAGCGCGGTCGAGGCGAACGGTTCGGTCACGCTCACGCTGAACGCCAAGGGCATCGAGGCGCGGGCGAACGCGGACCGGTCGGTGACGTTCCTGGACGCCGAGACCGGCAAGCAGGTCGGCCTGCTGCCGGCACCGGTGATGTGGGACGCGACGGTCGACGAGAAGTCCGGTGAGCACACCCGGCGCGCGGACGTCGGGCTGAAGGTGACGCAGAACGGCGACGCGATCGACCTCACGCTGAAGCCTGATGCGGGGTTCCTGGCGGATCCGGCCACGAAGTTCCCGGTGACGGTGGACCCCTCGGTGAACCTTGGGGCGAGTTTCGACACGTTCGTGCAGCAGGGCTACACGACGGACATGTCGACGTCGACGGAGCTGAAGCTCGGCAACAACGGCTCCGGTCAGGTCGCACGGTCGTTCCTGCACTTCCCCATGACGCAGATCCGGGGCAAGCAGATCCTCGGCGCGAAGCTGAACCTGTGGAACTACCACTCCTGGTCGTGCACGCCGATGAGCTGGGAGGTGTGGGACACCCCGCACGCCTCGACCGCCACCCGATGGACCAGTCAGCCCGGCTTCACGAACAAGTGGGCCACCTCGACCGCGACGAAGGGTTTCTCGTCGTCGTGCGCGGACGGGTGGGTGTCGCAGGACATCAAGAACCTTGCTGTCGCCTGGGCCGCCAACGGCAACAGCAGCAACGCGATGGGCATCAAGGCCACCAACGAGTCCGACCCGTACTCGTGGAAGCGGTTCAACTCCGGCAACGCCGCGACGAACACCCCGTACGTGTCGGTCACGTACAACACGATCCCGGTCGCCGGCAACCCGATGTCCGTCACGCCGGGCCGGGCGAACGGCGGCAAGAACTGGGTCACCACGACCACGCCGAACATGACCTACACCGCCAGCGACGCCGAGACGCACTTCCTGCGCCAGAAGTGGGAGCTGTGGGAAGGCACGACGAACCTGGAGGTGTACGACACCGGTACCGAGGACCCGGTCCTGAACAAGACGGTCTCGCACCAGGCTCCCGCGGGTAAGCTTGTCAACGGCCGCACGTACTGGTTCAAGGGCCGGATCTACGACGGCTACTCGTGGTCGGGCTGGACGCCGTCGGTGACCTTCACTGTCGACACCGCCAAGCCCGCCACCAGCACCATCTCCTCCGGTGACTTCCCGGCCAGCACCTGGTCCGGCACCCCGGACGCCAGCGGCAAGTTCTCCGGCTCGTTCTCCTTCAAGCCCCCGGCCAGCGATGTGGCCGAGGTGCAGTACAAGCTGGACGCAGGCGCCTGGGTGACCGCTGCCACCACCGGCGCGACCGTCACCAAGACCCTGACCGGCTTCGGGGCCGGCAAGCACACGGTGGCCGTCCGCACGGTGGACCCGGCGGGCAACCTCTCCGCGGAGACGAGTTACGTCTTCTACGCCGGTTCCGGTGCGGCTCTGCTGACGCCTGGGCAGGGTGAGCGTCCGGCGCGGCGTGTGGCGCTGTCGGCCGAGGGCCAGACCTCGTACACCGGTGTGACGTACCAGTACCGTCGTGGCGAGAAGGACACGTGGAAGAACGTTCCGGTCGCCGACGTCCGTAAGGGTGCGGAGACGGTCGTCGCATGGCCGATCGCGGTCACTGGTGGTAAGCCTGCCGGGCTGACCTGGAACATCACCGACAGCCTGCCGGAAGACGGCCCGATCGAGGTCCGCGCCGCCTTCACCGACGGCACTGCCACCGTCTACTCGCCGGCGAACGAGATCACCATCGACCGCAACGCAGGCACAGCCCCCTACGAAGAGGCCGGCCCCGGATCGGTCAACCTGCTCACGGGGGACTACACCCTTCCGGCCACCGACACCTCGGCATTCGGGCTCGCTGTTTCCCGCACAGCGTCCTCGCGGCGTCCCGACGCGGGCGCGAAGCAGGACGGCCAGGCAGCAATCTTCGGGCCTCAGTGGACCTCCGGCACGGTCGCGGAGATCACGGGTGGGGACTGGACGTATCTGAAGAAGACCTCCGAGACCTCGGTGGCATTGGTCGATGCCGACGGCGAGGAGCTCGGCTTCACCGCCACCACCACCGGCGGCTGGAAGGCCGAACCGGGCTCGGAGGACCTGACCCTGACCGGTTCGTTCACGGAGCCGTTCACGCTGAAGAGCTCTGAGGGCACCATCACCGTCTTCGCCAAGGCGGACCCGGCCGCCACCACCTGGCAGGTCGCCTCCAGCTCCATGGAGGGCCTGGCGCAGTCCACGACCACCGTGGTCTCCGAGGCTGTGTCGGTTGACGGGAAGAAGCTCGCCCGCCCGAAGCTGGTCATCGCCCCGACCTCAGCGGTTTCCGCGGCCACGTGCGCGGCGGCGCCGTCGACCAAGGGCTGCCGCGCGCTGGAGTTCGTCTATGCCTCGACCACGACCTCGACGGGCACCATGCTCGGAGACGTGTCCGGTCAGGTGAAGGAGATCCGTGCCTGGTCCACGGAGCCGGGAGCCGCTTCCTCCACCGCCAAGTCGGTGCAGAAGTACCTTTACGACGGTTCCGGACGCCTGAGCCAGGCATGGAACCCGCAGATCACCCCCGCGCTGGTGACCTCTTACGCATACGACGCCGCCGGCCGGATCGCAGGGCTCACTCCCCCCGGTGAAATCCCGTGGTCCTTCGCCTACGGCAAGGCCGGCAATGCGGCCACCGCCGGTGATGGCATGCTCCTGAAGACCAACCGCGCCTCCCTCCAGCAGGGCACCAAGGCCACCGAGTCCGGCACCGCGTCGACGAGCATCGTCTACAACGTTCCCCTGACCGGTACCAACGCCCCGCACAGGATGGGTGCTACGGATGTGGCCGCCTGGGGACAGAACGATGCCCCCACGGATGCGACCGCGGTCTTCCCCGCTGACGCTGTGCCGTCGTCGCACGACGGCACCCTGCTCGCCGCCGGTGATTACCGTCGTGCTTCGGTCACCTACACCAACGCCTCGGGCCGTCAGGTGAACACGGCCGACGCCGCAGGCAACATCGCCACCACGGAGTACGACCGCTTCGGCAACACTGTGCGCGAGCTCACCGCGGGCAACCGTGCCCTGAGCCTGGGAGGTACCGCGGCCGACCAAGCCGTGCTGACCGACCTCGGCATCATCGGCCTGCCCGCGCAGGACCGCGCCGACCTGCTGTCGACGAGCTCCCTCTACGACGCCAAGGGCGTACGCCAGACGGAGCGACTGGATCCTCTGCGCCGTGTCGCACTGGCCACGACCGGCGAGGCTGCTCCGGCCCGCTCGTGGACCGTCAACGAGTACGACGCCGGACGCCCCGCCGACGCCACGGTCGAGAACCAGATCACCAAGGTCACCACCGGTGCCCAGGTGCTCGGTTCCACTGCGATGGCCGATGCTCGAGTCACGCAGACGACCTATGACTGGGCCAAGGGCCTCCCGATCAAGACGATCAAGGACCCCGGTGGTCTCGCGATCACGGAGACCGTCGAGTACGACAACCAGGGCCGCGTCACCAAGCAGCTGCTTCCCGGCGCCACTGGAACCGATGCCGCAACCCGTGTGACCACGTACTGGGCCGCTTCCGGCACGGGCACGTGCCAGGGCCGCCCCGAATGGGCGGACATGGTCTGCTCCACCGGTCCGGCCGGCGCCGTAACCGGCGGTGGCACCAACCCCGCTCAGCTGCCCACCACCACGACCGAGTACGACGGCTGGGGTAACCCAGCCAAGACCACCGAGATCGCGAACGGCATCACCCGCACCACCACCATCACCCGCGACGCCGCCGGCCGTCCGGTCAAGAACGCCGTGACCGGCGGTATCGGGCGCGCCGTCCCCGACAGCACGACCGCATACGATCCGGCCACCGGACGGCCTGTGAAGGTCACCTCTCCGACCGCCGGCACCATCACCAAGGAGTACGACAAGCTCGGTCGTCAGGTGGCGTACACCGATGCCGACGCCGGAACCACCCGGACCGAGTTCGACGCTCTCGACCGCCCGGTCAAGGTGTCCGACTCCGTGCCCTCGACCATCACCTACACCTACGACACGGCCGTCGATCCGCGCGGCTTCCCCACCCGGGCCACCGACTCGGTCGCCGGTGCCTTCGAAGTGACCTACAACGCCGACGGGAACACCAAGAGCGAAAAGCTTCCCGGGGGGTACACCCTCACGGTGACCGAGGACACCACAGGCGCCGTCACCTCCCGGATCTACACCCGGGACAGCGACGGCCAGGTCGTCTACTCCGACTCCGTCGCGGAATCCGCCCACGGCCAGGTGGTCGACCACTTCGGCTGGTCCACGCAGAGCTACGGTTACGACGCCACCGGCCGACTGACTGCGGTCAGCGACACCGTCGGTGACATCTGCACCCGCCGTACCTACACCTTCGACCAGCGCACCAACCGGATGGGCAAGACCACCGCGGAAGGCGTCTCCGGCGCCGCCTGCCCGACCACCGGAGGAACCACCACCACTCACACGTACGACAGCGCCGACCGCCTCACCGACGCCGGCTACGGGTACGACGCCTTCGGCCGCACCAGCACCCTGCCCGGCACCCAGATCGGCTACTACGCCAACGACCTGGTCCATCAGCAGACCGCAGCCGGCAAGCGTCAGACCTGGGAGCTCGACGCCAACCTCCGCTTCCGTTCCTGGATCACCGAGGAGAACACGGACGGCGCCTGGAACCAGGTCGAAGCCAAGGTCAACCACTACGACAGCGATGGCGACAGCCCTCGCTGGGTCGTCGACAACGCCAGTGAAGGCGGCCTCACCCGTCGCGTCAGCTCCGCTGCGGGAGATCTCGCCGCTACCACGGGCGCGAGCGGTGGCACCACTCTCCAGCTGACCAACATCCACGGCGATGTCGCGCTCCAGCTCCCGCTCGACACCGCTGACGCGCCCCTGGTTCTGGACAGCGACGAGTACGGCAACCCGCGCGCCGGCCAGCCCGCCGTCCGGTACGGCTGGCTTGGCGGCAAGGTCCGCTCCTCCGAGACCGTCAGCGGTGCAGTCCTCATGGGCGTCCGCCTCTACAACCCGGAAACCGGACGTTTTCTCTCCGCTGATCCGGTCTACGGTGGCAACAACAACGCCTACGAATACGCGCAGGCCGACCCGGTCAACCGATTCGATCTCGATGGCCGCTGGAGCAAGAGCCGAACGCGCTACTACTCCTGGGGAACGCTGTACGGGAAGGCGTGGACCACGAAGACCTGGCTGCGGAGCACGGTCTACAACTTCAAGGTTGAAATGCGGTTCAACCGTTCCTACACCGCGAAGATCGGCCGAAGCGGACACTGGTACTGGGGGCCGTTCTGGTCCGCAGTGGGCCTGTTCGGCGGGCCGGTGGGTGCCGGTGTCGCGCTCGTCGGTGGAGCTTGGTCCGGCTTCGCGCAGAAGGCCGCCGCAAAGGCCAACAGCAAGAAGCAGTGCCTTTCCATGGGAATCGGTGGCTCCTACTACGGGTTCGGCATCGGGTACGGCGGTCCGTACTACTACACCCGCCGCTGCTGACCTGAGGACGCAAGTCTGAATTAGCGGTGCAACCGCCCGCCGGACACGGATCCGGTGGGCGGTTGCCTCTCCACAACGAGGCCCATCAGCAGAGGAGCATGAATGTTCTACGTCGTTTGGATTGTGGTGGCGACGCTTACTCTCGTACCGCTGTCCGTTGCCTCGCTGAGGGGGTGGTCTCCCGCGTGGTTGGCTCGCCCTGCCCCGCGAAAGGTCACCAAGGCGCGAGGGATCGCAGCCCTTGCCATATACGGCAGTGCGCTCACTCCTGCGGTGCTTGGTCTCCTGGGGTTCTCAGGCGATGAACTTCTGATGCTGCGCATCCTGCTGGGGCCGGTCCTCATCGTCGGGGCGCTGCTCCTCGTCGGGTGGGCCACTGTCCAGGAGCGCCACAGTCGTCGAACTCGCTGACACCTCCTTCGGGACGGAGGTGCGACTTTCCTGTGCGGAATAGGAAGGCCAAGGCTTGGTAGAGGTCGCCTGGTAGGCGTACTGACCGCTCGCTAGCCCTAGTGCTGGGCATGCGTGAGCGATGCGTGAGCGGACGTTCCGGCATGGCCCGGTTCCGGACGGATCGCGCGGCACCGTTCACCCTGTCCAACCAGGCATCCCCGGACAGAGCAGTACCGCCCGGCATCACCCGGTCGGACCCGGCCAGGACTTTTAATCCATTGGTTGTGGGTTCGAGTCCCACACGGCCTACCGACGGCGGGGGAGGGGTAGCCCTCCGACCTGCTGGGGAGCGCCCCGACCGGCTTCGGCTGGTCGGGGCGCTCCGTTGTTCGGGGGCGAATGCGTGAGCGGGTGGGTGGAGGGCCGAACCGGGTTCGGGCCCGGCCCGGCGTTCCTCTGTAGGCGCCCGCCTGCCTCGCTGGCGTCAGTGGGACGGTGCGGCGTCACGGCTGTCTGGCCTCACCTCCTCGACGCTGACGAGACATCCGCTCGGTCAAAGTCGAGCCCGTACTCCAGGACGTGCGCCTTCGCCGGTACGGCGGAGACCGGGAGGTGCAGTAGCTCGGTGAGAGTGCGGCACGATTTGCCGCCTGACCAGCAGACGAATTTCAGCCGGGTTGGGCACTGCGGACCTTATCGGTGGCCCGCCGGCTGAACGACTTGGCTTTGAAACGGGTTCACGTTGTCCGACGGGACGGCTTGGAAGGGCCACGCCCTCCGGCACGGCCTCAGCGGCGCAGGGCCTCGGCCGGTTGGATCCGTGCTGCGCGCCATGCGGGGTAAAGCCCGGCGGCGACGCCTGTCACCAGCCCGATGACCGGGGCGGCGGCTGCCGTCGTCGGATGGATCACAGGCGTCCAGTCACGGACCGCGGCGACCGTCACCACGGTCAGGACGCCCAGGGATGTTCCGACGAGACCCCCCAGGGTGCCGAGCGCACCGGACTCGGCGAGGAACTGCACGGTGATGTGGCGTCCGCGTGCGCCCAGGGCACGGCGCAGCCCGATCTCACCGGTGCGTTCCAAGACGGCGACCAGGGTGGTGTTGGCGATGCCCACGGCGCCGATGACGAGACAGATGGTCGCGAGGAGGAGGAACAGCTGGCTCAGATCGTTGCCGACCTTGCCCCGCAGCACCTTTGGGTTCGGCGGCGGTACGACTTTGAAGTACTCGGGATGGTCGGGGCGCAGCGCTGTCGCTGCTTCTCCGGCAACCTGCGAAGCGGCGCCGAGTTCCGTCGAGATCAGCATCTTCGCACCGCCCCCCTCAGGGGTGCCCCACATTCTCTCCGCCGTCGTGCGAGGTATGACGACGGAGAGCAGAAGGTCCGCCTTCCGGTCTGTGTCGGAGACGACACCGATGACGGTGAAGGGCTGGCTGCCGACGAAGACGGCCGGCCGGGTCTCCAAGGTGGTGATGCCGAGTCGTTCGGCGACGCCCGCGCCGATGACGGCGACGGGTGCGGCGTGATCCGACGCGTAGTTGTCGTAGACCCTCCCCTCGGACAGCCGGGTGCCGGCCGCGGCGAACATCCCCGGTGAGGCGGCTACGACGCCGATTGTGCCCGCGGTGCCGGCTCCTCCGGCGACGGCGGAGGAGCGGACGGCTTGGTCCGGTGCCAACCGCACCGGCCAGTACACTCCCGCGTGCTCGACTCCGTTCAGGCGCTCGGCTCGCGTGTCGGCGTCTCCCGGGAAGGCGAGCCCGGCGAACTCGTTCTGCTCGTGGGCGATGTCCTCGACCGTCACTTCGGTCGCGCTCAGGGCGTTGAACCGTGTATCGATCTGCGATGAGGTGGTGGCCGTCAGCCCCAGGATCGCGACGAATGTTCCCACCCCGAGGACCGTGCCGAGAGCGGTCAGCACAGAGCGCCCAGGCCGCTGGAGCATTCCCGCCAGAGACTCGCTGAGCACGTCGCGCCAGCCGAACACAGAAGGCCGGATGCGGTCGGCTCGTCGTGCCCGCTTCATCCGCGGACCTGGTGCGTCGCTGTCCCGGAAAGGCTCAGCACGCCGTCCCGGATGGTCACCATGCTCTGGGCGCGGGCAGCGACCAGGGGGTCATGGGTGATCACAAGTACCGTCATCCCGTCTCTGTGGAGATCTTCCAGAAGAGCTAGTACCGAATCCGCGTTGGCGGTGTCGAGGTTTCCTGTCGGTTCGTCGCACAGCAGCAAGGAGGGACGCGTCACCAGTGCCCGCGCGATGGCCACACGCTGCCGCTCGCCTCCTGAGAGCCTCGTGGGCAGCGAGTCGACGCGGTGGCCCAGACCCACTTGCTTCAGCGCCCGGCGTGCCCGGTCCGCGCGCTCCCGGCGAGGAGTGCCGTCATAGACCAGGGCGAGGGCGACGTTCTCCAGGGCGCTGCGCTGTGGCATGAGGTGAAAGGACTGGAAGACGAATCCGATGCGCAGTCCCCGCAGCGCGGTGCGATCGGCGTCCCGGAGTCTGCCGGTGTCGATGCCGTCGAGGAGGTAGGTCCCAGAGGTAGGCGTGTCCAGCAGGCCGGCGATGTTGAGGAAGGTGGACTTCCCTGACCCGGAGGGGCCCACCACGGCGAGGAAGTCACCGCGTCTGACGGTCAGGTCACAGGGCCTGAGGGCGGTCACCGGAGGAGGACCGGGATAGGTGAGACCGATGCCTCGGAACTCGATGACCGGCGGCTCGGTGTCTGTGGTGGCACTCCTCACGGGGAGTTCCCCTCACGGGATGTGCCCGTGATGACCCGGTCGCCCTTGGCGAGCAGGTCAGCGGTCTCCGGGGTGACAGCCACGTAGCCGTCTCCTGCGGTGCCGGTCCGTATCTCCACCTGGCGCCGGTCACCATCCGCCTCGACGACGGTCACGGTCGTCCGCCCGTCCGCACCGGCGCTGATCGCGGTGATCGGAACGACCAGGGCCTCCCCGTCCGTCGACGCCGCGATGACCGTCACCCGTACGTCCTGGCCCGTCAGATCGGCCTTCAGTGGTGTGCTGGGGGTGATTCCCACGAGCCAGCCCGCTCCGCTCTGTGAGATCGACCCGCTTCCGTCCTGCGGGCTCCCGCCCTCGCCCTGCTCCTGACCGTCCGCCGACCCGGTGGCCAGTCGTTTGTCGGTGACCGACGTGACCCGGCCCTTGGCAGACGTTCCTGTCACCTCGGAGTAGATCTCGGCCCCGTGTCCGGTCCGGATGAGGTCCTTCTGGTATTCGGGGACGTACGCCTGCACGACGAGCTTGCCGGAGGACAGTGTCATCGCGGTTCCGGTCGCCTCCCCACCTGCTTTCGCCATCACCGCGTCCACCCGGGCAGGGAAGCCCTTGAGCAAAACGACCTCGGCAGCGGGAAGTGTCGGTCCGGAGGCGGCTTCGGCGGCGGTCAGGGCCGTCCGCGCGGCGGCCAAGTCCTCGCGAGCCCTGAGGACGGCCTTCCGCAGGCCGTCATCGCCGTCGCGCATGCCGGCGGATGCGGATGCCGACCCCTGAGAGGCCGCACCGGAAGCCGGCGCCCCGGCATCGGTCGCATGGCGATCGCGCAGGGCGTCCTCGGCATCCTCCAGAGCGCGTTCGGACGAGGTGACCCGCAGTCGGGCCTCCGCCACAGGGTCGCCGTCCTCCGCGTGCGCCGGAACCGGGTCGTACCCCAAAGAGGCGTAGAAGGCGCCGAGGGCGTTCTTCGTTCCGGCACCGAAGCTGCCCGCCGTGTCGGGCGCCGTGTCGTAGCCGATCTTCCGCAACGCTCGTTGCAGCTGACGTACGTCGTCGCCCGTGGCGCCCGGCCGCAGATCACGATAGATGGGCAGGGTGCCTTCCAGCGTGAACACGGGCCGCCCGGATACCTCCAACAGCACCTGCCCAGCCCGAACGGCGTCCCCCGGGTGCACAGGAATCTTGGTGATGACCGGCCCCGTGCCGCCTTCACCGGCGGCACCCCGGGGAGTCACCTCGACCATCTGTTCCGCCACGACTTCACCACGGGTGATGACGGACGACGTGAGCACCCGGCGTTCCACCGGAGCTGTCAGCACGCTGGGCGGGGGCGCCGCGGCCTCCGCAGCTGCCTGTGCGGGGGATTTGACGAACAGCGTTGCCGTCAGCCCTCCGAGCGTGGCGCATACGGCTCCCAGCGCGATGGCGGCGACCCACCGTCGCCGGCCGGCCGTCCCGCTTCCCCCCGGTGAGGGACTCGCCCCCTCCGCAAAGTCATCCTGCTGCGGGTCCACATCTGTCATGTCGTTCGTACCCCGAGTCATCGCTCCCCTTCGTCCGCACTCGGAATGGACGGTTCAGCCGCCGACGACGTCACCCGTCGCAGTCTCGGTTGGAGCGCACTTCGCCAGGGCGTCCTGAAACTTGGGGGCGCGGGTCTGGTCCCTCTGCTCGTTAGTCAGGTTCACGTCACCAGTGGCCGGGTCGGGTTCCGGGTACTCGGGGAAGCCGTTCTTGCGGAGGCAGGCGCTGAGTTCCTTGGCCTTGGCCAGGAACTCGGCAGGAACCGTCGCGGTCGACGAGGGAGCGGCCGTGGGGAGCTTGTCCTGGCACTTCACCTGGGCCGCCGTCATGGCGGCAGGCTTGTTCACGTCCTTGTCCACACGGAGCTGGCCGTCGTCACGCTTCTCCAGGACGACACCGTTCGCTTCGAGGCACCGGTAGTAGCCCTGTTCTGCGGTGTTGGCGGAAGAGGGCTGCGCCGCCTTCGCCTCGTCGGAGCCGCCGCTGGAGCAACCGGTGAGGAACGCGGCGGTGCACAGCGCCATCGCGGCGAGTCCGGATGCGGCAGGGCGAACAGGCATGGGGGAGCTCCGATGAAGGGTGGGATGAAGGGAAAATGGGAACTGCGAACCGACTTGACAGATTCGAGACAACGGAAGATCGGGTGCGACAAGAACCGATCGTTCCAGGTAGAGGCAGCGAGGATAGGGCCGCCGAGAAGGTCCTGTCCAACGCTCTTGAAACCTCTGGACGCCCTCATCCCTAGCATGATCAAATCAAGCGCCTCATGGCCTGATCCGTACGTTCGGTATGGGCAATACCTGCGCATTCAGCTTCTACGAAGGGCAGATGATGAGAACTGATCGAGTGATCCGCAAGGCTTCGGCGTTCGCCGTGGCGGCTGTGGTGATGGGCGGGGTCGTGCTGGGCTCGGCCGGGTCGGCGGCGGCCGCGACCCACGCCGACGGCATCCTCGAATCCGGGGAGCTCGGGCTCTACTACAACTCCGGCCAGGGCGGCTGCGTCTTCGACGTCTACGTCTACGACAACGACTTCACCGACAACCGCTTCAAGGACCCGAGCAGCATCAACTGCGCCGGCGAGGGCGAGACCACGAACGACAACACGGCTTCGTACCGGAACCGTTGGTCCGGTACTTACTACGTGTGGACCGATGTCTTCCGCGACGGGATCCGGGGTTCGATCCCCGGTGGTTACGTCGGCAACGCCACCGACAACTACAAGAACAAGATCTCTTCGAGCGCAGACAAGATATGACCCGGCGTTACGCCGCGGCCGCCTGGATGGTATTCGCTCTGGTGGGCTGCTCCGCCGTGGGCGGAGGCGGAGGAGGCTCCGCGAAAAGCGATGCCGAACCACGTATCGACTCCATGCCCGCCATGCTCAAGACCGCCGGTGTGACCTTTCCGCTGGATGCGTACGAGGCCGCCCCCGAGCAGCAGGACGCGCTCACTCGGGCACAGAACACGTTGACCGGTCGGTGTATGACGAGGTTCGGCTTCGTCTTCCACGCCCCTGAGCAACCTCCGGTCTCCGCGAGTGAGTCGAATGCCCGTGTCTTCGGTCTGGCGGACCCGGAAACGGCCGCCCGCTACGGCTACCAGAACCCGAGCATGGCGGATGCTCCCAGGCAGCGGGGCTCCGACCGGCAGCTGACCGAGGCGGAAGAGTTGGCCCTCATGGGCGAGGACGACCTCAACCCCGCCGATATGCCTTCGAATCTGGAGGATGCCGAGAAGGGCGGCGGAAGCGACGTGAAACTCAACGGACAGCGGTTGCCCATCGGCGGCTGCGTCCGCGAGTCCTTTCTCAAGCTGTACGCCCGCAAGGCGAACGAGGTCGACATCCTGTTCGTGTTCAACCTCAAGAGCGAGGCCGACTCGAAGGCGCTGGAGGACTCCCGTGTCCGGGCGGTCTCCAAGCGCTGGTCCGAGTGCATGGCGAAGGCCGGCTACACGGTCGCGGATCCCATGAAGGCGGCCAGGGAGCTGGGCTTCTCCGAGGGCGCGCTCTCCAGCGCCAGGGCGATCACGGCAGCCAAGGCGGATGTGCGCTGCAAGGAGCAGGTCAACCTGGTGGGAGTGCGGTACGCGGTGACGGTGGCCTACCAGAAGCAGCTGATCGAGAAGCACGCCGAGACCCTGTCTCTGGCCAAGCAGCAACTGGAATCCCGACTGGCCCTGGCCGCTTCCCTGACTCGTTGAGCGCAGCCTGTCTTCCTGCCGCCCAGGCAGATCCCGCTGTTCTGGTTGGGTGAACGATGCGTGAGCGGACGATCAGGAACGGCCCGGTTCCGGCCGGACAAGGCGGCACCCTGCCCCCCGTCCGACCGGTCACCTTCGGACGGAGCAGCACCGACCGGCACCACCCGGTCCGGCCCGGCAACGAATCTTCATCTCGTGGTCGCGGGTTCGAGTTCCACGGCCTACCGATGGCGGGGGAGGGGAAGCCCTCCGACCTGCCGGGGAGCGCCCCGACCGGCTCCCGCTCCGCCTCCTACCTCGACCGGGAGACCGCCCACTGGGCCACCCAGCAGGTGGCCCTCCCGCGAGGAGCCCGTGAGCCGGCTGCGCGGGAGGCGAGCGCAGGTCCGGCGGGAGTGGCCTGCCGGTGTTTCTGAGAACCGCTCACCTTTCGTCCGCTTCGGTGGCTGTCGTGCCACCTGAGGGTGAAGAAGCCTGTGGGAGCGGTGGCCGAAAAAGGGGGGGTGGGCCAGGAGGGGAGGTGGGGCGGGGGTGGCCCCGGGCCGGGGTTCTCGGGTGGGTGCTCGGGGGCTTTTCGGGGCGGGGGGTGGTGACGTTTCTTCGGTGGGTTTCGGTCAGGGGGCCGCGGTGTCGGGATCCCTACACTCCGGTGCTCTGCCTGCCGGAGCGTGTGGACGCGCTCCGGCTTCGGAGACGGACGGGGAGACGTACGTGAGGAAGACTCTGCAGGTGTTCGCGGTGGCCGGGGCGCTCGTGGTCGCCGCGACGGGGCCCACGCTCGCGGTGTCGGACAGCGGGTCGGCCGCGCTGCCCGGGACGGGGGCGCGGGTCGAGGCGAACGCGTGGCACTGCAACGTGTACGCCGACAAGTGCTCGTTCAAGACCTCCACGAAGGCCCTGAAGGGCTCCGCGCGGTACACGGTCAGCAAGATCACCAATGTGGCGACCGTCAAGGCGAACGGGTGGCAGGCGTCGCTCTCGCTGAGCCCGAGCGGGACGCCGGTGAGCGAGAACACCCGGCAGGTCACCTGGACGAACCAGAACTCGTGGATCGCCGACATCAGCGGGATCGCCGATCCCGGGGGCTCGCTCAACACGAGCATCACCACGTGTTCGGACGGCAGCGTGTTCAAGTCGGGGGTCAAGGCGTTCGCTTCGGCCTGCGCCAACGACTGAGCCGGCCCGGGTGCGGCGGATGGAGCGCGGGCGGCGGCGGTGGATGTGGGGGGTGGCCGGTGCCGGGGCGGCCGGGGTGCTCGGTCTCGGGCTGTTCGGCTTCGGCTTCCTCGGTGGCGGTGACGTGCGGCGGCCGGGGCCCGCGGGAAGCGGGCTGGTCGCGCAGCTCGACGCCCTGCGCGGCGCCAACGATCTGGTGCGGTCCGGGCGGGCGGAGGTCGGGCGGGATCCCGCGCTGTATCCGACCGCGTACGGGCGGCTGGAGGCGGCGGTCGGCGGCACCGCGCCGCCGGTACGGAGCGACGCGCTCGTCCGGCTCGCCCGCGCGGACGTCATGGACACCCCTGCCTGGCAGTCCTCCTACGTGTGCCTCGCTCTGGACGGTGACGGGCGGACCGCCGCGTCCGTGGTGGACCGGGCCGGGCTCCGCCGGGCCGCGGAGCGCGAGGCTCTCGGCTATCTGCGCGCGCCCGACCCGGCCGACGACGCCCCCACCTCCCTCACGACGCGCGCCGCGTTCCTGCGGACCCTCGACTGCCTGGGCCGGAGCGGCGACGTGCCCCGGGCGGCGCTGGACCGGCTCGCCGCCGACGCCGCCCGTACCGACCAGCCCGCGCCCGCCCTCTACGCGGTCGAGGCGCTGCGGGCCGTCGGTGTCGAGGCCGCGCCCACCCGGGCGCTGAAGGACGACGCGTCCCGTCCGCCCGCCGGCTGCGCCGGGCTCGAACCCGTGCAGCGCGCCGCGCTGACGCTGCTCGGCGGGCGGTTCGACGCGTCCACGCGCGCGTGCCTGGAGCCCGCGCTGCGGGACTCCGACCCGCAGACGCGCTGGCTCGCGCGGCGCGCGCTCGCCCGTGACGACCCCAAGGCTGCCGACACCCTGCCGCCGCCGGCCGGGCGTTTCGACGCGGACGGGCTTGTCGCCAGGGCGCCCGCCCAAATGGGCACCCTCAGCGCCAGTTACGACGCCGCCCGCGCCCTCGCCGCCGGCGGCCGGGCGGCGGAGGCGCCCGGGTGGCTCCGCGCGGGCCTGCGTGCCCTCGGCTCGGAGGGCGGGCTGGATCCGGCGGACCGCGTCCTGCTCGCCATGACGTGTCACCGGCTCGCGCTGGACTGCGGACCGCAGGCCGAGCGCGGCGCCGAGGAGGCCGCCGCGATGGCCGTACCGGAACGGCTGACGCCGGCGAACCGGCGGAGCTGGTACGGGGCGATGAGCGCCCGGGCCGAGTTCGGGCTCGGGTGCCGCCCGACCGTCGTGGACCTGCCCGCCGGCGATCCCGACCGGCTCGCTGTCGCCGCCGTCCTCGGCGAGGCCGGCTGCACCGGGCAGGCGGCCGAACTGGTCGGCGGCACCGACCTCGCCGGTGTGGTCCGGAAGGCCCTGCGGGAGGGGGACCTGCTGCGGGCCTCGGACGCGGTGCGGGCCGCGCTCGCCGCGGGGGTGACGGTTCCCCAGGACGTATGGGCGGAACTGCCGTCGCTGCTGAAGCCGTACCGGGACGCCCGCTACCCCGACCTGTACGCCGGGTCCCCGGGCGGTACGGCCGCCACGGACGCCACCCGCGCGGCGTACCTCCTCCTCGCCTGAAGCCCCACCCCCCTTCTGTCCCCGCCTCCTCCCGAAGGACGCCCCATGAACGCCCCCGCACCCCCCGTCGTCGAAGCCGACGGACTCTCCTTCGGGTACCCCTCCGGCGGGGGGCTGGCCCGGGCCGATCTCCTGCTGCGGGCGGGCGAGACGGTGGCCGTCGCCGGGGCGTCGGGCTCCGGGAAGAGCACACTGATCGCCCTGCTCGGACTCATCCTCGAACCCGACGGCGGGTCCCTGCGCCTCGCCGGCGCGGACGTGCGCGGACTTCCCGCACCGGAGCGGGACCTGATGCGGCGCCGGTCGATCGGGATCGTGCTCCAGGACCTCGGGCTGCTGCCGTTCCTCAACGCCTGGGAGAACGTCGCCGCCGCCTTCGGCCCCCGCTTCGCCCGGCACCAGGACGAGGCCCGGGCGCTCCTGCGGGAGCTGGGGATGGACCGGCTGGCGCACGCGCGCGTGGAGGAGCTGTCCGGCGGGCAGCGGCAGCGGGTCGCCGTGGCGCGGGCGGCGGTGAAGCGGCCGCTGCTCGTGCTGGCCGACGAGCCGACCTCCGGGCTCGACCCGGCGAACGCCCGCGCGGTCACGGCCGCCCTGCGCTCCTGCGCTGCCCAGGGCGCCGCCGTCCTGCTCGTCACCCACGACCCGGCCGTCGCGGACGGCTGCGACCGGCGGTACACGCTGGAGGACGGCGTCCTCACGGACATGCGCGAAGACAGCATGCGCGAAGAGAGCATGCGCGAAGAGAGCATGCGCGAAGAGAGCACGCGTGAAGGGAACACGCGCGAAGCCGGTGTGCGGGAAGAGGGACGCGTATGAGCCGGTGGAGCCTGCACACCTGGTGGCGGGACGGACGGTCGCTGCGCCGCTCGCTGCCGACGCTCGCCGTGCTCGCCGCGTCCGTCGGACTCTGCGCCGGGGTCGCCGGCGGAGCGGCCGGGGCGGTCGAGCGGGACGTCCTCGGGTCCGGCGGACTGACCCAGATCGAGCTGGCGTCCTTCGAGGACGACGCCTCCGTCCGGCCGCTCACCCGCCCCGCGCTGCGCGAGGCCGCGCGCCTGCCCGGTGTCGAGAAGGTCGTGGCCGACCACCCCGCCACCCTGTACGCGGCGGAGGACGGGACGTACGACCTGACGAGCCGGACCCTCACCCCCGCCGACGACCTGCCCGTGGTGGCCGGACGGCTTCCCCGCGCGCTCGGCGCCGGGGACGTCGTGCTGCCCGCTCGTGCGCAGGGCACCGACCTCCGGCCGCTGCTCGGGCGGACGGCCGCGTTCGGCCACACCCGCGCCACCGGCGTGGCCTCCGGGACGACGGACGTGATCCGGCTGCGGGTCGTGGCCCTGTACGACCCCGCCTGGCAGAGCGACGGGCGGGACGTGGCGTACCTCGCCGAACCGACCGCCGCCCGGCTCGCGGCGGCGCGGGCCGGACTGGAGACCGGGGTGTTCCGCGACCGGGAGGGCGCCGAGTCCGCCGTCGTCGTGGTCGCCCACCAGAACCGGGTCGCGGAGGTGACCAGGGCGCTCCAGGCGGAGGGATTCTCCGCCGCCCCGGTCGCCGACCGGGTCCGCCGTCTGCCGGGGCTGTTCGGGCTGGCCTCGCTGGGCATGCGGGGCGGCGTGCTGCTGCTCGCCGTCGGCGCGGTCGTCGTCGGGGCCGTCCGTGCCGCGGACAGCGCGCGGGCCCGGCTCGGGCACTTCGCCGTCCTGCGGGTCCTCGGTGTCGGGCGCGCCGAGCTGCGGCGGATCCTGCTCGGCGAGGCGCTGCTCACGGGCGGGGCGGCGGGGGTGATCGGCGTGGCGGTGGGTGCCGGCTGCTCGGTGCTGCTGGCCGGGCCGCTGAGCGGGGTGCTCGGGCTGCCGATCGCGCGGGCGGACGCCCTGCCGGGGCCGGGGTGGGCGGCTGCCGTGCTGGTGCTGCCGGCGGTGGGGCTCGCCGTCGGGGCGCTGGCCGGGAGCCGGCGGGTGCTGCGCCGGGATCCGTACCTCGCGGTCCGGGCGTACGGCTGAGGGCCGGCAGGGGTGCCGGTTCCGTGGGTGGGTTCCGTCGGACGGGTGCTTTTGGGGGGTGGGGTGGGGGA
>JOFO01000029.1 GCA_000721275.1 Microtetraspora glauca | reverse complement strand
CCTCATGCTGATCGTCGCCATGGCGGTCTACGGCGGCGCGCTCATGACCTCGCTGTACGCACAGCAGGTCCTCGGCTACAGCGCCGTCAAGTTCGGCCTGTCGACGGCCGTGTACGCGGTGAGCCTCGTCTCCGGCATCAACAACGCCGTCTTCCAGATCGGCGCCGCCCTCGGCATCGCCCTCGCCTCCTCCGTCGCCTTCGCCCACACCACCGGCACCACCCCCGAAGCCCTCAACAACGGCTTCCAGGCAGGCTTCCTCACCACCGCCGTCTTCGCCCTCACCGGACTGGTCACCGCGCTCTTCCTGCTGCTCCGCCGCGGCGACCGGCCGTCGGCCGTCACGGCGGGCGGCGAGGCCGCGGAGAGCGCGGACACCGAGCCGGTCCGGGCGCCGGTCGTCCACTGACCCGCCCGCATCCGCCCGACACCCAGGGGCGGCCCCTCACCGAGAGGGGCCGCCCCTTCCTTTCCGCCTTCTCCGCCCCTCCCCCACACCGCCCAGGAGGACCACGTGCCGACCACCGAAGCCCCCGCCCCGATCCTCGCCGCCCCTCGCGACACGCGCGTCCGGTCCCGCCGGCCGGAAACGGCCCCGGTCCGGTGGTGGGCCCTGCCCGTCCTGCTCGTCGCGGTGTTCATGACGACGCTGGACTTCTTCGTGGTCAACGCGGTGGCGCCCGCGACCCGGAGCGACCTGGGCGCCGGGCACGCGACGCTCCAGGCGGTGGTGATCGGCTACGGCCTCGCCTACGCCGCCGGCCTCATCACGGCGGGCCGGCTCGGCGACCTGTACGGCCACCGGCGGGTCTTCGCCGCGGGCCTCGCCCTCTTCACGGCCGCCTCGGCCCTCTGCGGCCTCGCGGGTACGCCGGAGGTCCTGGTGGCCGGGCGGATCGCGCAGGGCGCCGCGGCGGCACTGATGGGTCCTCAGGTGCTGGCGCTGATCGGCAGGTTGTTCCCCGGGTCCGCGGACCGGGCGCGGGCCTTCGCCTGGTACGGGGCGACCGCCGGGCTCGCCGGGACGGGCGGGCAGGCCGTCGGCGGGCTGCTGCTCGCGGCGGACGTGGCGGGGCTCGGCTGGCGGGCCTGCTACCTCGTCAACGTACCGCTCGGCCTGCTGGCGCTGGCCCTGATCCGGCTGCTGCCGGCGCTGGACGGACGCCCGCGCCGCGCGCGCGGGGCGCTCGACCCGGTGGGGGTGCTGCTGTCGACGGCGGCGCTGGTGGCGCTGGTGCTGCCGCTGGTCGCGGGGGCCGAGGCCGCGTGGCCGGCCTGGGGGTGGCCGGGGCTGGCGGGCGCCGTCGCGCTGGCCGGGGCGTTCGCCGCGCACCAGCGGCGCCGGATCGCGGCGGGCCGGGCTCCGCTGCTGGCGCCGGAGGTGCTGCGGGCCGCCGGGTTCGGGCGCGGGGTGGCGGCCGTGGCGCTGCTGTTCGGCAGCTCGGCGGGGCTCACGTTCGTCCTGTCGCTGTACCTGCAGGACGGCCTGGGGATGAGCCCGCTCGCCGCGGGGCTGCTCGGGGTGGCGCTCAACGCCGCGTTCCTGGTGACGTCGCTGGCGACGGGGCGGCTCGCCGGCCGGCTGGGGCGGCGGCTTCCGGTGGTCGGCGGGGTGGTGCTGGCGGCGGGACTGGCCGCGGTGGGCTGGGCGGCCCCGTCGGTACCGGCCCCGGGGCCGCCGTCGGGTCTGGTCGCCGGCCTGGCGGTGACCGGCGCCGGCATGGGCCTGCTCATGGCGCCGCTGACGGCCGCGGCGCTCGCGGGCGTACGGCAGGCGCTGGCCGGGACGGCCGCCGGGGTGCTCGGTACGGCGCAGGAGGCGGCGGGCGTCCTCGGCACCGCGCTCGCGGGCCTGGTCCTCTTCCCCCGCCTGGGCCCGGACGCCGGCGGCTGGCCCGAGGCGTTCCGTACGGTGACGCTGCTGCTCGCGGTCGCGGCCCTGGCGATCGCGGCGCTGGCGGCGACGGCCCCGCGCGGGGTGACCGGCCCGTCATCGGCTCGTTGACGTCACGGACACACCGGGCCGACCACCACGGAGGGCACGATGCACGGCACACGGCGACGGTCACGAGCACGGACGGCGACGCTGCCGGGCGCACTCCTGGGCGTACTCCTGGCAGCGGCGCCGCTCGCGCCGCGCGAGGCCGCGGCGATCGTCGGCGGCGAGGAGGCGGCCCCGGGGGCGTACCCGTACGCGGCGGTCCTGGTCGACGTGGAGCGCCGCCGCCCGTTCTGCGGCGGCGCGCTGATCGGCCCCCGGCACGTGCTGACGGCCGCGCACTGCCTGACCGGCTCGTACGCCGACACCGGCCGGGTCGCGGTGCACCTCGGCGAGCACGACCTGCGGACGGCGGCCGAGTCGCGCCACGCGCGCGTGGCCCGCCCCGCCCGCTTCACGCTCCACCCCCGCTACGACCCCCGCACCCAGCACGACGACCTCGCCGTCATCACCCTGGCGTCCCCGGTCCGCGCGAACCCCCGCATCCGCCCGGTGGCGCTCCCCGCCCCCGGCGCATCGTTCGCCCGCGCCCGCCTGGAGGCCGCCGGCTGGGGCGCGACCGCCTTCGGCGGCGCCCCGTCCCCGGTCCTCCGCGCGGTCACCCTCGACACCCTCCCCAACTCCGCCTGCACTCTCCGCGGCGTCGACGGCCTCACCCCGGCCCAGCTCTGCACCTGGACGCCCGGCCGCGACACCTGCGTCTACGACTCCGGCGGCCCCCTGGTCCACCGCTCCCCCACCGGCCGCCCCACCCTGGCCGCCCTGGTCTCCTACGGCCACGGCTGCGCCACGGACACCCCCGCCGTGAACACCAGGATCACCGCTTACCACGCCCGATAAAGGGCACTAGCACCTCAAGCTAGCGCGTCTGCCATTCCGCCACCCGGACAAGGTGTCTGTCGGCTCGCGGGGTGTTCCCCGCGGCGACGGACATCAATCTACCAGGTGTCCGAGGTGCTTCTCACCCACGTTTCCGGTGGTCAGGGCGGTCAGGAGGGGGTGCCCGCGATGTTCACCATCCAGGTGACGCCGAACTCGTCGGTGCACATGCCGAAGACGTCGCCCCACATCTGCTTCTCCAGGGGGACGGAGACCGTGCCGCGGGCGGTGAGCTTGTCCCAGTAGCCGCGGAGTTCGGCGTCGTCGTCGCCGCTGAGGCTGATGCTGATGTTGTTGCCGACGGTGAGGTCCATGCCGGGCGGGTTGTCGGAGACCATGAGCGTGAAGCCGGCGGGGGTCTCCAGCATGCCGTGCATGATCTTGTCCTCGTACCCGGGCGGCGCCTGGCCGAACTGGGCGTAGGTGTTGACCTCCGGCGTTCCGCCGAACACGTCCTGGTAGAAGTCGATGGCCTGCTTCGCCTGGCCGGTGAAGCTGATGTACGGGTTGAGCCGGGACGCCATGGATCACTCCTCTGCGTGAGGGGGCGGGGCGGGGTGAGGGGGCTGCACGCGTGTGCGGCCCCGACGCTAGGCGTCCCCGCCCGCCCCGCCGGTGTGCCGCGCCGGGGAACGCGCGGGAGCGCCACCGGTGCGGGCTAGTCGCCCTGCGGGGCCGGGCCGAGCGGCCGGCGCGCACGGGGCCGCGCCGGGGTGCGCCGGAGCCGTTCAGCCGTTGATGGCGGGGATGACGCCGGAGCCGTACGCGTCGATGGTGCCCTCGCGGTGGTCGTGCATGGCGTAGACGGCGAACTGGTCGACGCCGAGGTCCTTGAGCCGGCGGAGCTTGGCGACGTGGGCCTCGGCGGGGCCGAGGAGGCAGAAGCGGTCGACGATCTCGTCGGGGACGAAGGCGGTGTCGGGGTTGCCGGCGCGGCCGTGGTGGGAGTAGTCGTAGCCCTGGCGGTCCTTGATGTACGCGGTGAGTGCGTCGGGGACCATGGAGGAGTGTTCGCCGTACTTGGCGACGAGGTCGGCGACGTGGTTGCCGACCATGCCGCCGAACCAGCGGCACTGATCGCGGGCGTGGGCCAGGGCCTCGGGCGAGTCGTCGGCGGTGACGTAGGCGGGGGCGGCGACGCAGATGGTGAGGGCGCCGGGGTCGCGGCCCGCCTCCTGGGCCGCGTTCCTGACCGCCTTGACCATCCACTCGGTGAGGAACGGGTCGGCGAGCTGGAGGATGAAGCCGTCGGCCTTCTGCCCGGCGAGGGCGAGGGCCTTGGGGCCGTAGGCGGCCATCCACACCGGCAGCTTCCCGTTCTTGATCCAGGGGATGCGGATCGGGTTGCCGTCGACGGTCGCCTCGCGGCCCTCCGCCAGGTCGCGGATGACGTCGATGGCCTCGCCCAGGCGGGCCAGGGTGTTCGGGCGGCGGCCGGCGACGCGCATGGCGGAGTCGCCGCGGCCGATGCCGCAGACGGTGCGGTTGCCGAACATGTCGTTGAGGGTGGCGAAGGTGGAGGCCGTCACCTCCCAGGTGCGCGTCCCCGGGTTGGTGACCATGGGACCGACGCGGAGCTTGGTGGTGTGTTCGAGGATCTGGCTGTAGATGACGAAGGGTTCCTGCCAGAGCACGGCGGAGTCGAAGGTCCAGCCGTAGCGGAAGCCGTTGCGCTCCGCCCGGCGCATCAGGCCGACGACCTGCGAGGCGGGCGGGTCGGTCTGCAGGACGAGTCCGAAGTCCACGAAGCGGCCTCCTAGTTCAGGTACTGGCAGGTGGAGCGGGGGATGAACGTGCCGTGGCCGGCGCGGCCGACGTACGTCCGCTGGTCGAGGACGAGTTCGCCGCGCGAGAGGACGGTCTCGACCCGGCCGGTGACCGTCCTCCCCTCGTACGCCGAGTAGTCGACGTTCATGTGGTGGGTCTCCGCCGAGAGCACCTGGGTGGCGTGCGGGTCGTAGATGACGAGGTCGGCGTCGGCGCCCGGCGCGATCGTGCCCTTCTGCGGGTAGAGGCCGAACATCCTCGCCGGGGTCGCGCAGGCGATCTCGATCCAGCGGCGCCGCGAGATGTGCCCGTCGACGACCGCCTGGTGGAGGAGGTCCATGCGGTTCTCCACGCCCGGGAGGCCGTTGGGGATCTTCGAGAAGTCGCCCCGGCCCAGCTCCTTCTGGCCGGTGAAGCAGAACGGGCAGTGGTCGGTGGAGACCACCTGGAGGTCGTTGGTGCGCAGGCCGCGCCAGAGCGCCGCCTGGTGCTCCTTCGGGCGCAGGGGCGTGCTGCACACGTACTTGGCGCCCTCGAAGTCCGGCTCCGCCAGGTTGTCCGTCGACAGGAACAGGTACTGCGGGCAGGTCTCGCCGAAGACCGGCAGGCCCAGGTCCCGCGCCGCCGCCAGTTCGGCCACCGCCTCCCGCGCCGACACGTGCACGACGTACAGGGGGCTGCCCGCGACCCGTGCCAGCTGGATCGCCCGGTGGGTGGCCTCCGCCTCCAGCAGCGCCTTGCGGACCTCGCCGTGGAAGCGGGGATCGGTCTCGCCGCGGGCCAGGGCCTGCTCCACCAGGACGTCGATCGCGATGCCGTTCTCCGCGTGCATCATGATCAGCCCGCCGGTGCCGGCCGCGACCTGCATGGCCCGCAGGATCTGCCCGTCGTCCGAGTAGAAGACGCCGGGGTAGGCCATGAAGAGCTTGAAGGAGGTGATGCCCTCCTCGATCAGGAGGGGCATCTCGCGGAGGGTGGTCGGCGTGACGTCCGACATGATCATGTGGAACGCGTAGTCGATCGCGCAGTTCCCGTCGGCCTTCGCGTACCAGGTGTCCAGGCCCTCGCGGAGGGGGCGGCCGACGGACTGGACGGCGAAGTCGACGATCGTGGTGGTGCCGCCCCAGGCGGCGGCGCGGGTGCCGGTCTCGAAGGTGTCGGAGGCGAAGGTGCCGCCGAAGGGCAGCTCCATGTGGGTGTGGGCGTCGACGCCGCCCGGGATGACGTAGCGGTCGGTGGCGTCGAGGACGCGGTCGGCGGTCCAGCCGGCCGCCGTGTCGGAGCCGTGGGCGGCGAGGGCGGCGACGCGGCCGTCCTCGACGAGGACGTCGGCGTGGAGTTCGTCGGAGGCGGTGACGACGAGGCCGCCCCGGACGAGGGTTCGGGTGCTCACGGGCTACTCCCCTGTCACTGGAGGGATCTGAGGGCCTGTTCGAGGACGGCGGCGCCTTCCTCGGCCTCGGCGACGGTGAGCGACAGCGGGGGCGCGACGCGCAGGGCGCTGGTGTCGTGGCCGCCGCCCTTGCCGATGAGGAGGCCGCCGGCGCGGGCCGCTTCCAGGACGGCGGCGGCGGCTTCGGGGGCGGCGCGCCCGGTGGCCGGGTCGGCGAGCTCGATGCCGATCATGAGGCCCCGGCCGCGGATCTCGCGGACGGCGTCGACACCCGCGGCGGCGGCGCGGAGCCGTTCGATGAGGAGTCCGCCGACCCGGCGCGCGTTGCCCTGGAGGTCGTGGTCGAGGAGGTAGCCGAGGTTGGCCAGCCCTGCGGCCATGGTGACGGGCGAACCGCCGAAGGTGGAGAGGGAGTTGGCGTCCAGGCAGTTCATGATCTCGGCGCGGGCGACCACTCCGCCGATCGACATGCCGTTGCCGATGCCCTTGGCGAAGGTGAGCAGGTCGGGCGGTCCGGCCTGGGCGTGCGCCTGCCAGCCCCAGAAGTGGTCGCCGGTGCGGCCCCAGCCGGTCTGCACCTCGTCGGAGATCCACAGGATGCCGTGCCGGTCGAGGACGCGGCGGAAGGCGGCGTAGAGGCCGTCGGGCGGAGAGGTGAAGCCGCCGACGCCCTGGACGGGTTCGGCGATGAGCGCGGCCACCCCGGCGCGGGTCTGGCCCAGCAGGTCCTCCAGGTCGGCGACGGCCGCCTCGGTGAACCGCTCGTCTGTGAGCCCGGCGAAGGGGCCGCGGGTGCGGACCGCGCCGTGCACGTACAGGGTCTGGAGCGGGGAGAGGCCGGTGGGCGACCAGGAGCGGTTGCCGGTGACGCCGACGGTGGAGAAGGAGCGGCCGTGGTAGCTGTTGCGCATCGCCAGGATGTGGTGCGAGCGGCGGTACGCGGTGGCGAGGAGCAGGGCCGTGTCGTTGGCCTCGGTGCCGGAGGTGGTGAAGAAGACGCGGGCGTCGGGGATGCCGGAGAGGGCGGCGATCCGTTCGGCGAGCTCCACCATGGGCCGGTTGAGGTAGAGCGTGGAGGAGTGGAGGATCCGGCCGGCCTGTTCGGCGACCGCCTTGGTGACCTCGGGGAGGGCGTGGGCGGTCATGGTGGTGAGGATGCCGCCGAAGAAGTCCAGGTAGCGGCGGCCGTCGGCGTCCCAGACGTACCGGCCCTCGCCGTGGGTGAGCTCGATCGGCTCGTCGTAGTAGAGCGAGAGCCAGTCGGGGAGGACGGCGCGGTGGCGGGCGTGCAGGCTGTTCACGGCCGGACCAGCCCGTCGTACGCGTCGGGGCGGCGGTCGCGGTAGAAGGCCCACTGCTGCCGGACCTCCTCGATGAGGCCGAAGTCCAGGTCGCGGACGACGAGTTCCTCCTCCTTGTCGGAGGCGACGTCGCCGACGAACCGGCCGCGCGGGTCGACGAAGTAGCTGGTGCCGTAGAAGTCGTTGTCGCCGTACTCCTCGACGCCGACGCGGTTGATGGCGGCGACGAAGTACTCGTTGGCGACGGCGGCGGCGGGCTGCTCCAGCTGCCAGAGGTAGGACGAGAGGCCGCGGTGGGTGGCCGACGGGTTGTAGACCAGCTGGGCGCCGTTGAGGCCGAGTTGGCGCCAGCCCTCGGGGAAGTGGCGGTCGTAGCAGATGTAGACGCCGACCTTGCCGACGGCCGTGTCGAAGACGGGCCAGCCGGCGTTCCCCGGGCGGAAGTAGTACTTCTCCCAGAACCCCTTGACCTGGGGGATGTGGTGCTTGCGGTACTTGCCGAGGTAGCGGCCGTCGGCGTCGATCACGGCGGCCGTGTTGTAGTAGAAGCCCTCCGACTCGACCTCGAAGACCGGGACGACGATCACCATGCCGGTCTCGCGGGCCAGCGCCCGCATCCGGGTGACGGTGGGGCCGTCCGGGACGGGCTCGGCCCAGCGGTAGTGCTCGGGCTCCTGGACCTGGCAGAAGTAGGGGGCGTTGAACACCTCCTGGAAGCCGATCACTTGGGCGCCCTGCCGGGCCGCCTCGCGGGCGTGCTCCTCATGCTTGGCGATCATGGATTCGGTGTCGCCGGTCCAGGTCGCCTGGACGAGGGCGGCGCGTACGACGGTCATGAGCTGCTCCTTCGGCACGGCGTCAGAGAGCCTCTACGCCCGTAGACACGGTGCGTAGGAGGAGAACGTAAGCCCCGTCACACCCCGGAGCAAGAGCGCCGCCCGGAAGCAGCACAGTCGATCATGTTTCATACCGGAGCGGTCCACACCGGACACGTACCGACACGTGACGACTGGTCCCCTTGATCCCCTCCCTCCTTCACCCCCCCAGAACTCCTCAGGGCGCCAGGACGCCGCCGACCCGGAGCGCGTGCCGCAGGGCGCGGTCGGCGGCGGGCGACAGGGCGCGGGCCGCCGCGCCGAGCCGGGGCATCAGCAGCGCCGGGTCCACCGCCGCGAGCCGGGCCGCCTCCTCGGGCGTGCGCACCCGGATGAACGCGGTGAGCAGCGCCCGCGCCTCGTCGTCGTGGCCCTCGGTGACGAGCGCGGCGACGGCTCCGGCCAGTTCCTCGACGGGCCGGGCGACGCCCTGGCGGAGCAGTTGCTCGCAGTCCTCCGCGCGGCCCGCGTCGGCGAGCGCCCCGGCGACGGCGGCGAGCCGGGCGGGCGGCAGCGAGGACGCCTCCCACAGCAGGGTGTCCCAGTCGGCGCCGAAACCGGCCCGGTGCAGTGCGGCGGCGAGCGCGGGGAGCCGGGCGGGCGGCCCGCCGAGCGCCTCGCACAGCAGCTCGTGCGCCTCGCCGGTACGGCCCTGGGCGCGCAGCCGCTGAAGGGCGTAGACCGCGTTGGCGGCGGCCCGGTCGGCCTCCGCCGGGTCGCCGGCGGGGGTCGGGGTGGGCGCGGCGCCGTCGGTCTCCGGTGCGCCGGCGGTACGGGAGCCGCTCGGGCCCCGCAGCCGGAACCGGGCGCCGCGCGGTTCGGCCCCGCCGCCGGGCAGATCGGGTACGGCGACGGGCGCGGGCCCCTCGACGGCGTCGGCCCCGGCCCAGGCGTACCGGGCGCCGCGGGGCCGCGGCCGGTCCGGCGCGGGCCCGGCGTCCGGGGCCGTGTCGGGCCGCCGAGTGCGTTCCAGGCGGTCGAGCCGGGCGGTGAGGTCCGCGATCCGGGACGTGGCGCGGGCGTGGTCGTCGCGGGTCCAGGCGAGGTCGTGCGCGAGCCGGGCCGCTTCCTCGGGGCCGGCGGTGCGGATCCACCGGCGCAGTTCCGCGACGCGGGCCTCGGCGTGCCGGCGTTCGCGTTCCATCAGGTCGCGGCGGGCGGTCAGCGCGTCGGCGCCGCCGGGTCCGCGGTCGTGGACGGCGGCGGCGGCCTCGTACAGTCCCCTCCCCCGCTCCGGCGCCTCGCCCACGTCCTGGAGCAGGGACTCGACGACGTCCCAGGGCAGCAGTTCGGTGCCGTCGAGGCAGGCGCGCAGCCCGTCGGGGTCCCGTTCGGCGAAGACGGTCCACCAGCCGCCGGCCCGCTCGGCGCGGGCCGCGAGCCCGCCGAGCCAGTGGATGAACTCCGCCATCTCGGACGGGATGTGAGGGACCGTCATGCGCGCACCTGCCCTGCGGTAGAAGGGGACCTTCCGGTCCGCCGCAGGGCATTGCACCGCAGTCGTGTTACGGGACGGCTACGGACCGTTTTCCTTTCCGTGCCCCGGGGACCACATCGGCGGCGTACCGGCGGGTCACAGGGTGACGACGATGCCGGTGTGAGGGCGCTTGCCGAGGCGGGCGATCGTGGCCGGCCAGTCGACGAGCCAGAACTGGTAGGTGTACTTGCGGGAGAGCAGCCGGCGGACGTGCCGCAGCTCGTCGCCGGTGACCAGCCGGGCGGTGCCGGGGGTGCGGGCGGCGCCGTCGGGCACGTTGCCGCGCACGTCGCAGACGGCCAGTTCGACGCGGGGGTCGTTGCGGAGCCGCTTGACCTTCCAGGAGTCGGTGCGGGTCCACACGTACACCCGCCCGTCCTCGACGGCGTACCAGACGGGGGTGGCGACCCCGGTCCCGTTCTTCCGGAAGGTGGTGAGGCTGAGGTAGCGGGCTCGCCGCAGCTCTTCGGGGATGGATCCGTCGGTCGTCATGACCGCCGAGCCTACGCCGGGCCGTCCGCCGGGTACGCGGCGCGGGCGGAGCCGATCTCGGCGCCGTGGGCGCGGGCCCAGGCGCAGGCCGTGTCGAGCGGGCCGAGGAGGGAGCGGCCGAGCGGGGTGAGGGCGTACTCGACGCGCGGCGGGTTCTCGTCGTACGCGCTGCGGGTGAGGAAGCCTCTGCGTTCCATCGCGCGCAGGGTCTCGGTGAGGACCTTGGGGGTGATCCAGGGGAGGGCGGCGCGGAGTTCGCCGAACCGGCGCGCGGAGCCGTCCTCCAGGCAGCGCAGCACCACACCGGTCCACTTGTCGCCGACGCGGAAGGGCTGGACGGCGCCGTCGGCGCAGGCCGGGTCGTCGAACCGGGCGGCGATCGGGGGCAGTTCGCTCATGCGTCCGACGGTAGTGGCGCCGGTACCGTTGAAGTAACCGGGCACCTCCGTCCTACGGTCCCTGCCATGAGCGACGACAGCAGGAAGAGCGACGACAGCAAGAAGATCATCGTGTTCGGCGCCGGCGGCCGGGTCGGCCGCGCGGCCGTGACGGAGGCGGTGGCCCGGGGGCACCGGGTGACGGCGGTGGTACGGGACCCGGCGCGTCATCCGGGTCTGGAGCGGGCGGGCGTGGCGGTGGTGCGGGGCGACGCGACGGACCCGGGGTCGGTGGCGGCGCTCGCCGCCGGGCACGACGCGGCGCTGCACGCCTCGGTCCGGCTGGACGTGCCGTCGGAGGAGTTCTTCGCGGCGACGGCGAAGGCGCTGGTCGCGGGGCTCACTGAGGCCGGGGTGGGCCGGCTGCTGACGCTCGGGATCGCCACCACGCTGGCGGACGCGTCCGGGGTGCGGCTGATGGACGCGCCGGGCTTCCCCGGCGAGTGGCGGGCCTTCGCGCAGGGGCACGTGGTGGAGTTCGAGCTGCTGGCGGCGACGGCCGGGCCGGAGCTGGACTGGCTGATGGTGGTGCCGCCGCTGGACCTGAGCGCGGAGGCCGTGCCCGCCGGCGGTTACCGGACGGCGGTCGGCGCGGTCGTGCCCGGCCCCGGCCGGATCGCCCACGCCGATCTGGCGCTGGCGCTGCTGGACGAGATCGAGGCGCCCCGGCACAGCCGGGTGCAGCTCGCGGTGTCGGGCTGACGCGGAGGACGGGCCCGGGGGGGCCGGGTCAGGCGGGCAGCAGGGCGCTGCGGAGGAGCAGGTCGTCCAGGGAGAGGTCGAGGACGCCGGCGAGGGCGGCGACGGTGAAGAAGGCCGGGGTGGGGGCGCGGCCGGTCTCGATCTTGCGCAGGGTCTCGGCCGACAGGCCGGCCGCCGCGGCGACCTCGACCATCGACCGGGCGCCGCGGGCCTCGCGCAGCAGCTGCCCGAGCCGCTCGCCGCGCTCGCGCTCTTCCGGGGTCAGGGGGGTGCGCACCATGGGCCCACTGTACCGGCCCGGCGCCGCCCCGTCCCGATTCTTATACCGGTAGGTGTCCGATTCCCCTATCGACAGGACACCGATTCTTATACCGGTATAGTAATGGGAATGGTGGAGATCAAGAGCGAAGAGAACCTGGCGGCCATGCGCGAGGCGGGCCGGATCGTGGCCCGCGCCCTGGCGGCGGCCCGGGAGCTGGCCGCCCCCGGCGTGCCGGCCGCCGCCCTGGACCGGGCGGCGCGGGAGGTGCTGGCCGAGGCCGGCGCCACGTCGCCCTTCCTGGGCTACCGCCCGGACTGGGCGCCGGTGCCCTTCCCGGGCGTGACCTGCGTGTCCGTCAACGACGCGATCGTGCACGGCATCCCGGACGGGACCGTCCTGCGGGACGGCGACCTGGTCTCGGTGGACTGCGGGGCCGAGCTGCGCGGCTGGGTCGGCGACGCGGCGGTCAGCTTCACGGTCGGCCGCGCGCGTCCCGAGGACACCCGGCTGATCGGCGCCGCGGAGGAGGCGCTGGCGGCGGGGATCGAGGCGGCGGTCGTCGGCAACCGGATCGGCGACATCGCGCACGCCGTCGGCACCGTGTGCCGGAAGGCCGGGTACGGCATCCCGGACGGTTTCGGCGGGCACGGCATCGGCCGCGCCATGCACGAGGACCCGGGGGTGCCGAACGAGGGCCGCCCGGGGCGCGGGATGCGGCTGCGCGCCGGCATGGTGCTGGCGATCGAGCCGATGCTGGTCGGGGGCGGCGGCGACGGCCACTACACCGCCCGGGACGGCTGGACGATCCGTACCCTCGACGGCTCCCGCGCCGCCCACGCCGAACACACCGTCGCCGTGACCGACGCGGGCCCCCGTGTCCTGACGGCCCTGTAGTTCACCGCTCCGGGCGGACGACCATCGCGGAGCCGCCGCCGCGGCGGACGGTCTCGGCGGCGGCGAGCCAGCGCCCGCCGGGCAGGCGCTGGACGCCGGTGGCAGCGCCGATCTCCGGGGTGCGCCGGAAGGTGTGCCCGAGCGCTTCGAGCGCGGGCCGCAGGGGGCTGTCCCAGAGCGCCGGTTCGAGGTCGGTCGCGGGCCGGTCGCGCTGGCTGGCGCGCGGGGCGGCGATGGCGTCGACGAGCGGCAGGCCCCGGTCGAGGAAGCCGGTGAGGGTCTGCAGGACGGTGGTGACGATGGTCGCGCCGCCCGGCGAGCCGAGGGCCACGACCGGCCGGCCGTCCCCGTCGAGCACGACGGTCGGCGCGATCGAGGAGCGCGGGCGCTTGCCCGGACCCGGCAGGTTGGGGTCCGGCACCTCCGGGTGCGCGGGGGTGAAGGAGAAGTCGGTGAGCTCGTTGTTGAGCAGGAAGCCGCGGCCGGGGACGGTGATGCCGCTGCCGCCCGTGGACTCGATCGTCAGCGTGTAGGCGACGACGTTCCCCCACCGGTCGGCCACCGTCAGATGAGTGGTGTTCTCGCCCTCGTACAACGGCGGCACCACGGCCCCGCCGGTCGCGCACGGCACCGGGTTCCGGGGGTCGCCGGCGGCCAGCGGGCTGGACAGGACGGCGTCGTCGCGGATCAGGCAGGCGCGGGAGTCGGCGTACCGCTGGGACAGCAGGCCCCGGACCGGCACCGGCGCGAAGGCCGGGTCCCCGACCCAGCGGCCCCGGTCGGCGAAGGCGATCCGGCTCGCCTCCACGAGCCGGTGGAGGTAGCGCGCCTCGGGGACCGCGGACAGGTCGGTGCCCTCCAGGATGTTGAGGGCCTCCCCGACGGTCGTGCCGCCGGAGGACGACGGGGGCACGCTCAGCACGCGGAGCCCCCGGTAGCGGGTCTCGGTGGGCGCGCGCCGGACGGTCCGGTACGCGGCCAGGTCCCGCTCCGTCAGGTCGCCGGGGCGGACGACGCGGCGCGCGCCCGGGCGGACCGGCGGGGTGCGGACGGTCCGGACGATGTCGCGGGCGAGCGGGCCCCGGTAGAGCGCGCCGGCGCCGCGCTCGGCGAGGAGGGCGTACGTACGGGCCAGGTCGGGGTTCTTCACGACCTGGCCGACCTCGGGGAGCCGGCCGCCGGGCAGGAAGAGGGCGGCGGAGGCCGGGAAGTCGCGGAACCGGGCCTCGTTGTCGGCGGTCTGCGCGCGGTAGGTGGCGTCGACGGTGAAGCCGTCGCGGGCCAAACGTTCGGCGGGGGCGAGGAGTTCGCCGAGCGGCAGGCTGCCCCAGGCGTCGAGGGCTGTCGCCCAGGTGGCGGGGGTGCCGGGGGTGCCGACGGAAAGGCCGCTGGTCATCGCCTCCTCGAAGGGGAGCGGGGCGCCCTCCTCGGTGAGCAGGCCGGCGTCGGCGGAGGCCGGCGCGGTCTCGCGGCCGTCGACGGTGTGGACGGTACGGCTCGCGGCGTCGTAGTGGACGAGGTAGCCGCCTCCGCCGATGCCGGCCGAGTAGGGCTCGGTGACGCCGAGGGCGGCGGCGACCGCGACGGCCGCGTCGACGGCGTTGCCGCCCCGGCGCAGGATCTCGACGCCGGCGGCGCTCGCGTCGGCGTCGACGCTGGCGACGGCGCCGCCGAACCCGACGGCGACGGGCACCTTGGCGGGCGGCGCGGTCCTCGGCGGGGCCGCGCTCCCGGGCGGGGCCGCGGCTCCCAGTGACAGTGCCGTCGCGGTGGCCGCCGCGATCATTCCGTACCGCCAGACCGACCGGCGCATCCCTGACCTCCCGTCACCGTGACGCCTCGCACCGTAACTTCCGCACCTCGCCCGCGCGGGGAAGCCCCTCCGCCCCTCTCGAACGGTCACCCGACCGCCGCTAGCATGCGCCCCTATGGACGAGGACCTGCGGAACATCGTGCTCGGCGTGCTGGCGACCGGCCTGAGCGCGGCGCTGGGCTGGATCGCCCGGACGTACCTGTGGCGGCGCCGGCTCCGCCGCAAGCAGGCGTTCTTCGGTCTGCCGGACCACGCGGAGTGCCTGCTCGTCGTCAACCGCGAGGCGGGCGGCGACGGGGCGGTGCACCGCTTCGACGTGTTCGCGCTGCTGGAACTGGCCGCGCTGGTGAAGGACTGCCGGGCGCAGGCGCAGATCGTCCAGCACGACCGGACCCATCTGGGCTTCGGGGACCGCACGGAGTTCTGCGTCGGCGGCCCCGGGTCGAATCGGCGGACCGCCGCTCACCTCGGGACGCTCATGCCCGGCCTGACCATGAACACGGAGCCGGAACCGGTCGAGGAGCGGGGCGCGATCGAGGTGGGCGGCGAGCGGTACCGGATGGAACCGGGCGCCGTCGAGTACGTCGTGCTCGCGCGGATCACCGCGGGCGAGGGCGGGCGCCCGGTCTTCCTCTTCTGCGGGCAGCGGGCGATCACCAACCAGGCGGCGAGCCGCTATCTGGCCCGGCACCACGAGCGGCTGGCCCGCACCCACCGGGGCGGCTCGTTCGTCCTGCTGCTGCGGGTGGTCAACTCCCAGGCGTACGGCCCCGACGTGGTCGAGCTGGTGGCGGACGTGACGCGGGCCGCGCTCAGGGCTCCCGCAGCCGCACCGGCAGCGACGTGATCCCGTTGATGAAGTTGGAGACGAGCCGCCGGGGCGGCCCGGCGGACTCCACGCCCACGCACGCTTCCCGCAACTCCTCGTAGAAGACGCGGAGTTGCAGACGGGCGAAGTGGGCGCCGAGACAGACGTGCGGGCCGTCACCGAAGGAGACGTGCGGGTTCGGGCGGCGGCCGAGGTCCAGGCGGTGCGGGTCGGGGAAGACGCGTTCGTCGTGGTTGGCGGAGACGTGGAAGACGACGACCTTGTCCCCGGCGGCGATCCGGGTCCCGGCGAGGACGGTGTCCCGGGCGGCGGTGCGGCGGAAGGACAGCACCGGCGGGTGGACGCGCAGCAGTTCGTCCACGGCGGTGTCCGTGCCCGTCTCGCCCCGCCAGAACCCGGCCTGCTCGCCGGGGTGCGCACAGAGGGCGAGAACGCCGCCCGGGGCCGCCGACCGCACGGTGTCGTTGCCGGCGACGGTGAGCAGGAAGAAGAACATCTCCATTTCGGCGTCGGCGAGTTCGGTGGTGGCGAGGGTGGTCATGAGGTCGTCGGCGGGGTGGGCTCGCTTGTACGCGGCGAGTTCCTGGGCGTACGCGAACATCTCGGCGAGCATCGCCGGTGACCGCGGATTGACGGGCCGCCCGGCGGCGTCGAGGACGGGCGGCTCGTCCGGGTCCTGGTAGGCGATGACCCGTTCGGTCCAGGCGTGCAGCAGCGCGCGGTCGGACGCCGGTACGCCGAGCAGGTCGGTGAGGTTGAGGAGCGCGTAGTCGTCGGTGACGGCCCGGACGAGGTCGACCTCGCCGCCCCCGCCTCCCTCGGCGACGGCCGCCGCGAGCAGCCGGCGGGCCCGTACGCGGGCGGTCGCCTCGAACCGCTCGATCCGCCCCGGCGTGAACGCCCGGCTGACCAGCCGCCGCAGCCGGCCGTGCTCCGGCGGATCCTGATTGAGCATCATGCGCCGGATGAAGGGAAGGTCGGCGGGGTCGGGGTCGCGGATCTGGGTGGCGCCGAGCCACGAGGAGTACGTCTCCGCGTCCTTGAGCACCCGCACGACGTCGGCGTGCCGGCTCACCGCCCAGAAGCCGCTCCCGGCCGGCCACCCCAGCACCGCGGGTTCCTCCTGCCAGGCGACGGGCGCCCGGTCGCGCAGCTCCCAAAAGGCGTCGTGGGGCGGCCCGGCGGCGTGGATCCGGGGATCGAAGACATCGGGAAGGCTCGTCGGCTGCACGGGCCAAGCCTGGAGCAGAGGTGAAGACGTGTCCATCATGACAGGTCAGAGGCGTTTTTCGTAGGACGGAACGCACAGTTCGCGCGCCTTGTCCGGGATGGCGGCGAGCTCCCAGAATCTCCGCCATGACACACAGGGGCGAGACGGGGAGCGCGGGGGCTGTGGACGAGGAAGCGGTGATGCGGGCGCGGGTGCTGCTGCTGGGATCCGGGCGGCTGAGCGAGGATCAGACGCTGGACGCCTACCGGGTGCTGGCGCCGGTGAGCCCGGACGTGTACGCGCCGAAGCTGGCGAGCCGGCTCAGCTGGACGCGGGCGGCGACGCCGGAGCGGGCGGAGGAGCTGGCGCGGGAGGCGGTCGCGGCGGCGCGGCTGCTCCGGCCGGACCACCACCTGCGGACGGAGGTCCTGTGCCGGGCGCTCGGGTCGTACGCGACGCTGCTGTTCGGCCGGGGGCGCAGGGCCGAGGCGCTGGCGGTGTGCGCGGAGTCGGCGGCCGTGGGACGGGAGGGGTTCGGGCGCGGGCAGGTGCCCCGTCCCGGGTACGGGTCGCGGCGCCTGGTCGTCGCCCTCTCCGAGGAGGGGCGGTTCGCCGAGGCGCTGGCGGCGGAGGTGCCGCCGGCGGGCGACGAGAGGACGGAGTTCTGGCCGGCGGTCGCCCGCGCGGCCCGGCTGGAGGCGGCGGGGCAGGGCGATGAGGCGGCCGGGTGCCTCGGGGAGTTCCTGGACGCCGCGCGCGCGGGCGCCGCGGAGGGCCGGGAGCCTCAGGCGGTCCTGGTCTGGGCGCTGCGCCACCAGGCGGACCTGCTCGACCGGACGGGAAGCTCCGGTGAGGCCGGGGCGATCCGGCGGGAGGCGCTGGACGTCCTGGCGCGGCTCGCGGAGGCCGGGAAGCCCACGAAGTGGGGCACCCTCCCCTCCTGGTGGGCGACCCTGTTCCTCCTCTCCGTCCGCCCGGACGAACCGCCGGCGTCGCCGGAGGCGCCGGGCCCCTGCTTCGGCGAGGACGACCACCACTGGTCCCCCGACGTGAAGCGCGCGTACGCCGCCGCCGTACCCGCGCTGGATGCGGAGAAGGCGGCGCTCGCCGGGCGGGCCGAGGGGGATCCGGCGCGGTGGCTGCCGGCCCTGTCCGCCGTGCACCGGCGGCTCACCGCCCGCGCCGCGCTGCGCGCGATCCACCGGGCCCCCCGGAACCTCGACGCGCTGCGCCCGCTCTTCGACGAGGGCGTGGCCCTGGCCCGCCGCCCCGGCGCGGCCCGGGACGCGGAGGCGCGGGCGCTGACCGACCTGGCGATGTTCCTGGTGGCCGTCGGCGCGCACCGGGAGGCGTACGCGGACCTGGCGGCGGCCGGGGAGGTCCGGCCGCGGCCCACAATCGTTACCCGCACGTAACTTACCGACCGGTTACCACGGGTAGCACCGCGCGGTTACCGTCGGGCCACTTCGCTGCCCCCCCCCATCAGCGACCCCCCATCGAGGAGTGGCCCGTGCGTACACCCCTGGCTCTCGCCGTCTCGGCCGCCCTGGTGGCCGGGACGGCCCTGGCACTGTCCCCCGCCGCCCACGCCGCCGACTCCGGCCCGACGATCCGGTTCGTCGACATCGCCGGTGACGGCGGCACCGTCCTCAAGGCCAACGTCGTCACGCCCGCCGGCGCCGGCGGCTCCACCCGCCATCCCGTCGTCGTGCTGCCGACCAGCTGGGCCATGCCCCAGGTCGAGTACCTGGCGCAGGCGCAGAAGCTCGCCGACTCCGGCTACGTCGTGGTGAGTTACAACTCGCGCGGCTTCTGGCAGTCCGGCGGCGAGATCGAGACCGCCGGCCCGAAGGACGTCGCCGACGCGTCCCGGGTGATCGACTGGGCGCTCGCCAACACCCCGGCCGACCCCGGCAAGATCGGTATGGCCGGAGTCAGTTACGGCGCCGGCATCAGCCTGCTCGCCGCCGCCCACGACTCCCGGATCAAGGCCGTCGCCGCGCTGAGCGGCTGGGCCGACCTCATCGACTCCATCTACAGCGGCCGCACCCAGCACCTCCAGGCCGCCGCGCTGCTCGGCGGCGCCGGCTACCTCACCGGCCGCCCCGGACCCGAACTGGAGAAGGTCCTCAAGGACTTCCTCTCGTCCAACCTGGACCAGGAGGACGAGATGATCGCCTGGGGCCGGCAGCGCTCGGCCGCCACCCACCTCGACCGGATCAACGCCCACGGCACCGCGGTCATGCTGGGCAACGCCTGGGGCGACACCATCTTCCCGCCCAACCAGTACGCGAGCTTCTTCGAGAAGCTGAAGGGCCCCAAGCGGCTGGAGTTCCGCCCCGGCGACCACGCCACCGCCGAGGCCACCGGCCTCCTCGGCCTGCCCAACGACACCTGGACCAGCGCCCACCGCTGGTTCGACCGCTACCTGAAGGGCACCGACAACGGCGTCGACCGCGAGCGGCCCGTCCAGCTGAAGCCGCGCTCCGACGGCGGCTACGAGGGCTACGCCGACTGGGCGTCCGTCCACACGCACCGCGAGCGGCTCACCCTGAACGACCCCGAGCACCTGTGGACCGGCGCGGACTCCGGCGCCAACGGCGGCGTCGTGCTCCTCAGCAACCTCCTCGACCAGCTGACGCAGACCCCGCCGGCCGTCTCCGTGCCGCTCCTCCCCCGCACCTCCGCCGCCGTCTGGCAGTCCGGGCGGTACGACTCCGGCGCGGCGGTGCGCGGCACCCCGGTGCTGCACACCACGGTCACGCCGACCGCGTCGAGCGGCACCTTCGTCGCGTACCTCTACGACGTGGGCCCCCTCGGCATCGGGAAGCTGGTGTCCCACGCCCCGTACACCTTCCACGACCGGACGCCCGGCCGGCCGTTCGCCGTGGACCTGGAGCTGTTCTCCACGGCCTACGACGTGCCGGCCGGCCACCGGCTGGCGCTGGTCGTCGACGCCGTCGACCCGCTGTACATCGAACACAACCCGGCCGGCGCGCAGCTGACCTTCTCCTCCCCCGCGTCGGATCCCTCGTACCTGTCGGTGCCGGTGCGGGAGGAGTGATCACGGCTGCTGCCGGGCCGGTGTCAGGCCCGTGCGGGGGCCTGTCGAGGGGTCACTCCCGGCCCGGCAGCGTCACCACCGGTGCGGCGGGAGCGACGTCCACCCCCTTGGTGCGGGGGTCGCGGCGCTCCCGGCGCGCGACCCAGGTCGCGAACCAGGAGAGCAGCATGCACAGGCCGATGTAGATCGGCGAGATGACGAGGACGACCGGGATGAACGGCAGGTCGTAGTCCAGGTTCGAGGCGATCAGCTTGCCCGCGTGCAGGAACTCCTCGTAGGTGATGAGGAAGCCGAGCGAGGTGTCCTTCAGCGCCACCACCAGCTGGCTGATGATGGCGGGCAGCATCGCGCGGACCGCCTGCGGGACCAGGACCCAGGTCATCACCTGGGTCTTGCGCAGGCCCAGGGCGTACGCGGCCTCGCCCTGCCCGCGCGGCACGGCGTGCACGCCGGCCCGGAAGACCTCGGCGAGCACCGAGCCGTTGTAGAGGGTGAGTCCGGCGACCAGCGCGGGCAGCGGCTGCACCTTGAGCGCCACGAAGATGAAGAAGATCATCACCAGTACGGGCATGGCGCGGAAGAACTCGACCAGCAGGGTGGCGATCCAGCGCACCGGCCGGTGGTCGGAGAGCCGTCCGGTGGCGAGGACCGCGCCGAGCGCCAGCGACAGCACGGCGGCGAGCGCGAACGCCTTGAGGGTGTTGCCGAGCCCTTCGAGCAGCAGCTCCTGGATGCCCTCGTAGACGAAGGGCCGCCACTTCACGGCGGTGAACTGGCCGGTGTCGAAGAGGAGGTAGAGGATCCAGGCGGCGATGCAGAGGATCACGGCGGTGGAGGCCAGGCCGTAAAGGAGGTGGCGGCGGCGGGCGTGCGGGCCGGGGAGGTCGTACAGGGCGCTGGCCTGCGGCGGACGGCTCATCGGGCGACCCCCCAGCGCTTCTCCATCGCGTGGAAGAGCGCGCTGATGGCGAGGGTGATGATCAGGTAGCCGACGGCGATCCAGACGAAGGTCCAGATGATGTTGTAGCCGAGTTCGCTCAAGGTCTTGTAGGTGCCCAGGAGTTCGGTGACGCTGAAGGCGCCGGCGATGGCGGAGTTCTTGGCGAGGGCGATCAGGGTGGAGCCGATCGGCGGGATCACCGAGCGGAACGCCTGCGGCAGGACGACCGTGCCGAGGGTCTGGGTGAAGCTCATCCCGAGGCTGCGGGCAGCCTCGCCCTGCCCGACCGGGACGGTGTTGATGCCCGAGCGCAGCGCCTCGCAGACGAAGGCCGAGGTGTAGCAGCCGAGGGCGAGGACCGCGAACAGCTCGAAGGGCAGCACGATCCCGAAGCGGGGCAGCCCCAGCATCACCGCGAAGAAGAGCAGGGTGAGCGGGGTGTTGCGGAGGACGGTGACCCAGACCGTGCCGAAGACCCGGAAGGATCCGACGGGCGCGACCCGGAAGGCGGCCATGACGAAGCCCAGGACGAGGGCGAGCGCCGAGGCGTAGACGGTGAGTTCGAGGGTGCCGAGGAAACCCTCGCCGTAGAGCGAGAAGTTCTCTGTCAGTACGTCCATGTCAGCGGTGGCGGTCCTCAGTCGGACGGGTAGCGGTCGATGGGCGGCGGCGCCGGGGCGGGGACGCCGGAGAGGCCGAGGGTCGCGTCGTACGCCTTCTTCCAGTCGCCGTTCCTCTGGTGCGCGGCGACGGCGTCGTCGAGGGCGAACCGGAGCGCGGTGTCGCCGCGCGGCACGCCGATCCCGTACGGCTCCTTCGAGAACGGCTTCCCGGCGAGCTTCAGTTCGTCGGGGACCTTGGCGGCGTAGCCCATGAGGATGGTGTCGTCGGTGGTGACGGCGTCGACCTGGTAGGTGAGGAGGTTGTCGACGCAGATCGAGTACGTGTCGTAGGCGACGAGTTCGGCCTTCGGGTATTCCTGCTGGATGCGCTGGTAGGGGGTGGAGCCGGCGGCGGAGCAGACGCGCTTGCCGTCGAGGTCCGCCGGGCCGCGGATGTCCTCCTCGTCGGTGCGGACGAGGAGCGACTGGCCGGCCTGGTAGTAGGGGCCGGCGAAGCCGACGAGCTGCTTGCGCTTGTCGTTGATGGTGTAGGTGCCGACGTAGTAGTCGATCTGACCGTTCTGGAGGGCGGTCTCGCGGTTGGCGGAGGCGATGGTGCGGAACTCGACGCCGGTCGCCGGGTCGAAGCCCAGGGACGCGGCCACCATCTTGGCGATCTCGATGTCGAAGCCGGAGTAGCGGCCGGTGGCCGGGTCCTTCTCGCCGAGGTACGGCTGGTCCTCCTTGGCGCCGACGATCAGCCGCCCGCGTTTCTTGGCCCGGTTCCAGGTGGCCGAGTCCGGCAGGGTGAAGCCGGACCGGACCTGGTAGACGGGGAGCTGGTCGGGCTGCGGGCCCTTGACGGGCGGACTGCCGGGCCGGCCGCAGCCGGCCAGCAGGAGGCCGGCGACGGCGAGCAGCAGGGCGAGGGTGCCCGGGCGTCGGTGCGTGCGCTGCATGGTTCCCACCCCGGTCAGTGCGAGAGGATCTTGGAGAGGAAGTCCTTGGCGCGCTCGCTGCGCGGGGCGGTGAAGAACTCCTCGGGGGCGCGGTCCTCCAGGATCCGCCCGTCGGCCATGAAGACGACGCGGTTGGCGGCGGAGCGGGCGAAGCCCATCTCGTGGGTGACGACGACCATCGTCATGCCCTCGCGGGCGAGTTGCTGCATGACCTCCAGGACCTCGTTGATCATCTCGGGGTCGAGGGCGGAGGTCGGCTCGTCGAAGAGGAGCGCCTTGGGGTCCATGGCGAGGGCGCGGGCGATGGCGACGCGCTGCTGCTGGCCGCCGGAGAGCTGCGCCGGGTACTTGTCGGCGTGGGCGGCGAGGCCGACCCGGTCGAGCAGTTCCCGGGAGCGCCGGTCGGCCTCCTCGCGCTTCCGGCGGCGGACCTTCATCGGGGCGAGGGAGACGTTGGCGAGGACGGTCTTGTGCGCGAAGAGGTTGAAGGACTGGAAGACCATGCCGACGTCGGCGCGGAGCCGGGCGAGGTCCTTGCCCTCCTCGGGGAGGGGCCGGCCGTCGATGCGGATCTCGCCTGACTCGATGGTCTCCAGCCGGTTCATGGCCCGGCAGAGGGTGGACTTGCCGGAGCCCGAGGGGCCGATGACGACGACGACCTCACCGCGGCCGACGGTGAGGTCGATGCCCTGGAGGACGTGCAGCGTGCCGTAGTGCTTGTTGACGCCACGCAGTTCGATCAGTGGATCGACGGTCATGCGCTGCCCTGCCCCATTCCCAGCGGTGTGCCGTTGCGGTGTGTCGAGACAGCGCAAACTACCGCCGGGAAAAGGGACTTCACACCCGACACGCCCGAAACGGACGAAGTCGCGATTAGCCGTATTTACGGCAACCGGGTGAGCGGGGGCGGCTGCCGCCGGGTGTCACTCCTCGGCGGCCTCGGCGTACACCTGGGAGAGCTCGGGCGCCCCGCTCATCGCCCACTCGACGCCGTACTCCACGACCGGGACCTCGCGGCCGGACTCCAGGACGACGACCGGACCGCCGTTCGGCCACACCTGCCAGCGGGCGCCCGGCACGTTCCGCACGATGACGGTGCCGAGGTACAGCCCGGCGTCGTTGCCGAACCAGGGCAGTTCCTCGGCGTCGTCGCGCCAGCGCGGCGGGAGCTGGTCCAGCTCCTCCAGGGAGCGCGGGGAGTCGTCGAGCGCCACGCCCGCCCCTTCGACCCGGGCGCGGAGCAGCTCGCACTCGGCGAGCAGTTCCGCCACGCCCTCGGGGTCACGGTCGAAGGCCGCGGCCAGCGGGGACGGGTCGGGCTCGTGCCGCTTGCGCCAGTGGTCGAGAAACGGGATGTTCATCGGAACAGCGTCGCATCGTCACCCGCCGGTCCACCACCCGGCACGCTGAGATCGTTATGGAGCGCCCGCGCAGGTCACCGCGGTCAGAGGTCGAGGTCGACGACGACCGGGGCGTGGTCGGAGGCGCCCTTGCCCTTGCGCTCCTCGCGGTCCACGTAGCTGTCCTTCACGGCCTCGGCGAAGGGCTTGTTGCCGTAGACCAGGTCGATGCGCATGCCCTTGTTCTTCGGGAAGGCGAGCTGGCGGTAGTCCCAGTACGTGTACGGGTGGTCGTACTTGAGCGGGCGCGGGACGACGTCGGTGAGGCCGGTCTCGCGCAGGCCGGCGAGGGCCGCGCGCTCGGGCTCGGTGACGTGGGTGGCGCCCTCGAAGAGGGAGACGTCCCAGACGTCGTCGTCGGTCGGGGCGATGTTGTAGTCGCCGAGCACGGCGAACGGGCGGTCGCCGGCCGCGTCGCCGGCGACGGCCGCCTTCAGCGCCTCCAGCCAGCGCAGCTTGTACGCGTAGTGCTCGTGGGCGACCTCCCGGCCGTTCGGCACGTAGACCGACCAGACGCGGACCGGGCCGCAGGTGGCGGAGATCGCCCGGGGCTCCTGCACCAGGTCGTACTCGGGTCCGCCGGGCAGGCCGGTGACGACGTCCTCGAAGCCGACGCGGGAGAGCAGGGCGACGCCGTTCCACCTCCCGGTGGCGTTGACCACCGACTCGTAGCCGAGGGCGCGCAGCTCCTCGGCGGGGAACTGCTCGGCGGTGCACTTGGTCTCCTGGATGCAGAGCACGTCGGTGCCGCTGCTCTCCAGCCAGGCCAGCAGCCGGGGCAGCCGGGCGGTGATCGAATTGACGTTCCAGGTGGCGATGCGCATGCCGACCAGCCTACTGGCGGGCACCGACAGCGGCCCGGAGCCCGCTCCCCCGGAGCCCCGGAGCCTCGCCGGCGCCGGGGCTCAGAGGTCGGCGGAGGCCCCGGGGGCGAGCCGCCGGTGGTCGGTGCCGCCGAGGCCGCCGATCTGCCAGTCGTAGATCGGCCGGGCCAGGTCGGTGAGCAGCGCGTCGTGGATGTCGTACGCCCGGCGCGGCTTCACCTCGCGGACGTAGTCGATCACCTCGGAGATCTTGTTCCACGGCGCCATCACCGGCAGCAGCAGGGTGTCCACCGGCCGGCCGGGGACGGTGAGGGCGTCCCCGGGATGGAAGACGGCGCCGTCGACGAGGAAGCCGACGTTGGTGATCCGGGGGATGTCCGGGTGGATCACCGCGTGCAGCTCGCCGTGGACCTCGACGTCGAAGCCGGCGGCGGTGAACGTGTCGCCGTCGCCGACCGTGTGGACGCGGCCGGGGTAGGCGGCGGCCAGCTGGTCGGCGACGCTGCGCAGGGTCCACAGCTCGACGGCCGGGTCGGCGTCGAGGGCGGCCCGGAGCCGCCCCTCGTCGAAGTGGTCCGGGTGCTCGTGGGTGACGAGGAGCGCGTCAGCGCCGCGCACCGCGTCCTCCTCCGTGAACGCGCCGGGGTCGAGGACGAGCGTCCGCCCGTCCTTCTCCAGCCGGACGCAGGCGTGGGACTTCTTCGTCAGCTTCACGGCCTTCACCCTACGCCGGGCGTGCGGGCCCGGCCCGGGCGAGGACGCCCGCTACACCGGCGGCGTCGTCTCCTCGGTGATCACGCGGCCCACCGTGGCGAGCGCGGTCTCGGCGGCCGGCAGGCCGCAGTAGACGGCGGTGTGCAGCACGATCTCGCGGATCTCGGCGGGCGACAGGCCGTTGCGGAGGGCGGCGCGGGTGTGGTCGGCGAGCGCCTCCCGGTGCCCGCCGGCGACGAGCGCCGTCAGGGTGACGACGCTGCGGGTGCGCCGGTCGAGGCCGTCGCGGGCCCAGACCTCGCCCCACGCGTAGCGGGTGACGAGCTCCTGGAAGTCGGCCGCGTCCGCGTCGGCGAGCGCCCGGTCGACGTGGGCGTCGCCCAGGATCTCGCGGCGCAGCCCGAGCCCCTTCTCGTACGGGTCGGGGCGGCCCGCCGGGGCCTCCGCGCCGTCCTCGGCCGCCGGCGCGGCAGGCGCGGGCGCCTCGGCCGGGGCGGGGGGCGCGGGCGGGACCGGCGGCGGCACGGCGAGGGTGCCGCTGGTCTCCAGGGCGGCCGCGGCGAAGTGCTCCAGGAGCAGGTCGGTGACGGCGGCCGGCTGCTCGACGGGGGCGAGGTGGGAGGCGCCCGGGACGACGGCCAGCTTGGCGTCGGCGATGCCGGCGACGAGGGTACGGGCCTCGGCGGGGCCGGTCACCCGGTCCTCGGATCCGACCAGGACCAGCGCGGGCACACCGATGGAGCCGAGGGCGGCCCGGACGTCGAACACCGCCAGCGCCTCGCAGGCGGCGACGTAGCAGGCGGCGTCGGTGGTCCGCACCATCTGGACGGCCCAGTCGACGATGGCGGGCTGGTTCGCGGCGAAGAGCGGCGTGAACCACTGCTCGGGCGCGGTGCGGGCCATCGGCTCCAGGCCGTTGGCGCGGACCACCACGCCGCGCTGCCGCCACTCGTCGGCGGTGCCGAACCGCGGCGCCGTCGCCACCAGCGCCAGCGCGGCGACCCGGTGCGGGGCGCGCAGCGCCAGGTCGAGGCCGACGGCGCCGCCGAGCGAGCAGCCGGCGTAGCCGAACCGCTGGACGCCGAGGCCGTCGAGGGTGGCGAGCAGCCGGTCGCCGAGCTCCGCGACGGAGGTGAACGGCTGCGCCGGGGCGCCGCCGTGCCCGGGCAGGTCGAAGCGGACGACCCGCCGGTCCCGGGTCAGCTCCGGGATCTGCCGGTCCCACATGTGGAAGGTGGTGCCCAACGAGGGGCCCAGGACCAGGACGGGCGCGTCGTCGGGCCCGTCGACTCGGTATTGCAGGGTGTTCGTCGGTGTCTCACTCACTCGCCCGACCCTCTCATCTCCGCGGTTCCGGCACGGCGCCGGGTCGGATTTCGGGGAGCGTGAGGGAGGCGGGAGGGGAGCGAGGGGAGGGAGCCGGACGGGTACGCGGGGGTCAGCGGCCCCGGCGGACGCGGGCGGCCCTGCGGGCCTCGGCGAGCTTGCGCTCCTCGGCGGAGCGGCGGGACTCGTTCTTCGCCCGGCCGGGCTTGCCGGGGACGGTGCCGATGCCGCGGAACTGGGCGCCGCCGCGCTTCGGGCGCTCGCCACTGGGGGCGGCACCGTCGACGGGGACGCCGGACGGCGCCCTGGCGCCGGTGAGGCGGGTCAGCTCCGCCTCGCCGGAGCGGACCTGGGTGACCCGGGGCCGGAGCCCCGCGTCCGCCATCAGCCGGAGCACGTCCTTGCGCTGGTCGGGCAGGACCAGGGTGACGACGGTGCCGGAGCCGCCGGCGCGGGCGGTGCGTCCGCCGCGGTGCAGGTAGTCCTTGTGGTCGGCGGGCGGGTCGACGTTCACGACGAGGTCGATCTCGTCGACGTGGATGCCGCGGGCGGCCACGTTCGTGGCCACCAGGACGGTCACCTCGCCGCCGCGGAAGCGCTCCAGGGTGCGGGTGCGCAGCGGCTGGGACTTGTCGCCGTGCAGGGCGGCGGCCCGGACGCCGCTGCCGCGCAGGTGCGCGGTGAAGCGGTCGACGGACGCCTTGGTGGACAGGAACATGATCGTGCGCCCGTCCCGGGCGGCGATCTCGGTGGCGGTGGCGAACTTGTCGGCGCCGTGCACCTGGAGGACCAGGTGCTCCATGCCGTCGACGGAGGCGGCCGAGGGGTCGACCGAGTGGACGACCGGGTCGTGGAGGTAGCGCGTGACGAGGAGGTCGACGTTCCGGTCGAGGGTGGCGGAGAACAGCAGCCGCTGGCCCCCTTCCCGCACCAGGTCGAGGAGGGCGGTGACCTGGTCGGTGAAGCCCAGGTCGGCCATCTGGTCGGCCTCGTCGAGGACGGTGATCTCCACCCGGTCGAGCCGGGCGTCCTTGCGGGCGACGAGGTCCAGCAGGCGGCCGGGGGTGGCGATCACGACCTCGGCGCCGTCGCGCAGCGCCGTGGCCTGCCGGCCGATCGACATGCCGCCGACCACGGTGGCCAGCCGCAGGCCCAGCGCCCCGGCGAACGGCGCGAGGGCGTCGGTGACCTGCTGGGCCAGTTCACGGGTGGGGACCAGGACCAGGGCGCGGGGCTTGCGGGCCTCCGCGCGGCTCCCGGCGAGGCGCACGAGGAGCGGCAGGCCGAAGGCGAGCGTCTTGCCGGAGCCGGTCCGGCCGCGGCCGAGGACGTCCCGCCCGGCGAGGGCGTTCGGCAGGGTCGCCGCCTGGATCGGGAACGGGGTGACGACTCCCTGCGCGGTGAGCAGCTCCCGCACCTCGGCGGGCAGCCCGAGCTCGTCGAAGGAGGCGACGGCGGGGAGGGCCGGCGTGGCACCGGCGTGCTGCGCGAAGTCGTCCTCGGCGGCGGTGGGGCGGGGGGAGCTGTTCATGGGGTCCATTGTCACCCGCCGCGGCGGGCCGCCGGGTCAGGGGCTGGTGGTGGACACCGTGAAGACGCGGGGGAAGGCCGGGTCGGTGAGGTCGACGGTGATGTCGGACACGGGCCGGGGGTCCTCGCGGGTGACGGTGGTGCCGGACCAGGTCAGGCCGTCGGGGAAGGTCCAGCCGACGATGTCCGCGTCCCGGTCCGAGACGGTGATGCGGCCGGAGGTGAGGGCGGAGCGGCTGGTGCCGGACTCGGCGAGGAAGGTGTCGAGGCCGGTCGCCGTGGTGGTGAACTGGACGTACAGCCGGCTGGTCTTCCAGTTGCTGGTCTCGTAGTAGGCGACGCCGGAGGCGCCCGCCGGGACGGGGACCTCGAAGATGCGGCGCTTCATCAGCGACGGCCAGTTGTCCTGGAGGCCGACGACGGAGGACTCGCGTTCCTTGTCGACGCCGCTCTCCCGGCTCTGGCCGGCGGAGATCACCAGGTAGCCGGCGGGGATGCCGACGAGCAGCACGATGATGACCGCCGTGAGCCAGCGGCGCCGGATCATCCGGCCCCGGTCCTCCGGCATCCGCGGCCCGGGCCGGCGCTGCTCGGGCAGGCGGTCCTGCACGGTCATGAGCCGGGGTCCTCGGGGGTGCGGGCGGCGCGCCCGTGCGTGCCGGGGCGGAGGGCCTGCGCGTAGCGCTCGTACCGCTCGTAGCGCTCCACGCGGCGCCGGTTGGCGCGGCGGAAGCGGCGGGCGACGAGGCGGGCGAGGTCGGCGGCGCCGACCATGCCGGCCTCGGGGCCGAGCTGGGCGCGGGTGATGCGGGCCTCGGGGCGGTAGCCGCGGCCGGTGAGGTGGCGGCGGAAGGCGTCCCGGGCGGGGCCGATGAGCAGGTCGTCGGCGGCGGAGACGCCGCCGCCGATGACGAAGCACGACGGGTCGAGGGCGGCGGCGAGGTTGGCGATGCCGACGCCGAGCCACTGGCCGATGTCCTGGAGCAGCTCGACGCACATGGCGTCGCCCTCGCGGGCCAGCTCGGTGATCAGCGGGCCGGTGATGTCGGGGACGCTGCCCTTGACCCGCTCGATGATGTTGTACGCCACCGGGGAGTCGGCGGCGGCGAGCTCGCGGGCCTCGCGGACCAGGGCGTTGCCGGAGCTGTACTGCTCCCAGCAGCCGCGGTTGCCGCAGGGGCAGCGGTGGCCGCCGGGCACGACCTGCATGTGCCCGAACTCGCCGGCGACGCCGTACTTGCCGCGCTTGACCCGGCCGTCCTCCAGGATGGCGCCGCCGATCCCCGTACCGAGGGTGATCATGACGAGGTGGTCCTCGCCGCGTCCGGCGCCGAAGCGCCACTCGGCCCAGGCGGCGGTGTTGGCGTCGTTGTCCACCATGACGGGGACGGCGAGCCGGTCCTGGAGGGCGTCGCGGAGGGGTTCGTTGCGCCAGGCCAGGTGGGGGGCGAAGAGGACGCGGGCCCGGTCGGCGTCGACCCAGCCGGCCGCGCCGATGCCGACGGCGTGCACGTCGTGCCGGTCGGAGAGGTCCAGGACCAGCTCGACGATGGTGTCCTCGACGACCTTGGGGCTCTTGGACTTGTCGGGGGTCTCGGTGCGGATCTTCTCCAGGATGGTGCCGTCGGCGTCGACGACGCCCGCCATCACCTTGGTCCCGCCGATGTCGATGCCCACCGTCGGCACCCGGGGCGCCGACAGGTGGGAGCGCCGCTCGCGGGTCCCGACGGTCCGCAGGACACCGCCCCGGGCGGCGGGGTCACGGTAGGTGTTCATCGGCTCGATTCTGCCAGGAGGGGGGTCGGGTCGGCGGGAGAAGCGGCGGGGCGGGTCACGGGGCGGCGGGGCGCTCCAGTTCGTGGCGGAGGTCGTCGAGCTCGCTGCCGCCGGCCATCTGGCGGGTCAATTCGTCGAGCGTGACGGACTCCTTGGTGTGGCTCGCGGCCATCACACCGCGCTTGAGCAGCACGAACCGGTCGCCGACGAGGTAGGCGTGGTGCGGGTTGTGGGTGATGAGGACCACGCCGAGGCCCTGGTCGCGGGCGGCGGCGACGTACTTGAGGACGACGCCGGACTGCTTCACGCCGAGGGCGGCGGTCGGCTCGTCGAGGACGAGGACCTTGGCGCCGAAGTGGACCGCGCGGGCGATGGCGACGCACTGGCGTTCGCCGCCGGAGAGGGTGCCGATGGGCTGGTCGACGTCGCGGAGGTCGATGCCCATGCGGAGCAGCGCCTCGCGGGTGGTGGACCGCATCCGCTCGGTGTCGAGCCGTTTGAAGGGGCCCTTGCCCCTGGTGGGCTCGGAGCCGAGGAAGAAGTTCCGCCAGACGGGCATCAGGGGGACGACGGCGAGGTCCTGGTAGACGGTGGCGATGCCCCGGTCGAGGGCGTCGCGCGGGTTGGCGAGGACGACCTCCTCGCCGTCGATGCGGAACGTGCCGGCGTCGTGCCGGTGCAGTCCGGCGACGATCTTGATGAGGGTGGACTTGCCGGCGCCGTTGTCGCCGAGGACGCAGGTGATCTCGCCCGCGTTCACCTCCAGGGAGACGCCTTCGAGGGCGCGGATGTTGCCGTAGTACTTGCTGACGCCGGTCAGCTCCACCAGCGGGGCCGTGGTCACTTGGTCGCCTCCACGCGCTTGCGGATCCAGGCGTTCAGCAGGGTCGCGAGGAGCAGCATCGCGCCGAGGAAGAACTTGAACCAGTCGGGGTTCCACTCGGCGTAGACGATGCCCTTGCTGGTCATGCCGAAGATGAGGGCGCCGACGGCGGAGCCGATGGCCGAGCCGTAGCCGCCGGTGATCAGGCAGCCGCCGATGACGGCCGCGATGATGTAGATCAGCTCGTTGCCGACGCCTTCGCCGGACTGGACGACGTCGAAGGAGAAGAGCAGGTGCTGGCCGGCGATCCAGGCGCACAGGGCGACGCCCATGTAGAGGCCGATCTTGGTGCGGTAGACCGGGACGCCGACCGCGCGGGCCGCGTCGGCGCCGCCGCCGACCGCGAAGATCCAGTTGCCGAAGCGGGTGCGGAGCAGGATCCAGGTGGCGGCGGCGACCAGGCCGAACCACCACAGGACGGTGACCTTCAGCTCGACGCCGCCGACGGTGAGGGTGGACGCGAAGACGGCGTGGGCGGAGGGGAAGCCCTCCATGTCGGCGATCGACTTGGTGGAGACGGTGCCGGTGACGATCTTGGTGACGCCCAGGTTGAGGCCGGTCAGCATGAGGAAGGTGCCGAGCGTGATGATGAAGCTGGGCAGTTTCGTCCGGGTCAGCATGAAGCCGTTGAACGCGCCGACGGCCAGGGTGACGAGCAGCGAGACGCCGACGCCGACCCAGACGTTCGCGGTCATCTGGTAGCTGAACATCGACGAGACCAGCGCGGAGCTGGTGACGAGGACGCCGGCGGAGAGGTCGAACTCGCCGCCGATCATCAGCAGGGCCACCGGGACGGCCATGATGCCGAGGGTGGAGGCCCCGTACAGGACGGTGCCGAGGCTGGAGGGGCGCAGGAAGCTGTCGGCGACGACCGCGAAGAAGACGAAGACGGCGACCGCGCCGACGACCGAGCCCAGCTCGGGGCGGGCGAGCAGCTTCTTCAGCGGGCTGGTGCGCAGCAGGCGTTCGTCGACGTGGTCGACGCCGTCGGACGGTGGGGCGGTGGTGCTCATCGGGTCCCCCGCTCGGCGTACCGCTTCAGGTCCCCGGCCTGGTCGCGGGTGATGATCTGCGGTCCGGTGAGGACGGGCTTGCCGCCGCCGAGGACGTCGGCGTTGTAGCGGTAGAGCCAGAGCAGGTCGACGGCCTGGTAGCCCTGGAGGTAGGGCTGCTGGTCGACGGCGAAGCCGAGGGTGCCGGCGGCGAGGGCGGTGGCGACCTTGGCGTTGAGGTCGAAGGTGTCGATCTCGGCCTTGCTTCCGGCGCCCTTCGCGGCCTGGACGGCGGCGTCGGCGAAGGGGGCGCCGAGGGTGACGACGGCGTCGACGTCCTTGTCGGACTGGAGCTTGGCCTCGATGGACGCCTTCACGTCGGGCATGTTGGTGCCGTCGACGTAGAGGTTGACCAGTTCGCCGCCGAAGGTCTCCTTCGTGCCGGCGCAGCGCTGCTCGTGGCCGACGTTGCCCTGTTCGTGCAGGACGCAGAGGGCCTTCTTCCGTCCGCGCTTCGTCAGCTCCTCGCCGACGGCCTGGCCGGCGACGGTCTCGTCCTGGCCGATGTGGGTGAGGGCGCCGAACGCCTTGGACTGCTCGGCGCCGGAGTTCACGGTGATCACCGGGATGCCGGCCTTGACGGCCTTCTGCACGGACGCCTTCATGGCGTCGGGCTTGGCGAGGGTGACGATCAGTCCGTCGACGCCCTTGGCGACGTACGAGTCGATCAGCTGGGCCTGCTGCTGGGCCTCGTCGCTGTGGGCGTAGAGGAAGTTGATGTTGTCCTTGGCGGCGGCCTGCTCGGCGCCGTTCTGGACGATGTCCCAGAAGGTGTCGCCGTCGCCCGAGTGGGTCACCATCGCGAAGGTCCAGCGGGGGGTGTCCACGGCCGCGCGGCCCTGGGCGGCGGCCGCCTTGCGGGCGTCCTCCGCCCGCTTGCCGCCCGTGCTGCTGCACCCCGCGAGCGCTCCCGTGAGCGCGAGTGCGAGCACGGCGCCGATCGCGGCGCGTACCCCTCCTGTCCGAAGCCTGGTCACGAGGCCGTGCCCTCCTTTGTCGCCTTCTGCGTGCATTGCAGTATCGGTCATGCGGGTCCCGGCGCTCGTCAGGGGGCCCTTCCCCCGGTCCGGCGCCCCTTCGGACGGGCCAGCGGCGCGGGGCGCCGGGGCGGGCCGGGGGCGGGGCGGACGGGAGGCGAGCGTAGTGCCGGGGCGGTGCGGCGGGAAGGCGTCGTACCGGCCCGGCGGGGGCGCGGGCGGCGCGTCCGGGCGCGTCCCGGCCGGCCTTGACACCGTCCGGCGGGCGGCTCACGGTGGGGCCATGCGCATCGGACTGATCGGTACGGGCCGGATCGGGAGTTTCCACGCGGGGGCGCTCGCCCGGCATCCGGGGGTCGGCGCGCTGGTGGTCACGGACGCCGACCCGGCGCGGGCGGCGGCGGTGGCGGCGGCGGTGGGCGCACAGACCGCGCCGGACGTGCCGGCGCTGCTGGGACGGGGCCTGGACGCGGTGGTGATCGCCTCGGCGACAGCCGCGCACGCCGAGCTGATCGGCCGGGCCGCGCGGGCGGGCCTGCCGGCCTTCTGCGAGAAGCCGATCGCGCTGGACGTGCCGGGGACGCTGGCCGCGCTGGCGGCGGTGGCGGAGGCAGGCACCGAGCTCCAGCTGGGTTTCATGCGCCGCTTCGACGCGGGCTACCGGGCGGCGCGGGAGGCGGTGCGGGCGGGGCGGCTGGGCCGGCTGCACACGGTGCGGACGGCGACCTCGGACCCGGAGCCGCCGCCCGCCGCGTACCTGCCGCTGTCCGGCGGGCTGTTCCGGGACTGCATGGTGCACGACGTGGACATCGTGCGGTGGGTGACGGGGCGGGAGGTCGTGGAGGTGTACGCGACCGGGTCGGACGCGGGTCCCGCTATGTTCCGTGAGGCCGGTGACGTGGACACGGCCGCCGCGCTGCTCACGTTGGACGACGGCACGCTGGTGACGGCGACGGCGACCCGCTGCAACGGCGCCGGCTACGACGTGCGGATGGAGCTGGCCGGGGACCGGGACCAGCTGGCGGTGGGCCTGGACGAGCGCACCCCGCTCACGTCGCTGGAGCCGCACTCCCCCGCGCCGCCGCCGAAGCCGTGGCCGGGCTTCCTGGAGCGGTTCGCCCCGGCGTACGAGGCGGAGCTGGACGCCTTCGTCCGGCTGGTGCGCGGCGAGGCGCCGAACCCGTGCGACGGGCGGGAGGCGCTGGCGGCGCTGCGGGTCGCGGACGCGTGCGAGCGCTCCCGCCGCGAGCACCGGCCGGTGCGGGTGGGGGACGCGTGACTCAGCCGACGGCGCGGACGGTGCCCTGGGCGAGGGCGCACAGCGTCTCGTCGCCCTCCTCGTCGACGGTGAGGAGTTCGCAGCGGACGACGGCCTGGCGGCGGCCGGCGTGCAGGACCTCGGCGCGGGCCCGGAGGGTGACGCCGGTGGCGGGGCGGACGTAGTCGATGGAGTAGCCGGCGGTGAGGACGGCCGGGCCGAGGACGGTGCCGGCGGCGAAGGTGATCGCGTTGTCGGCGGCGTAGGAGAGGACTCCGCCGTGCACGAAGCCGTTCTGCTGGCGCAGGTCCTCGCGGATCGGCAGTTCGAGGGTGGCGCCGCCGTCGCCGAAGGCGCGGACGTCGGCGCCGACGAGGCGGCTGAAGGGCTGGGCCCGCAGGATGTCCCGGGCCATGGCGAGGGTCGCGGTGTCGGTCACCCGCGTCACCCTACTCGCCGGTATCGCCCGGGGGGTCCTGATCGAGGAGACCGGCGTCGTGGACCAGGAGGGCGATCTGGACCCGGTTGTTGAGGCCGAGCTTGGCGAGCAGCCGGGACACGTACGTCTTCACCGTCGGCACGCTCATGTACAGCGCGGCGGCGATCTCGGCGTTGGAGGCGCCGCGGCCGACGGCGACGGCCACCTCCCGCTCGCGGTCGGCGAGCCCGGCGAGGCGCTCGGCGGCGGTGGCCCGGCGCGGCCGGGCCTCGGGGCGGCCGGCGACGTGCCGCATCAGCTGGCGGGTGACGGCCGGGGAGAGCACGGGGTCGCCGGCGGCGACCCGGCGGACGGCGGCGACGATCTCGGCGGGCGGGGTGTCCTTGAGGACGAAGCCGGCGGCGCCGGCGCGCAGGGCGCGCAGCACCTGCTCGTCGGCGTGGAAGGTGGTGAGGACGATCACCTCGGGGGCGCCGGGGCGGGCGCGGAGCCGTTCGGTGGCGGTGAGGCCGTCGACGTGCGGCATGCGGATGTCCATGAGGACGACGTCGGGGGCGAGCCGGTCGACGAGGCCGGGGACCTCGCTGCCGTCGGAGCCCTCGCCGACGATCTCGACGGTCTCGTCGCCGCCGAGCATCAGGGTGAGGCCCGCGCGGACCAGGGGGTCGTCGTCGACGAGGAGCAGCCGGATGGTCATGGGGGCCACGGTAGCCAGGCGGTGAGGGCGAAGCCGCCGCCGGGGGCGGGGCCGTGGTCGAGGCGCCCGCCGGCGAGGGCGGCCCGTTCGGCGAGTCCGATGAGGCCCTGCCCGGAGCCGGGGACGTGCGGGACGGGTCCGTCGGGGGCGGGGTTGCGGATCTCGACGGTGAGCCCGTCGCCGGGCCGGCCGCGCAGCACGACGGTGACGCGGGCGCCGGGGGCGTGCTTGCGGGCGTTGGTGAGGCCCTCCTGGGCGATGCGGTAGACGGTGCGGCCGGTGGCGGCGGGGACGGTGCCGGGGTCGTCGACGGTGGAGTCGAGGACGACCGTCATGCCGGCGGCGCGGGACTCGTCGACGAGCGCGCCGAGGGTGGCGAGGGTGGGCTGGGGCCGGTCGCCGCCGCCCTGCTCGTCGCCGGGGGCGCGGAGCACGCCGATGATCTCGCGGAGGTCCTGGAGGGCGTCGTGGGCGCTGTCGCGGATGACGCCGGCGGCGCGGGCGATCTACTCGGGCGGGGCGTCGGGCCGGAACTCCAGGGCGCCGGCGTGGACGCTGAGCAGGGTGAGCCGGTGGGCGAGGACGTCGTGCATCTCGCGGGCGATGGCCTCGCGGGCGAGCCGCTGGGCCTGCGCGGCGCGCAGTTCGGCCTCGGCCTCGGCCCGCTCGGCGCGCTCGCGCAGCGCCTCGACGAGCCGGCGGCGGGACCGGACGAGCATGCCCCAGGCGGTGGCGAGGAGGGAGAGGGCGACGCCGAGGACGATGCCGAGCGGGGCGGGGGTCTCGGGGTCGGGGCGGACGAAGACGGTGGCGACGGAGCCGGCGAGGGCGAGCGCGAGGATCCAGGCGATCTCGCGGAAGGGCCGGCGGACGGCGACGCTGAAGAGGCTCACGAGCATGGCGCCCGCGGCGACCGGGACGACGGCGCCGGCGACCGCGAGGACGGCGGCGAGCGCGGCGGGCCACCGGCGGCGCAGCCACAGCGCGCAGCAGGCGAGGGCGCCGGCGATCTGGTCGAACAGGTTGACGGCGTCGCTGTGGTAGCGGGCGCTGGTGTCGGCGGCGACGAGGCCGAAGAGGGCGGCGAGCAGGAAGACGAGGGTGTCGACGACCCAGTCGCGGACGGTGCGGCGCGGCCGGGCGGCCCCGGTCCCGCCCGGTGCGACCAGGTGGGAGGGGAGCAGCAGGTGCTGCCGGTCCGTACGGGTCATGCTCGCAATGTACGCAGCGGGGGCGCCGGGCACCGGCCGGCGGCGTCCGTCCGCGACCGAAGTCGCGGGGGTCGATACTTCGGTCGCGGGGCGGTGGACCGGCGGCGGGCGCGGCGGGCCGGGCGGCGCGCCCATGATCGCCGCATGAGGAGATTTCTTGAGGTGTCCGGCTTCCTGCTCACGGTGTTCGGGGTGTGCGGGGTGGTGCGGGAGCTGACGGACGGCTGGTTCTCGTTCATGGCCGCGACGCGCTTCCTGACCGAGCACGTGGGCTTCCTGGAGGGCCGGGAGGTGTTCGCGAACATCGTGGTCGCCGTGCTCGGCCTGGTCCTGATGATCGTGTCGGAGCGGGCCGGGAAGAAGGTCTGACTACGCCCGGGGCGCGGCGTCCAGGTGTTCGGCGAGCCGTCGCTGGGCGCAGCCGCTCGCGGTGAGCCCGGCGCCGAGGGCGGCGCAGGGCACGGAGCCGCCGAGGAGGGCGACGAGGAGCGGCCAGTCGCGGGCCTCGACGCAGTCGTCGGCGTGGGCGTACTCGCTGGCGATCAGGGCGGGGCACTCGTCGCCGCCGTCGCCGTACGGGGTGACGAGGAGGACGGCGAACCAGACCCAGAGGAGCCCGGCGGCGGCGAGGAGGCCGAGGCCCCACGCCTGGGTGCGGCGGGCGCGGGCGAGCAGCGGCGCGGCGGCGGAGTCGGCGCGGGCGGCGGACGGGGTGCGGGCGGCGGACGGGTTGCTTGGCATGGGCAGAACTTATCTGGGGTCCCGGTCGGCGCCGCGGCGGCCCCAGGCGGTGCCGGCGAGGACCAGGACGGCGCCCGCGAGGCCGAGGGCGCCGGGCCGGTCGCCGGCCAGGGCGATGCCGGCGAGGGCGGCCCAGAGCGGTTCGGTGCCGAGCAGCAGGCTGACCCGGGACGGGGAGGTGCGGCGTACGGCCCACATCTGCACGAAGAACGCGAAGAGGGTGCAGAAGACGGACAGGAAGATCAGTCCGGCCCATTCGCGGGGGCCGAAGTCCAGCGCGGTCGCCCACGGGGTGGCGCCGCCGCCGGCGGCGGCGAGGACGGCGAAGACGAGTACGGCGGTGCCGAGCTGGACGGTGGTCAGGGAGAGCGAGTCGGCCGACCGGACCGCCTCGATCCGCGCCATGGCGAGGACGTGCACGGTCCGGGCCGCCGCCGCGAGCAGGATCAGCAGGTCGCCGAGGGAGGGGGCGGTGAATCCGGCGCCCTGGGTGAGCAGGACGACGCCGGTGACGGAGAGCGCGGCGGCGCCGAGGAAGCCGCGGGAGGGCCGGGTGCGGGTGACGGCGGCCTCGGCCAGCGGGGTGAAGATCATGGTGAGGCTGATGATCAGGCCCGCGTTGGTGGCGGAGGTGTGGACGACGCCGTAGGTCTCCAGGAGGAAGATCCCGGCGAGGATGCCGCCGAGCAGCGCGGCGCCCCGCCACTGTGCGCCGGTCAGCGTCCGTAGGCCCTTCCACCCGGCGCCGACCAGGACGGGCACCACCAGCGCGAACCGCAGCACCAGGACGGCGAGGACGGTGTGGCCGGTGGTGATGCCCTTGGCCGCGAGGTAGCTGCCGCCCCAGAACACGGCGACGAGCAGCAGCGGGAGGTCGGTGAGCCAGGCGCGGCGGCGGGCGGCGGACGGGACGGTGCCGGGGTACGGGGCGGCGGAGGATGCGGCCATGGGGTGCGGGTCTCCCACTGTGCTGACGGGGTGGAGACGACGGCGGCTCGCACGCGGAACGATCACCGTACCGGGCGGGGCCCCCGCCGACGACACCTTTCTCCCGCCCCCCGCCGCCGCCCCTGTCAGCCGTAACTGCCGTACGTGGGGCGTCCGGCGCGCTCGTACGTGTGGAGGGCGACGCCCGAGCCGGTGACGGCCGCGTCGGTGAGCCGGAAGGCGGTTGGCCGGGCGCCCTCCTCGAAGAGCCGGAAGCCGGTGCCGAGGACGACCGGGAAGACGTGCAGGTGGAGGGTGTCGACGAGGTCGTGGGCGAGCAGGGTGCGGGCGAGTCCGCCGCTGCCGTGCATCTGGATCTCGCCGTCGAGGCGCTCCTTGAGCGCGGTGACCTCCTGGACGGCGTCGCCGCGCAGCAGGGTGGTGCGGTTCCAGTCCGCGGAGTCGCGGGTGCGGGTGGCGACGTACTTGGGCAGGGCGTTGAGCTTGCTCGCGACGGGGTCGGCGGGGTCGTCGTGGTCCGGCCAGTACGCGGCGAAGATGTCGTAGGTGCGGCGGCCGAGGAGGAAGGCGGTCGGCCGGGCGAAGATCTCCTCGACGCGGCGGAGGAAGTCCTCGTCGCCGTAGGGCACGGACCAGCCGCCGTGCTCGAAGCCGCCGCTGCGGTCCTCGTCGGGGCCGCCGGGCGCCTGGTAGACGCCGTCGAGGGTGAGGAACTGGGTGAGGCTGAGGGTGGCCATGGCGGGAGCCTTTCGGTGGTGCGGTCGCACTCTCCACCCTGCGGGCCGCGGCGGGTTCCGCAACTCCCGCCGGCCGGCGCCGAACGCGGCGTCCGATGCCCGCCAGCGCCGGCTCCCCGCCCCCGCTTTCCTTGAATCCGCAAGCAGTTGTGCGATCGAGGAGGCAGGAAGCGATGTCCACGGTGAACACGGCGAACACGATGAACGGCGCGGCGGTCCTGGTGACGGGCGGCAGCCGCGGCATCGGCGCGGCGACGGCGGTCCGGCTCGCGCGGGAGGGCGCCGACGTGGCCTTCACCTACGTACGGGACGAGACGGCGGCCAAGGAGGTCGCGGCCCGCATCGAGGCGTTCGGCCGCCGGGCGCTGCCGCTGCGCGCGGACGCGGCGGACGCCGGGGACGCGGCGGGCGCGGTGCACCGGGCGGCGGACGACCTGGGGCGGCTCGACGTCCTGGTGAACAACGTCGGCGTCGGCGTGCTCGGCCCGCTGGGCGAGCTGTCCCTCGCGGACGTGGACCGGGTGCTGGCGGTGAATGTCCGGGCGACGTTCCTCGCCGCGCAGGCGGCGGCGGAGCGGCTGCCGGACGGCGGCCGGATCATCACGATCGGCACCTGCATGACCCGGCGGGTCCCGGGCCCCGGCGGCACCCTCTACACGCTGAGCAAGTCGGCGCTGGTGGGCCTGACGCGGGCGCTGGCGCGCGAGCTCGGCGGGCGCGGGATCACCGCGAACATCGTCCACCCGGGCCCGGTCGACACCGACATGAACCCGGCCGACGGCCCGTACGCGGCGGGCCAGGCGGCCTTCACGGCCCTCGGCCGCTTCGGCACCCCGGACGAGGTGGCGGCGGCGGTCGCGTACCTGGCGGGCCCGGACGGCCGCTATGTGACGGGCGCGGAACTGTCGGTGGACGGCGGCCACGCGGCGTAGCCCGGACCCCCACGGGCCTGTGCCCGACGGGCCTCGGACCTGTGCCCGACGGGCCCGGCGAGTGAGCCGAAGGGGCGCGCCGGGGGAACGACCCCGGCCGCGCGGAGCCTCCCGAGGAACGAGGGAGGCGAGCACGGCCGGGGTCGTGAGCCCGGCACAAAGCGCCCCGGAGGCGAACCGAGCCCTGAAAAAGCGCGTGGGCGCACCGGTGCTGTCGGGTCGGTGCGCCCTCGCGGGCCGGGCGGGGTGTCGTGCCCGCCCGGGTCAGGGGCCGGTCGGTGTCGGCCGGCCGGGCCCCCGAGTCGTACGGGCTCCGCTCAGCCGCCGAGCTCCTGGTGGCGGGCGGTGAGGCGGGCGGCGCCCGTCTCGGTGAGGGAGCCGAAGAGGCGGAGGCGGGAGATGCCGCCGTCCGGGTAGATGTCGATCCGCACCCGGGAGCCGACGGCCGGGGTGTCGAGGACGAAGCGGTGGTTGGTGTCGGGCTGGAGGCGGGTCCGGGGCAGGATCTCGGTCCAGTCGTCGGAGCCTTCGGCGGCGACGGAGAGCGCGGCCCAGCCGGCGCTGTTGCCCTTGAGGTACGCGGTGTCGATCTCGACGGCGCGGATCTCGGACTCGGCGGCGAGGCTGTAGCGGATCCAGTCGTTGCCCTTGTCGCGGCGGCGGCGGGTCTCCCAGCCGTCGTCCATCTTGCGGGAGCGGCCGGGCTGGATGGTGTTGGTGGCCGGCGAGTAGAAGCGGTCGGAGGCGTCCTCGACCTGGCCGCCGTTCTCCAAAGCTGCGAGGTCGAACGTGCCGAGGACCTTGAGCCACTGCGGGTCGGGGGCGACCTCGCCGTACACGCGGAGGCGGGCGATGCCGCCGTCGGGGTGCTGGTTGACGCGGAGGTGGGTGAAGCGCTGTTCGACGTCGACGGCGAAGCCGTTGGCGGCGTGGCCGCCGATGGCGGTGCGCGGGACGAGGGTGGTCCACTTGACGTCGTCGGCGAGCAGGTCCTCGGGCGAGGGCGAGCCGGCGACGGAGGTGGCCTCGACGGAGACGGCCTGCGGGTAGTTGCCGCGGAAGTGGGCGGTGTCGACGACGATGCCGCGGATGACGCCGGGCGCGCCGAGGCGGACGAGCGCCCAGTCGTGGTCGTCGGCGGTGGGGTGCGGCTCGGCGGCGGAGACGCCGCGGCGGCGGCGGGTCTCCCAGCCGTCCATGATCTTGCCCTTGTGGCCGAAGTGCTCGGGGTCGAACTCGGCGGGCTCGGGCTTGAGCAGGTTCTCGCGCTCGGCGAAGAACTCGTCGTTGGCGGCGATGACGCCGGCGCCGAGGCGGCGGTCGGCGAGGTCGGCGTACTGGGTGAAGGGGAACGTGGCCGTGCGGTAGTCGGCGTACGGGTCGCCGCCGCCGTAGGGGCTGGCGTCGCCGGTGAAGGAGGGTATGCCGGTGCTCACGGGTCAGTTGTTCCTTTCGAGGAGGAGGCCGGCGGGCTCGGCCAGGGTGCCGCGGTCGTTGATCTTCCGGCCGCGCAGCCAGGTGGCGGTGACGACGCCGTGCAGGGTCTTGCCGGCGTAGGCGGTGATGCGGTTGCGGTGCTGGAGTTCGACGGGGTCGACGGTGAAGGTGGCGTCGGGGTCGACGACGGCGAAGTCGGCGTCCTTGCCCTCGGCGATGGCGCCCTTGCGGTCGAGGCCGGCGAGGCGGGCGGGGCCCTCGGACATCCAGCGGACGACGTCCTCCAGGGAGTGGCCGCGGCGGCGGGCCTCGGTCCAGATGGCCGGCAGGCCGAGCTGGAGGGAGGAGATGCCGCCCCAGGCGGAGGAGAAGTCGGGCGTCTTGAGGTCGGCGGTGGACGGCGAGTGGTCCGAGACGATGCAGTCGATCACGCCGTCGGCGAGTCCCTGCCACAGGGCGTCCTGGTTGACGGCCTCGCGGATGGGCGGGCAGCACTTGAACTCGGTGGCCCCGTCCGGGATCTCCTCGGCGGTGAGGGTGAGGAAGTGCGGACAGGACTCGACGGTCACCTTGACGCCGTCGGCCTTGGCGGCGGCGATCATCGGGAGCGCGTCGGAGGACGACAGGTGGAGCACGTGGACGCGGGCGCCGAGGCGCCGGGCCTGGTCGATGAGGTTGGCGATCGCCGTGTTCTCGGCGTCGCGCGGCCGGGAGGCGAGGAAGTCGGCGTACTGCTGCGAGGACTTCTGCGGGGCCGCCGCCAGGTGGTGCGGGTCCTCCGCGTGGACGATCATCAGCCCGTCGAAGCCGGCGACCTCCGCGAGCGACCGGGCCAGCTGCTCCTGGTCGAGCTCGGGGAACTCGTCGACGCCCGAGGGCGACAGGAAGCACTTGAAGCCGTAGACGCCGGCGTCGTGCAGGGGCCGCAGGTCCTTGACGTTGTCGGGGAGCGCTCCGCCCCAGAAGCCGACGTCGACGTGGGCCTTGGAGCGGGCGACGTCCTGCTTGACGCGCAGGTTCTCGACGGTCGTCGTCGGCGGCAGCGAGTTCAGCGGCATGTCGACGATGGTCGTGATGCCTCCGGCGGCGGCGGCGCGGGTGGCGGTCCAGAAGCCTTCCCACTCGGTACGGCCCGGGTCGTTCACATGGACGTGCGAGTCGACCAGACCGGGCAGGACGACGTCGTCGCCGACGTCCTCCAGCCGTGCGCCGGCCGGCACCTCGGCCTCGTAGGGCCATACGCCGGCGATCGTCCCGCCCGAGACGGCGATGGCCGCCGGCCGCGTGCCCTCCGGGGTGACGACCCGAGTCGAGCGCAGTACCAGGTTGACGTCCACCATGCCCCTTTCCCGTTCCGCTTCCACGAAGCAGAATTTCAACGAACTGTTGAAGGAGTCTGCGGCCGGGAGGAGAACCCGTCAAGGGCCCGTCCGTACCGCCGCCACCCCACCGACCCACCTTGTGCGTTTCCACAAAGTGGAATGCGGATTTCGTAGAGTAGAAGGTAGCTCCGCACAGGCAGGGTCGACAAGATTCCCGCGGAGCAGCCGCCGACATCGGACAAACACCCCGCTGACCGGCCCGGACGCCCGGCCCCGCACACGGTGCCCGGCCCGGCGGACCGGTAGGCTGCTGCCTTGCCCGCCTGCCCCGAAAGGACCGTTGACGTGCCGACGTCCAGCGCCAGCACCACCGACGCCGCCAAGCCCGCCGCGAGCGGCGGCGTCCAGTCCCTCGAGCGCGCCTTCGACCTCCTGGAACGGATGGCCGACGCCGGCGGCGAGGTCGGGCTCAGCGAGCTCTCCGCCAGCAGCGGGCTCCCGCTGCCCACCATCCACCGCCTCATGCGCACCCTCGTGGCCTGCGGCTACGTGCGGCAGCAGCCGAACCGGCGGTACGCGCTCGGCCCCCGCCTGATCCGCCTCGGCGAGTCCGCCTCCCGCCTGCTCGGCACCTGGGCCCGCCCCTACCTGGCGCGGCTCGTCGAGGAGACCGGCGAGACGGCGAACATGGCGCTCCTCGACGGCGACGAGATCGTGTACGTGGCGCAGGTGCCGTCCAAGCACTCGATGCGCATGTTCACCGAGGTCGGCCGCCGGGTGCTGCCGCACTCCACCGGCGTCGGCAAGGCGCTGCTCGCGCACACCCCGGACGACGAGGTGCGCGCCCTGCTCGCCCGGACCGGCATGCCGGCCGCCACCGAGAAGACCATCACCACGCCGGACGGCTTCCTCGCGGCGCTCGCGGCGGTCCGCGACACCGGGTACGCGGTCGACGACAACGAGCAGGAGATAGGGGTCCGCTGCCTCGCGGTCTCGGTCCCCGACTCGCCCACGGCGGCGGCGATCTCCATCTCGGGCCCGGCGGGCCGGGTCACGGAGGCGGCGACCGAGAAGATCGTCCCGATCCTCCAGCAGGTGGCCCGCGAACTCTCCACGGCCCTCGCGAACACCGCCGGCAACGGCCAGGCGTGACACCCCGCCCCTGATACGGCTGCGGCCCCCGTCCGGACAGCTCCGGACGGGGGCCGCGCCCGTGCCGGGGCGTCCCGGGCGCTCAGCCGGCCGTCACGGCGTCCGTCGCCGCGTCGTGCGTGAGACGTCCGTCCTCGACGGTCACCAGCCGGTCCGCCGCCGCCAGATGGGACCGGTCGTGCGTCACGAGGACGGTCGCCGTCCCCCGTTCCCGGGTCAGCGTCGCCAGGAGGTCCACGACCGCCGCGCCCCGCTCGTGGTCCAGCGCGCTCGTCGGCTCGTCGACGAGCAGCACCGACGGCTCGTTCATCAGCGCCCGGGCGATGTTGACGCGCTGCCGCTGCCCGCCGGAGAGCTGGTGCGGGTGGCGGGCGGCCCGGTCCGCGAGGCCGACCGCGTCGAGCAGGTCCATGGCCCGGCCCCGTACCGATGCCGGCGGACGCCCCGCCAGATGGGCCATCACCTGGAGCTGTTCGACGGCCGTCAGCGACGGCAGCAGGTTCGGCTGCTGGAAGACGATCCCGACGGAGGTGCGCCGCAGCGCCGCCCGGGCCGCCGCGTCCAGGCCCGTGGTGTCCGTGCCGGCGACGACGACCCGGCCCCGGTCGGGGGTGACGAGGGTGGCGGCCACGGCCAGCAGGCTGGACTTGCCGGAGCCGGAGGGGCCGACGACGGCGGTGAGACGGCCCGGCGGGACGGCGAGGGAGACCGCGTCGAGGGCGGTCAGCCGCCCGTCGCCGTCCGGGTAGGTGAGGGTGACGGCGTCGAGGACGAGGCTCATCGGACGCTCCCGAGCGCGGTGAGGGGGTCGACGGCGGTGATCCGCCGGACGGACAAGGCGGAGCCGGCCGCGCCGAGCGCGACGAGGACGCCGGCCGGGCCGAGGACGGTGAGCGGTTCCAGCACGAACGGCACGTCGCCGCCGCCGACGAGCGCGCCGATGCCGAGCGCGAGGCCGGTGCCCAGCAGCGTCCCCGCCACCAGCACCAGCACCGCCTGCCCGAGCGCGTCCCGCAGCAGGTACGGCGTGGAGGCGCCGAGCGCCTTGAGGACGGCGACGTCACCACCGCGCTGGATGGTCCACACGGTGAAGAAGGCCCCGACGACCAGCGCGGAGATCACGAAGAGGAAGCCGCGCATCAGCTGGAGGGAGCCGTTCTCCGCCTGGTAGGACCCGATGGCGGTGAGGGCGCCGTCGACGGTCCGCGTCTCGGTGCCGGCCGCCGCGTCCCCGGCGGCCCAGTCGGCGCCGTCGCCGCGCAGCGCGATCACCGTCGCCCGCTGCTCCGGGGCGGTGCCGGCGGGGCCGAGCCGCTGCCAGTCGCCGAGCGACGTCCACACCACGGGCGTGTGGCTGTACGCGTCGTCCCCGGCGACGGCGGCGACGGTGACCTCCAGCGGGCCGAGCCGGACCGCGTCCCCGGCGCGCGCGTCCAGCTCCTCGGCCGCCGACGCGGACAGCACGGCCCGGCCCGGGGCGACCGTCCCGGGCGCGAGCCCGTCGCCCGGCCGCGTACCGAAGGCGGAGACGGCGGCGGTCCGCTCCCCGGCCGCCGCGTCGGCCGTGCGGATGCCGAGCGGCGCCGCGGCCGTCACCCCGGGCCGCCGCGCCCACGCCGCCCACTGCCGCTCCGTCACCGCCGAGTCGGTGAACGAGACCGGCCGCCCGGCGGACGGCGCCGCGAAGGCGATCCGGTCGGCGGGCAGGCCGGTGACCGCGGAGACGTTCTCCCGCGCGAGTCCGGCCGTCAGCCCGGAAAGGAGCCCCACGAGCAGGGTGATCAGCACGATCACCGTGCCCATGAGGGCGAACCGCCCCCTGGCGAATCTCAGGTCTCTCCATGCCACGAACATGCGGCCCAGCCTGCTGCCCCGGACCCCCCGCGGACATCGCGCGGCGGATGGGCCCGGATTCAAACTTTCGGTTGAGCCGCCCCCCGCCCGCCCTGTCTACGCTAGTGGGGTCATGGACGCGCGCACCCTCACCCCCGCCCTCCGCGCCCTGCGCCTCTGCCTCCACCTCCTCATGGCGGGGCTGCTGGGGCTGGCCGCGGTCCGCGCCCACTCCCCCGCGGGAACGGCCCTGGCGGCGGTGACCGGCGCGGTGTACGCGGCCGGGGCCCGGCTCCCCGCCGTACGCCGGTCGCAGCGGGCCGCCGCCGGCTGGCTCGCGGTCCTGGCGCTCGCCTGGCTGGCGCTGCTGGCGGCGACGCCCGAGGCGCTGTGGCTCGCCTTCCCGCTGTACTTCCTCCAGCTGCACCTGCTGCCCGCCCGCTGGTCGCTGCCGGCGGTCGCGCTGACGGCGGGCGCCGCGATCCTCTCGTACGTAGGGCACGGCGCCGCGCCGAACCCGGGGGTCTTCATCGGCCCGCTGCTCGGCGCCGCCGTGGCCGTCGCGACCGTCCTCGGCTACCAGGCGCTGTACCGGGAGAGCGAGCGGCGGCGCCGGCTCATCGAGGAGCTGATCGCCACCCGCGCCGAGCTGGCGGCGGCCGAGCGGCACGCGGGGACGCTCGCCGAGCGGGAGCGGCTGGCCCGCGAGATCCACGACACGCTCGCGCAGGGACTGTCCTCGATCCAGCTGCTGCTGCGGGCCGCCGAGCGGGCGCTGCCGGCGGGTTCGCCGGCGGCAGGGCACATCGACCGGGCGCGGCAGGCCGCGCAGGACAACCTGGCGGAGGCGCGCCGGTTCGTGCGGGCGCTGACGCCGCCGGACCTGGAGCACGGGTCGCTGGCGGCGGCGCTGGAGCGGCTGTGCGAACCGGGCGCGGGGCCGCGGGCGCGGTTCTCGGTGAGCGGCACGCCGGTCGGGCTGCCGACGCCGTACGAGGTGGCGCTGCTGCGGATCGCGCAGTCGGCGCTGGCGAACACGGTGCGGCACGCGGCGGCGGAGCGCGCGGAGATCACCCTGTCGTACATGGAGGACGCGGTGGCGCTGGACGTGGTGGACGACGGACGGGGGTTCGCGCCGGAGGCGGTGCGGGCGTCCGCCGACGGCGGCGGGTTCGGGCTGCCGGCGATGCGGTCGCGGGCGGAGTCGCTGGGCGGCACGTTCACGGTCGAGTCGGCGCCCGGGCAGGGCACCGCCGTCGCGGTCACCCTGCCGCTGCCCGCCGGGGGTGCCCGGTGATCCGGCTGCTGCTCGCCGACGACCACCCGGTGGTACGGGCGGGGCTGCGCGCGGTCCTGGACACCGAGCCCGGCTTCACCGTCGTCGGCGAGGCGGCGACGGCGGAGCGGGCCGTGGAGCTGGCGGCGGCCGGGGGCGTGGACGTGGTCCTGATGGACCTCCAGTTCGGCCCGGGCATGCACGGGGCAGAGGCGACGGCGGCGATCACCGCCCGGCCGGGCGGGCCGCGGGTGCTGGTGCTCACGACGTACGACGCGGACGCCGACATCCTGGCGGCGGTGGAGGCCGGCGCGTCCGGCTACCTGCTGAAGGACGCGCCGCCGGAGGAGCTGGCGGCGGCGGTGCGCACGGCGGCGGCCGGCCAGTCGGCGCTCGCGCCGGCGGTGGCGCACCGGCTGATGGACCGGATGCGGACCCCGGCGGAGGCGCTGACCAAGCGGGAGCTGGAGGTGCTCCAGCTGGTCGGCGAGGGCCTGTCCAACCAGCAGATCAGCAAGGTGCTCTTCCTCAGCCAGGCGACGGTGAAGTCCCACCTGGTGCACGTCTTCGCCAAGCTGGGCGTCGACTCCCGTACGGCGGCGGTGGCGGCGGCCCGCGAGCGCCGGCTGATCCGGCGCTGAGCCCGGTGCCTCCCCTTACGCGGATTCCTCCAGGACCAGCAGGGTCTCGCGGCGCGGTGCGAGGGCGCGCACCCGGGGCGCGGTGACCTCCACCGTCCAGACGCCGGGCGGCAGTTGGGCGGTGGCCCGGTAGCCGCCCTCGCCGTCGGGGCGGAGCCGGAGGTCCGCGGCGGTCTCGCCGGTGGCCGGGTCGTGGATCCGCGCGTCGAGCAGCAGCCGTTCCTCCTCGGAGACCGCGCCGATCTCGAAGGGCGTGCCGGCGGTGACGGCCTCGGGCAGGTCGAGTCCGAAGCCCCGGTCGCCGGCCTGGAACCTGCGGTGGTCCAGGGCGTCGTACCGGTCCTGGAGCTGGAGGTGCAGGTCCGGGTCGTTGGCGAGTTCCGTGTGCCCGAGGCCGTACCAGTCCATGCGGGCGCCGGACTCCCAGGCGGGCGGGGTCGCGGACAGGCAGGAGACGGTGCCGTCGCCCTGCCAGCGCGGGTCGCCGGGGAGCCGGTCGGCGAAGGCGAGGCCGCCGGGGCCTCGGCTGAGGGTGACGGCGGTGGGGGTGCCCCGGCCGCCGGCCGCGAACCAGGTGTAGGGGGCGGGCCGGCCGGCCGCCGCGTCGGCCGCCCGGTTCCTGCGCTGGGCCTCGTCGAGGCGGGCCCGGAAGGCGAACGCGTGCCGGACGGCGGCCGTGTCGAGGTCGGGCAGGGGCACGGTGTCGAGCCGGGTGCCGTCCGGGTCGCCGGTGACGCACTGGTAGGTGGGCAGCAGTTCGTGGACGGCGGGCATGCTGCGGGCGGCGGCGACCAGGCGCTCCCGCAGCCGGGCCGGGACGCCGAGGAGCTTGCGGCGGGGGAAGGCGCCGGTGAGCGCCTGGACGGCCTTGACCGCCCCGGAGTACGGCGTGCCGATGGTGACCAGCGAGCGGGCGGTGTCGCGTCCGCCGTACAGCTCCAGGTAACCGAGGGCCACCAGGCCGCCCATGGAGTGGGCGACCAGGACCACGCGCGGTTCGTCCGGGACGCCGGCCCGGCGGCAGGTGTCCCGCCACTCGTCGAGTTCGCGGGCGACGAAGGCGGCGAGCCGGCGGGCCGAGACCTCGTTCGACAGCCGCCAGTCGTACGCGAAGGTGACCACGCGGTTGCGGCCGGCGGCGCCCGCCCGGTCGAGGTGCTTGCGCAGCGGCTGGTACGCGACGTGCGGCATCAGCCCGGGCCAGCTGCGCGGCTGGAGGAGGAGGCCGGCCGGCTCCAGCCGGCCCTCGCCGGCGTCCTCGGGTTCGCCGGTGCCGAGCCCCGGGGGCAGGGTGAGGCGGGCGAAGAACTCCTCGGTGCCGCGCAGCAGGACGCGGCCCGCGACGCGCAGCGACAGGTCCCACACGTCGGTGCCGTCGGCGGACCGCAGGCGGCTGCCGAGGATGCCGGGGACGAAGACCACCAGGTCATGATTCATGCGCGGCCTCCGTGAGCCGGTCGGTCGGGGTGAGGTGGAGCAGGTCCATCCGGTCGAGGCCGACGGCCGCGAGGTACAGGCCGCCCGCCGGGGAGCGGGCGCTGAGGACGGACTGCACGTCGTAGCCGCGCGAGGGGATCTCCCAGCGCGCCGGCGTCTCGGCGCCGCCCGGGGCGACGGTCCAGCCGGTGATCTCGGTGAGGTCGGCCTGGAGGGACGCGGCCAGCAGGACGGGCGTGCCGTCGCCGGTGGTGGAGAACGCCAGGGAGTTGAGGCGCGGGGGCGCCCCGTCCAGGGCCCGCAGGCCGTCCGGGTCGTCGGGCCGGCCGAGGAGCAGGGTGCTGCGGGTCGGCTGGGCGTTGACGGCGGACCGGTGGGAGGCGGTGCCGGGCGCGTGCGGCACCGGCTCGTCGACGGCCACCGCGAGCCAGGTCCGTCCCGAACCGTCGCGGGTGGCGGCCAGCGCCCGGGCGGAGGAGCCCTTCGGCAGGCGGAGCCGGGCGCGGGGACCGCCGGGGGCGAGGCCGGGCCACAGCCAGAGGGAGTCGCCGGCGGTGGCGGCCAGCAGGGACGCCCCGCCGGGGCCCTGGACGACCTCCAGGTGGCCGACGCGGCTGTTGGCCACCCAGTGGCCGGGCGACTCCTCGCCGGTGCGGACGCCGCGCCGGTGTATCCAGCGCCCGTCGGCGTAGAACAGCCACAGTTCCCCTGCGCCGCCGCCCGGACCGGCGGCGGCGTCCTCGGCCAGGGCGACCGCCGGGAGCACGGCGCCGCGCCGCGGGGCCTCGAACTCCCGCCAGGGCGCGTCCCGCGGTCCGTCCAGCGGCCGGATGCGGGCCAGCGAGCGGCCCTGCCCGTCCCGTCCGCCGACCGCCAGCCAGGTGCGGCCGCCGCGGTCGGTGTGCAGGGCGACGGCGCCGGCCTCGCCCAGGTCGTCCGTCTCGTACAGGCGCCGCCCCGTCAGGTCCCAGGCGCGCAGCCGGCTGCCGGAGGCGAGGGCCACCGCCCCGGACCCCGGGCTGCCGGCCGCGTCGGGGGCGAGCGCCCCGAACAGCTTGGCGCTCGGCGACAGCAGGCCGTCGCCGCGGACCGGGGCGGAGCCGGCGGCGGGCGGGTCCCAGACGCGGACGCGGACGCCGTCGGCGACCGCCACGGCGCCGCTGTCGTCGGGGAGGAAGGCCAGCGAGGTGGGGCGGCTGCGGTGCCCGGGGCGCCGGGGGAGCTCGCGGCCCCGCGAGAGGTTCCAGATCCGCGCCGCGTCCCCGTCGAGGACGGCCAGCATCAGGTCGTCGCCCTGGTGCCCGAGGGCGACCGCGGTACCGGACGGCTCCCGGCGCCGGCCGTCCGGCACCGGCAGCGGGACGGGGGCGGAGCCGTCGTCGGGGAGCCGCCACACCCGGATGTCGGGGCGGCCGGTGAACAGCCCGGCCACGTAGGTGCCGGCGGGCGCACCGGCGGCGGGGGCGGCCGGGGGCTCGTCCGCCGTGCCCGCCGGGGACCACGACGGGCCCGCCGCCGGCCGGTGTTCGACCACGGCGAGGGCCTGGCAGGTGCCGCTGTCGGCGCCGAAGACGTGCAGCCGGCCCCCGGTCCGCACGTCCCACAGCTCGCAGCCCCCGTCACCGCCGGCCACCACGCACAGCGTGTCGCCCAGCCGCGCCACCGCGACCGCGGACACCACGCCCGGTTCCGTGCCGCGCCCGAGGTGCCAGCGCCGGAACCGGTGGTGCCGCGGCCGGCCGTCGGTCCACGTCCACACGCCCACGTGGAACCCGCCGGCCGCGGCCACCACCTCCGTGTCCTCGTCGCCGCCGACGGCCACGTCCGAGATGCCGGCGCCCCAGCCGAGGACCCGCACCTCACCGCTGTCGCGCGGCCACACGAGCAGCCGCCCCGCGTCGCCGGCCACCGCCGCGACGGGCGAGTCGGGCCGGACGGGCACCTTGAGGCTGTGCAGCCGGTTCGCGGCGCGCCCGGCCTCGGCGGCGATGTTGTCGCGCAGCAGCTCCGGTCCGCCGCCCGCCAGCGGCCAGCGCCACAGCTGCTCCCCGGCGCCGAGGAGGGCCGGCTCCGGGACGGTGGTGCCCGCGAGGGCCAGGACGTCGCCGCGCGGGGCCCGCCACTCGCGGCTGTGCCCGAGCGCCTCGGCCGTGGTCCAGCGGTCCTCCCACGGCAGGTCGGCGCCGCGCCGGGCCCAGCCGAGCAGCGCGGGGTCGTCCCGCAGGGCGGTCGCGGTGAGCAGGGTGGCCCGCCGCACCGGGGTGCCCGCCCGGCCGAGGCCGTCCGCGATCCTGCGGTACAGGGCGGTCCGCGGGGTGGCCGGGCGCTCGGGCCGGTCGAGCAGCATGCTCATCCGCTCGGGGTCCAGGCGCAGCAGCAGCGCGGGCCGGTCGAAGAGTTCGTGGAGCCGGCCGGCCGCGGCGGCGTGGTCGGCGAGGTGGCGGGCGATGTACGGGCCGGTGGTCTCCCGGCCCGCGTACGCGGTGTCGTGCGCGGCGAGCAGGACGTCGGTCAGCACCGAGTGCAGCTGCTCCGGTCCGCCGGGGGCGGCGGCGGTCAGGTGCCCGACCCACGCCTTGTGGTAGAGCCGGTTGACCTTCTGCCCGCTGCCTCCGGCGATGTCGATGTGGGCGCCGGCGTGGTGCAGGATCCATTCGATGTCGTCGTCGCGGTACCGGTGGCCGGTCCCGGCGCGGGCGGCGAGGGCGTTGGCGGCGGACAGCCAGATGCCGTCCTCCTCCGGGAGTCCGGCGCCCTGTGCGGCGGCCAGCGGCAGCAGCAGTCCCCTGGCCCAGCCGGGCCGGTCGCCGGACCGCCGGCCGTCGGCTCCGGCGGCCGCGTCGAGGTCGGCGAGCTCCTGGTCGAAGACATCGTCGAGGCCGGCCTCCAGGACGGAGCGGAACTCGGGGGTGGTCTCGGCGTAGGGCCGGTCGAGGCGGGCGAGGAGGGCCGAGTAGAGCAGGGCGGCGAGGAAGGAGCCCTGGCAGCGGGCGGCGACGGCGGCCACCACCCGGTCGCGCAGCGCGCCGTCGGCCGGTGTGCCGGGCGCGCCGGAGCCGTCGTCCCGGGCGGCCCCGCCGGGTAAGGACGCGGCGTACGGCGAGGGGGGCGCGGCCAGCCTCAGGCGGGTGTACGCGGCGATGTCGGCGTCCCGTTCGGTGTCCCGGTCCAGGTCCTCGACCTGGGCGCGGGCGGCCGGCGGGAGCAGCGCGGTCCGGGTGAGCGTCCGGCTGCCGACGACCAGCTGGACGCCGGGCAGCTGGGCGAGCGGGGCCAGCACCTCCTCGGCGATCACCTCGGCCTGTCCGGGCGCCGCCTCGTCCAGTCCGTCGACGACGAAGGCGGTGGCCGCCCTGCCGCGGGTCTCCCGGCCGATCGCGGCCAGCACCTGCGCGGGGCTGCGCCACGCGCCGTCGGGCGGGGCCAGCTCCATGTCCTCGGCGAGCCGGCGGGCGACGTCCAGGGCGGCGGCGTCGCGGCAGAGCGCGACGGCGGCGACCGTGGCGCGGGGCCGCGGCGGGATCCCGGCGGCGCGGTGGAGGGGGCCGCCGTCGGTCTCCAGGGCGAACCGCACCAGCTGGGCGAGGAAGGCGGACTTGCCGCAGCCGGGTTTCCCGGTGACGAGCAGCACCGGGTGCCCCTGGGGGGCCGCCAGCCAGTCCGCGGCCCGGCGGAGCGGACCGTGCCGGCCGACGAACGTCTCGCTGTCGGACACGTGCCGGAGGCTGGGGAACCGGCTCTGCCGGAGTTCGGCGGCGGCGCCGCGCAGCGCCGCGGACTGCGCGCTGGCCCGGGGGTCGTGGTAGGGGTTGCGGAAGAAGCGGTTGAGCCCTTCGCCGCCGTAGAGGCGGGATTCCTGCCGTTCCTGTTCCGGCACCCGGTGCCGGACCGCCTCCATGAGCTCACCCGCGCCCAGGGCGGCGGTGTACGGCGTCCACAGGGCGCCGTGCCGGGTGGTGGCCCGCCGGTCGCGGACCAGGTCCTCCAGGCAGCGGAGCCAGACGCCGACGCGGGCGCGCTCCTCGCGGGCCGCGGTGCCGACGTACCCGATGCTGCGGACGGGGCGGGCCTCCGCCTCCTCCATGGTGCGCAGGTGGTCGTCCAGCTGGCGGGCCAGGGCGCCGGAGTGGCAGGCGTCGATGACGCACAGGACGTCGCCGCGGACCTTGGTGAGGCGCGCGTGGAGGGCTCCGGCGTCCATCGAGGTCTCGGTGGCCCAGTCCGGGTCCCAGTCGGCCGCGGGGAGGGTGACGCCGAACCCGAGGTCCTCGCCGTGGCCCAGCCAGTAGAGGAGGGTCCGGCCGCCCGGGGTGGAGCGCCGGGCGACGCCCATCAGCTGTTCCGCGATCTCCCGCCGGGTGCCGGTGATCACCGGTCCCCCGCGCGCGAAGCCGAGTTCGGCGGCGACCGTCCAGAAGCGCTCGATCACCTGGTCGGCGCCCAGGAGTTCGGGCAGGGTCTCTGGGCCGTCCGGCGGCCCGAAGCGGCGCACGCACACCGCGTAGGCGAGGCTGTGCTCCGTGGTGGCTCGGTCCACCGCCGTCACCCCTCCCCCCGTCGGAGTGCCCTGATCTTGCCTCACCGCCTCGGGGTGTGCAACGGTCAACTCCCCATGGACACCAACGGGGAGCGAGGGAACCGTGGCTGACCGCGACCTTTTCCGGATCGGGCCGCTGAGGACTCCGTACTACGTCTACGAGGGCGACGGGACGCGCCCCATCAAGGAGGAGAACCTCCGGGTCTACTACGAGCCGGACACCTTCGTGCACGTCCCGGCGGACGTGCTGCGGTGGCGGCAGGAGATCGAGGACGAGCAGGAGACCCGGGCGGTCGCCGGCCTGCCGCAGCGCTGGAACCACCCGCGATTCGCCCTGGAGACCATCGCGGTCACCCGTACCGACCGGCACGAGGACCCGATCGTGGAGCTGCGGTTCTCCCCCGCCGACTACTTCACCTTCCTGGCCGCGCAGCAGCTGGACCGCCGCCTGGAGGAGGGCGAGGGGGTGGGTCTGACGCTGCGGGAGCACTACCTGGACGGGAAGGATCCGGTCGCGGTCAACGGCTTCCTGTCGAGCAGCTTCGGGGCGAACGTGATCGTGGTGTCGGAGCCCGACGACGCGATCCTGGTGTCGCGCCGGAGCGCCACGGTCGGCACGAACCCGAACCGGTGGAACTCCTCGGCGAACGAGGGGATGTCGGGCGTCCACGACCTCAAGGACGGCGTCCCGGACCTGTTCGGCGCGGCGCGGCGGGCGCTGCGCGAGGAGCTGGGCATCCGCGACGACGAACACCGCCTGGAACTGCTGTCGTTCGGCATGGACACGCAGTCGCACCAGTGGGCGGGCTGCTTCCGCGCGGTCCTGCCGGAGCTGGGCGAGGCCGAGCTGCGGGACCGGTGGAGCAGGGGCGTCGACGACAAGTGGGAGCACAGCGGTTACGCGTTCGTCCCGGCCCGGCCCGACGCGCTGCTCGACTTCATGCTGGACCCGGAGAACGTCGGCTGGTGGGCGTCGGGGGCGCCCGCGTTCTTCTACCACGCGCTGGTGCGGACGATGGTGGAGCGGACCGGTTCGGCGGTCGAGGGCCGCGCGGCGGTCGAGGCGGCCATCGCCCCGGCGATCCGCCGCGCGGAGGCCCGTCGCGCGGAGGCGGCGCGTACGGAAACGGAATAGGCGACCCGGGCCGCCGCGCCGGGGGTCCGGCGCCGGGCGGGCGGCCGGTCCGGCACCGGGGTCAGGCGCCGGGCTGCCGGGGCGGGTGGGCGGGGCCGAAGAGTTCGACGGCGTGGCGGACGGCGGCCAGGGCTTCGGAGAGGGCGCTGACGGAGCCGAGCGAGCCGGCGACGAGGAGCAGGCTGCGGCGCAGCCGCCACACCTCGGGGGCGCCGCTCACCGCCATCGCGTCGAGCGCGGCGAGGGCGTCCTCGGCGATCTCGCGGTCAGCGAACTCGACCCGGTGCCCGGCCAGTTCGCGCCGGAGACGGGCCACGGCGGACCGCAGTCCGGTCACCCTCGGGTCCACTGTCTCGCCGGTCACCGGCCTCTGCTCCACGCTCCGCACCACGGCCCCCCACTCCGAGACGTCCGCTCCGGCTGGCTCCGGGCGGTGGTCGGGCGCCCTGAGTGGGGGTCAGTTAACCCCTCGGCCGCCCGGCGGGGAAGAGGCCGGGCGCCGCATTCATGCGACCGTGTCATTCCGCGTCATGCGGTAAGCAGTCCCCATGACGACGACTTCCTCTCCCTCCCCTTCCTCCCCGTCCCCGTCCCCCCTCGTCGCCGGGCTGCTGCTGGCCGCCGGCGGCGGGCGGCGGCTCGGCGGGCGCCCGAAGGCGCTGCTGCCGTACCGGGGCCGGCCGCTGGTCGAACACGCGGTGCGGGTGCTGCGCGAGGGCGGCTGCGCGGTGGTGCACGTGGTGCTGGGCGCGTCGGCGGAGCTCGTACGGGAGCGGGCCGAGCTGTCCGGGTGCGTGCTGGCCGAGAACCCGGGGTGGGCGGACGGGATGGGCTCGTCGCTGCGGGTCGGCCTGGCCTCGCTGGCGGCGGATCCGCGCGGGGTGGACGCCGCGCTGGTGTCGCTGGTGGACCAGCCGGGAATCGGGGCAGCGGCGGTGGCCCGGGTGCGGGAGGCATACGGGGCGCGGGACGCGCTGGCGGCGGCCTCGTACGGCGGGCGGCGGGGGCATCCGGTGCTGTTCGGCGCCGACCGGTGGGCGGGGATCGCGGCGGGCGCGGAGGGCGACCGGGGGGCGCGGGACTACCTGGCGGCGCACCGGGCGGAGATCGCCCTGGTGGAGTGCGGGGACGTGGCGGAGCCCTTCGACATCGACACGGCGGCGGACCTGTACCGGCTGGAGGGGTGAGCGGCGCCGGGTGCGGGCACCTGGAGTGAGGGGGCTGGCACTCGGAGCCATGTTCTGTCGACCCGAAGAATCTCGACATCAACAAACGATTGAACTTCCACCATGAGGAAACTAATATCCACTGCATAGAAGCGCCTGAGCCCCGGTGAAGGCGCGCGCGGCCGTATCTCGGCACCCGCGGCACTCCGTGCCGTCCGTGACGCCCGGCGGCCGCGGTACCGCACGCGTAGCCCGCTGAAGGAAGTGACAGGTCATGTCCGCACCAGCGCCGTCCCCCCTGGCCGTCGTCGACGCCGAGCCCCTGCCGCGCCAGGAGGAGGTGCTGACGGAGGCGGCCCTCGCCTTCGTCGCCGAGCTCCACCGCCGGTTCACCCCGCGCCGGGACGAGCTCCTCGCGCGCCGCGCCGAGCGCCGCGCCGAGATCGCCCGCACGTCGACCCTCGACTTCCTGCCGGAGACCGCCGCGATCCGCGCCGACGACTCCTGGAAGGTCGCGCCGGCCCCGGCGGCCCTGAACGACCGCCGCGTCGAGATCACCGGCCCCACCGACCGCAAGATGACGATCAACGCGCTCAACTCCGGCGCGAAGGTGTGGCTCGCGGACTTCGAGGACGCCTCGGCGCCCACCTGGGAGAACGTGGTCCTCGGCCAGCTCAACCTGATCGACGCGTACACCCGGAACATCGACTTCACCGACGCCCGCACCGGCAAGTCGTACGCCCTCAAGCCCGCCGACGAGCTCGCCACCGTCGTCATGCGGCCGCGCGGCTGGCACCTGGAGGAGCGCCACCTCACCTTCGAGGGACGGGCCGTGCCCGGCGCCCTCGTCGACTTCGGCCTGTACTTCTTCCACAACGCGCAGCGCCTGATCGACCTCGGCAAGGGCCCGTACTTCTACCTGCCGAAGACCGAGTCGCACCTGGAGGCCCGCCTCTGGAACGACATCTTCGTCTTCGCCCAGGACTACGTCGGCATCCCGCAGGGCACCGTCCGCGCCACGGTCCTCATCGAGACCATCACGGCCGCGTACGAGATGGAGGAGATCCTCTACGAGCTCCGCGACCACGCCGCCGGCCTCAACGCCGGCCGCTGGGACTACCTCTTCTCCATCGTCAAGAACTTCCGTGACGGCGGGGCCAAGTTCGTCCTCCCGGACCGCAACGCGGTCACGATGACGGCCCCGTTCATGCGCGCGTACACCGAACTCCTCGTCCGCACCTGCCACAAGCGCGGCGCGCACGCGATCGGCGGCATGGCGGCCTTCATCCCGTCCCGCAAGGACGCCGAGGTCAACAAGGTCGCCTTCGAGAAGGTCAAGGCCGACAAGGACCGCGAGGCCGGCGACGGCTTCGACGGCTCCTGGGTCGCCCACCCCGACCTGGTCCCGATCGCCATGGCGTCCTTCGACGCCGTCCTCGGCGACAAGCCGAACCAGAAGGACCGGCTGCGCGAGGACGTCTCCGTGGCGCCCGGCGACCTCATCGCCATCGACTCCCTCGACGCCAGGCCCACCTACGACGGCCTGCGCAACGCCGTCCAGGTCGGCATCCGCTACATCGAGGCGTGGCTGCGCGGCCTCGGCGCCGTCGCCATCTTCAACCTGATGGAGGACGCGGCCACCGCCGAGATCTCCCGCTCGCAGATCTGGCAGTGGATCAACGCCGGCGTCGAGTTCGAGCACGCCGGGGAGACCGTGAAGGCCACCCCCGAGCTGGCCCGCGAGGTCGCCGCCGAGGAGCTGGCCGCCATCCGCGCCGAGATCGGCGACGAGGCTTTCGCGGCCGGCAAGTGGCAGCAGGCCCACGACCTCCTCCTCCACGTCTCCCTCGACGCGGACTACGCGGACTTCCTCACCCTCCCCGCGTACGAGCAGCTCGTCGGCTGACCTCCCGCACCACCACGTCAGGGCCCGGCCCCCGGGAAACGCACAGATCCGGGGCCCGGGCCCTGTCGCGTCACAGGCGACGTGACGCAACCGAGATATGCAGCTACCTAGCGGTAATAAGACGCGCCGTGCGAGATTCCGCCATGCCACCGGCCGGCGGCTGTCCCCCACACCACTGCGCACCCGCAGGAGAGCACAGCGATGCCCTCGACCCCCCACCGCGCGCTGCGCGCGTTCCTCGCCCTGTGCACCGCCGCAGGTCTGGCCTCCCTCACCGCTCCCCCGGCCCAGGCCGCCCCCGGCGTCGGCCCCACCGCCGTCGTCGCCCTCGGCGACAGCTACATCTCCGGCGAGGCCGGCCGCTGGCTCGGCAACAGCCTCACGAACACCGGCGCCCGCGACGGCACCGACCGCGCCTGGACCGGCAGCGGCTACGACCCGGCGCGGGTGTACGGCACCACCGCCGGCGGCTGCCACCGCTCGGACGTCTCCGAGGTGCGCAGCGCCGGGCCCCTGGCGAGCACCCTGATCAACCTCGCCTGCTCCGGGGCGAAGACGGAGCACGTGTTCCGCGCCTCCCAGGGCGGCGTGGCGTACAAGGGCGAGGCACCGCAGGCCGACCGGCTGGCCGCCGTCGCCGCCTCGCACGACGTGAAGCTGATCGCCCTGTCGATCGGCGGCAACGACCTCGGCTTCGCCGACATCATCAGCACCTGCGCGACCGACTACATCGTCTGGTACTCCTACTGCCACGACGACCAGCAGGCCGCGGTCGACGCCCGGATGGACACGGCGATGGCCGGCGTCGGCAAGGCGGTCGACGAGATCCGGGCCGTGATGAGCGGCGCGGGCTACGCGTCCTCCGACTACCGGATCGTGCTCCAGTCGTACCCGTCGCCGATCCCCCGCGCCGCCGAGAACCGCTACGCCGAGAGCGGCTGGGCCCGGACGAACACCGGCGGCTGCCCGTTCTGGAACAAGGACTCCGACTGGGCGCGCGACTCCCTCGTCCCGCAGCTCGCGAACCGGCTGCGGCAGGTGGCGGTCGCGAAGGGCGCGCAGTTCCTCGACCTGCGGGACGCGCTCCAGGGCCGTGAGGTGTGCGCGAAGGCGAGCCGCCAGGTGACGGCCTCCCTGCCGCCGTCGGGCGCGGCGAGCGAGTGGGCGCGGTGGATCGACAGCCAGTCCACGCAGGGCCTGGTGCAGGAGTCCATGCACCCCAACGCGTACGGCCAGCAGGCGCTCGGGCGCTGCCTCGCGCTGATCCACGCCGTCCCGTCGGGCCACCGCGCCTGCCGGAACACGGCGGGCACGGGGCCGACGGGGATGTACCTCACGACGGGCTGACGGGCTGACAGGGGTACGTCACGGCAGGCGGATGCCGAGCGGGCCGAGGACCCGCTCGGTGCCGTGCCGGTCGGCCTCGGCCATCGCCCGCACGAGGGCGGCCGAGCCGCCCGGCCAGTCGGCCGCCGCCGCGTCGAAGGCGGCCCGCCGGGACTCCAGCGGGCCCTTCTTCGCGGGCAGCCGGTCGAGGACCCGCAGGGCACGGGCGGAGACCGGGACCTGGACCGGGTCGGCGTCCTCGCCGCGCGCCCGCAGCGCGTCGAGGACGGCGGCGCCGACCACCGGGTCGCGCAGCGCGCCGCGCAGGGCGGACGGCGGGGCGGCGGCCGTGTCGAGGAGCCCGAACAGGGCGCGCACGGCGGCTCCTTCGGACGCGTGGGCGTGGACGGCGGCGAACGCGGCCAGCAGCTCCGACCAGGCGTCGGCTGTCCCCGCGCGCGCGTGCAGCCAGTCGCCGAGCACGCGCGCGGCGGCGGGCTGCGGCCACTGCGCGGCGGCGGCGACCAGTTCCCGCGCGGACCAGGCGGCGGCCTCGGCGACGGTGGGCGCGGCGACCCGGCGCACCCGCAGCAGGTAGCGGACGGTGGCGGCGCCGCGCGGGGTCAGTGCGAAGGCGTCCCCGGAGCGCAGGACGAGGCCGGTGGCGGCGAGCCGGTCGGCGACGGCGGCGAGGTCCCCGGCCGGGCCTTCGAGGCGGGCCCGGTCGTCCTCGGTGAGGCCGGCGGAGCCGAGCAGCCGGACGAGTTCGGGGACGGGCGGGGTGACGTACGCGCCGGTGACGCCCTCGGGCACGGCGACGGGCACGTCCTCCAGGTCCGGGTCGACGATCCAGTCCTCGTACTCGGCGGCGCGCCGGGCGATCGAGTCGGCGGCGCAGCCGCGCTGGTAGAGCGCGTAGAGCAGGTGCGGGGCCTCGCCGCCGTACGGCTCGTACTCCTCCTCGGCGAGCTCCTCGACGGCGGCGAGCAGCTGGTCGGCGTCCCGTTCGGGGTCGGCGGCGCCCGGGTGCGGGGACTCCGCGGGCGGGGGGACGGGGGCGGCGGGGTCGCCGTAGTGGTCGAGGTGTTCGTCGAGGAGCGCGTCGGCGAGGACGAGGTGGGGGAAGTCGTCGGGGCCGGGCGCGAGGCGGGCGTGGGGGCCGGCGAGCTCGTCGGCGAGTCCCGCGGCGGTCCAGCGGTCGAGGAGCGCGGCGGTGACGCGGCCGACGCCGGCCGCGACGGCGTGGTCGGTGAGGAGGGGGCCCGCGGCGGGCGGCTGTTCGGCGTCGCGGACGTAGGCGCGGGCGACGGCCTCGGCGAGCACGGTCTCGGCGAGCGCGGTGCGTCCCATGAGGTCGGCGCGGTGCACGCCGTCGGGCAGCGGGGCGCCGTCGAGGGCGCCGATCCGGCGGCGGACGTCGTCGGGGTCGGCGAGGTCGGCGCCGACGGTGCGCAGCAGCGAGGCGTACCAGCGGTGCCAGGTGAGGTTGCCGGGATCGGTCATGGCCCGTTCGAAGTCGGGTCCGGTCTCCTCGACGACGGCGGCGACGCGCTGCCGCAGCTCGCCGTCGAAGCAGCCGGCGAGGGCGCCGAGGACGGCGGGGTAGGCCGGGAGCTCGGCGGGCGGGGCGTAGACGAAGGCCGGCAGGTCCTCCACGAGCAGCTGCCGGACGAGTCGGGGGTCCGGTTCGGGCAGGCCGCCGGTCCGGTCGGCGCCGCGCAGGGCGAGCAGCCCGAGCACGGCCTCGGCGGCCCGTACGAAGGCCGGGTCGCGGTGCTCGGGGCTGCCGTCGAGGAGCGCCAGGAACTGGTCCAGCCCGGTATTGGTGAGAACGGTCTCGGCCACGGTTCCAGGGTAGGTCGGGGGCGCCGGGATCGGCCTGAGGACGTCCCCCGGGCGGGGCGCGCGATCGGCCTGGGGTCAGCGGACGACGACGGTGCGGGGCGCGGAGAAGTCGCCCCAGGTGCCGTCGGGGAGGCGGGCGCGGAGGGTGAGGGTGAGGGTGGTGCCGGGGGCTGCCTGGGCCGGGAAGGTGTAGGTGGCGCGGCCGGCCGGCGGGGTGGTGCCCCAGACGACGGTGGTGGCGAAGCGGCCGTCGATGTGGAGTTCGTGGTGGGTGACGGGGCCTCCGGTCTCGGGCGGGGTCCAGGTGAGGGTGATCTCGCCGCGGGCGGAGGTGGCGGTGAGGTCGGCGGGGGCGGTGTCGGGGGAGGAGTTCTCGGCGGCGTCGCGGGCGCGGAGGGTGAAGGAGTAGGCGGTGCCGGGGCGGAGGCCGGTGACGCGGGCGGTGGTGGCGGTGCCGGGTGCGGTGTGGATGCGGACGCCGGCCTGGTGGACGTCGTAGGCGGTGACGCGGGTGTCGTCGCGGGCGGGGGTCCAGGTGAGGACGGCGGCGTCGGGGCCGGCGGGGGTGGCGCGCAGGGTGCCGGGCACGGTGGGGGGACGGCGGTCCTCGGCGGCGGCGCGGAGGGTGGTGGCGGCGACGGCGGGGGTGGCGGGCGAGGTGTTGCCGGCGGCGTCGCGGGCGCGGACGGCGAAGGTGTGGCGGGTGCCGGGGGCGAGGCCGGTGACGTCGGTCATGAGGGTGGTGGCGGGGAGTTCCCTGACCTGGCGGCCGTCCTGGAGGACCTGGTAGGCGGTGACGGCGCGGTCGTCGGTGGCGGCCTCCCACATGACGTGGACGGTGGTGGCGCTGCCGGAGGTGGCGGTGAGGCCGGTGGGGGGTGCCGGCGGGGTGGTGTCGGGGGGCGGGCCGGCGGAGCAGGACGGGAGCGCGGCGAGCGCGATCGCGGTCAACAGGCGTGCGGTGAGCGGGCGTTGCACGGGCCGGCCTCCGTCCCTCGGAAAGGTCCAGACCTATATCGCATGCGGAGGGAGCGGTTCGCAAGGGGGCGTCACGGGGTCGTTGTCAGTGGGGTGCGCTTCACTGGGACCGTCACGCTGAGTAATCGCATCTGGGGGGATGATGACGGACCGTACGCTGTACGTGTCGCCGGCCGGGCTGCGGCGGCGCGGCTGGAGCGACGCGATGGTGCGGGAGCTGCTGGGACTGCCGGACGTGCAGGGGCGCGACCCGCGCCGGTACGCGCCGGCGCCGGTGCGGCTGTATCTGCTGGCGCGGGTGGAGGCGGTGCAGCGGACGCCGGAGTTCACGGCGGCGTCGGCCGCGCTGGCGGAGGCGCGGCGGCCCGCGGCCGTCGGGGTGCTCGCCGGGACGCGGCGGGCCGCGGTGCTGGCGGCGATCCGGGCCGAGCCGATCGAGGTGCCGCGGCTGCCGGCGGCCGAGCTGGAGCGGCGGGCGGTCCGCCACCGGCACCTGGCGGCCCTGCGGGGCGGACCGGCGGTGCGCGGCGGACCGGCGCCGGCCGGCTCGCTCGTCCGCTGGCAGGTGGGCTATCTGCGCCAGGCGCTGGCCCGATACGAGACGCTGCTCGACGGGCTGTACGGCGACACCGGCCGCCGCGAGGCCGAGCGGCTGCTGCGGCGCAGGCTGTACGAGGCGATCGCCGCCGCGTACCCCGCGCTGGCCGGGGAGTGCGCCCGGCGGATCGCCCGGGAGGAGCCGTGAGGGCGGCGGACACGGCGCCGCCCCGGGCCCCGCGGGGTGCGCGGGGCCCGGGGCGGGCGGGGCGGTGGTGCCGCGGCGTCCGGTCGCTAGTGGGCGTGGACCGTCTTGGCGCGGGTCTCGGAGATCTCCTCGCCAGGCTCCATCGGCGCCGTCACCTCGTCGTCGTCCCGGCGCTTGCCGAAGTGGTTGAAGACCACGTTGAGCAGGACGGCCGCGACGCAGCCGGTGGAGATGCCGGAGTCCAGGATGATCTGCGCGGTCTCCGGGAAGGCGTGGTAGAAGTCCGGCTTCGTGATCGGGATGATGCCGACCGCGATCGAGACGGCCACGATGAGGACGTTGTTGTCCTTCTCCAGGCCGGCCTTGACCAGGGTCTGGATGCCGCTGGCCGCGACCGAGCCGAAGAGGACGACGCCCGCGCCGCCGAGGACCGGGCGGGGCACGACCGAGATCAGCGAGGCCATCACCGGCGACAGGCCCATCAGGACCAGGATGCCGCCGCCGCAGGCGACGACGAAGCGGCTGCGGATCCGGGTCATGGCGACCAGGCCGACGTTCTGCGCGAAGGCGCTGCACATGAAGCCGTTGAAGAGCGGGCTGAGCGCCGACCCGAGGGTGTCGGCGCGCAGACCGGCCGCGATGGTCTTCTCGTCGGCGGGCCGCTCGACGATCTCGCCGAGCGCCAGCATGTCGGCGGTCGACTCGGTCATCGAGACCAGCATGACCACGCACATCGAGATGATCGCGGCGAGCGCGAACTGCGGGGCGCCGAAGTGGAAGGGGGTGGGGAAGCCGACGATGTCCGCCTCGGCCACCGGCGTGAAGTCGGTGACGCCGAAGGGTATGGCGATCACCGTGCCGAGGACGAGGCCGACGAGCACCGCGATCTGCTTGAGGAAGCCGCGGGTGAAGCGGCGCAGCAGCAGCACGATGGCGAGGGTGACGGCCGCCAGGCCGAGGAACTTACCCGAACCGTAGTCCTCGGCCGCCGGGTTGGGCCCCTGGGCCCAGCCGAAGGCGACCGGCAGCAGCGAGATGCCGATGAGGGTGATGACGGTGCCGGTGACGACCGGCGGGAAGAACCGGACCAGCCGGGAGAACCACGGCGCGGCGAGGAAGCCGAGCAGACCGGCGACGATGATCGCGCCGAAGATGATCGGCAGCGCGTCGGCCTTGTCCTCCGCGGTGTCGACGATGGCCAGCATGGGGGCCACGCCGGCGAAGGTGACGCCGTTGACGAAGGGGAGCTTGGCGCCGATCTTCCAGACGCCGAGCGTCTGGAGGAAGGTCGCGAGGCCGGCCGTGAAGAGGCTGGCGCCGGTCAGGAAGGTGAGTTCGGTGCCCGAGAGGCCGACGGCCGCTCCGACGATCAGCGGCGGGGCCACCACACCCGCGTACATGGCGGCCACGTGCTGGAGGCCGCTGGTGAACATCTTCAGAGGGGGCAGGGTCTCGTCGACCGGATGCTTGGTCCGGTCTTCCGGGGCGGTGCCTGCGTCTTGTGCATTGCGAACCTGGGGCTCGTCGGCCACGGCGGTTCCTCCGGTCGGGTACACGTCGGCGGTGACGCGGGTGTCAGGGAGGTGGTGCGATGCGGTGCGAAGTGCAGGAGGTGCGGCTCGGTGCGGGGTGGTGCGGCGCGCCGGCGGAGGGGGTACGGCGCGGGGACGGGACGCCCGGTGGGGGTGCGGGCGGGGGGCACCGTGCCGGGGGGCGCCGTACGACGGGTGCGTACGGCGCCTCCCGGTCCGGCTGCCGCGGACCCGGCTCGGGTCCGCGGCGACCGGTCGAGGGCCGTCCCCCTCGACCGGACTCCGGGGGGAGGGTCAGCCCTGGGCCGCGATGCGGGCCAGGCGCTGCGCCTCCGTGCGCGCGTCGCGCGCGATGGTGTCCTCGTCGACGGTGAGCAGCCGGTTGTTCTCGACGATCTGCTCGCCGTTGACGAAGGACGCGGTGACCGGGGCCGCCGCGCCGAAGACGATGGCGGTGACCGGGTCGGCGATCGACGAGTGGCCGAGGCCGTCGATCTTCCAGAGGACGAAGTCGGCGAGCTTGCCGGCCTCCAGGGAGCCGATGCTGTCGGCCCGGCCGAGGACCTGCGCGCCGCCGTAGGTGCCGAGGCGGAGGGCCTGGCGGGCGTTGAGCGCGGCCTCGCGGTGGGCGCCGAGGCGGTTGATCAGCAGGGCGTTGCGGAGTTCGGTGTGGAGCTCGCCGGACTCGTTGGAGGCGGTGCCGTCGACGCCGAGGCCGACGGGGACGCCCGCCTTCAGCATGTCGGGGACGCGGGCGATGCCGGCGGCGAGGCGCGCGTTGGACGACGGGCAGTGGGCGACACCGGTCTTCGTGCGGGCGAAGGCGGCGATGTCGGAGTCGTTCATGTGGACGCAGTGCGCCATCCACACGTCCTCGCCGAGGAAGCCGGTCGACTCGAAGTAGTCGGTCGGGCCCATGCCGAAGAGCTCGTGGCAGAACTTCTCCTCCTCCACGGTCTCCGAGCCGTGGGTGTGCATGCGCACCCCGAGGCGGCGGCCGAGGGCGGCGCCCTCGCGCAGCAGCTCGGTGGAGATGGAGAAGGGCGAGCAGGGGGCGACGGCGACCTGCGTCATCGAGTCGAAGGAGGCGTCGTGGTGCTTCTTGACGGTCTCCTCGGTCGCGGCGAGCGCGCCCTCGGTGGTCTCGACGGCGAAGTCCGGCGGCAGGCCGCCGTCCTTCTCGCTGCGGTCCATGGAGCCGCGGGCCAGGGTGAAGCGGACGCCCATCTCGGAGGCGGCGCCGATGATGGCGCCGGAGAGGTCGCCGGAGCCCTTCGGGAAGACGTAGTGGTGGTCCATGGCGGTGGTGACGCCGCCGCGGGCCATCATGGCGAGCGAGCCCTGGGCGGCGACCCGCACCATCTGCTCGTCGATCCGCGCCCACGTCGGGTACAGCGCGACCAGCCAGTTGAAGAGGTTGTGGTCGGTGGCCAGGCCCCGGGTGATCCACTGGTAGAAGTGGTGGTGGGTGTTGACCAGGCCCGGGGTGACCAGGTGGCCGGTGGCGTCGATCCGCCGGACCACGTTCTCCAGGTTCTCGGGGGCCTTGCCGGCGCCGAGCGACTCGATCCTGTTGCCGGCGACGACGAGGTAGCCGGAGGCGTACTCGGTGTCGTGCGCGTCGACGGTGGCGATCGCCGCGTTCTCGATGACGATGCGCCGGTCTGCCGAAGGTGCTGCCATGGCGGTGCTTCCTTCATTCCTCATGGGTGGGTTGGGCACGGCAGGACCCTAGGAGGATTTGAGTGCCGGGGCCGTCTGACGGCTCCGGGTGCCGAGATGATGGAAGAACAGGTTCAGCAGGACGGCGACGAGCGCGCCGGCGCTGATGCCGGAGCCGAGCACGGTCTGCGCCCAGGCGGGGAATCCGGCGTAGAAGGTGGGGGCGGCGAGCGGGATGATGCCCGCGCCGAGCGCGACCGCCACCAGGATGATGTTGGAGCTGTCGTCGAGTCCGGCCTCGGAGAGGGTCCGGATGCCGCTGACCGCGATGGAGCCGAAGAGGACGATGCCGGCGCCGCCGAGGACGGGCATCGGGACCAGGGAGACGACCGCGCCGAGGACCGGGAAGGCGCCGAGCACCAGGAGGGCGCCGCCGGCGACGGCGACCACGTAGCGGGACCGGACCCGGGTGAGCGAGACGACGCCGACGTTCTGCGCGAAGGCGGAGGTCGGGAAGCCGCCGAAGACGGGGCCGAGCAGGGTCGCGATGCCGTCGGTGCGCAGGCCGCGGGTGATGGTCTTCCCGTCGCTGGGACGGTCGCAGATCTCGCCGAGGGCGAGCATGCCGGCGCTGGACTCGGTCATGAGGACCAGCATCACGATGCACAGGGAGAGGATCGCGGCGGGCTGGAACTCGGGGGCGCCGAAGGCGAAGGGCGTGGGCAGCGCGGCGACCGGCGCCTCGCGCAGGGCGGTGAAGTCGGCCATCCCGAACGGGATCGCGGCGAGGGTGCCGATGAACAGGCCGAGGAGCAGGGCGATCTGCTTGAGGAAGCCGCGGCCGAAGCGCTGGAACAGCAGGACGACGACCAGGGTGAAGCCGGCGAGCGCGAGGTACTTCATGGCGCCGAAGTCGGCGGCGGTCTTGTCGCCGCCCTGGGCCCAGCTGACGGGCACCGGCATCAGGGTGACGCCGATCAGGGTGATGACGACGCCGGTGACGAGCGGCGGGAAGAAGCGGAGCAGCCGGCCGAAGAAGGGGCCGACGGCGAGGCAGAAGACGCCGGCGACCATGACCGCGCCGTAGATGGCGGGGAGCTGGTGTCCGGGGGCGCTCGTCTCGGCGATGGCCAGCATGGGCGCGATGCCGGCGGAGGAGGCGGCGTTGACGAACGGGAGCCGGTTGCCGGCGAAGTTCCGGACGCCGAGGGTCTGGAGGATGGTCGCGAGGCCCGCGATGAGCAGGCTGGCGGCGATGAGCCGGGTCATCCCGGCGGCGTCCAGGCCGACGGCCTGGCCGATGATGAGCGGAGGGGTGACGACGCCGGCGTACATGGCGGCGATGTGCTGGAGTGCCGCGGGGACGAGCCGCGAGGCGGGGAGCTTCTCGTCCACCGGGTGGCAGGCGGCCTGGGGCGGGGCCGAGGGGGACGACGGGGTGGGACACGGGCCTTCGGTGGACGCCGGCCCCGGTGCGGGCAGTGCCATGCTGGGTTCCCTCCGGTCTGGTGCCGGTCCCCGCCCGACTGCGGGCGGGCGGGGACCGGTTCACTCAGTGCCGCTCAGAGATGTGGTGCCGCTCAGAGGTTGGTCATGTCGACCGGGATGAGCGCCTCGGCGCCGTCACGCAGGACCGTGGCCTCGATGAGGCCGTACATGCGGTCCGCGGCGTAGTAGACCTCGTTGTCGTTCTTCAGCCCGAAGGGCTCGAGGTCGACCAGGAAGTGGTGCTTGTTCGGGAGCGAGAAGCGCACCTCGTCGATCTCCGCGCGGTGGTTGATGATCCGCGTGGCCATCTGGTACAGCGTCTGCTGGAGGGAGTACGAGTACGTCTCCGCGAACGCCTCCAGCATGTGCTTCTTCGTCTGCTCGTAGGACCGCTCCCAGTTGGGCATCCGCTGGTCGTCGTCGGTCCAGTTGAACCGCCAGCGGCCGGACACCTGGGTGGCCAGGATGCGGTCGTACGCCTCCTGGAGGGTGGTGTACTGGTCCTTGATGTAGCCCCAGAACTCCGAGTTGGTGGAGTTCATGACGACGAGGTCCTTGAGGCCGGAGATGACCTCCCACTTCTCGCCGTCGTAGGTGACCTGGGTGACCCGGGTCTCCTGGCCCTTGCGGGCGAAGGAGTGGTTGACCTCGTCGGCGCCGATGAACTTGGAGTTGGCGTCGGAGGAGGCGATGCGCTCCCAGGCGTACTCCTCGATCCGGATCCGGGCCCGCTTGATGGGCTCCTGGCTCGTCACGAAGTGGCGGGCGAGGTGGATGCCGAACTGCTCGGCGGACTCGATGCCGTACTCCTTGGCGAACGCGAAGACGGTGTTCTTCGTCGTGTCGGTGGGGAGGCAGTTGGCGTTGGAGCCGGTGAGGTGGACGTCGCTGAGGTCGCCGGAGAGGGCGACGGAGACGTTCAGGTCCTTGATGTGGTGGGTGGCGCCGTCCCGCGTGATCTTGACGACGCGGTTCTCTGCTTTGCCGTACTGGTTCTGGCCGAGAATCGTGGGCATGTCTGCTAGCTCCCTCGGTAAACGGAGTAGCCGAACGGGTTGAGCAGCAGCGGTACGTGGTAGTGCTCGCCCGGCTTGACGGCGAACGTGATCGCCACCTCCGGGAAGAAAGCACCGGCCGGACCGCTGTCCCGATTCGCGGGGGCGTCCTGCTGCGCCTCGGCTTGCTGGTTCTGCTTGCTCAGGAAGTACGCCTCGGTCTCGAAGTCGAGGCGTACGTGGGTGGTGCCGACCGGCAGGGCCGGCAGGTCCTTGCACCGTCCGTCGGCGTCGGTGGCCGAGCCGCCGAGCGTCACCCAGGCGGCGTCGGAGCCGGCGCGGGCGGCGAGGGTGATCGCCACGCCCTCCGCGGGGCGTCCGATGCTGGTGTCCAGGATGTGGGTGGACACCGAGGCCGTGGTGTCGGTGCTCATGCGGCGCTCTCTTCCTCTACGAGTCGGGTGAGCCGGATGCGGTTGATCTTGCCCAGTTCGGTGCGGACGATCTCGCGCTCCTGCTCGGGCGCGTTGCCGATCCGCTCCTTGACCGCGTCGCGCATCTGCTCGCCGGTCCTGCCGGTGGCGCAGATGAGGAAGACGTGGCCGAACTTCTCCTGGTAGGCCAGGTTCAGTTCGAGCATCTCGGCCTTGAGCTCGGCGGAGGAGCCGGCCATCCCGCTCTGCTCGCGGGTGGACGTGGCGTCCCCTTCCTTCGGGCGACCGATCGGCGGGTGGCCCGCCATCGCCTCGGCCAGGTCCTCGGCGGTGAGCTCGGCCGTGGCGGCGTCGCTCGCGAGGAAGAGGGCTTCGGCGGTGGCGTACGGGCGCTGGGCGAGGACCCTGCTCCCCCACGCCGAGCTGGTGCACACCTCGTGGAGCGCGGCACGGGCCTCGCTCTCCGCGGAGGTGTTGAACCGGGTGAGGCCCGGTGTCGTACCTGAAGTCACGGGAAGCCTCCGTGGCTGTTTTTCGCTGTGCGTCGGACGGGCTGCGGATAGCTAACGCCCTCGGCAACACCACGTCAACACTTTGTTGAAAACTCGGTGACACAAAAGCCGTCGTCCCGACATGCGGACGACGGCTCGTGGCAAATCTTGATCAACTAGGCGTTCTTGGAGGCGTTTTCCCTGTTCAGGTAGTTGTAGACGGTGAAGCGGCTGACACCGAGTGCCCCGGCCACCGTCTCCACTCCGTGCCGCACCGCGAACGCGCCGCGGGCCTCCAGCACCCGGACGACCTCCTGCTTGGCCTTGCGGTCGAGTTCCGCCAGCGGCATCCCGTGCCGCCGCTCCATCGCCGCGAGGATGTGGTCCAGGGAGTCGGACAGCTGCGGCAGCCGTACGGCGAGGACGTCCTCGCCCTCCCAGGACAGCACGACGTCGTCGGCCGCCGCCTGGGCCGGCTCCAGCACTTCCGCGCCCATCGCGTCGACCAGCGGCTTCACCGCCGCCGTCAAGGGATGCTCGGTCACTTCGCGTCCTCCCCGCCCTCACCGATCACGTTGACCTGGAGCGAGACCCGGGTGGCACCGGCGGCGAGCGCCTTGCGCAGCAGCTCGTCGACGGCGGTGAGCACGGCCTCGGCGCCGCCTTCCGCGGTGTTGCCGAAGGGGCCGACGTCGACGGCGTCCAGTTCCGCCGACTGGATGACCTCACGCGCCACGACCGCGTGCGCCGGCGCCTCGTCGAGGTCGAACGGCTCGGTCGTGAACTCCACTCTCAAACGCACCATGCCCCCACGCTACGGGCCGTTCGCGCCACTGGGGAGCCCCGGACCTGCGGGGACCTCTTGACAAGTGGAGCGCTCGCCCGGCAACCTTCCGTCAGACAGAAAACGACTTCCGCAATACGGAAGGAGCGCCGCCCCTCATGGGATACTCGGACCAGCGCTTCGATGTGAACCTGTCGATCCTCTTCACGGAACTCCCGCTCCTGGAGCGCCCCGCGGCCGCCGCCGCGGCCGGCTTCACCGCGGTCGAGCTGTGGTGGCCCTGGATCGACACCGCCACCCCCGAGCAGAGCGAGCTCGACACCCTCAAGAAGGCCCTCGAGGACGCCGGCACCCAGCTCGTGGGCCTGAACTTCTACGCCGGACAGCTCCCCGGCCCGGACCGCGGCGCGGTCTCGGTCCCGGGCGAGGAGTCCGACCGCTTCAAGGCCAACATCGACATCGCCGCGGACTTCGCCGCCTCGGTCGGCTGCAAGGCGCTCAACGCGCTCTACGGCAACCGCGTGGAGGGCGTCGACCCGGCGGCCCAGGACGCCCTCGCCCTGGAGAACCTGGTCCTGGCGGCCCGCGCCGCCGACCGCGTCGGCGCGATCCTGCTGATCGAGACCCTCAACAAGCCGGAGTCGCCGCTCTACCCGCTGGTGAGCGCCCCCTCCGCGATCGAGATCGTCGACAAGGTGAACGAGGCCACCGGGCTCGGCAACGCCAAGTTCCTCCTCGACATCTACCACCTGGCCATGAACGGCGAGGACGTCAGCGAGGTCATCGCGCGGTACGCCGACAAGACCGGCCACGTCCAGATCGCGGACATGCCGGGCCGCGGCGCCCCGGGCACCGGCGAACTGCCGCTGGAGCAGCTGCTCGACGAGTTGAGGAAGGCCGGTTACGACGGCTTCGTCGGCCTGGAGTACAAGGCCGCCGACGCCGCCGCGTCCTTCGAATGGCTCGCCGCCGAGGCCCGCCCGGCCCGCTGACGCAGGCCCCCTCCCCGTACCACCTTGTTTTGAGAGGCACCCTCATGAGCAACCTCCCCAAGATCGCGTGGATCGGCCTCGGCATCATGGGTTCCCCCATGTCCGAGAACCTGATCAAGGCCGGCTACTCGGTCACCGGCTTCACCCTGGAGCAGGACAAGCTGGACCGCCTGGCCGCCGCCGGCGGCACCGCGGCCGGCTCGATCGCCGAGGCCGTCAAGGACGCCGACGTGGTCATCACGATGGTGCCCGCCTCCCCGCAGGTCGAGGCGATCTCCTACGGCCCCGAGGGCATCCTGGAGAACGCGAAGCAGGGCGCGCTGATCATCGACATGTCGTCGATCACCCCGCAGACCTCCATCGACCTGGCCAAGAACGCCAAGGAGAAGGGCATCCGCGTCATCGACGCCCCCGTCTCCGGCGGCGAGGCCGGCGCCATCGAGGCCGTGCTCTCCATCATGGTCGGCGGCGAGCAGGCCGACTTCGACGAGGCCCGCCCGATCCTGGAGGCCCTCGGCAAGACCATCGTCCTCTGCGGCCCGCACGGCTCCGGCCAGACGGTCAAGGCGGCCAACCAGCTCATCGTCGCCGTGAACATCCAGGCGTGCGCCGAGGCCGTGGTCTTCCTGGAGAAGTCCGGCGTGGACCTCCAGGCCGCCCTCGACGTCCTCAACGGTGGTCTGGCCGGCTCGACCGTGCTGACCCGCAAGAAGGACAACTTCCTGAACCGGGACTTCAAGCCCGGCTTCCGGATCGACCTGCACCACAAGGACATGGGCATCGTGACCGACGCCGCCCGCAACGTCGGCGCGGCCCTCCCGGTCGGCGCCGTGGTCGCCCAGCTCGTCGCCTCGCTGCGCGCGCAGGGTGACGGCGGCCTGGACCACTCGGCCCTGCTCCGCGCCGTCGAGCGCCTCTCCGGCGCGCAGGTCTGACCGGCCGCCCCGGAGCTCCCGGGGCCCCAGATTTCCGGTCGGCGGCGGTGCTGACACCTGTCCTGTCGCGCCCAAGGCGCCGCCGCCGACCGGAACACCACACTTCAATTTCAACAAACTGTTGACGCTGTGTTCGAGGCGAACTTACGCTCCACGGCAAGCCAGCAGGTATCCGTACGGAAAGGCCACCATGTCGAAGCGCGTGCTTACGACCGAGTCCGGCGCCCCCGTCGCCGACAACCAGAACTCCGCCACCGCCGGCGTCGGTGGCCCCCTCCTCCTCCAGGACCAGCACCTGCTGGAGAAGCTCGCGCGCTTCAACCGTGAGCGGATCCCGGAGCGCGTGGTGCACGCCCGCGGCTCCGGCGCGTACGGCTACTTCGAGGTGACGGACGACGTCACCGGCTTCACGAAGGCCGACTTCCTCTCCGAGGTGGGCAAGAAGACGGAGCTGTTCATCCGCTTCTCCACCGTGGCCGACTCGCTCGGCGGCGCGGACGCGGTCCGCGACCCGCGCGGCTTCGCGGTGAAGTTCTACACCGCCGAGGGCAACTACGACCTCGTCGGCAACAACACCCCGGTGTTCTTCATCAAGGACCCGATCAAGTTCCCCGACTTCATCCACTCGCAGAAGCGCGACCCCTTCACGGGCAAGCAGGAGCCGGACAACGTCTGGGACTTCTGGGCGCACGCCCCCGAGGCCACCCACCAGATCACCTGGCTCATGGGCGACCGCGGCATCCCGGCGTCGTACCGCCACATGAACGGCTACGGCTCGCACACCTACCAGTGGACCAACGAGGCGGGCGAGGCGTTCTTCGTCAAGTACCACTTCAAGACGAACCAGGGCATCCGCTCGCTCTCCTCCGAGCAGGCCGCCGAGCTCGTCGGCAAGGACGCCAACTCGCACCAGACCGACCTGCTCCAGGCGATCGAGCGCGGCGTGAACCCGTCCTGGACGCTGTACGTGCAGGTCATGCCGGCCGCCGAGGCCGCCGACTACCGCTTCAACCCGTTCGACCTCACCAAGGTGTGGCCGCACGCCGACTACCCGCTCCAGCGCGTCGGCCGGATGGTCCTCGACCGCAACCCGGACAACGTCTTCGCCGAGGTCGAGCAGGCCGCGTTCTCCCCGAACAACTTCGTCCCGGGCATCGGCCCCTCGCCGGACAAGATGCTCCAGGGCCGCCTCTTCGCCTACGCGGACGCCCACCGCTACCGCCTCGGCGTCAACCACACCCAGCTCCCGGTGAACGCCCCCAAGGCGACCGTCGCCGAGAACTACGGCCGGGACGGCTTCATGGCCACCCGCAACGGCTCGCGGTACGACAAGAACTACGAGCCCAACTCGTACCAGGGCCCGGCGCAGACCGACACGCCGCTCTCCGCGCCGCTCGCGATCCACGGCTGGACCGGCACCCACGCGGCCCCGCAGCACACCAAGGACGACGACTTCTTCCAGGCCGGCGAGCTGTACCGCCTGATGTCGGAGGACGAGAAGTCCCGCCTGATCGCCAACATCGCCGGCGGTCTCTCCCAGGTGTCCCGCGAGGACGTCATCGAGAAGAACATCGCCCACTTCGCCGCTGCCGACCCCGAGTACGGCAAGCGCGTCGAGGAGGCCGTCCGCGCCCTGCGCGAGGACTGAGATTCTCCGACACCCAGACCGCGTACGGCATCTGACGGGAGGTCAATGCCGTACGCCGTCCGGAACACCGGCCCGGATGAGGGGTGGCCGGTGTTCATGGACAGCGTGAGGACCGCGGCGGCTGCGAGCCAGTGCGGTGGCCAGGCCGCCCGGCCGCCCTTCCAGACCTGAAGGAAGGGACCGGCCCGGGCGTCCGCCGGAGCCGCCGCGGTCCCAACGCCCGCTCCCCCACGGGAGCCCCACGACTCCGCCCGGCGGTGCGAACGTCCTGTCGCGCCAGCCTCGCACCGCCGGGCGGTCACGAGACGAGAGCGCGGAACCAGGTTTACGGTCCCTGGTTCCGCGCTCTTTCGCGTCCGCGCCCACCCGCACCGCATCGTTTCTGCGGTGAAGATCCGCACCCGCCCGGGGGAGCGCACCGCGATTCGGCCCCCGTGCGCCCCGCCCCGGCGCTATCCAGCCGTACGTGATCAAGAACCTGATGCGCGGCCTCGTCCCGCTCGCCCTCGTCCTGTCCCCGCTCGCCGCCCCCTCCCCCGCCCCCGCCGCCTCCGGAGGCGTCCAGCTCTTCCCCGACGCGCTCGCCGAACTGACCGAGGCCGACGAGAAGCCCGCCGGATACCAGGAGTCGGCCTTCCCGCACTGGGACAAGGGCCTCGACACCTCCGACGACTGCGACACCCGCGCCGAGGTGCTGCTCGCGGAGGCCGTCGAGGCACCCGCCACCGGCGCCGGCTGCGCCCTCACGGGCGGCCGGTGGACCTCGTACTACGACGGCCAGACCGTCACCGACCCGGCGCTGCTCCGCGTCGACCACCTCGTCCCGCTGGAGGAGGCATGGGCCTCGGGGGCGTCCGGCTGGACGGCGGCCAGGCGGGCCAAGTACGCCAACGACCAGGGGGCCGCGGCCACCCTGGTCGCCGTGACCGCCCGCAGCCAGAAGGCGAAGGCCGGCCAGGACCCGGCCGCCTGGGTCCCGGACGGCAACGCCGCCTACTGCCGCTACGTCGGCGAGTGGGTCGGCACCAAGCTGCGCTGGGGGCTGACGGTCGACAAGGACGAGATGGAGGCGCTCAAGCTGTTCGCCGACGGCCCGTGCGAGGAGACGGTCGTGCTGCGCTCGACAGCCCCGCGGTGAGCATCCCGGTGACGGCGAGCGAGGCCCCCGCCAGGAGGGCCATCGCCGTCGCCGGCGAGGTCAGCTGCGCCAGTCCGCCTGCCAGGGCCGCGGCCAGGCCCTGGCAGGCGAGCATTCCGGAGCCGTGCAGGCCGAGCGCGTGTCCGCTCGTCTCCTCCGGGACCAGCGCCAGCAGCCGTTCCTGGTACAGCAGGCTCGCGCCGTAACCGGCCGCGGAGACGGCCACGGCCGCGCCCGCCACCGCCGGAGGCAGCCCCGTGCCCAGCGCGAAGAGCAGGTACGGGGCCGCCAGGAGCGCCTGGAGGGGCGCGGCGAGCCGCCTCCGCAGCCGCGGCGGCGCGAAGCGCCCCAGGACGGTGTCCCCGGCGAGCATCCCGGTGGCGGCGCAGGCGAAGAGCAGGGCGGCGCGCTCGGGGTCGTACGCCACGAACAGCGCCTCGCAGCCGACGATCAGCCCGTTGGGCACCCACAGCGCCAGGAAGAGGAGCCGGCGGTGGCGGTCGGCGAGCAGCCGCACGGTGGTCCGCCAGGTCCCGGCGGCCGAGATCCGGCCGGTGGCGCGCGGCGGACGGGCGGCGAGGCCCAGGCGGTAGACGGCGGCGGCGAGGACGTAGAGGACGGCGCCGGCGAGGAGGGTGCCGCGCGGGGCGAGCACGGCGAGCAGGACACCGCCGGCGGCGAAGCCCGCGATCTGGCAGACGCCGGCCGTCATGTTGAGCACCGACCGGCCGAGCAGATAGCGCTCGCGCGGCAGGATCTCGCCGAGCAGCCCGTACCGCACTCCCCCGCCCAGCGAGCCGACGACGCCGACCACGGCGAGGAGTCCGAAGGCGGCGCCGAGCGGCAGCCCGGGCAGGGCCTGCACGCCGGTGCCGGCGGCGAAGACGGCGGACACGGCGGCGAGGGCGGTACGCGGCGGCAGCCGGTCGGCGGCGGACAGCAGCGTCACGGCGCCGAGCAGCTGCGCCAGCGAGGGCCCGAACAGGGCGAGCGCGCTGAGCAGCGGGGACCCGGTGGACCGGAACACCAGGGTGGCGAGGCCGAGTCCGGCGACGGTCTGCGCGGCGGTCTGCGCGGAGCCGGCCAGGAAGAGGGGCGTGAACCCGGGGGTGCGGAACAGGTCGCGGTAGCCCGCCGCGGCGGGCGCCTCGGAGACGGAGAGGGGCATGCCGGGGATTCTGCGGAGCCGGGGACGGGCGCCGGTACTGTTTCGCGGCACGGCGAAACAATGGGCGCGGGGCGGGCGGACGGGACACTGGGTCCTGAGGGCGCCCGCGGAGCGGAAGCGGCGTGGCGGGCGGCGCGGGCAGAGACTGCGGGACGGGAGGCCGGGCATGGGGTGGTGGCGGATCGGCGCGGACGCGCTCGCGGGCGGCCGGTTCGTCGTGTCGCCGCTCGCCGAGACCGTCGCCGCGCTGAAGGCGCTGCACGCCGGGCGGGCCGGCCATCCCGGCGAACGGGCCTGGCTGGCGCGGCACCTGCCCGCGTACCGGGCGCGGCTCGCGGCGGAGCCGCTGGACCGGCTGCTGGTCCGGGCGGCGATCAGCCCCACCTGGAACGCGGACTTCCTCACGCCCACCCCGGCGGGGGACGGCGAGCGGTGCTTCGAGGAGGAGGTGGCGGTGGTCCGGGCGACCGGGCGGCGGGCCGCCCTCGCCGACCTGGCGGTCTCGGTCGGCGGGCCGGTGCCCGAACCGCTCGCCTCGGCGGACGATCTCCCGGGCCGGCTGGCGGAGTTGCTGACGTGGGTGTGGCGGGAGACGGTGCTGCCGGAGTGGCCGCGGCGGCGCCGGGTGATCGAGGCCGACGTGACGGCCAGGACCGCGCGGCTGGCGCGGGACGGCTGGGCGGCGGCGCTGGACGAGCTGTGCCCGGGGCGGACGCGGTGGCTGGGGAACGGCCGCCTCCAGGTCAACTCCCGTGACTATCCGCCGCGTTCGGTCGAGCGCGGACGGCTGCTGCTGGTGCCGGTGACGCCGGACACGGGCTGGGTGTCGTGGGACGCGACGCGGGAGGGGGACGAGCGGTATGCGATCGTCTATCCGTGCGCGGGAGTTCTGGCGGACGGGGCGGGGCCGGCGGTCCCGCAGGCACTGGGCGCGCTCCTCGGCCCGGCCCGCGCGGGCGTCCTGCTGCGCCTCGACGTCCCCCTGTCCACCAGCCAGTTGGTGGCGCTGACCGGGCAGGGACTCGGCTCGGTGGGGCGCCATCTGAAGGTGCTGCGCGACGCCGGGCTCGTCCGGCGCGGACGGGCGGGCCGCTCGGTGCTGTACGAGCGGACGGAGGCGGGTTCGGTCCTCGTACGGGCACAGCGGCCCGCGCGCTAGAGGCCGCTCCAGGCGCGCAGGCGTTCGCCGAGGAGGACCGGGTGCGCGAGGCCGGCGAGGGTCGCCGGGTCGACGCGTACGCCCCGGTCGGCGAGGATGCCGGCGAGGGCGGTCCAGTGGGCCTCGGCGGCCTCCTCCTGCGTCTGGTCCCCGTAGGGCTCGTCGGGGCCGACGACGGTGCGGGCGGTCTCCTCGACGGATTCCCGGGTCAGGTGGGCGCGGATGTCGCCGTCGCCGAGGAAGCTCTCGGCCCAGCCCCGGTCGTCGAGGAGGACGACGGCGCGCCCGTCGGAGAGTTCGGCCTCCAGCCGGGCGGACACCGACAGCTGCCGGCGGGTGGTCCGGCGCTCGTCCAGCTCGACGTGGGTGACCAGGCAGGTCACGGTGGTCATGGCGTCCTCCTCGGGCGGGCCGGAGCCCCACCCTAATCGCCCGCCGGACGTGCCGCGTGCCCGGCCGGACGGAGCCGGTCGGGCACGCGGGGGGCCTCACGCCGGGGAGGCCCGGGGGGGTCAGACCGCGAGCGGCTTGATCGCGGTGGGCGCGTGGCCGGGCTCGGTGGCCAGCTCCTCGAACTCGGTGACGTCGCTCATGTCGACGGTCTTGCTCATCGCGATGTTGGTGATGCGCTCCAGGATCGCCTCGACGACGACCGGGACCTGGAACTCGACGGCCATCTTCTTGGCCTGCTCCAGGGCCTCGCCCAGCTTCGACGGGTCCTCGACGCGGATCGCCTTGACGCCCAGGCCCTCGGCGACCTTGACGTGGTCGACGCCGTAGACGCCGATCTCGGGGGTGTTGATGTTCTCGAACTCCAGGTTGACCTCGAAGTTGATGCCGAGGCCGCCCTGCGCCTGCCGGATGAGGCCGAGGTAGGCGTTGTTCACGAGGACGTGGACGTAGGGGACCTTGTGCTGGGCGGCGACCGCCAGCTCCTCGATCATGAACTGGAAGTCGTAGTCGCCGGAGAGCGCGACGACCGGGGTCTCCGGGTCGGCGGTGGCGGCGCCGATGGCGGCCGGGATGGTCCAGCCGAGCGGGCCGGCCTGGCCGCAGTTGATCCAGTGGCGCGGCTTGTAGACGTGCAGGAACTGCGCGGCGGCGATCTGGGAGAGGCCGATGGTGGTGACGTACCGGGTCTCCGGGCCGAAGGCCTTGTTCATCTCCTCGTAGACGCGCTGCGGCTTCATCGGGATGTCGTCGAAGTGCGTGCGGCGCTGGAGGGTGGCCTTGCGCTCCTGCGCGGAGGCGGCCCAGGCGGTGAAGTCGGGGAGCTTGCCCTCGGCCTTCCACTCCTTGGCGATGGCGACGAAGAGCTCCAGCGCGGCCTTGGCGTCGGAGGCGACGCCGTAGTCCGGGGCGAAGATCTTGCCGAGCTGGGTGGGCTCGATGTCGACGTGGACGAACTTCCGGCCGGCCGTGTAGGCGTCCATGTTGTAGCCGGTGTGGCGGTTGGCCCAGCGGTTGCCGATGCCGAGGACGAAGTCCGACTCCAGGAAGGTCGCGTTGCCGTAGCGGTGCGCGGTCTGGACGCCGACCATGCCGGCGGCGAGGTCGTGGTCGTCCGGGATGGTGCCCCAGCCCATGAGGGTGGAGATGACCGGGATGCTGGTGAGCTCGGCGAACTCGACGAGGAGGTCGGAGGCGTCGGCGTTGATGATGCCGCCGCCGGCGACGATCAGCGGGCGCTCGGACTCCAGCAGGAAGGACAGCGCCTTCTCGGCCTGGGCGCGGGTCGCGGCCGGCTTGTAGACCGGCAGCGGCTCGTAGGTCTCCGGGTCGAAGTCGATCTCGGTGAGCTGGACGTCGATCGGCAGGTCGATGAGGACCGGGCCGGGACGGCCGGAGCGCATCAGGTGGAACGCCTGCTGGAAGACGCCGGGGACCTGCGCGGCCTCCAGGACGGTGGTGGCCTTCTTGGTGACCGGAGCGGCGATCGTGGCGATGTCGACGGCCTGGAAGTCCTCCTTGTGGAGCTTCGAGACCGGGGCCTGGCCGGTGATGCACAGGATCGGGATGGAGTCGGCGATCGCCGAGTACAGGCCGGTGATCATGTCGGTGCCGGCGGGGCCGGAGGTGCCGATGCAGACACCGATGTTGCCGGCCTTGGCCCGGGTGTAGCCCTCGGCCATGTGGGACGCGCCCTCGACGTGGCGGGCCAGCGTGTGGCTGATGCCGCCGACGTTCTTGAGCTCGCGGTAGAAGGGGTTGATCGCCGCGCCCGGCACGCCGAACGCGTTGGTGACGCCTTCGCGCTTGAGGATCTCAACGGCCGCTGCGGCGGCGGTCATACGAGGCATGGGAGTGCTCCTGCTCGGCCGGTCGGTCCCAGGGTCCGGGCGAGCCGCCCGCCCCTGCTTCCGTAATGCGGAAGAACTGTTCTGCTATACGGAAGCAATGTAGGTGGGGGTCGGGAAGCCGTCAAGGGACCGCCCACCAGACGGGCACCCGGCGGCAGGGCGGGCCTCCGCGCCGATGGCCGAAGTCGCACCCCCGCGCGGCCGGATGGGTGGACGATGGGCGAACGGAGAGAGGGGGTTCGGTGTGGGTGAATCGGTATCGGTGCGCTGCCCGGAGTGCCGGCGGAGCCATGCGTACGCGGCGCCCGCCTTCCCCTGCCCCTGCGGCCACCCGGTCGCTCCTCAGCTGATCCCGGGCGCCACCGTCGAACGGATCCGGCACCGGACCTGGCTCGACGCTTGGGTCACCGTCCGCTGCCGCGCCTGCGGCCGCGAGGACCAGTGGCCGCACCCGGAACTGGGCTGCGGCTGCGGCGCGGTCCTGCGCGTACCGGTCGCGGCGGCCGGGGAGGGCGAGCGGGAGGAGGGGTACGGCTCCGAGGGGCGGGGCGCGGAGGAGGGATACGGCTCCGAGCCGCGTCGCCCTGAGGAGGGGTACGGCCCCGAGCCGCGTCGCCCGGCTCCGTACGCCCAGGACGCCACCGCCCCCGACACCGCCGCGCCCGACGCCTCCATCACCGGCCCGGCCTCCGACGCTTCCGACCCCGGCACCGGGCTCGCCCCCGAACCCGAACCCGACCGCGAGCCCGCCCCCTCCCCCTCCCCCGTCTCCGACGGCTCCGACGGCTCCGCCCCCGTCCTCCCCCGTGCCGCCCGGGACGACGGCGCCGGGGCGGGCGGGGCCGGGCGGCGGAGGCCCGCCGCTCCCGTCTCCGACTGGTTCGGCAACCCGCCGCGGTCCTTCGCCGAGCGGCACCCGGACCACACGCCGCTGCCCGCGACCGCGCCGCGGCCCGCCGGCGAGCGGGGCGCGTTCCGGCCGGTCACGATCCGGACGGCGCGGGACGCGGTCGCCGCGGCGGCGACGTACCTGCACTGGCTCGGCTTCCGGGACCTCGTGCAGCCGGAGGACCGGCACTCCGCCGGGGTGGACCTGCGCGGCGCCGGGCTCGTCGCCCAGGTGGACCCGAGCACCCGGCCGGCCGGGCTGCGGGCCGTGGAGTGCCTGTGGCTGAACGGACTCAGCGCCTCCGCGGTGAGCGTCTTCTTCTCGCTCGCCGGCTACACCCCCGAGGCCCGGTCCCGGGCCGCCGAGATAGGGCTGCCGCTCTTCGTGCTCGACCTCACCGGCACCCCGCAGCCGGTGAACGACGCGGCCGACGCGCTCACCTCCGGCGGGGCGATCTGACCCGGAGGCACCCGTACCGCACCCCCGGCCGGGCCCGTGAGCGAACGGATCCGGCCATCCACGCGTGATGATCACGCCCTCCCGGGCAGAAACACCCTGGGGGTGAACGGGATGGGGGCAGGGACATGGGGGTGCCTGGCGGCGGCCTGGACCGCGCTGCTCGCCGCGGCGGTCCTGCTGCGCGCACCGGGCGGAAGCGGTGGTACGCGCTCCGCCGGGCCGGTGCCCGGGCCGGAGGCGCTGGCCCTGCTGCGCGGCGGTCCGCACGCGGCGGTCACGGTCGCGCTGGTGGCGCTGCACCAGCACGGGGCGGTCGCGGCGGGCCGCAAACGCACGGTTCGGGCCAACGGCGGCCCCGGCCGCACCCGGGACCCGCTCCACCTCGCCGTCCATCGCTCGCTGCGCAACGCCCTTCCGCCGCGCGCGCTCGCGGTGCGGCCCGAGCCGCGCCGGGCACTGGACGGCCTGCGCGCCGAGCTGGGACGGGCGGGGCTGCTGCGCCCGCCGGGGCGGCTGCGGGCGGCCCGGGCGCTGTTGGCCGCGGCGCCCGTGACGTTCGCGGCCGGGCTGCTCGCCGACGCCTCCCGGCCCGGCCCGGTGACCGTCCTGGCGCTGGGCGCGCCGCTCGCCGCGGCCGTCCTCGCGCTGCTGCGGCTGCCGCCGGCGACCGGGGCGGCCCGGCGGCTGCTGGACGGGCTCCGGGAGCGGCACCCGCTGCCCGCGCACCGGCACGAGGTGACGGACGGGCGGCTGGTGCGGCTGTACGTGGCGCTGTACGGAGACCCGGCGCTCGCCCTCTTCCTGCCCCGGTTCTCCCGCGACGGCGGGCTCCTCGGCGACCGGGCCCCCGGCGGGCGGTGAGCCGGAGGCATACTGGCGTATGCGCATCCGAGCGGCCGTACCGGCTGAACTCCCGCTGCTCCAGTCCATCGAGCGAGCGGCCGGCGAACCCTTCCGCACCCTCGGCATGGCGGCGATCGCCGACGACGAACCCCTGCCGCTGGACGTGCTGGAGGGGTACCGCGCGGCGGGCCGGGCCTGGGTGGCGGTCGACGCCGCCGACCGGCCCGTCGGCTATCTGATCGCCGACGCCGTGGACGGCGCCGCCCACATCGAGCAGGTCTCCGTCCACCCCGATGCGTCCCGCCGGGGCGTCGGCCGGGCGCTCATCGAGCACCTGGCGGAGGCCGCCCGGAAGGAGGGCCTGTCGGCCCTCACCCTGACGACCTTCGCCGAAGTCCCGTGGAACGCGCCCTACTACGCCCGCCTGGGCTTCCGCCCGCTCGCCGACACCGACCCGGCCCTCACCGACGGCCTCCGCGCCATCAGCACCGCCGAAGCCGCCCACGGCCTCGCCGCCTGGCCCCGCGTCTGCATGCGCCGCGACCTGGCGCCGGACCCCGCCTGATCCGCGGGAACCGGTCTAGTGATCTGAGTCAGAGATTCGTCGGCAGTAGGCGGCGACTTTGTCGAGGATCTCGTCGGCGGTCTTCGTCCAGACGAACGGTCTGGGGTGCTCGT
>JOFO01000028.1 GCA_000721275.1 Microtetraspora glauca | reverse complement strand
TCTCCAGGAACGGGACGACGTCGTCCGGGCCCTCGGGACCGCCGAAGGAGAGCAGCAGCAGGGCGTCGTACGGGGCGGGATCGTGCTGATCGGACATGGGGCGCATCCTCGTGGTGGTGCGGACGGATCAGTTCCGTACTTCCGCCCCCGGCGCGTTCGGGATGCGCTTCGCCCCCAATGGGTCGGGTGACCGACCGCACGCGCGTCCGGTGTCCCACCGTGCATCCGGCGGCACGCTCGGTACCGAAGCCCTGGCACCCGACACCTTCGAGGAGCCTTCAGCATGGGTCGACTTCCCCTCACGGCGGCGCGCGCCGCCGCCGTCCTGCTCGCGACCGGCCTCGCCGCCGCGGCACTGACACCCGCCGCCTCCGCCGGCCAGGCCGGGCCTGTCCCCGCCGTCCGTTCCGTGGACCTCGCCCGGTACGGCGGCACCTGGTACCAGCTGGCGGCGGTTCCGCAGCTGTTCGAGATCCAGTGCGCCAAGAACGTCAAGGCCGTGTACGGCCCCACGGCGCGGGGCACCGTCACGGTGACGAACAGCTGCGCGACCTGGCTCGGCACCACGAGCAGGATCTCCGGCGAGGCCCTTCCCCTCGACGCCACCGGGGCCCGCCTCAACGTCTCCTTCCTTCCCTGGAAGGGGGGTTACCGCCACGGGACCGAGGCCAACTACATCGTGGCCGGTCTCGGCCCGGCGTACGAGTGGGCGCTGGTGACCGACGAGGACCGCACCTCCGGTTTCGTGCTCTCCCGCACCGCACGGCTCGACCAGACCCGCACGGCGGACGTTCTCGACGCGATCCGGCGCGCCGGGCTCGACCCGGCGGACTTCCGCACGACCCGTCAGGACGGCGGAGACCCCGGCTGGCGTCTGGCCCCCTGAGAGCCGTCGGGCCGCCGCGCGAGCGGCGGCCCGACCCGGTCTCGGACCTCGGCCCCGGCCGGCGGGCCGGAGCCGCCTCAGTCCTCGGCGGCGGTGACACGCTCCGTCCGTCCCCACAACTGGTAGGGGCGGAGTCGCTGCGTGCGGTCGAGATGCGGAACGGCCACGGCGCGACGGAACTCCGAGATCTCTCCCGGCAGACGGTCGGTCGCGGGACGGCGGGGCTGCTCGTGGGGGAGGGGCGGGGGCGTCATGCCCCGCTGCAGACGGAAGCCGAGGACGAACCCGGCCAGGAGCACGGTGACGACGATCAGTCCGATGAGGGTGTGCATGGTGACCTCCGGGGAGGGAACGGACCATCACTCCCTCTACGCCGTCCCGGCGGCCCGCGGATGCACACGGCCCCGCCTCACCACCCGACCGGCCGAACCCGGCGGGCGCCCAGGCCCCCAGGACCCCACGCCCGCTGCCGCGCCGTCACCGCGCCACCTCCACCGCGGTCACGACCAGGTTGTTCTGGTACCCGCCCTGGTCCCGGACGTACGGACCGGCGCAGGTGACCAGCGTGAGGACGGGCGCTCCGTCGCGCCGGAACACGCCGGAGCCCGCCAGGGCGTCCTTGGCGACCGTGCGCCGGGCCGTGACGCGATAGGAGACCGCGGTTCCGTCCCGCCTGCCCACGACCACGCGATCGCCCTCGCGGACGTCGGCGAGGGCGGCGAGCACGCCGAGACCGCGGCCGGTGGCGTCGACGTGACCGACGAGCACCGAGGACCCGGCCGGCGCGCCGGGAGCGGGGGAGAAGCGGTACCAGCCCACCCGGCCGGGGTCCTCGGGCACCTCGACCTGTCCGTCCTCGGCCACGCCGACCCGGTCGACCGGAGCGCTGAGCCGGAGCCGCGGGACGGAGACGTCCGCGGGCTCGGCGGGAACGCCCCGGCGCGGCGACCCGGCCGGACCGTCCGCCGGCGGGGACGCCGCCGGCGGTGACTCCGTCCGCGTCGGGACGCTGCCGAAGTCGGGCGCCGCGCCGGGGTCGTCCCGCGCCAGGAGGACCCCGATCCGGACGACCAGCAGCACGCCGACGAGCGCCGAGGTCAGGGCGAGGAGCCGTACGAGCCGTGGGGCGGGCCCGGCCATGGGGGAGCACCTCTCGATCGCGGGATGACAGCAGGCCGCGGCCCCCTGCGCCAGGAGGCCGCGACCGGTCGGATGCCGGACGTCACCGGCATGTGCCGCGTGTCAGCCGGCGTCGGTGCGCCGCCGGACGAGCGCGACGGACGCGGCGAGGGCGACCAGGGCGGCCAGCGAGAGCGCGCCGATCTGCGCGGCCTCGTTGTGGGCGGCAGCCTGTCCGGTCTCACCGGCCGGCACGCCCGACGGCGCGGAGTGCATGCCGTCGATCGTCTGCGTCTTCAGCGCGAGGTTCTTGTCGGCCGCGCTGCCCCAGGCGTAGACGATGGTGTTGGCGCCCTCGGCCAGGTCCAGGTCGGCCGGGCCGATGGCCACCGTGTCGGTCCCGGCGAGCACCACATCCGCGGAGACGCTGCCGGCCGCCACCTCGCCCTTCTTCTCGCCGGGGTTCGTGAGCCCCTCGAACACGACCTTGCCGTCGGCCCGGACGTCGACGGCGGGTGCGGCGGCGACGTGCCGGACGGTCAGGCGCGCCTTGCCGGCCGGGACCTTGGAGGTGTCGTTGACGAACGCGTCGAGAGCGGGCTTGCCGTCGGCCGTCAAGTGGGCCACGAGGGTCGCGTTCGCGCCCGCGGGGACGCTGACGGTCTTCTCGACGGCGGGCGTGCCGGAGGGCCCCTCGCCGTCCTTGAAGATCTTGATGTCGTACGAGCCCGCCTTCAGTTTCAGCGGGTCGGTGAGGGTCCCCGGGGCGAAGTCGGGCAGGAGCTCCTTGTCGCCGGCGAAGACGTCCACGGTGAGTCCGGGTACCGCGTGCAGCACGGTGACGGTCGCCTCGTCCTCCCCGGCCTGAACCGCGGCCCACGCGGGCGCGCCGGCGGTCAGGGTCAGCGCGGCGGCGGTGCACAGAGCGAGGGAGGCACCGGTGGTACGAGAAGTCATGGCAGGTTCCTTGTCTCGTGGTCGGTAAAGCCTTGACCGTGTCTTGGTGGCTTTTCGGTCCGCGCCCGCGAATCGGTTTCACCTGAGGCCCGTCCTTTTCTTCCCGCAGTCGCATGTTCGCCCATTCCGCCCAAATCATCCCTTTTCGCATCCGGTGGTGAACGGACCCGCGAATACCCCGGTGTGACGCCGACCGGTCCCGAACGGTCGCGCCGCGTGTCCCGGCGGGGCCGTAGGTCTCGTCCCCGCCGACCGCACTCACCGGAAGGTCACTCGATGATCATCAAGAAGCTTCACGACACCGGAGTCCGCAGTGAGCACGCGTATCTGGCGGCCGTCGGTTCGATCGGACTGTCGCTCGCCACGTGGCTGACCTCCAGCAAGCGCGAGAACCTGGAGCGGGCCGACCGCTGGGGGATCTTCGTGGGCGAGTGGGCGCCCACGTTCTTCGCCCTCGGGCTCGCCCTGGCGAACTACGAGCGCGACGAGACCGGGCATCCCGGCCTCTGACCCCCGACGCGTGACGACGGCGCCGTGCGCCCCGGCCGAGAACCGGGGCGCACGGCGCCGTCGCCGCTCGGCCGCTCACAGCCGCGCGAACCCCCGCCCGGCCCCCGCCGGTTGGCGCCCGGCAGGACGTCGTGATCCGCTTGGCCCTGTGGGCACCTCTCCGCTGCCGCCTCGTCCCGAGGGACCCGTTACGGCGGTCAGCATCGCGACCCCTCTCCTTTCCCCGGACCGATCCGGAGACGACCGGTGTCCGACACCCCGCCCTCCCCCACGTGCGCCCATTGCGGGGCACGCGACGACGAGCCGCCGCACGACGACATCCTGCGCGGTTCCTTCGAAGCCGTCTTCACCCACTGGTACCCCCAGGTCCTGCGCTGGGCCCGACGCCGCTGCGTCGACCTCCACGACGCGGAGGACGTCGCCCAGCACGTGTTCACGGAGGTCTGGCTGCACTCCCACCGGTACTGCCCCCGCCGCGGAAGCCTGGGACCGTGGCTGTACGGCATCACCGCCCACAAGGCGGCCGACGCGTCGGCCGCCGCGGTCCGCCGCCACGAAGGCGCGCGCGACCTGCGGCGGCTCCCGGCCCCGGAGACCACCGACACCTGTGCCCGGGCGGTCGAACGCCTGGGACTCGCCCCCCACTTGGCGGGCCTGTCACCCGACCGCCGCGAGATCCTCTTCCTCGCCTACTACCTCGGCCTCACCCAGCCCGAGATCGCCCGGCGCCTCGGTCTGCCGATCGGCACCGTCAAGAGCCACACCCGGAGGGCCCTGAAGTCGCTGGCCCCCGCCGTCACCGACCGCGCATGACCCCGCAGCGGGCCACGGTCCACGCGGCCCTGACGCTGCGACGGCCCGGCCGTCCGCGCGCGTGCGCACGCCGGGCCGCCCCAAGGAGGGGTGGGCGTGAGCCACCCTTTTCCTCATCCCTGGGCGGAAGCGGGCTCCGGCGGTGGTCAGGGCAGCCGTGTCACGCCTACTGCTCGCCCCCGGAATTCCTGAGGACCTCGATGACGGCGGCGTAGCTCGCGGAGCCGTGGCCTGCCGCCTTCGCCCGCTCCATGGTGGACTTGAGCAGTTCGGGCAGGGCGTTGTCGACGCCACGGGACGACGCCGCGTGGAGCAGGTGGTCGATGGCCGCGATCTGCACGTCGAGGGTGGCGTCGTCGCCCGGGTAGTGGCCGGCGTCGACCTGGGGCGCGTAGGTGGTGAGGAAGCCGGCGACGGCGGTCAGCCAGCGGAGCGCGACGGGGGTGAAGGCCGTCGCCGGCGTCTTCTCGGCGCCGACCAGCGCGGTGCCGTGCAGCCAGCCGGTCATGGTGGACCACATCAGGCCGAGCAGGGCGGCGTCGTAGAGGGAGGCCAGGCCCGGTTCCGTCCCCAGGAACAGGGGGTCGCCCAGGGACTCCAAGGTCGTGCGATGGGCGTCGAAGGCGTCCCGGGAACCGCTGTAGAGAAACATCATCTCGGGGCTGCCGACGCCCGGCGGGGTGGTCATGATCGCACCGTCGAGGTAGTCGGCGCCGCGCGCCCGCGCCCACGAGGCGGCCTCGTCGGCCTGCTCGGGAGAGCCGGAGGTGAGGTTGACGAGAACCTTGCCCTGGAGGGACCAGGCGACGGGGTCGAGGACGGTGTGCAGCGCGTCGTAGTCCAGGACGCACGCGATGATCAAGGGGCTCGCCGCGACCGCCTCCGCGGGTGTCGCGACCGGCCGGGCGCCCCGCTCGGCCAGGGCGTCGGCCTTCTGGGCCGAGCGGTTCCAGACGGTGGTTGCGTGGCCCCGCTCCAGCAGGACGGAGGCAAGCGCCGAGCCCATCGAGCCCAGGCCGATGACGGTCACTGACGACTGATCAGCATGCATGTCAGATCCTTCTGTTGGTCCGCGCGCGGCGGTCGTTCACGTGACGACCAAGATCGCAGCGAGCCGTGGCGGGCGACAGTGACACCGGTGACAGCGACCACCAAATTCCTGCCGTACCGTTCGGGGCATGAGTCCTGGTTCCGTCGCCCTCGTCGTGACCGACGACATCGGGTTCCCCTCGTGGGACCTGTACGAGGTGGGCATCGCCTGCACCGTCTTCGGGAAGCCGCAGCCCGACCTGGCCGACCCCTGGTACGACCTGCGGCTGTGCAGCATGGGGGAGGGGGAACAGGGTGGTTCCGCCGCCGGCACGGGGCTGACGCTGCGTACCCGCCACGGCCTCGACGACCTCGTCGGAGCCGACACCGTCATCGTGCCCTCGGTGCCCGACCCCTGCGTCGACGAGGGCAGACTGCTGCCGCCCGCACTGATCGAGGCCCTGCGCCGCGCCGCCGAGGCGGGCGCCCGCATGGTCTCCCTCTGCACCGGCGCCTTCGCGCTCGCCGAGGCGGGACTGCTCGACGGTCGGCGCGCCACCGCCCACTGGATGCACACCGCCCAACTGGCCGAGCGCTACCCGAAGGTGCGGGTCGACGACTCGGTGCTGTACGTGGACGACGGCGACGTGCTCACCAGCGCCGGCCTGACCGCCGGGCTCGACCTCTGCCTCCACCTGGTGCGCCGCGACCTCGGCGCACACGTCGCCAACCAGCTGGCCCGCCGGATGGTGGTGCCCGCGCACCGGACCGGCGGCCAGGCGCAGTTCATCGACCTGTCCGTGCCCACCACCGACGACCGGAGCCTGGCACCCGTGCTGGACTGGGCCCGCGCCCACCTCGACCGCCCGCTGACGGTCGAGGACCTGGCCCGGCGGGCGTCGATGAGCACGCGGACCCTCCACCGCCGCCTCCACGCGGCCACCGGGACGACCCCCCTCCGGTGGCTCCTCAACCAGCGCCTGGCGCGGGCCCAGAGTCTGCTGGAATCCACGGACCTGCCCATCGAGAAGATCGGCGAACTGAGCGGCCTCGGCACGGCGAACAACCTCCGCCACCACTTCCTCCGACAGGTGGGGGTCTCGCCGAGCGACTACCGACGCGCCTTTCCGCGGACGACGCCCTGAGCCCTGTCCCGCACGTGAGCGCAGCGTGCGGACGGGGAAGGAGCCGCTGCGGTCGTCCGGCGGCCGGACCGGAATTCAGGGCCGGGGGGCAGGAGTTCCCGGACCCTCGACATTCGCCAGCATCCTCCGCAGAACCTTGAGCGCCGCCACGTACTCCTCGTCGCTGATTCCTTCGTGCACCACCGCGCGCACTTCGGTCGCCAGCTCACGGATCCGCACCCGGGCGCTCTCCCCGGTGTCCGTGAGGTGGATGTGTCCGGCGTCGTCGCTCCGCAGCCATCCCCGGTGGAGCAACTGGTCGACGGCCCGGGAGATCTCGTGCGGCCCGTCTGCGAGGTGCGACAGCTGGGCGACGACGTCCTCGCGGGTCGGAGCCGCGGGATCGCCGTGGACGCGGTTGAGGACCCAGTACTGCGGCTGGCTGACGTCCTTCGTGGCCATGGCGTCCCGCAGGTGCCGGGTAACGGCCGCGTGGGTCAGGCCGCACCAGTACCCGATGGGCTGGGAGGCCAGCATGTCGTCGGTGGCACGCGGATGCGCGGGAGCCTGATCGGTGGTCGTGGCGTTCGCTGATTCCATGATCACGACACTACGTGGGCTGCCACTCCTGTGCGCCGAGAAGGCGGAAGCGGTCACCGCGCGGTGACCGCCGCCTGCGCGTGCCGCGCCGGCTACGCCTGGCCGGTCTCGAAGCGGCTGATCCGGTCACCGGTGACGGTGAAGGACCAGCGGGTGCGCATCGTGCCCCAGGTGGAGTTGGTGTACGAGGCGGTGAGGACGCGGCCGTCGGGAGAGGCCGACTCGACGTCCATGCGGCCGTCGGAGGAGAAGACCTCCTTCTCCAGCCACGCGTTCAGGTCGCGGTCGGTGCCGTCGTCGGCCATGGTGGCGTCGGGCGTCAGGACGGCATGGAGCGCTTCCCTGTCCCCCGCGTTGAGGGCGTCGACGAACGCGGCCACGGCGGGGTCGTTGAGCTGTACGGACATGACATCTCCTGTGGGTGGGGGAGGAAGGAGGTGGCCGGCGCCGCAACCGGCCGGTGGAGCTTGCCGGTTGCGGTTCCGGTGCCGGCGCGCGGCGGTCAGCGGGTGGTGTAGCCGCCGTTGAGGAAGAGCGTCTGGCCGTTGGCCCACCAGCCGTCGAGGAGCAGGTGGCGGACCCACGGGACGATGTCCTCGATCTTCGTCAGGTCGCCGTTCATCGCCGACGACTTGTGGTACGCGACGGAGTCGTCGTCCTCCGCCGGGTAGAAGAACGAGGTGTCCATCGGTCCCGGCGCGATGTTGTTGACCGAGATGTTCCGGCCGAAGAGCTCCTTCGACAGCGCCCGCGTGAAGTGCTCGACCGGCGCCTTGCTGCCGGCGTACGAGGAGTACAGCCCGGTGTACGCGGCCAGCAGCGAGGTCAGGACGGTGATGATCTTCCCGCCGTCCTCGATGCGCCGGGCCGCTTCGCGCATCACGAAGAACGCCGCCTTGGAGTTGACGGCGAACATCTCGTCGTACTCCTCCTCCGTGATCTCGGTGAGCGGCTTCTTGAGCACCATGCCGACGGTGTTGATGCTGTAGTCCAGCTTGCCGAACCGGCTGACGACCTCGTCGAAGACCCGCTCCACCTCGGCGACCTTCGTGAGGTCCGCCTGGATCGCGAACGCCTCGCCGGGGCCCTGGTTGATCCGCGCGACGACGTCCTCGGCCTGGGCCTTCGAGGAGTCGCTGTTGTAGTGCACCGCGACCCGTGCGCCCTCGGCGCCCAGCGTCGTGCTGATCAGTCCGCCGAGGTTGCGTGACGCGCCTCCGACGAAGGCGACCTTGCCGCTGAGCGTCTTGTCCGGGGTCTTCACCATGACAGCCTCCTGGCATGAACGTGCGGACGAGCGAGCGAGTGAACGGAGCGCGAATGCGGCTGCGCCGTCCTCCCGTGCATGTCCCATCTCACCGGCTGAGCGGCCGACGCTCTTGAACGATCCGACCTTCCGTGGAACGAACCGCTCACCGTCGGGAAGAGGTAGGAGGGGGGAGGGGCGGGGGTCTCAGCCGCTGCCGCGTCCGTGGCCCTCCCCGTTCCCGTTGCGGAGGAGGCCTGGCGTCGTCCCGGTGTGGCGCCGCATCACCCGCGTCAGATGGCTCTGATCGGAGAAGCCGTGTTCCAGCGCGATCTCCGCGATGGGCCGGCGGGTGCGCAGCAGGGCCTCCCGCGCGCGCTCCAGCCGTACCTGGGTGACGTACTGGTGCGGGGACGCGCCCACCGATGCCTTGAACGAGCGGGTGAAGTGCGAGGCGCTGACGCCCGCCACGGCGGCCAGGTCCTCCAGGCCGATCCGGGTGTCGAGGTGCGCGTGGATGAAGTTCACGACCTCGGCCAGCCGTCGTGGCGGCAGACCGCCGCCTTCCCGTACCGCGGGGCGGGTGGCGCCCCCGCACGTGCGCATGACGACGGCGGCCGCCGCCTGGACGAGCGAGTCGGCGTACAGCGCGTCGGGCGCGTCCGGCTGCTCGAACTCCGTCACCAGCCGCTCGACCAGCGTCTTCAGCAGGGGATCGGTGAAGTGGAACCGGGGCTCCAGCTCGAAACGGCCCGCCGCCCCTCCCTCGGCCGCCAGCTTCTCCAGCCAGGCCGGGTCGAACGCGAGCAGCAGCAGCTCCACGTCGTCCTGCCAGCGCGGCCTGGACACCCACCCCGCCGGGTTGACCAGCGCCTCGCCGCTGTGAAACCGCTCCACACGGGCGAATCCGTCGGCTGACCAGCGCAGATTCGCCGAACGACCGGTATGGACCACCAGGACGTGATGGGAGGGCCCTACCGGTGGCGGCGCGGTGTCCGCGACGCCCGCCGCGCGCTCCACGCCGCGCTCGACGACCGCGTGCGCGAGCCGGTCGCGGCTGCCGGACAGACACCGCAGATGAGGCTTGATGGACGAACTGCTCACCCACCCATCCTTGCCCGTCTCCTCCCGTCCCGCCAGCTCCGGGGCGTCCCCGGCCGTCACCCTGAGTGGCCGCCGCTCGCCCGCTGCCGTTCGGACCGCGACGCGCAGTGCACACGTACGCGCACGGTGCAGCAGGGGGCTTGACGGTGATGACGCTACGTCAGATATGAAGGTGCCCCGTCCCTGCCCGCCGCCCTCGCCGGAGGTCCCCATGCGCCGCAACGCCGCCCTGTTCCTCGCCTCCGTGCTCCTCGCCGGTACGGTCGTCGCCGTCCCCGCAGCCCAGGCCGCACCCCGGGACGCGGCGGTGGGCGTGCCGCGGCCGGTCGTGCTCGTGCACGGCCGCAACGCCGGGCCCGGCGTCTGGGGCTCGCTGACGCAGCGGCTCGTCGCCGCCGGGACGCCCGCGGACCGCGTCTTCGCGTGGCGTTACGACTCGACGCAGTCGACCAACGAAGTGCTCGCGGGCCGCCTCGCCGCATACGTCGACGACGTGCTCCGGCGCACGGGCGCCGACCAGGTCGACCTCGTCGCGCACAGCCTCGGTTCCCTGCCGACGCGCTGGTACGTGAAGTACGGAGGAGGGGCCAAGGTCCGGAACTGGGTCTCGCTCGCCGGGCCCAACCACGGGACCGGCCTCGCGTGGGCCTGCGCCTTGTGGGACCAGGGGTGCCGCGACATGACGCCCGGCTCGTACGTCGTGTCCCGCCTCAACGAGGGCGACGAGACGCCCGGCGACGTCCGCTACACGACGTTCTGGTCCGCCGGGGACGGGCAGATCATCCCCACGAGCAGCACCTCCCTGGCCGGGGCGCGCAACGTGAAGGTGGCCGACATGGGCCACAACGACCTGCTCGGCGACCCGAACGTCGCCGAGCAGGTGCTCTCCACCCTCACGGCGCCGTGAGCCGGCCCCCGAGCCCTTCGCCTCAGATGCCGAGCCATTTCTCGCGGGCCCAGTCCCACACCGTCTCCCAGCGGTCCCCCGTGAGGCCGCCCGCCCCGACGCAGGACCAGAAGACGACGGCGTCGTCCGGGCCCACGAGGTAGAAGTCGCCCTCGTCCTCGCACAACACGATCAGGTCGCGCGGGACGCCCTGGTCCCAGGCGATGGTCATCAACTCCGCCAGGTAGGTGTACGCGCCGTCGTCCAGGACGGTGACGGGCTCCAGACGGCCGCGCTCGACGTCACCGACATGGAGGAGGAACTCCCGCAGACCTGAGGGGAGTTCGACGCCGTGCTCCTCCTCGAACCGGGCGAGGTCCTGCGCGGTGGGGTACTCGGTCGGCGGGTCCTCCGGCCAGTGGGTGTCGTTGATGTACTGGATGACGTCCTTCATCGATCTCCCTCTCCGCATGCCTGCCCTGAGCGGAACCCCGCGACGCAGCGGCCCCCGTGATCTTCGCCGACCATGGCCGCTGCGACGACGCCGGGTCTTTATATGCCTTGACAGGAATATTCCCGGTGGGGAATATTAGGTTCTGTGGACGACGCATCCGACTCCCTCCTCCTCGCCGCCCTGGCCGATCCCGCTCGCTGGCGGCTCGTGCGGCTGCTCGCCGAGCGGCCCCGGCCGGTCGGTGTGCTCGCCCAGCTCGCCGGCGCGCGGCAGCCGCAGACGACCAAGCACCTCCAGCACCTCGAACGCGCCGGCATCGTCACCTCGCAGCGCACCGGCCAGCGCCGCGTCTACGCGCTCCAGGCCGCCCCGCTCCGGGGCCTGGCGGCCGCGCTGAACCGGCTCGCCGACGCCGCGGAGCGGGAAGACGGCCCGGCCGCGACGTACCACCGCTACGGCCTCGGTCTCCGGACGGAGCGGCTCGCGGCGGACGAACCGGGCTGGGCCGACGGCCGCTCGTTCACGTTCCACCGGACGCTGGCGGCCCGGCCGGAGCAGGTCTGGCGCCGGCTGACCGAGGCGTCGCTGCTCGCGCACTGGTGGACGCCGGACGACCTGCGCGTGTCCGAGCTCGTCTTCGAGGCGCGTCCGGGCGGGCGGATCGTCCAGGAGTACCGCGATGCGGACGACGCCGACGGCTCCGACCTGGTCGCCGGCCGGGCGGAGGGAGTCGTCGAGGAGGTGCGCCCCGGCGAACACCTCGCCTACCGGCTCTCTCCCCTCCTGCCCGACGGGACCGCCGCCTTCACCGCCCACGTCACCTTCGGCCTGAAGCCCGCGGACACCGGGGGCTCGAAGCCCGCCGACACCGGGAGCCCGGAGCCCGCCGACGCCGAAGACCCCCAGCCCGCCGACACCGGGACCCTGGGGCCCGCCGACACCGAAGACCCCCAGCCCGCCGACACCCGCACCGAGCTCGACGCCCACTGGCGCATCACCGACAGCGCGGTCGACTCCGCCGACTTCATCGCCGGCATCGAGATCGGCTTCGGCCAGAGCCTCGACAAACTCGCGGCCATCCTCGCCGCCACCCAGAACGACCCCACCGACAACAACCCCGAAAAAGGGAGCGCTTCATGACCGACCCCAACGGCCGCAGGGTCACCGCCAATCTGGTCCTCAGTCTCGACGGGCGCTACAACGGCCCCGGCGGAGCGGGCGACTTCGGTGCGTTCGTGCCGTACGTGACGACCGAGGTCGCGCGACGCCACCTCACCCGGATCTGGGACGGCGCGACGACCGCGCTGCTCGGCAGGATCAACGCCGAGGGATTCCTGGGCTATTGGCCGTCGGTCGCCTCGGACGAGAACGCCGACCCGCGCGATCGCGGATACGCGAAGTGGCTCGTCGACACGGAGAAGGTGGTGTTCTCGACCACTCTGACCGAGGCCGACGCCTCGTGGGCCCGCACCCGCGTGGTGAACGCTCCCGTCGCGGACGTCGTCACCGAGCTCAAGGCCACGGGTGAGGGCGACATCCTCGCCAACAGCAGCGCCGGCGTCATCAAGGCGCTGCTCGCGGCGGACCTGCTGGACCGCCTGTACCTGATGGTCATTCCCGAGATCGTCGGCGGCGGACAGCGCCTGTTCGACGACGGCCTGCCGGGCTCGCGATGGAAGCTCACCCACCAGGAGACCGGCGACGCGGGCGAGATGGCTCTGGTCTACGACCGCGTGCGCTGATCAGCGGCCCCGGCCCGCGTGGGCCCCTCCTTGGATGCGACGCGTCCCACCGGGTCGGTCTCGGTCGTCAACGCCTCGCACGCCTTCGGCCACGCCGGGCTGCCGGGGTGGAGCTGAGTACGGAGGTAAGCGGTGGTGAGGCGGGCGAGAGCGGCGACGCGCTCGGGGTTCGTCCGTGGTCTCGGCGGCGTCGTACCCGGCGACCCCCCCAGTCCGTGCTCCGCGCCGAACAGGGTGAGCAGGGCCTTGGGGCCGGGGGCGAGGGTGTAGGCGTCGGCGTGCCAGTCCGGCCCCCTGTCCGTGAAGTGGCGGGGGTCGTCCTTGTCGCCGACGACGACCAGCGCGGGCGCGGACATGGTCGAGAAGTCGACGGCCCCGATGATCGGCCATTGTTCCGCCATGGGCCCGTTGAAGGCGTCGCCGCCCCTGCACCAGGCCGCCGGTGTCGGGGTCGGTGAGCCCCGCGCCGAGCAGGAGGGCGGCGGTGAAGCCGCCCAGCGAGTGCCCGACGACGGCCACCTTGCCGGGGTCGAGGCGCCTTGCGAGCTGCGGCACGGTGCGCTCGATCACGTCGAGCCGGTCGAGGATGTGGGTCATGTCCTCGGCGCGGGAGCGCCAGAAGTCGGGTGCGCCGGGCGCGTCGGCGACCAGCTGGCTCAGCGTCCGGGAGGTGAGGTGGGTGGGCTGGACGACGACGAAGCCGTGAGCCGCCCAGAAGGTGGCGAGCGGTGCGTAGCCGTTGAGCGAGGAGAGGTGGTGCGAGGGGCCGTGGCCGTGGGAGAGGAGGAGGACGGCACCTCCGGCGTCGGCGCGCCGATCCGCCAGATCGCGGCACGGGCGGGCGTCGGCATGGGGACGGTCTACCGCCACTTCCCGACCCGGGCCGATCTGGTCACGGCCGTCTACCAGCACCAGATCGAGGCGTGCGCCGAGGCCGGCCCCCACCTGCCGGCCCGTGCGGAGTCCCCCTTCGACGCCCTGTGCCAGTGGATCGACCTCTTCGTCGACTTCCTGGTCACCAAGCACGGGCTCGCCGACGCCCTGCAGTCCGACAGCGACCGCTTCGCCGCGCTGCACGCCGCCTTCCTCGACCGCCTGCTGCCGGTCTGCGCCCAGCTGCTCGACGCCGCCGCCGAGGCCGGCGACATCAGGCCCGGCACGCGGCCGTACGCGCTCATGCGCGGCGTGGGCAACCTGTGCATCGGGCGCGACGACGACCCCCGCTACGACCCCCGGCGCCCTCTCGCCCTCCTCCTCCAGGGCCTCCGGCGAACCCACGGGTCCTGACGCCGACCGGCCCGCTGTGCGGGTATGGGGCGGGGTGTCCGATTCGGGCGGCCGAGGTGCGGACGGCAGCGGCGTGCGCACCTCAATTTCCGCTCAGATGTGATGACGCCCCTTCGGATGCGTCTCTACTGTCCTCTCATTCGAACAGGACGGAGCACGAGGTCGATGAGTGGAGTGGCAGTGTCGGGGGAGCGCGGGGATGCGTCCCGGGGGTCGGCCCCGGGTGATCCGGCCGTCCCGTCCGGAGCGAGGAAGCGTTTCGGCGCACTGCACGGGCCGCGGGTCACCGGCCGGGCGTTCGGCCGCGCCGCGGCCGTCGTCGCCGTCATCGGGCCCCGCCGTACCCGCCCGGCCGGTGTCCTCGCGGGCGCCGTCGTCCTGGCCCTGACCGCCACCGGCTGCGGCCTGGGCGACGACCTCGGCGGCGGGGGCGAGAAGATCACCATCGGTATCAAGGCCGACCAGCCGGGCCTGGGTCTGAAGGCCCCGGACGGCTCGTACACGGGCTTCGACGTCGACGTCGCCACGTACGTCGCCGAGAAGCTGGGCTACTCCGCGGACGACATCGTCTGGAAGGAGGCCCCCTCGGCGCAGCGCGAGGACCTCATCAAGAACGGCGACGTCAAGTTCGTGGTGGCGACCTACTCGATCAACGAGAAGCGCCTGAAGGAGGTCGACTTCGCCGGCCCGTACTTCCTGACCCACCAGGACCTGCTGGTCCGCGGCGACGAGGTCTCGATCACCAAGGTCGAGGACCTCAACTCCCGCAAGCTCTGCTCGGTCACCGGCTCGACCTCCGCGCAGAACGTCAAGGAGAAGCTGGCCCCGAAGGCCGACCTCCAGCAGCTCGGCGGCTACTCGGACTGCCTCAAGGGCCTGGAGGAGAAGAAGGTCGACGCGCTCACCACGGACGCCGCCATCCTGGCCGGGTACGCCTCGCAGCAGCAGCACTGGGGCAAGTTCAAGCTCGTCGGCCTGTCCCTCAGCGACGAGAACTACGGCATCGGCCTCAAGAAGGGCGACACCGCGCTCAAGGAGCAGATCAACAAGGCCCTCGCGCAGATGGTGTCCGACGGCACCTGGCGGAAGCTCGTCAGGAAGCACTTCAGCCTGTCGAACTACACGAGCGAACCCCCGCCGAACATCCAGAACTGACACCGTCCCGGCGGACGGGCCGCGTCGATGCGGCCCGGACGTGCGCCACGACGACTTCTACGCCGGCCCGGCCCGACGTCGGTCGCGAAGCCGCGACCGACGTCCGGCATCGGCGGCAACCCGCTGTGCGGCGCGCGGAATTCCTTGGACGGGCCCCGGAAGGCCGCGTACCGTGGGGCGTCACGCCCTGAGACGAACGGAAGGAGGCGAGTGCCGTGCGGTGCACACCATTCCAGCGCTCCCCCTTCCGCTGGCCCGGCGTGGCACGTCAGTTCTGACCGGGAGCGCGCCAAGCAGCCCGTATCCCGGAGGAATTCATGACCGGTCCGGTCATCCGCGCGCTCTCCGCGAGCGACGCCCCGCTCTTCGACGCACTGCCCGACCCTCTCGGCGCCCGTGAAGGTCACCGGCGCACCCGGTTCCGCCCCGACTGGATGCGCGTCGCGCTGCGCGGCGGCGAAGTCGTCGCACGCGGCGCCTGGTGGGGCGGCCCCGAGGACGAGGAGCCCGTCAACATCAACTGGTTCGACGTGGCCGAGGGCGAGGAAGAGGCCGGGGCGGAACTCCTGCGCTCCGCTCCCTGGCAGGTCGAGCTGGAGATCAACCTGCCCGGCGGCTGGCGGGACGAGCCCGGCCTGCGCGCGGCGGCCGAGGCGCGCTTCGCCGCCGCACGAGCCGCAGACTACGAACTCCTCGTGGAACGCTTCCTGTACCGCTGGACCCCCGAGCGAGGCCTGCCGAAGCGGCCCGGACGGCTCCGCTTCCGCGCCGAACCCGACGACTCCGTGTTCTTCGACGCGTTGCGCCGCATCCACTCCGTCACCCTGGACGCCCACGCGCTCAGGGCCGTCCAGGAGGGCGGCCTCGACCAGGCCGCCCAGGAGGAACTCGACTTCTTCCACTGGTGCCCCTCCCCGCGGGAGTGGTGGCAGACCGCGCACACACCGGACGGCGACCTGGCCGGCATCCACATCCCGGCCCACAACCCCTCCGGACCGACCATCGGCTTCATCGGAGTCGTCCCGGAACAACGCGGCCGCGGCTACGCCTACGACCTCCTCGCCGAGTGCACCCACCTTCTCGCCGAGCAGGGCGCGGAGTTCATCACCGGAGCGACGGACCGGGCCAACGTCCCCATGGCGGCGAACTTCGCCAAGGCCGGCTTCCCCGTCGTCCGTGAACGCGTCAACTTCCACCCGGCGGACCCCGCCGCCTAGCGGGCCCCGGGGAGCGGTCCTCCGGAGGCGGTCACGTGCCCGCCTCGAAGCACGCGATCTCCGTGGTGTCGGCCACCCACAGCCGGTTCCCGGAGGTCACCGCGGACCACGGCCGCGCCGACGGGTTCGTCTCGTACGCCCGCTTCCAGACCTCCCCGCCGTCGGTGAGCGCGTGGCCGTACAGGCCCGGGGCGGGGCCGCCGCTGACGCCGAGGAGGACGAGGCCCCCGAAGGTGCCGAGGATCTGGCGCAGGCCCTCGCCGGGGTCGGGGGTCTGCCACCGGCGGGTGCCGGTGGTGAGGTCGTACGCCGTGAGGGGGCCGCGTCCGCCGGCGGGGTCGATCCCGAGCGGGACGGGGGCCGTGAACAGGGTGCCGCCCAGGGGGACCAGCTGCTGGAAGTGCTCGGAGTCCCCGCGCCAGCGGGTCCTGCCGTCGGCGGTGTTCAGCGCGGCGAACCGGCCGTTCGCGAGGCTCTGCTGGAAGAACGCGGTGAAGCCGTCGGCGCTGAGCCGGGCGGTGGCGGCCAGGGAGACGTTCTGGGCGCCCTGGCCGGGGTCCAGACCCGTCGGCGCCGTCCACAGGACACGGCCGTCCGGCACGCGCAGCGCGACGAGGTCGGCCGTGTCGTGGCGCAGCGCGAGGGCGAGGCGGGTGCCGGGGTTCGGGCCCAGACCGTAGACGGCGGGGGAGTACGCCCACACCTGCGCGCCGGTGCGGGCGTCGAGGGCGCGGACCGAGCGGCGGCCGTCCGTGCCGCCCGCCTCCCTCGTCACGCAGAGCACCACCCGGCCGAGGGCGTGCACGGTGGCCCGCGGTGCCGCGCGGTGCCAGCGGGTCCGGCCGGCCTGGTCGAGGGCGTACACCTCGCCGGTCTGCTGCGAGGTGACGTACACCCAGCCCTCGTCGCCGGGGGACGCGGTCAGGTCGGTGGCGTCGGGCTGCGGGTATCCGGGCGGCGTGAACTGCCAGCGCTGCCCGCCGGTCCGCAGGTCCCGGGCGTGCAGGGCGCCGTCGAGCTCGATGACGTACACGGCGTCCCCGGAGGCGGTGGTGGCGGCGTTGCCGTACGGCGGGCGCCGCCACCGCGCCGTGCCGGTGCCCGCGTCGAGCACGGCCGCGCCGGCGCCGTCCCCGCTCGTGACGAGCAGCAGCCCGTCGCCCGCCCGCCGCACGTGGGTGAACCCGTCGGGGAGCGCCGACCGCCACAGCGGTTTCGGCGCGGCAGCGGTGCGGGCGGACCCGCCGCGGGTCAGGAGCCGGCCGCCGGTGAGCGCCGCCGCGACGGCGCCGCCCGCCACCACGAGGAACCGGCGTCTGCTCCGTCGCCCGGCCAGGACCAGCGGGGCGACGGTCGCCCGCATGTCCTCCTCGCGGCGCCGCACCTCCCGCGCCACGTCCGCGGGCAGCCAGCCGGCCCCGGGCAGCCGCGGGGCGCCGAACAGCTCGGCCAGGTCCGGGACCTCGGGACGGTTCCACGGCTCCTTCGCCAGGCAGGCGGCGAGCGCCGGGCGCAGCGCCTCGGGGGTCGCGGACAGGTCGGGTTCCTCGTACGCGGTGCGGTAGAGCAGGATGTGCAGTCCGCTCTCGCCGAAGGCACCCCGCCCGGTGGCGGCGAAGACCAGGGTGGCGCCGAGCGAGAACACGTCACCGGCCGCCGTGCTGGTCCGCCCGGCGATCTGCTCGGGCGGCACGTAGCCCGCGGTGCCGAGGACCTGGCCGGTGCCGGTGAGCTTCGCGCCGCCCACCGCGCGGGCGATGCCGAAGTCGATGACCCGGGGGCCGTCGTCGGCGAGCAGGATGTTGGACGGCTTCAGGTCGCGGTGGACCAGGCCCGCCGCGTGGATCGCGGCCAGCGCCTCCGCGAGACCCGCGGCCAGCGTGCGTACCGTCGCCTCCGGCATCGGCCCGTGCGTGCCCACCGCCTCGGTCAGGGACGGCGCGGGCAGGTAGGCCGTCGCCAGCCACGGCCGGGCGGCGTCCGGGTCGGCCGCCAGGACGGGCGCGGTGAAGGCGCCGCTGACCTTCAGCGCCGCCTCGGTCTCCACCCGGAACCGCTCCCGGAAGCGCGGGTCCTCGGCGTAGCTCTCGCGGACGACCTTGACGGCCACCGGACGTCCGGCCCGGGTCGCCGCCAGATACACCACCCCCATGCCGCCGGAGCCGAGCGGCCGGATCACCCGGAACGGGCCGACGCGGGAAGGGTGCCCGGACTCGGCCGCCGGAGGCGTGGTCACCTCGGGTCGGCCCGGTAGGCCCGGACCCGGTCGCTGTCGGCGAGGAACACGGTGGAGCCCTGGGCGGCGACGCCCCACATCTCGTACCCCGACGGCACCCCGCTGCCGATGGCGGTGGGCGACGGGGAGGGCACGGACCGCGGATTCTCCCGGAGCGCCCACAGCTGCTTGCCGTCGGAGGTGCGCAGCACGAGGGCGCCCCGCTGGGCGTCCGTGGAGAAGCCGCCCTTCGCGTCCATCTGCAAGGGGGAGAACAGGACGGCGGTGACGTCCTTCGTGGCGACGAGCGTGGGGCCGAAGCCGAGGGACGGGGCGAGGTTGACGGGACTCGCGACGCGCCAGCGCACCTTGCCCGTCCGCAGTTCGACGGCGTGCACCTGCGTCAGGTCGTTGGTGAGCACCAGATCGCCGACCACGCCGGGAGCGGAGGCCGCGGTCATCGGCACCGACCAGCGGCGGGTCCCGGTCCTGGCGTCGTGCGCGGTCAGGCCCCCCTTCAGGTTCACCGCGAGGAGCAGGTCGCCCGCCGCCGTGAGCGAGGAGACGAGCTGTCCGCCGCCGGCCTGCATGGCTGGCGGGAGACTGCTGTCGGGGTCGGCGGGCACCTTCACGGACCACCGGGACTTCCCGTCGGCCGCGGCGAGGGCGTGGAGGGTCAGGCCGTCGTCGGTGCCCTCGCCGTAGTAGAAGCCGTGCCGGTCGGCGGCGAAGCCCATGCCGAAGACCGAGTCGGAGGCGAGGTCCTTCTGCCAGCGGATCCGCCCGCTGTTCAGCTCGATGGCGGCGATCTTCTGGGAGTACTCGAACGTGGGCGTCCGGCCGGGGGAGGGCAGCTTGATGCCGTCCCCGTAACTCGTGACCGTGCAGTACGCGACCGTGCCGTGCGTCGCGAGCAGCATGCTGAGATGGACCGCCCTGCCCAGGGAGGTCCTGGACCTCGTCCGGCCGGTGGCCGGGTCGGCCACCGCCACGTAGTACTGCCCGGCGGAGCGGAGGTCGGTGCTCATGCCCGCGACCAGGACGCCCCCCTCGACGGGTCCGACGACCCTGCCGCCGGCCCCGAGGGGCTCCGGGCCGGGAGAACCGGCCCCCTTCCTGCCGAGCCCGCCGTGCCGCCAGCGCACGGCGCCCCGCGCCGGGTCGAAGGCGACGGCCGCGTAGCCGCCCTGGTGGAGGAGCAGTGTCCCTCCGTAGGCGTGCAGCTGCGGCACGGCGACGGTGATCGGCAGCGGCGTCGACCACAGCGGCGCGGGCGGATCGGTGAACGTGACGGTGGGGACCCGGCGGCCCAGCGGCTTCCCGCTGTCCGCCGCGGGGGAGCCCGGGGCGTTCCCGGAACCCCGGGAGTCCGGGGAGCCTTCGGAACCGTCCGCCAGGTACACCGCGGCGGCCGAACCGGCGGCCACGACGCCCAGCGCGGCCAGCGAGCCGATCAGGAACCTCCGCCGCCCGGGACGCGCCGGCCGCGGACCGCCGGGCGGCGTCCCGGGCGGCGGCGGCGCGACCGCGAGCAGCTCCGCCTCCTCCGCCCGGCGCGCCCACTCCTCCCGCAGGGCCGGGACCTGGAGGTCCGCCGGGTCGGCGGGCGCCAGCGCGGCCAGGACCTCCGCCAGCGGGGGCCGGCGGGACGGGGACTTGTCCAGGCAGTGGGAGAGCAACGGGTGCAGGGCCCGCGGTACGCCATGCAGGTCGGGCTCGGCATGTAGGACGCGGTGCAGCGTCCCCTCGTCGCCCGGGCCGAATGGCCCCTCGCCGCACGCCGCGTACACCAGCACGCCGGCCAGGGCGAAGACGTCCGCCTCCGGTCCCGCGTCGTGGGAGGAGGCGATCTGCTCGGGCGCCATGAAGGCGGGGGAGCCGATCACGGTGCCGGTGCCGGTCAGCCGGGTGGCGCCGGAGTCCACGGCCTTGCTGATGCCGAAGTCGATCACCCGGGGCCCGTCCGCGGACAGCAGCACGTTGCCCGGCTTGACGTCGCGGTGCACCACCCCGGCCGCGTGGATGACCTGCAGCGCCTCCGCGAGGGCGGTGCCCAGCGCCCGCAGCGCCGGCTCCTGGAAGCTGCCGCAGAGCCGCACGGCCTCGTCGAGCGAGGGCGCCGGCACGTACGAGGTGGCGACCCAGGGACGGGGGCCCTCGGTGTCGGCGTCCACGACCGGAACCGTGTACACGCCGCTGACCCGGCGGGCCGCGGCCACCTCGCGCCGGAAGCGGCTGCGGAAGGCGGGGTCGTCCGCGTACTCCTCGCGCACCTGCTTGACCGCGACCAGCCGCCCCGACGCCATCCGCCCCAGCGACACGACGCCCATCCCGCCGCTGCCGAGCTCCCGCATCACCACGTACGGTCCGACGGTGGCCGGCAGCGCGACGGTCACGTCCTCCGCCCCCGCCCCGCCCCGGCCCGGTCGCTGCTCGCCCATCCGCCAGTCCCCCATCCCCGTGGCCGCACCACTGCGGCAGACGTCACCGACGCGGCCTACAGTTCCGCCGAGCTGACTGGCCGTCAATCCGTCGTATCAGGCCGGATGTTCGCCGCGTATGGAAGAAGCGAGAACGCGTCATACATCGACCGCATCCCGCCATGCACGAGGTCGGCGGGGCCGCCTGACCCCGCGCTCAGCCATCGGGCGCACGCCGCTGGCGGTGGAGGGCCGCGTGAGGGAGGATGATCCGCCGCGTACCGCTGGTGGTGGCCCCGCCGTTCCCGCGGCGGGGTCCCCCCGCGGATTCCGACAGGGGGGAGTCAGCAGGTGACCGGATCGCCGTTAGGGCCGGAGGACCTGGAGCGCGTCGGAGGGTACTGGCTCGCCGCCAGGCTGGGCGCCGGAGCGCAGGGCGTGGTCTACGAGGCGTACGACGCGGCGGGCGCACGCGTCGCGCTGAAGCTGCTGCGCCGGGACGCCGGGCCGTTCGTCCGCGACCGGTTCGCCAAGGAGGCGGAGGCGGCCCGCCGCGTCGCACCCTTCTGCACCGCCCGCGTGCTCGACGCCTCCGTGCAGGGGGACGTCCCCTACCTGGTCAGCGAGTACGTTCCCGGGCCGACGCTCGCGGAGGCCGTGCGCACCGGCGGGCCGCTCGACCCGGACGCGACGTGGCGGCTCGCGACGGGCGCGGCGACCGCCCTGTCCGCCATCCACGCCGCGGGCGTCGTCCACCGCGACCTGAAGCCGGGCAACGTGCTGCTCGGACCGGACGGGCCGCGCATCATCGACTTCGGCATCGCCCGCACCCCCGACATGTCCCTCACCGCCACCGGCGCCCTCATGGGGACCTTCGGCTACATGGCCCCCGAAGTGCTCGGCGGCCGGCGCGCCACCCCCGCCTCCGAAGTCTTCGCCTGGGGTGCCGTCGTCCTGTACGCCGCGACCGGCACCGAGCCGTTCCGGGGCGCCAACGTCGCGGAAGCCACGTACCGCACCGCCGCCGTCGACCCCGACCTGTCCGCCGTCGACGCCCGCCTGCGTCCCCTGGTGGCCGCGGCCCTGGCGAAGGACCCGGCCCGGCGCCCCCACAGCCAGGACCTGCTGCTCCGCCTCGTCCGGGCCACCGCGCCCGGAACCCCGAGCGGAAGCGCCCTCGACGACGAAGCCGCGGAGGGAACGGATCTGCTGCGGGCCGGCGCCCGGCAGGCCGACCACTCCCTCCTCCCCGCCTCCACTTTCACCGTCGCGCCCCTCGGCGAGCGCGCCGAGGACGCCTACGCCGCGCTGCCGCCACCGGCCCGGGAAGCGGCGTTCGAGCTGCTGCTGCGGACGGTCGTCCCGGGCGACGCCGGCGACGGCTCCCAGGACGGCGTGCGCACCGCGTCCCGCGCCGAGCTCTTCGACGGCCGCCCGGCCGCCGAGCGGAGCGCCATGACCACCGCCGTCGACGACCTTGCCGCCGCCGGCATCCTCGTCGCCGACGCCGACGGCGGGGTGCGCCCCGTCAGCGCCGCCCTCGTCCCCGCCTGGTCCCGGCTGCGGGGGTGGGCCGACGGCCACCGCACCTCCCGCGTCCACCTCCAGCACCTCGCCCGCGCCACCGGCCGCTGGCTCGCGCACGGCGGACGGGACGAGGACCTGCTCGCCGGGTCCGACCTGCGTACGCTGCTCGACTGGCTCGCCACCGCTCCCGACGGCCTGCGCCCCAACCCCGCCGAACTCCGCCACCTCACCCGGGCCCGCACGGTCGCGGCCCGCGCCGTCCGTCGCCGGCGCCAGCTCCTGGCCGGGCTCGCCGTCGTCACCGTCCTCGCCCTGCTCGGGGGCGCCGTGGCGTACCTGCAGAACCGCGAGGCCGACGCCCGGCAGGCCGAGGCGGACCGCCGCCGGGCCGAAGCCCAGGCCCGTACGGTCGCGCAGACCGCCCAGAGCCTGCGCGAGACCGAACCCGGCACCGCGATGCTCCTCGGCCTCGCCGCCTACCGGATCGCCCCCGTCCCCGAAGCCCTCGGCGCGCTGTACGGCTCCCTCACCCAGCGCACCGTCGAGACCGTCACGCTGCCCCGCGGCAACGGCGGCATGCTGTCCGGCAGGACCCTCACCCCGTCCGGCACCGGTCTCGTGGTGTACGGACCGGACCGCACGACCCTCACCGACCTCGCCGGGCCCCGTCCCGCGGCACCGTCGGACCGGCGCGCCGCCCGCGTCCTGCCCGGGACGTACAGCTGGACCGAGGGCGCCCCGCCGGCCGTCAGCCCGGACGGGCGGCTGTTCCTCCGGCGGACCGACGCCCGGCGCGTCCAGGTGGTCGACGGCGCGACCGGACGGCACCGGGGGGCGCCGTTCGCCGTGACGACGGACGAGGCCGCGGGAGCGGTGCTGTCCCTGACCAATCGCGGCCAGGTGGTCGAGCGGCGCACGGACGACACGACGGTGCTGTGGGACGCCGGGAGACGGATCGTCGCACCCGTACGGGGCACGGTGTCGCCCACCGGCCGGGTGCTCGCGTGCGACGCCCGCGGCACCGACGTCCTGCGCATGTCCGGAACGACCGCGACGACCCGGCTCGACGGCTTCGAGCGGGGACGCTGCCGCGGCGACACCGTCTTCAGCCCGGACGGCTCCAGGGTTGCCCGCCTGCACCGGGGCCCCGGCGGGACGGGACCGGGAGGGCAGAGCCAGGGGAACCTGTACACCACGGTCGCCCTGTGGAACACCGCGACCGGAGGCGCCGCCGCCTTCGTGCGGCTGAGCGACGTCCAGGACGGCATCCAGGCAGGACGGTTCAGCTCGCACGGCCGCTACTTCCTGGGGGTCACCACGAGCGGCGACATCGGGATCTGGGACAGCGGGACGGGCACGCACCTCACCACCGTCACCGCCCTCACGAAGGAGGGCGACGACACCTCCCAGGTCGAATTCGCCCTGCACGAACCGACGAAGAGCCTGCTCGTGATGACCCCGGCGGACGACCAGCTGCGCCGCGTCGACGTCTCCCTCCTCACCTCCGCCGCCGCCGTGCCCGCCGCCCCGGACGGCACCGACGACGACCCCACCCGCGCCCACACCGTCACGGCCGCCGCGTCCGCGGACGGCGGCACCGCCGTCGTCCGCGAGGGCTACACGCGGATGCGGCAGCGGATCGTCGACCTGCGGACCGGACGCACCGTGCGGACCGTCCCGCAGCGCTGGCGGGACCTGCCCACCCGTCACGTCGCCAACGCGCTCGACCACGACGGCGACGTGCTCGCCTTCACCGACTTCGACGACCGGGAACGCCAGTTCGTCGTCGTGTGGGACACCCGCAGGAACGCGGAGATCCACCGCTTCGAGCCCGCCGACGACACCGTACGCCGCCTCACCCTCTCACCCGACGGCCGCCACCTCTCCGCCTACGTCGTGCACGGCGGGCTGGCCGACGGGGACGACGGCCTGGTGCAGGTGTGGGACGTGCGGGCACGCAAGGAGCTCCGCCGCTTCGCCGACGTCACGGCGTACGGCCGGTTCAGCCCCGACAACCGCACCTTCGCCCTGACCTCCGGCCAGATCCTCGACCTGGCCACCGGCCGCGTCCGCACCGCCGGCTGGGGCGGCAGCGTGCGCGCCCTCGCCTTCTCGCCGGACGGCCGCCACCTCGCCCTGACCCGCGCCACCGGAACCGTCGAACTGTGGGACGGCGCGGCCCGGCAGCGCGTCGCCCAGCTGCCGGGCGGCCGTCCCCGCCCCTTCACCGGAACCGTCGACTCCGCCGACGAGCCGGTCTTCTCCCACGACGGCACGCTCCTGGCCTCCGTGACGGACGGGAACCGCGTGCAACTGTGGGACGTCGGGGCCCGCACCGCCCTGGGGCAGCCGCTGGAGACCGGCGGCCGGCCCGTCGACGTCCTCGCCTTCGGCCAGGACCGCACCCTCCGCGTCCTGGCCGGCGCCCACGCGCTGCCCCTCCGGCTCGGCGCCGAGCCGGCGGCGGCAGCGGTGTGCGCCCGCGCGGGCCGGGACATCACCCCGGAGGAATGGCGGACGTACGTCCTCGGCACGCCCTACCGGACGCTGTGCTGAGGGATTTTGGGCACCTCCAGGGATCGCCTCACGGACGCGTCGGGCGGGCCGCGAGGATCGCGATGTCGTCGGTGCTGTCGGCGCCGAGGCCGATCAGCAGCTCGTCGCAGAACACGTCGAGCGGTTCGCGCGCCAGCCCGGCGGCGTGCAGGCGCAGCCGCTCCAGGGCGTCGGTCAGCGACTCGTCGCGGCGCTCGATGAGCCCGTCCGTGTACAGCAGGACCGTCGCGTTCGCGGGCACCGCGTCGTGCGCGCTGGCGCGCATCATGTCCGGGTCCATGCCGAGCAGCAACCCCGCGCCGTCCTCCAGGAAGCGGGCGTGGCCGTCGTCCGTGACGAGCAGCGGCGGCAGGTGCCCGGCCGAGGAGTGCACCAGGTCCCACGGGCCCTCCTCCGGGCCCTTGATCACACCGTAGACGCAGGTCGCGGTCGCCTCCTGGTGCAGGGTGTGGTTCGCCATGTCGAGACGGCGCAGCACGGTCTCCGGCGGCTCCTGGCGGTCGACGGCGATCCCGCGCAGCATGCTCTGCAGCCGGCTCATGGCGATCGCCGCGTCCAGGTTGTGCCCGGTCACGTCGCCGATGACCAGCGCCGTGCCGCCGCTCGGCAGGACGAAGCCGTCGTACCAGTCGCCGCCGACCTGCGCGGTGGCCGACGACGCGGCGTACCGGGCCGCCAGGTCCAGGTGCGGCACCTCGGGCAGGACCGGCAGCAGCGACCGCTGCAGCCGTTCGGCGATGTTCCGGGTGTCGTGGTAGAGGCGCGCGTTGTCCACGCCCAGTGCCATCGCGCGGCCCAGCTCGTCCACGAGCGGCAGGTACTCCTCGGTGAACGGCCCGTCCGCGCCCGTCCGGGCCACGGTCAGCGCGCCGATGGTCTCCTGCCGGGCGCGCAGCGGGGTGACGACGGCACTGCGCGCGCCGAGCCGTGCGAACAGGCCGCCGAAGTCCGCGTCCAGCGCTCCTTCCGCCTCGGGGGCCGGCGGCTCGGTGAGCAGCAGCGGGCCGGCGCCGCTGAGCGCCCGGGCGAGGGGCCCCCGCGCCGCCTCCGTGAGCGGCGGCAGGGTGCCCTCGAAGTCCTCCGCGTGCGGCGCGCCGGCGTCGCGGTGCACCACGCAGGCCCGCTCGACGCGCCCGTCCTCGGTGAAGAGGTCGACGGCGCACCAGTTCGCGAGCCGGCGGGTGAGGATCTGGCAGACCTTCTGGAGGACGTCGTCGAGACCGTACGCGTTGCTGATCGCCGCACCGGTCTCCGCCAGCAGCGACTCCCGGTCCAGGGCGGGCGGCACCTCGTCGGCCCGCGGCCCGCCGGCCTCCGGCCGCGCGGCGGCCGGGCGCCGGTCGCCGGGGCGGCGCGGCTGGGAACCGCTGGGTACGGCGGCGCGAGGCGAGAGCTGGCCGACGAACACGGTGCGGCCGTCCGCCGTCTCCTGCGTCTGGAGGAAGAGCCGGACGGGCACGAGCGACCCGTCGTGGTGCAGCGCGGGCAGCGGGACGGAGCGGCCCAGGATGCGGGGCTCCCCGCTGAGCAGCAGGGACGTGAAGGCCGTGATGTGCCGCTCGCGCAGGTGCTCCGGGATGATGGCGGTGAGCCGCTGCCCCACGAGCTCGTCCGCGTGCCACCCCAGGAGGTCGGCGGCGGGCCCGTTCACCGCGATGATGCGGTTCTGCTCGTCGGCGGCGATCGTCGGTGCCCGGCTGGTCTGGACGGGCGCGGCGTCCCACGGCACCAGCTCCGCCGGCCCGGCGCCCGGCTCGCGCGGCACCACGGTCCACGCGGTCGGGTGGGCGCCCGCGAGCTGCCCGGTGATCTCGTCGAACAGCCACCGGTGGAAGACCCGGCTGCGCGGGAGGGCCGGCAGGGCCAGCAGCCGCTCGTCCCGGGCCGCCTGCTCCGCCGCCTCCAGCACGCGGCTCAGCGTCTCGACGGCGGGTGCCACGTCGGCGGGCAGCGCGAGCGGCAGGGAGCGGATCTCGCCCTCGGCGGGCTCGTGGCGCAGCGCCGAGGCGACGGCTCCGCTGATCGCGTTGCTGACGTCGTGGGCGGTGACGAGATCCGGCCGCGGCACGAGGTCCGCGCCCGCCGCGGAGGCGAGCTCCAGCTCGCGCAGCAGCAGGTGCCGGTGCTGCTGCGCGGCGGAGTACAGCGCCCCCGGTACGTCGACGAGCGTGACGGTAGGGGCCGACGCGGCGGCCGGCGGGGGAAGCTCCCAGGCGGAGGACGGCGGCGTCCCGTCCGGTCCCAGCTCGCACCACACCGCCTTGGCCTCGTCGCCCGTGTCGACGCCGTACCGTGCCGCCAGCCGGGCGACGAGCGCCAGGCCCTGCCCCGTACCGGCGTACGGGGGGCACTCCTGCGGCACCAGAACACGCGACGGCCGCCCATCCCGGACGGTCACGCGGACGTGCCCTCCGGGCCCGGCCGTCCGCACGGAGACCTCGATCTCGGTCCGCGCGTGCAGCAGCGCGTTGGTCACCAGCTCGCTCACCAGCAGCTCGGCGGTGTCGACGAGGCCGGGCGCGTCCTCCGGGCGAGGCGCGTCCTCCGAGCGGGGTGTGTCCTCCCGCCCTGGCACGCCCTCCGCCGCGGGCGCGTCCTCCGAGACGGCACCGGAGAGCGCGTCCCGCACGAAGCGCCGGGCCCGGGCGACACTCTCCGGGACCGGGGGGAACTGGCGGGACGGTGTCGCCGGAGCACGGTGCTCACCCATGATTCCAGTCTGTACCACCAACCCCGGCTGCGCGGCCGGAAGCCCCCGAGGCCCTGCGGAGGCGGTCACCGTGTGTCACGGTGTGCGCGGCGATGACAGAATCTCTCACCGGGCAAGGGGAGTCGGGCCAGGTCAGGGGAGGGGCAGGACACGATGATCCGGCTGGAGCTGGACGCGGACGCCGTGGCACGGTCGCGCTTCGCGGTGTCACCGCTGATGCAGGCGGGAGCCGCGCTGCACCCGCACGCCGCCGTCCGGAACGGGCCGCACCGGCTGACCAGTTCGGCTGTCGGGGGAGTGCTGGAACGCCGTGGCCTGCACCTCATCTCCGCCATCCGGTCCCATGTCGGCGGCTACGTACCGGACTTCATGACCCCCGGTCACGCCGCCGGCCCCCGCCCGGACCTCATGGCGGAACTCCACCACGTGGCCACCACCCCGACGGAGGTCGTCGCCCGGCAACTCGGCAGGATGCTGGACCACACAGACCACACAGTTCACACGGACCCCACAGACCACAAGGACCGCCACGCGAACGGCCGGGAACCGCGACTCGCCGGTCTGCGCCGCTATGTCGAGCGCGGGGAACGGGAGTTCAGCGAGCGCATCGCCCGCGAGATGCACGCGTTCTGGGAGTCCTGCCTCGCCCCCGCCTGGCCGGCGCTGCGGAGCCGCGCCGAGGCGGACGTCGAGGCCCGGGCCCGGCTCGCGGCGACATCCGGGCTCGGCACCGCCCTCTCGTCGCTCCACCCGGCGGTCACCTACCGGACGGGGCGCCTCCTCGTCGCCGCCGACCGCCGCCTGGACGTACGCGACGCGGGGAGCCTGCTGCTCTTCCCGTCGCCCCTCGCGACGAGCTGGCTGCTCAGCGTCGACCCCTGGCGGGAGCGGGGCGTGTTCCTCATCTACCCGGCCGCCGTACGGCCTCCGGCCCGGCGCCCGTCCGGCGAATGCGGGGCGGACGAGGCGCTGGGCCGGCTCGTCGGCCGGGCGCGGCTGCCGCTGCTCATGGACCTGGCGACACCGCGTACGACGACGGAACTCGCCGCGCGCCACCACATGGCGGCCTCCACGGTCTCGTACCACCTCACCCGGCTCCACCGGGCCGGACTCGTCACCAGGACGCGCGAGGCCCACCGCGTCTACTACGAGCGCAGCGCCCGGGCGTCAGCGCTCCTGGACGACCGCGCGGACACGGGCGGGACGGGGGAGACGGAGCCGCGCGCCGGCGTCGTCTCCGCCTGAGGACGAAGGAGGGCGGTGATTCGAGGAAATCGGAATCATCTGGTGCGACCGCGACCCGTCGAACTAGCGTTCCGGCGATCCGTCACTCCGACCCCCCTGGAACCGCCATGCTCGCCTCCGGCCGCGTCCGCTCCCGTAACCGCCCGCGCACCCTGGCCGTCTGCGCCGCCCTGCTGCTCCTCCCGGTCCTGGCGACCGGCTGCGGAGACGGCACGGAGGACGGCCGCCCGGCGGCGTCCGACCAGGGCGCGGTGGGCGAGCTGCTCCGCGCCCACCTGCCCTGCACGGAGGTGACCTACTTCAGCCCGCGCAAGCTGGCGAAGCTCCAGGCGCGGATGGGCGGCATCGACGGGGCGGGGACGTGCGACACGGAGGAGGGCGAGTACTACACCGACTTCCTCCACATCGCGGACATGCGGCTGTTCCTCCAGCACTGGGCGTCCCTGGACCCCGGGGAGCGAGGGGCCCGGTCCATGATGATCGGCCGCGACTTCGGCGTGCAGCCCGACCGCGGCTTCGAGAAGAAACTCCTGGAGGCGGGCCTTCTCTACCTGTACTGCCCGCCGACGGTCCCCCCGAAGGGCGACCACACGGTCATCCCGCTCGAAGAGGGCTGCGTGGCCTCGAACGCGGCCCCGGCCTAAAGCTTCCCAACCGGCCGGGTGCGGGGCCGGGGGCGTTCGCCCTGCGGGCCGAACATGATCAGGTACTCGACCGGACCGCCGGGCCCCGCGTTCGCGACCCCGTGCGGCGTGCGGGTGTCGAACTCGGCGACGTCCCCGTGGGCCAGGACGAGGTCCTGGTCGCCGAGCGCCAGCCACAGGCGTCCGTACAGGACGCACAGCCACTCGTGGCCGTCATGGGAGACCTGGCGGGGCCGGGCGGGCGGTTCCGTGACGGCGGGCAGGACGTGCTTGTGGGCGTGCAGGCCGCCGACGTACCGGGTCAGCGGCAGCACCGCCTTGTCGTCGCCGAAGCTCAGCGGCGCCGTGGCGCGCGGCGGGACCTCGGGTGCGGGCGCCGCGCCGGCCAGTTCGTCCAGGGAGACGCCGTACTCCCGCGACAACCGCAGCAGCACCTCCAGCGGGGGCTTGCGCCGGCCGGTCTCGATCCGGGACAGGGTGCTGGTCGAGATCCCGGTCGCGCGGCTGACACCGGCGATCGTCGCGCCCCGACGCTCGCGCGCCGCCCGCAGCCGCGGCCCCATCGCGGCCAGCGCGCCCTCCACGTCCTCGACCGCCACCCGACGCCCCTCTCGCCCCGCCGCTTCCTCGCCCTGTCCTGCCACCTTGCCAGAACGGCAACGCTGATCGCGCCGGGCGGGCGCCGCGCCGCATGATCGACCGGTAGCCGCGTCGCCGCGTCGCCGCACAGCGAGGAGAAGCCATGCAGCCCGAGCCCACCGCCGAGCTCCGCCACCGCACCGTCGAGACCCCCGCCGGGCACCTGCACCTGGCCGAGCGGGGCACCGGCCCGATGGTCCTGCTCGTGCACGGTTTCCCCGAGCTCTGGTACTCCTGGCGCCGCCAGCTCCCGGCCCTCGCCGCCGCCGGCCACCGGGCGGTGGCGATCGACGTCCGGGGCTACGGCCGCTCCTCCGCGCCGGCGGCGACCGAGGCGTACCGGATGCTCGACCTGGTGGAGGACAACGTGGCCGTCGTCCGTGCCCTCGGCGAGGAGACCGCGGTGGTCGTCGGCCACGACTGGGGTTCCGACATCGCCGCCGCCTCCGCCCTGCTCCACCCGGAGGTCTTCCGCGCCGTCGGCCTGCTGAGCGTCCCCTACGCGCCGCCCGGCGGCCCGCGCCCCACCGAGGTGTTCGGCCGGATCGGCGGCCCGGAGGAGGAGTTCTACGTCTCCTACTTCCAGGAGCCGGGCCGCGCCGAGGCGGAGATCGAGCCCGACGTGCGGGGCTGGCTCGCCGGCTTCTACGCGGCCCTGTCCGCCGACACCATGCCCATGCCCGGCCAGGGCGCGCCCGACCCGCACTTCGTCGCCCGCGGCGGCGGCCGGCTCCGCGACCGCTTCCCCGCCGGCGTCCTCCCGGGCTGGCTGAGCGAGGACGACCTCGACGTCTACGCGGGGGAGTTCGCGCGCGGCGGCGTCACCGGAGCACTCAACCGCTACCGCACCATGGACCGCGACTGGGAAGACCTCGCCCCGTACCGCGGAGCCCCGATCGCGCAGCCGTCCCTGTTCGCCGGCGGCGCCCTGGACGCCTCCACCACCTGGATGTCGGGCGCCATCGACGCCTACCCCGCCACCCTCCCCGGCCTGTCGGCCTGCCACATCCTGGAGGGCTGCGGCCACTGGATCCAGCAGGAACGCCCCGACGAGGTCAACCACCTGCTGACCGACTGGCTCGCCACCCTCCCCCGCTGAACGAGGCAGAAGGCGCCAACCCGCCGCCCCCACAAGCACGTTCGCCCCGGCGCCGCCGCGCGCCCCCGAGGTGACTAGGGTGACCCGATGACCGAAGCGAGCATGGACAGAGCGAACCGTTTCCGTACCGAGGCGGCAGACCGGGACCTGCCGTCCGAGGAGGTCGAGGAGTGGATACGTTCGCTCCGCCCGGCCGTGTACGCGGCCGAGGGCGGCGACGGCCCCCTCGTGGCCCGGATCGGGGGCGACCCCCTGCTGCCGCACGGCGCGCCGCGGCCGTCCGCCCCCGTCGTGGCCTCCGTCGACCTGGCGGCGCTGCCGCCGGACGCCACGGGGCTCCCGCTCCCGTCCGACGGGCATCTGCTCCTCTTCTCCGGCACGGAGGTGCAGGGCGTGGGACGGCAGGTGTCCGACGCGGTGCTGTACGTCCCCGCCGGGGCCGTCACGTCCCCGAGCCCCGTCGGAGACGGCCTGCGCGAGCCGTACCAGGTGCGGGAACTCCGCACGGTCTGGCACCAGCCGAGTGCGAAGATGCCCGAGAGCTTCGCCCTCGACCGGTGGGGCGAGCTCCCCGAGGACGAGCACTTCGAGCTCGCCGACGAACTCGACGACGCCTGGGCGGACGGGGGCGGCCACCGTCCGCCCTGGACCCTGCAGATCGGCGGCCACCCGGTCTCGCCCCAGAACGACCCCGTCCACGACGCCCGCGGCCCCGAGGACGCCGGCGCCTCCGAGGAGGACGCCGACGCCTGGACCCTCCTGGCCACGTGGAGGTGCGGCGACGACGTCACGGAACTGGACGGCGGCGTGGTCCACTGGGTGATCCGCCGCGGGGACGCGGCGGCCCGCCGCTTCGACCGCGTCCACCGGTACGTGGAGATGAGCTGAGCGCCGTGCTCGGACCACGTGGGGCCCTCAGCGAAGCAGCAGCTCCCGGATCACCCCGGTGATCTCCTCCGGCGCCTCCTCCGCCATGAAGTGCCCCGCGCCCGTCAGCCGGTGGTCCAGGTCCGGCGCCCACGCGCGCCAGACCGCGCCGGCGTCGTACCCGAGCCTCGCCCCCCAGTCCTGCTGCACCACCGTCACCGGCATGGCCAGCTGCGAACCGGCGTCCTGGTCCGCCTGGTCATGGGCGACGTCGATGCCGGCCGAGGCCCGGTAGTCCGCGACGATCGACGTCACCGCCTCGGCGCTCGCCCGCAGGTACGCGGACCGGACGGGTGCCGGGATCGCGGCCGGGTCACGGGCCCAGGCGTCGAGGAAGGACCCGAAGAAGGCGTCGGCGCTGCGGGCGATCATCGTCTCCGGCAGGCCCGGCGGCTGCGCCATGAGGAACAGGTGGTAGCCGACCGCCGCCGGGACGCCCTGGAGCACGCTCCACATGTCGAGGGTCGGCACCACGTCGAGGATGCCCAGGTGGGTGAGGGTCTCGGGGTGGTCGAGTCCCGCCCGGAAGGCGACCAGGGCGCCCCGGTCGTGGCCGACCAGCGCGAAGCGCTCGTGCCCGAGCGCCGCCGCCAGGGCGACGACGTCGGCGGCCATGGTGCGCTTGGAGTACACCTCGGGTCCGGTGGCCGCCGGCTTGTCGCTGGCCCCGTAGCCGCGCAGGTCGGGACAGATCACCGTGTGCTCCTCCGCGAGCCGTTCGGCGACGTGCCGCCACATGAGGTGGGTCTGGGGAAAGCCGTGCAGCAGCACGACGGGGCTGCCGCTGCCACCGACGGCGGCGGCCAGCTCCACGCCGTCGGCGCCGGGCAGACGGTCGTACGCGAAACCGGGGAGGGTGAGCGCCATGGAAGGCCCTTTCGGAGGTCGGGGGAGAAGGAAGCGGGGACCGGGGCGAGCCGCGGTCCCGGGGGCTTGCGGAAACCAGCGTGGACGGCGGCGATCAGCAGCCGATCAGTACGCCGCGACGCCGCCGCCGCACGGCACCGAAGATGGAGGGCATGCGAATCGACGTACTCGGTGCCGTCCGGGCCTTCCACGACGACGGCACCCCGGTCGACCTCGGAGGACCCCGCCACCGCGAGGTCCTGGCCCGGCTCGTCGCCGCCGGCGGACGCATGGTCACCACCGACACCCTCGTCGACGACCTGTGGACCGACCCGCCGGTACGCGCCGTGGGCGCGCTGCGCACCTTCGTCGCCGCGCTGCGCCGCGCCCTCGAACCCGGCCGGCCGCCCCGCACCCCGCCGCGCGTCCTCGTCACGGAAGGCCCCGGCTACGCGCTCCGCCTGCCGCGCGAGGCGGTGGACGCCCACCGGTTCGAGGACGCGCTGGCCCGCGCCCGCCGCACCCCCGACGGGCTGACCGGCCTCGACGCGGCCCTCGCGGCCTGGCAGGGCCCCGCCTACGCCGACGTGACCGGCTCCGCGTGGGCCCGGCGCGAACGGACGCGGCTGGAGGAGCTGCGCCTGGAGGCCGTGGAACTGCGCGCCCGGCTCCTCCTCGACTCCGGTTCCGGCGGGGAGCTGGTCGCCGAGCTGGGCGCCCACGTCGCCGAGCACCCCTGGCGCGAACCGGCCTGGGGCCTGCTGGCCCGTGCCCTGCACCGGGCCGGCCGCCAGGCGGACGCCCTGGCCACCCTCCGCCGCGCCCGCACGATGCTCGCCGACCAGCTCGGCCTCGACCCCGGCGCCGACCTCCGGCGGCTGGAGGCGGACATCCTCCACGACGCCCCGACCCTCCAGCCCCCGCACACCGGGTGGACGTCAGGCGTACGACTCGGCCCGCGCACCACCGTCGAACTGGCCCGCACCCTCTCCCTGGCCGGCGGCGACGCCCTCGTCCACGCGCGCCGCGACCGCCTCGCCGCCGTCCGCGCGGCGCAGCGCACCGGAGACGTCACCCTGACCGCCCGCGTCATCGGCGCCTACGACGTACCCGCCCTCTGGAGCCGCGCCGACGACCCCGCCCAGTCCCGCGCCGTCGTCGAGGCAGCCGAACACACCCTCACCGCCCTCGACACCGCCGCGTGCACTCCCACCGCGTCCGGGACCACCGCCCCCGCCGAGCTGCGCGCCCGCCTGCTGGCCACCGTCGCCGTCGAGAGCCGCAGCGCCGACCTGCCCGCCGCCGCACGCGGGCGCGCGGCACGGGCGGCCCGCGAGGCGGAGGCGCTGGCCCGGGAAGTGGGCGATCCCGCCCTGCTCGCCTTCGCCCTCAACGGCGTCTTCCTCCAGTCCTTCACCCGCCCCGGCCTCGCCCCCGCACGCGACGCGATCGGCGCCGAGATCCTCGACCTGGCCACCCGGCACGACCTGCCGAACTTCGCCGTCCTCGGCCGGCTCATCCGCCTCCAATCGGCCTCCGCCCTCGGCGACCTCGACGCCGCGACCGCACACGCCGAGGCCGCCGAACAGCTCGCCGTCCGCACCGAAGCCCCCCTCGTCCCCGTCCTCACCGCCTGGTTCCGAGCCCGGGTCACAGCCGCCGCCGGCACCGCACCGGGCGGACCGACCGCCGCCACGGCCGCCGCGCACTACCGTGCCGCCGAGGACGCCCTCGCCGGGACGGCGGGCATGCCGGGCCTGCACCGCGGCCTGTTCCCCCTCGCCCTGCTCGGCCTGCGCCTCCTGCACGACCGCCCCGCGCCCACCGACCCCGCCCTCGACTGGGGTCCGTACCGCCCCTGGACGCGCCCCCTGGTCCTGCTCGCCCACCACCGGCACGACGAGGCCCGCGCCGCCCTGGCCGCGCTGCCCGACCCGCCCCCCGACCACATGCAGGAAGCGCTCTGGTGCCTGACCGCCCACGCCGCGGCCCGCCTCGGCGACCGCCCGCTCGCCGCCCGCGCGGCCACGGCGCTGCGCCCGGCCTGCGCCGAGCACGCGGGCGCCCAGAGCGGCCTGCTGACCCTGGGACCGGTGGCCCGCTACCTGGCGGAGGCGGAGTCATGCGCCGCCGACGGGCCCTGACGGAGAGACCGGTGGTCTTGTACCGGACGCCGAGGCTCACGGATTCCGCGGCGCGCCGGGCTGCTGTCCGGCGGGGGCCGGGTCCGGCGGGGGTTCGCCCGCCGCCAGGTGCTCCAGGACCTCCGCCAGCTCCTCGCAGGCGCGCCGCACCGACCGCCGGGTCGCCCGCTGCTCGGTGATGACGGCGGCGAGGAGCAGCGCGGTCAGCGCGGCGGAACCGTTGAACGCCTGCAGCTTGACCATGATCTCGACGTCCGTCAGATGCAGGAACGCGCCCCGCCCGGCCGTCGCCTCGAACGTGGTGAGGACGGAGGCGAAGAGCGCGCACAGCATGCTGCCGGCGAGCTGGAAGCGGAGCGCCGCCCAGATCAGCAGGGGGAACACGAGGAACAGCATGCTCATCGGGCTGAGCACGGCCAGCGGCATCAGGGCCACGGTGGCCAGCCCCAGGAAGACCGCCTCCTTCCAGCGCCGCACCCGCACCCGTCCGGCCGGCCCGCCGAGGACGAGCAGCAGCGGGGCGACGAGGAGCACCCCCATCGTGTCGCCCACCCACCAGGCCAGCCAGACGGCCCAGAACTCGCTCGTGTGCAGCGAATCCGTCGCCACCTGAAGTCCGACTCCCGCCGTCGCGCTGATCAGCATGGCCGCGAACCCGCCGAGGAAGACCAGCCAGAGCCCGTCCCGCAGCCGCGCCATGTCGAGCCGGAAACCGACCCGCCGCAGCAGCAGGAAGGAGCAGAGCGGCGCGACGGTGTTGCTCGCCACCGTGACCAGCGTGGCGGGCCCCGGAGCGGTGATCGAGGCGATGACGAGGAAGGAGCCGAGGGCGACCCCCGGCCAGACCCGCGCGCCGAGCAGCAGCAGCGCGGCGACCGCGACGCCGGTGGGCGGCCAGATGGGGGTGACCACCGCACCCTCCACGACGAGGCTGCCCAGCAGGCCGAGCCGCCCGGCCGCGAAGTAGCAGACCGCCACGACCAGCGACGCCAGGCCCGCCTGCGTCCAGCTCCTGAACTCCCGATTGACCCACACGTCAGCCATCAGACACCGCCCGGACCGCCACGACCGGGCAAGCGGCCCCCTGCGTGTCGGACGCGACCGCCCGCCACGAACGCGGCGGAGGCGACGGACGGACACGCGGCCCCCTCACGGCCCCCCGGCCGCCGGCCGCCCCGGACCGCCGTCGTGGCCGACGACCAGGACGGCCGCGTCGTCCTCGTGCCCCACCGTGGCCGCCAGCCTCATCACGGCGGTGGCCAGCGCGTCGACGTCCAGCCCGGCGACGGCGGTGATCCCGGCGAGCCGCATCACCCGGTCCAGACCGTCGTCGAGGTGCAGCGAAGGCCCCTCCACGACCCCGTCGGTCAGGAGCACGAAGACGCCGCCGGCCGTGAGCCGGTGGACGGTGGTGGGGTACTCGACGCCGGGGAGCACGCCGAGCGGAGGCCCGCCCTCGCCGTCGTCGATGCCGGAACGGCCGTCGGCGGTGGCCCAGATGTGGGGGATGTGACCGGCGCGGGCGCACTCCAGGACACCGGCGGCGGGGTCGAGGCGCAGGAAGGTGCAGGTGGTGAAGAGGTCGGCGCCCAGCGAGATCAGCAGGTCGTTGGTGCGGCCCAGCAGCTCGCCCGGCTCCCCGGTGACGGACGCCAGCGCGCGCAGGCCGACGCGCACCTGCCCCATGAAGGCGGCGGCCTCGATGTTGTGGCCCTGCACGTCACCGATGGACATGCCGATCCGCCCGTCGGGCAGCGGGAAGGCGTCGTACCAGTCACCGCCGACGTTGAGCCCGTGGTTGGCGGGCTCGTACCGCACGGCCAGCCGGGCGCCGGGGAAGCGGGGGAGGTCCGAGGGCAGCATGCCGCGCTGCAGCGCCACGGCCAGTTCGACGCGGGAACGCTGGGTCTCGGCGAGCTCCCGCGCCTGGGCGGTCAGCGACGCGAGCCGGACCAGCAGGTCCTCGCTGTTGTCGGCCGGCCGTCTGCGGAACATCGATCACTCCGGCGTCACGAGAACCCTCGCATCAGTCCGTCCCGTCTCCGGCGCGCAGGAGGGGACCACCTCGGTAGGAACAGGTCATACCCACTCTGCCCAACGCCGCCGCGGTCCGCATCTCCTCGCTCCGCGCCCCGCCCCCGCCGGACCGCGGCGGCGTGAGGATCAGGGGACGAGGACGCCCAGGGTGAGCGTGGCGACGGCGGCGGCGAGGAAGAAGAGGGGGAACGCGAGGTTGTGGAACACCCGGGCCCGCACGTGGAAGCCGAGGGCACCCACGTACAGCAGGGTGAGACCGCAGGCCGCGGCGATGCCGACGGCCCCCAGCGCGGCGTGGTGGCGGCCGAGGAGGCCGAGGAGGATCCCGGCGGCTCCGGCCAGCTTGAGGACGGCGAGCCGAGGCAGCCACGACCGCGGAACCCCCACTTCCGCCGCATTGGCGAGGACGAAGCGCGCTCGGGCCAGACCGGCGGCCGCGTCCGCGGTGTTGATGGCGGCGGTGAGCAGGGTGACGGCGAGGAGCGCGGGCTGGGCGTCTGTCATGCCCTCAGCTTCCGCGCGGCCCCGGAGCGCCGTCCAATACCTGCTTCTATAACCTGACGGCATGGATGTGTCCACGCGTACGCTCCGCTCCTTCGCCGCGGTGGCGGCCGAGGGCAGCCTGACCGCCGCGGCGGCACGGCTGTTCGTCTCCCAGCCCGCCCTGACCAAGCAGATCCGGTGCCTGGAGGACGACCTCGGCGTCCGGCTCTTCACGCGCTCGCGGGCGGGGATGACGCTGACCGAAGCGGGCCGGGAGCTCGCGTCGCGGGTCCCCGCGCTGCTGGACGGCTGGGACGAGGCGGTCCGGGCGACCGGCCGGGCCGCCCGGGTGCTGCGATTGGGTTTCCTGGACGCGGGCGCGGTGGGCGCCGTCCCCGAGGCGATTGCCGGGTTCCGCCGGACGTGGCCGGAGTGGCGGGTGGAACTGCGCCAGTCCGACTGGTCGGACCCGACCGCCGGCCTGGCCGGCGGCGAGGTGGACGCGGCGGTGGTACGCCTGCCGTTCCCGGGTCAGGAACGATGGGCGGTGCGGGAGCTGTACGCGGAGGAGCGCGGCGTGCTGCTGCCGGCCGGGCACCCGCTGGCGGACCGGGAGGTCGTGGAGTTCCCGGACCTCTGGGACGAACCGTTCGTCGCGGCCGGTGCCGAGACCGGCGCGTGGCGGGACCACTGGCTGGCGACGGGCGAACGCGACGGCCACCCCGTCCGGGTCGGCGCCGTCACCAGCCGTCCGGACGAGTGGCTGGGAGCGGTGGCCGCCGGCTGCGTGGCCCTGGCCCCCGCGTCGGCGGCCCGTTTCCACGCCCACCCGGCCGTGGTCTTCCGCCCCGTCCACGGCCTCTCCCCGACCCGCGTGGCCCTCGCCCACCCCCGGACCCGCCCGCCGCACCCAGCCCCGCTGCGCGACCTGCTGAGGACCCTGACCGAGCACCTGGCCCGCGACTGACCCGCCGGGCCGGGCGCCGGGACGACCCGGATCCGGCCGTCCACGGCCCGGCAAAGGCGGCTCTGACCTGCGGCATGTGCATTCGGGAGCGCGAGAGAGGATGGTGGGGAGCACCGGACCGATCTGGGTCGCCGCCGGCGTTCACCTCCCGCCGGCGCCGATGTCGCCTCGAAACCAGGCCCCGACGCCTGGGATCCCGCGGAGGTCAGCGGGAACACCCCTGCCGGAGGGCTCCCCTTCACGGATCGAGGCGCATCCTCGTGATACCCGACCGACCCCAGGACGACGGACACCCCACCCGTCTGCACCTCGTCGACGGCGCACCGGCCTGGAGACCCGCCCGAGGCGACGCCCTCGTCCGCTACACGCCCTGTGCCCGCCGCACCACCGCGCTCCTGCTCCTGAGCGGCGCCTTCGACTCCGACACCGTCCCCTGCCTGCGCGAGGCTCTGGACGCCGTGCGCAACCCCCAGATCGAGCTGGTCCTGCTGGACGTGACGGGCGTGCGATTCGGTGACTCCGCGCTCGTCCACGCCCTGACCGACACCCGGAGCCGACCGCAGCGGCACGTCGTCATGGGCCCGCTCCCCCGGCAGGTCGCCTTCCTCCTCGACGTCACCGAGACCCGGGCCACGCTCGACATCGCCCTCGACGACACCCCGGCGCCCTGACGCTGAGTCAACGGGCCGACCTCGCCCCGCCGCGCTCTCTCCCTCCCGTCCCGCCGACGGCCGACTCGCCCCGCGGCACCGTCGACACGGTGCGCGCAGGCCGCCACACTGACCGTGGAGGTGACGTCTGTGGCGGAATCGGTGGAGATGCGGACCGCGGTCCGGGAGACGTACGGGCCGGCCGACCTCAGCTCGGTCCCGGTGTTCGCCGGCGGCTTCATCAACTTCGGCTACTGGAGGTCCGTCGACCTCGCCGGCCCGGTCTCGGTCGACGACCGCGTCCGCAGCCAGCAGGACCTGTACCGGCACGTGCTCGACTCCCTCGGACCGCTCACCGGCAGGCGGCTGCTCGAAGTCGGCTGCGGGCTCGGCGTCGGGTGCGCGCTGGCCCTGCGCGAGTACGACCCGGCGCACCTCACCGGCATGGACATCCACCCGCAGCAGCTGGACCGCGCCCACCGGGCCAACGCGGCCCTGCTGGACGCCTCGCCGCCGCGGCTCCGGTTCGTCCGGGGCGCGGCGGAGGACATGCCCTTCGCGGACGCCGAGTTCGACCGTGTCCACAGTGTCGAGGCCGCCCAGCACTTCGACGACCTGGCCGCCTTCGCGCGCGAGACGGCCCGGGTCCTGGCGCCCGGCGGGCGGGTGGCCGTCACGAGCTTCTTCACCCCCGACGACGACCCCCGCCACGCCGCCCGGCTCGCCGAGCTCCTGCAGACGTACGCCGACGGCCTGGACGTGGCCCGTTCCGTCACCGACCTGGCGGAGGCGTTCACCCGGGCGGGTCTGACGGACGCGCGGACCGCCTCCATCGGCCCGGAGGTGTGGGAGGGCTGGGACCGCTGGCTGTCCGACCAGTGGGAACCGGGCACGTGGCCCCGCAACTTCCTGAAGGCGTACCAGGAGGGAGCCCTGGACTACTACGTCGTCACCGCCACCCGCCCCGGACCCTGACCCGCCACGGGTCCGCCCGCCCCCGCCCCTTCATGGCCCGGGCGTGCCCGGCATCGCCGCCACCGCCTTCTCGGCGATGGCCGCCGCCTCCTGTTCGCAGGTGGCGGCCGGGTGCCGGGCGCCGCCTAGTCCGACGTACACGACGAGGTTCGCCGTACGGACGGACAGGGCGCAGCTCCGCCAGTCGCCGGCGTCCGTCGGTTCCCAGTACGCCTCGTCGGCGAAGGCGAGTCCCATCGCGGGGCGTCCGGCGCGCGCGGCGGCCGCGAACTGCTCCGCCTGGTCGTTCGTCGCGTTGTCGGAGGCACCCGCGGTGCGGCGCAGGTGCCAGCGGACGTCGGCGTGCCGGACGGGCTCCCAGCCGCTGGCCAGCAGCTCGTTCCTTTCGTACCAGGAGCAGTGGGTCTCGGCCGTCGAGGTGCTGTCGCGGGTGCTGTCCTCGTCCTTCCGGCGCTCCGGCAGCGGGAGTTCCCTCGTCGCCTCGGCGCAGGTCGGCACCGTCAGGTACCGGTCCGGCGGCCCGGCGCCCTCGTCCTCCTGGGCATACCACCAGACCGCCGCGCCGCCGACCACGCACAGGGTGACCGACAGCGCGACCGCCGCCGCGGCCCCCGGCCGGCGGCGCTTGCCGGGCGGGGCGGGGGCGGACAGTTCGGTGACGACGGCGGTGGGTGCCGGGGGCGCGACCGCCGCCGGTCCGGGCCCGGGCCCGCCGGTGAGGAGCCGGTCGATCTCGGTCCGCTGTGCGGCGATCGCCGCGTGGACCGCGGGGGGCCAGTGCCGGGGGACGGGCGCCGCCGGGCCCAGGGCGGCGAGGAGCTGCGCGGGGGACGGCCTGCCTGCCGGGTCCTTGGCCAGGCAGGCGGCGACGAGGCCGCGGAGCTCCGCCGGTACGGCGTCGAGCGCGGGCTCGGCGTGCACGACGGCGTACAGCTCCTGGAAGGTCGAGGGCCCGGCGAACGGACTGGTCCCCGTGGCGGCCAGGACCAGCACCGATCCGAGCGAGAACACGTCGCTCGCCGGGGTGAGTTCACGGCCCTCCGCCTGTTCGGGCGACATGAACGCGGGCGAGCCGACGACCAGGCCCGTCCCGGTCAGCGCGGTGAGGTCGCCGCCCTCCGCGGCCCGCGCGATGCCGAAGTCGATGACCCGCACCCCGTCCTCCGCGAGCAGCACGTTCTCCGGCTTCAGGTCGCGGTGGATCAGCCCGGCCCGGTGGATCTCGTCCAGCGCCGTCGCCAGGCCCACGGCGAGCCGCCGCACGTCGTCCGCGGGCAGCGGCCCCGAGCGGGCCACGGCCGCGCCGAGCGAGGGACCGGCCACGAACACGGACGCGAGCCAGGGCACGGCCGCTTCCGTGTCGGAGTCCAGCACGGCCGCCGTGCAGGCCCCGGAGACCCGGCGCGAGGCGTCGGCCTCGCGCCGGAACCGGGCACGGAACGCCTCGTCGGCCGCGAGCCGGGCGTGCACCTGCTTGACGGCGGCGAGCCGCCCGTCCGGCGCGACGCCGAGGAACACCCGCCCCATGCCGCCCCGGCCCAGCTCCGACAGCAGCCGGTAAGGGCCCGTCCGCTGCGGGTCCGCGAGTCCGAGCGGGCGGTTCACCGGGCCTTCACCGCCTCCATGGTCTGCCGCCCGATGTCCCGGGCGACGTCCTCGCAGCGGCCCACCGGAAGACCGGGCCCCTGGACCACGAGGAAGACCACCAGGTTGACGTCCCGGCCGCGCAGCACGCAGTACCGGCCGCCGGGCCTCTCCCAGGCGGCCTCCTCGACGAAGCCGGGGGAGGGGTCGCGCGGAGTGGTGCCGCGACGGTAGAAGTCCTCGTACCGCTCCTTCGCCCGCTCGGCGCCGGTCCGTCCGCCGGCGCCGTCGTACTGGTCCCAGGTGACGTGGATCCGGTCCCCGGACCGGGTGGCCCACTCGCACTGGGAGGACCGCCTGCCCTCGTGCGGGGTGACCCGGGACGGGGTGTCGAGCACGGGCCGCGGCGAGAACCCGGCAGGGGTTTTCACTCGCGCGAACACCGTGTCGCATGCGGGCAGCGCGCCGGTGTGCCGGTCGGCGACCTCGCTCAGGGGCACGCCGCCGGGCGTCGGCACGGGCTCCGGGACCACCAGGTGGTAGAGGTCCGCCGCCCAGCCGGTGGCCGTGCCCACCGCCCCGGCGACCACGAGGACCCCGGCGGCGACGGCCGCGGCGACCGTCCGCCGCCGGCGCCTGGGAGCCCGCTGGGGGAGGGGCGGGGGTACGGGCGGGGGAGCGGGTACGCGGACGGACGGGGACCCGGGTACGGGCACGGGCGGGCGGGCGGGAACGCGCGGGGACCCGCCGGCCGGGACCGCGCGGAGCAGCCGGTCGACCTCCGCGCGCTGGGCCGCGATCCGGGCGTGCACGGCGTCCGGCCAGGGGCGGGCGGCACCCGGCACGGCCCCGAGGAACGTCGTCACGGCCTGCGGAGTGGGCCTGAGGGCCGGGTCCTTGGCGAGGCAGGCACCGATCAGTCCCCGCAGGCCGGGCGGGACACCCGTCAGGTCGGGCTCCTCGTGGACGACGGCGTGCAGGACCGACGGGACCGAGCCGCCGTCGAAGGGCGGTTTGCCCGCACAGGCCACGGCGAGCGTGGACCCGAGCGCGAACACGTCCGCGGCCGGTCCCGGGTCGCCGCCCGCGATCTGCTCGGGGGCCATGAAGGCGGGGGAGCCGATGAGGGCACCGGTGTGGGTGATCCGGGTCGCCGCTTCGGCGGCCCGCGCGATGCCGAAGTCGATGACGCGTACGCCGTCCTCGGTGAGGAGGACGTTCGACGGCTTCAGGTCCCGGTGGACGAGCCCGGCCCGGTGGACGTCGGCCAGCGCCCGGGCGAGCCCGGCGGCGAGCCGCCGCACCGTCTCCTCGGGCAGCACGCCGACCGCCTCCAGGGCCTCGCTCAGCGTCGGCCCGGGCAGGAACAGGGAGGCGAGCCAGGGTGCGGGTGCGTCGGGATCGGCGTCGACCACCGGCGCGGTGTAGGCCCCGGAGACGCGCCGGGAGGCGTCCACCTCGCGCCAGAACCGGGCACGGAACCCCTCGTCGTCGGCGAGGTCGGCGTGCACGCGCTTGACGGCGACGAGCCGCCCGTCCGGTGCAGCTCCCAGCAGGACCCGGCCCATGCCGCCCTGCCCGAGGAGGGCGACCGTGCGGAACGGCCCGACATGTGACGGGTCGTCGGGTCCTGCTGCCTGCATCTGCGCCGCCTCCCCCGAGGAGTCCTCCGGGAGGGTTCCCGGAACTAGAACAGGATCCTAGTTCACCGGGACCGCACGCGGCGGGCCGGTGCGGGGGAGGGGTACGGCCGGGGCGACGGTCACCGCACCGCCGTGCGGACCCGGCGGACCGAGAGGTCGTCGAGGAGTTCCGCGAAGCGGGACTGCAGTAGGACGCACTCCTCCGGAGACCGGCCCATGATGGTGGCGCCGAGCTTGCCGAAGGGTTCGAGGGCCGTCCAGAAGTGGGGGACCACCCCGCGTGCGCGGGTGTGGTCGAACGCCACGTCCGGCCGGCTGCCGAGCGCGCGGATCACGGCCGGCGCGGTGAGGCCCCGGTAGGCGGGGGAGATCAGGCCGTCGGTGCCGACGTAGTGGACCTCGCTGCCGCGATGGGTCAGCCGGCCGTCCTCGTGCCAGGTGCCCGGCACCAGGGCGCGCACCGTGCGGTGGGGGTGGGTCGTGCCGGTCTGACGCAGGTTCAGTTCGACGGCCGTGACGTCCCAGCGGCCGTCGGCGTCCCTCCGGGCGAGGAAGTCGATGCCGACGTGCCCGCGCACGCCGGCCCGGCCGAGCGTCTCGGCGGCGGCGAGGGACATCGTGATGACGGCCTCCCGGTAGGCGGCGGACGCCGGGAAGCGGCAGCCGAGGTACTGCAGGTCTTCGCCCAGCACTTGGTCGTGGGTCCCCAGCAGCTGGATCCCGTTCCCGCCGTCGCCGGTGACGTCGCCGATGAACAGCAGGGCGCTGGGGGAACGCTTCTCCCCTGCCACGGGAGTGGCGAGGTACTGCTCGACGATCGCTCCGTCGGCCGCCAGACCGCTGAGGAACTGGGCGCGCGAGATGTCCCCGGTGAGCGGCCGGAGTGCCCGCAGCGCCGACAGGGCGGCCTCGTACGTGGCCGCGGGGACCGTCACGACGGCCAGGCCGTGGCCGGAACCGTACCCCTCGTTGATCTTCAGCAGCCATCGGCCGGCGCCGTGGGCTCGGACGAGGTCGGCGATCTGCCGGGCCAGTCCGGGGAGGTCGGAGACCGGTTCGTACGTGCCGGGGGCGTGCGGCAGGCCCGCCGCGCGGAAGAGCTGCCGGCTGCCCGCCTTCGAACCCGCCCCCAGCGTCCGGGTCGGCGTCTCCCGGCTCTCCAGACCGAGCCGGTCGGCGAGTTCGTCCATGCGGGCGCTGGCCTGGTAGCAGGACAGGGGCTCGACGGCCTGCCCGCGTTCCCGGGCGCGCGTCACGAGGGCGCGCACCCGGCGCAGCAGATCCGGCCGGTCCAGCAGCTTCTCGCTCAGGTGCCGGTCGGAGGCGTCGTCCAGCCCGACGAGGAGGTGCCGCCGCGCCCGGTCCCCCGGCCCGGCGGCGTCCGGCGGGACGAGGCCGAGCACGTACTGCTCGACGCAGGCGGGCACCGCCGGCGCCTGGAACATCAGCAGGGCCAGGTCCGGCTGCGTCCCCACGTCGAGGGGACTCCCACATGCCCCGGACGCAGGAGTACCAGCGCCCGACGCCCTGCGCCATCTCCAGTTCCGAGAACTCCTGGGAGGGGCAGGAGATCCGCAGCCGCAGCCGCGGGTGCCGCGCCAGATACGACTCGAAGAGGTCGATGCGCTCCTCGGTGCGGGTGGCAGGCATGGTGATCCGCCTTTCCGCCGCCGGCGCGGGGCCGGGGCGTCCTCGTGCCGCGGGGTCAGCCGCGGGCCGTTGCCCTGGGACTGTCCTGGCCCGTGCGGCACCGCTCCAGGATGTCGGCGACGGGCCGGACGTAACAGGCGAGCAGCCCGTCGGCGAGCAGCCCGAGGGCGGCCGGACGCACCGGCCAGGGACCCTCGGGGAGGCAGTGCAGTTCGGTGTCGCCGGACCGCACCACCGTGAGGAACCCGCACGGGACCCGCTCCTCGTCCAGGACGACGGGCAGCGCCGCGCGGAGCCCGTGACCGGTGAGGACGACGCGGCCGTCCAGCAGCGCGACCCCGTGCACGACCGGAGCATCGCTGGTCAGGGTGACCTGTGTCGTGGACACCACCCTCACCCGCGCCCCGGCCGGGACGTCCGTGGTGACCCGCGCCCCGGGGTCGATGAGGCAGTCGTCGCCCACGCACACCGGCCCGAACACGCACACGTCACCGCCGATCTGCACGCGGCTGCCGATGCGGGGATGCCGGCGCGGCCGCACCCGCCCGTCGGAACTCGTCACGATCTCCCGGGCCCCGAGGACGACGTTCTGCACGAAGTAGCAGTCGTCGCCGATCTCGGAGTCCTCGCCGATGACCGTTCCCGTCCCGTGGTCCACCACGAACCGGCGGCCGATCGTCGCACCGGGGTGGATCTCGACGCCGGTGGCGAGCCGCGCCTGCTCGGAGATCCGGCGGGCCCCCGCCGCCAGCAGCCCCGCCGGCACCTCCGGAACGCGCAGGGTGCACAGGGTGTGGGCGAGCCGGTAGGCCATCACCGACCGGAAGCTGAGATACCCGGAGTAGATGTAGCGCTGGTCACCGTGTGCCGCGGCGTCGCGGGCGGCGAAGGCGGCGAGGTCCTCGGCCACCTGGGCGCCGACCTTCGGCAGCACCTTCCGCACCACGTGGTCGGGCAGCCCGGGCCCGCCGGCGACGCCGAGCCGGTCCGCGATGCCCCGCAGATCTCGTTCGATGACGAACCTTGGGATTGCCGGAGATGACATGACATGCCTCCCAGTCCGGCCGAAGCAGAGCCCCGAGCCCCCTCGATTCTCGGCCACCTCGGACCGCACCCCTCCCCGGACGAGGCCATTCGCGTGAATCCACCCCTCCTGACCTGCGACGACTGCGACGCGTCCGCAGGGGCGTCCGCCGTGGCGACCCCTCCGTCGGCGGCGACCGCGGCACGACCGAGGGCGTTTCCTTCCGCGCGGATCCTCGTTTCCCCGCGTGGCGGCGCGTCTACCGGCGCCCTGCCCGGTGCACGTACTCACAAGGAGCATGGATGGACGGCCAGGACTTTCTGACGGCGAAGATCGAGCAGGGTTTCGACCGGCTCGACGTGAACGGCGACGGTGTGCTGACGGAGGAGGACCACGTGGCGATGGGCCGGCGGGTGGCGTCGTCCCTCGGCCACCCGGAGGGCTCTCCGGAGACGGAACGGATCGTCGACGCCTACCTGGCGATCTGGCGGGAGGTGCACCTGCCCTTCCTCCCCGCCGGAAGCCAGGGGCTCCCGAAGGACCAGTTCGTCGCCGCGACCCGCGCGCTGGCGCAGGACCCCGGAGCCGCCAGGGCCACGCTCGGGGGCATCGCCGAAACCTACCTGCAGATCGCCGACCTCGACCAGGACGGCCGGATCAGCCCCGCGGAGTTCCTCGCCTTCCAGCGCGGCCACTTCCCCGGGTTCACCGAGGAGAACGCGGCCGAGGCGTTCAGCCACCTCGACACCGACGGCGACGGCGTGCTGTCGCCCGTCGAGTTCACCCGGGCCGTCGTGGAGTTCTGGACCAGCCCGGACCCCGGCGCCACCGGCAACTGGTGGATGGGACAAGCCGTTTCCTCTCGGGCCTGACCGTTCTGCAACCGTTTGCAGCACGAAAACCGCTGGGTTCCCCGGAGTTGGGCCCCACTTCGGCAGCCGTGTCTGAAAACCCTTGCAGAGGTTTGCGCAAGTGCGGGTCGTGCTTGAGGATGCCCGGCATGACGAACCTCCTGAAGCACATAGCGCGACCGGCCGCCCTCACCGTGACGAGCGCGGCCGGCCTCCTGCTGGCGCTGACCGGCGCCCCGTCCGCCGTGGCCGCGACGGGCGCCCCGGCCCCGGAGTGCGTGCGGTACTACGCGAGCTGGCGCTACACCGACGTCTTCAACGGCTGCGGCGACACCATGGCCGTCACGGTCGCGTACACGAACGGCCAGTCCGCCCCGTGCCGTGTCATCGCGCCCGGCGCCTGGGCGACCTTCGCCGGCTACGGAACCGACGGCAACCACGTCACGGGACTCCGCAGCTGCGACCCCGTCACCACCGGCGCCTGATCCGGCGGACCGCCGGCGTCCGGTCCGGGGACCCGCCACTGGCGGGTCCCCGGACCGGATCACTGGGGACGTCGCCGCGCCGTCAGGGCGTAACAGGCGAGCAGTACGAGGGTGAAACCGATGCCGATCACGGCCGCCTGCCGCATGTCGGGGACCTTCACCGCCGTCGCCGCGACCGCGAGGACGCCGAGCCCCGCGACGACCGCCAGTTTGTCGCCGCCCCGCACCGAGAAGCCGTTGAACTCGCCGGGGTGCGCGGCACGGTGGCGGCGGAAGGCGACGTACGAGGCCAGGATCAGCAGCCACACCAGCATCACAGCGAAGATCGCGATCGACATCATGATGCCGAAGAGGCCGCTGACGTCGTAGAAGGCAAGCAGGGCCGCGGCCGCGATGCCCACGGTGGACGCGGCGATCGCGACCGCGGGCACGCCCCGGCGGTTCAGCCGGGCCAGCGGCTTCGGTGCGAGGCCGTCGTCGCCGAGCGAGTGGAGCAGCCGGGAGGCGCCGTACAGGTGGGCGTTGGCGGCGGACATGGCGGCGATGAGCACGACCGCGTTGGTGACGGTCGCGGCGGCCGGCACGCCGATCTCGGAGAAGACCCGCACGAAGGGGCTCGCCTCGACGCTGCCGTCGCCGTCCGCCATCTGGCGCCAGGGGATCAGGGCCAGCACCAGGGTGAGGGAGAGCAGGTAGAAGAAGCTGAGCCGCCAGGCCAGTTGGCGCATGGCGGTGCGTATGGTGCGCTGCGGGTCGGCGGCCTCGGCGGAGGCGATGGCGACGACCTCGAAGCCGGCGTACGCGAACATCACCACGGACATGGCCAGCCAGATCGAACTGGCGCCGTGCGGGAGGAAGCCGCCGTCGTCGGTGAGGTGCGCGAATCCGGTGGGCTCGGCGTCCGGCAGCCCGAAGAGGACCAGCAGGGCCGCGCAGAGGATGAAGACGCACAGGGCCGTCACCTTGACGCTGGAGAGCCAGAACTCGGTGGTGCCGAAGGACTTCACGCTGATCGCGTTGACCGCGAGGACGATCGCGGCGACGGCGAGGATCGCCACCGGCATCGGCACCGCCGGCCACCACCAGCGGAGGTAGAGCGCGGAGGCGACGACCTCGGTGCCGATGACGACGACGGCGCTGAACCAGTACAGCCAGCTGCTGAGGAAGCCGGCCCAGGGGCCCAGGTAGCGGCGGGCGATGGTGCCGAACGAGCCCTGGACCGGGTGCGCGGCGGACATCTCGCCGAGCAGCACGGCGATGATCGCGACCAGGACCGCCCCGATCACGTACGAGACGATCACGGCGGGCCCGGCGACGGACATCGCCGAGCCGGACCCGAGGAAGAGGCCGGTGCCGAGCGCGGAGCCCAGCCCGATCATGGTGGTCTGCCGGTGGGTGAGCGAGCGGACCAGCCCCTCGCCGGGGGCGTCGGCGGGTCTGGCTCCGTCGGCGGGCGCCGGGGCGGGGGGTGCGGAGTCGCTGGGTGAGGCCATGGCGGTGGGACCCTTCTGCACGGGGGTGGGAAGAGAGAGGGGGGGAGGGTCAGAACTCGCTGGTGCGGAACGGCTCGGCGGGGGCGTCGAGGTCGGGCTTGCCCAGGACCTTCGACGACAGGGCGTAGATGCCGTGGTTGGTCAGGACCCAGGCGATGTTGCGGTCCCACTCCACGTAGACCCCGTGGGTCTGGTTGCCGTACGCGTACTCCGCCGTGTCGCGGCCGTACGCCTTCGGCACGAAGTACGCGGAGATCTCCGGATCGGCCGGGTCCGACACGTCGAAGAACTGCACGCCCGCGTTGTAGAAGCCGTAGCCGAGGACGCCGGCGTCGTGCTTGCCGGGGTTGGTGTAGTAGCCGGTCCGCTTGGGGCCGAAGCTGCCGCGCCGCTGGCAGTAGTCCGTGATGCCGGCCGACCTGGGCGGCACCGGGCGCGGGAGGACGCCGACGACGCGGGGGTTCCTCGGGTCCTTGGCGTCGATCTGGTAGACGTCCTTGTAGGGCTCGTAACAGTCCTCGGTGAGCGGGTAGCCGGAGTAGTAGATCATTCCGGTCTTCTCGTACTGGGAGACGTCGATGTTGTCGCCCTCGGTGCCCGAGACCGACGCCGGCAGGTCGAGGTGGCTCACGGTCCGCAGGTTCGACGGGTCGGAGACGTCGAGGACCGTCAGGCCGTAGCCGCCCATCGCGGCGAAGGCGTAACGCCCGCCCTCCTCCACGGGCCTGGGGAGGAACAGCGGCATCCGGGCGCCCATCCAGCTGGTGCGGTTGCCGCAGCGCGGGTTCTGCCGGTAGGCCGCGTCCTCGCCGGTGCGCTGGCCCGGCAGGTGCCACGTGTCCAGGAGCTTCGGGTGCGCCGGGTCGGTCATGTCCCAGGACTGGTAGCCGGCCGAGTGGAGGTTGGTCGGGTACTCGGTGCCGGAGTAGGTGTCGTCGGGAGCGGTGGCGATGAACATGTACTTCTCGCCCGTCCAGTACGGCACGTCGATCGAACCGGAGCCCTGCTGGGCGGTGGCCGGGTCGCTGCGCAGCGGGTCGGCCTGGGTGGAGTCGGTGGAGACGGTCGCGAGGAGCTTCCAGTCCTTCTTGCGCGGGCCGTCCAGGCGGTAGACCTTGAAGCCCTTGAGCCCCGGCTTCTCCCGCAGCTTCCGGACGCCGTCCGGGTTGGTGTACTTGTCGAGCGGCGGACGGTCGGAGAGTTCGGAGATCTGCCGCCTGCTCTCGAAGCTCTGCACCATGACGTAGGCGTTCAGCTTCTTGCTCCACTGGACGGTGGAGGCGCCCCAGTAGTCGTGCGCCGCCCAGTCGCCGTTGGCCCGGGTCTCGTCGCCGCCGACGTCCTCGCGGCTCATCCGCTCGACGACCCGCACCTTCCGCACGTCGGTGACGTCGTAGACGCGGCCCTCGGAGCGGTCGTACTGGAAGAGGTAGCGGCGGCCGTCGAAGTCGACGACGTTCTGCCAGGTGTGGAAGTAGTCGGGCGTGAAGTCGGTGCCCTCGTAGGCCGCTTCGACCTTCATGTTCTTGATGTACGAGCGGGTGTCGTACGCGGCGTTGCGCCCCGGGAAGGGGTGGTCGGACTCCTCGTCGACGGGGGTGAGCGCGGGGTGCCGGAACGTGCCGTCGAGCTGCATGCCGTAGGCGCCCGGGTCGGCGGGCCCGGGGCGGCGGTCGTCGCACACGGCGCGGACGTGCGGGTCGGAGGCGGCGGTCGCCGCGGTCGCGCCGGTCGCGCCGGACGCGCCGGGGACGAGCAGGCCGGCGGTGACGGCGGCCGCGGTGACGGTGGCGAGAGCCGTGTTCCTGCGGGTGAAGCGCATCGGACGGTCCTTTCGGGGCAGGGCGGGGAGGGGCGGGAGAGCGGACGGGGGTCAGGTGACGGTGGGGCGCTGTCGGAACTCGGGGGCGCGATGGGCCCCGGAGGTGACGACGTCCCGCAGTTCGGCCACCGCGCGCAGCACGTCGGCGTGCGTCACGTAGAGGGCGTTGAAGCCGAAGCGGAGCAGGTCGGGGGCGCGCATGTCACCGATCACGCCCCGGGCGGTCAGCGCCGCGACCAGCGGGTACGCCTCGGGGTGCCGCAGCGCGACCTGGCTGCCCCGGCGCTCCGGCTCGCGCGGGGTGGCCCGGGTGAAGCCGAGGCCGTCGAGGAGGAGGTCGGCGCACTCCTGGAAGAACCCGGTCAGCGACAGGCTCTTCTGGCGCACGGCGGTCATCTCCACCCCGTCGAAGGCGGTGAGCGCGGCCTCCAGGGCGATCAGGGAGAGCAGCGCGGGGGTCCCGATCCGGGCCCGGGTGATGTCCGCCGCCGGGGTGTACGTCCCCGTCATCGCGAACGGCTCGGCGTGCCCGTGCCAGCCGGTCAGCGGATGGTCGAAGCCCTCCTGGTGGCGGTGGGCGACGTACGCGAACGCCGGCGCGCCCGGCCCGCCCGACAGGTATTTGTAGCCGCAGCCGACCGCGAAGTCCGCGTGCACCGCGTCGAGTTCGACGGGCAGTGCGCCCGCCGCGTGGCACAGGTCCCAGTGCGCCAGGGCCCCGGCGGCGTGCGCGGCGGCGGTGAGCGCCGCCATGTCGTACAGCTCACCCGTGCGGTAGTCGACCGGCGCGTAAGCGGCGACGGCGACGTTCCCCGCCTCGGCGGCCAGCACGGCGGCGGCCTCCCGGGCCGGCACCCGGCGGACGTCGAGCCCCAGGAGCCGTCCCACCGAGTCGGCGATGTACTGGTCGGTGGGGAAGTGGTCCGGGTCGGTCAGCAGCAGCCTGCGGCCGGGGCGCAGCCGGGCGGCGGCGAGCAGGGTGTTGAAGAGCTGGACGCTGGTCGAGTCGCCGGCGACGACCTGCCCGGGGGCCGCGCCGACCAGCCGGCCGATCGCGTCGCCGGTCCGCACCGGCGCCTCCCACCAGCCGTTGGCGTTCCAGGAGCGGATCAGGTCGGTGCCCCACTGGCGGTGCACGGCGTCCTCGACGGCGGCCGGGACGGCGGCGGGCAGGGCGCCGAGGGAGTTGCCGTCGAGGTAGACGACATCGTCCGGGAGGAGGAAGCGGTCCCGGACGGCGGCGAGCGGGTCGGCGGCGTCCAGCGCGGCGGCGCGGGTGGTGAGGCCGGTGAGGCCGGCGGAGGCGGTCAGCATGCGAGGGCTCCGGAGTCGGGAGAGGCGGAGGGAGCGGGCGAGGGGGAGGGAGAGGCGTCACCGGCGGCGGGCCGGGCGGGCGCCGGGGCGAGGTCCAGGGCGATGTCCGCGAGCAGGTCCTCCTGCCCGCCGACCAGCCGCCGCCGGCCCGCCTCGACGAGCAGATCCCGGGTGTCGAGCCCGTGCCGGGCGGCCGTCGCCTCCGCGTGCCGCAGGAAGCTGGAGTACACCCCGGCGTAGCCGAGCGTCAGGGTCTCGCGGTCGACCCGCACGGGCCGGTCCTGCGTCGGCCGGACCAGCTCCTCGGCCGCGTCCATCAGGGGGAAGAGGTCGCAGCCGTGCTCCCAGCCCATCAGGTCGAACACCGCGACCACCGGTTCCAGCGGGGCGTTGCCCGCGCCCGCGCCCTGCCCGGCGAGGGACGCGTCGACGCGGTACGCGCCCGCCTCCACCGCCACGACGCTGTTGGCGACGCCGAGGCCGAGGTTGTGGTGGGCGTGGACGCCGATCTCGGTGGCCGGGTCGAGGACGTCCCGGTAGGCGCGGACCCGGTCCCGTACGCCGTCCATCGTCAGCCGGCCGCCGGAGTCGGTGACGTACACGCAGTGCGCGCCGTACGACTCCATCAGCCGGGCCTGCGCGGCCAGTTCGGCGGGCGGCGCGAGGTGGGACATCATCAGGAAGCCGGAGACGTCCATGCCGAGGTCGCGGGCGAGCGCGATGTGCTGGGCGGACACGTCCGCCTCGGTGCAGTGCGTGGCGACGCGGACCGACGTGACGCCGAGCGCGTGGGCGCGGCGCAGGTCGGCGGCGGTGCCGATGCCGGGCAGCAGCAGCGTGGTGAGCCGGGCCCGGTCCAGGACCTCGGCCGCCGCCTCCAGCCACTCCCAGTCGGTGTGGGCGCCGGGCCCGTAGGTGACGGAGGAGCCGGACAGGCCGTCGCCGTGCGCGACCTCGACGGCGTCGACGCCGGCCGCCTCCAGGGCGGCGGCGACGGCTCGTACCTGGTCGAGGGTGTAGCGGTGGGAGACAGCGTGCATGCCGTCCCGCAGGGTGACGTCCTGGACGTAGACGCGGGTCATCGGCCCGTGCTCCGTTCGGCCAGGCGCTCGGCGGTGCGCAGCGCGGCGGCGGTCATGATGTCGAGGTTCCCGGCGTAGGCGGGGAGGTGGTGGGCGGCGCCCTCGACCTCCAGGTAGACCGAGACGAGGAGCCGGGCGCCGCCGCCGAGCCGGACCAGCGGGTCGTCGGCGGCGAGCGTCCGGAACTGCGGTTCCTGCTTGAGCCGGTAGCCGGGGACGTACGCGGCGACCTCGGCGGCCTTCGCGCGCACCGACGCGGCGATCCGGCCGGTGTCGGCGTCGTCGACGAGGCAGTGCACGGTGTCCCGCATGAGCAGCGCCGGTTCGGCCGGGTTGAGGACGATGATGGCCTTGCCCCGGGCCGCGCCGCCGACCCGCTCCAGGGCGCGGGCGGTGGTCTCGGTGAACTCGTCGATGTTGGCGCGGGTGCCCGGTCCGGCGGACCGGGAGGCGATCGAGGCGACGATCTCCGCGTAGTGGACGGGGGTGACGGCGGAGACGGCGGCGACGACCGGGACGGTGGCCTGCCCGCCGCAGGTGACCATGTTCAGGTCGGGCGCGTCCAGGTGCTCGTCGAGGTTGACCGACGGGACGACGTAGGGGCCGAGGGCCGCCGGGGTGAGGTCGATCAGGGTCTTCCCGTACGGGGCGAGCGCGGCGGCGTTGCGGTGGTGGGCGGCGGCCGACGTGGCGTCGAAGACGACGTCGATCCCGTCGAAGCCGTCCAGGGCGATCAGCCCGGCGACGCCGTCGGAGCTGGTCGGGACGCCGAGCCGGCGGGCCCGCGCGAGCCCGTCCGAGTCCGGGTCTATGCCGATCATGGCGGCGGCGGTCACGGCCCCCGAACCGCGGATGATCTTGATGAGGAGATCGGTGCCGATGTTGCCCGATCCGATGACGGCGGCCTTCACCGCACGGCCTCCTTCAGCAGGGGGGTCAGTCCGAAGAAGCGGACGGCGTTGCCGCCGAGGACGGCCTCCCGCTCGGCGGGCGCCAGGCCGCTCTCCCGCACCAGCCGGCCGATGGACTCCTCGCCCAGCGGGAACGGGTGGTCGGAGCCGAGCAGCACCCGCTCCGCACCCATCACGTCCACCAGGAGCCGCAGCGCCCCCGGGTCGAAGACGGCCGAGTCCACGGCGAAGCGCTCGGTGTAGTACGACGGCGGGTGCGGGCTGTCGGCGCGCACGATGTCCCGCCGGTGCCAGGCGTTGTCCGCCCGGCCCAGCAGGTACGGGAAGCTGCCGCCGCCGTGCGCGAACAGCAGCCGCAGCGACGCCGGCAGCCGCTCGAAGGCGCCGGACAGGATCAGCGACAGGATCGTCAGATGGGTCTCGGCCGCCATGCCCGCCAGCCAGGCCAGCATGTACCGGGAGTGGCGCGGCCCGGCCGGCAGGTCCCACGGGTGCACCAGGACGGCCGCGTCCTCGTGCGCGCAGTGCGCGAGGAATTCGAGGAGGGCGCCGTCGTCGAGGTCGCGGTCGCCGAGGTGGTTGCCGATGTGGACGCCGTGGAAGCCGTCCCGCATCGCCTCGGTGACCATCGCGCAGGCCGCCTCGGTGTCCTGGAGCGGCACCTGGCACAGCGGAGCCAGCCGGCCGGGGGCGTGCGCCGCGTACCGCAGCAGGTGCCCGTTGACGGTCCGGCACCAGTCGGCGGCCCGCGCCGCCTCCAGGCCGTAGCCGAACAGCAGCGGCGTGCTGGACAGCACCTGCACGTCGACGCCGAGCCGGTCGAGGTCGGCGACGCGGACGGCCGGGTCCCACAGGGTGCGGCGCACCGGCCGGTACGCGGCGGCCCCGGCCATCATCATCCCGGCGTCGGGCCCGTCGGTGGTGCGCAGCCACGGGCCGTCCTCGGAGCCGGTGATGCGGCGCGACTCGGCGCGGCCGATCTCGGGGAAGACGTGCGCGTGCACGTCGACGACGGTCATGCGCCACCCGCTTCGTCGCGCCGGGTGCGGGGACGCAGCGCCTCGGGCCAGTCCTTGCCCGGGTGCAGGGCGCCGCAGTGCCCGCAGGTGCGGGCGGCCTCGTCGGCGTAGAAGGCGGAGAAGACCGGCGGCAGGTCGTCGACGATCGAGGTGAGCTGCACCTCGCTGCGGTGCACCAGGTGGTGGCATTCGACGCAGTACCACTCGAAGGCGTCGCGGTGACCCCGCGGCCGGGCGAACTCGACGACCAGGCCGATGCTGTCCTCCTCCGGCCGCTGCGGGGAGTGCCGCAGGTGCGCCGGGGCGAGGAAGACGTCGCCCTCCCGGATGTGGAGGTCGCGCGGCGGCCGGCCCTCCTCCTCCATGACGCGGAGCACCATGTCGCCCTTGAGCTGGTAGAAGAACTCCTCGATGGGGTCGTCGTGGAAGTCGGTGCGGCGGTTGGGGCCGCCGACGACCGTCACCATCAGGTCGGCGTCCTGCCAGATCTGCACGTTGCCGACCGGCGGCTTCAGCAGGTGGCGGTGCTCCTCGATCCACGCCTGGAGGTTGAACGGTCTCATCGTCATCGGTGCTGTTCCTCGTTCGGGTGCCGGGGGAGGTGGGCCACCGCGCTGATCTCGATCAGCAGGTGGGGATGGGGGAGCTGGTGGACGGCGACGGTGGTCCGGGCAGGACCGGTCTCGTCGAAGTACTCGGCGTAGACCTCGTTGTAGCCGCCGAAGTCGTTCATGCTGACCAGGTACGCGGTCACCGACACCAGGTCGCCCAGACCGCCGCCCGCGGCGGCCAGGATGGCCCCGATGTTGTCGAGGACCGCCCGGGTCTGGGCCCGGATGTCGAGGTCGGTGACGCCCATCGGGTCGGCGCTCGCCCCGGTGAAGCCGCCGTCCGGGCGGCGGGAGCTCGTACCGGAGACGAAGACCAGGTCGCCCGCGCGCCGCAGGTGTGGGAAGCGGCCGCGTGGCGGCGCCGCGCCGGGGACGATCACGCCGCCTCCCCGGTGGTGAGGCCGACGGAGCCGAGCCGGGCCACGACGGCCCGCACGTGCGTCCCCGGCGGCAGCGGTACGGCGGCGGTCGCCGCCCCGGCGAGGACGACCGTCCCCGGGGCGAGCGGGCCGGCCAGCCGGGCGGCGGCGGTCAGCGCGCGCAGCGGGTCGCCGAGGATCGCGGCCGTCGAACCGGTCTCCGCCGGGCGGCCGTTCACCTCCAGCGCCACGCCCAGGTTCGCCAGCGACCGCAGCCCGCCCAGACCGGCCGCCGGGGTCCAGGGGCCGAGCGCGTACCCGGCGGCGGAGGTGTTGTCCGCGATCACCTCCGGCAGCGAGAAACGGAAGCCGTCGTAGCGGGAGTCGATGACCTCCAGGGCCGGGGCCACCGCCGCGACCGCCGCCGCCGGATCTCCGCCCGGCGCGAGGACCGCGCCCAGCAGGAAGGCGATCTCGGGCTCGACCCGGGGGTGGATCAGGCCGGAGACGTCGCAGCGCCCCCCGTCCGGGATCTCCATCCGGTCCGTCAGCCGCCCGTGGATCAGGTCGGACACCCCCATCTGCCGCATCTTGGCGGCACTGGTGAAGCCCAGCTTCACCCCGGTGGGCCGCTCGCCCCGGTCGAAGCGCCGCGCCAGCAGGGCCTCCTGCACGGCGTACGCCTCCGCGGTGGTGGTGAGGCCGCTGCCGCCGCCGGGCAGCGGGCACGCCGCCAGGGCCGCCGCGTCCAGCGCCTGGGCCAGCGCCGCCGGGTCCACCGGTGCCGTCGGGGCTGCCGGGGTCATCGGATCTGCCGGGGTCATCGGGGGTCTCCTTCCGCGGCGGCCGGCCCGAAGGCCGCGCGCACCGAACCGAGTCCGTCGATACGGGCCTCCAGTACGTCGCCCGGCGCCACCGCCGCCATCGGCCCGAGCGCCCCGGTCAGCACCGTGTCCCCGGCCCGCAGCGGCGTGCCCAGCCGGACGAGCGTGTCCGCCAGCCAGACGGCGGCGTGCAGCGGATGACCGAGGCAGGCGACGCCCGCGCCGGTGGACACCGGCTCGCCGCGCCGCTCCAGCACCATCCCGGCGGTCCGCAGGTCCAGGTCCCGCAGCGGCACCGGACGGGTGCCGAGCACGTACGCCCCGCTGGAGGCGTTGTCGGCGACCGTGTCCACGGCCGTGATGTCCCAGTCGCGGATCCGGCTGCCGACCACCTCGACGGCGGGCAGCGCGAAGGCGGTCGCCCGGATCACGTCGGCCACCGTGTGCCGCTCGTGCGGCAGGTCGCGCTCCAGGACCAGCGCCACCTCGGCCTCGGCCTTCGGCTGGAGCACCGCCCCCCACGGCAGCTCCGCGCCGTCCGGCACGGCGGTGTCGTCGAACAGGGCCCCGAAGTCCGGGGTGCCCACGCCCAGCTGCCGCTGCACGGCGGGCGAGGTCAGGCCGACCTTCCAGCCGGTGATCCGGCGCCCCTCGGCCAGCCGGCGCCCGGTCAGCAGCGACTGCACGGCGTAGGCCGCGTCCAGGGCGCCGGCCGGCAGCAGGTCCCGGACGGGGGCGCAGGGCACCCCGGTGCGGCGTGCCCGGTCCAGGCGCTCGGCGGCGTCCCGCACCGCCGGGTCGTTCCGTGTCGTCGTCACAGCTTCACGCACACGTTCATCGGCTCCGAGAAGAAGTCCAGGGAGTGGTCGCCGCCCTCGCGCCCGATGCCGGACGCCTTCACCCCGCCGAACGGGGTGCGCAGGTCGCGCAGGTTCCAGGTGTTGACCCAGGCGATGCCCACGTCGAGGGCCGGGGCGACCCGGTGGGCGCGGCGCACGTCGCTGGTCCACACGGTGGCGGCCAGCCCGTACGGCCCGGCGTTCGCGAGGGCCAGCGCCTCCTCCTCGGTGTCGAACGGCGCCAGGTGCACGACCGGGCCGAAGATCTCGTCCCGGACCGCCGGATGGTCCTCCGGTAGCCCGGCCAGCACGGTCGGCTCCACCCAGAAGCCGCCGTCCCGCCCGTCCCCGAAGCGCGGCACCCCGCCGCCCGCCAGCACCTCGGCGCCGTCCGCGACGGCCCGCTCCACGTGCCCCAGGACCTTGTCGCGGTGGGCGGCCGACACCATCGGCCCGTAGCCGGACAGCTCCTTCGCCCCGGCGGCCAGCGCCGCCGCGAACGCGTCGAACACCGGCCGCTCCACGTACACCCGCTCGGTGCACAGGCAGACCTGACCGCTGTGGGTGAAGGCGGACCGCAGGGTGCCCGCCACCGCCTCCTCCAGGCCGGCGTCCGCGAAGACCAGGCCCGGGTTCTTGCCGCCCAGCTCGAACGAGACCGGCGCCAGCCGGTCCGCCGCCGCCCGCATGATCTCCACACCGGTGCGGGACGCCCCCGTGAAGGCGACGGCGTCCACCCCGGGATGCTCGGTCAGCCACTGCCCGGCCGCGCCCGGGCCCCGCCCGTGCACCAGGTTGAAGACGCCCGCGGGGACGCCCGCGTCCGCCATCACCTCGGCCAGCAGACAGGCCGTGCCGGGGGTCAGCTCGGACGGCTTGGCGACGACCGTGTTGCCGGTGGCGAGCGCCGGGGCGACCTTCCAGGTGAGCAGCAGCAGCGGCAGGTTCCACGGCGAGACCACCGCGACGACGCCGAGCGGCTTGCGCACCGTGTAGTTCAGCGCGCCCCGGCCGTCGGGCGTCGGGGTGTGCCAGGACCGCTCGCTCCGCCCGGCCAGCAGATCCGCGTAGGAGCGGAAATTGGCCATCGCGCGCGGGATGTCGACCGTCGCGGCCAGCTCGCGGGGCTTGCCGGTGTCGGCGCACTCGGCGGCGGTGAACTCCTCGAAGCGCGCCTCGATCCCGTCGGCGATCCGGTGCAGCAGCCGCGAGCGCTCCGCCGGAGTCCACGCGGCCCACGGCCCGCGCAGCGCCGCTCGGGCCGCGGCCACGGCCCGGTCGACCAGCTCCCGCGACGCCTCCGGCACCGCACCGACGGTGCGGCCGGTGACCGGATCGACGAGCGGGAACGGTACGCCGGACGCGTCGAACCCGCCTCCTGTGTAATGCCGCACGGGTGAACTCACCTTGCAGACCTCCGTTGCTGGGCCGGGAGCTGTCCGAAACTCACCCCCGGGGCGTGCCGGTATAGTGCGCCCACCCAGCTATGCCGATCCAATGCCGATCGGTGCGAGAGCTATAGCAATTCCGGTATGTCACGGCGCGGCCCGCGCCCCGGACACCCCACCGCCTCCCCGGAAGGAGCCCCGGCGATGGACCTCCTGGACGGCCGGCTGAAGTTCCGGCACCTGACCCTGCTCATCGCCGTGTACGACCACGGAAGCGTCATCCGGGCGGCGGAGAGCCTCCACCTCACCCAGCCCGCCGCCACCCGCACCCTGCACGAACTGGAGGCCATCGCCGAACTCCCGCTCTTCGTCCGCGTCCCGCGCGGCATGCGGCCCACCGTCTACGGTGAAGCACTCGTCGGCCACGCCCGCGCGGTGGTCGCCGAGATCCGGCGGGCCAAGGAGCACCTCACCGGACTGCGCGAGGGCCAGGACGGCACGGTCACCGTGGGCACCCTGCTCGCGGGCGCCAACGTCCTGCTGCCCCGGGCCGTGGCCCGCCTCAAGAAGGAGCGCCCCCGGCTCACCATCGTGGTCCGCGAGGGCACCCCCGACGTCCTCCACCCGGCCCTGCTCGGCGGCGAACTCGACCTCATCGTCGGCAGGGTGGGCTCCGCCCCCGCCGTCGGCGACGCGCTCCGCCAGCGGATGCTCTACCGCGAGCCCATCCGCCTCGCCGTCCGCGCCGGACACCCGCTTCTGGCCCTTCCGTCGGCCGAGGGATCGGCCGACGGAACGGCCGGAGGCGCGGCCGAGGGAACGGCAGGAAGAACGGCAGGAGGCGCCGTGACGCTCACGGACGCACTCGCCCACCCGTGGATCCTGCCCGTCGAACAGACCGCCCTGCGCCAGGAACTGAGCGCCCTCTTCGTCGACCGGGGGCTGCCACTGCCCGCCGAACGGGTGGAGTGCACCTCCATCCTCACCATGCGGGCCCTGCTCCTCCAGACCGACATGGTGGCGCTCCTGCCCGAACTGGTCCTGCGCGACGACGAGCACCTCGCCGCGCTGCCGGTCGACCTTCCCTCGGTGGGGCGCACGGTGGGCGTCACCGAAGCCGCCCACCGCACCCGCACCCCCGCCCTCGAAGCCCTCCTGCACCACCTCGACGAGGAGGCGGCGCGGCTCCGCGCGAGCCTCGGCACCGGCGCTCAGGGGTGAGGGGCGAGCGGGCCCCGAGCGGCGGCACCAGGGCGAAGAAAACGCACCACGCCGCTACCGGCAGATTTCCCTCTTCTCGGGGATAACCGCTGGTCAGATGGGGTGAACAGGAGCCGGGCGCCGTTCCCGCAGCGCGGTGGGCGGCGTTGTCGAAGGCGTGAGTACCGCAAGCACAGCTCCGATACTGACCGGTCCTTTCGTCACCCCCGCCCCTCCCGTCGTGCACGACTCGGGCGCGGATGCCGCGCCCTGCGACATAGTCGTCGCCTCCTGCACCACGCTCGGCGCCACCCTGGTCGTCCACCTCACCGGGGAGATCGACCACTACAGCGCCGCCCCGCTGCGGACCCTGCTGGCCTCGGCCGCCGACGCCGGATACACCGGCCTCGTCCTGGACACCGCCCGGGTCACCTTCTGCGACTCCGCGCTCCTGGCCGTCCTGGACTGGTGGCCCCGGCACGGCCGACGCCTCAGCCTCGCGCACTGCTCCCGGGCCCTTCAGCACCTCCTCCACGCAGCAGGCGCAGCGGCGGAGCACCGCCGGGTGAAACAGCGAACCCTCTGAAACAGTGAAGCCCGGTACCGGGGCGCGCGCATCCGGTACCGGGCCCGTCCCAGAGGCGCCCAGCGACGCGTCTCAGGCGCCCGGTGGGAGGGACGTCACGGGATGAAGACCTTCACGGAGTCGTTCGCGCCGTCGTTCCGGTTGATGCCGACGAAGAAGTCACTCCCGATGTGGGTGATGTCCTCGATCTCGTCGACCAGTTCCCTTCCGGGAATCCCGATGTCGCTCTCCACGTCGCCCCCGGACCAGTTGTACTGGTACACCCAGTTCCACCCGCTCAGGGGCGTCGAGCTGTTGATGGACTTCGTGTTCCAGATGTAGTTCTCAGAGCAGTCGATGCCCTGGTCGGAACGATTGTCGTGACTGGTCAGGTTGGTCTTCACCAGCGTCCACCCGCTCGTCAGCGAACCGGCGCCGGGATGGGTCCACAGGTTGCCCGCGCGGCGGGCGGCGTACTTGCCGGCCCCTCCGGCCGCCGTCGCGCTGTAGCAGAGACCGCTGATGTTGCCGATGGGCAGATGGACGACCTCGCTCGCGCCGATGGCCCCCGACGATGACAGGCGGACGATGGTCACATCGTCGCTCGGGAACGCCGACTGGCTCCCCTGCGTCGCGATCAAGGCAGGCCCCTGACCCTGGTAGTCCGGGTGGTAGGCGAGGTCGTTGCCGTGGCCGAGCGCGGGGATGGAGGTCGGCGCCCCGGCGCAGGTCCAGCTGTTCGCGTCCCACGTCGAGCCGTCGCGCAGCCACCTGGACAGGACGGGCTCGTCTCCGCCCGGCCTGGTGAAGATGATGTAGAGCTGGCCGCCCGGCCCCGCGACCATGCCCTGCATGACGGTGCGACCCGCCCTGCACGGACTGCTGGTCGGGATGCTGAGCCGTTCCTCGCCGCTCCTGTCGGTGGCGGCGTGGGCGGGCGTCGTCGCGGTCATGGCGATTCCGGTCATGAACGCCAGCACGGACGCGAAACTCAGAAGCTTTCTCACTCGGTTCCCCCCCTTGTGGTTGGGGGGAGGCTAGCATTACTCGTGTCACTCGCATCTGAGATCCCGTCAAATAACCGGCCGCATCACGAACATGGCGGAAATCCCCCGTCGGCAGAAGTGGATCCGGCCCGTCGACGTCGCCTGGTGGTGCGTGTCAGCATGACGCGGTGACACAGATCATCAAGGGGGGACACCTGCCGATATCCGGCCAGGTGTGGAAGGTCGCGGTCGTCCGTGGGACGTCGGGCGGCACGTCGGCGGCCGAGACCGCCGTGCTGCTCCTGGACGCGGCCGGCCGTGTCAGGGACGACGGCGACGTCGTCTTCCGTGACCGGCGCGCACATGCCTCCGGGGCGGTGCGGCTGATCGGACAGGTGCCGAGCGGGGAGCGGCGCGTCGCGGACTGGCTGGAGATCGACACCGCACGTGTCGAGCCGGGGGTCCAGCGGATCGTGATCGCCGTCGCCGGCGACGCGGAGACGTCCGGGCACGTACCCCGGCTGCTCGTCCGGACGATCAACGCCGTGACGGGGGAGGAGCTGGCGCTGTACGAGGTCGGGGACGTGACGACGGAGACAACGTTCGTCCTCGGGGAGTACTACCGGCGGGACGGCGCGTGGCGGTTCCGGGCGGTGGGCCAGGGGTACGACTCCGGCCTCGCCGGCCTCGCGGAGGACTACGGCATCACGGGAGAGGTCCCGGCCGCGGCGCCCGGGCGCGGTCCCGTACGCATCGAGGGCGTGGCCAAGGTCCCGGCGCCCGAGGTCCCTGTCCCACTGCCCGAGCGGCACGTCCAGCCGCCGGCCGCGCCTGCCGCACCCGCCCGGCGCCCGGACCCGGCACCGGAGCCACCCGCCCCGGCACCCGAACCGCCCACCCCCACACAACCTGCGACCGTGACGGCCCAGGCGTCCCGTCCGGCCAAGGCGCAGCCTCCCGCCCAGAGGTGCAAGGAGCACGCATCCGCCGCGGCCCTCTTCGGCGAGGACTTCCCGGCGTTCGTCAAGGAGGGCAGCGGCTCGTCCGAGTTCACCGTCGACGAGCCCCTGCCGGCCGGGTTCTTCGTCGTGGACACGGAGCGGTCGGGCGACGGCTCCTTCATGGTGGAAGCGGTCGACGACAGCAGGCCGGGCCTGGATCTGCTCGCCCACACGCGCCTGGAGGACTTCCGGGGACGCACCCTGGTGCGGCATGACGGCCGCATCCCGCTGGTTCTGCGTGTCCGCGCCGAGGACCGGCCGTGGAGACTTACGTTCCGTCCGGTGAGCGTGGTCGAGGAACTGGGCCGCGGGGCAACGGGCCGGGGACGGGACGTGCTGCTCCACCGGGGGCCTGCCGGCGAGCTGTCCGCCATGCTGCGTCCGAAGAGGGCCGACTCCGCCTACGTCGACGTGATGTACTACACGCCGCGCCCCCGCGGCACATGGGACTACACGACGTTGATCAGCGAGACGAACAGGCGCCCGGAGTACCGGATGCCGCTGCCCGAGGGTCCGCTGCTGGTGAGAGTCGCCGACGCGGAAGGGGACTGGTCGCTGAAGCTGCGGCACACCGCATGATGCCGCCGCACCGGGCCACCGGCGCAGCACCCACCGAGCGGGTGCCGCCCGGCCGGATTCCGGCCGGGCGACACCTTCAGCTCACCCACCTACCCCGCGACGTCAGGGCAGGGTCCATTTCTGGTTGGGGCCGGTGTGGCAGGTCCACAGGTGGACCGCCGTGCCGTCGTTCCAGACGCCGCCGGAGGCGTCGAGGCACTTCCCGGACTGCGGATTGCGCACTGTGCCGTTCGTCTGCGGGGCCCACTTCTGGGCGCCGCTGTCGTTGCACGTCCACAGCTGGATCCGCGTGCCGTCCGCGCTGCCGCCTCCGGACACGTCCAGACACTTGCCGAGGGCCTTCACGGTGCCGTCGCCGGCCACCGTCCACCGCTGGGCGGCGGTCCCGTTGCACGTCCACAGCTGCACCTTCGTGCCGTCGGCGGTCTGTGCGCCGTCCACGTCGAGGCACTTGCCGTTCACGCCCTTCACCTCGCCCGTGCGGGGGCCGGGCTGCTGTCCGCCGCCCTGCTTGACGCGGATGTTCCGGAAGGACACCTCGTCGCCGTCGCCGTGGTTCTGGATGCCGACGTATCCCTGGCGCAGGCTTCTGACGGGGTCGGTGTTGGTGAAGTCGTTGATCTTCCGGCCGTTGAGGAAGATCTCCAGTCGCTCGCCGGTGACCCGGAGTTCGTACGTGTTCCACTCGCCCGGCGGGTTCAGCGCGGCGTCCCGGGCGGCGATGTCGGCGGACTGGAAGCCGTAGACGGCGCCGGTGGTGCGGTCGGCGGCGTCCGTGGCGTCGATCTGGATCTCGTAGCCGTTGTTCACCGCCGACCAGGGGTCGTCGGAGGCCGGGAAGCCGAGGAAGACACCGGAGTTGTCGTCCCCGGCGGCCTTCCAGTCGAGCTTGACGGAGTAGTCGCCGGTGAGCTCCCGCGCGGAGTACCAGAGCATGCCGAGGCCGCCCTGGGAGGTCAGGGTGCCGTCCGCGAGCGCGAACCCGCCCGGTCCGGCCTGCCGCCAGCCCGTGGTGGACGAGCCGTCGAACAGGGCCGTGTAGCCGGTCTCCGGGCGGCAGTCGGCGTCGGTCATGCCCGCCGCCCACCGGATGCCGCCGAGGAGGTGACGCCGGAACGCGGGGTCGGTGTACGACTCGTCGGTGTGGCCGCCGCCGGTGTAGAAGGCGCGGCCGCCCTGGTAGTCCTTGCACCAGGCGATGGGGTGGTCGCCCGCCATGTTCCCGCCCGCATAGCTGGACTCGTCGAGCGAGGCGAGGACATGGGCGGTGGTGCGGGGGTTGGTGCGGTAGTTGTACCACTCGTCGGTGCGCTGCCACGCGGAGCCCAGGTGGGCGGTGGCGTCGTGCGCCCGGTCCTCCACGCGGACGGTGGCGGGCTGGATCGCCGGGTGGGAGTGGAACAGGGCGCCGGCCAGGCCCTCGTAGAACGGCCAGTCGTACTCGGTGTCGGCGGCGGCGTGGATGCCGACGTACCCGCCGCCGCCCTGGACGTACTGCTCGAAGGCGGTCTGCTGGGTGCCGTCGAGGACGTCGCCGGTGGTCGACAGGAAGACGACGGCCTTGTACCGGGCGAGGTTGCCGCTCGTGAACGCCTGGGCGTCCTCGGTGGCGTCCACGGTGAAGTTGTTCGTCGTGCCCAGGGCGCGCAGGGCGGCGACGCCGTCGTCGATCGAGGAGTGCCGGAAGCCGGCGGTCTTGGAGAAGACGAGGATCCGGTACGCGGGGTCGGCCGCCGCGCGGACGGCCGCGGGGGCTGCGGCGCGGACGTTCGGGTCGGCCGCCGCGGGCGGGGCCGCGGTCTGCGGGGCCAGCGCGAGTGTGGCGCCGGCGAGGAGCCCGAGCAGGGTTCTCACTGCGGTACGCATAGGGTGCCCTCCTTTCTACGACTGGGGCAGGGACCACTTCTGGTTGGGACCGGTGTGGCAGGTCCACAGGTGGACCGCCGTGCCGTCGTTCCAGACGCCGCCGGAGGCGTCGAGGCACTTGCCGGACTGGGGATTGCGGACCGTGCCGTCGGCCTGTGGGGCCCACTTCTGGGCGCCGCTGCCGTTGCACGTCCACAGCTGGATCTTCGTGCCGTCCGCGCTGCCGCCTCCGGACACGTCCAGGCACTTGCCGAGGGCCTTGACGGTGCCGTCGCCGGCGACGGTCCACCGCTGGGCGGCGGTCCCGTTGCACGTCCACAGCTGCACCTTCGTACCGTCGGCGGTCTGTGCGCCGTCCACGTCGAGGCACTTGCCGTTCACGCCCTTCACCTCGCCCGTGCCGGACCCGCCGGCGGCGGAGGTGGTGAAGGAGAACTCGTCGACGTCGAAGAGGGAGCCGCTGCCGCCCTTGAAGACCAGGTACAGCGTGGTCGATCCGGCCGGCCCGCCGGCGAGCGGGGCGGTCACGTCCTGGAAGGTCTCCCAGCCGCCGGTGACCGGGACGGTCGCCGTGCCGAGCAGGGTGCCGGCGGGCGAGCCGGCGCGTACCTCGATCGTGCCGCCCGCGCCCGCGGAGGAGACGCGCGCGGTGAGCCGGGTGACGTTGTCCAGGGCGTACGGCGTGAAGGAGATCCAGTCGCCGTTGTCGATGTGGCCGACGGTCTTGCCGCCGTGGGCGGGGGCGTGGCTGACCACCTGGACGCCGGAGGAGGCGCCGTGGTGCTCGGCCTGCCGGTGGGTGGGCTGGGTGACGTGCTGGTCGTGGGTGGTGAGGGCCGGCTGGCCGCCCGCGCCCTTGTCGGTGTACTCGGCGTCGACGACGCCGAAGATGTTGGCGTTGGGGTCGTGCTCGCCGTCCGCGAGGGTCTGCAGCGTGCCCGAGCAGCCGGTGGTCGAGGTCTGGGGGTGCCCGTGGCTGTCGTGCCCGACGATGAAGGTGATCTTGACCTTGGAGCAGTCGATCGTGCCGTCCTCCGGGTCGGAGACGGTCACCCTGAAGGGGATGGCCGCGCCGAAGTCGTAGACGCGCCCGTCCACGGGAAGCTCCAGCCGGACGGTCGGGGCCGTGTTGCCGACGGTGATCCGGACCGAGGCGGTGGCGGACTTGCCGGTGGCGTCCGTGACCTTCAGCGTGGCCGTGTACTGCCCGTTGGCGGTGTACGTGTGGGAGGGGTTGGCGGCGGTCGACGTGGCGCCGTCGCCGAAGGTCCAGGAGTAGGCCAGTGCCGTGCCCTCCGGGTCCGCGCTGCCCGCCGAGGAGAAGGAGACGGCCAGCGGCGCCGCTCCGGAGGTGACGTTCGCCTTGGCCTGCGCGGTCGGGGCGAGGCCGTCGGTGACGTGCTCGATGCGGTACAGGGCGGAGTTCTGGTCGCCGCTGAAGTAGCCGGTGCCGTAGTCGAGGACGTACAGGGCGCCGTCCGGGCCGAAGGCCATGTCCATCACCTGCGTGCCGCTCCAGGGGAACGCGTTGATGGACTGCACGGAGCCCGCGGTGTCGGAGACGACGCGCTTGATCCAGCGGCGGCCGAACTCGCCGGCGAAGTAGTGGCCGTCGTACTCCTGCGGGAACTTCACGGCGGAGGTGGAGGAGGCGTCGTAACGGTAGACCGGGCCGCCCATCGGCGACTCCGAGCCGCCGCCGAACTCCGGGACCGAGGCGCCGTCGTAGGGGATCCAGGCGGGCCGGGCCGGCGGCAGGTCCGTGAGACCGGTGCTGTTCGGCGAGGTGTTCTTCGGTGCGGCGCAGCTGAAGGCGGAGCCCGAGGCGCCGGTGGCGAAGTTGTAGTCGACGTAGGCGTCGTTGGCGCCGGTGCAGTACGGCCAGCCGTAGTTGCCGGCGCTGGTGATCCGGTTGAACTCCACCTGGCCCGCGGGGCCCCGGGTGGGGCTGGCGCTGCCGGCGTCGGGGCCGTAGTCGCCCAGGTAGACGATGCCCGTCGCCTTGTCGACGCTCATGCGGAAGGGGTTGCGGAAGCCCATGGCGTAGATCTCGGGGCGGGTCTTCGCGGTGCCGGGCGCGAACAGGTTGCCAGAGGGGATCGTGTACGAGCCGTCGGCGGCGACCTTGATGCGGAGGACCTTGCCGCGCAGGTCGTTGGTGTTGCCGGAGGAACGCTGGGCGTCGTACGCGGGGTTGCGCGAGGGGCGTTCGTCGATGGGGGTGTAGCTGTCGGAGGCGAACGGGTTGGTGTCGTCGCCGGTCGACAGGTACAGGTTGCCGGCGGCGTCGAAGTCGATGTCGCCGCCGACGTGGCAGCAGATGCCCCGCGAGGCGGGCACGTCGAGGATCTTCTTCTCCGAGGCGAGGTCCAGGGTGTTGTCCGTCCTCAGGACGAACCGGGACAGGCGGTTGACGCCGTCGAAGGGCGCGAAGTCGGCGGCCGTGCCGTCGCCGGGGGCGTCACCGCCCGGAGTGCTCAGTTTGGGCGCGTAGTAGAGGTAGACGTGCCGGTTGGAGGAGAAGCCGGGGTCCACGGCGATGCCCTGGAGGCCTTCCTCGTCGTGGCTGTACACGTCGACCTTGCCGGCCACGGAGGTGGTTCCGGCGGCGTTCGTCAGACGGACGGTGCCGTCCCGCGAGGTGTGCAGGACCGACCGGTCCGGCAGCACCGCCAGGGTCATGGGCTCGCCCATCTCGGCGACGCCCTTCGCGAGCGTGACCTGCTGGAACTCCGCCGCCGCCGCGGCGGCGGGGGCCGGCTCGTCGTGGAGCGGCGGCGAGGCCGTGGCCGCCGGGGTCACCGGCAGCAGGAACCCGGCGGCACAGGCCAGGGCGGTCAGGAATCGGAGGCGCTTGGTTCTGGGCGTTCTCTTGCGCACAGATGGCTCCCGGAGTGAGAGGGGGGTTGACGGGGCCGCGTCGGGCCACCGGTGGATCTACGGGCGCGCGCCGTCATGCCGTAGGACCGGCCTGCCCAAACATGACCGGTTCATTTCAAGGAAGTTAGCGCGCTTTGTCAGGCGCCGTAACCCAACTCGCAGGAATCGCCGTCACTTTCTCTCCGTACGGGACAAAGCGTGGACGCGACCGGAGGAAGTCCCTAAGGTGTCCCGCGCGGCGACGCGAACCCGGGCCGCCGGGGAGGAATGGGGGCGGTCCGCAGGGTGGGGGGTGGGGCTGTCCCCACCCATGATCCACCAGCCGCCGTCATGGTCCCTGACCTGCCGCTTTCCGTACGTTCGACAGGACGAACCCGAACGTACGGAGGAACCATGGCACGGGAAGCCGCCCCCTTGACGGCAGCCGTCGAACTCGCCGGTGTCAAGCGCTCGTACGGCAGGGGTGACCGGGCCGTGCACGCCCTGCGCGGCATCGACCTGAGCCTCCCGCACGGCAGCTTCACCGCCGTCATGGGCCCGTCCGGCTCCGGCAAGTCCACCTTCCTGCAGTGTGCCGCCGGCCTGGACCGCCCGACCACCGGCTCCGTCCGGCTCGGTGGCACCGAGATCACCCGCCTGGGCGAGAACAAGCTCACGGAACTGCGCCGCAGCCGTCTCGGCTTCGTGTTCCAGGCGTTCAACCTGCTGCCCTCGCTCACCGTCGAGCAGAACGTGCTGCTCCCGCTGCGGCTCGCCGGCCGCCGCCCGGACCGGCAGCGCGCCGCCGAGGTCCTCGGACAGGTCGGCCTCGCCGACAAGGGCGCCCGGCGGCCTTCCGAGCTGTCGGGCGGCCAGCAGCAGCGGGTGGCGATCGCCCGCGCCCTGGTCACCCGCCCGGACGTGATCTTCGGCGACGAGCCGACCGGCGCCCTCGACACCACCACCGCCGCCGAGATCCTCGGCCTGCTCCGGGACGCCGTCGACCGGCTCGGCGCGACCGTGGTCATGGTGACCCACGACCCGGTCGCCGCCGCCTACGCCGACCAGGTCCTCTTCCTCGCGGACGGCGCCCTCGCCGACCGGCTTCCCCGGTCCACCCCGGCCCGCATCGCCGCCGTGATGACGGAGCTCACCACCACGGCGACGGCCACGGCCGCCTCGTCCGTCCGGGTCGGGGCGGTCGCCTGATGCCGTTCCGCACCAACGGCCTCGCCCGGGCCGCCGTCCGCTTCAAGCCCTCCTCCTTCGTCGGCACCTTCGTGGCGCTGCTGCTGGCCGCCGCCGTCGTGTCCGGCTGCGGGCTGCTGCTCCAGACCGGCCTCACCGCGTCGACGCCACCCGGCCGGTACGCCGGCGTCCCGGTCGTCGCCGCCGCCGACCAGCAGGTGCACGCCACCGTCGGACAGGGGCCGGAACGCCAGACGTTCTCCGCGGCCCTGCCCGACCGCGCCCGCCTCGACGCCTCCCTCGTCCACGCCGCCGCCCGCGTCCCGGGTGCCGCCGCGGCCGTCGGCGACGTCACCTACCCCGTACGCGACGCCTCCGGCACCCCGCTCACCGCCGCGGGCTGGGGCTCGGCCGCCTTCACCGGCACCCGCCTCGCCTCCGGCACCGCCCCGAAGCCGGGCGCGGTCGTCCTCGGCGGGGGAGACGCGCGGGTGGGGGAGCGGGTCGCCCTCGACACCCCCCTCGGCCGGCGCACCTTCACCGTCGCGGGAACCACCGCCACGCCCGGCGTCTGGTTCACCGACGCCCAGGCCCTCGCCCTGTCCGGGCACCCCCGGACCGTCGACGCCATCGCCGTCCTGCCCGCGGCCGGCACCGACCCCGGCAGGCTCGCCGCCCAGGTCGACCAGGCCCTCCACGGCAAGGCCGAGGTGTACACCGGCGACGACCGCAGCCTCGCCGAAGGCGCGGCGCTCCCGGCCGCCAGGGAGATGCTGGTCGCGCTCGGCGGCTCCTTCGGCGGCGTCGCCACCCTCGTGGCCGTCTTCACCGCGGCCGGCACCGTCGCGCTCTGCGTGAGCCAGCGCTCCCGCGAGTTCGCCCTGCTGCGCGCCATCGGCGCCACCCCGCGCCAGCTGCGCCGCTCGATCGCCACCGAGGCCCTGCTGCTCGCCCCGCTGGCCGGCGCTCTCGGCTGCCTCCCCGGCTTCGCGCTCGCGCACTGGTGGTTCGGGCAGCTCCAGGACAAGGGCGCGCTTCCGCAGGGCGTACGACTCGACACCGGCCCCCTGCCGTACGCCGCCGCGGTCCTCGTGGTCGTCCTGGCGGCCCTGGGCGCCGGGCTCGCCGCCGCCCGCCGCCCCTCCCGCATGGCGCCGGGCAGCGCGCTCGCGGAGGCGCAGACCGAACGGCGGACGATCGGCCGGGTCCGCACGGTGTGCGGCGTGGCCGCAGCAGGGGGCGGCGTCGCCCTCGCGGGCGTGGCAGCCGCCGGTTCCGGCGAGGACGCCGCCAACGCTGCTCTCGGTATCGTGATGCTCTTCATGCTGGCCGTGGCGCTGCTGGGCCCGCTCCTCGCCCGCCTCAGTGCCGCCGTCCTCGGGGTGCCGCTCCGCGCCGCGGGCGCGCCCGGGCACCTCGCCGCCGCCAACTCCCGTACCAACGCCCGCCGACTGGCCTCCGCGCTCACCCCCATCGTCCTCGCGACGTCCTTCGCCTCCACCCTGGTCCTGCTGCACGCCAGCACCGACCGCGCCGCCGGGCACCAGCAGCAGGCCGGCGTCGTCGCCGACCACGTCGTGACCGCCCCGTCCGGACTGCCCGTCGACGCCGCCGCCCGCGCCGCCCGCCTCCCGGGCGTCACCGCCGCCGTGGCCGTCCAGCACATCGGCGTCCTGCTCCCCGACCGCGACACCGGCTTCCGCGGCGCGACCGCGCTGGCCGTGTCCGCCGACCCCCGCCCCGTACTCGACCTCGACGTGCGCACCGGCTCCCTCGCAGACCTGCGCCCCGGCACGGTCGCCGTCGACGCCAACCTCGCCGACGCCGCGGGCGTCCGCCCCGGACAGCGCCTCGACCTGCGGCTCCCCGACGGCCGTACCGCCTCGCCCCGCGTCGTCGCCACCTACGGGCGCGGCCTCGGCCTCGCCGAGGTCACCCTGCCCGCCGCCGACCTGGCCGGCCACCGCACCGTCCCGTACGCCGACGAACTGCTCGTGAAGGGCGGCACACCGGACCGCCTCACCGCCCTCGGCACCGTCACCGACGCGGCGGGCCGGGCCGCCGCGCAGAGCCGCGACCGCGAGGTCAACGCCTGGGCCAACACCACGATGGCCGCCGTCCTGGGCGGGTTCGCGGCCGTCGCCGCCGCCAACACGCTGGTGATGACCGTCCTCGCCCGCCGCGGCGAACTGCGCACCCTCCGGCTCGTCGGCACGACCCGCCGCCAGGTGCTGCGCATGATCCGCTGGGAAAGCCTGGTGGTCGCCGTCGCCGGCACCGTCCTGGGCGCGGCGATCGCCCTGGCCACCCTCGTGCCCATGACCCGCGCGCTCACCGGCGAAGGCCCCTACCTGCCCCCGCTCCTCACCGGCTCCTTCGCCGCGGCCACCCTGCTGCTGGCCCTGCTCGCGACGGCCCTCCCGGCCCGCGCGGCACTGCGATGAGCCGCGGACCGGAACAGGTGGCGGGCTCCAGAAGAAGGAGGCAGGACAGGGCCGGCCGGATTCGAACCGGCGTCCTCCCACACGCGGTGAAGGCGCGACGACCACTGCGCTACGAGCCCTGTCCTGCTGAAGATCATACGATCCCCGGGCGCTCCGCCGCCCCCGAATATCCCAGGACCCCCGCGCGGCCCGGCCGCGTCGTCACGGCCACCCCACGCGGGGTCGGGCGGCCCCGGCGGTCAGGCTCCGGGGGTGACGGCCTGGGCGGTCGTGAAGGCGGCCTTCTCCTGGTCGCCGAAGTGCGTGCCGGCCATGTAGGGGCTGGGGGCGCGACCCTCCGCCTCGGCGATCGCGTCGAGGCCGCCGGTGCTGGACTGGGCGAGGTGCGAGGTGACGCCGACCAGAAGACCCTCGCCGCTGGCGTGGTCGAAGTCCTTGAACCAGGGGCCGCCGCTCGCGCCGGGGCTGAGCTGGGTCTTCATCAGGTCGCTGTTGGTGTCCCACCACCACTCGCGGGCGATCCACGACGGCCCCTGGCTGTACATCAGGCCGCGGCCGTCGTAGATGCGCTGCTGAGCGGCGGGGACACCGTTCACGTTCGGGGAGCCGTCGATCACCGCCCTGCCGGCGGGGGTGAAGTTCGGGCCGCTGTAGCTCTTGTAGTTCGCGGCCGGGTACCCGAAGTTGGTCCGCGGCGTCGTGCGGGCCACGTGGAAGCCGATCGGCTGTCCGCCACCCACCACGTCCTCGACCGGTCGGTCGTCGGCGGGGTTGTCGACGACCATCGCGACCATGTCGTTGTTGTTGAGGTGGTTGGCCTGCGCGGCCCACCCCTCGGTCAGCCAGGCCCGGGTCACGGCCCACACGCCGTACGGGGCGATCTCGGGCCCGATCGCCGGGCCGCTGTCCAGATCGGTGCCGGGGGCCACGCGGGGCAGGTTCTCGCCGCGGAAGCCGGGGATGAACAGCGCGTTCGTGGCGATCTGGTTGGTGTCGTACGGGGCGTTGAGGCCCCAGTTGACGCGCAGGCAGTGGGCCGCGGTGACCACGACGCTCTTGTTCCGGCTCTGGACCACCGTGGCGGTGCAGGCCGAGAGGTTGTCGGTACCCGTGGCACCGTCGGCGTTGCGCATCCGCATGACCAGTTTGCCCGTCGTACGGGTGACCTTCCCGCCGCCGGTCCAGGGGCGGGCGGTGTCGTCCCAGCCCGCCGCGGGCGCGACGGCCTCGGCGCCGTCGCCGTTGAGCGCGGCGGCCGAGAGCCGGTTCTCGTTCCAGTACGCGACCTGTTGCTGGAGCCCGGCCTCGTAGCCGGCGCCGAGCGGAACGAGGCGAAGCTCGGCGGGCCCGGCGGCATGCGCGGCCGGGGCGCCGCCCACGGTGGCCGCGGCGACGGCGACCAGCGCGACGACCACTGCCGACATCCGGCGACGGGGTAACTGACCTGCTGTCATGGCGCTCTCCTCGGGAAGACGGTTCCCCGAACCTACCAGCCAGTACTGGAATTTGGTTCCAGAACCGAGAAGGTCCACGCGCGCTGCCGCGCCCCCCCCCCCGCACGCGCGGACGACATCGGTGCCGGTGACAGTCCTGGCCGCCGGCCTCATGGACGGTGACGCGTCAGGCGTCGGGTTCTTCCGGTGGGGTGGTGACCCAGAAGAGGGCGCCGGTACGGGGTCACGGGGTGGGGGCCGGTTTCCCGGTGACGACGGGGTCGACCCAGGCCGCCGTGCCGTTCGGTTCGCCGCAACTGTCCATCCGGAGGGTGATCCGGAAGACGTCGCGGACGTCGATGGTGAGCGGCAGGACGGGATCCCCGGCCTTGCGCAGCACTTGCCTCACCTGGCGCCCGTCCGCTTCCACGACGAAGTCGAACGTGTAGTCGGAGCGGGTGGTCTCGGTGACGGCGACGCTCGTGTGGAGGGTTTCGTACCGGCGGTCCAGCTGCCAGGTCGCGACGGAGCAGGTGGTGTGGAGTGTGGTCGGGTAGGTGACACCGGCGACGGTGACCGGCCCGACGTCATAGGGATAGCGGTCGGTCTCGACGGGATGCAGGTCCCTGATCAAGGACTTCTGCTCGCCCTTGGGGGACGGCGTGGGGGTCGTGGGCGCGACGGTGCGCGGTGCGGGTGTCGAGCCGCCCGATGGTTCCACTTGGCCAGGGTCTGCCGTCGTGGGGCCGGGAGCCGTGGAGCCGGAGCGGGCGGGGCGGCGGCGGGGGTCCTGGCCGTCGGTGAGTTGATGAACACCGGCAAGCCGAGGAACCCCAGTACGACGCCGAGGACGGCGGACACGGCGGAGATGAGCGCGGCGATCTCTCCCATGCTCCTGCGAGGGGCGGCGGGGGCGGAGACCGGAGCCGCCGGAGGAGGAGCCGGCGAAGGGGGCGGCGACGGAGGGCGAGCCTCCTGAGATCCGCCGACCGCCGGCGGGTGGGACGGTTGTTCGGGTAACGGCGCCCGCGTGGGCTCTTCGCTCATGGTTCCCCCCGTTGCTCACGACTGTGCGCACATGATGCCCTGTGACCTCCAGGGCAGCCAGGGGTTCGGAAGTGCTGCGGCTACGGAGAACGGGTGATCGTCCGTCACCAGACATCACGGCGCGTGCGCACGCATTGTCACACCGATATGACAACAGTGCATCAGCAGGTGATCCCCCCTCAGAGCGCAGCTTCCACGGCCACGGGCACGGCTCCTGCCCCGGTCTCGCGGCGGCACAGGACCGGGGATCTGCCCGAGCCAGAGGAACGGCGCCGGCTGCGCGAGCGGTGGGGCCTGACGACGCGGCAGGTGGCGACGGCGTTCGGGGTGACGCCGGCGACGGTGCGGTCCTGGGAGCGGGGCCGTTCGGCACCACGGGGCAGCCGCAGGGAGGCGTACCGGCGGTTCCTGGCCGGTCTGGCCCAGTACGGCGGGACGTCTCCGCACCGGAATGTCGGCCGTGACCGGCCTCCGGCGCAGGCCGCCCGGCAGCCGACGCCCCTGTCGGCCGACCCTGCCGTGCCCGCCCTGAGGCGACCCGCAACGCCCGGGCCGACGCGCCCGAGCGCTGCGGCGGACCGAGTGGTCCGCGTCGGCGCGGGCCGGCGGGAGGCGGATCCTGTGGCTCCAGAGCGCGTGCGGCGCGTTCGGCTGCTGGGGGCGGTGATGAGCGTGTGGTCGCTCGCCCTGTGGGTGTACGTCACCTGCCCACCGCCCCTCTGACAGCGCGGCCCGGGTGCGACGGTCCCGGTCATACGATCCCGGTGACGGTCACCCGCACCGTCCCGGGTGGCGTGGCCGCCGCTTCCGCCGCCGCCGCCAGCACGGCGCCGGCCGTGCGGGCGGCCTGATGCTGCGCGCGGACGACGACATCGACCCGCACGGCGGTGACCCGGCCGCGGGCGTCGAAGGTGATGCGCACCGCGCCGCCCGGATCGCGCTGGTCCTCGGCGTCGGGCCGGCGCGAGGCGCCTGTCCGCAGCAGGGAGCGCAGACCGGGCCGCAGGCACGCGACGCCGGGAACGGCCAGGACGGCGTCGGCGACCTGCCGGGTGACCGCCTGGGACGGGTCGCTGTTCACGGCCTGGCCTCCCGTGGCTGGGTGGGGGGTTCGTGCAGGTCGGTGACGGTGACGTTCACATCGCCGAGCGTCAGGCCGAGGTGCTGCCGGGCGGCACTGATCAGACTGTCCCGCACCGCGCGGGTGGTGTCCGGGAGGTCCTGTCCGTAGGCGACGGTGATGCCGAGGTGCACGGTGGAGGGGCCGCGCGTGGGGTGGGTGCGGCTGCCGGGCGGGGTGATGCGGCAGCTTCCGGCCCGTACGCCGGGGACCTGTTCGGCCGCGGTGCGCAGGACGCGCGCGGCGACGGACTCGTAGATCCAGATGTCCTCGCCGGCCTCGCCGAGCGGCAGGTCGCGGCCGGGCCTCAGCTCCAGCCGGACCGCGTCCATGACGCGCCGCACCACGGCGGCGGTGTCGACCTCCGCGGGTGGCGCGGCCGGCGCGAGCACAGCTGCCCGCAGGTGTTCCAGGTCGGCGACGGCCTGCCGGCAGGAGGGACAGGCGGCGGTGTGCGGGTCGGCGTCCGGGCGGTCGGCGGCGTACTCCCACACGGCGGCCAGCTCCCGGCCACAGGCGAGGAGTTCGAGGTCGTCGTCGGGGTTCCCGTCGGGGTGGGGGGTGTTCATCGCCATGCGGCCATCGCCTCCGTCAGCATGCGCCGGGCCCGGAATACCCGTGCGCGGACCGCTTCGGGCCTGATGCCCACCGCCTGGGCGATCGTCTCGTACGGCCGGCCCTCGATCTCCCGCAGGACCCAGCAGACCCTCTGCTCGGGGGACAGGGCACCCATGGCCTGGGCGAGGTCGCGTACGGCGGCCTGTGACTCGGCGGCGCGGACGGGGGAGGACTGGTGCTCCGGTGCGACCGGTTCGGCGACGGCGCCCAGGTCGGCAGCGGGTCTGCGGGCCCGCAGCAGGTTCAGGCACCGGTTGGTGACGATCCGGTACAGCCACGTACCGAAACCGGCCTCGCCCCGGTACTCGGGCAGGCTGCGCCACGCGCTCACGAAGGCGTCCTGGACAGCGTCCTCCGCCTCGGCCCGGCTGCCCATGAGACGCTCGGCGAGCTGCAGCATGGCCGGCGAGTGGCGGTGGACCAGCACCTCGAACGCCTCCTCGTCCCCTTCCGCGGCCCGCACCGCCAGCAGCCGGTCGTCGGCCTCGGCCGCTTCTTCATGGTCCGCCGGGCCCCACCGAGCGTTCAACGCGGGCTCCTTCCAGTCTCCACTGCTCTGACACCTCCCGCCCGGCGTTCGTTACGCCTCCCGGATTCGCACTGTCGTCCACCCGTTCACGGCAAGGGATCCGTAACGGATGGCACGCCCGCGCTGTCAAAGGAGTGCCATCACCCACCGACCCGCAGAGGGAGCAGTCATGACGGTCACTCAGGAGAAGGCCCCCGTCCGCCCGCATCACGCGGACAGCCCGGCGCCCGGGCCCGGCCGCACGCACGTCGACGAGCCCGGCGGCACGCGCGGCAGGACGGCGATCGCGGACACGGTCGTCGTCAAGATCGCGGGAAGGGCGGCGCGGGAGATCCCCGGTGTCCACGACATGGGCGGCGGCCTGTCCCGGACGCTCGGCGCGGTCCGCGACCGGGTGCCCGGCGGGCGCCCGAACGTGGGCCGGGGCGTCAAGGTCGAGGTGGGCGAGCGCCAGGCGGCCATCGACGTGGAACTGGTCGTCGAGTACGGCGTCCCCGTCCCGGACGTGGCCCGCGACGTCAGGGAGAACGTGATCTCCGCGGTGGAACGGATCACCGGCCTGGAGGTCGTCGAAGTCAACATCGCCGTCACCGACGTCCACCTGCCCGGCGACGACGAGGACGACGCCACCGAGTCACGCGTGGCGTGAGGCGCCACGTCACCCAGGCGCTCGGACCCCGCATACGAGAGAAGGAAGGCAAGAGTCATGAGCAGGGAACGCCTCGGGCTGCTGGTCGGGATGGCGCTGGGATCCGTCGGCTGGTTCGGAGGCTTCGGGGCCTTCCTCCTGGTCGCCGTCCTCGGCGGGCTCGGCTACGCCACCGGCCGCTACCTGGAGCGCGGCGGTGACCTGCGCGATCTCCTGGTCGCCGAACGCAGGCACCGGTGAACCCCGCCGAGCGCGGCGTCACCACCGTCGCCGACCGGGTGACGGCCAAGATCGCCCGGCAGGCGGCCGCCGAAGCCGCGGCTCCGGCCGGCGGGCACGTCCTGCGGTCGGCGGCGGCCACGCGCGGGCGGCGCGCCGAGGTGACCGTGGAGGTGGACCTGCCCCTGTCCGCTCCGGCGGACACGGGCTGGATGGCCCACCTCCACGAGCACCTGACCGAGCGCACCCGGCAGCTGACCGGGCTGGCCGTCGACACCGCGCACCTCCGCGTCCGCAGGCTCAGCCCGGCGATCCCGAGCCCGACCCCGCACCCGGACCGGAATCCGGAGCCGAGCCCGAGCCTGGACCCTCCGCCGGACTCCGCCGAGCGGCGACCCCCGGTCCCGGTCGGCAGGCCGTGGTCCTCGCGGCGTGCCGCCGCCACAGGCGCGGCCTCGGCCGTGGCCGTCGTATCGGCGCTCACGGTCTGGACCGCCCTGCACGCGCACCTGCCCGGCATCGCCGCGCCGCCCTGGGAGGGGGCGGGCCAGTGGCCGGCGGTACCCGGCGGCCGGACCCTCCGGCGCCCGGCAGCCTGGGCTGCCGTCATCGCCGGGGGATGGCTGATCCTGCTGGCCCTGACGCCCGGCCACCGACGCCTGCTTCCGCTGCGCTGCCCCGGGCCGGCACAGGCGGTCGTCAGCCGCCGGCACGCCGCGCGCCTGATCCGGGCGGCCGTCGCCGAGGTGCCCGGGGTGCGGGTCCGCGCGGTCCGCTGCACGCTCCGCAGGGTCACCGTCCGCGCGGAGGCGGCCTACGGCGCACCGCACGACCTCCGCGACGCGGCCACCGGCACGATCGAACGTGCCGTGCGGAACCTGGCCCTCGGACGCACACCGACGGTACGGCTCGTCCTCCGCACCGCCGACGTCCCGTACCCCACTCCCGCCGGGCAGCCGGCACGAGAGGACGCAGATGCGTAGCCGCCCCGTGGCCAACCGGACGGCACTCGCTCTCGCCGGCCTCGCCCTCTCGGCCTCGGGCGTGGCCGCCGTCCTCGGGGCCGAGGACAGAATCCTCGCGGCCCTCTCACGGCATCCGGATCACGCGGACCACCGCCTGCTGATCGCCGCAGGCGGTGCAGCCCTGGCCGCGGCGCTGGTCCTGCTCACCGCACAGATCCCGCGCCCGGTACGGCGCCGCCTGCAGCTCGCCGTCCCCGGCTGCGGGCTCGACAGCAGGGCCGTCCGCCACGCCGTCCAGGCCGGCTGCACCGCTGTCCCCGGAGTCGCGCGAGCCCGATGCCGCCTCACAGGCGGCCGGCGCACGACGCGGCTGACCCTCACCCTGACCCTGAACGCGACAGCCCACCCCGGCGACGTCCTGACCGCCGTCTCGGACGGCGTCCTGCACCAGATCGCCCCGCTCCTCACGCCTCGTCGCCTCCACACCCGCATCCGCCTGCGGGTCCGACGCCCCCGTCCGCGCCGCGCCCGCTGACCCAGGCCTGCTCAGGCAGGCATGTTCATGAGGAGGAGGGGGGCGGTGGTGGGCTGGGGCGAGCCTCCGGAGGGCTCCAGGGTGAGCCCGAGGGCGGTGGCGTCGGCGGGGTCGCCGTCGACGAGGACCGTGCCGTCCTGGTGGATGAGGCCGGCGGGCCGCATGGTGCCGCCGTGCTGCAGCCACAACTGGTAGGTGCGTCCAGCGGCGGGTTCGGGGAGCCCCGTCGCGGTGAAGACGGCCTTGTTCTGGCGCGTGGAGGTCACGACCGTGGTGAGCGCGCCGTTGGCGGCCCTGCCGTGGACGGTCCGGGAGTCGGGCGCGGCCAGGATCCCGCTGATGGTCTCGAGGTTCTGCTGGGCCCGCTGAGTCTGCTCCTGAGCCTGACGGACTTCCTGGTGCTGCCAGACGGCGAGACCGGCGAAGGAGGCGGCGGCGACGAGGCTCGCCGCGAGCCCCAGGAGCAGGGCCTTGCGGCGCAGGCGTTCGGCCAGGCTCCTCGTCACGGGCGCCGAGTTCAGCCGAGGGGGCAGCTGCCGTACCCCGTCGAGGGCGTCCAGGGTGCGCTGCTTCAGCGCGGCGGGGCGCTGGAGTTCGGTCAGGCCGCGCAGGCAGCGGCGTACCTGTTCGGACTCCAGGCGGGTCTCGACCTGTTCGGCGACCTCGTCGAAGGCGGTGGTGTGCTCGCGGGCGGCCTGTGCCTGCTCGCGGTCGGTGGCGGCCTGCGCGGAGCGGACCCGGTCGACGGCCCGCCGGTGCGCGATGGTCGCCGCCCAGGCACGGACGGAGCCGGCGTCGCCGCGGCAACGGGCAGCCTGGCGCCACAGGTCGATCATCACCTCCTGGGCGACCTCCTCCGACTGCGCCCGGTCGCGCACGACCCTGAGCACGATGCCGAAGACCATCGGCGCGAGGGCGTCGTAGAGGACGGAGAAGGCGCCCTTGTCGCCGCGGGCGACCCGTGCCATGACGGAGGGAAGATCAGGGGGTCCGCTGCTCGCCGCGGTGCGGCGGAAGGGGAGGGGTTCGTTCATCGGCCTTCCCCCGCCGGGCGCGACCGGGCGCGGACCCCGGAGGGTGCCGATGAGGGAAGGGCGATCCGTCGTCGCATGGGGGTCCTTCGTGGCCGGAGCCCTGATCCGGAGTCCGGGAAGCGAGACCGGGTCCTCAGCAGAGCAGGGGTGCACGTACTTCGTAGCGGACGCACGTCCGGAGGGGAGACGTTTCGTCGATTTCGAGGCCGGGACATGACCCGATCGAGGGAATGCCCCCGTCGCGACCCAACCGGAGAAGGCGTCGCCGCGAAGCCCCGGTGAGAGCAGGCAGATCCGCTCGTTCTCACCGCCCGCGCGATCTCCGCGAGGGCGGTACGGATCCTCTTCGTGGAGGTAACGCGATGGCGCGTACGCGCAGCACTCTGACCGTGGCCCTGGCGGCCGGTGCCGTGGTGATGGGAGGCGCCTCGCTGGCGTCCGCCGACGCGGGTGCGCAGGGCTGGGCCGCCCACTCGCCCGGTGTCGGCTCCGGCAACCTCGTCCAGGTCCCCGTCCACGTGCCGGTGAACGCGTGCGGCAACACGGTCAGCGTCATCGGCCTGCTGAACCCCACGTTCGGCAACACCTGCGTCAACGGCTGATCAGAGGCACCGCACACTCCGGCCTGCGAACCTGGGGGCGGGCAGGCCGGTGACCCGACCGGACACGGGTGGAAGCGGCACCGGGCCGTTTCCGCACGCAGAGCCGTGTCCCGGCACGGGTCGGCCGCGGGTGGCTGACGCCACAGCCACCCGCGGCCATCGGCCTTCGTCCCCGGTCCGCCAGAACGGACGGAGGCACGGCGAGCGCACCGGCGACCGGCTCGCCGCGCTCCGACCGTACGACCGCTCAGCGGGCGGCAGCGCCACGGCACAGGGACCGACCCCCGGACGCCGTCCGCGCCGATCCGGCCCGCGCCCACAGCCGACCTCGGCTTGCGGCCCGGCCCCGAGCGGGCACCATGGACCGGGGGGAGATAACCCAGGGGGGATCGCGCCGGTTCCGAGGCGCCCACACACTGGAGTGCGCATGACGCAGCTGCCCCCGCCCGTCACCCCCTACCTCGAACCGGCCGCCAGGGAACTGGCCGAGGCCACCGACCCGCACCCCCGGATCTACGAGGTCCCCCCGGAGCAGGGCCGCGACATCCTGCTGGGCCTGCAGAGCGGCGAGGGAGTGCCGCGCCCGGAGGTCGACGAGGAGTGGGTGGAGGTGGACGCCGGCGAATGGGGAACCGTCCGCACCCGGATCATCCGCCCGAAGGGCGCCACGGGCCCGCTGCCCGTGGTCTTCTACATCCACGGGGCCGGATGGGTCTTCGGTGACGAGAAGACCCACGACCGCCTCTTCCGCGAGCTCGTCGTCGGCGCCGGCGCGGTGGGCGTCTTCCCCGTGTACGACCGCGCACCCGAGGCGAAGTACCCCACGCAGGTGGAACAGAACTACGCGGTGGGCCAGTGGGTGCGGAAGAACGGCGCCGACCACGGCATGGACACCTCGCGGGTTGCGGTCACCGGCGAGTCCGTCGGCGGCTGCATGTCCGCGGTCTTCGCGCTGATGAACAAGGAACGCGACGACGGTCTCGACCTGAAGGCCCAGGTCCTGCTCTACCCGGTCACCGACGCCGACTTCGACACGCCGTCGTACCTGCAGTTCGCCGAGGGCTACTACCTCACCCGCGACGGCATGAAGTGGTTCTGGGACGCGTACACCACCGACCCGGAGCAGCGGAAGCAGCACTACGCCTCCCCGCTGCGGTCGACGCTCGACCAGCTCAGGGGCCTGCCCACCACCCTGGTCATCACGGACGAGGCGGACGTCCTGCGTGACGAAGGTGAGATGTACGCCAACAAGCTCCGGGAGGCGGGCGTCGACGTCACGTCGGTCCGCGTCGCCGGCATGGTCCACGACTTCCTGCTCCTGGACAGCCTCCGCGACACCCGCGCGGCGAACGTGGCCCGCAAACTCGCCGTCGACGCCCTGCGCACGGCCCTGCACGAGACCTGACCGCACCCCGCCCCGGCCGGCCCGACCGCCGGCCGGGGCGCCGGGTTCGCGCGGCTGCGCCGACGGGAGCGCCGGTGCGCCGCCTCGGACCGCCGAGCCCGTCCTCACGGCGCGCACGAGCGGACCGGAGCCGACTTCGAGCGGGAGGAGCACCGCCATGACCGGTCTGTCGCCCGGTTTCCACGGCCGCGGCAGCCGCGGCCTCATCGAACGCCTGCCCCCGGGCCAGTACCCCACCGAGTCGTTCCCGGTGCTCTCCGCCGGTCCGACCCCGCACGTGCCCACGGACCGCTGGTCCTTCACCGTCACCGGCGACACCGGCGAGAGCCGGAGCTGGACCTGGGACGAGATGCGGGCGCTGCCGCAGGAGCGGCCGGTCGTCGACATCCACTGCGTGACGCGGTGGTCCAAGTTCGACACCCGCTGGGAGGGGGTCTCCCTCGACGTGCTGACCGACGCGGTGGAGACCTCCGCCGGGTACGTGGTCGCGGAGTCCTTCGACGGCTACACGACCAACCTGCCCCGTGCGGACGTCACGGGAGGCAAGGCGTGGCTCGTCCACTCCTTCGACGGCTATCCGCTGTCGCCGGACCACGGCGGCCCGGCCCGGCTGCTGATCCCGCACCTGTACTTCTGGAAGTCGGCCAAGTGGGTCAAGGGCCTGCGCTTCACGGTCCGCGACGAGCCGGGCTTCTGGGAGCAGGCCGGCTACCACGACTACGGCGATCCCTGGCGCGAGCAGCGCTACCGGGGCGACCGGTGAGCGTCGCCACGACCGGCCCGAGTGCCGCCGGCGGCTGGCGCCGGGCGCGGCTGACCGCACGCGAGGAACAGACGGCGACCGGTCGCGCCCTCCGCTTCGAGGTGCCCGGCTGGCCCGGCCACGTCCCCGGCCAGCACGTCGACGTCCGTCTGACCGCGGACGACGGCTACCAGGCCGTGCGCAGCTACTCGCTGGCGGCGCCCGCCGCCGGCGAGACGATCGAGCTCGGCGTGCAGACCGCGCCGGGCGGCGAGGTCTCCCCGTACCTGAACGAGGTGCTGCCCGTCGGCGCCGAGGTCGAGGTCAAGGGACCGCTGGGAGGATGGTTCGTGTGGACGCCGGAGACCCGGGGCCCGCTGCTCCTCGTCGCGGGCGGCTGCGGCGTCGTCCCCCTCATGGCGATGCTGCGGGCCCGGCGCGCGACCGGAGCCCCCGCCGACCCGTGCGCGCTCGTCTGCTCCGTACGCGACCCCGGCGAACTCTGGTACGCGAAGGAGCTCGCCGACCCGTCCGGCACCGAAGACGTCCGCGTCCTCTACACGCGCCAGGCACCCCCGGGCGACGAACGCCCGGCCCACCGCCTCGCACCGGACGACCTGGAGGACCTGCCCGCGTCCCCGGAGACCCGGTGCTTCGTCTGCGGGCCCACCGGCTTCGTCGAACACGCCACGGCCCTCCTCCAGTCCCGCGGCCACCCGCCGGGCTCCATCCGCACCGAACGTTTCGGCTGACCCGGACGCGCGCCCGCCCGGCCGGCCCCTCCTCCGCGACCCGAGGGACACCACCGTGAACCAGCGACCCGCCCACCACCTCGACGGCAACTGCCTCGCCGGCCCGCTCGCCCAGGTCCTCGCGCTCGACCCCACCACCGCCTGGTGGACGTGCCCGGATTGCCGCACCGCCTCCCCGGTCGGCCGGCTGCACGTGTACGGCCCCGAACCCGGCCTCACCGGCCGCTGCCCCGACTGCGCCCAGCTCGCCCTGCGCGTCGTCACCCACCCCGGCCGCCTCTGGCTCCAGCTCGGCACAGGCCAGGGCGCGTTCCGCTTCGAACTGCCGCCGCCCCCGTCGTAGCACCGCGACGGGAGCCGCCTGCGGCATCGGCCACGATGACCGGACGGAACGGGGGGGCCTCGACGGAAGGGACCACCATGACGGAGAACGACGCCTGGGGCGACGACGTCTACCAGCCCGACGGCAGCGAGACCCAGGACGACGAGGGCCTGCTCGACGCGGGCGACACCCTCGACGGCCCGCCCGCCGATCCGTACGACACGGGTTACTCACCCCCCGACCGGCCCTGGGGCGCCGGTCACACCGGCGAGACCGCCGAGGAGCAGGAGCACGGTGAAACCCTCGACGAACGGCTGGCCGAGGAGGTGCCCGATTTGGCGGTGCCCGACGGCGACGGCATCGGTGACACGACGGACACCGACGGGGAGGCCCTGGACGGCGAGGTCGGCGACCGGCGCGCAGGCCGCCTCCTCTCCCCGGACGAGGACCCCGGGAGCGAGGACTGGTCGGCGATGGACGCCGAGGACGCCGGCCTGGACGGCGGCGCGGCCTCCGCGGAGGAGGCCGCCGTCCACGTCATCGACGACTGACCGCTGGTGGCTCACGCCGAGATCATCCTCACGGAACCCGCGGCGCCCGAGTCCGGGCTGGCCGCCCTGCGAAGCGGTCGGCGCGGCGTCGTGCGCGTCACCGCCTTCGCTTCCGCGGCCCGCAACCTCGTCGCACCGCTGTGGCAACGCCTGGCCGACAGCGATCCCGGCCACCCCGGACTGTCGCTGCGACTGTCCGTGCGGGAACCCGACCAGGCCCTCGACGAACTGCACAAGGGCTCCACCGACCTCGCCCTGGTCCACAGCTACACCGTGCTCCTGGCCCTCGTCGCAGACCTGCCCTGGCTCACCCCGGGCCCCGAGACCTCCTGCTACGAGATGATTCAGCGCGCCTGCGGTGCGGCGGGCTTCGTCCCGGACATCAGGGCCCGGAGCAGCGACTTCGGCGTGCTGACGGCCCTCGCCGCCGCTGGAGCGGGCGTGACCCTCATCCCCCGCATGGCGCTGCCCGACACCGCGGACGCCCTGTCCCTGAGCGTCCACCCCCTGCTCCGTCCCGTCTCCCGGTCGACGTTCACCGTCAGCCGGGCGGGAACCGGCAAGCGTCCCGACCTGCGGCGGGTGCGGCAACTGCTCCACGACTCGGCCACGCTCCCCGAGGCCGGGTGACGGGCCTTGGCTCGCGGCGTGCGCGCACCGCGACGCCGTGCTGACGCCGAGGTGGCGTCGGACGAGGGAACCTAACGGGCGGCCGCGTCCCCGGCGTCCTCGGCACGGGAGCCTTCCGGGCGAGGGGCGAAGGGGCCGTGCAGGGCGGCCCACTGCAGGAGCAGGATGGTCTTGCCGTCGGCGATGCGTCCGTCGCGCGTCATCGCGAGGGCGTCGGTGAAGGGCAGTTCGAGGACCTCGATGTCCTCGCCGTCGTCCGCCACCCCGCCACCGGGCCCGGTCCGGTCGCGGGGCGTGTAGGGGGCGGCGAAGAAGTGGAGGCGTTCGGTGACCGAGCCGGGACTCATGTAGGCGTCGAGGACCTGGGTCAGGGGGCCGAGGGTGACGCCGAGTTCCTCGGCCGCCTCCCGGCGGACCGCGGCGACGGGGTCGTCCGCGTCGAGCAGCCCCGCGGCGGCTTCGACGAGCATGCCGTCGGGGTGGTCGTTGACGTAGGCGGGGTAACGGAACTGGCGGGTCAGCAGCACGCGTCCGCGCTTGGCGTCGTAGGGCAGGACGACGGCGCCGTCACCCCGGTCGTACGTCTCGCGCTGCTGGGTCTCCCAGCGCCCGTCGCGCCGGCGGTAGTCGAAGGTGGTGCGGCGCAGGACGTGCCAGCCCTGCGAGGTGAGTTCGACGTCGCGGACGACGACGTCCGGGTTGCGGTCGAGGCCGCGTCCCGCCCGGTCGAGCCCGGTCCGGCCGCGGTGGTCCGGCACGTCCACGCCGGGGCGCGGCGTCACACCGCACCCCGCGTACCGAGGACGGGGATCTCGGCCACGTCGTGGTAGACGGGCAGGCCCCGGCGGCGTGCGACGGCGACGTCCTGGTCGGCGCCCGCGGACTCGCCCGGAAGGCGCAGCACGGCGTCGCAGTGGGCCAGCAGTCGTTCGGCGGTCGGGTACAGCACCTGGTCGGCGAGCGGATCGGTGGGGCCGGCGCCGGCCGAGCGCAGGACGGGCAGGGCGATCCACTCCCCGATCACCGGGACGTGTCCGGCGGCGAAGACGGGCCAGGCCGCCGCTTCGAGACGGGCGAGGTTGGCGGCCATCGCCCGCGGGTCACCGTCGGTGCCGGAGCGGTACGGGCCGGCGATGAGGATGAGCAGGGGCTTGTCGTTCATGGGCGCTACACTACATGCAGAAACGTGCAAGAACAGGAGAGAACGTGAATGCTGGCTGCTGAACGGCGTGACCACCTGCTGGAACTGCTCGCCCGCGAGGGCAAGGTCGTCGCCAAGGACGTCGCCGTCCGGCTGGGGATCTCCGAGGACACCGTGCGCCGCGACCTTCGCGACCTGGCGGGCGAAGGACTGTGCCAGCGCGTCTACGGCGGGGCGCTTCCCGTGTCGCCGGCGGTCGCGGACTACGGCACCCGGCAGTCCGTGGCCCCGGACGGCAAACGCCGGGTCGCCTCGGTGGCCGCCGGACTGGTACGTCCGGGCGGCGTCGTCATCCTCGACGGAGGCACCACGGCACTCGCCGTCGCCCACGCGCTCCCGAAGGACCGGGCGTGCACCGTGATCACCCACAGCCCGACGATCGCGGTGGCGCTGCTCGACCACCCGAAGGCCGAGGTCTTCATGATCGGCGGCCGGCTGTTCCGGCATTCGGCGGTGGCCTGCGGTGCCGCCGCCGTCGAGGCCGCGCAGAACGTCTCCGCCGACCTCTTCCTCCTCGGCGTGACGGGCGTGCACCCGGAAGCGGGTCTCACCACCGGCGACGCGGAGGACGCCGCGATGAAGCGCGCCCTCGCGGCACGGGCCGCGGACACGTACGTCCTCGCCTCCTCCGAGAAGATCGGCACGGCCTCCCGGTACCGCGTCCTGCCCTGGGAGGAGATCAGCGGCCTGATCACCGACGCGCCGCCCCGGGACCCGGTGGTCGAGCGCCTCGCGGCCGACGGGATCGAGGTGCTGTCGGCGGACTGACCGCTACGTGCCGCGGGTGTCACAGGAGGCCGCGCCCTGTGCCGCCCCTCGAACTGCGTCACGTTCAGGGGACGGGCGCCACCGCACCGGGTCAGGGAATGGTCCGCGAGGGGCTGCCCGCCCGGTCCGGTCGTCCTCGGCAGGCCGGGGCGGCGTCCGCCGGTGGACGCCGCCCCGAGCGGACGGGACGGCCGAGGACGACCCCGGCCAGGACCAGGGCCAGCCCGCCCAGTTGCTGCGGGGTCAGCGACTCCGACGCGACCACCACGCCCAGCAGCACCCCGGTGACGGGGTTGAGCAGGCCGAGCAGCCCCACGGTCCCCGCCGGCAGGTGCCGGAGCCCGGCGAACCAGGCGGTGAAGGCCAGCGCGGTGGCGACCAGCGCGACGAAGGCGAACCCGAGGAGCGCCGGCGCGGAGAGCGGCGGGGGAGCCCCCTCCGCGATCGCCGCCGCCGGGAGCAGCAGCAGACCGCCTGCGGTGAGCTGCCAGGCGGTCGAGGCGAGCACGTCGGCGCCGTCGCTCCACCGCCTGGCCAGGACGTAGCCGAACGACGACACGAGCATGGCGGCGACCGAAGCGGCCACACCTGCCGCGTTCACCTCCCGCGCACCCGTGAGCAGCATGAGGCAGACCCCGGCGAGGCCGACTCCCGCGCCGGCCAGGTGGGTGGTCCGGGGCCGTTCGGCGACCAGGAGCCAGGCCGCCAGCATCATCGCCAGCGGGGACACCGCCATGACGGTCGAGGCGAGGCTCGTCGGCAGTGTCTGGGAGGCGACGTAGACGAGGGCGAAGAACACGCTCATGTTGAGCAGACCCAGCACGGCGGACCTCCACCACCACGCGCCGCGCGGCCGCCGCCGGCACAGCGCCAGCAGCACCAGGCCGGCGGGCAGCGCCCGGTAGGCGGCTCCGTAGAGGGGATGGTCCGCGGGCAGGAACTCGTGGGTGACGAAGTAGTTGGCGCCCCAGGCGACCGGCGCGATCGCGGTCACCGCGAGCCACCGCGCATTAGCTTCCATGGAAGCCAATATACCTTCCTTGGAAGTTACTATGGGGGCATGGACGACCGGCACCCTCACCCTCCGGACCACGTGGCTCGCATCCAGGCCGACTGGCGCCGGGAGCGCCCCGACGTGGACGTCTCCCCGCAGGGCGTGATCGGCCGCCTGCACCGGCTGGCCGACCGGCTGACCGCAGAACTCTGCCGCGTCTACGACCGCTACGGCCTCAGCGAGGGAGAGTTCGACGTCCTGTGCGCGCTGCGGCGCGCCGGCGAGCCCTACGAACGGGCGCCGGGGGAACTCGCCGCGCACACCATGGTCACCACCGGGGCGATGACGAAGCGGATCGACCGCCTGGAGCGGGCCGGGCTCGTCACGCGTCGCCGGTCCGACGGCGACCAGCGGGGCCGGATCGTCGCCCTCACCGCGACCGGCCGCGACCTCATCGACCAGGCGTTCGGCGACCACATGCGCAACGAGCGCCGCCTGCTGGACCTCCTGACGGAGGACGAGGCCAGGACGATGGAGGCACTGCTCACGACCTGGCTCGCCCGCATCGACGAGCGCGACTGAGCGGCAGGCTGACCGCGGAAGCGCGCCGCCGGGACGACCGGTCGGCTCCGTACCGCCTCCCCGCCCCTGCGTGCGGCGTACGCCCTCCCCGCCCCTGCCGCACGGCCGCCGGCGTCATGCCCCGCCACACCACGAGCTCTCCGGCCGGCACCGGCACCCAGGCCCGGTGACCGATGTCGCGAAGCCCGGGCCTCTTCCCCCCTGCGCTTCCGCCCGGCTGCCGTGATCAACTCCCGGCGAGCGCCGCCAGTTCGCCCGCGCACAGCTCCGTGAAGGCGACAGACAGTCCCGTGTCCACCCCGCGTGCTTCAGCAGCCGCGCACAGGTGCTCCAGAACCGCCGCAAGGTTCTCCAGACCGCCGACCGGACGAAGAAGCCACAGCCGTCCTCGCGGTCGGGGCGGGACCCCGGCGAGGGCGAGATCGGCCGCGGCGTCCTGTTCCTGGGTCTCCTTCTCCTCCCGCGAGAGGGGACGACACTCGACGTCCAGGACCCGGCCGGCGGCATCAAGGGTGGTGTCGAGCTGCCAGCGGGTCGACCGGTCGGGAACCCAGGTCCGGGCTTCGGCCGGCCATACGTAGGGGAGGAACACCCACATCGGTGCCTCGGGTGCCGGAGCCCAGCCCCTCTCCACGAGCTCGCGCACCTCCGGCAGCCGGTCCGGTTCCAGCTCGGTCGTCCCCGACCTGCGCGAAGCGACCCGATGCGGGATGCCGCTTTCATCCCATGACATGGGCGCACCGTACGCACTTCAGACCGTAACCCTTGCGGGACACGAGTGCCACGGCCCGCGGCAGCCGACAGCCCGGCGCGTCCCGCCCCCGACCGAGGGGGAATTTCGCTGATTTCGTGATGTGAGCGGTGCGGGGCCGCGACGATGGTGGCATGAGCGAACTGGACGCGGTGCCGGGGGAGTGGCCGGTGGTGGTGAGGGTTCCGGTGGAGCCGGTGGAGGCCGCGATCGAGGCCGATGCCCTCGACGCCGCGGCGCGCCACAGAGGGCTGGCGGTCCGGGGCCCGCTGTTCGGCGTCGCCGCGCAGGGCCCGCGGGACGGGCGGCGGTGGCGGGTGGTCGCCGAGGTCACCCACAGCTGTCCGCAGCAGGCCCGTGACGCGCTGAACTCCCTGCTCTGGTTCCGGGCGAAGGACGAGGCGCAGAGCCGGGAGGAACGCCGGGCGCTGCTGGCGGCGGTCGCCCGCCTGGAGAAGGAGCTCGTGGACGAGCTCACCGTGGACGACACCCGCTACCGCGTCGTACGGGCCGAGGAGTACGCGGCCGTCGACGAGTTCGGCGACGTCGAGACCCCGCGGCCGACCGACCCCGAACCCCTCACCCGCGACTGGAGCACCCGCGCCCGAGGCCCGCGGGTCGACGACGGGCTCGTGCTGGACCCCGACGCTCCCCTCACCCCGCTGCGGGCGGCGGAGCGCGTCGCCCTGCGCACCCTGGCCTACAGCGGCGCCCGGTTCCCCGACGCGGTCCTCGCCGACTCCGCGCGGGCCGTGAAGAGCCACCCGGACGTCGTCCTGATGCCGGCGGCGTTCCTGATCACCGAGCGGTCCGGCGACGGCCCGTGGTCTCCCGGCAGCTGCCTCCTCGCCACCGCCCACGACGCCCGCCGCACCCTGGACTTCGCCCTGACCTGGATGGAACCGCGCATCCGCGGCCTGATCCCCTACGAAGCCGACCGCACCGTCGACGCCCGCAACCCGGCCGCCGGCACCCCCGACGAGGCAGCCGCGCAGCTCAAGGCACTCGCGAAGGCCGCGGACAGGCTGCGCGCCGGCCGCTGCGACCAGGTCGAAGCCGAGGGCACCGTCTACCGCATCACCCGCTCCCGACGCCTGCTGCGCTGGGGTTCGGACGGCCCCGAAGGCCCCCGCCCTTCCGACGTCAACAGTCAACCTCCCGCGGTCCTCCACCCGCGCCTCGACGAGGACGGCACCGTCCACTTCGGCGACGACGCCGCCGCGGGTACCGAACCCGCCTGCTGACACCGGTCGGGACCGCGCCCCCGCCCCCGCCGCCCCGGAGCAAGGGCCCGGCCCCCGCCCCGGAGTGGGGGCGAGGGCCGGAGCAGGGTCGGTGTGACGTCAGGAGACGTACAGGCGCGTGGGCTTCGGGAAGTTGTTGCGGTACCCCTTCAGCTCACGGATGTCCGACGGCTTGAGCTTGATGCAGCCGGCCGACTTGTAGTCGCCGTTGCCGTCCCAGCGCGTCGGCTCGGTCCTGCCCTGCTTGCCGTTGGACTTCATCTCGCTGTGGATGAACAGCGCGTCGCGCTTCGTGCCCTTCTTCCCGTTCGACTTGCACCGCTTGTCCTGGAGCTTCCAGACGATGCCGTTGATGGTGCCGGCGAAGTTGTTCTTGAAGTACTCGATCTTGTAGTCGCCGTTGGGCAGCCAGCCCACGTTCTTCTGGCAGGCGTTCTGCCCGACCTTCCGCTTGGCGTTCTTGGCGTCGCCCAGGCCCGACCCGGCGCCAGCTGTCGAGCACGTACGAGCGCGTCCTGTCGGGGGTGATCTGCCGGACGTGGATCAGCGACAGGCGCGAGTTGGAGGGGTCCTTCTTGTTCTTCTTGAACTGGAGGTACGTGTAGCTCCTCGCGGCGGCGGTGACGGCCGCCGGCGCCTCGGCCGTCGTCACCGCGGCCGGCTGCGGAGCCGCCGGCGCCTGCGCCCCGGCCGCCGCCGGGACCAGGCCCACCGCCACGGCGGCCGCTCCCGCGGTCGCCAGGGCCTTCAGGGACCGGTGCGCGGGCTTGGCCGAACGTGTCGTGATCATGAAGGGTTCCTCCCGTCGAGTGCCCCGTGACCGGGGCTGCCTCCGGCCCCGACCGGGCCGGCGACACCGAGTTCACCAGCGCCGACGGTTGTTCAGCAGGCCCCTTCCGCCGGACCGAACAAAGAAGAAACCGCCGGTGGACGACCGGATCACCGCTTGCCGCGCCGCTCGCGGGCTCCATAGCCTGGCCCGTCGTGCGCGGACCGGACTTGCGCACGGGGGGACGGGGGAGGCACACCATGGGGCGTCGTGAGACACCGGTCGATCCGAACGAGGGACCGGTCCAGCGGTTCGCGTACGAGCTGCGCAAGCTGCGCCAGGAGGCAGGCGGCCTCACCTACCGCGAGATGGCCCGGCGCGCCCACTACTCCGTGACGTCCCTCTCGCAGGCGGCGGCCGGCGAGCACCTGCCCTCGCTGGCGGTCACCCTCGCCTACGTCACGGCCTGCGGCGGCGATCCGCACGCGTGGGAGCGCCGCTGGCGCGAGACGGAGGCGGAGGCGCTGGCCGCGAGGGTCCGGGACGACGACGCCTCCGAGGTCCCCCCGTACCAGGGACTCGCCCGGTTCGAACCCGCCGACCACGACAGGTTCTTCGGACGGGACGAACTGACCGCCGTCCTGCGGCAGTCGGTCGCCGAGCACCGCTTCACCGCCGTGTTCGGCCCCTCCGGCAGCGGCAAGTCCTCCCTGCTGCGGGCGGGACTCATCCCCGCCCTGCGACGCGACGGCCACTTAGGAACCGTCGGAACCGGTACCGCCGCCGCCACCGGAACCGCCAGGGGAACCACCGCCACCGCCCCGGTCCGCCTCGCGGCCATCCGCGTCCTGACCCCGGGCGAGCACCCCTTGACCACGCACGCCCCAGCGCTGCGCCCCAGCGAAGGGAACGGGGCCGACGACGGCGATGGCGACGGCGCTGACGCGGCGCCCGGCGACACCCTCGTCGTGGTCGACCAGTTCGAGGAGGTGTACACCCTCTGCCGCGACCAGGCCGAACGCGCCGCGTTCATCGACCTCCTGCTGGCCGCCCGCCGTCCGGACAGCCGCCTGCGGGTCGTCATCGCGGTACGGGCGGACTTCTACGCCCGCTGCGCCGAGCACCGCGACCTGGCCACGGCGCTGCGCGAGACGAGCGTGCTCGTGGGCCCCATGAGCCAGGCGGAGCTCCGCGAGGTCGTCGTCAGGCCGGCCCAGGCGGCCGGGCTGATCGTCGAACGTTCCCTCACCGCCCGGCTCGTGCGGGAGGTGGAGGGCCGCCCCGGCGGTCTGCCGCTGCTGTCGCACGTCCTGCGCGAAACCTGGCGGCGGCGCCGCGGCCGGGCGCTCACCGAGGAGGCGTATCACGCCGCGGGCGGGCTGGAAGGCGCCATCGCGCAGACAGCCGAGGACGTCCACTCACGCTTCTCGCCCGCGCAGGCCGAGCTCGCCAGGTTGCTGATGCTGCGGCTGATCGCACCGGGCGAAGGCTCCCAGGACACCCGCCGTCCCGCACCCCGCGCCGAGCTCGACATCGCGGCCCCCGAGGACGTCGCCCATGTGCTGGACCGGCTGGCCGGCGCCCGGCTGGTCACGCTCGACGACGACACGGTCAGCCTGGCCCACGAGGCCCTGATCACCGCCTGGCCCCGGCTCGGCGCCTGGATCGACGAGGACCGCGAACGCCTGCGCGCCCACCGCCGGCTGACGGAAGCCGCTCGTGCCTGGGACGACCTCGGCCGCGACAGCGGCGCCCTGTACCGGGGCGCCCGCCTGGTCGCCGCCGAGGAGCACTTCCGCAGCGGGACGGGGCGGCCCGCCGCGCTCACCGCCGTCGAGGACGCCTTCCTGACCGCCTCCCTCGCCGGCCGCACCCGGGAGCGCCGGCGCCGCCGCGCCCTGACCGGGGCGCTGTCCTGCCTGCTGGTGCTGGCCCTGCTCGCCGTCGGCGTCGCATGGCAGGAGAGCCGTACGAGCGACCGCAGGCGCGTCGAGGCGGAGGCCGGCCGGCTGGCCGCCGTCGCCGAGGGACTGCGCCTGACCGACCCGCTCAAGGCCATGCGGCTGAGCGTCGCCGCCTGGCGCCTCGCCCCCACCCCGCAGACCCGGTCCGCCCTGCTGGGCGCCCTCGGGCAGAAGGAGCAGGACGTCTTCACCGTTCCGGACGCCGCTCCCGATGCCGCCGAACGCTACCTGACCGCCGACGGGCGCTCACTGGTGTCCGTCGCGCCGGACCGCGTCGACACCTGGGACGTACGCACCCACCGCCGCACCCACACGCACGTCCACACCCCCGCCCCGGCCGGAGCGTACCCCCGAGCCGAGGTCGGCCCGCCCTGGTCGGCCCTCAGCCCCGACGGCCGCACGCTGGCGCTGCTGGAGGAGGACGGCATACGGCTCCTGGACGTGCGCAGTGGTCGCGGGACGGGCCGTCTCCCCGTGCCGTCCGCCATGAGCGCGCAGTTCGGCCCGGACGGGCGCACCCTGCTGGTGGAGAGCTGGGGGGAGTTCGACGGCCGGACCGGCCTGCAGGTCTGGGACGTCGCGCGGCGGCGTCAGCTGCTGGCCGTGCCCGTCCGCGCAGGGGAGACCGTCCAGGACAGCGTCGTCAGTCCCGACGGCCGCTGGCTTGCCCTGTGCACGGACAAGCGCCCCCTGGAGATCCGCAGCCTCGGACGCGGTCCCGGCGCCGAGGACTCCGGTCCCGGCACAGAGGACTCCGGACCCGGCACCGAGGGCGTCGGCCGCGGCGGGAAGCTGCCGCTGCCGTGGCTCCCCGACGCGGGCGACGACCACTGCTCCGAGGAAGGCTTCGCCTTCACCCCCGACAGCCGCGGCATCGCCCTGGTCACCGGCAGCGGCATCCGCGCCTGGGACCTGCGCAGCGGCCGTACGGCGTTCCGGCTCGAGACCCCAGGGGTCCAGCACTTCGCGTTCAGTCCCGACGGCCGGTTCGCCATGGCGGCCACCGTCGCCAACGAGATCCTGCTGTGGCGCATCGCGGCCCCCGCGACCCCGGTGTTCCGCTACACCCTGGTCAACGAGACGCCCTACGCCCTCCGCCTGGACGTCGCCGGGGGCGCCATACGGTACGCCTCCAGCAGCGGAGCGATCGTCCGGTCGCTGAACCTGGGCCGCGCCGTCACCGGCGGCTGGCGCGACCGGGAGGCCGGCGAGGCCGAGTGGAGCCCGGACGGCCGGCTGCTGGCCACCGTGGACAGCGCCGGCGACCGGGCCGTGTACCGGCTGCTGGACGACCGCGGCCGGCTCCGCGACGAGCTTCCGGGCGTCCCCTGCCCGCTCCTCCCGGCGGACGAGCAGCCGGACGAATCCCCCGAGGACGAGGACGGCGACGGCACACCGGCCGGGCGGGGCACGGCGAGCGGAGAATGGTCGGCATCCGCGGAAGGGCCGGCGGACGACGCCGCCACCGCGGACCAGGAGAGCACCCCGGCCGGCGAACAACCGCAGGGAGCCGGCACCGACCTGGCCGTCACCTCGGTGCCGCCAGAGAGCAGCTGCTTCGACCGCCTGGCGTTCAGCCCCGACGGCGGATACCTCGCCTACGGCCGCGCCCGGCAGGACATCGCCCCTGACGCCGCCGAACCCCGGCTCATCACCGTGTGGGACATCCGCGCGCGCCGGGCGCTCGCCACGCTGGACCTCGACGCAGGCGGTACGCCCCGCCCCGAGGACGAACTGCCCTCCGAGATCTCAGGGATCGCGCTCGGCGCCGACGGCCGGACGCTCGCCGTCTCCCGCACGGGCCACAGCGACGTGCTCGAACTGTGGGACGTCCCGGCCCGCAAGCGCCTGCGCACACTGTCCGGCTTCACCGGGGAGGAAGTGGTCCTGCGCCCCGACGGCGGCACGGCCGTCTCCTGGACGGACGCGGTCGCCGATCTGCGCTCCGGCCGCGTCCGGCAGCGGGTGCTGGGCAGCGACGACACCACCGCCCTCGCCTTCAGCCCGGACGGCACCCGGCTGGCGGCGGGCGACACACTGGGCCGCGTCACCATCTGGGACGGCGACCTGCGCGCACGCCTCGGGTCGCTCGCCGGGACCCACACGGGAGCCCGCCACGTGGAGGACGAGGCCGTGTCCGCGCTCGCCTTCTCGCCCGACGCCACCGTCCTCGCCGTCGCGGGGAACTCCGGCACGCTGCAACTCTGGGACACGGCGTCCCACCGCCTCCTCGGCGCCGCGCTGCCGACGCCGGGCGACACGATCCGCGCCCTCGCCTTCGCCCCGGACGGGACCACCCTCCGGGCGGCGGGCGCGCACGTACGCGTCCAGTCGTACGACATCGATCCCGACCGCGCCGCCGCAGCACTCTGCGCCCGCCTGGGCACCGGCCTCTCCCCGGCGGACTGGAAGACCTACGCGCCGGGCGTCCCCTACCAGAAGACCTGCTGAACGCGCCGCCCGCCCGAGCCCTAGACCCAAGCCCCCTAACCAGAACGCGCCAAGGCAGCGAGCAGCCCTGCCCCGATGCCCAGCACGACCACCTGCAGAATCCCCGCAACCCGGTACCGCAGGGCCATCAGGCCGCCGCCTGTCACGACGGCACCCCCGGCCAGGATCCACACTCCCTGCCACGCCACCCCGGGCGCGTCAGGCGCGTTGACCTGGTCGTAGCTGTCGGCCCAGCCGGCCATCCCGTAACCGAACACCAGCCACGCGATGACCAGCAAGTCGAGGATGAGGAGGGCCAAGCCCACCCCCACCTGCTGACCAGCAGACGGCCTCCCGCCGCGCCCCACCCTCACCACCGATGCCCCCCCACCGTCTGTCCACCGCATGCGGCCAGCATGCGGCGGTGACGGACCCCTGCACATGAGTACGGATACTCACCGGGCTTTCGGCACCGAGAAACGCCGTTACGGGCGATCGGGAGCAGCCCCGCCAGCGACACCTCACGCGCGAGCCACCCCTCACGGCTGCGCCGGTACTCGCCCCGCAGCGTGCCCCAGCCGTATGCGCCATCGTCGTCGACGCCGAGCCGAAAGAGGTCGCCGAGACCCTGAAGCGGCTCCGGGGCACAGGCCGGCACGCGGACCGAGTACGGGAGACCTTCCCCACCGGCCGCTTCCAGGAACGAGCGATAGGAAGGCGGCAGCGGCAGTCCGATCTCGCGTTCGGGACGTTCGACTTCCCGGAGGTCGAACGACCTGAACGGCCCCACGACCAGCCGACCTCGATACCAGCGCGACAGCTCCTCGGACATCGCCCGATTGTCGCACTACGCCTGGGAACGGAGCCGAGCCGTGGCCCACGTGAGTGCCCCTCCCCATCCGGGCTCTGTGACGGCGCCACCCACCACCAGGGGGGGTACCCGAGCGCATCAGCGGACGCCAACCAGGACCATGCCCGAACGACCACCGAATCGAACGTCCAACGCTCTGCGGCACGGTGATCCGAAAGTCACCCCTAGGCGTCGCCTTGTGCGGGACGGTCCCCGTAGCGGGCGGCCAAGGTGCGGACGGTCGCCGTGATGCGGTCGCGCAGCTCGACCGGGGCCAGGACCTCGATGTCCGTGCCCAGGCGCAGGAACTCCCCGTGGGCGTGGTCGACGGACTCGATCGGTATCCGGACCTCGGTCCAACCGCCGCCTGTGGGCGTCACTCCGAGACGGCGGGCGCCCTCCGGCGTGAGCCGTACCAGGGCTTCCCCGGTGTGCAACCGGGCCCGGAAGCCCGCCACATGGTCCTTCCAGTACGCGGCGAGGTCGAACCCTTCCGGTACCGCGAACTCCGCCAGCGGACGCACGGCGAGGATCTGGTCGACGCGGTACGTGCGGGTCCCGGACGGCCCTCCGGCGACCAGGTACCAGCGGCCCGCCTTCAGTACCAGCCCGTACGGTTCCACCCGCCGCTCGATCTCCTCCGGCGCCCGCCAGCGCCGGTACCGCAGGAGCATCGCCCGCCGCTCCCACACCGCGGCGGCGACCGCGGCCAGGTGGGGCGTGCGGTCGCCGTCGCTGTACCAGCCGGGGGCGTCGAGCAGGAAGCGCTCCTGGATCCGCCCGGCGTGTGCGCGCAGCTCCGCCGGCAGTGCCGCGTGCAGCTTGAGCTGGGCGGCGGTGAGCGCCTCGCCCAGGCCGAGATCGGCGGCGGCGCCGGGGAGCGCGGCGAGGAACGCGGCCTGCGCCTCGTCGCTGGTCAGTCCGGTGAGCCGGGTGCGGTAGCCGTCGACCAGCCGGTAGCCGCCCGCGTGGCCGGCGGCACCGTACAGCGGGATGCCGGCGCCGGCGAGCGCCTCGACGTCCCGGTAGACGGTACGGACGGACACCTCCAGCTCGTCGGCCAGTTGCCGGGCCGTCATCCGGCCCCGGTTCTGGAGCAGGAGGAGCAGGGTGACCAGCCGGCTCGCGCGCATGCCGTTCAGTATCCCCGTCCACTGACAGCAGATGTCAGGGGACAGGCCCTACCTTCCGGCGCATGAACGACTTCGACTTCCTGCACGGCACCTGGGACGTGGCCAACCGCCGTCTCACCGCACCGCTCACGGCGGGCCCCGCGACCTGGGTCGAGTTCCCCGGATACGCGGTGGTCCGCCCGCTGTTCGGGGGCGCCGGCAACATCGACGAGATCACCTTTCCCACCCTCGATCGCCAGGGTGTCACCCTGCGCCTCTTCGACCGCGAGACGCGACGCTGGTCGATCCACTGGTCCGACAGCCGGACCGGCCGGCTGGACCCGCCCGTCGTCGGCGGCTTCACCGGCGACCGCGGCGACTTCCACGGCGACGACACCTACGACGGGAGCCCGATCCGGGTGCACTTCACCTGGCACCGCCTCGGCCCGGACCACGCCCGCTGGGAGCAGGAGTTCTCCGCCGACGGCGGCCGTACCTGGGAACACAACTGGACCATGGACCTCACCCGCACCGGACGGGCGGCATGAGCATCGTCGAACTGCGCCAGTACACCCTGCACCCCGGGGCCCGCGAGACCCTGATCGAGCTGTTCGAGCGCGAGTTCGTGACCGGTCAGCAGGCGGTCGGCATCACCGTCGGCGGCCGGTTCCGCGACCTGGACGACCCGGACCGGTTCGTCTGGCTGCGTGCCTTCCCCGACATGGCGCGGCGCCGGCGGGCGCTGGAGGAGTTCTACGGCGGCCCGGTGTGGCAGGAACACCGCGACGCGGCCAACGCCACCATGATCGACAGCGACGACGTCCTCCTGCTGCGCGGCCCGTGCTTCACCCCCGCGCCCGGCGCCCGTGAGGTGCAGGCGACCATCTGCCACCCGTCCGGGGCGGGCGCCTTCGACGCCTACGCCGCCCGCCACCTCGGCCCGGAGCACGCGCTGCACCGCACCGAACACGCCGAGAACGACTTCCCTCGCCTGCCGGTCCGCACCGGGATCGACGTCCGCGTCTGGTTCGGCCCGGTACATCCCCCGCCCTGGCCGGCGCAGCATTTGCGGCTCGAACCGGTGACCGCGTAAAGCCGCCGTCGGTCCGGATCAGGCCGGCCGCGAGCCGCGGTGCGCCCCGGCCGATCCGAGCGGGTGCTGGTGCGCGCGTCTGTGAGGCGGAGGCGGGGCGCCGAGGCGGGGCGTCGGCAACCGACGACACGGCGGCAGATGCGTCTGTCAGCTGTCGCGACGCCTGGGTGGTCCCCACGGCAGGTCCCAGCCTGTGCCGCGGAAGGCCGGCCCCCGAACGCAGAGCGCTAGGACCGCCGCGAACCGCTCGGACCGCCAACGGCCCCCGCCATGTTGGCGGGTGGCAGGCCGCGTGGGAGCGGCGGCCCGGGAACGCTCGCAGCGGGACGCTCCGTACCGCGATCGCTTACACCAGGCCCCGGAGGTGGTGTCAGGCAGTGGCGATGCCCGCGAGGGTGCGCCGAAGCCGGCGGATGGCGTCCTCGGCCTCCGCGTACTGCTGGAGGGTCGGCTGGACGGCTCCGAAGGTCGGGCCGTCCTCAGGCGCCAGGGCGCGCCAGTGCAGGACCGGGGTGAGGGCGGTGGCCGCTGCGCCGAGGAACCAGGCCAGGCGTCCGTGCACATGGGCGAGGGCGATGGCGAGAGCGGCGAGCGCTTCTCGCAGATGGGCCAGCCGGTCGATCTCGGACAGCGCCCGCTGGGCCTCAGGAGTACCGACGGCTGTGGCCAGTTCGGTGGCGGCCTTCGCCGCGATGGCGCGATCAGACGGGGCCGGTACCCACATCTGCTCATGAAGTTGCCGCTCGGCTTCTTCCGCCAGGTCCTCAATGATCGTCAGCATGTCCACGGTCGCCACACTACGGGTCCAGGAGAAGGCCCGGTGAAGTGGTCGGCGCCGCGACCTCGTCCCCACGGTCAGGAGGCGCAAGGCCAGGACTTCGAAGGGTGACCGCCATCCACGCGGGCCGCCCGCCGGTTTGCCCGTGCCCGCCGCGCCTCGGCTGACAGGTTCAAGGACGTACCCCGCGCGCCTGCCCGAGGTACGTCCTTGGTGGTGGTGCCCGTGGTCAGGCGGAGCGGACCTGGATCTCCCCGATGCCCGAGCCCAGGCTTGAGCAGTGGGCGGTCGACTGGCCGGAGTCGCCCGGTTCGAGGCGGATGCGTTCACCGTCCACGTCGGACGACCAGCCGCAGACCAGGTGGACCCAGAAGGTGATGGGCTCGCTTCCGACGTTGGTGCACAGCGCCCAGCCGGTGTAGTCGTCGATGTTGTGCTTGCCCTTCTCGCAGGAGAGCCCGTGAGGATCAGCTGCGGGAGCGGCTACGGCGGCGGGAGCCGCAGCCGACAGGGCGAGGGCGAGGGCTGCGGACACGGCGAGGGCGGCACGCGCGGCGACGCCCGCCTTCTTGTTGTTCGTCAAGGTGTTTCTCTCCGTGAGATGGGGTGTCTTCCTCGCCCCACTTTGCCGCCGCCACATCGGGCAAAAACTGCGCCCGGCTTCACGCTCTGTAGACGAAAGGATCCGGCACGCCGGGATGCGGCATCTGTCCCGAGCGGACGTTGTTGTGGTGCGGAGTGGTACTCAGGGCGCGCGCCGGGGGCGCGCGGATCGGGGCGCCGGTCGGTCACCCGATTCCGCGGAGCCGGGCGCCGCCGCCGACGGTCTCCTGAGCGAGGTCCTTGCCGCGCCCGATGTCGCGCTACAGGGGCTGGGCCACGTGCGCGTCGAGAAGCCAGCGAGCCCCAGGCGCACGATCCGCAGCGGCGTGGCACGGCATGACATCGCGCTGGGCGCGGCGGCGTCAGCAGATAGGGGAGCTTCCCGCAGTACCTGCGTTGCCGCGCTTCGAGCTCTTCGCGGGAACGATACGGTCGCTGCGGCACGTGCAGGCCGGGGCTTCGGCGTGAACGACCTGATCAGGCGCGAGCGGACCGGCCGCCGCTCCAACTGAGCTCATCGGCTGTGAGCCTGCGGCGCCCCTGCTCGCGCGCTGCGGCGAGGCCGCCATTCACAGCGGGACAGGGCATACCTGCTGGTTCTGGTTCGTCATGGTGCCCGCATCGGTCCCGGATCCGTCCCGCGGTGAGCACCATCTCGACATTTCGACGGCGATTCGTCACGGACGCCGCCGGACCGCGCGGTGCGATCGCCGAGAGTCTGCTCGGGCCCCGCCGCTGCCCCGGCCGGGAAGGGAACGCGGGCGAGCACTGCCGGTTCGGCGGGCTCGGAGTGGACCTGCGCGGATGCGCTGTCACGCTCATGGCAAGATCTCTCCGCGTCGCCGAGTCGGCGGCCAGGGGAGGGGAGTGCATGTCCATCGATGCTGCGGAGTACGCGGCGCGGCTGAAGGCCGAGCAGAACGACCCGGACCGCGAGGAGCGGGTGCGGCAGGACCGTGTCAGACGGCGTCGCAAGATCGGGTTGTGGGCAGGGGCGGGGGTGGTCCTGGCGGGTGGCTTCGCGTTCTGGCTGTACGACGTCACGGCCGGCGAGCGGCCCGCGCACGCGCCGTTCGCGCCGGGTCTCCTCGAGGAGGCGATGTGGCCCGAAGCCTGGCCACTCACCACGGGCCTCCCTTTTCGTGGCTCTCCCGCCGCCCGCTGGGACCGGACCGACGTGGCGAGCAGCATGCTGCCCCCCGCCCTGGTCCGCCCCGTCGGCGGTCTCAGCACGGCCCAGGTGACAACCGCTCTGAACACGGTGCGCGACTTCGTGAGAGAGGCCAATGTCTCCGACGAGGTGCTGGCCGGGGAGCGCCCCGAGAGGGCTTTCGCGCTTCTCGCCCCCGGCGATCCCGCCCGCCTCGAACTGGACGCCGCCCTTGCCCGTCCGACGGAGAGCCGCAGCCCCCTGGGGACGTTCACCCGCTTCGATCCGGCTGAGGTTCGCGTCCTGAAGGACACGAGGGCCCAGGGCTCCATGACCTACGAGCTCACGCCGGCCGGGGAACTTCTCGTGCACACCGACTACACCTTCGTCTACGCCGTCATCAAGGCGGAGGGCGGCTGGGAGGTTCGCCCCGGCCGCGAAGAAGTGGCCAGGGTGGTCGTACGGCGACAACTGAGCGTGACGGTGAGGGACGGGAAGCTGGTGCTCGGTCCTTCCCGACACGTGATCGCCAACGATGCCTGTACCGCGCCGGAGGACGGCTTCATCCATCCGCTCTTCTCCAAGGAAGCAGCCGCGGTGAAGGGCGGCAAGCGGTTCGACCCGTACGCCGCCGATGCGCTGCGCGCCGGCGCGCCCGACGGCACCTGTCTGACTCCCCTCCGCACCTAGCCGGCCCCTCGCCACGGGCGGAGCAGGGGACGAGATCGAGGACCCTGACGTCGTCATTCCCGCCGAGAGTGCTGCGACTCAGTGGCGCCGGCTCTCGCTGTCTGGCGTCCCTGAACCTCTGAACCCCGGGGGATCCACCGCCTCTTACGGAATCTCCCCAGTCTCCGGAGGCGACGCGACGGTGTCCCGCACGGGACCACCGTGCGGGACACCGTCGCCCCCTGGCGCGCGCCGCTCTAGGCGAACGTCGCCCCCCACGTCGCGGGTCCGACGACGCCGTCCACCGTCAGGCCCCTGCTCGACTGGAAGCTTCGGCAGGCCGCGTCGGAGCCGGGGCCGTACTGCCCGTCCACGGTGAGGCGGTAACCGTGCGCGCTGTTCATGCGGTACTGCCAGGTGGCCACGCTCGCGTGCACGGTGACCGGGGACTGCCGGAAGGCGACCCCCGGATAGGGCAGCGGGCCGCCGCCGGGGTTGACCTCGCCGCTGATGACCCGGGAGTACAGGTTCCCCGGGCAGCCGGTCGCGTGGTGGTCGCGGTGGCCGGTGATGGCCGGCGCGGCACCGCCGGACACCCGCAGCCGGTTGACCCCGTGGCGGATGGCGTCGATCAGCCCGGCGGTGACGGCGTCGTAGTCGCTCCCGGTGCCACCGGTCAGGGCGCAGACCGCGTACCAGTCGTCGTTGCCCTGGGTGGTGCCCTGGGCAGCGGTGCGGACGTTCTCGCCCCGCCCCTGGAAGAGGTAGCCGTGCACGCAGGCCAGGTGGCTGTAGGCGATGTCCGACCAGCCGTTCTGGTCCATGTGGTAGTTCTGGATGCCCCGCACCTGCGCGGCGCAGTCGGCGTGGTCGGCCTCGGCGACCTTGACGGCGTCGACGTGGTGGACGACCACGCCCCCCTGTGCCGGGGTGATGCTGTTGCTGACGCTCTTGGGGGCGCGGGCGCCCCACTGGGCGCGGGTGACGAACGTGGCCATCAGCTCCGGCCTCCGCGTCCCGTGGCGCAGCCGACGGCGGCGTTCAGCGGTTCCCCGTGCGCGGTGCGGGCGGCGTCGGCGTCGTAGAGTGCGCCGGTCTCGCGGGGGTTCGTCACGAACGGCTTTCCGCGGGCCGCCGCCGGAAGGGGCGCCGCCTGCGCGGCTCCGGAGGGCAGGGCGGACAGGGCGAGCGCACCGCCGACTGCCGTCAGGAGTGCGGTGCGGCGGGAGACTTCGGGGGTCAACGTTGTTCCTCCATGTGCGGTCAGGCTGACGGTTACGGGCGCGCGGGCCCCCCGGCCCGGGGGGACCCGCGCGCGCGGTGGGGCGGCGGGTTCAGCAGCCGCCGCAGTTGTAGAAGGTCACGTCCCAGTGGTTGCCCTCGTCGGCGTAGACGTTGCCGGCGCCGGAGCGCCACTGCGGGGCGCCGTCGCCGCGGACGCCGATGTAGGTGAACGTGTTCTTGATGTAGTTCCCGAGGCACGTGTACTTGCTGAAGTCGAGCTTGTAGCCGTTCCAGTGCGAG
>JOFO01000027.1 GCA_000721275.1 Microtetraspora glauca | reverse complement strand
CGCCGCCGAACGCGGCACGCGCGCGGAGCGCTGCGCCCTGGGCGCCCTCGGACCCTCCCACGACCTCTGCCCCATCGGCTGCTGCCCCGCCCGCACCGAGCACCCGGCCGCCGCCGGCGCCGACAGCCCCTACGCCTGAGGAGCCACGCCGTGACCCCCGCCCCCGCCCCCCTGCTCGCCGAACTCCTCGACCTGGCCCTGGAGGCCGCGCGGCGGGCCGGCGCCCTGCTGCGCGACGGCCGCCCCGAGGACCTGGCCGTCGCCGCCACCAAGACCAGCGCCATCGACGTCGTCACCGAGATGGACATCGCCGCCGAGAAGCTGATCACCGGCTTCCTCGCCGAGCACCGCCCCCACGACGGCCTGCTCGGCGAGGAGGGCGCGGCCACCACCGGCACCAGCGGTGTCCGCTGGGTCATCGACCCCCTCGACGGCACCGTGAACTACCTCTACGGCCTCCCGTCCTGGGCGGTCTCCATCGCCGCCGAGTACGAGGGCGAGACCGTCGTCGGCGTCGTCGAGGCCCCGCTGCGCGGCGAGACCTTCCGCGCCGTCCTCGGCGGCGGCGCGTACCTGGGCGAGCGGCGGCTAGCCGTCCGCACCGCGCCCCCCTTCGACCAGGCCCTGCTCGGCACCGGCTTCGGTTACGTGCAGTCCCGCCGCGCCCACCAGGCCGAGGTCGTCCGCGAGGTCCTTCCGCTGGTCCGGGACATCCGGCGGGGCGGCTCCGCCGCCATCGACCTGTGCGACGTCGCGGCCGGCCGGCTCGACGCGTACTACGAGCGCGGGCTCAACCCCTGGGACCACGCCGCAGGGGCCCTGATCGCCCGCGAGGCGGGCGCGCGCACCGGCGGGCGCCCGGGGGAGCCCGAGTCCGGAGAACTGGCCGTGGCGGCCCCCGACGGCCTTTTCGGACCGCTCCAGGAGCTGCTCGACCGGCTCGGCGCCTGGCACGACTGAGCGCCCGGCACGACCGGGCGGACCCGGACACGGCGGTGCCCCGGAACCGAACGGTTCCGGGGCACCGCCGCGCCGCTCCGGGGAGCGGCGTCGCTCAGGCGCTCTGCGCGCAGGCCGACGCGATTTCCACGCCGTGCTCGGCGGCCAGCCGGTGCAGGTCCTCCAGCTCGGCCTGCTCGACGTCCGCGAGGTAGTCGTCGCCGGTCTCGCGGGCCCGCGTGAGGTCCGACTGCGTGGTCCTGATGCGGTGCAGCAGCCCTGCGGTGAAAGCGTCCATGCGCCCCTCCTCATGGTTCCGGCGGCACGGGGGTGTGCCGGGGGTGGGTGGATCACACGCTCTCCCGGGGGACGGAAGAGAGCCGTGGGCGTGCCACAAGCAGGGCGTGATCGCGGGGTGTGCACACCTCCTCCCCACCCCTCAGGAGCCGGAAACCTCAACTTCCCCCCGAGTCCGGTGAATTCTCGGTGCCGCTTCCCCACCCGCCCCTCGGGCCCCACCAGCCGCACCCGCGCGGGCGGCCGGGCCCCGCCGACTTACAGCCGGTTTACGCGCGTACGGGGCAGGATGGACACGCACAGTCAGTGCTCAGCAGCGCCCCCGGCCCGCCCGGACCGGGTGCCGGAGGGAAGGAAGAACGACGTGCGCGTACTCGTCGTCGAGGACGAGCAGCTGCTCGCCGATGCGGTGGCCACCGGACTGCGCCGGGAGGCCATGGCCGTCGACGTCGTGTACGACGGCGCCGCCGCCCTGGAGCGCGTGGGGGTCAACGACTACGACGTCGTCGTCCTCGACCGCGACCTGCCCCTGGTCCACGGCGACGACGTCTGCCGCAAGATCGTCGAACTGGGCATGCCCACCCGGATCCTGATGCTCACCGCCTCCGGCGACGTCAGCGACCGGGTCGAGGGCCTGGAGCTGGGCGCCGACGACTACCTCCCCAAGCCCTTCGCCTTCACCGAGCTCACCGCGCGCGTGCGCGCCCTCGGGCGCCGCACCTCCGTGCCGCTGCCGCCGGTCCTGGAGCGGGCCGGCATCAAGCTCGACCCCAACCGCCGCGAGGTCTTCCGGGACGGCCGCGAGGTGCAGCTCGCGCCCAAGGAGTTCGCCGTCCTGGAGGTGCTGATGCGCTCCGAGGGCGCCGTCGTCTCGGCGGAGCAGCTCCTGGAGAAGGCGTGGGACGAGAACACCGACCCGTTCACCAACGTGGTCCGGGTCACCGTGATGACGCTGCGGCGCAAGCTGGGCGAGCCGCCCGTCATCGTCACCGTCCCCGGCTCCGGCTACCGGATCTGAACCGATGGCCACCACCCCGGTGCCGCACCCGCAGGCGCCGCCGAAGCCCACCTGGGACCCCCGGGACCCGGTCAGACCGCTGCTCCGGCCCACCATCCGGATACGGCTCACGCTGCTGTACGGCGGCATGTTCCTGATCGCCGGCATCCTGCTGCTGTCGATCATCTACCTCTTCACCGCGCAGAGCCTCACCGACAGCGTCGCCCGGCTGCCGTTCAAGATCGTCGAGGGGCGGGTCCTGCCCACCACGGCGGAGTGCGTGCTGCCCGACAAGGGCACCGGCGAGCAGTTCAACGCGGCCGTCTCGATCTGCCTGCGCCACCAGACCGACCTGGCGCTCCAGGACCTGCTGCGCCGCTCGCTCTTCGCCCTGCTCGGGCTGAGCATCATCGCCTTCGCCTTCGGCTACGCCATGGCGGGCCGGGTGCTCTCGCCGCTCGGCCGGATCACCCGCACCGCCCGGCAGGTGGCCGGTTCCGACCTGGCCCGCCGGATCGAGCTGGACGGCCCGGACGACGAGCTGAAGGAGCTGGCGGACACCTTCGACGAGATGCTGGACCGCCTGGAGCGGGCCTTCACCGCCCAGCAGCGCTTCGTCGCCAACGCCTCGCACGAGCTGCGGACCCCGCTGGCGATCAACCGCACCCTCCTGGAGGTCCACCTCTCCGACCCCGGGGCGCCGGTCGAGCTCCAGCAGCTCGGCAAGACCCTGCTGGCCACCAACGAGCGCAGCGAGCAGCTGGTCGAGGGCCTGCTGCTGCTCGCCCGCAGCGACAACCAGATCGTGGAGCGCAAGCCCGTCGACCTCGCCGAGGTCGCCGAGCGGGCGGTCGACCAGGTCCACGCGGAGGCCGAGGCCAGGGGCGTCGAGATGCGCGGCGAGCGGCCCCCGGTCGTGGTGCAGGGCAACGGCGTGCTGCTGGAGCGGATCGCCCTGAACCTGCTCCAGAACGCCGTCCGGTACAACGTCCCGGAGGGCGGCTGGGTCGAGGTGACCACGGAGGCCCAGCACGGCCAGGCGGTGCTCGTGGTGTCGAACACGGGCCCGGTGGTCCCTGCGTACGAGATCGACAATCTGTTCGAGCCGTTCCGGCGGCTGAGGCAGGAGCGGACCGGCAGCGACAAGGGTGTCGGGCTCGGTCTGTCGATCGCGCGCTCGGTGGCCCGGGCGCACGGCGGGCGCATCAGCGCGGAGCCCCGCGAGGGCGGCGGCCTGGTGATGCGTGTCACCCTGCCGATCTGACAGACTGCCCGGACCCGGCCCGAACTGTTCGCTTTGAGCGGAATTCCGTGACCCCGGTCGCGAGATGCGCATGTGTGATCGATCACAAGCGTTCGTGGCCGTCGGGTCGCGCTCCGTGACCGTGAATTCCGGGGGAAAACCCGGAAAAGTCCGGGTTTCCCGGGCATCGACGGGCGGAAAGTACACGGGGTGGCGGCGCGCGCGGCGGCCCCCGGGACCGTGTACGGTCCGCATCGCCACTCGTACCGATCACTCGTTGAGCGCGCGGGACGGGTGTCGATTGAGTAACAGACCTTGATGTGAGGCAAAATCTGCGCCTCAGGTCGGGCACAAGTCCGACCTCTCACGCGTTACGTGCGCTGAGACACCCGCAACGACCCAGAGGGGGAGAGCGACATGGCAACGGATTACGACACCCCACGCAAGACCGACGACGACGTCGACTCGGACAGCCTTGAGGAGCTCAAGGCCCGCCGGAACGACAAGTCGACCTCGACCGTCGACGTCGACGAGTTCGAGGCCGCCGAGGGCCTGGAGCTCCCCGGCGCCGACCTCTCGAACGAGGAGCTGGCCGTCCGGGTCCTGCCCAAGCAGGCCGACGAGTTCACCTGCATGAGCTGCTTCCTCGTGCACCACCGCAGCCAGCTGGCGCGCGAGAAGAACGGCCAGCCGATCTGCCGCGACTGCGACTGAGACAGGCGCGGCCGTGGCAGGCGACACACCGTCCCGGAAGCGGCGTCCGAGGCTTCCCCTGAAGCCCTGGACGTACAAGGGCGGCACAGGCCCGACAGAAGGCGCCCAGGAGGCTCCCGACGCCGAGCAGGCCGCCCCCCTGCCCTCCTTCGGCGTGGCGGACGACGAGCGAGGCCCCACGGCCTCGCTCGCAGCTGCCGGCGCCCCCGGCCCGGGCGAGGCACCGCTCCCCGCGGAGCGGGACCCCGAAGGCCCCTCGGACCCCGAGGCGCCCGACGAGCGTGACGCGAGCCGTCACGGCAGGCTGGACGTCGTCAAGCGGCTGGCCAACCCGGCGCGCGCACAGCTCGACCGCGTCCGGATCGACGCCGCGCGCATCGACGCCGTCCGCCGCAGCGTGGCGGGCGTCAAACAGGGCGTGAAGCGGAGCGGCGACGGCGCCAGGGCCGGCATCGCCTACCTGGCCGACCGGGTCATCGACCTGGCCCCCCGCGTCCCCGTACGCGACCTCGCGACCCTGCGCAAGCAGTTCCCCGGGCTCGGCCCCGAGGAGATCGCCGACAAGCTGGTCTTCGGCGCGGCCAACGCCAGCTCGACCGTCGGCGCGGGCGTCGGCGCCGCCGCCATGCTCCCCGTACCGCCGGCCATGCCGGCCGAGCTGGCAGCGGAGATCACCGGCGTCGCCGCGATCGAGCTCAAGCTCATCGCCGAACTCCACGAGGTCTACGGACTGCGCCCGCCCGGCACGCTGCCCCAGCGCTCCGCCGCCTACCTGACCTCCTGGGCCGAGGAACGGGGCATCGACCCCACGAAGCCCACGACGATCAACGCGGCCCTCGGCGGCCAGCTCAAGCGCGAACTGCGCCAGCAGATCATGAAGCGCATGGTCCGCAACCTGCCGAACCTCACCCCGTTCATGGTGGGCGCGGCCGTCGGCGCGGTCATGAACCGGCGCGACACCAGGAAGCTCGCCGGCCACATCCGCAAGGACCTCAGGGCCCGCCAGGTCCCCTGGGACAGGCTCGACGCGCTGCCCCCGCTGGAACAGCCGGAGAACCCCAAGGAACTCGGCTTCTAGACCGCCCAGGGCCGCCCGGAGCGGCCCCGGGACGGACCCAGGACGGGTCCGGACGGACTCCCGTACGGCGTAGGGCTCAGCCCTCCGCCCGTACCGCCTCGACCGCCGCCGCCAGGCCCTCCGGGTCCCGCGTCGACACGTACAGGTACGGCGTCGGATCCGCCGGATCCGTCACCACGATCCGCACCGCCCGCGGCACGTAGCTGCGCATCAGCAGGAAGGCGCGCGGATCCGCCTTGTGCGTGCGCCAGGCGCGCGCCTCCTCCTCGTCCAGCACCTCGACCGCCCCCAGCGCCGACACCGGCACCCGGGCCTCGCCCGCCACCAGCGAACCGGCCACCACGCGGATCCGGGCCGAGCCGTACGAGGACGCCGCCACACCGGCCGCCACGCCCGCCACGATCAGACCGCCCAGCAGCGGCACCGTCCCCAGCGGGAACATGATCAGACCGCCGGAGAGCGCCAGCAGGACGACGATCACCCACCACGAACCGGGCACGGTCAGCCGCTCGTCGAAACGGGGCGCCGCGGAGGCCGCGGGGGACACGGGCGAGGAGGCCCCCGGCGAGGGGGTCGGGCCGGGGCTCGATGCGGAAGGCTGCATGCGTCCAAGCTTGGCACGGCGCGCCCCGCGGCCGGCCGCGCGGGTAAGGTCTGCGCCTGTGACTGGAACATCTGCCGCCCTCACTCCGCCGGCCGACGCCGTGGCGCCGACCCGCCATCCGGACGCACCCACCCCCGGCGAGCCGCTCGGCTCGCACTACGGCCACTGCTTCGGGTGCGGCGACGGGCAGCCCCACGGCCTCCACCTGGACGCCCGCGCGGGCGAGGGCGTGACCGTCACGGCCGAGTTCACCGTCACCCCCGACCACCAGGGCGCCCCCGGGCTCGCCCACGGCGGCGTGCTCGCCACCGCCCTCGACGAGACCCTCGGCTCCCTGAACTGGCTGCTCCGCGTCATCGCCGTGACCGGCCGCCTGGAGACCGACTTCCGCCGGCCCGTGCCCGTCGGCACCGTGCTCCACCTCCAGGCCGAGGTCACCGCCGTCCACGGGCGCAAGATCTACTCGACCGCCACCGGCCGCATCGGCGGCCCCGACGGCCCCGTCGCCGTCCGGGCCGACGCCATGTTCGTCGAGGTCAAGGTCGACCACTTCATCGACAACGGGCGGCCGGAGGAGATCCAGGCCGCCATGTCCGACCCCGACCAGGTCCGGCGCGCCCGCGCCTTCGAGGTGAACCCCTGATGCGTCCTCCCGTCGACGTCCTGATCCGCCGGGTCGACCCGGACGTGCCGATCCCCGCCTACGGCCACCCCGGCGACGCCGGCGCCGACCTCGTCACCACCGAGGCCGCCGCGCTGGCCCCCGGCGAGCGCGCCGTGCTGCCCACCGGCGTGTCGATCGCCCTCCCGGACGGCTACGCCGCCTTCGTGCACCCCCGCTCCGGACTGGCCGCGCGCTGCGGAGTCGCGCTCGTGAATGCCCCGGGGACGGTGGATGCCGGGTACCGTGGAGAGATCAAGGTGATCGTGGTCAATCTCGACCCGCGCGAGAGCGTGCGGTTCGAACGGTTCGACCGGATTGCCCAACTGGTCGTCCAGCAGGTCGAGAAGGTGCGCTTCCACGAGGTGGCGGAGCTTCCCGGCTCGGCGCGGGCCGAGGGGGGCTTCGGGTCCACCGGCGGCCATGCCGCCGTGGACGGCACCACGGGTGGGAATCGATACGCTTCGGTCGTATCCGACCGGGAAGGACAGTGACGTGTTCGGACGTCGCAAGAAGAGCGGTGCCGCCGGCAAGGCGGGCGAGGCCGAGCAGGTCGTCGACGCCGTGGCCGGCGAGGACGCCGCGGACGCGGCCGACCAGCCGCGCAAGGTGAACCTTCCGCCGGCGCCCCGGCCCGACGGCCCCTGGGACATCTCCGAGGTCGCCAAGCCCGAGGAGGGCCGCGTCGACCTCGGCGGCCTCTTCGTGCCCGGGGTCGAGGGCATGGAGCTCCGCGTGGAGGTGGCGGGCGACGCGATCGTCGCCGCGACCATCGTGCTGCGCGACAGCGCCGTGCAGCTCCAGGCGTTCGCGGCGCCCAAGAAGGTAGGCATCTGGGGCGAGGTCCGCGAGGAGATCGCCACCGGCATCGTCCAGCAGGGCGGCGCCATCGACGAGGTCGAGGGCCCGCTCGGCTGGGAGCTGCGCGCGCAGGTCCCCGTCCAGCTGCCCGACGGCAACCGCGGCGTGCAGATCGTGCGCTTCGTCGGCGTCGACGGCCCGCGCTGGTTCCTGCGCGGCGTCATCTCCGGCCAGGGCGCGGTCCAGCCCGAGGCCGCCGGCCTGCTGGAGCAGATCGTCCGGGACACCGTGGTCAACCGCGGCGAGGGCCCGATGGCCCCGCGCGACCCGCTCGTCCTCAAGCTGCCCAACGACGCCCAGATGGTGCCGGACGGCGTGCAGCAGGAGGAGCAGGCCGGGTCCCGCTTCTCCGGCGGCATGGGCCAGCTCCAGCGCGGCCCGGAGATCTCCGAGATCCGCTGACGCACCCCGCGAGCCCCGGTCCGGTGGGCCGCCGCCCGTACGCACACCGTACGGACGGCGGCCCACCGGCGGTTCAGGGACCGGCGGAGCCCCGCAGGGGCGGCCGGCCCGTACCTCCCCTGCGGGGCTCCCCTACGGGAGGGGCGTCCGGTCACGGGGGAGCGGCGTCCGAAGACCGGGGTCCGCTCAGGGTTCCGGACCCTGGTCCCGGGCGCGGCGGCCGACCATACTGGTCTGCGCAGGTGTTCGAGGAGGGGGAGCGCAAGGTGAGCGAGAACAGCACGCGGTCCGCGACGGCCGTGGCGGAGGACCCGGCCGGGGGGCCGATGATCCGGGTGGAGGGGCTGCGCCGCACCTTCGGCGAGGGCGAGGCCGCCGTCCACGCCCTCAAGGGTGTCTCCTTCGACGTCTCCCGCGGTGAGCTCGTCGCCCTCAAGGGGCGCTCCGGCTCCGGCAAGACCACGCTCCTCAACCTCGTCGGCGGCCTCGACAGCGCCGACGGCGGCCGGATCGTCATCGACGGCACCGACCTCTCCACCCTCGGCGAGGAGGGCCTGCTGGCGCTGCGCCGGGACCGGATCGGCTTCATCTTCCAGTCCTTCGGCCTGCTGCCCATCCTCTCCGCCGCCGAGAACGTCGGCGTCCCGCTGCGGCTGCGCGCCGCGGACCCCGCCGAGCGGGAGGAGCGGGTCGCCCTGCTCCTGGCCCTCGTCGGCCTCGCCGACCACGCCAACCAGCGCCCCGGCGAGCTGTCCGGCGGCCAGCAGCAGCGGGTCGCCATCGCCCGCGCCCTCGCCAACCGGCCGGCCCTCCTCATCGCCGACGAGCCGACCGGCCAGCTCGACGCCGAGACCGGCCTCGCCGTCATGGAACTGCTCCGGGCCGTCGTCCGCAGCGAGGGCTGCACGGCCCTCGTCGCCACCCACGACCACCAGCTCCTCGGCCTCGCGGACCGCGTCCTCGAACTCCGCGACGGCGAGATAGTCGAGGCCTGACCGGCCCGCCCGGCGGCGGACCGCGGGACCCGGGCGGGCGTCAGGATCACGTCAATACCACCACGGGTGTTCCTCCGGGTGCGGAATGTCCGATCAGCCGGACGTATGGTCGGTCCATGGGACGTGGCACGCTTCGGATCTATCTCGGCGCGGCACCGGGCGTCGGCAAGACGTACGCGATGCTCGCCGAGGCCCATCGCCGGGTGGAGCGCGGCACCGACTGCGTCGTCGGGTTCGTGGAGCACCACGGCCGGCCGCGCACCGAGGTGCTGCTGCACGGCCTGGAGACGGTCCCGCGCCGCACCGTCGAGTACCGGGGCACGTCCTTCACCGAGATGGACGTCGACGCCGTCCTCGCCCGCCGCCCCGCCGTCGCCCTCGTCGACGAACTCGCCCACACCAACGTCCCCGGCTCCCGGAACCCCAAGCGCTGGCAGGACGTCGCCGAACTTCTCGCCGCCGGCATCGACGTCGTCTCCACCGTCAACATCCAGCACCTCGAATCCCTCGGCGACGTCGTCGAGGCCATCACCGGCGTCCGGCAGCAGGAGACCGTCCCCGACGAGATCGTCCGCCGCGCCGACCAGATCGAACTGGTCGACATGTCGCCCGAGGCCCTGCGCCGCCGCATGGCCCACGGCAACGTCTACACCCCCGACAAGGTCGACGCCGCCCTCTCCAACTACTTCCGCCCCGGCAACCTCACCGCCCTCCGCGAGCTGGCCCTGCTGTGGACCGCCGACCGGGTCGACGAGTACCTGCGCCGCTACCGCGGCGAGCACAACATCCGCTCCACCTGGCAGGCCCGCGAGCGGATCGTCGTCGGCCTCACCGGCGGCCCCGAGGGACGCACCCTGATACGCCGCGCCACCCGGCTCGCCGAGAAGGGCGCCGGCGGCGAGGTCCTCGCCGTCTACATCGCCCGCAGCGACGGCCTCACCGCCGCCTCGCCCAAGGAGCTGGCCGTCCAGCGCACCCTCGTCGAGGACCTCGGCGGCACCTTCCACCACGTCATCGGCGACGACATACCGACCGCCCTCCTGGAGTTCGCCCGCGGGGTCAACGCCACCCAGATCGTCCTCGGCTCCAGCCGCCGCCGCGCCTGGCAGTACGTCCTCGGCCCCGGCGTCGGCCAGACCGTCGCCCGCGACTCCGGCCCCGACCTCGACGTCCACATCGTCACCCACGGCGAGGTCGCCAAGGGCCGCGGCCTCCCGGTCGCCCGCGGCGCCCGCCTCGGCCGCTCCCGGATCCTCGGCGGCTGGCTCGTCGGCGTCGCCGCCCCCTTCGCGCTCGCCCTGCTGCTCACCCACACCGACGCCGACCTCGGCCTCGCCAACGACATGCTGCTCTTCCTGGCGCTCACCGTCGGCGCGGCGCTGCTCGGCGGCTTCCTGCCGGCGCTCGCCTCGGCGGCCGTCGGCTCGCTGCTGCTCAACTGGTTCTTCACCCCGCCGATCCACCGGATCACGATCGCCGACCCGCTGAACATCGTCGCCATCGCGGTCTTCTTCGGCGTCGCCATGGCCGTCGCCTCCGTCGTCGACCTGGCCGCCCGGCGCACCCACCAGGCGGCCCGGCTGCGCGCCGAGTCCGAGGTGCTGTCCTACCTCGCCGGCAGCGTGCTGCGCGGCGAGACCAGCCTCGACGCCCTCCTGGAACGGGTCCGCGAGACCTTCTCCATGGAGTCCGTCGCCCTCCTCGAACGGGCCGACGGCGCCGAGCCGTGGAACCGGGCCGCGGCCGTCGGCCCCCACCCCGCCGCCCGCCCCGAGGACGCCGACGTCGACATGCCGGTCGGCGACCACCTCGCGCTCGCCCTCACCGGCCGGGTGCTGCCCGCCGAGGACCGCCGGGTGCTCGGCGCCTTCGCCGCCCAGGCGGCCGTGGTCCTCGACCGGCAGCGGCTGGTCGGCGAGGCGGAGGAGGCCCGCAAGCTCGCCGAGGGCAACAAGATCCGGACCTCGCTGCTCGCCGCCGTCAGCCACGACCTGCGGACCCCGCTCGCCGGCATCAAGGCGTCGGTGTCGTCGCTGCGCTCCGACGACGTCGAGTGGTCCGACGAGGACCGGGCCGAACTCCTCGAAGGCATCGAGGCCGGCGCCGACCGCCTCGACCACCTCGTCGGCAACCTCCTCGACATGTCCCGCCTCCAGACCGGCACGGTCACCCCGCTGATCCGCGCCGTCGACCTCGACGAGGTCGTCCCCATGGCCCTCGGAGGCGTCCCCGACGGCAGCGCCGAGGCCGACATCCCCGAATCCCTGCCCATGGTCGAGGTCGACAAGGGCCTCCTGGAACGGGCCGTCGCCAACATCGTCGAGAACGCCGTCAAGTACAGCCCGGACGGCGTGCCCGTCGCCGTCGGGGCCAGCGTCCTCGGCGACCGCGTCGAACTCCGCGTGGTCGACCGCGGCCCCGGCGTCCCCGACGCCTCCAAGGACGGCATCTTCGAGCCCTTCCAGCGCTTCGGCGACGCCCCGCGCGGCTCCGGCGTCGGCCTCGGCCTCGCCGTCGCCCGCGGCTTCGTGGAGGCCATGGGCGGCACCCTCAGCGCCGAGGACACCCCCGGCGGCGGCCTCACCATGGTCCTCACCCTCCGCGCCGCCGGCGGCGCCCCGCCGGGACCCCCGGCCGAGCTGCCCGCCGGGGCGGTGACCTGATCCCGGGCCGCGCCCGGCCCCGCCCGCGTACCCGAACCCGCTCCCGTACCCACCCCCGTACACCCGCACAGCAGAAGGAAGGCCCTCCGACATGACCCGGGTCCTCGTGGTCGACGACGAGCCGCAGATCGTCCGCGCCCTGGTGATCAACCTCAAGGCACGGAAGTACGAGGTCGACTCCGCGCCCGACGGCGCCACCGCCCTCCGGCTCGCCGCCGAACGCCACCCCGACGTCGTCGTCCTCGACCTCGGCCTGCCCGACCTCGACGGCGTCGACGTCATCAAGGGGCTCCGCGGCTGGACCCGGGTCCCGATCATCGTCCTCTCCGCCCGGCACACCTCCGACGAGAAGGTCGAGGCGCTCGACGCCGGCGCCGACGACTACGTCACCAAGCCGTTCGGCATGGACGAACTCCTCGCCCGGCTGCGCGCCGCCGTCCGCCGCGCCGAACCCGTCGGCGGCGCCGAGGACGGCGTCGTCGTGGTCGAGACCGAGGGCTTCACCGTCGACCTCGCCGCCAAGAAGGTCCACCGCGACGGGCGCGACGTCCGGCTCACCCCCACCGAGTGGCACCTCCTGGAGGTCCTGGTCCGCAACAGCGGCCGGCTCGTCAGCCAGAAGCAGCTCCTCCAGGAGGTCTGGGGGCCCTCGTACGGCACCGAGACCAACTACCTCCGGGTCTACATGGCCCAGCTGCGCCGCAAACTGGAGGCCGACCCCTCGCACCCCCGCCACTTCGTCACCGAACCGGGCATGGGGTACCGCTTCGAACGGTGATACGGGCATCTTCCCGCCGGAGCCCCGGCCGGTACGCTTTCAGGTATGAGTGCTGCACCCCGTACCGACAAGCCGGCAGGCCGGTTCCGCCGGATGCTCGACCGGCTCTCCTCCTCCCCGGAGGACCTGGAGTCGGAGGAGCTCCAGGAGGACACGGCGGCCTCGGGCTGCACGCGGATCTCGGACTGTTCCGACCGCCAGATCGTCAAGGTCACTGGTACCTTGCGCACGGTCACACTGCGCCCCCGGGCCGGTGTCCCCGCCCTGGAGGCCGAGCTCTTCGACGGCACCGCGCCGCTCGACGTCGTCTGGCTGGGCCGCCGCTCCATCGTGGGCATCGAGCCCGGCCGCAAGCTGATCGCCTCCGGCCGGATCGCCATGAGCCACGGCCGGCGGGTCCTCTTCAACCCCAAATACGAGCTCCGACCGCTCGGACAGGAGTAGCCGGTGACGTCCGTCGACAAGCCGACCACCGCACCGCCGACCCCGGACCAGGACGCCCGGACCGACAAGGCGGTGACCGAGGCCGCGCTCTTCGAGGCGTTCGGCGGCGTCCGGGGCATGGTCGAGACGGTCCTGCCCGGACTGCTCTTCGTCACGATCTACACGGTCAACAAGGACCTGAAGAGCTCGGCCGTCGCCGCGCTCGCCGTCTCCCTGCTGCTCGTCGTCGTACGGCTGGTCCGCCGCGACACCGTCAAGCACGCCTTCAGCGGCGTCTTCGGCGTCGGCTTCGGCGTCGTCTTCGCGATGATGACCGGCAACGCGAAGGACTTCTACCTCCCCGGCATGCTCTACACGCTGGGCCTCGGCCTCGCGTACATCATCACCACGCTCGCCGGCGTCCCCCTGATCGGCCTCATCCTCGGCCCGGTCTTCAAGGAGAACCTCTCCTGGCGGACCCGCAACCCGGGACGGAAGAAGGCGTACGCCAAGGCCAGCTGGGCCTGGGGCCTCATCCTGCTCGCCAAGTGCGCGATCCTCTTCCCGCTCTACTGGTGGGCCGACACCACCCAGCTCGGCTGGGTCCTCGTCGCGCTGAAGATCCCGCCCTTCCTGCTCGCCGTCTACCTCACCTGGATCTTCCTCGCCAAGGCGCCGCCGCCGATCGACGTCTTCGCCGAGATGGAGGCGGAGGAGCGGGCCGAGAAGGAACGCGAGGCCGCGGCCCGGGGCCGTACCGAGACCTGATCCGGCACCGCCGTCCGCGGTCGGCCGCCGACGCCTCACGGGCCCCGCGGCCACCCGGACGTCCGCCGTACGCCGAAGGGCCCGGGACCTGTGGCAGTCCCGGGCCCTTCCGCGTACGTACGGTCCGTGCCGCTACTCCGCCGGCTCCCGGCGGACCTGGAGGAGCTCCTCCAGCTGCTCCTCACGGGCCTGCGCCGCCACGAACAGCAGCTCGTCGCCGGCCTCCAGGGTCTCCTCGGGGCTCGGCGTCAGGACCCGCGAACCGCGGATGATCGTCACCAGCGACGTGTCCTGCGGCCAGGCGACCTCGCCCACCTGCGTACCGGCCACCGCCGATTCCGGCGGCAGCGTCAGCTCCACCAGGTTCGCGTCGCCGTGGCTGAAGCGGAGCAGCCGGACCAGGTCGCCGACGCTCACCGCCTCCTCCACCAGGGCCGACATCAGCCGCGGCGTCGAGACGGCCACGTCCACGCCCCACGCCTCGTTGAACAGCCACTCGTTCTTCGGGTTGTTCACCCGGGCGACCACCCGCGGCACGCCGTACTCGGTCTTCGCGAGCAGCGACACCACCAGGTTCACCTTGTCGTCGCCGGTCGCCGCGATGACCACGTTGCAGCGCTGCAGCGCCGCCTCGTCCAGCGAGGTGATCTCACAGGCGTCGGCCAGCAGCCACTCCGCCTGCGGCACCCGCTCCACCGAGATGGCGGTCGGCGCCTTGTCGACGAGCAGGACCTCGTGACCGTTCTCCAGCAGCTCGCCCGCGATGGAACGGCCCACCGCACCCGCGCCCGCAATCGCGACCCGCATCAGTGACCGCCCTCCTCGGGCCCCTCGGCGAAGGCCGCCTCGACCTTCGTGATCTCGTCCACCCGCATCATCACGTGCACCAGGTCCCCCTCCTGGAGGACCGTCTGCGACGTGGGGATGATCGCCTCGCCCAGCCGGGTCAGGAAGGCGACCCGCACGCCGGTCTCGTCCTGCAGCCGGCTGATCTTGTGCCCGATCCACGCCGGGGAGGTGTGCACCTCCGCGAGCTGCACGCCACCGCTCGGGTCGCTCCACAGCGGCTCCGCGCCCGACGGCAGCAGCCGGCGCAGCATCTGGTCGGCGGTCCAGCGGACCGTCGCCACCGTCGGGATGCCCAGGCGCTGGTACACCTCGGCGCGCCGCGGGTCGTAGATCCGCGCCGCCACGTTCTCGATGCCGAACATCTCACGGGCCACCCGGGCCGCGATGATGTTGGAGTTGTCGCCGCTGCTCACCGCGGCGAAGGCACCGGCCTCCTCGATCCCCGCCTCGCGCAGCGTGTCCTGGTCGAAGCCGACGCCGGTGACGCGCCGCCCGCCGAAACCCGAGCCCAGGCGGCGGAAAGCCGTCGGGTCCTGGTCGACCACGGCGACCGTGTGGCCCTGCTGCTCCAGGGTCTGCGCGAGAGCGGCTCCCACTCGCCCGCAGCCCATGATGACGATGTGCACGTCCCCGCTACCCCGCACTCCTGATCGCCCTGCTGACCTGCGAAAACACCCTGCTCACAACTTTCCTCGCCCGATCGGCCCGGGCCATGGCGGGCAACGCCCTGCCGGGTTGCCCGGTCCGAGCTTAAGCCGCAACGCGGAACGGGACCGCATCCGAGGGGCCCGCGGAAAGATTCCGTATGGATTTCCGCGAGGCCGGGGTCGCGGCGAGGTTGGCTCTTTTCGAACGCTTACGATCCTCTGTTGTGTCCAAACTGACCGACGTGCCCAAACGGATCCTGATCGGGCGGGCCCTGCGCAGCGACAAGCTCGGGGAGACCCTGCTCTCCAAGCGGATCGCCCTCCCCGTCTTCGCCTCCGACCCCCTCTCGTCGGTGGCGTACGCACCGGGCGAGGTCCTTCTCGTCCTCTCCGTGGCGGGCCTGTCGGCCTACCACTTCAGCCCGTGGATCGCGCTGGCCGTCGTCGTCCTGATGTTCACGGTCGTCGCCTCGTACCGGCAGAACGTGCACGCCTACCCGAGCGGCGGCGGCGACTACGAGGTCGCCACCACCAACCTCGGCCCGAAGGCCGGACTGACCGTCGCGAGCGCCCTGCTCGTCGACTACGTCCTCACCGTCGCCGTCTCGATCTCCTCCGGCATCGAGAACCTCGGCTCCGCGATCCCCTTCGTCGTCGAGCACAAGGTCGCTTGCGCCATCGGCGTGATCGTCCTCCTCACCGTGATGAACCTCCGCGGCGTGAAGGAGTCCGGCAGCCTCTTCGCCATCCCCACCTACGTCTTCGTCTTCGGCGTCTTCTGCATGATCGCCTGGGGCGCCTGGCGCGGGATCGTCCTCGGCGACACCATGAAGGCGCCCACCGCCGACTTCGAGATCAAGCCCGAGCACCCCGGCCTCGCCGGCTTCGCGCTGATCTTCCTGCTGCTGCGCGCCTTCTCCTCCGGCTGTGCCGCCCTCACCGGCGTCGAGGCCATCTCCAACGGCGTCCCCGCCTTCCGCAAGCCGAAGTCGAAGAACGCCGCCACCACCCTCGCGCTCATGGGCGGCCTTGCCGTCACCATGTTCTGCGGCATCATCTTCCTGGCCGGCGCCACCGACGTCCGGATGGCCGAGAAGCCCGCCCAGGACCTGCTCCACAACGGCGTCCCGGTCGGCGAGGACTACGTCCAGGACCCGGTGATCTCCCAGGTCGCCGCCGCCGTCTTCGGCGACGGAACGTTCTTCTTCGTGCTGCTCGCCGCCGCCACCGCGCTCGTCCTTTTCCTGGCCGCCAACACGGCGTACAACGGCTTCCCGCTCCTCGGCTCGATCCTCGCCCAGGACCGCTACCTGCCGCGCCAGCTCCACACCCGCGGCGACCGCCTCGCCTTCTCCAACGGCATCGTGCTCCTCGCCGGCGCCGCCGCCCTCCTCGTCTGGATCTACGGCGCGGACTCCACCCGCCTCATCCAGCTGTACATCGTCGGCGTCTTCGTCTCCTTCACGCTCAGCCAGATCGGCATGGTCCGGCACTGGAACCGGCACCTCCAGAGCGAGAAGGACCCGGCCAAGCGCCGCCACATGATCCGCTCCCGCGCGATCAACGCCTTCGGCGCCTTCTTCACCGGCCTCGTCCTCGTCGTCGTCCTCGCCACCAAGTTCACCCACGGCGCCTGGGTCGCCCTCCTCGGCATGGTGATCTTCTACGTGACGATGACCGCGATCCGCCGCCACTACGACTCCGTCTCCCAGGAGATCGCCGCCGCCGAGGAACGCCCCGACGAATACGTGCGCCCTTCCCGGGTCCGCTCGATCGTCCTCGTCTCCAAGCTCCACAAGCCCACCCTCCGCGCCCTCGCCTACGCGAAGCTGCTCCACGCCCACGAGCTGGAGGCGCTGACCGTGAACGTCGACCCGGCGGAGACCAAGGCGCTCCGCGAGGAGTGGGAGCGGCGCGGCATCAACGTGCCGCTGAAGATCCTCGACTCGCCGTACCGCGAGATCACCCGGCCGGTCATCGAGTACGTGAAGAACCTCCGCAAGGAGAGCCCGCGCGACGCCGTCTCCGTCTACATCCCGGAGTACGTTGTGGGCCACTGGTACGAGCACCTGCTCCACAACCAGTCCGCGCTCCGCCTCAAGGGCCGGCTGCTCTTCACCCCGGGCGTCATGGTGACCTCGGTCCCGTACCAGCTCCGGTCGTCCGAGGCCGCGAAGAAGCGGGCCCGCAAGCGCCAGGACTGGAACGCGCCCGGCTCGGTCCGCCGCGGACCGGTCGAGAAGACCAGGAAGGAACCCGCCTCGAAGAGCAACTAGACTGGTGGGCTGCTGTCCGCGCAGCGGCCCGCCTTCTTCTTCTCTTCTCTCGGCTACGGAGTCCCCGATCATGCAGAACACCCCTGTGACGTCCTTGATCGGGGAGGAGTACGAGGTCGAGGTCGGCCCGGTCGCCCACGGCGGCCACTGCATCGCGCGTACGGAGGCGGGCCGCGTCCTCTTCGTCCGCCACGCCCTGCCCGGCGAGCGCGTCCGGGCCCGGGTGACCGAGGGCGACGACACCAGCCGCTTCCTGCGCGCCGACGCCGTCGCGATCCTCGACCCCTCCAAGGACCGCATCGAGGCCCCGTGCCCCTTCGCCGGCCCCGGCAAGTGCGGCGGCTGCGACTGGCAGCACGCCAAGCCGGGCGCCCAGCGCCGCCTCAAGGGCGAGGTCGTCGCCGAGCAGCTGAAGCGGCTCGCCGGCCTCACCCCCGAGGAGGCCGGCTGGGACGGCACGGTCGTCCCCGCCGAGGGCGACAAGCTCCCGGCCGGCGAGGTCCCGCAGTGGCGCACCCGCGTCCAGTACGCCGTCGACGCCGAGGGACACGCGGGCCTGCGCAAGCACCGCTCGCACGAGGTCCAGGTCATCGACCACTGCATGATCGCCGCGCAGGGCGTCTCGGAGCTCGGCATCGAGGCCCGCACCTGGGAGGGCATGGCCGCCGTCGAGGCGATCGCCGCCTCCGGCTCGAACGACCGCCAGGTCATCCTGACCCCCCGCCCCGGCGCCCGCCTCCCGCTCGTCGAGCTCGACAAGCCGGTCTCCGTGATGCGCGTCGACGAGAAGGACGGCGGCGTCCACCGCGTCCACGGCCGCGCCTTCGTCCGCGAGCGCGCCGACGACCGCACCCACCGCGTCGGCAGCGGCGGCTTCTGGCAGGTCCACCCGAAGGCCGCCGACACCCTCATGAAGGCCGTCATGCAGGGCCTCCTCCCGCGCAAGGGCGACACCGCCCTCGACCTCTACTGCGGCGTCGGCCTCTTCGCCGGCGCCCTCGCGGACCGCGTCGGCGACCAGGGCGCCGTCCTCGGCATCGAGTCCGGCAAGCGCGCCGTCGAGGACGCCCGCCACAACCTGGCCGGCTTCCCGCGCGTCCGCATCGAACAGGGCAAGGTCGAGTCGGTCCTCCCGCGCACCGGCATCACCGAGGTCGACCTCATCGTCCTGGACCCCCCGCGCGCCGGCGCCGGCAAGCAGACCGTCCGCCACCTCGCCGGCCTCGGCGCCCGCCGCATCGCCTACGTCGCCTGCGACCCGGCCGCCCTCGCCCGCGACCTCGCCTACTTCGCGGAGAGCGGCTACCGCGTCCGCACGCTGCGGGCGTTCGACCTGTTCCCGATGACGCATCACGTGGAGTGCGTGGCGATCCTGGAGCCGGTGAAGAAGGACGTCTGACCTGCGGTTTTGCGGGTGCGCGGTATGTGCCGTGTGGGCGTTACGGGCGATATCTTGACGCTGAGATGACGCTCGTGACGCTCATTTGACGCTCGTTCTGATGGGGTGTCAGTCGATTGCCGGGGAGAGCCAGGCCGCGGCGCGCACCGATGAACAGACGCGCTGCGGCGAAGGCGACGGAGCACGGCGAGCGAGGCTCGTCGGCTCCGTTTCGCTCTTGTGCGCTCGATGAGGAAGCGTTGCCGACCATTGCCTGAGAAGGCAGTGCCTATCGCCTCGACGCGCGGCTAATATCCAGCTCTCAGGTACCGGCATGCGTCCGGCCTTTGGCCTGCTGCACGTCTGAAGGAGATCGGAAGCCCGGTGAGCAGTGCTCGTTCTGGTGGGCGGGTGCTGGCTGCCCACCCCGGTGACCCCAAGCGCGTCGGCCCCTACCGGATCATCGGGCGCCTCGGGTCAGGGGGCATGGGCACGGTGTTCGCTGGCCTCGACGCCGCCGGTCTGCGGGTCGCGGTCAAGGTCGTCCACCCTGCCCAGGCGGACGACGCGGAGTTCCGGGCGCGCTTCCGCCGAGAAGTCCAGCTCTCCGCCCGCGTCCAGGGCCCCTGCCTCATACCCCTGATCGCGGCTGACGCCGAAGCACCGTCACCGTGGCTGGCCACTGTCTACGCCCCAGGGCTCACCCTCGATCGGTACATCGCCGCGCACGGGCCGCTGGCCGGTGGAACCCTTTACGCCTTTGCTACGGGCACAGCCCAGGCCCTCGCGGCCATCCACGCCGCGGGCGTCGTCCACAGGGACGTCAAGCCGCAGAACGTCATCCTGACCCCGGTCGGTCCCCGAGTCCTGGACTTCGGCATCGCCCATGCCGCCGACGGCACATCCGTGACGCGCACCGGCATTCTGACCGGAACCCCAGGATGGATCAGCCCCGAGCACTACCGCACCGGTACAACGGGTCCCGAGGGCGACATGTTTGTCTGGGGCGCCCTCATAGCCTTCGCAGCCACCGGTCGTGCGCCCTTCGGCGGGGGAGCCCCCGACGCGGTCGCCTACCGGGTCATGTCCGAGGATCCTGATCTGTGTGGCCTTCCCGGCGAACTCCACGCCGTCGTGAGCAGCGCTCTCGCCAAGGATCCGGGGGACCGAGTCACTGCGTGGGACGCCGCCGAGACATGCGTCGCCCTCCTCGCAGCACAGGCCACACAGGTCGCGCCGCCCGGTGTGGAACCGACACTGGTGGGCGATCTCGTCGCTGCCCAGTGGGCTGTTCCCACTCTGGACGACCCGAACTGGATACGTCCCGCCCGTTCCAGCAGACGACTCGTCAGCATCGCGGCGGTGGTGGGAACTGTCATAGGTGGCCTGGCGGGTGGAGCGCTGGCCCTGCAGCCCGATAAGACGGAGACGACTTCGACGAGTTCCCGCCCTCCCGCCAGCGCATCCCCCAGCCAGACCGCCACCATGCCGGCTTCCGCTTCACCCGCAGCAAGCTCCCAGGCTGTGGTGGAAGCCGCGTCATCCCCTACTCCTGCGAACGCGGACGAGGCGACGATCGCCACGTGGCGTGCGGCTCGTCGAGCCAAGGGGGAGGCGGAGATCGAGACCGAGGCCGCACTCGGACACGACCTCAGCTACGGCATGGGCGAGGAGTACAACTACAGCGGTCAGTACGACGTGGGCTACGCCCCGGCCCGGAGAGAGCTCTACATAGCCATCAGCGGTCCGGCCATGGAGTCACGCGTCGTGCAGGGAGTGGCCAAGAACGCCTGCCTCACCTTGCGCATGATGGCGGGCATCTACAAGTCCCTTCCGTACGACGAGTACGTCTTGGTCGACAACACCACGTCCACGGCGCCGGCGATCGTGTGGGAGGACGACTTCCGCGCCAACACCGGCTGCATCACGCAGACCATCGACCGCACTGCCGCCGACCCCGGGCAGGAGCCGAGCTGGCACCCCACCGAAGAAGGACTGGCCGCGGCCCAGATCCCCAGCATCGACAAGCGCGAAATCAGAGTGGCAACCGAGGCGGTCCACCAGCTCTTTGTCGACTGGAACGCCAACTCCCGTCTGTTCGAAGACCCCCGATATATCAGCGACGAGAACACCAGCATCGGCTTCGCTCCGCACGAAGGCGTGATGTACGTGTGGGCCACGAAGCCCGAGTGGGACCAGAGCATGCGAGAGGAATGGGCAGAGGCCGCCGCTGGCCTGGCCTGCCGGACGGTTCTCGCGGAATCCCGCGCAGGGCAGGAGTGGGGCTACGCCCAGTACGCAGTGGCGGTCCTCGGCGGCGCTGGGGGCACGGAGTTCCTGCGTTGGGGCACGGCCGGCAGCTGTACGAGCTGACCTTCCCTCGGCCCTCCATGGTTGCGTCCGCGGAGGTCAGCCGAACGCGACGTTTTCAGAAGCCGAACGCGGGGCCTTTGGCCTGCCAGCCCAGCGAGTGCACCCCGCTGGGCTGGCATTGAGGTTTGGTGAGGTTCCAACTGGGACCTACACGCCTTTGGCGTGCCGCGCAGCTTCGCTGCCGAGTGCTTAGAAGGCACTTGGTGGATGGAGGAGCAGGGTGGCTCTGACCTGCGCAGATGGCCTGCGTGACTTATGGATGACGGAGATTCCAGCAGTTTTCGGGACGGTGGCTACGGATGGCCGCCACCTCCAGCGCACCTGGACGAGCCGGAGTCACGTATCGGTCGTGCTTGGTGAGGTGCCATCAGCTTGCCACGAGGGGCGTGCCACGTGAGCGGCGATGTCAGCCTGCCGCAGTGCTGTCGTCACGACGAACTGTCGACAGAAATCGAATTCTTCCCGTGTCGGTGACTCCTGCCTTCTAGCGAGACGCTCGACGTCCTCATCGCTGGGGTTTCCCACCCAAACGATGTTCGTCGGCGTCAACGCCTGAAACCGTGCATAGTGATGCAGACTGCCACCCAGTGTCATCCAGCGAATGGCTTCCGTGAGTCCTTCAACCACCTCCACCAAGTCTCGTACGCCCCTGGTCGCATCGCTCGCGTCGTTGTTGAACGAGCGGCCGAAGAGTGCTCCGAAGGACCTCGGTAGCCCCTTCAAAGACGGTCGCCATTGGGACAGCTTCGACATGGTCGTTCCGTAGGGTGCGCCGGGGTCTTCGGCGAGCACATGCCGTAGGGCCAGCTGGAGCATGGCCAGGGCTGTGCCACCTTCTCCTGCTTCGAAGCGCTCTGACGCCTTCCGTGTCCATTCGCGGGCTGCCTGTTGCGGGACGACGTGTGAGGTGTCCACCGACCAGAGCGCGACTCCAAAGACCCGAGGCACGTTGTCGTCGAAAAAGGCAAAGGTGTCCGCCAGGCCCTGCTCGATAGCTTCAGCGGTCGGCATGACCCCGGCATGTTTCAGCCCGTTTCGGGCATCGTTCAGGCGCCGCATGCCGTGGGCGCCGCTCAAGGGGACTCCCTTGATCTTCTTCCAGTAGTCCATGAAGTGGGTGTTCCGGTCGACCTGCGCATTCAAAGCGTCGCTCGTGAGGACAAGGAACATCTCTACAGAGTCGTGCAGTGACAGGAGGCTGCTGGCTCCCATGGGCATCGGCTGCTTGGCCTGGGTCACGCCCTGCTCGTACAGCATCCGGATGTAGGCCAGCCTTTTTACGGCTACCTCAGTCAGTGGTGCGGTCATGCCTCCCCCTTCCTCGACCTGCTGATCGATCGGATGACGATACAGGTCAAGTCGGACAGCTGTCCTCCGAGTTGCAGGCGGGGCAGCGGGGATCGAGGAGCTGCCCTGAGGGCGGTGCTGGAGCTACCGAGCCTGTTCATTCCGAAGTGCGGATCCCTCTCTCTGAGCTCCTAGGCCTCCGGAACTCCGTCGTACCGGCGTAGCCGGACGCGCATGTCCTGGAGGGCGGCCTGGGCCTCGACCGAGCGGATGCCGTCGGCGCAGTCGAAAAAGTCGCGCCAGGTGGCCATGGCGCCGTTGATGTCTCCTTGGCGGAGACGGAGGCCGGCGAGGATGGTGGCGCGGGTGCGGCGGCGGTCGAGGGCGAGGTGTCCCTCGGCGGCGTCGAGGTCGCCGAGCAACATGTCGGATTCGTGGGCCCAACGGTCGATAGTCGTGGGCGGCCCAGGAGTCGCCGGGTGCGGCGGCCTGCTTGCCGATGGCGGTCACTGATATGCGCGGTCTGTTCTGGGCCGCAGGGAGAGATCAGGCGAATGCCTCCTGGCGGAAGGTGTTGCGAACGTCGGTCAGCGGTTGGCGGTCGCGGGTGTAGTAGAGCTTGTTGGTGAGGAGTACGGCCCAGCGGTCCCGGGCGGGGGAGATCCACATGCCGGTGCCGGTGAAGCCGTAGTGGACCCAGACGTCGTGCTCGTCGGTGGTGCCGGGGGCCGGGTGCCAGAACAGGCCGCGTTCCGGCTGGAGGCCGCCGGTCTGCACGGTGAGGGAGTGGGCGCTCCACTCGGCTCCGAAGCCGGCCGGGGCGGGGGCTGTGGTGGGGGCGAGCATGTAGCGCAGGAAGACGGCCAGATCATCGAGAACGGTGAAGGTGCCGGCGATGCCGCACACCCCGCCGAGGAGTCGGGCGGAGAAGTCGTGGGCGGTGCCCTTGAGGTGGGTGCCGGTGTCCTGGTCGAGCTCGGTGGGGGCGCAGCGGGAGGCGATGCCGGCGGGCAGCGGGCCGAAGCGGGTGGTGTTCATTCCCAGCGGGCGCCAGGTCCGCGTCTCGCAGAGCTGGTCGAGGGGCCGGCCGGAGAGGTGTTCGGCGAGGTAGCCGAGGACGAGGGCGGCCCGGTCGGTGTACTCGACGGCTTCACCGGGCGGCCGGTTGAGGGCCTCGTGCAGGACTCCGCGGCGGATGGCGGCGGCGTCGGTGCCGTAGAGGTTCTTCAGCTGGGCCCGGAGAGGGAGGCCGGCGGTGTGGGTCAGGAGCTGCCGCGCAGTCACGGTGCCGAGGGGGTGGCCGGTGACCTCGTCCCAGAAGGTGCCGAGCGGGGCGTCGAGGTCGAGGACGCCGTCCTCCCACAGGGCTCCGATGGACGCCCAGACCGCGAGGATCTTGGTGAGGCTGGCGGCGTCGAAGACGGTGTCCGGCCGCATCCTCACGTTCTGCTCGTCGGGATCGAGGACGCCGGTGGTGCCCGTCGCCCGTACGCCGGCGGAGTCGCCGACGGCCCACACCGCACCCGGGTAGACCTTGTCGCGGACGCCTTCGCTCAGCAGGTGCTCGATGTGCTCGGTGCGGTACGGCATGGTCTCCCTCTTCGTGTGGGCATCCCAGCGGCCAGCGTAGTGAGGTGGGCCGGTCGGGCCGGGCAACGGCGTGCCGCTGATCGCGGGGGCGTTGCCCGGCCCGGCTGGTTCTCAGGTGAGCTGGTGGCCGAGGCCGGCCAGTTCTCGGGCGGTCTTCGACAGGGGGTACCGGGCGGCGTTGGCGTACCCGGCCTGCCTGAGAGTCGGGAGGAGACCAGGTTCGGTTCGTAGGCGGTCCAGATCCCGGGTGAGAGTGGAGGGTTGGGTGAAGTCGGTCGCCATACCGGAGCGGGCGAGGGCTTCGCTGAGGCCGGGGACGGGCTGGTAGAGGACGGGGAGGCCGCAGGCTTGGGCTTCGAGGGCGACCAGGCCCATGGCCTCCAGGGTCGTGGAGGGCATCACGAGCACGTCGTGCTCGGCGAACGTCTTCCACAGCTGGGGACGGCGGAGCCAGCCGAGGTAGCGGGCCCTCATTCTGGCCCGTTTCAGCCGTGGTGCCAGCGCGCGGAACTGGGCGCTGGGGGCGGCGATCGACAGCTCGACACCTTGGAGCAGGGCCACGCTCCTGATCAGGGTCTCGACGCCCTTCTCGGTGGTCAGTCGGCCCGCGTACAGCAGGCGGAGGTGGCTCTTGGACGTGCGGGCGGTGCGACTGGGCGGGTGGGTGAGGAGGTGGTCGGGGATGCCCCAGGGGATGTGGGTGATTTTGCGGCGGTCGGTCTGCGGGGCGAGTTTGAGGAGGTGGTCGGCCATGGCTCCGGTGGGGACGACGATGGCGTCGGAGGCCCGGGCGGTCGCCCGCAAGACCTGGAGCTGGTCGCTGTGGGCTTCGGCGAAGATCAGGTCGGTGCCGTGGACCAGGGCGATGCGGGGGCGCGTGGGCAGGGCCCTCATCAGGGCGGGAGTGGCGCCGAAGGCGAGGTGGTGCAGGTGGAGGACGTCGATCCCGGAGGGGTCGAGCGCGGCCGTCAGGGCTCTGCGCAGCTGGGCGACGTACCGGCTGAAGGCTGGCCCCTCCAGGCACTTGCCGGCCACGCTGAGCAGGTCGAGGCCGGGCGGGGTCCGGGGGCGGGGCCCGGTAGGGGTGAGCATGAAGGCCCTTGCGGGGATGAGGGGCTTCTCGCCGGTGTAGAGGTCGAGGAAAAGTTCGACGCTGCCGCCGGGACTGCCGACGGGAAGGTCCAGGAAGGTGGCGGCCAATGGACCCAGGGCGGGTCTGCCGAGGGAGCTCATCGGCTGCCTCCGGCGATCTCCTCGTAGAGGCGGGAGATGTCGATGCCCTCGGTGGCGGCGTACTTCGCCAGCTGCTGCTGGTAGCTGGCCGGTGTGCCCTGGGCGGTCAGGAAGACCAGCTTGCCGAACGTCATGCCCCGATAGACGCGGACAGGCCGGGCGGCCCGGATCTCCAACGTCCAGCGGATCGCATGGCCCTGGTGTCCGAGCGGTGCGGAGACGTGGACCCAGATGCCGAGGGATCCGATGGTACGGTCGCCGTTGAGCATCTGCGCGTACGCCTCCGAGCCGGTGCGCTCGTGGGTGACGCCGAGGTAGAGCAGCCCGGGCTGGAGGACCAGCCCGGTCCTGGGGATCGTCTGCTCGGTGTAGGCAGTGGGGGTGGCGGCGTCGAGGTCGCCGGCGCAGACGCGGAGTGTGTCGCCGAGGCGCCAGTCGTAGGCGTTCGGGGAGACGCGGGCGGGGTCGTACGGGTCGATGGTGATCTCGCCGGCGTGGACGGCTGCTCTGATCGCGGGGCCGGTGAGGATCACGAGGCGACCGTCCCGACGCGGGCGAGGTCCCGCCAGTAGCGGGAGGGCTGGGGGCCGTCGGCGGCCTGGTACTTGCCCGCGTACAGGTCGATGTCTCCGGTGGAGACGAAGAACATGATCTGCCCGATCTTCATGCCCGCGTACACGCGCAGGGGCCGGATCGGGGAGAGCATCAGGGTCCACTGGCCGTGGAAGCCGATGTCGCCGATGGGGGCGGTGATCTCGACGAACAGGCCGAGCCGGCCGACGGAGGAACGGCCGAACAGCAGAGGGACGAAGGTGTCGGAGCCGACCTGTTCGAGGGTGTGGCCGAGGTAGAGCTCGTCGGGCTGGAGGACGTACCCGTCCTCGCCGATCTCGACCGTGGCGGTCGGGTTGGGCTGGTAGGCGTCGATGACGGCGGTCGTGTAGGTCAGCAGGGTGGGGCCGAGGCGGACGTTGTAGCTGTTGGGGTTGACCTGCCCGGGTTCGAACGGGCTGATCGTCAGGCGGCCGTCATGAGCGGCGGTGGTGATCTCGGGGCCGGTGAGGATCATCGTGCGCCTTCCTCCTGGTCGGGCAGCGGGGTGGCGAGGGTGCGGCGGACGGCATCGCCGAGCCGGAGGCCGGCCTGGTGGGTGCGTCCGCCGAGGTGGGTGTCGGCGAGGTAGTCGGTCGTCAGGACGGATCGGATGCCCTGCGGCAGCGGCCGGGGCGCGACGGCCAGGGGGCCGGTCTGCTCGGTCAGGTGGCTGAGCAAGTTGTCCGGGGAGGCCGCGTACCCGTCGGGGAGGACGGCGTGGACGAGCTGGTTGTCGAACGGCTCGATGGCCAGGAGGTCTCCGAGCGTCAGGACGTCGCCGAGGTGGATGGGCCGTAGGGCGGTGTCGTTGAGGATGACGGCGTCGGCACCGAGGCCGGTGTGGAGCCGGAAGGCGACGTCCTGGAGGAGCCGGTGGCGGTCGAGGACGGCGTCACGGTAGGGCGCGCTGACGGTGCCCAAGGGCCTGGCGAGCATCCGGCAGGTGGAGGCGATCTTCTCGTCCAGGACGGCGAGCTCGTCTGGGACCGTCGCCGGTGCGGGGAAGAAGGCGGTACGGGCGGCCCAGCCGGAGCCGATGGGTTCGGCGGCGGCGTATCCGGCGGCCAGCTCACCGCCCTTGACCACGAGGGTGTCGCCGACGTGCGCGGGACCGTAGGTGTCGCTGTGGCAGTGGCCGGCGAAGATGACGTCCACGAACGGGCAGGCGCCGGCGAGCTTGAGGTCCTCGTCGAAGCCGGAGTGGGACAGCACGATCCACGAATCCACGTGATGGTGGTGTTCCAGCATCAGCTCGCGCAGCGCGGTGGAGGGGTCGGTGACGCGGTGTCCCGCTCGCTGGTCCGCGGGGATGGTGTGGAACGCGCTGACGCCGATGACCGCGGTGACGGCAACCCGGCGACCGTGCACGTCGACGACGCGAAGACGGTCGAACAGCGGTCGTCCGGTGGCGGCTTCGACGGCGTTGGAGCAGACCGTCATCTCGCGCAGGCCGGGCTCGAAGTAGTGGGGCCAGCCGTGGTTGCCGGGGGCCAGCACGTCGTACAACGTCGTGAGGATCTCCCGTTCGATGGCGCCTTTGCCCAGCCGGTAGTAGCCGGTGCCTTCGAAGAAGTCGCCGCAGTCGGCGATGAGCGAGGTCTCCTTGAGGGCGTGCAGGTGCGGCAGGAGCCGGTGGGCCTGGTCGAGGGCGGAGTGCAGGTCGGTGGTGGCCACGATCTGGCCGTACGTCCTGCTCATCGCGGCACATCGGTGAGGTCGGCGCCGAGAGCACGGAGCTTGGCGGGCAGGTCGGCGTGGCCGCGCCGCAGCTGGTCGAGGCCGCTGACGGTGGTGGCGCCCCGGGCGCCGAGGCCGGCGATCAGGAGGGCGGAGCCGGTGCGGATGTCGGTGGCCCTCACCGAGGCGCCGTTCAGGCGCTGGGGGCCGGCCAGGCGGCAGCGGGTGGGCGAGAGTTCCTCGATCACCGCGCCGAGTCGGGTGAGCTGGGGGAGGAGGTTGCCGTGGCGGCCGGGGTTGATGTCGTCGGCGAACAGGTGGGTGCCGGGCAGGGTGAGGGCCAGGGCCATCAGCGCGGGCTCGAAGTCGGCGTCCAAGCCGTCCGGGGTCAGCGAGGCGATCGCCCGCAGCGGCCGCCCGCTCACGGCCCGGGGCCGGTGGATGGTGATGGCGTCAGGGGTGAGGGTCGAAGGGATCCCGGCCCGGTCCAGCAGGTCGGCCAGCACTTTGAGATGCGGCCCGTCGATGCCTTCGACACGGCCTTCTCCGCCGGTGGCGGCGATTGCGCAGACCAGCGTGCCCGCTTCGATCTTGTCACCGGGAACAGTCCAGGCGACGGACCCGGCCGGGACGCCCGGTGGCGGGGCCAGCGTGATCTTGGCGCTGTCGGTGTGGGCTGCCCATCCGGCGGACCGTAAGGCGGCGAGCACACCCGTGGTCTCCGGGGACAGGTTGGGATTGCCCAGTTCCAGGCGGCAGCCGGCCACGACCGCCCGGCAGATCGCGGCGATACTCGCTCCCCGCGAGCGGAAGGGCAGCGCCAGAACGACCTTGTCGCGGGTCTGGTCGGCGGCTAGGACGCGGTATCCGGTGTCATCGAGCAGGACGGTGTCGCCGAACGCCTCGTAGACGGTGAAGTGCAGCTCCATCCCGCGGTCGCCGATCTGGCAGCCGCCGGGCCAGGGAAGGGCCGCCTGCCCGTAGGCGGCCAGCAGCGGGGCCACCAGGTAGTAGGAGGCCCGGATCCGGGCTGCGTCGGACTGGTCTGGCGCCTTGGAGGGCTGTTTCTCGGGCGCGATGACGACGGCTCCCGGCTCAGCGACCGGATGGGCGACGTGGTAGCCGGCCTGCTCCAGCAGGCCGAGCATCCTCTGCACGTCGGCGCTGGCCGGGACACCGGACAGGTGGACAGCACGCCCCAGGGACGCGGCGGTGGCCAGCAGCGGCAGAGCCGCGTTCTTCGAGCCGTCCACCCGGACCGTTCCGGCGAGCGGGCGGCCGGGACGGACGGTGACGGCGTCGACGTCTCTCGTGCGGACGTGGACAAGATTCATCAGAACCTCCTGGGCGCAGGTGGTCAGGGAGGGTGGAGTTCCGAGGGCGGTACGGTCGCCCTTCGCCGAGTGGTACGGGAGCGGTGCGGGGAGGGCTCCGGGTCTCCTCGGCGGAGGACCGTTCAGCGGCCGGTGGCGAGCAGGGGAAGGTCGATGTCCGGCACAGCCACGGCCACTCGGTGGCCCGTGGCGTCGAGGAGCTGGCCGGTCTGTGCACGCAATGCCCAGGCGGGCCCGGCCAGGCCGGCGATGGCGAGGAACGCCAGGGCGTTCCGGCAGCTGCGGTCCGACCCCAGGAAGGGCGCGGGGCGGCCGACGCGGTGACGGGCCCTGTTCACGAGGTCTCGCCGAGTACGTTCTCGTGCTGGTCGAGGAGGCGGCACGTCTGCGCGTACAGCCGTTCCAGCTCGGCCGAGGTGAGGATGAGGGCCCCCTCGGAGGACGAGCCGTCCTCGAAGTGGATCGTCACGGGTACCGATCCCTGGCGGGCGCGCGGGTCGTAGACCGCGTCACGGCCGGGCAACAGCGTGGTGTGGGTGGCCTGGGCCGGCACCGGGCGCAGCGTGGTGCCGTCCGCCGGCGCGGACCAGGCGGGTCCGCCGCCGGGCGGGCACAGGTGATAGGTGGTGGCGGAGCCCTCACCGGGGAGGGTGACCACGACACCGACCCGGCCCTCGCGAGCCGTGTCGGCGGCGAGGTCGCCGAGCTGGGGGAGAAAAGGAGCCGCCGTACCTAACTCGGCTCCTTGAGCGGGGAGATGGGAGAGGCTTCGTCCGGTCATGCCCTCGAAGTTAGGGACGCCCAGGACCCCGAATATGAGCCGGAGGAATACGACCCCTATCCGTCCAGGTGGAAGCGATCGGACATGCGCCGCAACTTCTCTCGCGTGGATGCCCGTTCGGCGTAGACGATGCTGCGGAGCGTGGCGCGGGCGATGGGGTGGTTCCGTACGAGCTGGGGCGCGATCCGCTCGGCGGTCTCCAGCTCGCCGAGGGCCTTGTCCCGGTTGCCGTCCCACAGCCACGCGCGCGCGATGTCCATGTGGTGGTGCCCCTGACGGGAGTTGGGCAGGGCACCGACCAACTCAGGGCTCGTACGGCGATTGATCTCCAGCGCCTTGCCCTGCTCACCCATTTCCAAGGCGACGCTGATCGCGTGGATCTGCACGTTCCCGGCGGAGAACGTCAGCGAGTGCCGGTCGTACACCGGTGCCCCCGCGTACGCGTCCATCCGTTCGGCGGCGTCCTTTGCGTACCCGATCCGGTCCTCCGCCTCGGTTGCGCGGCCGGCGCGGGCGGCGGAGACCGCGGCCCGGAGCTGGAGGGTGCCCCAGGCCCGTACGGCCAGCGGCTCACCGTGTTCGTACGCCTGCTGCACTGAGGCGATCGCCTTGTCCGAGAGCGTCAGCGCATCCGCCCAGTCGGCCGTCGCCCACATGTCCCAGACCCGCATCCAGTCCGCGACGGCCGGCAGCACCGGGTCCCCGGACAGCCGGGCCGACCAGGCGGCCCGCTCGCACGCCATCGCCACCAGTTCGGGGTGGCCGAGGGAGTGGGCGGCGGTGTGGGCGAACTTGCAGCACACCGCGTAGATGGCGTACGCCTCCTCCCGCTCGTGTCCCTCCGACACCTCGACCAGGGCCCGCGCCTCACGGAACAGATCGGGAAGGACGCGGAGGATCGCCACATTGGAGGCGGTGTCGCGGAGCCGGTGCAGACGGGTCACCTCACGCCACAACTGCGAGGCCGATCTCGGCGTGCCGTCGAAGACCGGGGAGAGGTCGTAGCGGCGCAGTTCCCGCAGGATCGACGACGCGGCGATCTGCCACTGGTTGTCCTCCGGAGAGCTGCTGTAGGGGCGCCCGATCAGGTCGTTCGGGTGGACGTGCAGCTCAGCGGCGATCTGGTTGAGCAGCCCGACCCGGTCCAGCTCGATCAGGCCCCGCTCCATCTTCGACACCCAGCCCTGCGACTTCCCCAGGGCCGTCGCCAGATCGGCCTGCGGCATCCCGAGACGCAGCCTCGCCCTGCGGACGCGCCGGCCGATCTCCTCGGCTTCCTCCAGCATCAGGACACCTCCCCAACCGCCGGACCGCCGAGCAGATCGCCGGGCGTCCGTACAGAGTTCGTCACCAGCACGGTACCCAGATGGACGCCGGAGCGAGAGGCGTCAGGCGGATTGTTGCGCTGACGCCGTAACTGCGGACGATGCCGAGGCCCCATACCGCTCCTACGACCCTGAGCTGCTTGACAAGGCCGCCGAGGAGCTGCGCCGGATCGTGGCGGCCCACCTTGGAGCCGAGTTTCTCGTCCCCCGCCGCCGTCACTCGCTACCCAGACCATCTCGTCGTCCACGACGCCGCCGTCCGCCTCGGGCGCACCTGGCTCTGGGAGGACCTTGCCTTCCAGGGATCTAGAGAGCGCCGCCGAACGCCCGCTCCACTTCGTCGAGCCGCTCCGTCCACCAGTGGAGGAGCGCTTCGTCGGCGATGAACAGGTCGTCGCAGGAGTGGTCGCCCCGGTCGTAGTGGAATTCGAGCTGCCAGAAGTCCGTCATCCGCTTCCACCACAGACGGCGTGCGCCGTCGAGCAGCGCGGCCGGCTCCAACGGGACCACCGACCGGTAGCCGCTCACGAAGGCCGCCACCCGCTCCAGGTCGAAGACGCCCTCCACCCCGAACTGCACCTGTGCAGTCCTGACGACCTCCTCGGCGTACGGGCGGACGCCCAGCCGGTCCCAGTCCAGGACGGCCGTCAGCTCGCCTTCGGCCCAGAGGAGGTTCCGGTACTGGAAGTCGCCGTGCGTCCAGCCGTACGGCCCTGCGGGGACGTCTCCCTCAGGGCGCAGGGCCGCGTACTCGGCGAGCAGTACCCGACGTTTGGCGAGGGCGTCGAGCGCTGCCCCGTCGAAGGGGTCGCCCGTACCGTGGGCCCGCGCAGCAGCGGCGAGCCGGTCGGCCTTCTCCGACGCCCGTTCCGGCGTGACGACGTCCGCGGTGAGGCTGACGGGAACAGCGGAGAGGACCCCGGTCTCGGCGGCGTGCCCGAGCGCCAGGTGGAGCTTGGCGAGGGCCGTGCCGAGCCGCCGCACCTGAGCGAGGGGGAGGTCCACGCCACGGACGTGCGCTCCTCGTGCCCAGGGGAACAGGCAGTACCCGCTCTCACCTACCTCGACCACAACCTCACCCGACGAGCCCACCACAGGGACGATCACCGGAATGCCGGCCTCAGCCAGGGACGGCAACACGGCAAGATTGCGGCGCAACCTGTCGAGCGGCACATCCGTGACCCGCTTGAGAGCGAAGGTCCCTCGCGGCGTGTCCAGTTGCCAGTTCACGTTCATGAGGCCGTCGGTCAGATGACGCCAGTCGACGACGTCCCCGAGGCCGAACTCCTTGATCAGTTCCGCAAGATCATCGGAGGGAATGCGGTGCCTGCTCGCCACATGCGGGTTGGTCACCTTGGCGACGATACGTGAGCCGGGCGCTCGGGTGCGCAAGGATCATCGCGCGGACCGGCATCAGTGGTCCGGCCGGCGCTTGTACTCAGACATCGTGCCCTTCGTGCAGGTGGCAGGCGGTTCCTCCGGCCCGGCCCCGTCCGCGGATGCCGACGGCTAGGGTCTGGATCGTGACCGCGGGGGAGCGCGTCGACGAGGGGGCATAGCCATGAACGACCGGCCGAAGAAGCCGTTCCTGTATGTCGTCGTCTGCGCCGCCGGCATCGCGGGCGACGCGCACAAGCTGATCACCGCCGCGCAGGAGCAGGGCTGGGGCGTCGGCGTCGTAGCCACACCCCAGGGCCTCGGCTTCCTCGACACCGAGGCGATCGAGGCCCAGACCGGCTACCCGATCCGCTCGGCCTGGCGCAGCCCCGGCGACCCGCGCCCCCTCCCGCCCGCCGACGCCATCGCCGTCGCGCCCGCCACGTTCAACACGATCAACAAATGGGCCACCGGCATCGCCGACACCCTCGCGCTGGGCATCCTGTGCGAGGCGTACGGGATGGGTGTCCCGACGGTAGTCCTGCCGTACGTGAACGCGGCCATGGCCGCCCACCCGGCGTACAGCCGGAGTCTCGACCAGCTGCGGGAGATGGGCGTGCTGGTCGGGTCGTACGAGCCGCACCGGCCGAAGGCGGGCGGGGGAGCGGACCTTTTCCGGTGGGAAGAGGCGTTGGAGCTCCTGGATGGCGGGGGCGCGGGTCTCTTCGGACGGTGATCCGGATCGAGGCCCGCGCTCCTGACGTCGGGCGGACAGGGCCGGGCGGATTCAGCATCAGCGGGCAGAGCCCGGACGCGGCTCCTCGTCCGGTCCCCGCAGCAGTCGCAGGGCGAAGACCGAGCCGTCGGCATGGACGGAGACGGGGCCGCCCCAGTCCTTGTCGAAGGTGAGGTGGGGGCGGGCGTGGCGGCTCGCGTGGACGAGGGCGCGGTACTCCTCGACGTCGCCTCTGGCGAGGAGTCGGAAAATGTCATCGTCCACGCCGGAGAACGCCTCGACGCGGGGGCCGTTCAGGCGGAAGACGTGGTCGGTGCCGACGTACGCGGTGCCGAGGAGCGTGTGGGCGGCGTCCTGGGTGCTCATGCTGGCCGCGTGTTCGAGGCCGGTGAACCGTTTGCGGCCCTGCCGGTCGGTCAGGTGGCGGGCGGTGGCGTGGCCGGAGCCGGTGAACGCCATGAGGCCCGCCGCAGTGGTGTGGGCCAGGGACTCCTGGAACCAGGCGTAGTCCTTCGGCTGGACGTGGCAGCCCGGTACGGGCTCCGGCGTCACCAGGCCCTCGGTCGGCGGGTGGATGTCCGGCATCACGTTCGCCTGGAACGGTGGGGCGTTCAGGTTCGCCTCACGGACTTCCGTCGGGGACAGCCGGCCTCCGCTGCCGGGTGCCTGGAGGGCGTGGACGGTCATCGTGCCGCCGTCCGTCGGGAGCTGCGTGCTGAACAGCAGGCCGGGGGTCTCGTTCCACGCGCCGATGTGGACCGCCTCGGCGTGGGCGGAGGCCGAGGCCAGCTGGTCCGCGGAGGTGGCGGCGTCGCCGTGGTTGCCCTTGCAGGCGAGGGGGATGACGAGAGACGGCTCGCCAGGACGCCAGACCTCCGCGAAGTACTGGGGGCGATAGCGGTACTTCACCTTCTCGCCCTTGTCCCTGCTGGTGAGGGCCCAGCCCGCACGTAACGCCGTGTCGGCGGGGACGATCGTCACCGAGTGGTAGGGAAAGCGGCCGCGCAGCATGTGCTCGGTGAGGGTGAGCGCGAAGCCGATGCCGAGTTCGCCGGACTGCAGCGACTTGTAGTGGTCCGCGATGCGGTGGCCTTCGTCGGTGAGGCCGAGGAAGGAGTCGCGACCGCCGGCCAGGGCCTGGGTGTACTTCAGCGCGCCCCAGTGCTCCGCCAACCCCCGGCCCGCACCGCGCCAGGACAGGGCAGTGGCTCGGGCGAGGGTGTGGAGGACGTCCCAGAGGGTCACTTCGAACTGGCGGGGCAGCTCCGCCGGCGGGATCGGGACGAGGACGGACTTCCTGCGGAGGGGTTCGTCCTCGTTCTCCTTCCGCTTCTTGTCGTCCGCCGCGATGGCGGCCTCCACCTTCCCGACGAGCGCCTTGTCGGAGTGGACGGAGATGTTCGAGGGCTGGGTCAGGGCCTGGAGCACTTCTTCGGTCGGCTTCAACAGCTCTCCCTCATGGCCTGCGCGGGCAGTTCACCATCGGCACGACTGTATGGAGCGGGACGGCGGCGCACGCAAGTGCGCAGGGGCGCGTGACCTGGGCCCCAGCCGGGGCGACCGGCAGGACGGTGCCAAAAGTGGTTCATGCCAGGGGGCGTGGGTTCCCCCCGGGCGTTGGGGTGTCGAGACTCGACGGTGACCGCAGTGTGCGCCGGCATGGGCGGCGTACGCGTCCCATCGAAGGAGAGCGCACGTGTCCCCAACACCCCGGGCCAAGCTGCTCAGTCGGGCGATCCTCGCGGGGACGTCCGCCTATCTCGCCGGCCAGGTGGTGCACACGGTCCTCAACACCAACCGGTGGCCGTTCTGCACCTTCAACATGTTCGCGTACCACAAGCGGGACCAGGCGCTGCAGATGCGCGTCCGGCTCGTCACGGACGACGGGGGCACCGTCGGGCCCACCGATCCGTGGTCGCTGCTGCCGCTGGAGTTCTTCCGGGTGGTGTCCGTCCTGGAGCGGGTCTTCTACGCGCAGGACGACGTGGAGGTCCGGGACCGGTTCTGCCGACAGGCGCTGGAGCGGTTGAACCGGCGCGGATGGCGGGCCTGGGACGAGGTGAAGGCGTCGTTCTCGGCCGGGCCCGGGCGGCGGTTCGTCGCGATGGAGCTGTACTTCGTCGATGTCGACTTCCGGACCTGCTCGCCCTTCGACCGGACCTCGGTCACCTCGGCCGAGCTGGTCCATCGGTACGACCCCGAGGGCGTCGTCGCCGAGCAGCCGGAGGCGGAGCTGTGGCGGTTCGCCGCGCCCTTCGCCGAGGAGACCGAGGAGACCGAGAAGAAGGAAGAGGCGGGACATGCCGCTTGAGACCACCGGGGCGCGTCAGCGCCTCGCCCTGGCCCGGCTCACCACGGGGCTGGCGATCCTGAACACGCTCTGGCACCTGCCGCCCGGCGACGCCCTCGTCGACGAGTGGAGCCGGAAGGCGGACGGGGAGGGCCCGCGCTCCGGGCGGCTGAGCGCCGAGCAGTACGAGGCCCTGCGGCGGCTCGCGTTCGTGTCGACGGCCGCCTGGACGCTGGGTGTGGAGAGCAAGGCCCTGAAGTTCGCGGCCAACGCCTCCTTCGCCGCCGTACAGCGGCACGTGGCGCAGTTCGACGAGAGGGCGTGGAACTACAACTCCAACCTCAACGTCTACCTGCTCCTGCTCTCCCTGACCGACTCGCGCGGCAGCCTCGCCGAAGCCGCCGGGGAGGGAGCGGAGGACGACGGCCCGTCGTCCGAGGTGGCCACCGCCGTGCTCCTCGCCATGCGGCTGTACTACGGCTGCCTCTACTTCCAGTCCGGTCTCTCCAAGGTGTTGCTGAGCGGGCCGGCCTGGGCCGACGGCCGAACTCTGCGCGGGAGCTGGGCCGAGCTGGGCAACCGGGCCGGCAAGTGGCTCAGCCGGCGGCCCATGACGGTGGCCGCGGCCGCCAGCGCCGCCACCCTCGCCTTCGAACTCCTCTTCCCGGCCGCGCAGATCGCCCTGCGGAAGCACCCCCGCGCGGTGGGGTTGTCCTCCTTGGCCTTCCACGCGTCCATCAAGGCGACGATGGACATCTCCTTCTGGCACCACGCCGTTCACGCCCTGCCGCTGTTCGTCCTCGACCCCGGCGCCGAGAGGCACACAGCACGTTTGCTCCGTGCCTTCCGGAAGCGCTGAACAGAGCGCCGCACCCGTCCTCCGCCGGCCCCCCGAGCCCCTCGCTCGGGGGGCTTTCACGTTCCCGGACTTCTTTTCCGTTGATTTCCCATTTCGCCTCCCGGCAGCTTCCTGCCGGGTGCAATTGATGCCACTCGGAAGGGCTTCCGAGGGCCCTGGAGACAGGACATCATTAACTCGTCGCCAACAAACGGAGGCGGCCCCGGGAGAGAATCCCGGGAAATCTCGAAAACACTCAGGAGTAATCATGCTGAAGATCATCAAGGTCGTCACCGCCAAGGCCGTCTCCGGTCGCGCCTTCAACTAGCAGTCGTCGCCTCGCGGGCCGGGAACGACCCCGGTTCCCGGCCCGCGGCAGCGGCTCCCCCAGCTCCCCTCAGCTTCCATCCCAGATCCAGAGTTCGTCCGGAGGCGGAACGGCCCATGGTGCACACGGAAAAGAAGAGCGCGGAACCGTCCGATGTGAAGTCCATCTGGCGTGACTCAAGATTCCGCCGCCATTTCGCCGGAATGTGGGTCAACGCCTTCGGTAACGGCGTCTTCAATATCGTCCTTCCCCTCCTCGTCTTCGACCGGACGCATTCCTTCGCCGCCATGGGTGGCGTGGCCCTCGCCACCCAATTGCCCAAGGCGTTTCCCGGGCCCCTGGTCGGCGTGCTCGCCGACCGCCGGTCTCCCCGCGCGATGATGCTGTGGGCCTACCTCCTCCAGGCCGGCCTCGTCCTCACGATCCCGCTCGCCGCCGGAGCGTCCGTCGCCTCCGTCTGGCTGATCGGCCTCATCGCGTACGCGATGAACACCATCGACCTGTTCGCCCGCACGGCCACCTTCGTCACCATCCCCCGCGTGTACGGAGACCGCCGCAGCAAGGTGAACGCAGCCTTCGCCAGCGCCTGGACGTCCGCCTCGGTCCTCGGCCCCGCGGCCGGCGGCTTCCTGCTGCAGGTCACCTCGGCCGACGTGCTGATGCTGCTCGACAGCCTCACCTTCCTGGCCATCGCCGGCGTCGTCCTCACCATCGGCGCCCCGACCACACCGGGGAACACCTCCACCGCGCCTCTGCGGAAGAGCCTCCTCGACGGCCTCACCTGGTTCCGCCGGGCCGAGGGCGCAGGCCGGTTCATGAGCTCGATCGCCGCCGTGGCGGTCGTGTACGCGCCGCTCGGCACCCTGGCCGTCTTCGCCGTACGGGACGTGTACGGCGACGGGCCCACCGAAGCGGGCATCGTGACGAGCGCCGCCGGCGCGGGCCTCTTCCTTGGCACCCTGATCTGCCAGCGCCTCGCCGACCGGCCCAAGGAGCCCGTGATGCGACGGGCCGCCCTCTGGATGGCCCTCGGCTCCGCGCTCTTCGCCGTCCCCTCGTGGCTCGGCGCCGCGGCGGCGATGCTCGTCGTGAACCTCTGCGGCATGGTCTACGCCGTCTCCCGCTCCAACCTCATCCAGGAGCGCGTCCCGACGGAGCACCTGGGGCAGACGATGACCGCCGTGCAGTCCCTGGAGTCCGCCGTCCAGCCGGTGTCCGTCGCCGTCGTGAGCGCCGTGCTCGCCCTGGCCGGACCGCCGGGAGCGGCCGTCTTCCTGACCGTGTTCTCGGTCGCCGCGGCCCTGCTCGTCCTCGGCGGCGGGCGGCTGCTGTACCCCCGGAGCGAAACCGCCACCCCGCCCACCTCGTACACACTGAACGCGACCGCCTCCGTGGCGGCCCCCGGAGGCACCCGATGACATCGATCAACCTGCGGCAGGGGCTGTCCGTCCTGCAGCCGGGCAAGGACCTCATGATCGGCCTCATGCCGCCCGCGGCGCTGGCCATCGAGGACGCCCCCGACTACCTGCGGCACGTCCTGTCCGCCTTCTCCCGGCCCGTCCCCGAGGAAGAGGCGCTCGCCACCGTGACCGCCCACTCCGACCTGGGTGTGGAAGAGGCCGGGCAGCTCCTCTCCGAGCTCCGCTGCGCCGGGGTCCTCACCTCGCACTGGGTCGACCGCGAGGAGCGCTACAGCCGTCACCGCCTCTACTTCGGCGTCGCGGGCTTCGAGGGCGACCCGATGGCGGTCATCCGGAACAGCACCGTCGGACTCATCGGCACGGGCGGCATCGGCAGCAACGTGGCGATGATGCTGGCCGCGGCGGGCGTCGGCCGGCTGGTCGTCGCCGACGCGGACGTCGTGGAGACCACGAACCTCACCCGCCAGTTCCTGTACACCGAGGGCGACGTCGGCACTCCCAAGGTCGAGGCCCTGGCCCGCCGCGTCGCCGAGCGCAACGCCGAGGTCCGCGTCGACGTGGTCAACGACGTCTTCGACGGCCCCGACTTCGCCGTCCGGCACTTCGCCGACTGCGACCTCGTCATCCTCTCCGCCGACACCCCGCAGGACGTCCACCGCTGGCTGAACGAGGCGTCGGTGCGGACCGGCGTCCCGTACACCTGCGCCGGCTACCTCGACACGATGGGCATCGTCGGCCCCCTGGTCGTGCCCGGCCGCACGGCCTGCCTGGAGTGCCACTTCGCGGACACCGGCCTGGCCTCGTACAACGGCGGCGACCTGGAGAGCACCGACTTCACCGAGTACAACCGGTCCTATCAGGCGCCCAGTTACGGCCCCCTCAACGCCATGGTCTCCGCCGCCGCGGTCAACGACACGCTGCGCTTCCTCCTCGGCCTGCCGGTCAAGTCCCTCGGCTCCAAACTGCTCCTCGACTCCATCGAGTACGGCGTCCAGACGGAGGAGTACGAGAGGAACGAAGCCTGCGTCTCGTGCGGTACGGGCGTGCGCGAGGAGGCTCTGAGCGGCGTGGCCTAGAGCTGCCGCACGCAGGACGAACGGTCGCCGGGTGCGGACGGGGGAGACCCCGCCCGCACCCGGCTTCCTCGCATTGCGCCGCCGTTCACCGACCGCCGACCAGATCAGTCACGCAAGGGGAGCGCCATCTCCAGCTCCCGCTGGCTCTCGTCCAGCGGGTACGGCTCCTCGTGGCCCGTTGCGACGAAGCCGCTGCGGCGGTAGAAGCCGATGGCCCGGTGGTTCTCCTCGTGGACGAGGAGGACGAGACGTTCGGCTGCGGTCTCCTCGCGCGCCCAGCGCACGATCTCCTCCAGCATGAGTGCCGCCACGCCCCCGGCCGGGCCCCGGTGGTCCGGGTGCAGCCAGACGCCGACGAGCTTGGCCGTGTCCGGCGCGGGGAGGAAGCCGTTCATCACCCCGACCCACGAGCCCTCGGGGCCGACGGCCGCGACGCCGATGTTGCCGGGGCCCTCCGCGCGCTTCGTCCGGAACTGCCACTCGGAGTCCGGGTGGCCGAGCGCGTCGTCGATGGTCTCGAGGTAGGCGAGCGGGGTGTCCCGGATCATGGCCAGGCGTATCGCCCGGTACGCCGGCCAGTCCTCCGCTCGCACGCGGTGCAGGGTGTAGTCCATGGCGGGCGATCTTCGCAGGCGTCGCAGCTCTGGCCAAGCTCTCTATTATCGAATATCGTCGATGATCGATGAAGAGCACTGGATCGATCACCGACGAGCAGGCCCACACGTACGCCACTTGGTTCCGCGCGCTCGCGGACCCCACCCGCGTACGGCTCCTGCACCTGCTTGCCGGGGCGGGCCGGCCGATGACCGTGGGCGAGCTGGTGGACCGGGTGGAGGTCGGCCAGTCGACCGTCTCCCACCATCTGAAGATCCTGGCCGAGGTCCGCTTCGTTCTGCCCGAGAAGCAAGGCACCTCGACCCTGTACGCCGTGAACCGCACCTGCCTGTCGGTGTTCCCGCGCGCGGTCCGGTCGATCATGGGAGAGGAGGCGCCCGATGGGTGCTGACTTCGCGATGGTTCCGACGACCGCCGACCATGCCGAGCAGGTCCTCGCCATCTACCAGGCCGGAATCGAGGAGGGCGACGCCACCTTCGAAACCACGGCCCCCACGTGGGAGGCGTTCGACGCGTCCAGGCTGCCCGAGCACCGCTTCGTCGCCCTCGGCGAGGCCGGCCGCGTGCTCGGCTGGATTGCCGCCTCCGCCGTCTCTGACCGGTGCGTGTACGCAGGGGTGGTTGAGCATTCGGTGTACGTCCACCCCGAAGCCCGCGGGCGCGGAGTCGCCGGCGGGCTCCTGAAGGTCCTGGTCGATTCCACCGAGGCCGCCGGGATCTGGACGATCCAGTCCGGGATCTTCCCGGAGAACACGGCGAGCCTCGCTTTGCACAAGCGTGCGGGCTTCCGCGTGATCGGCAGGCGCGAGCGCGTCGGACGCCATCATGGCCGGTGGCGGGACACGGTGCTGCTGGAGCGCCGCAGCCAGGTCGTCGGTTGACGCAGGAACCCGGCGATGCTCCGGACCACGCCGTGCCTTTGCCGAGGTGGTATAGGAGGTCAGGGATGGGAGGTCCGGACGAATAATCGGCTCACCTGCGGTGTCTTTCCCCGAAGGCTTACACCTGACGTAGCGGCCAGACCTCGGTGCACGCGAGGATGCGGGACATGGCTTCCGACCGGACTGCTGCTCCCCCTCGTACGACGCGTGTGACATCCGTGGTGTTCGGCGCGGGGGCGGCCATCGGGGTGCTGGGCGGCATGATCGGACTGGGCGGTGCCGAGTTCCGTCTGCCACTACTGATCGGGCTCTTCGGGTTCGCCGCGCTCTCGGCCGTCATTCTGAACAAGGCGATGAGCCTGGTCGTGGTCCTGGTCGCCCTGCCCGCCCGGCTCGTCGCCGTGCCGGTCGCCGACGTGGCCGCGCGATGGCCCGTCGCGGTGAACCTGCTGGCCGGTAGCCTCCTCGGGGCGTGGGCGGGTGCGTCCTGGGCGGTGCGGATGCGTACCGCGACGCTCTACAAGGTGCTGGCGGCGCTGATGGTGCTCATGGCCGCCGCCCTGGTGCTCGCCCACACCACCGCCTTCGGCACGCTCGGCCTGCCTCCCTGGGAACAGATCCCCGCCGGCGTGGTCGCGGGGTTCGGCATCGGGGTGGTCGCCGCGATCATGGGCGTCGCCGGGGGCGAGCTGCTGATCCCGACGATCGTCCTGCTGTTCGGGGAGGACATCAAGACGGCCGGCAGCCTGTCGCTGCTGGTCTCGCTTCCGACGATGCTGGTCGCGTTCGCCCGCTACAGCCGCGACGGAAGTTTCGCCGTGCTCGGTGCGAACCTCCGGTTCACCGTGGTCATGGCAGCCGGCTCGGTCGCCGGAGCGGTCCTGGGTGGTCTGCTTCTCGGCGTCTTTCCCGATCTGGTGCTCATCCCTCTCCTGGCCGTCATCCTTCTGGTCTCCTCGGTGAAGCTCGCCCGCCATGACTGACGTCGGCGCGACATTCTGGGCGGGACCTGAGCCTCTCCGTAGGCGGGCCGGTCACCTCACCCTGAGGAGTTCGGCGATCGCGCGGGCCGCGTCGCGGGCGGGGCGGCCGACGCCGATGAGGGTGGCGGAGGCGGGGCCGGTCCAGTCGCCGTAGCCGAGGAGGTGGAGGCGGGGTTCGCCCAGGGCCTGGGTGCCGGTGGTGGGGATGTGGCCTCGGGGGCCGCGCAGGCCGAGCGGGGCGAGGTGGGAGAGGGCGGGGCGGAAGCCCGTGCACCAGATGACCGCGTCGGCGTCCGTCCTCGTGCCGTCGGGCCATTCCACGCCGGTCGGTGTGAGGCGGGTGAACATCGGCTGGGCCTTGAGGAGTCCGGCGTCGCGGGCGGCACGGACTGGGGGGACGGCGACGATGTCGCCGAGGGAGGCGACGCCGCCGGTGTCGGTGCGGCCTTCGTCGAGGGCGCGGCGGCGGGCGGTGGCGTGGTCGAAGAGGGCGCGGCCGTCGATGTCGTCGGCGAGGTAGCGGGGCTCGCGGAGGGTGACCCAGGTGAGGTCGGACTCGTACGCGAGGTCGGCGGCGATCTGGGCGCCGGAGTTGCCGCCGCCTACCACGACCACCTTCCGCCCGGCGAAGTCGGACGGCCGCCGGTACTCCACCGTGTGGAGCTGGGCGCCCCGGAACTCCGTACGGCCGGGGACGGCCGGGACGAAGGGGCGGGACCAGGTGCCGGTGGCGCTGACGACCGCGCGGGCCCGCCACGTACCGGAGTCGGTCTCGACCCGGAGGCGCGCGCCGTCCCGGTGGACGCCCGCGACGCGCACGGGGCGGTGGACCGGCAGGGCGTAGCGCTGTTCGTAAGCGGTGAGGTACGCGACGACGTGGGCCGCGTCCGGGTACGTCTCGCCCGGCTGCGGGGGCATCGGGCGGCCGGGGAGGGAGGAGTACGCGGCGGGGGAGAAGAGGTGCAGGGAGTCCCAGGTGTGCCGCCAGGCCCCGCCGGGGGCCGTACCGGCGTCCAGGACCACGAAGTCGAGGCCGGCCCGGCGCAGGTGGTAGCCGGCGGCGAGGCCCGCCTGGCCGCCGCCGATGACGACGACGTCGACGGCCTCGTGCTGAGTCATGCCCGGGTTTCCCTTCTCGGCGGCGGTGCCCCGGCCCGCGCGGTTGCGGGACGGGGCACCTCGGTGGTGACGCGGGACTGTGCCTACTGCTGGGCCAGGGCGAACTTCCTGCGCCAGGCCAGCGACACGTACACCAGAGCGACGAGGACCGGGACCTCGATCAGCGGGCCGACCACTCCGGAGAGTGCCTGGCCGCTGGTGACGCCGAAGGTGGCGATGGCGACGGCGATGGCGAGCTCGAAGTTGTTGCCGGCGGCGGTGAAGGCGAGGGTGGCGGTGCGGTCGTAGTGCAGGCCGATGGCCTTGCCGAGGGCGAAGGTGCCGAACCACATGATCGCGAAGTAGACGAGGAGGGGGAGCGCGATGCGGGCGACGTCGAGGGGCTGCGAGGTGATCGTCTTTCCCTGGAGGGCGAAGAGGATCACGATCGTGAAGAGCAGGCCGTAGAGGGCCCAGGGGCCGATCTTCGGCAGGAACTTCTGCTCGTAGGACTCGCGGCCCAGCTTCTTCTCGCCGATGCGGCGGGTCAGGAAGCCGGCGAGGAGCGGGACGCCGAGGAAGATGACGACGTTCAGCGCGATCTTCCCCATCGAGATGTCGAGGGTCTCGCCCTCGCCCAGGCCCAGCCAGCCGGGGAGGATGGCGAGGTAGAACCAGCCCAGCAGGCCGAAGGCGAGGACCTGGAAGACGCTGTTCAGGGCGACGAGGACGGCGGCGGCCTCGCGGTCGCCGCAGGCGAGGTCGTTCCAGATGATGACCATGGCGATGCAGCGGGCGAGGCCGACGATGATCAGGCCGGTGCGGTACTCGGGCAGGTCCGGCAGGAAGATCCACGCGAGCGCGAACATCACCGCCGGGCCCAGGACCCAGTTGACGACCAGTGACGACACCATGAGCTTCTTGTCGCCGGTGACGGCGTCGAGCTTGTCGTAGCGGACCTTCGCGAGGACCGGGTACATCATGACCAGCAGGCCGACCGCGATCGGGAGCGAGATGCCGCCGATCTCGACCTTCGCGAGGGCGTCGTTCAGGCCGGGGATCAGGCGCCCCAGACCGAGGCCGAGGCCCATGGCGAGGAGGATCCAGACGGCGAGGAAGCGGTCGAGCGTCGACAGCTTCGCGACGACCGAGGTCTCCTCGGCGGTGGCGGCAGGGGCGGCGGGGGTCACGGGCAGGACCTCTTGGAGTCGGCGTGGGCGCGGGCGGTGGCGGCGAGGCCGGCGAACCCGCCGGCGAGCGTGTCGAGGACCTCGGGCTTCAGTCGGTAGTACGTGAACCGGCCGCAGGGCTCGGTCTCCACGACCCCCGCCTCGCGCAGGACCTTGAGGTGGTTGGAGAGGTTGGTCTGTCTTGCTCCCGTCTCCTCCACCAGGTGCGTGGTGCACAGGGTCTCGCGGGCCAGCAGGGTCACGATCTGGAACCTGAGCGGGTCGGCCAGGACCCGCATCAGCTCAGTGTCGACTGACGTCAGCATGGGCTGATACTCTCACATCATTGAGGGCTGATGCCAGCCCGGGCTGATAGCTGCCTGCTGTGAAGGAAGAACCGATGTCCGAGTCCCCGCTCGCGTCCGTGCTGTTCGTCTGCGTCCACAACGCCGGCCGCTCCCAGATGGCCGCCGGATTCCTCCGGCACCTCGCGGGCGACCGGGTGGAGGTCCGGTCCGCCGGCTCCCTCCCCGGTGACCAGGTCAACCCGGCCGCCGTCGCCGCCATGGCCGAGCTCGGCATCGACATCTCCGACCAGAAGCCGAAGGTCCTCACCGTCGAGGCCGCGCAGGCGTCGGACTACATCATCACCATGGGCTGCGGCGACGCCTGCCCGTACTACCCCGGCAAGACCTACCTCGACTGGGTCCTGGAGGACCCGGCCGGCCAGGGGGTCGAGGCCGTCCGTCCCATCCGGGACGAGATCAAGGGGCTCATTGAGGGCCTCATCGCAGAGATCGACTCCAAGAACGCCGAGAAGCAGGAGAACTGACCTCACCATGACGACCACCACGACCGGCGCCGAGAACGACGTCCGCGAGGTCATCATCATCGGCTCCGGCCCCGCCGGGTACACCGCCGCGCTCTACACCGCCCGTGCCCAGCTGAAGCCGCTTCTCTTCGGCAGCTCCATATTCGTCGGCGGCTCGCTCACCACGACCACCGAGGTTGAGAACTTTCCCGGCTTCCCCACCGGTATCAACGGCCCGGACCTCATGGACAACATGCGGGCCCAGGCCGAGCGGTTCGGCGCCGAGATGATCGATGACGACATCGTCTCCGTCGACCTGACCGGTGACATCAAGCTCCTCACCGACTCCGCCGGCACCGTCCACCGCGCCAAGGCCGTGATCGTCGCCACCGGCTCCGGCTACCGCAAGCTCGGCCTTCCCAAGGAGGACGAGCTGTCCGGACGCGGTGTCTCCTGGTGCGCCACCTGTGACGGCTTCTTCTTCCGCGACCGCGACATCGTCGTGGTCGGCGGCGGCGACACCGCCATGGAGGAGGCCACCTTCCTCACCCGCTTCGCCCGCTCGGTCACCGTTGTCCACCGCCGCTCGACCTTGCGCGCCTCCAAGGCCATGCAGAGCCGGGCCTTCGCGGACGACAAGATCTCCTTCGCCTTCGACAGCGAGGTCGCCGAGATCAAGGAGACGAACGGCATGCTGTCCGGCGTCGTCCTGCGCGATGTCCTCACGGACGAGACCCGTGAGCTGGACGCGACCGGCCTGTTCATCGCCATCGGCCACGACCCGCGCACCGAGCTCTTCGCCGACCAGCTCGAACTCGACGACGAGGGCTACCTGAAGACCGAGGCCCCCTCGACCCGTACGAGTCTGCCGGGCGTCTTCGGCGCCGGCGACGTCGTCGACCACACCTACCGCCAGGCCATCACGGCCGCGGGCTCCGGCTGCGCCGCCGCCCTCGACGCCGAGCGGTACCTCGCGGCCCTCCGGGACGCCGAGCCGGCCACCGGGACCGCGCTCGTCAGCGCGGGCTGAAAAGACGCCGGGCCCGTTCCGTCGTGCTTCCTTCACGACGGAACGGGCCCGGTTCACGCTGGCGGGGGGTCAGGAGACCAGAGCGGCCGTCTCCGGGAGCTCCAGGCGGACCGTGCGGTCGCAGAGTCGTTCCACCTGGCCCGGGTCGTGCGACACGAGAAGGACCGTACGGTTCCCGCGCAGCGCCGCCACCGACTCCTCGACCGTGTCCCGGCTTCGCTCGTCCAGGGCGCTGGTCGGCTCGTCGAGCAGGAGCGCCGCCGGCTCCAGAGCGAGGGCCCGGGCGAGGCACAGGCGCTGGCGCTGGCCGTTGGAGAGCGACTGCGCCGGGGTGTCGAGCCGGTCGCGGACCTCGTTCCACAGGCCCGACTCCCGCAGCGCCTTCTCCATCCGGTCCCGCATCTCCGTACGGGAGGCGCGGACCAGGTGGCGCAGGCCGAACAGGGCGTTGTCCATGATGCTTCCGCCGAAGACCACCGGCGTCTGCGGCACCAGGACGACGGTGCTCCGCAGTGACGCGTCCCCCTTGCCGCAGCAGATCGTGCGTCCCTGCACGTCCACCTCGCCGTCGCGGCGCAGGCCGTGCGGGAGGAGGTCGACCAGGGCGCGCAGCACCGTGGACTTTCCGGCGCCCGACGGGCCGCACAGGCCGGTGGTGGAGCCGGCGGGCAGCTCGAAGGTGACCGGGCCGACCAGGGTCTTCTTTCCGTCGAGGACGCGCAGATCGCGGACGGCGATCACGTTCTGCGGGTGCGCGTTCCCCGTCTTCACGTTGTCCAACGTCGTGCTCCTTCGAATCGGTTGCGCAGGAAGACGGCCAGGGTGAGCAGTCCGGCGGTGATCAGGACCAGGACGAGGGCGCTGCCCCACGCCTGGGCGATGGCCTCGGGGGCGCCGGAGTCCTGCGACAGGGTGAAGATGTGCGTGGGCAGGGCCTGGACCGGTGCGTTGACGATGCCGGTCGGGAGGGCGGGGGCCCCGAAGAACACGGTGGCCGTGAAGATCAGGGGCGCCGTCTCGCCTGCCGCGCGGGCCAGGCCGAGCAGTAGGCCGGTGAGCGTGGCCGGCCAGGTGTAGGGGATGACCACGGAGCGGATGTACTGCGAGCGAGTCAGACCCAGTGCGAGCGCGCTCTCGGTGAGTTCGCCCGGCATGCCGCGCACGCGGCCGGCGGTGGTGAGGGCGACGACCGGGACCACGACGGGCACCAGGACCACGGCGCCGGCCAGCCAGGAACGGCCCCAGCCCATGGTCGTGCACAGGAGGACGTATCCGGCGAGGCCGAGCAGGATGGTGGGTGTTCCGCCGACCGCCACGGTCAGCGTCTCCAGGATCCGGGAGGTCTTGGCGGAGGCGCGGGTGCCGATCACGATGCCCGCTCCGTAGCCGAGGGGCAGCGCGATCAGCGCCGTGGTCGCGAGCAGCAGGAGTGTGCCGACGATCTGGTCGCGGATGCCTCCGTCGGCGGCGCCGGCGGACGGGGTGAACCAGAAGGCCGGGTTGAGGGCCGCGCCGCCGCGGGCCAGCAGGATGCCGAGCATGCCGAGCAGGAGGGCGGTCGGCAGCAGCAGGGCGCCGTAGCGGACGGCCGTGGTCAGCCGGTCCTTGGGGCCGCGCATCCATGCGGAGGTCCGCCGGACGCGCGGTCCGCGCCGGACCCGGGCCGAGGTGCCGCGGGTGCCCCACACGGTGGCGGCGGCGACGAGGGCCAGCAGGATGATGCCGAGTCCGCAGAGGGCGGCGAAGTACGGGCCCGAGGTGCCGGCGAGCATGGGTTCGGGGCCGGCGAGCTTGGTGGTGAGCGTCTGGCCGGGGCGGACGAGCGAGGAGAAGAAGTCGCCGAACGACTCCGGGAGGCGCCCGTCGGCGCGGCCGATGACCATGAAGACCGCGATGGCCTCGCCGAGCGCCCGGGCCAGGCCAAGGAGGACGCCGGCGCGCATGCCCGAACGGGCCTGGGGCAGGACGGCGGAGCGGACGACCTCCCGGCGGGTGAGGCCGAGGGAGTACGCGGCCTCCCGGTAGCGGCCGGGTACTGCGGCGAGGGCGTCCACGCTGACCGCCACGATCGTCGGCATGATCATCACGGCGAGGACGATGCCGGCGGCGAGGATGCTGTCGCCGCCCGGCACGTTCCCCAGTCCGGCGACGAACGGCCGGATCACCATGATGCCGATGAGGCCGTAGACGATGGAGGGAACGGCCGCGAGGAGTTCGATGCTCAGGCGCAGCGGCTTCGCGAGGCGGGGCGGCAGGTACTCGGACAGGGCGACGGCCGCCGCCCAGCCGACGGGTACGGCGAGCACGAGCGCCAGGACGCAGACGACCGCCGATCCGTAGATCATGGCCAGGCCGCCGAAGGCCAGGTTCCCCGGGCTCCAGACGGAGTCCGTGAGGAGGGCTCCCCAGTCGACCGTGCCGCTCGTGATGCCGTCGGCCAGGTAACCGATCAGGACCACGAGGGCGAGGACGACGGACAGGACGCCGCTGTAGGCCCAGCCCCAGACCCATCTCGCCCGGCCGGGGCGGCCGCCCTTTTCGGGCGGCCGCGTCGCGGTGGTTCCGGGCGCCTTGGTGGGGCGCTCCAGAGTGAGGCTCATCGGTCAGAGCCCCATCTGCTGACGGGTCAGGTACCCGTGCTTCGGGAGCAGCTTCTGGCCCTCGGCGGAGAGGATGTAGTCGATGTACTGCTTGGCGGCGCCCTTGGGCTGACCGTTGGTGATCATGTACAGCGGGCGGGTCATCGGGTACTTCCCGGAGGCCACGTTCTCCAGGCTGGGGGCGATGCCGTCCAGCGGCACGGCGACCAGGTCGGGGTGGCCGTCGATGAAGCCGGTCGACAGCGGGGCGATGGAACCGCGGGTGGACTTCAGCTTGTTGCGGGTCTCGGTGTTGCCGCCGACGACGGCGTAGTTCGCGGACTGCGGCGGGGCAGGCGGCTCGCCCTTGCCGTAGACGAACTTGTCGAGGACCTCGCGGGTGCCGCGGCCGGGCTCCTTGTCGTACACGAAGACCTGCAGGTCGGGGCCGCCGACCTCCTTCCAGTTGGTGATCTTCCCTTCGAACAGGCCCTGCACCTGTGCCTTGGAGAGGCTCTTGACCCCGCCGTCGGCGACCTCCTTGGTGATGATGACGCCGACCGCGTCCGCGCCGATCTGCGTGGTCACGAAGTCGGCGTCCGGGTACGCCTTGCTGTCCTTGTCGGAGAGCGGCTTGGAGCTCAGCGCGATCTCGATCTGGCCGGTGCCGAGCTGGGAGATGCCGCCGGCGGAGCCGCCCTGGGTGGCGACGGTGATGTTCAGGCCCTTGGACTTGAGCGCCTCGGCGGCGTCGGAGGCCACCGGGGCGACCGTGGTGGATCCGCTGGCCTGCAAGGCCCCCGTGTCGGCCTTCGCGGCACCGGCGCAGCCGGTGAGGACGGCGGCGAGGACGAGGCCGGCGGATGCGGCGGCTCCCTGCCGCATCCGGCGCGAGGCGAAGGCCGGCACGGTGCTTCGGAACGTGGTGGAGGTGACAGACATGGCGGTGCCTTTGCGGTGGTGGGGAAGGAAGAAGGAGACGTGCGGGAGCTGTTCGGACACTCGCTGAATGACAGGCGAACAGTGAGTGAACTCGCTCGATGTGACTCAGCCGGCCGGCCGGGCGGACATAGGGTGATCGTCATGTCAGCAGAACAAGCGACCGACCATCGCTCGGGGTTGCTGCCCTTCGTCGACGAGGATCCGACCTGCGGGCCGCCTCTCGACGTGGAACCGCTGCCCCGGGAGCGGGCTGAGGCGCTGGCCCGGAACGTGAAGGGCATCGCCGACCCGACCCGGTTGCAGATCCTCAGCGTGCTGCTGGCCGCTCCGGACGGCGAGGCGTGCGTGTGTGACATGACGCCGCTGCTGGATCTCGCTCAGCCGACCGTCAGTTACCACATGAAGATCCTGGTGGACACCGGCCTCGTGAGCCGCAGGAAGCGGGGCACGTGGGCTTGGTACGCGATCCGGCCCGAGCACCGGGCCGTGCTCGACGCGCTGATCTGGGGCGAGGGCTCGGCGGAGGCGTGAGCCGCCCCGGCCGGGCGCACCGCCTCAGACGGCGACGGCCGCCCGGGCGCTCACCTCGGCCGTGAAGGCCGTGATCAGCCGGTGGATCCGGCCCGGCCCCGAAACCAGCTCGGGCTGGAACAGGGTGCCGATGAAGAACGGGTGGCCCGGCACCTCGGCGGCCCGCGGGGCGCCTTCCTCGTCCCAGCCGCTGAACAGCACGCCCGCGCCGGTGAGCAGCTCGACGAACTCCGCGTTCAGGCCGTACTTGCAGTGGTACGTCTCCGTCGAGCGCTCGGCGCCGTCGTAGACCGCCGCCAGCCGGCTGCCGGCGGTCAGCAGCAGGGGCGCCTGCTCGCCGGCGAGGCAGCAGGTGAGCGGCACTATCAGCGGGGTGGCCGCCTCCGGGTCGTACTGGACGTCGTCGGCGTCGGTGAGACCGGCGACGCTGCGGGCGTACTCGATCAGCGCGTGCTGGAAGCCGCCGCAGGTGCCCAGGTACGGGATGCCGTTCTCGCGGGCGTGTCGGACGGCGGCGAGGACGCCGTCCTTGTTCTCGTACGGGGAGCCGGGCACGACCCACAGGCCGTCGAAGCCGTCGAACGACTCCGGGCCGGTGATCGTCTCGGTGGGCACCCACACGGTGTCCACCTCCAGCTCGGCGCGGAAGTTGTCGAGCCTGGCGTGCGCGGGGGACTTGCCGTGGTCCCCGATCAGCGCCACGCGCGGGCGCGGTCCGGTGACGGTGTTCATGAGGTGTGCTCCTGGTCGGTGTCGAGGGCGCGACCGAGGCGGACGAACCCGTGGGGGGCGAGGCGGGCGACGAGCAGTCCGTCGCGCTCGGCGGTGGTGGACGCACCACCGAGGAACAGCAGCGGTCCGTCGCCGGGCGGCAGCAGCGGCTCGGGAAGCAGCTCCTGGGCCTCGGAGGTGAGGTTGGTGACGGTCAGCACGTGGGCCGAGCCGTCGGCGCTGACGCGGACCTCGACGGCCAGCCCGGGGCCGGCGTCCGGTTCGTGCCGGACGGCGCCGTCGGCGTAGGCGGCGGCGAAGCGGGCGCCGCCGGGTGTGGCGGTCTGGGCGAGCGGGGGCGCGAGGGTCACAGCAGGCTCCTTCCGGTCATGGCGGGACCGCTCGGACGGCCGAGCAGGGCGAGCACGGTGGGCGCGATGTCGGCGAGGCTGCCGCCGTCACGGAGGGCGTCGGGCAGGAGCTGCCCGGGCGCCGGGACGACGACCGCGGGGACCGGGTTGGTGGTGTGGCCGCCGTACGGGAGCGGGGTTCCGTCCGGGCCGGGCTTGGACATCCGTTCGGCGTTCCCGTGGTCGCCGACCAGGACCACCCAGCGGCCGGTGGCCGCGGCGGCGGTCAGGATCCGGTCCACCTGCCCGTCGGTGTACTCGGCGGCCCTGACGGTGGCGTCGTGGTCGCCGGTGTGGCCGACGACGTCGATGTTGGCGAGGTTGGCCGCCACGAGGGCGACGTCGGTCCGGCCCGCGGCCGCGATCACCGCGTCGGCGACCCGGTCGAGGTTCATCTCGGGCCGCGCGGTGTACTCGGGCGCCTCGTCCGACGTGATCCGGACGTGCTCCTCGACCTCACGGCGCCGCTCGTCCCGCCCGTTCAGGTAGTAGGTGACGTGCTCGAACTTCTCCTGCTCCGCGATCCGTACGGACCGCAGGCCGTGGGCCTCCAGTTGGTCCGCGAGGCCGCCGGAGGCGTCGGCGCGGCCGACCAGGGCGGGGATGTCCGCCTCGGTGTCGTACTGGGTGAGGGAGAGGATCCGTACGTCGCTCTCGGCCAGGTGCTTCACCAGGTCGTCGGCGAGCTGCTGAATGCGGTCGCTGCGGAAGTTGGCGAACAGGATCGCGTCCCCGTCCCGCACAGTCGCCAGCGGTTCGCCATCGGGGTCGGTGAAGACGGTCGGGGTGACCCACACATCGCCGTCGCCGGCGCCCGCCAGGACCTGGCCGTAGTCACGGGCCAGGGCTCCGCTGCCGTCCGCGATCGTCTGGGTGACCTTGGCGGTCAGCTCCAGGTCGCCGCTCTTGTCGAGCGCGTAGCCGCGTCCGGAGACCGTGGCCAGGCGGCCGACACCGGTCGTCGCGAAGAACTCCTCGACCCGGCCGAGGTAGTGGCCGGCCGTGCGGTCGGCGACGTCCCGGCCGTCGGTGATCGCGTGCACCCAGACCCGCTCGACGCCGCGGGCGGCGGCGATCGAGAGCAACTCGTGCAGGTGGTCGACGTGGGCGTGGATCTGCCCGTCGGAGGCCAGCCCGATCAGGTGCAGGGCGCCGCCGCCGGCCGCGAGCGCGTCGAGCGCCTCGGTCAGGCGCGGGTTGTCGCGCAGACCGCCGGAGTCGATCTGTCGCTGGACGAGCACGCTGTCGTAGTCCAGCGGGCGGCCGGCGCCGATGACCATGTGGCCGATCTCGGAGTTGCCGACCGTGCCGGGCAGCAGGCCGACGTGCTCGCCGGACGCCTCCACGAGGGTGGCGGGGTACTTGGCCCGGATGCCGTCCAGGACGGGGGTGTCCGCGACCGCGAGGGCGTTGCCGGGGCCCGGCTCGGTGTGGCCCCAGCCGTCGAGGACGAGCAGGATGCCGGGACGGGTGTCGGGGGACTCGGTCATCGCAGGGTGTCCAGGGTCTGCCAGAAGGCGGGGAAGGACTTGGCGACGCAGCCGGGGTCCTTGATGACGACGCCCGGGGTGCGCAGGCCCATGATCGCGAAGGTCATGGCGATGCGGTGGTCGTCGTAGGTGTCGATGACCGCGCCGTGCGAGGGGCCGCCGTGGACGGTCATGGCGTCGTCGTACTCGTCGACCTTGACACCCATCTTGCGCAGCTCGGTGGTGACGGCCGCGATGCGGTCGCACTCCTTCACCCGCAGGCTGGCGATGTTGGTGATGTGGGTCGGGCCCTCGGCGAAGGCGGCGACGGCGGCGAGTGAGGGGACGACGTCGGGCATGGCGTCCATGTCGACCTCGATGCCTCGCAGCTGCCCGCCCTTGACGGTGACCGAGTTCTCGGTGACCTCGGTGTGCGCGCCCATCCGGCCGAGGACCTCGACCAGGCCGACGTCACCCTGGTGGGAGGTGGAGCCGATGCCGGGGATGGTGACCCGGCCGCCGAGGATCGCGGCGGCGGCGATGAAGTACGACAGGCCCGAGGCGTCCGGCTCGACGATCGCGTGGCCGCCCTTGAAGGACTGGCCGGCGGGCACCTTGAACCAGCGGTAGCCGTCGCGCTCGACGGTGATGCCGTGCTCGGCGAGGGTCGCCAGGGTCATCTCGACGTACGGCTTGGAGACCAGCTCGTCGACGATCTCGATCTCCGTGTCCTGCTTCGCCAGCACGGAGCTGATGAGGAGCGACGAGGTGTACTGGCTGGAGACGGCGCCGGAGATCTTCGTCTTCCCGCCGACGAAGTTGCCGCCGGTGACGCGGATCGGCGGGGAGCCGTTGCCGCGCACGGCGACCGCCTCGACGCCGAGGCCCGGGAGGGCCGCGAGCAGGTCGCCGAACGGGCGCTCCTGCATCCGGGCGTTGCCGGTGATGGTGGTGGTGCCCTCGGCGAGGCCCGCCATGGAGATGAGGAAGCGCAGCGGGGTGCCCGCGCCGCCGACGAAGATCTCCTCCTGCGGGGCCGTCATCGGCTTGCCCGTGGGGGTGAACGAGATGCGCGCGGCCTCGTGGTCGATCTCGGCGCTGACGTGCCCGAAGGACTCGACGGCCTTGGTGAAGAAGACGGTGTCGTCGGAGATGAGCGCGCCGTCGATCACGCCTTCCTTGCCGGACAGGGCGGCGACGGCGATCTGCCGGTTGGTGTAGCTCTTCGAACCGAGGACCTTCACGTCGTGGTCGATGGCGGCCAGCGGCTCGACGGTGAGCTCTTCGGCCTTGAGACGGGGGTCGTTGATGCCGCTCATGGGTGGTACTCCTCGCAGGGGTGTGTGATCTGGATCACGCAGGAAGGGGGTCCGAGCCGGGGAGGGCGTCGGGAAGGCGGGGGGTGGCGGTAATTCGCCAATGAGCCAGAGAAGGGCTGGAATTCAGCGCACGCAGGCAGATTTCCCACGCGGCGGAAATCGCCTCGGCGGGGTTGCGCGTCCGATGGAAGAAGGTCAGCTCTATTCGACCGGGAGCGGAACTGGCGTGGACATGCTCAAGGTCGTCCTCGGTCATCGCGGACGCCCAGACGATGTCCGTCACCGTCGCCGCCGCCAGGTCTCGGTGTGTGGCGGCGTCGGTGGCGACGAGGGTGGCGGTGGCCATGAGCACGGGGCCTCCCGGTCGGGCGGCGAGCCCGGGTACGGACCACACGTGCTGGTCGGCCACGGCGGGGGCGACCTCGCCGTACAGGTGGGCGTGGCGGCACTTGGGACCGCAGCCGTGCCCGCCGGCGGGCGAGAAGCCCAGGGCGACGGCGGCGGCCCTGTTGGCCAGGCGCAGCAGACTCCGCGCAGCGGACATGGCTGTCCTCCGTGTGTGGTGGATGGAATGCCCCGCGAAAAGGGGCGTGAGGAGAGGTGCGGAATCCGTCGTGCCGGCCTGCCGAACCTTTGTGATCACCAGTCTGCTGAGCCGTCGGGGAAGGCGGAAGGGATATCCCTTGGCATGAACTGCGTCCGGCAACGACCTGCCTGAGAGGGCTAATTCCGGCCGCCGTGAGCGAGGGGGGTGAGGCGTGGCGGCGTCCGATCGCAGGGTGGACGCATCTTGTCGACGGATGTCCTGAGCTGCAAAGATCGGCGCTCGCCGATGGACTGATGAGTATGTCTCGCATATTGAGACGTGGGCCGGGGGGTCGCTGTGCTGGCGAGTTTGGGACTGGATGCGGACGCCGAGACGGTCTATCGCCTGATGCTCACGCACCAGGACTGGGGTGTCGGAGAGCTCGCCTCTCATCTGGCCCGTCCTGAGGCGGACATACGTGAGGCCCTGGACCGGCTCGCCGAGCTCAACCTCCTGCGCCGCTCGCTCCAGGCGCCCGGCGGCGTACGGCCCGTCAGCCCCAACCTGGGCTTCCAGCTCCTGCTCCAGCGACAGCAGGCGGAACTTCTCGCGCAGCAGCAGCAGTTCGCGGAATCACAGGCGGCCATCAGCACGCTGCTCGCCGAGTACGCCGAGCTGCGGACCGGTGAACGACACGGCGTCGAGTACCTCCAGGGCATCGACGCCATCCAGGCCCGGCTCGAGGAGCTGGCCCATCGCAGCACCACCGAGTGCCTGTCCTTCATGCCCGGTGGCGCTCAGTCCGCGGCCAGTCTGGAGGCGAGCCGGCCCCTCGACGAGCAGCTGATGCGGCGCGGCGTGCGCGTCCTGACCGCCTACCTCGACAGCGTCCGCAACGACATCCCCACCGTCGAGTACGCGCACTGGCTGCACGACAACGGCGGCGAGGTGCGCACCGTCCCGGCCCTCCCGCTGCGGATGGTGCTCTTCGACCGCGAGGTCGCCCTGCTTCCCGTCGACCCGGACAACACCAAGAAGGGCGCCGTCCAACTGACCGGCCCCGGCGTCATGACCGCTCTGGTCGCCCTGTTCGAGCAGGTCTGGGAGCGCGCGGCTCCCCTCGGCAGCGTCCGTGACCGGGACGAGGCCGGCCTGACCGCACAGGAACGCGAACTCCTGCGCCAGCTGACGCAGGGGGCCACCGACGAGATCGCCGCGAAGAAGCTCGGCATCGGCCTGCGCACGGAGCGCCGGATCATGTCCGAGCTGATGGCACGGCTCGGCGCCCGCAGCCGCTTCGAGGCCGGGGTCCTCGCGGCCAAGGCGGGCTGGACGGACTGACGGACCTACCGGCGGCTCCTCCCCGCCGGGAAACACCAGACCGGTCCGGTGCGCGAGGCACCGGACCGGTTCTGGGGGCGTGAGGGAGTGGTGGTGAGGAGAGGGCTCGATCCGCGGGTCAGCCGCAGCAGCCGCCCTCGGGCTGGAGGGGCTTGATCGGCTCGTAGGCCGTGCTGCCGAGCAGCTTCGCCTTCAGGCGGCCGATCGCCGTCGCCGGCGCCGCTTCCTCGGCGGCCGCGCCGAGCGTCTCGCGGCGGGCCTGGCCGTAGGCGGCGTGCAGCTCGGCGGCCTTCGGCCGGAGCGCGGTGTCGGTGACCAGGACGACGGAGCGGATCTGCCCCGGTCGGAAGCCGCGCAGCCGCTTGGCCTCGTCCGCGCCCGGGCCCGCCTCGATCGCGGTGAGGCCCTCGGCGAAGGCGTCGCGCAGCGGGCGGTCGAGCGCGATCTCGAAGTAGACACCGCTGCGTTCGCCCAGCGCGTCGTAGTCGAAGCCGGCCCACTTCACGAAGAGGCGCTTGCCCCGTCGGACCACCACCGAGGCCGCGACCACGGCCTCGTCCTTGTGGACGAGGTACGCGCGGATGTCGGCGCCGCCCTCGACGAGCGCGGTCAGCAGGGCGCCGATGTGCGCCTCGTCCTCGCCGCCCTCGTACTTCTGGCGGTTCTGCGTGACGAGCTCGGTGATCCGCCCGATCAGCGGGCGGAGCTCCTCGCGGTCCTTGCGCTCGATGCGGGTGCCGGAGTTGTCCGCGCGCTCGCGGTCCTCCTTCACGCGGCGCCGCTTCCGGGCCGGGAGCGAGGCGAGGTAGGCGTCGTAGCTGTCGTGCTGGAGGTCGAGCAGGTTGTTCTCGCCGTGGAAGGCGATGTCACCGCCGTACGCCTGGAGCGCCAGGGCGAGGACGTCGCTGTAGGCGCTGTTGTGCAGCCACGGGGCGGTGATCGAGCGGATGCCGGCCTCGATCGCGGCCGGGACGATGCGGTCGACCAGGTCAGCGACGAGCAGCGGGTCCTCGACGGACGCGGTCGCCTCGGAGCGGTAGCCGAGCGGCGAGCCGAGCAGCAGTGACGGGAAGAACGCGTCGGTGCCGAGGGCCTCGACGGCGTCGGTGGCGGACTCGCAGCACGAGGTGGTGGCCGAGCAGCAGGCCGCGGTGCCGTCCTTCGGCTGCCAGCCGAGCAGCGTACGGGGGTCGGCGTCCACGATCGGGTCGGCGTCGAAGACGTACCCCGGCAGGAAGGCGATGTCGCCCTCGCCGCGGTCGGCGACGGTGTGCCACGCCTTGGCGCCCTGCAGGCTCTCCTCGGTCGCCCTCAGCCAGTCCGCCTGAGCGTACGGGGTGGGGTCGGTGGCCTGCGGGATGCCGCCGCCGAGCGCCGTGATCGCGTCGTCGAGGGAGAGGCCGGTGCGCACCTGGGCGGGTTCGGCCTGCTCCTCCTGCGGGCCGCAGCAGCCGGAGGCCGCGACCGGCTCGGGCTCCTCCGGGCCGCAGCAGCCCGACGCGGCGGGCTCGGCCTCCGGCTCGGCGGCCGGGGTGGTGCAGCAGCCGGACGCCTCGACGGGCTCGGGCTCGGCGGTTTCGCTGCCGCAGCAGGAGGACTCCTGCTCCTCGGCGGCCTTTTCAGCCGGCTCGGGGGTCGAGCAGCAGCCGGTGGAGGCGGTCTCGACGACCGGGAGGGCCGGGGAGGGTTCCTCGGCGGTGGTGCTGCAGCAGGTGGTGCTCATGGGGTGCTCTCCTCGTGGGGTCGGCGGTGCGCGGGGGTGCGGGGTGGGTTGCCCGGCGGGAAGGGCGAGGGCGGGCTGGTCAGTCCCAGCCGGCGCCGTCGGTGGAGGGGTCGGTCGGGGCCGAGTCCCAGCCGGCGCCGTTGGAGCCGTCGTTCGTCGTGGTGGGCGCCACGTCCCAGCCCGCGCCGTCGATGGAGGAGGCGAGGACGACGGTCGGGGCCACGTCCCACCCCGCGCCGTCCGTGGAGTTGGTGGGCGCGGTGGGGGCCGTGTCCCAGCCCGCTCCGGCGAGGGCGGGGACAGCGCCGGCGCCCAGGGTCGAGGTGGCACCGAGTCCGATCGCGGCGACGAGTGCGGCGGTGGCAAGACGCATCGAGGTACGCGAAACAGACATGGCTCTCCCCTGGTGATGACGGTGGCTTTTTGTCGGCCGGCGGCCTTGGTGGCCTTTCCCGGTGTCCCGGGGGCTTGTCGCCCTTCCGGTGTTCATGAGTCTGTCCGAGGTCACCCAGGGTGTGGAAGGGATCACCGCTGGCAGGAAATGCGTCCGGCATCCACCTGCCTGAAGATGCCGAAGGGCCGGTTCCGCGCGCGTGACGCGCGCATGAACCGGCCCTTGGCGGAAGGTGAGTTGGCGAGGCTCCTCAACCAGTGGCGAGGAGCTGGGGCGACGGGTCCAGTGCCTGGCAGAGCACGCTCATGCTCTCCGGGGCGATCCGGTAGTAGGTCTGGCGCCCGCGCTTCTCGCGCTCCAGGAACCCGGCCTCGTACAGCACCCGCAGGTGGTGCGTGACGGTCGGCTGGGTGAGTCCCAGGGGTTCGGTGAGGTCGCAGGTGCACGCCTCGCCGCTCGGCTGGGAGCGGATCAGGCCGAGCAGGCGCAGGCGGGTGGCGTCGGCGACCACCTTCAGGGCGGTCGCGAGATCGTCGGCGGCCTCGGGCGTGAGCGGGCCGGCGAGCACGGGGGAGCAGCACAGCTCCGAGATCGACGTGGGCATACCGAATCCAACGACGGTCATCTATGAATTGTTCCCGGTATCCATTGACAGTCATCTATGAGTTCCGGCAGAGTCTGACCCATCGACAGCCGTCTATGAATTGCTGGAGCCCCCGTGATCGACACCGTCCTCGACGTCCTGTGGCGCACCGCCCAGGACGTCGGCCACTCCCTCGCCGCCAACTGGCCGTTCCTGCTGATCAGCGTGGTGCTGGCCTCGGCCATCCCCGTCTACATCGGAGCGGACCGCCTGTCGGCGTGGATGCGCCGCAAGACCGCGGTCGCGGTGCTCGGTGCGATCGTCCTGGCGACCCTCACCCCCTTCTGCTCCTGCGGCACGACCGCGGTGGTACTCGGGGCGCTCGCCTCCAGCGTTCCGTGGGCCCCGGTGGTCACCTTCATGGTGGCCTCGCCCCTGACCAGCCCCGAGGAGTACGTGCTGTCGACCGGCCTCTTCGGCTTCGACTTCGCCACCACCTTCTTCGTGGCCGCGATGGTCCTCGGCGTCTTCGCCGGCGTCATCACCTGGCTCATCGAGAAGACCGGCTGGCTGGAGGGCCAGGCGCGTCTCACCGCGAACCAGGCGGAGGAGAAGGCGTCCGAGAGCTGCTGCAGCGACGAGGGCGAGACCGAGGGCGGCTTCGGTGGTGGCGTCTCGGCCGGTGGCGGCGTCCCTGCCGGTGGCGGCGGCCTGGCCCGTACGGCCCTGCTCACCCGCCCGGTCGCGCCGAAGCCGGCCCCGGCACCGGCCCCTGTCGGCGTCGTGGAGCGCCTGAAGCTCAAGGAGTTCGGCGAGGAGCTGAAGGTCAACGTCAAGCGCCTTGCCCTCTACTTCCTGGGCTTCGCCACCCTTGGCTTCCTGCTCATCAACTCGATCCCGACGCACTACCTCACCGAGTTCCTCGGTGACGGCAACGTCTTCGCGGTCCCGGTCGCCGCCCTCATCGGCATCCCGGTCTACCTGAACTCCGACGGCTCGCTCCCGCTGGTCGCCACCCTGATGCAGGGCGGCATGGGCCCCGGCCCGGCGCTCGCCTTCCTCGTGACGGGCGCGGGCACCAGCATCGGCGCCATCAGCGGCATGCTCCTCATCGCCCGCTGGCGCGTCGTCGCCCTGGTCGTCGGCATCCTCTTCGCCGGCGCGCTCGTCCTGGGCTACACGGCCCCCATCTGGCTCTGACTCCGGCGGGCCGGCACCCGGCACCGCAAGCGCCACCGGCGCCAGCACGCGTAAGACGGCATCGGCCCGCCCCCAGGCTTCGGGGCGGGCCGCAGCCGTTTCCGCGGGTTCTCAGCAGCGTGACGGTTCACGGGCCGCGCTCCGCATTCCCGCCAGCGGGCCTATCAGGTGCTCGATCCGGTCCGGGCGGACGAAGTAGTAGACCTCGTTCGCGCGCCGTTCCGAGGCGAGGATGCCGGCCTCGCGCAGCTTGCGCAGGTGGTGGCTGATGGTCGGCCCGGTCAGGTCGAACTCGGCGGCGATCTCTCCCATGCACACCTCGCCCGCAGGACAGCAGGCCACGATGCTGGCGATCCGCAGGCGCACCGGATCCGCCAGGGCCTTGAACATCCCCGACAGCTCCTCTGCCTGATCCGGCGTCATGGGGACGGGGCAGCAGGAACCGGACGGCGTCACGGTGGTCAAGGGCTCGATCATGCGGCCCAATGTGGCCGATGGTGACGCGCCGCGTCCAGAGTCGACCGCCTCCCGGACCCGTCGTGGCCGATGCATTGACAGTCATCTATGGGTTGGGCCATACTCATCTCATAGATGAGCGTCTATGAATTGAGGTCGCGTCATGTCGTCCCTTCTCGCCTCCTTCCGTCGCCTGCGCGTCACCCGCCGCCCCACCCGCACGACCGACGTGCGGTTCTGCGACAGCTGCGTGGAGGTCGTCGACCGGGGCGCCCGCGCGGCGGCCCTCCGGCGCGGCCACGAGGCCACGCTCACCCACCTCGCCGTCCGCCTCTGACCCCGTAGGGAACCCCGTGAACCCGCTCCGTCCCTCCGCGCGCGCCGCCGCCGTTCCGCCCTCGGCCACCGCCGCGCTCGACGCCCACGCCAAGGCGCTCGTTGCCGCGGGCGCCGACGTCATCAACCTGACCAGCGGCGAGCCGGCGTTCCCCACCGTCGAACCCGCCGCACGCGCGGCGGAACAGGCCGTCGCCGAGGACTTCACCCGCTACACCCCGGCTGCCGGCATCCCCGAACTCCGTACGGCGATCGCCGCGCACCTCAACCGCCACGGCACCGCGTACGAGGCGTCGCATCTCGTCGTGACGGCGGGCGCCAAGCAGGCCCTCCACTACGCCTTCACCGCCCTCCTCGAACCGGGCGACGAGGTGCTCGTCCCGGCCCCGTACTGGGTCAGCTACCCCCACCTCATCGCCTTGGCCGGCGGAACCCTGGTCCCCGTGCGCCCCGCCGTCGGCGCCGGCCTGAAGGTCACGCCCGAGCAGGTGCGGGAAGCGGTCACCGACCGCACGCGGGTCCTCCTCCTCAACAGCCCCGCCAACCCCTCCGGCGTCGTCTACAGCCGCTACGAACTGGCCGCCCTGGCCGAAGTGGCCGTGGAACACGACCTCGTCATCGTCAGCGACGAGATCTGCGATCACTGGGTCTTCGGTGACGCCCGCTTCGCCTCAGTGGCGGCGTTGGGCGCCGAGATCGCCGCCCGCACCGTCACCATCGGCGGCGTCTCCAAGACCTTCGCCATGACCGGCTGGCGCATCGGCTGGCTCGCCGCCTCCGCCGAACTGGCCTCCACCGTCACGGCCCTTCAGAGCCACACCGCCTCGGCCCCGTCCTCCATCGCCCAGCGGGCGGCCCTCGGCGCGCTGACGGCCGACCTCGGCGCCGAACTGGAGCGCCGCCGCTCCGCGCTCGACGCCCGCCGCCTCGCGACCGTCAAGGCGATCGGCGACACCCTCGGCCTGCGGGTCGACGGCAACCCCGAGGGCGCCTTCTTCCTTCTCGCCGACGTCACCGGCCTGTACGGGAAGGCGAGCGCAGGCCGCACCATCACCTCCGCCGCCGACTTCGCGGAACTCCTTCTGAGCGAAGCCCAGGTGGCGGTCGTCCCCGGCGCGGACTTCGCGGCCCCGGACCACGTCCGCATCTCGTACACGGTCCCGCCCGAGCAGCTCGACGAGGCGCTCGGACGCCTGGCGGGGTTCGTGGGCGCGCTGTCCTGAGGCGGGGGCCCCGCTGCAGCTTCCTGGGGGCGTTGGTCGTGACGGTCGGTGCCCCTCAGTCACACCGCTCGACGGCGGCCGACTCGACCCATCGCGCGAGCACGCTGAATGCGGCCAACTGTTCCAGCGCCTCGTGTTCGGGAAGCTCGGGCAGCCCGTCCTCGTGGCTGTTGGGGTTGCGGATGCCTGCGAAGCATCCCTCGGCGAAGGCCGCCGCGCCCCGATGGACGCTTTTGAAGGTGTCGCTGCCGTCGTCCGCCATCAACCGAAGCCGGGGCTGGCCAGGCTTCGGTGAGTCCTTGGAGAGACGTTCAGAAAGAGGGGCGTCTCGCCGGTGTCTCGCCGCTCCACCTTGTTCTGCGTCTCGGCATTCACCTTTCGGGCGGCTGCTGTTACCGCCTCCCGGAAGTGGCCGCTCTGCCACAACGCGCGAGCCCCTTCCCAGGCCCATGGGTGCATGGTCGAGGCGCTGAGCTGCGGTGCGTCGTCACCGAGATGCTTGCGGATCTCTGCATCCCGCCGGAGGGTGACATCGGCTCGCTGGGCGGCTTCCCGATGCTGGCACCAGCGATTGACCAGTTCGTTGTCCTCTGACGGGACGCTGGTGCGCCACGTGGGTATGACCCGGTCCAGGATCTGCTCGACTACCTGTGCGCTGGCGACGATCTCCTCGTCAGAGCCAAAAGTTGTCATGTGGAAGCTGATGAAGCTCGGATCCGACGGCGAGCGCATCGTCGTCAGCACCAGGAAGTTGGCGATCTCGGATCGCGCCCATTCGACATCGATGGCCATGCCGCCATCATCCGCCCGACCGCTGACAGCCGGGGACGAATTTCCTCAGGCCGAGGTCGCCGCCGGAGTCAGAAGCCGCCCCATCGCCGCCAGCACCCCCGGCTCCACCCGGTAGTACACCCAGGTCCCGCGCCGCTCGGAGGTGAGCAGGCCGGCTTCCTTCAGTTTCTTCAGGTGGTGGGAGACGGTTGGCTGGGAGACGCCGACGTCGGAGATGTCGCACACGCACGCCTCCCCGCCCTCGTGCGAGGCCACCGCCGAGAACAGCCGCAGCCGCACCGGGTCGCCGAGCGCCTTGAACATCAGGGCGGTCCGTTCGGCCTCCTCGGCGGTCAGGGGCCGCTCGGTGAGCGGCGGGCAGCACGGTTCGACGGCGGGCTCCAGCAGTGGCAACACCTTCGCGTTCGACATACGTCTATGTTGACACACGTCAAAGCAAAGGCTCCGGGGTCATGGGCGCCGCAGTTCGCGTGCCAGTCGCTCGGCGACGCGTCGGGCGTCGCGGCCGACACCGCGAAGGGACGCGGACGACAGACTGCGCTGCCACTCCAGCCCCACGTGCGCCAGACGGGGGCGGGCGAGTGAAGCGCCGCCTCGATGCCGGGGCCCGCCGGCGCGGTCGAGGGTGTCGAGCGGGGCGAGGTAGCCGAGGTCGGGCCGGTAGCCGGTGGCCAGGATGATCGCGTCCACCTCTTCCGTCACGCCGTCGGCCCAGGTCACGGCCGGACCGTCAATACGGGCGAAGAGGGGGCGTCGATCGGGCTGGCCGGAGTCGAGGGCAGCGCGGTAGCGGCCGTCGTCGATGACCGCCATCGTCGCCGGACGCCGCTGGAAACGGCCCAGCGGCGCCGCGTCCACGCCGCTGACCGCGAGCCAGAAGTGCAGGTCCCGCCCGAACGGCCGCTGCGGAAACCAGCGCACCGGAGCCCGGCTCGCCAGGCTCACCCGCGCCACCCCCGCAAGCTCGACCGCGACCTGCACCGCAGAGTTCCCCGCGCCCACCACCACGACCCGCTGCCCCGCGAACGGGGCTGGGGTGCGGTACTCCGAGACGTGCGTCACCGTGCCGGTGAAGGAGTCCAGTCCGGGCAGTGCGGGCCGGTTCGGCCGCCCGAAGCCGCCGGTCGCCGTGACCACCGCATCGGCACCCAGTGTCCGCCCGTCGGCGAAGTCGAGTTCGAAGCCCTTCCCGGCCGTGCGCACCGCAGTCACGCGATGTCCGGTGCGCAGGTCGGCGCCCAGGCGCTCGGCGTACCGCAGCAGGTAGGCCACCACCTCGTCCCGGTGGGGATGGCGGTCCGGGTCGCCCCCGAAGGGCAGTCCCGGCAGCGAGCTGTACCGGGCGGGCGAGAACAGGGTGAGGCTGTCGTAGTACCGCGGCCACGAACCGGTCGCCCGGTCGGAAGCCTCCAGGATCACCGGGGTCAGCCCTTCGCGCAGGAGGTGGTGCGCCGAGGCGAGCCCCGACTGCCCGGCTCCGATGACGGCCACGTCGATGTGCTCCACGAACGCTTCTCCGTTTCGATGAATGTCTATGTTGACGTCTATCGATATCCGATGCATGCTGAGAGCGCAAGAGATCGACGGACGTCGAAACACAAGGGGACTCGTCATGAACGCCACCGCCACCGAGCACCTGCCTGTCGTGGTCGTCGGAGCCGGCCCCGCCGGCCTGGCCGCCGCCGCCCACCTCGTCGACCGCGGTCTGGAGCCCCTGGTCCTGGAGGCCGGTGCGCGGGCGGGTGCGGCGGTACGCGAGTGGGCGCACGTCCGGCTCTTCTCCACCTGGAGCGAGCTCACCGACCCGGCGGCCGAGAAGCTGCTGGCCCCGACCGGCTGGACGAAGCCGGACCCGGCGACGTACCCCACCGGCGGCGACTGGGCGGACCGCTACCTCCAGCCCCTCGCCGACGCCCTCGGCGACCGCGTCCGCACCGGCGCCCGCGTCACCGGCGTCTCCCGGGCCGGCCGGGACCGGATCGTCGACGCCGACCGCGACGCCCAGCCGTTCGCCGTCCACGTCGCCTACGCCGACGGCCGCGAGGAGCGGATCCTCGCCCGCGCCGTCATCGACGCCTCCGGCACCTGGACCCTCCCCGGCCCCGCCGGCGCCGACGGCCTCCCCGCCCTCGGTGAACGCGCGGCGGCCGACCGGATCTCCTACCGCGTCCCCGACCTGGCCGACCCCGCCGTCCGCGCCCGGTACGCGGGCAGGCGCACCGCCGTCATCGGCTCCGGCGCCTCCGCCTTCACCGCCCTCGCCTCCCTCGCCGCGCTCGCCCGCGAGGAGGCGGCCACGAAGGCGCTCTGGATCCTCCGCCGGGGTCTTTCCGGCTCCACGTTCGGTGGCGGCAGCGCCGACCAGCTCCCCGCTCGCGGCGCCCTCGGCCTCGCCGCCAAGGCGGCCGTCGACGAGGGCCACGCCGACGCCGTCACCGGCTTCCGCACCGAGGCCATCGAGCGGGACGCCGAAGGCCGTCTCGTCCTGGTCGCCGAGGACGGCCGCCGTCTCGACCCCGTCGACCAGGTGATCGTCCTCACCGGCCTGCGCCCCGACCTGTCCTTCCTCGACGAGCTCCGCCTCGGCCTGGACGACCGCCTCCAGGCCCCGACGGCCCTCGCCCCGCTCATCGACCCCAACCAGCACTCCTGCGGCACCGTCTACCCCCACGGCCACCGCGAACTCGCCCACCCCGAGCAAGGCGTGTACCTCGTCGGCATGAAGTCCTACGGCCGCGCCCCCACCTTCCTCGCCCTCACCGGCTACGAGCAGGTCCGCTCCGTCGCCGCCGCCCTCGCCGGCGACCTCGACTCCGCCGACCGCGTCGAACTCACCCTCCCCGAGACCGGAGTCTGCGGCGGCTCCGGCCTCTACGACGCCCCCGCCCCCCAGCCCGGCGCCACCGACGGCTGCTGCGCACCGGAGCCGGCACCCCACCTCGTACAGCTCGGCGCTCCGGCCGCCCTGCCCCTCGCCACCGAGCAGCCCGCGGGGGGATGCTGCGGCGCGTGACCAGCCCCGACACCCCGCCGCACGGGGCCGTGACCGTCTCGAAGGAGCGGTCGCGGCCCCGCGCCGTCCTGCCCGCGCTCTGCCTCACGCAGATCACCGGCTGGGGGATCGTCTACTACGCCTTCCCGGTCCTGAACCCGCAGATCACGGCCGCCACCGGCTGGTCCACGAGCCTCACCACAGCCGCCTTCTCGCTCGCCTTGGTCGTCTCGGGCATCGCCGGCATCGGTGTGGGTCGGATCATCGACCGGCAGGGTCCCCGCGCCGTCATGACGGCGGGTTCGGTGTCGGGAGCGACCGGCCTGACGGTCATCGCCCTCGCCCCGAACCTGCCCGTCTTCTTCGCGGGCTGGCTCCTGGCCGGACTCAGCATGGCGGCCACCTTCTACCAGCCCGCCTTCGCCGCCCTCACCCGGTGGTGGGCGCCCGATCACGTCCGCGCCCTCACGGTCGTCACCCTCGCGGGCGGTCTGGCCTCCACGGTCTTCGCCCCGCTCACCGCGACCCTCGCAACTCACCTGACCTGGCGCGACACCTACCTCGTGCTCGCCGCGATCCTCGCGGCCCTCACGATTCCCGCCCACGCCCTCGCTCTCCGGGCCCCATGGCCACCGGCACCGACCGCCCTGGCCACCACGTCCGACGACCCACCGGCCGCGATCGTCCGCAGCCGTCCCTTCGTCCTCCTCGGCGTGGCCTTCACCCTCTCCGCGTTCGCGATGTACGCCGCCGTCATCACGCTCGTCCCCCTCCTCGTCGAACGGGGCTACACCACCACCCAGGCCGCCTGGGCCCTCGGTCTCGGCGGCGCCGGGCAGACCCTCGGACGCCTCCTCTACGCCCCGCTGGCCCGCCGCACCGGCACCACTCCGCGCACGGTGATCTTCGTCGCCCTCGGCAGCCTGACCACCGCTGCCCTCGCCCTCATCCCCGGCCCGTACGGCCTCCTGGTCGCAGCCTCCGTCGTCGCCGGCACGGTCCGCGGCAACCTCACCCTCCTCCAGGCCACCGCCGTCACCGACCGCTGGGGCGCCCGGCACTACAGCCACCTCTCCGGCCTGCTCGGTGCACCCGCGATGGCGGCCTCCGCCCTGGCACCCTTCGCCGCGGCCTTCTTCGCGGCCCCGCTCGGCGGTTACCCCGCGCTCTTCCTGGTCCTGGCGGCCCTGGCCGGGGGAGCCGCCGTCATTGCCACTGGTTCATCGGTCCGGAAGACGGCGCCGGCCGGCTCTACTCAGGGCTCGCGACCTCGGGGGTAGCTCCGGCCGATTCGGCAGGCCGCTTCCGGGGATGGGCCGGGTGGGGTCCCGGCCCCCCGGACAGAGCGCGGCCGGTGGCGGGGAGGGCGCCGCCACCGGCCGGTTCTTCCGCAGGGGATCTGGTCCGTTTCTGCTGTTTCTCTTGGGTTAAAAACCGGCGTCTGCGGTGATGATGCCGCACAGCCGGTCGTATTCGAGCCTGTCCTCGTGGGTCATGAACTGGACGAGGGCCATGTGATGGTCCAGGGCGTAGGAATAGATCAACTTGGCGAGTTCGGTGACGGCTGCTTCGGCTTCGGTTCCTGCTTCGGGGTCGTGGATACGAACGCCGGCGGCCTGGAATTCTTCGAGAGTCGCGTCATCGGCGATTGCCTGCTCTTCGTCGGTGAAGGGGCGGCCGTCGAGATGACGGAAGGTGCGGATGCCCCACGGCCGGTCGAAGTCCGTGTCGAACAGCAGGGCCATGACGTGGGGGCGAGGCGTGGATGCGGGGGTGGGCATGAGGAACTCCTTGTGCCTGGTCAGAAGGTGTACGGGGTGAAGGGGCGAGCGGGTTCGACCATGAGCCTGAGCAGGCGGTCGAACTAGGCTCGCTCGCCCTCCGTCATGAGGGCGTGGGCGTTGCCGAGGTTCTTCTCGTCGAGCTGTTCCATGAACGGGGCGAGGAAACGCTGGATGGCTTCGGGTGCTTCCTCGTACTTCTGGAGGTACTTCAGGTAGCGCGAGTGCTGGGACTTCAGCTCTTCGAGGTCGGCACGGGTGGCCTTGAAGACCGCTTCTCGTTCCTCCGGGGTGAAGGGGCGGCCGTCTCGGTGGGACCAGGCGCCGGTTTCGCGGAAGTGCTGGAAGTTCGCGTCGCAGAGCAGGGCGACGATCTCGGGGCGGGCTTCGGACGGGGGCATGCGGGATTCCTTCCGGGGGTTGGTCGGAAGGTCAATTGTTGGGAGAATCGCCGGTTAGGCTAACCGGCGATTCTGGGCTATCTTTCCGCCTCGTTTCGCGGGTCAGCGCTGCCTTCGGGTGTCGTTCGAGGGCCTGGCGTCGAGGTGCGCCACACGTTGCTGCGAGGAGGCGGCAGCGCTGCCTCGTCCATGCGTGCTGCGGGAGTTCTGGGGATCGGCGGGAAGGTCGGCCATCCGTCGTAGCCGCCACACGAGCACGTCACTCATGCGCGCCGCTGTGTCCAACTCCCTCCGGGCGGGTGCCTGCACCAGCAGAGCGGTGGGGTCGTGGCCGGTGGTCCGGACTTCGTCGAGGGTGGCTGCGAGGGCGGGCCATCCGCGTTCGGCGAGGACCTGGTCGGCCAGCTCGGGCAAGGCTTGGCGCAGGGTGGCGACGTGATGGCGTTGCCAGGCAGGGGTCAGGCGGCTGCCCCGCTGGTGGAGGAAGGCCATGGGGTGGTCGGCAGCGGCGGGATAGGCGGCGCGGAGGTGCGCGGCGGCCCGGTGGGCGGCTTCGGCCTGCTGGAAGTGCTGCTTCCTGGCGTGCCAGTGGGCGGCGGCGGTGACCAGGAAGAACAGCATGTCGATGACCATGGCTGTCGTGGCGCCGTCCTCGCCCCGGCCGAGGGCCGGACCGCTGTGGACGAGGTCGTGGGCGGCTCGGCGCAGGGCGTGATCGTGGCCGCGCGCGGCGTGGATGTGGGAGCGGGAGGCGCGTTCGAAGGAGGATGCTGCGGCCTGGAGTTCGTGGCGGGTGTGGGCGGCGGAGGTTTTGGCGAGGGCATCGAGGACTTCCCCTGCGGCGGCGATCTGCGCGGCGATCACAATGTCGTCGCTCTGGTCGATGACGAGCAGGGCTTGCCAGGCGGCCGTGGTGGCGCGTCGGCGTGCGGACGCGGGCCCGGTCACCCACGGCTGGGACGGCTCCGGGGAGGGGGCTTCCGCGGACGTGGTCCAGCGTTCACGGATCCGGGGCAGCGAGAGGTCCGGGGCGAGCTTGGAGCCCGAGTAGAAGACCGGATCGCCCTTGCCGTTGCGGTCGCCGGGGAGGGCAACGGTGTAGCCGAGGGTGTCGCCAGAGGGCGCGATGCGGCGCCGGACGAGCAGACCGGCCGAGGTGAGGCGGTCGAAGAATTCCTCCTCACCGGCTGCGCCGGCCGCCGATCGGCGGACCGCCTCGCGCAGTTCCTCGCGTGGCGTGCGCTGTCGGCCGAGGCGGTCGGCTTTGTGGCGTTCGGGGCTGGTGGGCCGCTTGGCGGCGGTGCCGTCCCCGGCTGCCACGCGGTGGAGGCCGTAGTCGACTTCGATCTGGCGGCATTCGGTCTGGGCGCGCTTGGCGGAGCGGTGGTGGTCGGGGCGGCGGCCGTCTTCGCGGACCAGGGTGGCGATGAGGTGGATGTGGTCGTCGGCGTGGCGGACGGCTGCCCAGCGGCAGGCCGCGCCGTCGCCGGGGTCGATGCCGGTGGCGGCGATGACGCGGCGGGCGATGTCCGCCCATTCGGCGTCGGTGAGAGTGCGGTCGCCGGGGGCGGAGCGGACGGAGGTGTGCCACACGTGGGTGGTGGGGCGGGCGTCTCCGTCGAGGAGGTGCAGAGGCTCGTCCGGGAGCTGGGCGAGGTCGACGATGGTGGTGCTCCGGTCGCGGCCGGGGTCGGGGGCGAGGCCGTCGAAGGAAGCGACGAGGTGGGGGTCGGTGTGTTCCTCGCGGCGGCCGGGGCCGTAGAGGTAGGCGAGCAGGCGGACGGTGTTGCGGCCCTGCTTGTGGATGCGGGGTATCAAGCGGCGGTGCCTTCGGAGTTCGGGTCGGTGAGGCGGGCGGTGACGTGGCGGACGGCGTCGACGGCGTGGCGGACGGCGGCGATGGTGTCCTCCAGGCCGTCGGGGTAGGTGCCGCTGTTGAGCGCGTGGGCGGCCTGGTTGAGGTTGTTGTTCGCGTGCCCGAGCTGGCGCCGGAGCGTGAAGAGGGTGGTCAGGGTGTCCTAGCGGGTGGCGATGGCGGCTGCGGTGCGGTCGAGGTCGCGGGCGGCGGCGAGTCCGCTGTGGGCGAGGAAGCCGGCGATGCTCATGCCGACCGCTTCAGCTCCGGCGGCGACGGTCGCGTGCTCGGCGTCGCTGAGACGGACGCTGTGCGCGCGACGCTGCGTACGAGCGCGTACACGGGATTTGCCCCGGCGACGTCGCACCGGCTGCGGTCCGCCCTCGGCCGCAGACCCGTCCTCCCGCGCCCCCTGGTGTGGGAGGGAGCCCGCCACCCCCGGGGCGGGGACGGGTTCGGACGCACCCCCGACGGGGGAGTGTCCGAACCTCCAACTTGCTCCGCCCGGGGCAGGGCCGGTGGGCACCTGCGGCGGTGCGGGCCAGTCGTTCGGCTGGGGCGGGATCGTCGAGGCAGGGGTGGGGTGCTGCGGGGCGGGTGCCATGTGGGGATCCTTCGGTGGGGCGGCGGGAGGAAAAGTCCGTGCTTCGTGGACGTCTCGACGGGGCTGGAGACTGTCCGGCAAGGCGGAGGGGACGAGCCGGTCGGTCCGGGTTGGGGCAACCCGGACCGACCGGAATGGGGTTGACCTGCGGTTATTTCCGGTCAGTGGTGCTCGGTGTTTCGGACGGCCCCTTGGGGACCGTTCCGTCGAGGCGGTTTACAAGCTCCGTGAGCCGTCCGTTGCTGATGGTGTGGCCGGCGGCGCGGAGGGTTGCCCGGATGGCCTTTCGGGTCTGCTCGCCCTCCATCTGCTCGACGATTCGCACGAACTCGTCGAGGTCTCCGGTCGGAGGGCGGCCGACCTTGCGCGGACGTACCGGGGGCTCGACGGCAGTGGCTGCCTCGGTGGCGCGGTTTGGGCCTTCGGCAGCGGACGGGGCGGGGAGGGGATGTGGGCGGGGACGGTCCCCTTCCCGCGGGTGCTCGGTCACCGCAGGTCCGGCTACCCGAAGATGGCCAAGGTGCGCCTTACGGTTCGGGTAGGCGAGGTGCTGGTGGATCTGGCGCATGAGGACGCCGAAGGCGAGGAGCGCTGCGGTCGGGGGTATGGCGGCGACGACGTAGTCGAGGACGGGGACGTCGGCGGGATCACGGGTGCCGGTGACGCCGGCGACGTTGAGGGCGATGGAGCCGAGGGATCCGGTGGCGGTGAGGGCGATGGCCCACCAGTCGGGCCTGTGGTGCAGACCGGCCCGGAGCATGAGGAGTTCACCGGCGACGACGAAGGCGTCGAGGGTGGCGGGCCAGGCCCACATGCGGGCGGGGGAGTTGCCGAGGCCGTGTTCTCCGGCGACCTCGGCGAGGTGGGCGTAGGAGAGCCAGAAAGAGACGGCGGTGAGGGCGATGATCACGGCACCGGCGGCGAGGAGGACGTACCAGTCGGCGCGGTGCGGGGCAGGGGAAGGCGTGGGCAAGCGGAGACGCTCCAAGGGCAGGGCAGGGTGGTGAGACGTCCGTGGTGAGGGGCCGGACGGCTGGGGGAGGAACCGTGGCGTAGCGGCGGGTGTCAGGCGGCGGGTCTGGTGCGGCGGCGGTCGGGGCCGTCGAGAGTGACGCGCTCGGTCATCTGGGCCAGGCGGGAGGCGACGCGGTCGCCGAGGGCCGCACGCAGCGCGTCGGTGGCGAGGTTGCTGGTGATCAGGGTGGGGCGCAGGTGCTCGTACCGGTGGTTGATCAGCCGGTAGGTGAGTTCCTCGGTCCACTCGCTGGTCTTCGCCGCGCCGAGGTCGTCCAGGAGCAGCAGCGGGCAGCGCATCAGGCTCTGCAGGTCGCGCTCGCTGTCGAAGCCGGGGCGTGGGCGCAGCCGGGCGTACAGGTCGGCGGCGGTGACGGCTTCCCAGCGCAGGCGGACCCCGGCGGCCAGCAGGGTGCGGATGGCGCCGTATGCCTGGTGGGTCTTGCCGGTGCCGGTCGGTCCGACGATCCGCAGCGAGGGGCCCTCCGCGATGCCCGGGGCGCCGGCGGGGCCGGGGCGTCCGGAGCGGGCGATCTCGTCCGCCCAGGCGGTGACCTGGGGGTGGTCGGCGAGGGCGTGGCGGTAGCGGGCGGGGATACGTCCTTCGGCCAGTTCCAGTGCGGTGACCGGCTCAGGTGCCGGCTCCTGGGCGGCGACGTCGGGGGCGATGCCGCGCCGGGCCAGGATGTCGCCGAGTCGGCCGGTGATACGGGCGGGCTGCTGGGGAGCGTGGGTGAGGGCGGTGGCGGTCAGAGGTCGCCTCCGTAGGCAGCGGCGGTGTCGGCGGGGTTGGTCCACGGCTGGTGGGCAGCGGCGGCGGGGGTGGCGTTCATGGCCTCGTGCACGAGGCTGGGCAGGGTGCTCGGGTGCAGGCCCTTGGCGCGGTGGCGGTCGAGGCCGGCGCGGATGTGGTCCGGGGAGATGCCCTCGGCGAGGAGCTTCTTCACCCCGCGGCCGAGGTGACTGAGCACGTCCTGCGGCGGCCGATGGGGGCACGCGGCGGCGTACTCGCCGATCAGGTCCTTCGCCGAGACCGAGTCGGGCGCGGGGGCGCTTGCGCCCCCCAACGGGGTAGATCCTAGATCCCTGTTCCTAGGTCCTAGATCCGGACGGTGAGTGCTCACGGAGGGCTCGAGGAGTCCTCCGTGAGGCTGCGGTGAGTGCTCACGGAATCGGCTCTGACCTGCGGATTCGCCGTTCCCGGAGGGGTTCGTGAGCCCTCCCGGACGACTCGCGGAACTCTCCGCGAGGGCTCCCCGCATCTGCGGTGAGGGCTCACGCGGCACCCCGAGATCATGGTGCGGGCACGGGGGAGTACGGACGCCGCTGGGCCGGTTGATCTTCTGGTGCTGGGCGAAGGTGACGATGTGCAGGTATCGCTTGCCGTCCTCGCCCTCGTAACGGCAGATCAGCCCGGCATGGTCGAGCTGGATGAGGTCGTCCTCGACCGCCTCCGGCCCATGCTCGCGGCGTAGCGACCACAGCTGGCCGGCGATGACGGCGGCCTGGTCGCGGAACCGGCCCTGGTCGTCGGCCTGGGTGAGCAGCCCGAAGAAGGTCCGCTCGGCGGACAGGGACACCGCCGCGAGGGACTCGGACGAGAACGCCTCGGGCTTGATGGTGCGGATACGGGCGATGGCGATCGACCACCTTTCAGGAGGGGGCAGGGGAATCCGGCGTCGCCGGGGTGCATGGCCAACACAGCCACACCTGGTGCGCAGAAGTCCAGACTTTTCTAGGAATTCTGAGCAACCCGTCGACGCGCCGTGCCAGCAGGTTCGGTCACTTTAGGGTCGGATTCCCGGTTGGCGAAATCACCACCGGAAATCTCTACGCGGTCCGCATCGCTCACGGCAGACAGGAATGCCCTTCCGGACCGGTCGGCGCGCAAGCTACAACACCACCCATGCCGCCACGCCCCCTCGCCATCGGACCCGCCGGACACGCCGCCGCCCACGCCATCGAACGCACCCGCACCGCCCGCGGCTACTCCCAGCGCCAGCTCGCCGCCCGGGTCACCGCACTGGGCCGGCCCATGACCTTCACCGCACTCTCCCGCATCGAACGCACCGTCCGCCGCTGCGACATCGACGACCTTGTCGCCATCGCCACAGCCCTCGGAATCGCCCCGCAGGCCCTTCTCGCCGGCGACCTCACACCCTCATGGGCGGCCGAGGCGGGCGAAATATAGCCGACGATCCCCGGTTAGCGAAACCGGGGATTCTCCGGATGATTGTGGGTCCCGGAACGCCCGTCGTGCCGGTCTCTGCCAGAAGTCTGCCCACCTCCCCAGAGGACGCCTTGCTCGATTCGCCTACGCGCCGATTTCGTATTCCCCGCCGCGCACACGTAGCCCCGCTCACTTCCTCTTCTGCTCCGCTCGGAGATCCCGGCCGTACGTAGAAGCCCTATTCGACGATCTCGCAGCATCGGCTGGGCTTGTTGCCTCCCGTCCCAGCCAGATCTCTCAATTCTCGTCGCTCTTTCTCACCCAAAGGAACCGCCTATGACCCCGCGCCTGCTGTCCATACCTGCCGTCGCCGCCGCTCTGGACGTCGACCGCCGAACGGTCTACCGCTTCATCGCCGCCGGTGAGCTGCCCGTCGTCGACCTGCGCACAGGACCGGCTCGCTCTCGCGTCCGCGTCCCCGCCGCGAGTCTGAACGACTTCATCAACAGCAGGGCGGTCGCGCCGCCGGTGCGCCGCCGCTGACCAGGACCAAGCCCGTCCGTACGAGAAATAGGAAGGACCGGAACCACGTACCTCCGGAAGCTGAAGTCCGGCAAATGGCAGGCGACCGTCCGCAACCGGGCTGGAGACCGGTTCAGTGAGTCGTTTCCCCTCAAGGCGCAGGCCCGCGCCTGGGGTACCGAGATGGAGACCGAGTTCGCGCGTGGCAGCATGCGGGACCCGCGAGCGGGCGAGATGACGTTTCGCGAGTGGCACGCCCGCTGGTGGCAGGCCCGCGTCGCCGAGCCCCACACGCTGCGCGGCGACGCCTCCAGCATCAAGAACCACGTGCTGCCCCACTGGGGCGACTGGGAGATGCGGGCCGTCACCCGCATGGACGTCCAGAGCTGGATCCGCGGACTGGTCGAGAAGGGGGTTGGCGCCTCGGCGATCAAGAGGGCGTACAACCTGCTGTCGTCCATCATGCGTGCGGCCGACGACGACGATGTCATCGCGGTCAGCCCCTGCCGGAACATCGACCTGCCGCAGATCGCGATCAAGCCCCCGCAATGGTTCACCCTCGACCAGGCGCAGAGCATCGTCGACGAGCTCCCGGCCCCATGGCGCACCATGTGCCTGCTCGGCTTCTACACGGGCCTGCGCTGGGGCGAACTCGCCGGCCTGCACCGCCATCGGATCGACCAGCGCCGATCCCGCTTGTTCGTGGTGGAGGTCAACACCAAGAGCGGCATCAAGGAGTACCCCAAGAGTTCGAGGAGCCGCCGTGAGGTCCCGCTCCCGCCACACGTCCTGGACGCCCTCGAACAGCACATCCACTCGCTCGACCGTGACGCCCTGGTCTTCACCACCGTCACCAAGGGCCGCGCCGGCCGTCGGCTCGACGACGGCAACTGGCGCCGCCAGACCTGGTGGCCGGCCATCGAGAACGCCCACTACTTCGACACCGACGGTGAGCAGCTTCCCGTCCCGCACTATCCGCCGCATTCCATGCGTCACACCTGCGCCTCGTGGCTCGTCCAGAAGGGAGTCTCGCTCTACGAGGTCCAGCACCTCCTCGGCCACGAGAGCTTCCAGACCACCCAGCGCTACGCGCACCTGCAACCTGATGCCCACAAGGCAGTGCTCGGGGCGTGGGAGAGGCTAGACGTTCCGCTCACCGTCGCAGCATGAGCGAAGTTCCGCACCGTGCGGTACGGACAGGGCGGAGGTGTTTCGGTCAGGCGGGCGCGCTCTCATCAGGAGGGGAACAGCGCCCCTTGCTGCCGAATGGCCAGGCGTGTGCGTGCAGGTTGCCCTGGAGGAGCTCGCGCAGAGCCTCACGGCTGGAGGGAGGAAAGGAGTGCGGGGGAACGCGGTGCTGACGGTGGGATGAGACGTTTTTACAGGTCCGGCCCTTCACCCGGCTCCTCCTGATAGCTGTAGCGCTGCTCGCGCCGGACCTCGCCGATGTTGTGGTAGCCGCGCTCCTCCCAGAAGCCCCTGCGGTCACCCACCATGTACTCGATGGCCCGGACCCACTTAGGGCCCTTCCAGCCGTATAGCGGGGGTACCACCAGCCGAACCGGGAATCCATGTTCCGGTGTCAGGGCCTCCCGGTTGCGGAACCGTGCCAGGAGCGACTGGGCGGAGGCGAATTCATGCAGGCGGAGGTTGGCGCTGTAGCCGTATTCGGCCCAAACCATGACGTGGGTGACGTCCGGTGCGGGAGGGGCGAGCGCCAGCAGGGTCGACGTGGCCACCCCCGACCATTCGTTGTCCGGGACGGTCTTGCCGGAGACGCAGTGCAGGTCGGCAACGATCGTCGTCAGCGGCAGCTCGGTGAACTCCTCGAAGTTCCAGGTGTACTTGTCGCCGGAAGCCGTGGCGCCGAAGACGCGGAACTCCCACCGCTCCGGCTTGAACTTCGGGACGGGTCCATAATGGCGCACGGGCCAGCCCGCCACGGAACGCTGTCCGGGTGGAAGGGCCTCGTCGTCGCGGGGACGGGTGGGGAGCGGGCCCTGCGCCCCACGTGGCCGGTCGCTGTCCCTGGTCCACCGCTTCCAGAAGGAGAGTCTGCGAAGGGTGGCGAGGGTGTCGTGGTGGTCGGGGCCCAGCCGCTCGGTCTGGTCTGCCAGCAGCTCGGCCAGTGCCGAGGCGGCCTTGCGTGCGTGGGCCTCGGCTAGATCGGGCTGTTCGGCGCGGGTGAGCGGGCCCTGCCCGTTGAAGTGACGGGCCAGCTTCATCGCGGTCGTCGCCAGGAGGGCTGCATCCTTGGCTGGTCCGTGTTCGAGCAGGGCCAGCGCGCCGACGAGACAGTCCTCGTAGTCGACGGCGAGTGTGTTGCTGTCCCCCGCATTCCCGGCGGGAATCCGGGCCAGCGCGTCAGCCGCCAGCACCATCGTGGCGGCCCTGCGCTCGGCGTGCTCCGCGTGGGCCTCCTGATCGGGATGGCCCGCCACGACTCCGTAGGCGTCCGCCGCCCGCGTCAGCAGCCCGTACACTGCCCAGGACGGGCCAGCCTGCCCGGGCGGGCCCTCCAGCAGCTCCGGGGGGACGAGCCGCGTCCAGTTCTCCGTCCTGTCGTGCTCGCCCGCCAACACGACGAGCGCGTCTCCCAGGGCGCCGGTGGTGACGAAGTCGCCAGGCACGACCGGGCGGTTCAGGTCCCGCAGCCGGGCCCCCTCGTGGGCCGTCTCCACTGCCTCGGTCAGATCCTCCGGCATGCCGAGGGCCCGCCAGCGGCGCAGCAGCGCGCCGGAGAGGAGCCCGCGCAGCCACGTCGACCGTGTGTTGTCGCACGGGCTCTCCCGCAGCACGCGGAGCAGCCGGATGGCCTCCTCCAGGTTGCGTACAGCACCGTCCTCGTCGTAACGGTGCAGATGGCGGTCAGCACGCCGGAAGTGGGCGAACCATTCGGCGTTGAGCAGCCGGATGGGGCCGGCGGACTCCGCCGACGCAGGGCGGGGCGAATCGCTCGCGGTCGGGTAGAAGCGCCGGAGTACCTGGCTTGCCACGTGGGCGAACGCCTGCTCGGCGGGGTGCGCGTACCCCTCGTCCGCTCCCGCTGTGTCGCTCACGTGTCCAGTAGTGCCGTCAAGGTAAGTCGCTGCGAGCGCCGGGAAGTTCCGGGTGCTGCGGCCGAACTGGCGCTCCACGTAGTGCGAGACCTCGCGCAGGACGAGGGCGGCCTCGCCGCGGTCCACCCTGAGAAGCAGTTGCTCCCGCACACCATCCTGGAAGTCGAAGAAGATGTCGTCGATGTCGGCCGATGCCTCGGGACGGCGTACGAGGAGGCCGCTGAGCAGCACCTCGGCCAGCTCGGAAGGGCCGGTGTGGGGCAGCATCACTCGCTGCACGAGGCGCATGACCGGAAGGATGAGGGGGGCGGTCGCCAGATAGTGCGCGAGCCGGACGGCATCAGGCGAGGCGGCCGTGAAGAAGGCACGCAGGAGGCGTGCGGGGTCGCTCACGGCCGTGGTGGTCCTCGGTGCACGGGAGGCCAGGTGGCGGGGAAGCACCCAGGCGGCGGCTCCTCTGACCACCGGGGTAGTGCCCGCCAACACGCGGGACCAGGCCCCGAGCGCCGAAGGCGTCGGCGACAGGACTGGGACGGCGAGTGCGTTCGACGCTGGATCGGGCGGCTCCTGGCCGTGGGCGCGGAAGTCCCAGCGGGCACTACGTTCCTGCCGCCGCAGGGTGCCCGGGACCGGCGGCAGGTGGGTGCGTGACCACATGCGCTGCGGCAGCGGCTGGAGTACGGCGACGGGTGCGGCCTGCGCCCACCGGTGGAGGTCACGCTGCATGTGGCCGCTGCGCCAGAGCAGGCCCGTGCAGTCGGAGAGGACCAGGGTGATCGTCCGCCCGCCTGTGTGGCGGAGTCCGGGGGCCGGGGTGGACACGGAGTCCGGGCGGGGGGAGTCGGAGACCACGACCATCCCGGTGCCGGGAAGTTCGTGCAGGTAGTGCACGGCGATGTCGTGGAAGGCGCCCGAACGTCCGCAGGCACGCCGGAGTTCGCGCAGCAGCTGGTGCCAGGGCGCCATCGAGGTAGAGACGTCCATGAGGAGCTGGAGACGCGCCGCGGGCCGGTCTCGTCTCTCCAGTACGGGCAGCAGGAAGCCGGTCTCGGCGGCGAGTTCGGCTGTAGCGTCCTCGTTGAGCGCGGGATCGGAGGGCGCTCCCGTCGGCGGGCTGTAGTGCCGGAGCGGGCGCAGGGCGCGGCGCAGCGGCTGGGTGTCCGGCAACGCGGTGCCGCCCGGGAGCTGGACGCCGCCCGGGGCGGCGGCCTGGCCAACCTGCGCCCGTACACGCAACAGCTGTTCGTCCTCCGGGCCGGCATCGAGGTTGGGCGGGGGTGGCGGGGCGTCGGCGGACGCGGCGTGCGCGTCCCCGGGCGCGGGGGGCGGCGCGTCCGGCCCGGCGTCTCTGGGCCCCGTGGGGGAAGGCGTGACGTACCTGGCCAGCCACAGAGCGTCCGCGATCGTGTCAGGGGCCGTGGACAGGCCCGCGCCGGTGAGCCTGCGCACCAGCTCCTCCACCGGCGGGCGGGCCGGTGCGGTGTCACGGCCTGGGGGCTGTGTCCCCCTCTCTCCCGGCCGGGCGCCTCCGGGCGTTCCCGGCTCCGTGTTCATGGCCGACCCGGTCCCAACGGGCGCATCAGCAGGTCCGCGAGGCGCTCGCGCCCCACAGGATCCTCCTGGGCGCTGTACTGCGTCAGATAGATCGCGTTCAGGAGCTGATCGGCGGCGCGCAGCCCGCCAGGTGACGTGGAGAGGAACCGCTCGATGATGTCCTCGTTCTCCTCCGCGGACGCGCTGCCGAAGTGCGCCTGGACCATCGCTGCAAGCCGGTCGGCGTTCGGGGTGCGCATATCAAGGTGGATGCAGCGGCGCAGCAGCGGGGCGGGGAAGTCGCGTTCGTCGTTGCTGGTCATCACCACTACCGGGAACTCACGGCAGCGCACGCGCCCGTCTACGACCGTCGCGGACAACCCGTCGTGGGTGAGTACGGAGACCGTCCCGCCTTCGTTGTCCCGGCGAGCGCGCTCCAGCTCCGGGATGGCGAACTCCCCCTCCTCCAGCACGTTGAGGAGGTCGTTGGGCAGGTCGACATCGCCCTTGTCGAGTTCATCGATCAGCACCACACGGGGCCGCCCTGAGGGCAGGAGCGCAGTGCCGAGCGGACCGAGCCGCAGGTAGCGGCCGATACCGGTATCGGTGGTGCCGGGTAGCTGGGACTCCTGGAGCCGGCCGATGGCGTCGTACTGGTAGAGCCCGTCGCGCAGCGTGCTGCGGCTGACGATGGGCCACTGCAGCACGCGGCCGAGCTTCAGCTCGTGCGCGATCGAGTGGGCGAGCGTGCTTTTGCCGGTGCCGGGGTCGCCGGTGATCAGCAGCGGGCGGCGCAGATACAGGGCCGCGTTGATCAGTTCGAGTTCGTCCAGCGGGCCACGGACGGCGAACGGGCCCCGGGGTGTACCGAGCCGACGTGTGGAGGCGCTGTCGAGCGGGGGGGCCGGCGGTGCCCCCGCGAGCTCACCGTCGAACGTGCGCCAGGGGGGTGGCGGGGGCAGTCGGTTGATGCCGTCGTGCGGTTCGCTCACGCCCTGGTAGATGAACCAGTTGCTGTTCACGGAACTCCTTCGGTACGGGAAGCGGAGTGCGGGCAAGGGTCAGGGCGCGTCGAGAACACCTGCGGGCTCGGCGAGGGGCCGGTCGGCGTCGTCGTACATCAGGGCCAGGGGTTTGGCCCAGTAGGCGTGCGGATCGCGGCGGTGGATTCGCTCGCGCAGGACGCGCAGCCGCTCGGGCAACTCGGCCGCGGAACCCGCGTCCGCCAACAGCTGCGCGGCGTTGCCGTTGAAGCTGCGGCACCGCTCGTCACATCCGTCCGGAGGGTGGGGCCCGGCGTTCCACAGGAAGACGCCGTGTCCGCTCTCCAGGGCTAGGCGCAGGACCTCATGGCCGGTGGCGTCGGCGGCCGGCCGACAGACCACTGGGACCTGGCCAGGCCCGGCACCGGCGAGACCGGCGCGGCGCAGCAGCCGGCCGGGCTGCGGCGTCGGCAGAGCACGCAGCGCCGCCGCCGCGGCCGTTTCCTTCCACCGCATTTCCCACAGAGGGTCGACGCCGCCTCGGCGGGACGCGTCCCGCACGACGACCTGCCGACGTACGCCCAGCGGCCAGCAGGCGGGGTCTGAGAGGTCCAGGTCGCTGACGGCGGCCTGCGGCAGCCAGTGCTGCACGGCGAGGTCGAAGTGCTCGGGCGGGAGGACGACCTCCAGCGGGGCGTGGCGTTCGGGGGTGTCCAGCTGGAGGAAGAGCCGGGTCAGCGGGCGCTGGAGCGCGAGCGGCAGGTCGTCCGGTGGGACCCCGTCGCCATTCTCGTCGGCGTCGACGACCGCGTCGTCGTCCTGCTCGGGGTCGAGGACCCGCAGCCGCCAGTGGAAGGCGGCCGAGGGCGACCACAGGGCGGGTTCGAGCTCCAGCAGCACGCTGGGCCCGTCGCCTGGTCGGGCGTCGAGGATGCCGACCTGTACGGGCTCTGCGGCGAGCGGTGGGTTCTGGGCATGCCCGCCGGGGCGGACCAGGATCCCCGTCGCGTTCGTCCCGCCCTGCACGGTGATGTCTCCGTCGACCCGCCCGGGCAGGGTGACCTCGCCCACGCTGACGTCGGCCTCCAAGCCCAGGCGGCGCATACGGCGTCCCACCCAGCGGTCCAGGTCGGCTGCCGAGGACGCCGCGCCCGGCATCGATGCGACGGCGAGGGCGACGAGCTTGGCGTACCGCAGATAAGGCAAGGCCTCGATCGTGAACTGCATTCGGTACTGATAGATCTCGCCGTGCCCATCCCGCCAGTGCCGGAGGGCGGAGGTGGCCGGGAACTTCGCGCGGTTGTGAAACACCACGCGCAGCAGGCTCCGCACCAGCGTCGGGTCGTCGGGCGCCGGGAGAGCGGCCAGCAGCTCGAACAACTCCAGCCGGTCGCCCGGCGACCAGGAGGTGGTGCTGTCCGGCAGACCATTGCCCGGCAGCTCACCCTGGACGTCCGTCCATCCGTCGCGGAGGTCGCTTTCGGCGTGCCACCGGTCATGGGCGCAGACCAGGGCGTGGTAGGGGTCCGGCCCGAGGGCATGGTCGGGGTCCACGACGACAGGGCTGACGAACTCCCGCAGCAGAGTGCTGCGCACAGCCCGGCCGCCGTCCTTGATGTCGCCCTCGGATGTGCGTCTGCTGGCCTTGGTCAGGCCGACCAGGGCGCCCTGCGAGAGGTCAATGACCGGTCCCCCGGAAGCCCCTTTCGGAATCTCCGTCTGCGGGCCGAGGCGGAAGCTGTAGGGGCCGTCGTTCCCGGCGACCACGCAGACGCCGTTCCAGTCGAGCAGTTCCTTGCCGCGCTTGCCGCCGGCGACGTACCAGCCGTAGGCCCGGACCTCGCGCGATGGCGGGTCGCCGCGGTCGCTGAGCCAGACACAAGCGTGATCGGTGTCGTCCTCCAGCAGGCGTACGAGAGCGATGTCCGACTCCGCGGGGACGGGGCCGCTGTCGGGCACCCCGGACAGCAGATAGCCGGTCCTCGCCGAGATCGAGCGGCCGTTCCACAGGGTCACGGTGTACGGAGCGGCTCCCGCGGCCCGGACCACATGGGCCGCGGTCAGCGCCCAGCCGGGTGCGATCAGCCCGGCGGACCCCCAGTGCGTGCCTTCCTGTGCACTGATCGCTGCCGTTGCCTCCCTGGCCAGCCGGTCCAGGCGCGGAATCTGGTCAGGCATTCCCCTGCGCACCGGCGGTCGTGCCGTCGTTCCGGTCGCCGGGCCGCCAGGTGAGCGTGACGTTGAGGGCGGCCTTGGCCTCACCGTCGGCGAGGAACGCGACCGCCTTGCCGGACTTGGCTGCCAGCTCGACACCGAACGAGACGCTCACCTCGTCGGGGTGGGCGGCCTCGCGGGCGGCTTCGAGTACGGAAGTGCCGACCGACCGGATCACCCGCTGGACGCTGTCGACCCGTTCCATCAGGGTGTCGAGGGCTGTGACCTCCTCTTCCTCGCCGTATTCGGTGAGCCGTTTGCGCAGATCCACCTCGTCCGGGTCGAGCGTCTCCACTCGGGCGAGGACAGTCTCGCCGCCGATCTCCACTTCCCGCACCCGGTACGCCACAGCTCCGCCGCTCCCGTCGCCGATCTCCGTGCCGTCCGCACCTTGCTCGGGCGACAACATTACGGTCACACACTTGAGTTGTTCAGATTACTTCCCTGCATCGACGCGCGGGCCTGTTAACGGTCTTCTCCTGGCAGAGGTCCGGCGCGCCCAGCCCGGGATCCTCACCCCACCGGCAGTGCGGCGGCCCTCTGATTGCCGATACCGAACCGACGTCCATGACGCTCATTTGACGCTCCGGGCGACCGGCGGTCCTCATTCGGGCCCTAGGGCCTGTCTGACAAATGATCACCGGGCGTGTGCGTGTGTTCGGTCCAATTGCCTTGCCGTCCTGACGCAAGCCAGTGATTCTGGGCAGGTGCCA
>JOFO01000026.1 GCA_000721275.1 Microtetraspora glauca | reverse complement strand
CGAGATGCTCAGGAGTCTCGTGGGCTCGGAGATGTGTATAAGAGACAGGCGTGGTACGGGGCGGACCCCGGGCGGCTTCGTCGGCGGGGGCGGTACGGGGTGCACGCCGGGCGGCTTGACGGGCGGCGGCTGCTGGGGGGTGGGCACGGGCGGCGGGGTCGGGGCCGGAGGGACCGGCCTCGGCGAGGGGGAGCACGCGCCCGGGCCGATGACCGCCACCGAGGTGTGCGAGCCGTCCGGCCCGGTCGTGGCGTAGGCGCAGGAGTCGGCGGCCGCAGGCGCGGGCGCGGCGAGCAGCCACACGAGCGCGACGGCCGCCAGCGACCGCGTGAGGGGTGATCCGTACAGAGACACGCCGTCGAGCTTGAACACATGGACGCCGAACCGGGGGCCGAATGCGCTCGGATTCCCCGGATGGTGGGGATCTTCCGGTGCGCGATTTGACGTTTCCTGTGCGGAGCGGAGGAGAAAATGGCCGACGGGGGTCGGAAGGGGCCCGGTGCGAAGAACTGTCCGGTTGTCGCCGTGGCGTTCTGCCGGTCCGTCGGCGGACGGCCGTCCGGCCGCCCGGCCGGGTGGGGCGCAACTGCCCTGGTGCGGCGGGTGCGGTGGCCCCGCGCTGCCCCCGGTGGCGGCGTCCGAGGAGCCGGCGCACGGTCAGATGCACGTGAATGTGCACGGGCCGAAGGCGTGAACTCTTCGTTCCGCGCGCGGGTGTCAATGGCATGTGACCAAGAACGGACCGCGAATTTCCGTTTCCTCTCGCTCTCTCGGCGGGCGATCAGTAGCCTCACCTCGAACACGGCCGCGAACACCGGGCCGCATCCCCCATGGCGACTGTTGTTGGAGACATTGATGGAGCGTCCCGCCTGGGCTCCGCCCGGTATCGACATCTCGGTACCGAGCGTGTCCCGTATGTACGACTTCTATCTGGGCGGCTCGCACAATTTCGAAGTCGACCGGGAAGCGGCCCGCAAGGCCCTGGAGTTCATGCCGGGCCTCCCCAAGATCATGCAGGCGAACCGGGCGTTCATGCGCCGAGCCGTCCGCCACGCCGTCGAGAGCGGCGTCACCCAGTTCCTCGACATCGGCTCCGGCATCCCGACGTTCGGCAACGTGCACGAGGTCGCCCAGGCCGCCGACCCCGCCGCCCGGATCGTCTACGTCGACCACGACCCGGTGGCCGTCGCCCACAGCCGCGCCGTCCTGGAGGGCGTCGGCGGCACCGCCGTCCTCCCCGCCGACCTGCGCAAGCCGGCCGACATCCTGCACAGCCCCGAGGTCACCGGCCTGCTCGACCTCGACCGGCCGGTCGCCCTGCTCCTCGTCGCCGTCCTGCACTTCCTGGAGGACGAGGACCGCCCGCACGAGGCCGTCGCCGAACTGCTCGACGCGCTCGCCCCCGGCAGCCTCCTGGTCGTCACCCACGCCTCGTACGAGGGCGTGCCCGTCGACAAGGAGCGGGCCGGCGGCACCGTCGACGTCTACCGCAGCACCCGCAGCCCGCTGGTGATGCGCACCCGGGAGGAGGTCGCCCGCTTCTTCGACGGCACCGCGCTCGTCGATCCCGGCCTCGTCGCGATGCCGCACTGGCGGCCGGAGAGCCCGGCCGAGGAGGAGGACCCGTACGCCTTCTCCGGGTTCGCAGGTGTGGGGCGCAAGGCGTGAAGGTGCCGTCGCAGCCGTCCGGTGGCATCGCGGAAGCCGACGGCCCGGAGGACAGACTCAGGCGGTTCGTCACCATCTGGGGCCGGGCCATCTTCCCGGTGACCGCCACCTCCCTCACCCGCGCCGAGTTCGAGGGGCACCTCCTCCCGCTCGCCCGCCTGCTGTCCGGCGCGCTGCTCGCCCGGCCCTTCGACACCGCCCCCGCGCAGCGGGCCGGCGCCGGCCTGGTCGACGCCCACTGCACCGACCCGGACGCCCTCGGCCGCAGCCTCGGCGTGGTCGACGCGTACCTCGTCCTGTACTGCGGTACGGACCCGGGCCTGTCCGCCGAGGAGCTGCGGGCCCGCTGCGCCCGCCTCCAGCACGCCATGGCCACCGGCTACGCCCAGGCCCTGCGCGAGCGGACCCGCGCCGAGCAGGAGGCCATCGCCCGCTCCGCGCTCGCCGCCCGCAGCGCCGCCGAGATCGCCCTGCACGCCACCGAGAGCCGCTTCCGGGCCGTCTTCGACGGGGCCGCCATCGGCATCGGCATCGCCGACCTCGACGGGCGGATCGTCGAGATCAACGACACCATGACCCGCATGTTCGGCGGCGTCGAGGCCCAGGTCCGCAGCCGCAACGTCAGCGAGTGGGTGCACCCCGAGGACGGCCCGCACGTGTGGCGGCTGTACGAGGAACTGGTGCGCGGCGAGCGCGAGCAGTACCGGGTGGAGAAGCCGTACTACCGCGGGGACGGCACGGTCCTGTGGACCAACCTCACCGTCTCGCTGCTCCGCGACGCGGAGGGCCGCCCCCAGTACCAGCTGGCGCTCATGGAGGACATCACCGAGCGGCGCCTGCTCCATCTGCGCCTGCGGTACGAGGCCACCCACGACGCGCTCACCGGGCTGCCCAACCGGACGCTGTTCTTCGAGCGCCTGGAGAAGGCGCTGACCCCCGGCACGGCCGGCGAGGGGGGCCGCTTCGGCCTCTGCTACCTGGACCTGGACGGCTTCAAGGCCATCAACGACAGCCTCGGCCACTCCGTCGGCGACCGGCTGCTCGTGGAGATCGCCGACCGGCTCCAGGCGTGCGTCACCGGGCCCGGCGAGATGGTCGCCCGGCTCGGCGGCGACGAGTTCGTCGCCCTCACCACCGGCCCCGCCGCCGGCGGCGAGCGGGACGCCACCGCGCTCGCCGACCGCATCCTCGCCGCCCTCGCCACCCCCGTCGGCGTCGACGGCCGCGAACTCGCCGTGCGCGGCTCGCTCGGCGTCGTGGAGGGCGCGGCCGGGGAGCGGACCGCCGCCGAGGTGCTGCGCAGCGCCGACATCACCATGTACCGGGCCAAGTCGGCGGGCGGCAACCGCTTCGCGCTCGCCGACCCCGAGGCCGACGCCCGCGCGATCACCCGGCACGGCCTCACCACCGCCCTGCCGACCGCCCTGGAACGCGGCGAGTTCTTCATCGAGTACCAGCCGCTCGTCCACCTCGACGACGGCAGCGTGCACGGCGCCGAGGCCCTGGTCCGCTGGAGCCACCCCCAGCACGGCGTGCTCGGCCCGGACCGCTTCATCCCGCTCGCCGAGGACACCGGGCTCATCGTGCCGCTGGGCCGCTGGGTCCTCCAGGAGGCCGTCCGGCAGGCCCGCTCCTGGCAGCTCGACCACCCCCAGCCGGGCACCCCGCTCCGGATCAACGTCAACCTGTCGCCGACCCAGCTCCACCACCCCCGGCTGGTCGCCGACACCGTCGACGTCCTGGAGCGCGCCGGCCTCGCCCCGGGCGCGCTCTGCCTGGAGGTCACCGAGTCGGCCCTGATCGGCGCCGACGAGGACCTGCTCAAACCGCTGCGCCAGCTCGCCGAGATGGGCGTCGACATCGCCCTCGACGACTTCGGCACCGGCTACTCCAACCTGGCCAACCTGCGCCGGCTGCCGGTCAGCGTCCTCAAGCTCGACCGCTCGTTCACCCGCGGCATGCAGCAGCACCCGGTCGACCCCGTCGACCTGAAGATCGTCGAGGGCATCGTCTCCCTGGCCCACAGCCTCGAACTCGCCGTCACCGTCGAGGGCGTGGAGACCGCGGCCCAGGCCGCCCGCCTCCGGGAACTCGGCTGCGACACCGCCCAGGGCTGGTACTACGCCCGCCCCGGCGCCCCGGACCGCATCCACTCCCTGGTCCTCGCCGACGCGGTCTGAGCGCGCACACGCGTGCGGCCCGGTCCTCCTGGGGACCGGGCCGCACGGGTGAAGCACGAGGGGGCGAGGAGAGCGAAGGGACTAAATCATCAGGAGTATGAGAAGGAAGCCCCTTCATGGCCTCGCCCCGGACCGACCGTAGCACTCAGGCGGGGACCAGGTCGCGCAGGTTTTCCGGCGTCACCACCCGCGAGCCCGGCGCCAGCCCCTCCGGCCGGGCCAGACCGAGGTACGTCACCGGCTCGTCCGGCAGCGCGCCGCCGGACCACTCCGTGACCTCGGCGCCCGACTCCCGCAGCAGCCCCACCAGGTGACGGACCGTCACCGGAGCGTGCTCGACCGCTCCGCGCAGCAGGACCGCCAGCGAGACCCGGTGGTCCTCGACCCGGTTGGCGTGCGGCATGCCCCGCAGGCACAGGTGCAGCCAGTGCGCGTGCCACCGCCCCTCCTCGTCCCGCCGGAAGGCCACCGGCAGCGCCACCCGCCCGGGACCCCGCAGGTCGGACTTCATCCGGACCGTGCGCGGCTCGAAGGGACGGCCTCCCCGCTCGCCCTCGCGGAGCATGTACCCGAAGAACGACTCGGCCGTCTCCTCGAAGTCCTCGCCCGCGTACACGTGCACCTGCGGGACCACGAAGGCGCCGCGCACCGCCCCGAGCCGCAGCTCGATGAACTCCGAGGCGCCGTCCGGGGCTTCGGTGACGTCGCCGGAGTGCCGGCCCTCCACCGTGGTCAGCTCCGTGTACGACAGCCAGGAGACCGTCGCGTACCGCTCGTCGAGGACCAGCGCGGACAGGTCCAGGTCCGTCCGGCGCGCGGACTCCTTCCAGTACATGAAGAACCGCAGCAGCTCGCCGTCGACCGGGGAGACGGAGCCGCGCGGCAGCACGCCGAACCCGCCGGTGGACGCCCGCCCGCTGAGCGGCAGCGCCACGTCCAGCAGCGCCGGGTCGACCAGCAGCCGCCCGGTCTCCGGGAGCCGCCGCCGGGTCTCCCCGTCGACCAGCGCGAGCAGCCGCCGCCGCACCTCCCGCGGCTGGTCCCCGCGGGTGTCGGCGGTCACCCACGCGGTGCCGTTCCGGTTCACGAACAGGCGCCGGCGCGCGCCCGGTCCGGTGTGCCGGTTCTGCAGGTGCTCCCGCACCGACAGGACGACCCGGCCGGCCACGCGCGGCGCGACGCGCTCCGCCGCCGCCAGGACAGCCTCCCGGCCGGCGTCGTCCGCCGCCGTCCGCAGCAGCCGGTCCAGCGACCGGAACAGCCGGCCGGGCGCGGCCGACGCCAGCAGCTCGGCCGCCGCCGGGACGGCGCCCTCCGCCACCAGGGCGTCCAGCCGCGCGTCCAGGGACGGCGCCCGCAGCTCGCCGCGGGCCACCGCGAACACCTCGGCCGCGCGCGGCCACGCCGGGTGGTCGTGCGGGTGCAGCCGCTCCCCGAGCCGCTTCCACGCCTCCCGGTGCGGCCCGACGTCGGCGAGCTTCGCCGGCTCCCCGGCCACCACGGCGTCCAGGCCGGCCAGCAGGGCCCGCCGCACCGGGCGGGACAGGCCACGGAACCGGGTCGACTCGCGCAGGGTCACGTCCCCGCCGGACAGCGCGCACGCCAGCCGCAGCACGTCCGTCACCGTGTCGAGCAGCGGCGCCGCGCCGGCCCGCAGCCGGGCCGCGTTCACCACCGCCCGGTTCTCCCGGACCGGGATCTCCGCCGGCTGCGGCCCGTCCGCGCAGTGCTCCGCGAGCACCGCGAGATCCGCCAGGTGCTCCTCGCCCAGCGGCGTCACCGACCCCGCGAGGGACCGGTACAGGGCACCGGCCTCCTCGCCGAGGGCGCCGCCCAGGTGCAGCACGGTCAGCCGGTCGCCGTCCGACGGCGTCAACTCGGCGTGCGCGGCGAGAAGTTCCTCGTACGTGTGCTGGTAGCGGCCGTAGGAGGGCAGCGTCAGCAGGTTCAGCACCCCGGCGCTCAGCTGCGCCTCGACGGCCTCCCGCGCCCCGGGGTCGTCGAGCGCCCGGAGGACGCACGCCAGCCAGAAGTCCTGGGTGTCCGGGACGTTGGCGGGGAAGTCGATGAAGTACGCGTTGTGCCGGACGTGGTCGCCGACCCGCTCGCGGACCGCCGCCAGCGCCCATCCGGCCAGCTCGGCCACGGTCTCGGCGGACCGCCCGGACAGCTCCCGCAGCAGCGGCGTGGCGAGCGCGAAGCCGGCCGTGCGCAGCGTGGCGTCGAGCTGGAGGGCGGTGGCGGCGCCGTCGCCGGCCGGACCGGCGGGGACGGACAGCCGCAGAGTGTGCCGGACGAGCAGGCGTTCGAGAACGTGGTCCATCCCGCGATGCTGGCAGCCCGCCCGGCCGGTCCGCACGCGGATTTCCCCGGGCGCCGGGCCTACGGCGCGGGCGGGGCGGGCGTGCCGCGCCGGGAGGCCATCAGCAGCTTCTGGAGCTCGCGGGCGGCGCGCGGCGGGGCCACGTCGCTGCGGTGGGCGAGGGCGATCGTCCGGCGCAGGCCGGGGCGGGCGAGGGCGGTGACCCGCAGGTCGCGGCCGGCGCGGGCGGCGACCATGGCCGGGACGACGGCGAGACCGAGCCCGGCCCGGACGAAACCGAGGACGGCGTCCAGCTCGCCGCCCTCGACCGTGAACGTCGGCTCGAAGCCGGCCGCCCGGCAGGCGCCCACGGTCAGCTCCCGCAGGTCGTAGCCGTGCCGGAACATCACCAGCGGCTGGTCGCGCAGGTCGGTGATCCGCACCGGGCGGCGCGGCGGCGGCGCCGAGGCGGCCGAGACCACCACCAGGTCCTCGCGCAGCAGCTCCACCGTGGTCAGGGCCGGCGACGGGGTCGGCAGCGGGAGCACGACGAGCGCCAGGTCGAGGGCGCCGCGGGCCAGCTCCCGCACGAGGTCGTGCGAGCCGCCCTCCTCGATGAGCAGTTCGATCCCCGGGTGCAGGTCGTGGAAGGTGCGCAGGACGTCGGGGAGCAGGCCGGTGCAGAGGCTGGGGGTCGCGCCGAGCCGCACCCGGCCGCGCTTGAGCTGGGCCAGCTCCTGCACCTCGCGGCGGGCCGTCTCGGTGTCGGCGAGGATCCGGCGGGCGAGCGGCAGCAGCGACTCGCCGGCGTCGGTGAGCGCGATGTTGCCGCGGGCCCGGCTGAACAGCTCCGCGCCCAGCTCCTGCTCCAGCGCCTTGATCTGCTGGGAGAGCGAGGGCTGCGAGACGTGGACGCGCTCGGCGGCCCGGGTGAAGTGGAGCGTCTCGGCCACGGCCACGAAGTAGAGGAGCTGCTGGAACTGCATGAGCCCAGCCTAGAGCACCTGGATAGGTTCCGCCTATGGAGATCAGCTGGACCATGTCTTGGACCTCTCGGGCCCTTCGGTCCTACCGTCGACCGCATGGCTCTGGCACCCAGCAAGGACCCCGCCGCGGCGGGAGGCCCGGCGTCCGCACGGGACGCGGCCCCCGCCCGCCCGCCGTCCCGCACCCCGTCCCGCGGCTTCTGGTCGTCGACCCTCGGCAAGAAGACCGTCATGGCCGTGAGCGGCCTGCTCATGCTCGCCTACCTGGTCGCCCACGTCGCCGGCAACCTCAAGGTCTTCTTCGGCCCCGAGGAGTTCAACGGCTACGGACACTGGCTGCGCGTCATGGGCGCCCCCGTCCTGCACCACGGCTGGGGCCTGTGGATCGCCCGGATCACGCTGCTCGCCGCCGTCGTCGCCCACGCCGTCTCCGCGTACCAGCTCAGCCGCCGCGACATCAAGGCCCGCCCCACCCGCTACGCGCACCGCCGCAAGGGCGCCTCCTACGCCACCCGCACCATGCGCTGGGGCGGGATCATCCTCGGCCTCTTCATCGTCTGGCACGTGCTCGACCTCACCACCGGCACCGTCCACCCCGGCGGCTTCGAGGAGGGCAGGCCCTACCAGAACGTCATCGACACCTTCTCCACCTGGTACGGCAACGTCATCTACATCGTCGCCATGCTCGCCGTCGGCCTCCACGTCCGGCACGGCTTCTGGAGCGCCGCCCAGACCCTCGGCGTCGGCAACGCCCGGCGCGAACGCGCCCTGCGGATCGCCGCCGACGCCCTCGCGCTCGTGCTGACCGCGGGCTTCATCGCCGTCCCCGTCGGCGTCATGACCGGAGTGGTGAACTGACCATGGACTACCTCGACTTCACGGTCGGCGAACCGATCGCCGACACCAAGGCCCCGGCCGGCCCCATCGCCGAACGCTGGGACTCCCGCCGCTTCCAGGCCAAGCTCGTCAACCCCGCCAACCGGCGCAAGCACCGCGTGATCGTCGTCGGCACCGGCCTCGCCGGCGGCTCCGCCGGCGCCACCCTCGCCGAACAGGGCTACCACGTCGTCCAGTTCTGCTTCCAGGACTCCCCGCGCCGCGCCCACTCGATCGCCGCCCAGGGCGGCATCAACGCCGCCAAGAACTACCGCAACGACGGCGACTCCATCCACCGCCTCTTCTACGACACCGTCAAGGGCGGCGACTTCCGCGCCCGCGAGTCCAACGTCCACCGGCTCGCCCAGATCTCCGTCGAGATCATCGACCAGTGCGTCGCGCAGGGCGTCCCCTTCGCCCGCGAGTACGGCGGACTCCTCGACACCCGCTCCTTCGGCGGCGTCCAGGTCTCCCGCACCTTCTACGCCCGCGGCCAGACCGGCCAGCAGCTCCTCCTCGGCGCCTACCAGGCGCTGTCCCGGCAGATCGCCGCCGGCAACGTCGAGATGCACGCCCGCACCGAGATGCTCGACCTGATCGTCGTCGACGGCCGGGCCCGCGGCATCGTCGCCCGCGACCTGATCACCGGCGCGATCACCACCCACTACGCGGACGCCGTCGTCCTCGCCACCGGCGGCTACGGCAACGTCTTCTACCTCTCCACCAACGCGATGAACTCCAACGCCACCGCCGTGTGGCGGGCCCACCGGCGCGGCGCGTACTTCGCCAACCCCTGCTTCACCCAGATCCACCCCACCTGCATCCCGCGCACCGGCGACCACCAGTCCAAGCTCACCCTGATGAGCGAGTCGCTGCGCAACGACGGCCGCATCTGGGTCCCCAAGGCCAAGGGCGACACCCGCCCCGCCGCCGAGATCCCCGAGGACGAGCGCGACTACTACCTGGAGCGGATCTACCCCTCCTTCGGCAACCTCGTGCCCCGCGACATCGCCTCCCGCGCCGCCAAGAACGTCTGCGACGAGGGCAGGGGAGTGGGCCCCGGCGGCCAGGGCGTCTACCTCGACTTCGCCGACGCCATCGCCCGGATGGGCCGCGCCGCCGTCGAGGCCAAGTACGGCAACCTCTTCGACATGTACGCGCGGATCACCGCGGAGAACCCGTACGAGGTCCCCATGCGGATCTACCCCGCCGTCCACTACACGATGGGCGGACTCTGGGTCGACTACGACCTCCAGACCACCGTGCCCGGCCTGTTCGCCATCGGCGAGGCCAACTTCTCCGACCACGGCGCCAACCGGCTCGGCGCGTCCGCCCTCATGCAGGGCCTCGCCGACGGCTACTTCGTCCTCCCCGCCACCCTCAACGACTACCTCGCCCGCCACCCGGCGGACGAACCCGTCACCGACGACCACCCCGCCGTCCGCGAGGTCCTGGCCGAGACCGAGGACCGGCTCCACCTGCTCCTCGCCGTCGACGGCGACCGCACCCCCGACTCCTTCCACCGCGAACTCGGCGAACTCATGTGGGAGTTCTGTGGCATGGCCCGCAACGCGGAGGGCCTGCGGACCGCGCTCCGGCGCATCCCGGAGATCCGCGAGGAGTTCTGGCGCCGCGTCAAGGTCCCCGGCACCGGCGAGGAGTTCAACCAGTCGCTGGAGAAGGCCAATCGGATCGTCGACTACCTCGAACTCGCCGAGCTGATGTGTCTGGACGCCCTGCACCGCGAGGAGTCCTGCGGCGGCCACTTCCGCGAGGAGTCCCAGACCCCGGACGGCGAGGCCGCCCGCCGCGACGAGGAGTTCTCCTACGCCGCGGCCTGGGAGTTCGGCGGCACCGGCGGCGCCCCCGTCCTCCACAGGGAAGCCCTCGCCTTCGAGTACGTCCACCCCACCCAGCGGAGCTACGCATGAAGCTCAACCTGCGCGTCTGGCGCCAGAAGAACGCCGGCGCCGAAGGCACCATGGCCACCTACGAGGTGGACGGGATCTCCCCCGACATGTCGTTCCTGGAGATGCTCGACACCCTCAACGAGGACCTCATCCTGCGCGGCGAGGACCCCGTCGCCTTCGACCACGACTGCCGCGAGGGCATCTGCGGCGCGTGCAGCCTCGTCATCAACGGCGACGCCCACGGCCCGGAGCGCACGACCACCTGCCAGCTGCACATGCGCTCCTTCCGCGACGGCGACACCATCGACGTCGAGCCCTGGCGCGCCGCCGCCTTCCCGGTGGTCAAGGACCTCGTCGTCGACCGCACCGCCTTCGACCGCATCATCCAGGCCGGCGGCTACGTCACCGTCGCCACCGGCTCCGCGCCCGAGGCCCACGCCACCCCGGTGCCGAAGGCGGACGCCGACTCCGCCTTCGAGCACGCCGAGTGCATCGGCTGCGGCGCCTGCGTCGCCGCCTGCCCGAACGGCTCGGCGATGCTCTTCACCTCCGCCAAGGTCAACCACCTCAACGTGCTGCCGCAGGGCGCCCCGGAACGCGAGACGCGGGTCCTCGACATGGTCGCCCAGATGGACGCCGAGGGCTTCGGCGGCTGCACCCTCACCGGCGAGTGCGCCACCGCCTGCCCCAAGGGCATCCCGCTGCCGTCGATCGCCGCCATGAACAAGGAGTGGCTGCGGGCCCGGCGCAAGGTGAAGTGAGAAAGGCCCGGAAGATCCCCGCCCGCCGGGAACAAAGCGCCGGCCCGGCCCGTTACCCCCGGGCCGACGCCTTCCCGACCGAGGAGAACCTTGCCCGACGCGCAGACCACCGCCCCGTCCGCCTTCACCACCCCGTTCCCGCTGCCCCCGCTCGCCGACCAGGCCGAACGCCTGATCGCCCTCGGCGTGCCCGCCCTCACCGGCATCGACGCCGGCGAGCTGCGCGGCTACGCAGAGAGGGCCGCGGGCACCGCCCCGGCCGGGGCACTGCTCGCCGTCCGTCCCGAGGCCGCGCCCGCCTCCGTCCTCACCCCGCTGCTCAGCCGCGCGGACAAGCCGGGCTTCCTCGTGGTCGACATGCCCGACGTGGACGCCTTCACCCCGCAGGTGGACCTTCCCGACGGCCCGTTCTACCTGGTCCACGACCTGGACCGGGGCGACCACCTGGGCAACTGGAGCCCCGAGGAGACCCTTCCGGCGCTCCACGCGGCCGGCCGGACGCCGCTCGTCCTCACCGAGGGCATCCACTGGCTGCTCCAGCGGCCCGAGGTCCTGGAGCGCAACAGGTGCTTCATGACGATCGGTTCACGCCTGCGCAAGCCCGACGGCGCCTTCGACGCCCGCACCCCGGCCATCTGGATCAGCAACGGCACCGGCCGGGACGGCAAGGAGCGCAAGGACGCGCCGAAGGTCGGCTGGTGCTGGTGGAACAACCGGCACACCTGGCTCGGCTTCGGCTCCACCACGGGCCGCAGCTCCTAACCCCCCAGGCCCAGCGCCCGGGCCAGGTACGGCGCGGTGCGGCTTCCCGCCGCCCGCGCCACCCGGCCCGGGGGGCCCTCGGCGACGATCCGGCCGCCGTCCTCGCCGCCGCCGGGACCGAGGTCGATCACCCAGTCCGCCCCGGCCGCCACGTCCATGTCGTGCTCCACCACGATCACGGTGTGACCGCCGTCCACCAGGCCGCGCAACTGGCGCACCAGCACCTCGGCGTCGGCCGGGTGCAGGCCCGTGGTCGGCTCGTCGAGCACGTACAGGGTGTGCGCGCGGCGCGGGCGCTGCAACTCGGAGGCCAGCTTGATCCGCTGGGCTTCGCCGCCGGACAGCTCGGTCGCGGGCTGTCCGAGCCGCAGGTGCCCGAGGCCGACGTCGAGCAGCGTCCGCAGGCTGCGGGCCGCCGCCGGGACCTCCGCGAAGAACTCCGCCGCCGACTCCACGGACAGGTCGAGCACTTCGGCGATGGTCAGCCCCCGCAGCCGCACCTGGAGGGTCTCCGGGTTGTACCGGGCGCCGTGGCAGTCGGGGCAGGGCGCGTACGTGCTCGGCAGGAACAGCAGCTCCACGGAGACGAAGCCTTCGCCCTGGCAGGTCTCGCAGCGCCCGCCGGGCACGTTGAAGGAGAACCGGCCGACCTTGTAGCCGCGGGCCCGGGCCTCGCCGGTCTCCGCGAAGAGCTTGCGCACCACGTCGAAGAGGCCGGTGTACGTGGCCAGGTTGGAGCGCGGCGTCCGCCCGATGGGCCGCTGATCGACCGTCACCAGCCGTCCGACGCCCTCGGTCTCCTCGGTGAACGCGCCGACGAGCGTCGACTTCCCGGAGCCGGAGACGCCGGTCACGGCGGTGAGGGCGCCCCGGGGGACGGCCGCGTCGACGCCGTGGAGGTTGTGCCGGGTGACGGGGCCGGTGCGCAGCCACGCGGTGGGAGAGAGGGCGGGCCGTTCGGGGACGGGTGCCGGGTCGAAGAGGAAGCGGCGGGTGGCCGACTCCTCGACGCGGGCGAGGAGTTCGGGCGGGCCGCTGTGCAGGACCCGGCCGCCGTGCTCGCCGGCGCGGGGGCCGACGTCCACGAGCCAGTCGGCGTGCCGGACGACGTCGAGGTGGTGCTCGACGACGAAGACGGTGTTGCCGGACGCCTTCAGCCGGTCCAGCACCACCAGCAGGGCCTCGGTGTCGGCCGGGTGCAGTCCGGCGGACGGCTCGTCGAGGACGTACACGACGCCGAAGAGCCCGGCGCGGAGCTGGGTGGCGAGCCGCAGCCGCTGGAGCTCCCCGCTGGAGAGCGTGGGGGTGGTGCGGTCGAGGCTCAGGTAGCCGAGGCCCAGTTCGGTGACGGTGGCGATCCGGGCGAGCAGGTCCCGGGTGAGGACGCGGGCGGTCTCCGGGGCGCCGGGCGTGGAGGCCGGGGCCAGCACCTCGGCCAGTGCGGTCAGCGGCAGCGCCGCCAGCTCGGCGACGGTCCGGCCGGCGAAGGTGACGGCCAGCGCTTCCGGGCGCAGCCGGCTGCCGCCGCAGACCGGGCAGGGGGCGCTGGTGAGGAAGCGTTCCGCCCTGGCTCGCAGCGCGGGGCTCTTCGACTCCGAGTAGGTGCGCAGGAGGAGTCGGCGGGCGCCGGTGTACGTGCCCTGGTACGGGCGCTGGATGCGGCCGGCCTCGCGGACCGGGTGCACGGTGACGACCGGCTGCTCGTCGGTGAAGAGGATCCACTCCCGGTCCGCGGGGTCCAGCTCGCGCCACGGCCGGTCGACGTCGTACCCGAGGGCGTCGAGGACGTCCCGCAGGTTCTTGCCCTGCCAGGCGCCCGGCCAGGAGGCGACGGCGCCCTCGCGGATCGACAGCCCCGGATCGGGGACCAGCAGCTCCTCGCTGGTCTCGTGGATCCGGCCGAGGCCGTGGCAGGAGGGGCAGGCGCCGGCCGGGGTGTTGGGGGAGAAGGCGTCGGAGTCGAGGCGCGGCGCCCCCGGCGGGTAGTCGCCGGCGCGGGAGTAGAGCATCCGCAGCGAGTTCGACAGGGTGGTGACGGTGCCGACGGAGGAGCGGGCGCTCGGGGCGGCGCGGCGCTGTTCGAGCGAGACCGCCGGCGGCAGCCCGGTGATCTCTCCGACCTTCGGCGCGCCGACCTGGTGGATGAGGCGGCGGGCGTAGGGCGCGACGGACTCGAAGTAGCGGCGCTGGGCCTCCGCGTAGATCGTCCCGAAGGCGAGCGAGGACTTCCCGGAGCCGGAGACGCCCGTGAAGACGGTGAGGGTGTCCCGGGGGATGTCGACGTCCACGGCCCGCAGGTTGTGCTCGCGGGCGCCGCGGACGCGGACGTACGGGTCGTGGGCGGAGGTCGGATCCTGCATCCGCAGATTTTATCCAATATCCGATTCCCCGCCGCGCGGCAGGCGTCCGACGCGACGTCAGGTGCGGACGCGTCAGGTGGGGCAGGCGGACGCGTCAGGTGGGGCAGGCGGTGCCGGTGCCGCCTCCCCGGCGGATGTCGGCGGCGGCTCCTAGGCTGGTCGTGTGACAGGTGACCACCGGCCGCTGGCCGTCTTCGACCTCGACAACACGCTCGCCGCGACCGCCCACCGGCAGCACTTCCTGGAGCGCCGGCCCAAGGACTGGGACGGCTTCTTCGCGGCGGCGCCCGACGACCCGCCGCTGGCGGAGGGCATCGCGCTGTGCCGCTCGGCGGCCGAGGAGTGCGAGATCGTCTACCTGACCGGCCGTCCGGAGCGCTGCCGGCGCGACACGCTGGCGTGGCTGGCCGCGCAGGCGCTCCCCGAGGGGCCGGTCCACATGCGGCGGCACCGCGACTTCCGGCCCGCGCGGATCACCAAGGTGGAGATCCTGCGGCGGATCGGCGCCGGCCGCGAGGTCCGGATGCTCGTCGACGACGACGAACTCGTCTGCGACGCGGCCGAGGCGGCGGGCTTCCCGGTGATCCGCGCCCGCTGGGCGACCCCCTCGGAGGCGCTGCGGGAGGCCCAGGAGGAGGAGGGCAGGACCTGACCGGAGGGGGCCCGGTCCGCCGGCGGTTCAGGCGCCGTCCTCCAGCCGGAAGCCGACCTTCAGGCCGACCTGGTAGTGCTCGATCCGCCCGTCCACCAGATGCCCGCGCACCTGGGTGACCTCGAACCAGTCGAGGCCGCGGAGCGTCTGCGAGGCGCGGTCGATGCCGTTGCGGATGGCCTGGTCGACGCCCTCGGTGGACGTGCCGACGATCTCGGTGACGCGGTAGGTGTGGTTCGACATGGGAGCCGGACTCCTCTCGGTGCCGGTCGGTGGGTCTCCTCCACCGTGCCCCAGGGCGCGGCCGGGCGCGACACGACGGGGGCGGCCCCGCCCCCTTCGCCCGTACCCGTGGGTAACCGTCCCGATCGCCCCGAGTGTGCCGGTGACGAGAGGGGCCGGGACTTGACCGCTCGGTTGGTCCAGACCAGAATCCAGGCCACATACCCGCGCGAACACCCCGTTCGGTCCCCCCACACGTCGGGTCAGCCCCCATGCCGCACCGCCGCGTGCTGAACCGAAGGTGACCTCAGTGAAGAACCGCCTGCTCGCATGTCCGCTGGCTGCCGCCACCGCACTCGCCCTCGCGGGCTGCGGACTGTTGCCCGGGACCGGGAGCCAGACCCGTACGGTCGACATCTGGCTCATGCGGGACAGCGTCAGCGACGACTTCCTGAAGCGCTTCACCGAGGCGTACGAGGACGAGCACGACGACATCGAGCTCAACGTCACCATCCAGGACTGGACCGGCATCGGCAAGAAGGTCACCGAGGCCATCAAGGGCGGCGGCGGCCCGGACCTCATCGAGGTCGGCAACACCCAGGTCGCCCAGTACGCCGACACCGACCGGCTCTACGACCTCACCCTGGAGTCCGTCCGCGACCTCGGCGGCGACGACTGGCTGCCCGGCCTCGCCGAACCCGGCAGCGTCGGCGGCTCCCAGTACGGCATCCCCTGGTACGCCGCCAACCGCATCGTGATCTACAACAAGGACCTCTTCGCCGCCGCAGGCGTCGACGCGCCGCCCGCCACCCGCGCGGAATGGCTCGACGTCACCGAGAAGCTCAACCGGCAGGGCTCCCAGGGCATCTACCTGGCCGGCCAGGACTGGTACACCCTCGCCGGCTTCATCTGGGACGAGGGCGGCGAGCTCGCCGTCGACGAGGGCGGCGGCTGGACCGGCACCCTCGACAGCGCGGCGGCCCTGCGCGGCATGGACTTCTACAAGCAGCTCCAGTCCCTCGGCTCCGGCCCGAAGAACGCCGACGAGCAGAACCCCCCGCAGGCCGAGGTCTTCGCACGCGGCGACGTCGCCCAGATCGTCGCCGTCCCCAGCGCCGTCTCCGCCATCCTCAAGGCCAACCCGGCCCTGAAGGACAAGCTCGGCTACTTCCCCATACCCGGCAAGAAGGCCGGCACCCCGGGCGCCGTCTTCACCGGCGGCTCCGACCTGATCATCCCGGACAACGCCCCCGACCGCAGCGAAGCCCTCGACGTCGTCAAGGCGCTCGCGGGCGACAAGTGGCAGACCGAACTCGCCCGCGCCATGGGGTACGTGCCCAACAAGAAGAGCCTCGCCTCGGTCGTCTCCGGCCAGGAGGCCACCGCGGCCATGGCCGCCGGCGCCGCCAACGGCCGCGCCACCCCCAACTCCCCCCAGTGGGCCGACGTCGAGGCCGACAACCCCATCAAGCCCTTCATGACCGCCGTCCTGGAGGGCGAGGACGCCCGCAAGGCCGCCCGCACCGCCTCCCAGGCCATCACGGACACCCTCGCGGAGTAGGCGGGCGGCGCCCCGGCGGAGCGGGGCGCCGGCGCGGGCGCCGCGGAGCATTCAGCCTTCCCACACCCGCGATCCCCCGGCCGGTCATGTCGAATCCAGCCGGCGGCGGAAGAAACGAGGTGCCGGCCCGCACCGCTCGCGGACCGGCGCCGACCCTTCACCTTCCGTACGCCGGAGGAGACCGCCATGCCCGCACTCCCGACCGCGCTCGCCGACTCCGCCGCCCCGGCCGTCCCCGTGCCGGCCGGCATCGAGCCCGCCGCCGCGATCCCCGCGCAGCCCGGCCCGGCCACCACCCCGGCGGACGGGGCGCCCGCGCCCCGGTACGTCGTGGAACTCGCCCGCGACCAGGACGACGTACGGGCCGCCCAGCGCCTGCGCCACCTGGTCTTCGCCGGCGAGATGGGCGCCCGGCTCGACGGCCCCGAGCCGGGCCTCGACAGCGACGCCTTCGACGCCTACTGCGACCACCTCCTGGTCCGCGAGGAGACCACCGGAGAGGTCGTCGGCACCTACCGGATCCTGCCGCCGGAACGCGCCGCCGTCGCCGGCCGGCTCTACTCCGAGACCGAGTTCGACCTCAGCCGGCTCGCCCCCGTCCGCCACGACCTCGTCGAGGTCGGACGGTCCTGCGTCCACCCCGCCCACCGCAACGGCGCCGTCATCGCCCTCATCTGGGCCGGACTCGCCCGCTACATGACCCGCACCGGCCACGAGTGGCTGGCCGGCTGCTGCTCGATCCCGCTCGCCGACGGCGGCGCGCTGGCCGCCGCCACCTGGGACACCGTCAAGGCGAAGCACCTCGCCCCCGAGGAGTACTGGGTCACCCCGCACAAGCTGTGGAACGCCGACGGCGTCCGCCGCCCCGAGGGCCGCACCGAACTGCCCGCCCTGCTCCGCGGCTACGTCCGGCTCGGCGCCTGGGTCTGCGGCGCCCCCGCCCACGACCCCGACTTCGGCGTCGCCGACCTGTACGTGCTGCTGTCGCTCCGCCGGACCAACCCGCGCTACCTGCGCCACTTCCTCTCGCTCGTCCCGGCGTCGTGAACGGCGCCGTCCCGCACCCCTCGCCGTGGCTGCCCACGGCGCCGTGCACCCCGGGCCACCACTGCGCGGCCCACCCGGACCCCGGCGCCGGGTCGGCCCGGCCCGTGCCGGCGCCGCTGGCCTGCGCCCGCCTGGCGGCCGGGCTCGCGACCGTCCTCCTCGGCGTGGTGCTGTCGCCGGCGGCCGGCCTGCTGCCCGCCGCCGGCAGGCTCGCGCTCGTACGGCTCTGGACGCGCGCGGTCGTCCGCGCCTTCGGCGTCCGCACGGTCGTCACCGGAACCCTGCCGCCGCCCGGCCGGCCCGCCCTCGTGGTCGCCAACCACGTCTCCTGGCTGGACATCCCGCTCGTCGCCGCCGTCCTGCCCGGGCGGATGATCGCCAAACGGGAGGTCCGCGACTGGCCCGTGCTCGGCGTGCTCGCCGCCCTCGGCGGCACCCTCTTCATCGACCGCGACGGCCTGCGCCGGCTGCCCGGCACCGTGCGGGAGGTCGCGGACGCGCTGGCCGCCGGCGGCCGGGTGACCGCCTTCCCCGAGGGCTCCACCTGGTGCGGCCGGGCCGGCGGCCGGTTCCGCCCCGCCCTCTTCCAGGCGGCCGTCGACACCGGCACCGACGTCCAGCCGGTACGGATCGACTACCGGCCCCGCGGGACGGCCGCGTACGTGGGCGACGACCCGCTGGGCGCGTCGCTGTGGCGGGTCGCGCGGACACCGGGACTCACCGCCGAGCTGCGGATCCTGGACCCGCTCTCCCCGGTCCGGCACCCGGACCGCCGGGCCCTCGCCGCCGCCGCGCAGCGCGCCGTCCACCGGCAGCCGCCGCGGCTCACCGCCGTACCCCGGCAGCCCGCCGACCCGGCCGCCCCCGCCGTCTACCGCGCCGTCGCCAGCGACAGCGCGAACCGGCCCTCGCCGTCCGTCCACCACCGCGACAGCTCGAACCCGGCCCCGGCCAGCTCCGCCCGCACCCCCTCCTGACGGAACTTCGCCGACACCTCCGTCCGCAGCTCCTCGCCCTCCTCGAACGGCACCATCAGATCCAGCTCGGGGATCTTCACGGTCAACGCGTGCCGCGCCCGCAGCCGCATCTCGATCCACTCCCGCTCCCGGTCCCACCGGGCCACGTGGTCGAAGTCGGCCGGATCCGCGTCCGCCCCCAGCTCCCGGTCGATCACCGCCAGCACGTTCTTGTTGAACTCCGCCGTCACCCCGGCCGCGTCGTCGTACGCGGCCACCAGGGTCGCCTCGTCCTTCACCAGGTCCGTGCCCAGCAGGAACCCGTCACCCGGCGCCGTCATCGCCCGCACCGAGCGCAGGAACTCCCGCCGCTCGTCCGGCAGCAGATTGCCGATCGTCCCGCCCAGGAACGCCACCAGCCGCGGCCCCGGCGTCTCCGGCAGCGCGAGCCCCCGCGTGAAGTCCGCGACCATCGCGTGCACCCGCAGCTCCGGCCGGTCCGCCAACAGCGCCTCCGCCGCGCCCGTCAGCGCCGACTCGCTCACGTCCACCGGCACGTACGCGGCGAGGCCCGGCCGCAGCGCGTCGATCAGGAACCGGGTCTTCTCCGACGACCCCGACCCCAGCTCCACCAGCGTCCGGGCCCCGGTCGCCGCCGCGATCTCCGGCGCCCGCGCGACCAGGATCTCCCGCTCCGCGCGCGTCGGGTAGTACTCCGGCAACCGGGTGATCTCGTCGAACAGCTCGCTGCCCCGCGCGTCGTAGAACCACTTCGGCGGCAGCTCCTTCGGCGAGCGGGTCAGGCCCTTCAGCACGTCGGCGCGCAGATCGGCGGCGGCGGCGTCCGGGGCGAGGGTGCGGGTCAGCTGGAACGTGCTCACGCGGTCGGCTCCTTGAGCGGGGTGAGGACGACGTCCCCGGTACGGGACGCGGTGACGAGCGTGCGCTCGGGCACCTCCCGCCAGTCCGGACGGTCGTCGAACGGTTCGGAGGCCACGACCACCAGGCCGGGACCCGACAGACACCACAAGCTGTTCCCCCACACCGTCGCCGCGACCTGCTCCCCGTCGGTCAGCAGCAGGTTGAGCCGCGCCTCCGGAGAGGCCTCGGCCGCCGCCAGCACCGTCCCGGCGAGCGCGTCCCCCGGCGCCTGCCCGGCCCGCAGCCGGTGCAGGACCAGCGCCCACAGCAGCGCCGAGTCCGTCCGCGCCTCCAGCGCCAGCAGCTCCGCCGCCGACAGCCCCGCGGCCGGTGCCGTCAGCGCCTCCGGCCAGCCCGGCACCGCCCCGTTGTGGCTGAAGAGCCACGGCCCGGAGCCGAACGGCGCCGCCGCGGCCTCCCCGTCCGCGCCCGGCAGCGTCGCCCCCCGCACCGCGCCGAGCAGGGCCCGGCTGCGCACCACCCGGGCCAGGTCCAGGAAGGACAGGTCGCCCCAGATCGGCCCCGTGCGCCGGTACCGGGCCGGGACCGGGTCCCCGTCCGCGTACCAGCCGACGCCGAAGCCGTCCGCGTTCACCACGCCGCTGATCTGCGTGCGCGGCGCCCACGCCTGCCGCACCAGTCCGTGCGGCGGCCGGACCAGCACCTCGCCGAGTGCCACCGGGTCGCCGAGATAGGCGATGTGACGGCACATCAGTCGAGCTCCGCGGAGCGCGCGGTGCGGAAGCCGGCGAAGATCTGCCGCCGCACCGGATAGTCCCAGTTGCGGAAGGTGCCCCGGCAGGCGACCGCGTCCACGGCGAACGAGCCGCCGCGCAGCACCTTGTACTCCGGCCCGAAGAACACCTCGGAGTACTCCTTGTACGGGAAGGCGCGGAAGCCCGGGTACGGCAGGAAGTCGCTCGCCGTCCACTCCCACACGTCGCCGATGAGCTGCCGCACCCCGAGCGGCGAGGCGCCCGCCGGATAGCTCCCGGCCCGCGCGGGCCGCAGGTGCCGCTGGCCGAGATTGGCGTGGTCCGGGCCGGGGTCGGCGTCGCCCCACGGGTAGCGGCGGGAACGGCCGGTCACCGGGTCGTGCCGCGCCGCCTTCTCCCACTCCGCCTCCGTCGGCAGCCGCCGGCCCGCCCAGCGCGCGTAGGCGTCCGCCTCGTACCAGCTCACGTGCACCACGGGCTCGTCCTCCGGCACCGGCTCGGTCACCCCGAACCGGCGGCGCAGCCACTGCCCGCCCTCCTGCCGCCAGAACAGCGGTGCCACGACGTCGTGTTCGCGGATCCGCTCCCACCCCTCCGGGTGCCACCACCGCCGGTCGGTGTAGCCGCCGTCCGCCATGAACGCCAGATAGGCGCCGTTGGTGACCGGCACGATGTCGATGTGGAAGGCGGCGACGGTACGGGTGTGCGCGGGGCGTTCGTTGTCGAGCGCCCACGGCTCGTCCGAGGTGCCCATGGTGAACGGTCCGCCGGGCACCAGGACCTCCGCCGGGAGCGGCCCCGAGGGATGGACCGGCGGCGGGGGAGCGGTCAGCGCGGCCGGACCCTTCCGCAGCTGATGGGTGATCAGCATGGTCTCGTCGTGCTGCTGTTCGTGCTGGGCGATCATCCCGAAGGCGAAGCCCGCGTCGAGCAGCGGACGCCCGTCCATCCGGGCCCCGGCGAGCACGTCCAGCACCCGGGTGCGTACGTCGGCGGTGTACGACCGGGCCTCGGCGGGCGACAGCAGGGGGAGCGAGGGGCGTTCGGCGCGCGGGTGCGCGAACGCGTCGTACAGCGGGTCGATCTCCGGCCGCAGTGCCTCCCGGCCCGCGACCTCCCGCCACAGCCACAGCTCCTCCTGGTTCCCGATGTGCGCCAGGTCCCAGACCAGCGGGGACATCAACGGCGAGTGCTGGGCCGTGAGTTCGCCGTCGTCCACGCTGTCGGTGAGCAGCCGGGTGCGGTCCCGGGCGGCGCTGAGCGCGGCCAGCGCGCGGGTCCGCAGCGCCTCCGCGTCCACCGCAGCGGGGCCGGTGGCGGCGGTGCCGGTGCCGTCCGCGCCGGTGGTGCCGGTCGTCGCCTTCGTGCCGGTCATGACGTCATCACCTGGAGTTCGTCGGCCGGGCAGCACCCGGGATCCACGTACCGTTCCCGGAAGGCGTCCACGGCCTTCCGCACCTGCTCGCCCGCGCCGATCCGCCGCAGCGCGGGGCGGGCCGCCGCGAAGGCCTCGCGGGCGGCGGCGTGCAGAGCGGGGTCGGTGAGCCCGTCGCGGGCCGCCCGCCGCCACAGCGCGTTCCGGGGCGCCGGTTCCGCCCCGGCCGGCCCGGCCAGCGGCCGTACCGCCCGCCACACCGCCTCGGCCGCCTCGGCGTCCTCGAAGACCGCCGTCGTCAGCGCCACCGGCACCATCCAGCCGTCCGCGCCCGGCTGCGCGTCGATCATCCGCAGCTCCAGGTGGCCGCGCGGCCGGACCGGCGGGAACAGCGTCGTCAGGTGGTAGCGCAGGTCGTCCGCGTCGACCGGACGCGGCAGCCCGGTCCGCAGCCACTCCCGGAAGGTCAGCCCCTCCGGCACCAGCCACGGGCCCTCGTCCGCCCGCACGCACAGCACCGGGGTGTCCAGCACGTGCGCGGTCCACGCGGCGCGCGGCTCGCCGTCCGCCGGCGGCGCCAGCGTCCGCCGCGGGTCCAGCTCCGCCCACAGCGACTGCCGGGTGGAGCGCCAGCCGGTCCGCCGCCCGCCGTGCTGCGGCGAGTTGGCGAAGACCGCCACCAGCACCGCGCCGAACAGGTGCGCCAGCTCCCAGCGGCGCAGATAGCCGAGCGGGCCCGGCTCCTCGTGGCCGGCGTCCAGGCAGACCTGCACCGAGGCCGACTCGCACATCATCGCCCGGCCCGCCGGACCGGTCCGGGCGAGGGCCGTCTCCATCGCGTCGTACCGCGGCTCCCGCAGCACCCGCTCGCGCGGCGCGTGCCACGGATCGACCCCGTACCCGCTCAGCGTCAGGCCGAGCGGGCCCAGCGCCGAGCGCACCGCCGCCAGGTCGGAGGCGAGCGAGTCCAGGCATTCCATGAGAGAACCGGCCGGACGCGAGCTGAGCTCCAGCTGCCCGCCGGGTTCGAAGGTGAGCGCCGACACCAGCGGCACGGACCGTACGGCGTCGAGCGCGGACGCCAGCCGGGACGGGGGCACCGGCTCGCGCGGGTCGCGCAGGTCGTGGACGAGCCATTCCAGCTCCGCCCCCACGGTCCGGGGCGGGCCGGTCTTGAAACAGATACAGCGCAGCAGATCCTCGGCCGCCTCCTCGGTGAGGGGCGGTCCGCCGCGCGGGGTGCCGCTGGGCGTCATCCGTGCACCTCCAGGTGCTGGTCGCGGAACCGGTCGGGAAGCCGCTGCCTTCCACCTAAAGCCACCGCCGGGCGGCGTGCAAGAGCGCCTGCGCGCCCCCGCGCGCGCCTCCCGTGCTCCCGGACGTCCGTAAAACGCCCCCCGGCCCGGCGCCTCCCGGCCCGGGCGTCCGCACGGACGCCGGGCAGTCTTCCCGTGGGCGCCGGACGGTCTCCTGGTGGACGCCGGAGGGACACCGGGGCGGACCCCAGAGGGGCACCCGCTCCGGAAAATCGTTTGTCCCGGCCGTGCGGAAACGATCATCCTGCACCGCATGAGTGCACGACTGCGCGAGATCGCGCGGCAGACCGAGGCGATCGTCGCCGCGGGCTCCTACACCGCCCCCGACGGGCGGACCGTCTCCCTCCGCGAGGACCTGGCCGCCGCCCTGGCCGGAACCCGTCTCCACGGCCCCGACTCCGTCCCCGTCACCCCCGGCACCGACCGTCCCGGCCGGATCGAGGTCACCGGCGAGAGCAGCCTCGCCGCCGCCCGCCGGATGACCGCCGCCGACCCCGGCGGCCCGGTCGCCGTCCTGAACTTCGCCTCCGCCCGCAACCCCGGCGGCGGCTACCTCAACGGGGCCCAGGCCCAGGAGGAGGCCCTGTGCCGCTCCTCCGCCCTGCACGCCACCCTGCTCCGCGCCCCCGCCTACTACGCGCACCACCGTGCGGAGCGGGACGCCTTCTACACCGACCGGGTGATCCACTCGCCGCGGGTGCCCGTCTTCCGCGACGACCGAGGGGCGCTGCTCGCCGACCCCTTCACCGTCGGCTTCCTGACCTCGCCCGCGCCGAACGCCGGCGTCGTCCGCCGCCGGAACCCCGAGCTGGCCCACCGGCTCCCCGCCGCCCTCGCCTCCCGCGCGGAGCGGGTGCTGGAGACGGCCGCGGCCGAGGGGTACCGCCGCCTCGTGCTGGGAGCCTGGGGATGCGGCGTCTTCCAGAACGACCCGGCGGAGGTGGCGGGCGCCTTCAAGGCGCTGCTGACCGGGGACGGACGGTTCGCCGGCCACTTCGACGAGACCGTCTTCGCCGTCCTGGACCGGGCCTCGGGCACCCCGACGCTCGCCGCCTTCCGCAGGGTCCTGGCGCCCGCCGCCTGACCCGTCCCGCCATGCGCGCTCCGTACGCCCGTGCGAGCCTGAAAGGACACGGACTCGCGTCCGAGAGCCGTCGCACGGGAGGCACTGATCGTGGGCAAGAAGCAGACCCGGGTGAACAAGGGCGCCCGCACGGGCGGCCACGAGCACCGCGACACCACGTCCGCCAAGGAGAAGCGCGGGACGCCGGCCGCCGCCGAGTCGCCGAAGTCCCTCATCGACACGCCGTCCCACCGCAGAGAGCGCCGGTTCGGCCACAACTGACCGCGCGGCGAACGGGGTGGTGAGCGGTCGCGCGGGGTACGCGGGGATCGCGGGGTCACGGCACGGGCCCGGCGCCATCACGGCGCCGGGCCCGTCCTGCGTACCGAGGGGCAGGGCTCGTCTCACGCGTCGTCGACGGTGATCTCGGCCCTCGTCACCTCCTTCTCGCCGCCGCGCGCCGCCGGCACGGCCGGGGCGGCCGGGGCGGCAGCGGGCTGGGCGGCCGGGGAGGCCGGGCCCATGGTGGCCAGGAGCTGGCGGGCCAGACCGAGGCCCGTGCCGCCCATGGTCAGCGCCTTGGCGAACATGTCGGCCATGCCGTCGGCGCCGTTCAGCAGGACCATCTGGTCCACGTTGCCGAAGGCGGACGCGCCCGCCTCGACGATCTCCGGCCACTTCTCGGCCAGCTGCTGGGCGACCACGGCCTCCTGGTTCTCCGCGAGCGCCGCCGCCCGCGCCTTGATCGACTCGGCCTCGGCCAGGCCCTTCGCCCGGGTGGCCTCGGCCACCGCGAGCCCCTTCGCCCGGGCCGCCTCCGCCTCGGCCTCGCCGGTGACCCGGGTGGCCGTCGCCGCCGCGGCGCTGGCCAGTTCGGTCTCGCGGGCCTTGGCCTGGGCGGCCGAGATCCGGGCGTCGCGCTCGGCCTCGGCCAGCGTCCGGGTCTCGTAGGCCAGCGCGTCGGCCGGCTTGCGGACGTCCGCCTGGAGCTGCTGCTCCTTGCGGTGCGCCTCCAGCTCCGCGACCCGGGTCTCCTGGACGACGACCTCCTGGCGGGAGGCGGCCTCGGCGAGCGGACCGGCCTGCCGGGCGCGGGCGCTGGCCTGGTCCCGCTCCGCCTGGTAGCCGGCCTGGAGGATCTCGCTGTCGCGGGTGGCCTCCGACATCCGGGCGGCGGCCTGCTGTTCGGCCTCGGTCGCCCGCCGGTTGGCCTCCGCCTGCGCGATCCGGGCGTCGCGCTGGACGGCCGCCGCGTGCGGGGCGGCGAGGTTCCTGATGTAGCCGGTCGGGTCCTCGATCTCGTGGATCTGGAGCGAGTCGACGATCAGGCCGAGCTTCTCCATCTCCGTGCCACAGGCCGAACGGGCCTGCCCGGTCAGCTTCTCCCGGTCACGGATCATGTCCTCGACGGTCAACCCGCCGACGATGGCGCGGAGATGACCGGCGAAGACGATGTGCACCCGCTCGCTCATCAGCTTCTGCTGGTCGAGGAAGCGGCGGGCGGCATTCGCGATCGACACGAAGTCGTCGCCCACCTTGAAGATCACCACACCCCGGACCTTGAGCGGAATGCCCTGGTGGGTGACGCACTCGACCTGCAACTGGGTCTCGTTGAGGTCCAGCGACAGCTTCCGCACCGCCTGCACGCCGGGCACCACGAGGGTGCCGCGGCCGGTGACGATGCGGAACCCCATGCCCTCGCCGAGGCCCTCGTTCTTGTGGTTGGAACCGGAAATGATGAGCGCCTCGTTGGGTTCCGCGACGCGCCACATCATCTTGAACAGGACGATCAGGACGACGAGCGAACCGACGACGGCGCCCGCCAGAATGCCGATGCCCATGGGCAAGGTCCCCCTTCACCGGGGCCGTGCGGACCCGGTGAGGGGAGTGTGCGCCCGGGAGGGACGCGGCTCAACCGTCGTGCCGGACGTCGTGTCAGAGGTCGTACACGGTTGTGACGTAGACGGTGCGCGGAGGGAGGTGTTCCACGACGGTGACGAGGGAGCCGACCTCGATCCGCTGCTTCGGGGAGGCGGCGTAGGCGAGGAAGTGCTCGGCGCCGCCGCGGATCCGGATGATCACCTCGCCGACGAGCCCGGGCCCGATGGTCCCGGTCACCCGGCCGAGCAGTCCCGTCATCGAGCTGTCCGTCGACTCGTCCATGCCCGAACGGTACGTCAGAAGGGCGCGGCCCGCAGGGGGTTGGCGGGCGGCTTGATCAGCGTACGGAGCGGATCGGGCGGACCGCGAGGGCGCCCAGGACCGAGAGGACCGCCGCGAGGAGGAACAGCGGGGTGTAGCCGCCGCCGATCGAGACCACCGCGGAGGCGACGAACGGCGCCACGATCTGCGGTCCCGCGTTGGCGACGTTCAGGACGCCCATGTCGCGGGCCGCGTCCTCCGCCTTCGGCAGGACCATCGTCACCAGGGCCGTGTCCACGGCCATGTAGCAGCCGAAGCCGAGGCCGTTGACGACCGAGAAGACGAGCATCGCGGTCCAGCTGGTGGAGACCGCCGGGATCAGCAGGGCGGCGGCGGCGAGCGCCGCCGAGGCGCCGACGAACAGCTTGCGCCGGTCGAAGCGGTCCGACAGCCAGCCGCCGAGGACCGTGGAGACCATCATCGCGACGGAGTTCACCGGCATCAGGACGGCCACGGCCTCCTCGGCCGACAGCCCGGCCGGCAGGACGGTGTGGTCCTTGAGGATGTACAGCTGGAAGCCGGCCACCGCGAAGTAGCCGAGGACCAGCAGGGCCCGGCCGATGAACGCCCAGCGGAAGTCGTGGTCCTTCAGGGCGCTGCCGAAGGCGGCGATCTGCGCCGTGACCGGCATCGGCGCCCGGGCGGGCATCCGCTCCTCGCGGGCGAGCGACGTGAAGACGACCGCGGTGACGGCGACGACCGCGCCGAAGACCAGGTACCCCGTCCGGTAGTCGTCCGAGAACGCCGCGCCGACCAGGGCGCCGACCGTGGAGCCGATCGGCAGGCCGAGGCCGACGGCCGCCGACGCCTTCCCGCGCGAGCCGAACGGCACCCGGTCGGGCACCACGGAGGTGAGGGCGGCCTGGTAGACGTTCAGCACCGCCTGTCCCAGACACCAGGCGATGGTGACCAGCAGGATCGTGTGCACGCTGCCGAGCAGCAGCATCACCGGCACGGCGAGCAGACCGCCGGCCAGGATCCAGGGGTTGCGGCGCCCCGAGCGGTCGGAGAGCGCCCCGGCGACCGGGTTGAAGACGGTCGCGAAGATCGCGGATATGCCGGAGACGAGACCGAAGTTCGCCACCTTGTCGGCCGGGTCGATCGCCTCGATCTGGAGCGCGAGCAGCAGCCCGGGCACGCCGATGTAGAGGGCGTACAGGGAGGTGTTGCCGAGGAGGAGCAGCGGCAGCAGACCGCGGGTGGCCCGAGGGCCGGCGGCGGAGCCGGGGCCCGGGCCCGCGGCGGCGGAACCGGTGCCGCCGCCGGCTCCGGTCTCGGCTCCGGTCTCAGCTCCGGTCTCGGCTCCGGTCTCGGCTCCGGCTCCGGTTCCGGGAGAGGAAAGGGCCACAGTGCCCTCCAGGGGAGAACGCCCGACGACGGGGCGGTGAGCGGATGATTTCGGGGGAGTGACACGTGTCAGTGACGCGTGTCAGCATTGTGTAGCACTCACTTCCGGCCATCCGCCAGACCCGCGCCGGGATTCTTCTGGAAAGATGCCGAAGCGATGAGCCAGCCGATCGAACAGCCTGCCGACGGCCCCCCGGGCCGTACCCCCGCCCGTTCCGTACCGACCAGCGCGGACGTGGCCCGCCTCGCCGGCGTCTCCCGGGCCACCGTCAGCTACGTGCTGAACAACACCTCGGCCGTCCGCATCAGCGAACCGACCCGCGAACGGGTCCGCGAGGCGGCCCGCGAACTCGGCTACGTCCCCCACGCCGCCGCCCGCACCCTGCGCGCCGGACACAGCCGGATGGTCCTCCTGCCCGCCGTGCACGTGCCCGTCGGCCCGCTCTACAGCCGCTTCCACCACGACCTCCAGTGGGCCCTGCGCCGCCTCGACTACACCGTCGTCCAGTACGGCAGCGTCGGTCTCGCCCCCGAGGACGCCGCCCGCGCGTGGGCCGAGCTGCGCCCCGCCGCCGTCGTCTCGACCGGCGAGGTCGAGATGACGCCCGAGGCCGTGGACATCCTGCGACGCTCCGGCGTCAAGGCGGTGCTCACCGTCGGGACCCGGCCGGCGGACGGCACCCACTCCCTCGTGCTGGACCAGTCGCGCATCGGCGCCGTCGCCGTCGAGCACCTGATCGCCACCGGCCGCCGCAGGATCGGCGTCGTCGTCCCCGAGGAGCCGGGCCTCGGCATGTTCTCCGGGCCCCGCCTCGAGGGCGCCCGCCGCGCCGCCGAGGCCGCCCGCGCCACCGTCGTACCCCTGCCCCTCTCGTACACCGAGGAGTCCGCCGAGGAGCTGGCCGGGCGCTGGCCCCGGCTCGCCCTCGACGCCGTCTTCGCGTACAACGACGAGTACGCCATGCTCCTGATGCGCGCCCTCCAGGACGCCGGCACGACCGTCCCCGACGAGACCGCCGTCGTCGGCGCCGACGACCTCCTCCTCGGCCGCCTGCTCCGCCCCCGCCTGACCACCGTGCGCGTCGACATGATGCCCGGGCACGAACTGGCCCGGCTGGTCGACGACGCGGTGAACGGCGTCGCCGGGGCGACCGCCCCGCGCGCCCTCCTGGACTCGCGGGTCGTCCGGCGGGAGTCCAGCTGAGCGCTTAGCGTCGGGAACATGAGCACTCACCCGAACCGTTACGAGATCCTCCTGGTGCCCGCCCACGTCGAGGACCGGGGCGGCGCCGGCGTCGCCGACAGCGCGGTCCGGTCCGCCGTGGTGGAGCGCACCGGCCGCCAGGGCGCGTCCGGATACCCGATCTACGAAGGTCACGGCATCGTCGCCGACGTCGACCCGGAGACCCGCACGGTCGAGGCCCTGCTGGTCGACGGCCGCGAGCTCGACTACGGCCTGGTGGCCCTGGTGCGGGACGCGGCGACGGAGTGACGGGACCGCGCGGAGGGCCGGTCCTCTCCGCCCGGCGCCGACCGATACCGGGCGGTTCGGGGAGGGGGCCCGTTGACAGGGCGGACCGGCGGGCCCAAACTCTGCGCGCGCAGGAGCGCGAAACTTCTTTCACCAGGCGAACAGAGTCGTCCGCCGGTCACCCGGGAGAGAACCGATGAGCATCCGCGACGTGTACATCGTCGACGCCGTCCGCACCCCGATCGGGAAGTTCGGCGGCGGCCTCGCCTCCGTACGGCCGGACGACCTCGCCGCCCACGTCGTCAAGGCCCTCGTCGACCGCACCCCGGACCTGGACCCGGCCCGCGTCGACGACGTCTACTTCGGCGACGCCAACGGCGCCGGCGAGGACAACCGCGACGTGGCCCGCATGGCCGTGCTGCTCGCCGGGCTCCCCGTCAGCGTCCCCGGCGTCACGGTCAACCGGCTCTGCGGCTCCGGCCTGGAGGCCGTGATCCAGGCCGCCCGCGCCATCGCCCTCGGCGACGCCTCCGTGGCGATCGCCGGCGGCGTCGAGTCGATGTCCCGGGCCCCCTGGGTCCTCCAGAAGCCCGAACGCGCCTTCCCCGCCGGCCACCAGCAGCTCCACTCGACCACCCTCGGCTGGCGCATGACCAACCCCCGGATGCCCGCCGACTGGACCGTCTCCCTCGGCGAGGGCGCCGAACTCGTCGCCGACAAGCACGGCATCGGCCGCGACCGGCAGGACGCCTTCGCCCTCGACAGCCACCGCAAGGCCGCCGAGGCGTGGGCCAAGGGCCTGTACGACGACGAGGTCGTCCCGTACCCCGGCGCCGACCTCGACCGCGACGAATGCGTCCGCGAGAACACCTCCCTGGAGGCGCTCGGCCGCCTCAAGCCCGCCTTCCGGCCCGACGGCGGCACCGTCACCGCCGGCAACGCCTCCCCGCTCAACGACGGCGCCGCCGCCCTCCTCCTCGTCGACGAGGACGGCCTGCGCGCCACCGGCCGCGAACCGCTCGCCCGCGTCCGCGCCTCCGCCGTCACCGGCATCGAGCCCCAGCTCTTCGGCCTCGGCCCGGTCGAGGCGGTGCGCCGCGCCCTCGCCAAGGCCGGCCGCTCCTTCGCCGACCTGACGACCTTCGAGCTGAACGAGGCGTTCGCCGCGCAGGCCCTCGGCTGCCTCGCCGAGTGGCCGGAACTCGACCCCGCCGTCGTCAACCCCCGCGGCGGCGCCATCGCCCTCGGCCACCCGCTGGGCGCCTCCGGCGCCCGCCTCGCCGGTTCCGTCGCCCACCAGCTCGCCGCCGCCGGCTCCGGCACCGGCCTCGCCGCCCTCTGCATCGGCGTCGGGCAGGGCCTGGCCCTGGTCCTGGAGCGCTGACGCGCCAGGCCCCACGGACACGTGTGAGCCCCCGCCTGAGCGGGGGCTCACACGTGTCACACGCCCGAAGGCCGTGTTCGCGTCACTGCGACGAGGACTGCTGCGCGGCGACGGCCTTGCGGACCTCGTCCATGTCGAGGTTCCGCGCCTGGCCGATGACGTCCTCCAGCGCGGCCTCCGGCAGCGCGCCCGGCTGCGCGAAGACGGCCACGTTCTCGCGGACGATCATCAGCGTCGGGATCGACCGGATCTCGAACGCCGCGGCCAGCTCCTGCTGCGCCTCGGTGTCGACCTTGGCGAAGACCAGGTCCTGGTGGCGCTCGGACGCCGCCTCGTAGACCGGGCCGAACTGACGGCACGGACCGCACCAGGAAGCCCAGAAGTCGATCAGGACGAAGTCGTTCCCGCTCACGACCTCGTCGAAGTTGTCCTTGGTGAGCTCGATGGTGCTCATGCTGCCGCCTCTCCGTCTCCGGTGGTGTCCTCGCGGTCCCCTCGGGACTCGCACCGCACAACGGACCAGCGCGCCGTGCTATTCCGGCCCCTACCCACCAGACTGTTCCCCATGACGCGAACGGTGGAGAACGAGCACGAGTACGACGTGGTGGTCCTCGGCGCGGGACCGGTCGGCGAGAACGTCGTCGACCGGGTGCGCGCCGCCGGCCTCACCGCCGCGATCGTGGAGGCCGAACTGCTCGGCGGAGAATGCTCCTACTGGGCCTGCATGCCCAGCAAGGCGCTGCTCCGCCCGGTCCTCGCCCGCTCCGACGCCCGCAAGGTCCCCGGCCTGCGCGAGGCCGTCCACGGGCCGCTGGACGCCCTCGACGTCTTCGCCCACCGGGACGAGACCGTCGGGCACTGGAAGGACGACGGGCAGCTCGACTGGCTGGACTCGATCGGTGTACGCGTCTACCGCGGTCACGGGCGCGTGCAGGGCCCCCGCCGGGTCGCCGTCGACGGCCCCGAGGGCGAGCACCACGTCCTGACCGCCCGGCACGCCGTCGCGGTCTGCACCGGCAGCCGCGCCGTCCTGCCCCCGCTGCCCGGCCTGGCCGGCGCCCGCCCCTGGACCAGCCGCGAGGCGACCAGCGCCGACCGGGTCCCGGGGCGCCTGGTCGTCGTCGGCGGCGGCGTCGTCGGCGTCGAGATGGCCACCGCCTGGCACGCCCTCGGCTCCCACGTGACCATGCTGGTACGCGGCGACGGCCTGCTGCCGCGCATGGAGCCGTTCGTCGGCGAGCGCGTCGCCGAGGCGCTGCGGGCGCGCGGCGCCGACGTGCGCACCGGAGCCTCCGTGGAGGCGGTCGTCCGCGACGGCGGCGCCGGTCCCGTCACGGTCGTCCTGGAGGGCGGCGACACGGTCGAGGGCGACGAGGTCCTCTTCGCCACCGGGCGCGCGCCGCGCACGGACGACATCGGGCTGGAGACCGTCGGCCTGGAACCCGGCTCCTGGCTCGACGTCGACGACAGCCTCCGCGTCACCGGCACCGACTGGCTCTACGCCGTCGGGGACGTCAACCACCGCGCGCTCCTGACCCACCAGGGCAAGTACCAGGCGCGGATCGCGGGCGCCGCGATCGCCGCGCGCGCGAGCGGCGACCGGGCCGAGGACCCCGCGCCGTGGGGCCCGCACGCGGCCACCGCCGACCACGCCGCCGTCCCGCAGGTGGTCTTCTGCGACCCGGAGGCCGCCGCCGTCGGCCTCAGCCTCGCCGAGGCCGAACGCGCGGGGCACCGCGTCCGCGCCGTGGACGTCGACATGCGCTCGGTCGCCGGCGCCGGCCTCTACGCCCAGGGCTACAGCGGCGCGGCCCGGCTCGTCGTGGACCTCGAACGCGAGGTCGTGCTCGGCGCCACCTTCGTCGGCCCGGCGGTCGGCGAACTCCTCCACGCCGCCACCGTCGCCGTCACCGCCGAGGTCCCCGTCTCCCGCCTGTGGCACGCCGTCCCCTCGTACCCCACGATCAGCGAGGTGTGGCTGCGGCTGCTGGAGGCGTACCGGGACGGCACCGGCCCCGCGTGACCGGTGAGCCCGCGATTCCCGCAGGCCCTGTGAGCCCCGAGGAGCGCGCCAACGCGTACGACGCGGAGTGCGCGCGCTGCGGCGGGCCGGTGCCGGCGGGCGGCGGTGTGCTCCGGCACGGCGCCCGGGGCTGGGAGGTGTTCCACCGCGCCCACGCGCCCGTGCCCGGTCCGCCGCCGGCCGGCGACCACCCGGGCTGGCACCGGCGGACGCTGCTCGCCCTGGACATCGCCGCCACAGGGAACCGCCCGGAACGGGACCGGATCACGGCGGCGGCCGTCCGGGGGACCGGCGGCGAGGCGCGGGACTGGGCCGTGGAACCCGGGTCCGGACCGGCCGCCCGCGCCCTGGCCGCCGGTGCCCTGGACGAGCTCGCCGCGCTGGTCGCCGGCCACCTCGCGCGCCGTGAACTGCTCGTCGTGTGGTACGCCCCGTACGTCCTGACGACGCTCCACGCGGAACTCCTCCGCCACGGCCTCGCCCCGCTCGCCGACCGCCTCCCGGACGGCGTCGTCGCCCCGGTCTGCGACCCGCTGGTCCTCGACCGGCACGCCGACCGCTACCGGCCCGGCGGGCGGTCGCTGCCCGCGGTCGCGGCCTGGTACGGCGTCCCGCACGAGCACCCGGGCGATCCGGCCTCGGACGCGCGGGCGGCGCTGGGCGTGGCGGCGGCGGTGGCCGCGGCGTACCCGGCGGTGGCGCGGCTCTCGCGGCCCGCGCTCCACACCGAGCAGGTGCTCTGGTACGCCGAGCAGACGGAGCGTCACCCCGACGCCCCCGCCTGGCCGTTCGAGCCGGCGGTCACCCCCGCCGAAGGCTGACCGGGGGGCGCTTCACGCCCGCGGGACGAGGAGCGCCGCCGCGGCGCGGGCGGCCTCCAGGGCCGGGCGCGCGTCGGGGCCGGAGTCCTGGCCGAGGACGACCCGGGTGCTCAATCCGTCGAGGAGGGCGAGGAGTTCGGAGGCGCGGGCGGGCGCGTCGAGCGGCGCGAACCGGCCCCGGGCCGCGCCGGCCACGAGCAGCGACTCCAGGTCGCGCTGCCAGTCGGCGTCCAGTTCCCGCTGGGCGTCCCGGAGTTCGGTGTTCCCGGGGGTCCTCGCCCAGAGTTCGATCCACAGCGTCCAGCGCGGGTCCCGGGGGCCGCGGGGAAGGTACAGCCGGAGGAAGTCGTCCAGCTTGCGCTCGGCGGCGGTCCTGCGGGCCAGCAGGGTCCGGCGCTCCTCCGCGAGCGCGGCCTCGCTCCAGCGCAGCGCGGCGAGCAGCAGCCGGTCCTTGGAGCCGAAGTAGTACAGGATGTGGCCGCCGCTGGTGCCGAGCCGTTCGGCCAGCGCCGACATCGTGAGGGAGGCGAGGCCGTCCTCGGCGATCGCCGCCATGGCCTCCTCCAGCATCCGTTCCTGCGTGACGTGCCCGTCGCGCCGCCGTGCCGCCCCTGCCACCGTCGCCAGCCCCGTTCCCTCGCCCGGCCCGTTCTCGTACGCCCCCGACCTTAACCGGACGGCGCCGGGGTCTTGACGTGGCCGGATCCCGTCACCCATCTTGAATGCCATTCAAGAACTTAGAACGTCATTCAAGGTGCCGCTCAGGTCACCGTCCACGCGCGCGTCCGTCGCGAGGCAGGCATGCGAAGAAGAAGAGGAGCGAGGGGTGCTCGAACACGAGACGGCGCCGAGGACCGCCACCCGGGACGAGGTCTTCCAGGTCGAGACGCACGGCATCGACCCCATCCCCGACGAGGAGCGCCACGGCAGCGCCAAGGACGTCTTCTGGGTCTGGTTCGGCTCGAACCTCACCTTCACCTACGTCATCAACGGCGCTCTCGCCGTCGCCTTCGGCCTGTCCTTCTGGCAGGCCACCGCCGTCGTCGTGCTCGGCGGCCTGTCCTTCGCCGCCATCGGCGCCGCCGGCCTCGGCGGCGTCCGCACCGGCACGGCCACCCTGGTGCTCTCCCGTGCCGCCTTCGGCCCCCGCGGCAACCGCCCCGCCGGCGCGCTCAACTGGGTCGTCAGCATCGGCTACACCATCGTCAACACCGTGGTCGGCACCCTCGCCCTCGAAGCGTTCCTGGCCGCCCTCGGCTGGACCGGCGGAGCCGCGCCCCGCGCCCTGGCCCTCACCGTCACCCTCGCCCTGACCTTCGCGATCTCCTTCTGGGGGCACGCCACCGTCCAGTTCGCCGAGCGCTGGATGGCGTACGTGCTCGCCGCCGGCTTCGGCGTCCTCGTCGTCCTCCTGGTGCCCGGCGCCGACACCTCCGCCCCCGCCGGCGGGCCCGGCGCGGCCGGCTGGAGCCTCGCCTTCGTCGTGATGCTCGCCGGCCCGTTCTCGTACCTCCCGATGCCCGCCGACTACACCCGCTACCTGCCCCGCACCACCAGCCTGCGCGCCGTCACCGTCAGCGGCGCCCTCGGCGGCTTCCTGTCCTCCGTCGCCCTCGGCGTCGCGGGCGTCGCCGCCGCCACGCGGACGGACATGACCGACGCGGTCGCCGGTGCCGAGAGCCTGCTGCCCGGCTGGTTCCGGCCCGTCTTCCTCGCCCTCGTCCTCGGCGGCTCCGTCACCAACTCCGTCCTCACCCTCTACTCCTCCGGCCTCAACCTCCAGGTGCTCGGCATCCCCTGGAGCCGCGCCCGCGCCCTCGCCGTCAGCGCCGCCGTCACCGCCGCCGGCTCCCTCGGCGCCCTCTTCCTCACCGACTTCACCACCTCCCTCCTCTCCTTCCTCTCCCTCCTGATCATCGTCTTCGCCCCCTGGGGCGGCGTCTTCCTCGCCGACATGGTGCTGCGCCGCTGCCGGTACGACGCCGACGCCCTGCACCGCACCGGCCCCGGCGGCACCTACTGGTACCGCGCCGGCTGGCACCCGGCCGGTGCCGCCGCCCTCCTCGCCGGCGGCCTCTTCGCCGCCCTCACCTGCGACTCCGCGCTCTGGACCGGCCCCCTCGTCGCCCCGCTCGGCGGCGCCGACCTCACCCTGCTCGGCGCACCCATCGCCGCGCTCGTGTACGTGCTCCTGGCCCGCCGCACGGCCACCCCGCACCCGGCCGCCTGACCACCGCCACCCTCCCCCTCCCGTACGACAAGGAACACACCCCGCATGAACGGCACCGCCCCCGCCCCCGCCGACCTGCTCCTCACCGGCGCCCGCGTCCACACCGTCGACCCCGACCTGCCCGAGGCGGAGGCGATGGCCGTACGGGACGGGCGGATCGTCTGGCTCGGCGCCGACGCCGACGCGGCGGCCTGGACCGGACCCGGCACCCGGGTCCTCGACGCCGGCGGACGGCTCGTCCTGCCCGGCTTCGTCGACGCCCACAACCACGTCCGGCTCGGCTCCGACGACGCCTGCGTCCAGCTCGCCGGCGCCCGCACCCTCGACGAGATCCACGCGCGCGTGCGGACCTGGCACGCCGCCCACCCCGACGCCGCCTGGATCGAGGCCGAGGCGTTCGACTACTCCGCGATCCCCGGCGGCCGCATGCCCACCGCCGCCGACCTCGACCCCGCCACCGGCGACACCCCCGCGCTCGTCCTCAGCTACGACGTGCACACCGCCTGGCTCAACACCGCCGCCCTCCGCGCCCTCGGCGTCGACCGCGACCACACCGACCTGCCCTTCGGCCGCGCGGTCACCGACCCCGCCACCGGCGAACCCACCGGATTCGTCAAGGACTTCGCCGTCAAGGGCCTCTCCCGCGACGGCCACCGCGCCCTGCGCGCCCTCGGCGTGCCCTGGGCCTCGCCCGACCGCCAGTACGGCCGCCTCGCCAAGAGCCTGGACGACGCCATCCGCTTCGGCATCACCACCGTCGTCGAACCCCAGAACTCCCTCGACGACCTCGCCCTCTTCACACGCGCGCGTGAAGAGGGCCGGCTCCGCTCCCGGATCGTCGCCGCCCTCTTCCACCCGCGCGGCACCACCGACGCCGACCTCGACGCCTTCGCGGACGCGGCCCGGACCCACGCCGACGACCGCTTCCGCGTCGGCCCGCTGAAGCTGTACATCGACGACGTCGTCGAACCCCGCACCGCCGCCCTGCTGGAGCCGTACGCGGGCTGCGCCCACCACCGGGGCGAGACCTTCTACCCGCCCGAGGAGTTCGCCGGCCTGCTCGCCCGCCTGGACGCGCGCGGCTTCCAGTGCTTCGTGCACGCCACCGGCGACCGGGGCATCCGGACCGTCCTCGACGCCGTCGCCCACGCCCGCGCCGTCAACGGCCCGCGCGACGCCCGCCACCAGATCGTCCACGTCGAGTGCCTCGACCCCGCCGACACCCCGCGCTTCGCCGAACTCGGCGTCGTCGCCTGCATGCAGCCCCGGCACGCCGCCCCCGACATCGCCGGACCCGGCCAGGACTGGGCCGAGAACATCGGCCCCGACCGCTGGCACAAGGCCTGGCCGCTCCGCGACCTGCGGGACGCCGGCGCGGTGCTCGCCCTCTCCAGCGACTGGAACGTCGCCGAGATGGACCCCATGGTCGGCATCCACGCCGCCGTGACCCGCCGCCCGCTCGCCGGCGGAGAGCCCTGGACGGAGGGCCAGACCCTCACCGTCACCGAGGCCGTCGAGGGCTACACGAGGGGTTCGGCGTACGCCAACTTCCTGGAGCACGAGCGGGGTTCGCTCACCGTCGGCAAGCTCGCCGACTTCGTGGTCCTGTCCCGGGACATCCTGCGGATCCCGCCGGAGGAGATCCCCGGCACGGTCGCGGAGACGGTCGTCGTGGGCGGCAAGGTGGTCGTGCCGGCCGCCGGGTGACCGGACGGGCCGACGGCCGGGAGGTACGGTTCCGCGCTCAGTGGCCGCCGGAGCCGGACGTCACCTCCATGCGGCGGACGAACGAGCGGCCCGCGTCCCCGGACTCGTACACCCCCTCCTGCGTGGCCACGAGCAGGCGACGCCCGTCGACGGCGGTCAGCGCCTGCGGCCGCCCGCCGGGCACGGTGCCGATGCGGGTCCAGGCGACGCCGCCGTCCCCGGAACGGAAGAGGACCCCGTCCGGGGACACGCCGTAGAGCGCGTCCGCCGCGCCCCAGGACACGTAGGCGAGGACCTGCCCGGCCCCCGGGGCGAAGGTCCTGCCGCCGTCCGTGCTGCGGGCGACGCCGGACTCGGTGGTGGCGAGCACGGTGTCCGGCGCTGCCGGCGAGACGGCGATGTCGAGCGCCCGCAGTGCGGCCCGGTCCTCCCACGTCCTCATGTCCCGGGTGACCCGGAGCCGTCCGTGGGTGCTGTCGTAGCCGTAGACCGGGCCGCCGGGAGGGGCGTCGAGCGCGTGGAAGTCCACCTCGCCGCCGAGCGACTGCTCCGTCCAGGTGCGGCCGGCGTCGGAGGAGGCGAGAAGACCGAGGTCGGCGGGGCCGCCGCTGCCGGGCGCGGGATGGCCGCTGGCGAGGAAGGTGCCGTCGGGGGCGACGGCGAAGCCCATGAAGTCGTCGCGCCGGTCACCGACGAGGACGGGCGCGCCGCCGGGCCCGGGGGAGTGGATCCCCTCGTGGGTGGCGACGTACAGGGTGCCCCGGTGGAGACCGAGTCCGTGGATGTGGGTGAGGGAAGAGGAGGGGGAGGGGGAGGAGGCTGCCGGGTCGGCGTCGGCGGCCGGTCCGGCGCAGGCGGTGAGGACCAGGGCGAGGGAGAGGAAGGCCGCGGCGGGGAGGGCGGCAGCGGGCCGGGGCGCGCGGAAAGCGGACAGGCGAAAAGCGGGCATGCGGAACGTGGGCATGGTTCTTCCGGGTGACGGGGGGGGAGCGAGGGCGCGAGGGCCGGGTTCCGGGCCTCGGGGGCCCGCCCCGGGGAGCCGGGGCGGGCCCGTGCCGGCCTGAACCGGCCGGCGAGGCGAGGGCTCAGAGCCGGTTGCCGAGGCGATGGCTCGGAGCAGGTCGCCGAGGGGAGGGCTCAGAGCCGGTCGAGGATCTTCCGCAGTTCGGCGATCTCGGCGGTCTGGGCGCGGACGACCTCGGCGGCGAGGGCCTTCGCCTCGGCGTTGGCGCCGTTCTTCTCCTCGTCCTTCGCCATCTCCACCGCTCCCTCGTGGTGGGCGATCATCAGCTCGGCGAAGGTGCGGTCGAAGTCCTTGCCCTCGGCCGCGGCGAGCTTCTTCATGTCCTGCTCGGACATCATCCCGGCCATGGCGTGGCCCGCCCCGGCGGACTCGGGCTTGCCCCAGCCCTTCAGCCACGCCTTCATCTTCTGGATCTCGGGGTCCTGGGCCTTCTCGACGGCGGCGACGATCTTCTTGATGCCGTCGTCCTCGGCGCGTCCGTCGGCGAGCTTCGCCATCTCCAGGGCCTGCTCGTGGTGGGGGATCATCATCTGCGCGAACATCACGTCCGCGTCGTTGAAGGTCCCCGAGGCGGTGGCCGAGGGCGCGGCGGACGCGGACGCGGACGCGGTGGCGCTGCTTCCGTGGTCCATGCCGCTCATGGCGTCGTCGTCGGCGCCGCCGCAGGCGGCCAGGAGGAGGGCGGCGGCCGTCACGGCGCCGGCGAGGCCGACGGTACGGGTGGTGCGCGTGCGGAAGGTACGCATGGTGATTCCTCGTGTGCTGTACGGGGGCGTTCAGGGGCTCGTACCGGTGGCGCGCGGGCATCGCGGAGCGACCCGCGGCGCGCGGGCGGGGGTACGGCCTAGATCCGCAGGACGGACAGCCGGGCGAGGTCGGGCGGGCGGCGCGGCGGGGCGTGCGGCCCGAGCGCGGGCGTGAGCCGCGCAAGGATGAGGACGAGCCAGTCGGGGCGGCGGCCGAGGGCGGCCCGGACGAGACCGGCGAGCAGCCAGGCGCCGAGGACGGCCACACAGAGCGTGGTCATGTCCATCCCGGACCCGGGTGCGTGCCCCTCGTCCCGCTCGGCGGCGCCCTGGGCGGCGCCGGCGGTGTCCGCGCCCGACGGCGCGTGCGCCGCGTGCGCCGCGTGCGTCCCGGCGCTCGCTGCCGCCGTGCTCCCGTGCGACGAGGTCCCTTCGGGGTGCCCCGTCGCGTGCATCATGAACACGCCGAGCGCGAGCACGACGACGAGCAGGAGGTGCGCGAGGGCACTTCCCGCTCGTTCGTCGCGGCGCGGCCGGGGTGTGGGCATCATCAGGACCTCCTCCGGGTCCCGACCATACCGTGCCGGGGTATCAGATCCGCGTCAGGACGGCAGCTCGCCGCTCATGGCCGCCGCCATCCGCAGGTGCGGGGCGGCCTCGTCCGCGCGGCCCTGGCGCTCCAGGGTGCGGCCGAGCATCAGCTGCGCGTAGTGCTCCACCGGGTCGCGCTCCAGGATCGCCCGCAGCTCGGTCTCGGCGAGCCGCAGCTGGGCGGAGTGGTAGTAGGCGCGGGCGAGCAGCAGCCGCTGGGCCGTCTGGTCCGGGTGCTCGGCGACGAGGCCGCGCAGGATGCGGACGGCGGTCTGGTACTCCTTCGCGTCGAAGAACAGCTGCGCGCGGCTCCAGCGGTCGGCGGCCGTTCCGAACTCGTAGTACGTGTCGCTCACTTGCTCTCCCTGTTCCGGGGGTCCGGATCTGCCACCCTGGGGGGTGGCACGCCCTCGTCAACAGCCGAGAGTAGTTGAACATTCCACCACCACCGGTGTTCCGTTCCTCCCCCCACCCGAGAGGTGTCGATCCCCGATGAGCAACCTCGACCGCCAGGCCGAGCTCGCCGTGTGCGGTGGCCGCGGCTTCGTCGTCGCCGAGCCCGTACGCGAACTCCTCAGCCCCCGCCACGTCCGGCTCGGCGAGTCGACGGAGGTACGGCGGCTGCTGCCGAACCTCGGCCGGCGGATGGTCGGCGCCTGGGTCTTCGTCGACCACTACGGCCCCGACGACATCGCCGACACCCCCGGCATGCAGGTGCCGCCCCACCCCCACATGGGCCTCCAGACGGTGAGCTGGCTGCACGACGGCGAGGTCCTGCACCGGGACTCGACCGGCAGCCTGCAGACGATCCGCCCCCGCGAGCTGGGCCTCATGACCTCGGGCCGCGCGATCTCCCACTCCGAGGAGAGCCCCCGCTCCCACGCCCGCCTCCTGCACGGCGCCCAGCTCTGGGTGGCGCTCCCCGGCGCCCACCGGCACGTGGAGCCGCACTTCCAGCACCACGCCGACCTGCCTCGGGTCACCGCCCCCGGCCTCACCGCCACGGTGATCCTCGGCTCCCTCGACGGCGCGGCGTCCCCGGGGACCACGTACACCCCCCTCGTCGGCGCCGACCTCGCGCTCGCCGCCGGCACCGAGACGGAGCTCCCGCTGGACCCGGACTTCGAGTACGCGGTCCTCGCGATGTCCGGCGAGGCGCACGTCGACGGCGTCCCCATCCTGCCCGGCTCGATGCTCTACCTGGGCTGCGGCCGCACCTCCCTCCCCCTCCGCGCCGCCTCCGACGCGGGCCTGATGCTCCTCGGCGGCGAACCCTTCGAGGAGGAGATCGTCATGTGGTGGAACTTCGTGGGCCGCACCGACGAGGAGATCCGCCAGGCCCGCGAGGACTGGATGACCTCCGACCGCTTCGGCGAGGTCAAGGGCTACGACGGCGACCGGCTGCCCGCCCCGGAGGTCCCGGAGATGAGGCTGAAGGCGCGGGGGCGGGTGCGCTGACCCGGGTTCCTGGTCGCGGGCGGAGGCGGCGGGGGCGGGCGCGTCCGGCGGGTCCCCGGCGTGCCGGGGGCGCCGCCCGGCGCTCGTCCGCGACCGGTTGTGCGCTGTCGTGCCAAGCACTGGGCGCAGGAGGTCAACTCGGACCGTCGGGTCGCTCATAGCTTGAGGACGTGCCCCGCCGCGAACGCGGTGGGCGCGCTGCCGACGGTTTCGAAAGGACCCCTCATGCTCGACTTCGACAAGGTGCAGGCCGCTCCGGGCAAGGACCTGCTCACGCCCGACAACTCGGTGATGCTCTTCGTGGACCACCAGCCGCAGATGTTCTTCGGCACCGGCAGCGGCGACCGGGCCGCCATCATCAACAGCACCGTGGGTCTCGCCAAGGCGGCTCGGGCGTTCGACGTCCCGGCCGTCCTGACCACGGTCGCCGCCGAGTCCTTCTCGGGGCCCCTGCTGCCGCAGCTCGCCGAGGTGTTCCCCAAGAACGAGATCATCGACCGCACCACGATGAACGCCTGGGAGGACGAGGCCCTCGTGGCGGCGGTCAAGGCGACCGGGCGCAAGAAGATCATTCTGTCGGGTCTGTGGACCGAGGTCTGCCTCGTCCTGCCCGCGCTCTCCGCGCTCGAGCAGGGCTACGAGGTGTACGTCGTCTCCGACGCGTCCGGCGGCGTCAGCCCGGCCGCCCACGAGCACGCGCTGCAGCGGATGATCGCCGCCGGTGCCGTCCCGGTGACCTGGGTGCAGGTCCTCCTGGAGCTGCAGCGCGACTGGGCGCGCCAGGAGACGTACGGCGCGGTCATGGAGATCGTCAAGGCTCATGCGGGCGCCTACGGCCTGGGCGTCGTGTACGCGCAGAGCGTCATCGGCGCCCACGCGGCCGGCTGACCGCCTTGGACACCGGCATTCTGATCCTGCGTCTGCTGGTGGGACTGCTCGTCGCCGGCCACGGGGTGCAGAAGGTCAGCTCGCACCTCGGCGGCGGCGGACTCGAGGGCGGGGCGGAGGAGTTCCGCGCCGACGGCTTCCGGGGCGGTGCCCTCACCGCCCTGGCGGCGGGCGGCGGCCAGATCGGCTCGGGTCTGCTGCTCGCCGCCGGCCTCCTGACCCCGCTCGCCGCGACGGGCGCCATCGGCGTCATGACCGTCGCCCTCACGGTGAAGTGGCGCCACGGGCTGTGGGTCCAGAACGACGGATACGAGTACCCGCTCGTCCTCATCGGCATCGCCACCGCCCTCGCCGCCACCGGACCCGGCGCCTGGTCCCTCGACGCGGTTCTCGGGCTCTCGCCCTACCCGTGGTGGTGGGCGGCCCTCGCGCTCGTGGCCGGTCTCGGCAGCGGACTCCTCACCCGTCTGGTCCTGCACCGGTCTCCCGCGGACCCGGCGATCGCCGGGCGCTGAAGGCGCGCATCACCGACCGGGTCCGGCCGGCCCTGCACCCCCGACCGGGCGGCCGGACCCCCACCCGTTTCATCCTGGACAGGAGCACTCGATGGACACACTCACGAACCCGCACGGCGGCGGCCAGCCGCTGCTGCACCAGAAGGGCGCCGAGACCCAGGCGTTCGGCACGCTCAAGCAGCTGCCGATCGGCCTCGGCCACGACACCCGCATGTACGCCTGCCAGCGGCTGAACCGCGTCCTCGCCGACACGCAGATCCTCCACTCCCTCTACAAGAAGCACCACTGGCTCATGCGCGGGGCGACCTTCTACGCGCTCCACCTGATGCTGGACAAGCACGCGGAGGCCCAGCTGGCCCTCGTGGACGCGCTGGCCGAGCGGGTCCAGAGCCTCGGCGGCGTCGCCGTCGGAGACCCGCGCCACGTCGCGGAGCTGACGGCGATCCCCCGGCCGCCGGACGGCGTCGAGCCGGTGCCCGTCATGCTGTCGCGGCTCCTCGACGCGCACGAGCGGATTCTGATCGACGCCCGGGACGCCGCCGCCCGGCTCTCCGGTGAAGGCGACGAGGGCAGCGCCGACCTGCTCGTCTCCGGGGTCATCCGTACCGGCGAGGCCCAGGTGTGGTTCCTGGCCGAGCACCTCGTCGACACCCCCCTGGTGCACGCCTGATGGACACGTACGACGTCGTCGTGGTCGGCGGCGGGCCGGCCGGCGAGGTCGTCGCCGCCCGCGCCGTCGGGGCGGGGCTGACCGCTGTCGTCGTCGAGGCCGAGGCGGTCGGCGGCGAGTGCTCCTACCGTGCCTGCGTACCGAGCAAGGCCCTGCTGCGGCCCGGCGCCGCACGGGCGGAGGCCCGGTCGGTCGACGGGGCCCGGCAGGCGGTCACGGCGGCAGTCGACCCGGCACGCGTCCTGGCCCGCCGCGACCGCTTCACCGGGGGCGGCGAGGACGCCGGCCAGGCCGACTGGCTCGACGGTGCGGGCATCGCGCTCGTACGGGGGCACGGACGGCTCGCCGGTGAGCGCCGGGTGGAGGTGACGGGGGCCGACGGCATGGTCCGTGTCCTGCGGGCCCGGCGCGCGGTCGTGCTCTGCACCGGAACGGAACCCGCGCTTCCGCCGGTCGAGGGGCTCGACCGGATCGGTGTGTGGACCAATCGGCAGGCCACCACGGCCGATGCGGTGCCCGAGCGGCTCGTCGTCATCGGCGGGGGAGTGGTGGCCTGCGAGATGGCCACCGCCTGGCGCTCGCTCGGCTCCTCCGTCACCCTGCTGGTCCGCGATCAGGCCCTGTTGACCGGCTGGGAGCCGTGTGCCGCCGAAGAGGTCACCCGGGGGCTGAGCGATCTGGGCGTCACCGTCCGCTTCGGGGCGTCGGCCGTCCGGGTCGCCCGTGACGACGACACCCGCATGGTGACCGTGGAGACCGACGACCGCACGACCCTCGTCTGCGACGAGGTCCTCGCCGCTGTCGGCAGGCGCCCGCGCACCGCGGACCTCGGCCTCGACTCCGTCGGACTGCCGGCGGGCGACTGGCTTCCGGTCGACGACACCTGTCGCGTCGCCGCGGTCGAGGGCGACTGGCTCTACGCCGTGGGCGACGTGAACCACCGCGCGCCACTGACCCACATGGCCAAGTACCAGGCCCGTGCCTGCGCGGCGGCGATCGCCGAGCGGGCCGCCGGGCGCCCGGCCGACACCGGCGGCCGGCAGCCGTGGAGCGCGGCAGCAGACCGCTTCGCCGTCCCGCAGGCCGTCTTCACCCGTCCCGAGGTCGCGAGCGTCGGGCTCACGGAACGCGCGGCACGCGAAGCGGGCCTCGCGGTACGTACGGTGGAGTACCGCATCGATGACGTCGCCGGCGCCGCGCTCCACGCGGACGACTACCGCGGCTTCGCCAAGCTCGTCGTCGACGAGAGCCGAGGGGTCGTCGTCGGCTGCACACTCACCGGCCCGATGGCGACCGAGCTCATCCACACCGCCACCGTGGCCGTCGTGGGCGAGGTCCCCCTGGAGCGCCTCTGGCACGCCGTGCCCGCCTTCCCGACGGTGAGCGAGGTCTGGCTCCGGCTCCTGGAGGCGTACGGCCTCTGAGGCGAGACCCCGCGGACGCCCGCCCCCGCCCGGCCGATCGCCGCCCGCTGCCGTATCCGATCGGCGCCCCCGCTTTCCCGCCGTACCCGATCGGCGCCCCCCCCGCACGATCCTGCCGCACCCGCTCGGCGCACCCTCCCGCCCGGCCGAGCGCACCCGAACGTCTCACCTGCCGAAAAGGAAATCCCCATGCATCCCACGAGGCGCTCCCTCGTCCTCGGCCTCGCCCTGCCCGCGACGCTGGCCGCCCTGGTGGGCGCCGGACCCGCCGCACCCGCGAGCCGCCCGGCCGTCGCCGACACCGACCGGCACGCCCCCAAGCCCACGATCGTCCTGGTCCACGGAGCGTTCGCGGACGCCTCCAGCTGGAGCGGCACGATCCGGCGGCTGCAGCGCGCCGGCTACCCCGTCCTGGCCCCCGCCAACCCGCTGCGCGGCCTCGCCGAGGACACCGCCTACCTGCGCAGCGTGCTGGCCGCCGTCGAAGGACCCGTCGTCCTGGTCGGCCACTCCTACGGCGGCGCCGTCATCAGCGGCGCCGCGGTGGGCGACAGCCGGGTGAAGGCCCTCGTCTACGTCGCCGCGTTCACCCCGGACAAGGGCGAGAGCGCGGCCGAGCTCGCCGCCAAGTTCCCCGGCTCCACCCTCGGCGACACCGTGAACCCGCGGTCGTACCCGCTGCCCGGCGGCGGCACCGGCACCGAACTCGTCATCGAACGGGCCAAATTCCACCGGCAGTTCGCCGCCGACGTCCCCACCGCCGACGCGGCGGTCATGGCCGTGAGCCAGCGACCGGTGGCCACCACCGCGCTGGAGGAGAAGGCCGGCCGGGCTGCCTGGAGGACGATCCCGTCCTGGGCGCTGATCGCCACCTCCGACAAGAACATCCCTCCGGCCGCCCAGCGGTGGATGGCCCAGCGCGCCGGCTCGCACGTCACCGAAGTGGACGCGTCGCACGCCGTGGCCGTCTCCCGCCCGGTCGTGGTCACCCACGTGATCCTCGCCGCCGCGCGGGCGACCCGCTGAGCCCCCGACCCGACCCTCCCGTACATCCCGAAGGAGAACCCCTCATGAACAACCGTCCGGTCCTCGAACCCGCCGCCCAGGCGTTCGCCGACGCGACCGCCCAGCCGCCGTTCCTCTACGAGATCCCCGTCGCGGACGGCCGCAAGGCCGTGGACGGCGTCCAGAGCGGCGAGGGTGTTCCCCTGCCCGAGGTCGACGAGGAATGGGTCACCGTCCACGGCGGCCCGACCGGCGACGTCCGGGCCCGGATCCTCCGCCCGCGCGGCGTGACCGGCCCGCTCCCCGTCGTCCTCTACCTCCACGGCGCCGGCTGGGTCTTCGGCAACGCCCACACCCACGACCGGCTCGTCCGCGAACTCGCCGTCGGCACCGGCGCGGCCGTGGTCTTCCCCGAGTACGACCTCTCGCCCGAGGCCCGCTACCCCGTCGCCATCGAGCAGAACTACAGCGTCGCCCAGTGGGTCGCCGGCGAGGGCCACCACAAGGACCTCGACGGCACACGGATCGCCGTCGCGGGCGACTCGGTCGGCGGCAACATGACCGCCGCCCTCACCCTCATGGCCAAGCAGCGCGGCGACGTCACGCTCCTCCAGCAGGTCCTCTTCTACCCGGTCACGGACGCGAGCTTCGACACCGACTCGTACCACGCCTTCGCCGAGGGCTACTTCCTGCGCCGCGACGCGATGAAGTGGTTCTGGGACCAGTACACGACCGAAGAGGCCGAGCGCGCCCAGATCACCGCCTCGCCGCTGCGCGCCTCCACCGAGCAGCTCACCGGTCTGCCGCCGGCCCTGGTCATCACCGCCGAGGCCGACGTCCTGCGCGACGAGGGCGAGGCGTACGCGGCGAAGCTCCGTGCCGCCGGCGTCCCCGTCACCGCCCTGCGCGTCCAGGGCACCATCCACGACTTCGTGATGCTGAACGCGCTGCGCGACACGTGGGCCGCGGACCTCGCCATCGGTCTCGCGGTCGACACCCTCCGCAAGGCCCTCGCATGACCGGGCCGTCGACCAGCATGCCGGTGGCGGGCCTCGTGCCCGCCCCGCGGCGGGAACTCGAGCACGCCGATCTCCTCGTCCGCAACGCCAAGGTGTTCACGGGTGATCCCGACCGCCCCGGGGCCCGCGCCGTCGCGATCCGCGACGGCCGGGTCGTGGCCCTCGGCGACGACCACGACCTCGCCGCCCTCGTCGGGCCGGGCACGAAGGTCGTCGACGCGCTGGGCCGCCGGGTGATCCCCGGACTCAACGACTCGCACCTGCACGTCATCCGGGGCGGCCTGAACTACGTCCTGGAGCTGCGCTGGGACGGCGTGCGCAGCCTCCGCCAGGCCCTGGCGATGCTGCGCGAGCAGGCCGGCCGCACGCCCAAGGGGCAGTGGATCCGGGTCGTCGGCGGCTGGACCGCGGAGCAGTTCGCCGAGCGCCGGATGCCGACCGTCGCCGAGCTGAACGCCGCCGCCCCCGACACCCCGGTGTTCGTCCTTCACCTGTACCAGTCTGCGTTGATGAACCGGGCCGCGGTGAAGGCCGCCGGATTCACCCGCGACACCCCCGACCCCCGCGGCGGGCAGATCGTCCGGGGCCGGGACGGCGAACCGAACGGCGTGCTCCTCGCCGCGCCGAGCGCGCTCATCCTCTACTCCACCCTGGCGAAGGCGCCGGCCCTCGACGAGGCCGACAAGCGGACGTCGACGCGCCACTTCCTGCGCGAGTTGAACCGCTTCGGTCTGACATCCGCGGTCGACGCCGCCGGCGGGTTCCAGAACTTCCCCGACAACTACGCCACGGTGGTCGACCTCGCCAGGTCGGGGGAGCTGACCCTCCGAATCGCCTACCACCTGTTCCCGCAGACGGCCGGGCAGGAGCTCGCCGACCTCGAGCGCTGGACCCGGACGGTCAAGCCCGGGGACGGGGACGAGTGGCTCCGGCTGAACGGCGCGGGCGAGAACCTGACCTGGGCGGCGGCCGACTTCGAGAACTTCTCCGAGCCCCGGCCCGAGCTCGCCGCAGGCTACGAGACCGAGTTCGAGAACGCCGTACGGCTCCTGCTCGAGAACGGCTGGGGATTCAGGCTCCACGCGACCTACGACGAGACGATCCGCCGCGACCTGGCCGTCTTCGAGAAGCTCGCCGCGGAGGGGCTCTTCCCCGGCGGCAACCGCTGGCTCTTCGACCACGCGGAGACGGTCTCGGCCGGCAGCCTCGACCGGATCGCCGCCCTCGGCGGAGCCGTCTCGGTCCAGAACCGGATGTCCTTCCAGGGCGCCGCGTTCCTCGACCGCTACGGCGCCGAGGCCGCCGCCCACGCCCCGCCGGTCCGCGCCATGCTCGACCGCGGCCTGACCGTCGCGGCCGGTACGGACGCGACCCGCGTCTCCTCGTACAACCCGTGGGTCGCGCTCCACTGGCTGGTGACCGGCAGGACCGTCGGCGGTACCGCGCTCTACCCGCCCGCGAACCTGATCGACCGGGAGACCGCCCTCGACCTCTACACCCGCGGGGGAGCCCGGCTCACCGGCGAGCAGGACGTCAAGGGAACCCTGCGCGAGGGCTGTTACGGCGACCTCGCGATCCTGTCCGACGACTTCCTCACCGTGCCCGAGGACGTCATCCCGGACATCGAGTCCCTGCTCACCGTCGTCGGCGGCCGGATCGTCTACGCGACCGCGGAGTACGAGGGCCTCGACGAGGCCGTCCCGCCGGTGAGCCCCGCATGGAGCCCGGTGGCCCGCTTTGGCGGCTACCAGTCGGGTCAGGGGGGCGCCCACCAGGCATCACTGGTGGCCGAGGCCGTCGCCGAGTCCGAGCAGCACCGTCGGTGGCGCGTCGCGCGCGGCTCCGTCCCCGAGACGACGCCGTCCTTCGTCGACCCCTGCTTCGATCACTGAAAGAGAGACCCCCCGATGACTGCCGCCTCCCCGGCCGCCGACGGCGACGAACAGAACCCGGCCGCGCCCCCGGGACGCCGCTTCGAACCGGACCTCCGGTCGATGACCCGGATCACTCTGCGCCCCATCGCCTCCCCCATGCCGCTCGGCTTCTTCACCATCGCCATCGCGTCCGTCATGACGGGATGCCTTCAGCTCGGGATCCTCGGGGAGGAGGCCCGCACCGCCGTCGCCTTCACGGTGCTGCCCGCGTTCGTTCTCCAACTCCTGGTGAGCTTCCTGGCCTTCGGTGCCCGTGACGTGATCGCGGCCACCCTGATGGCGGTGTTCGCGGGCAGCTGGCTGCCGTATTCGCTCATCATGCTCAGTGGCGCGGCCGACGGCCCGAAGGTCCTCGGCGTCTTCAACCTGGCACTCCTCTGCTTCGGCGCGCTGATGACCGCCGTGACCGGACCCAAGCGGGCGCTGTGGCTCGTCCTCGCGGTCTCCCTGCCCCGCTGGGCGGCCACCGGTCTCGCGGGCGTCACCGGAGCCGAGTGGCTGACCCGCACGTCCGGGGCGCTCGGCCTCATGGTGGCGCTCGTCGCGATGTACACGGCGTTCGCCCTGATGCTCGAGGACATGCGCGGCGAGCAGGTCCTGCCCCTGGGCCGCAGCGGCCCCGCCCACCTCGCCGTGGAGGGCGACCTCGCCGTCCAGCTCCGCAACCTGGAACGCCAGGCGGGCGTGCGCCGCACCCTCTGACCGCAGACACCTCCCGACCCCACAGGAGCATCCATGGACCCCCGCGTGATCGACCGGCCCGAGAAGTCCCGGTACGAGATCGTCGTCACTGACGACGGCAAGGGCACCGAGACAGCCGGCTTCGCCGAGTACCACCTCTCGGAAGGCGAGATCGCCTTCATCCACACCGAGATCGATCCCCGTTTCGGCGGCCAGGGCCTGGGCGGGCTGCTCGCCCGCGGCGCCCTGGACGACGCCCGGGACCGCGGCCTGCGCGTTCTGCCCTACTGCCCCTTCATCCGCGGCTGGATCGGCCAGCACCCCGACTACGTCGACCTGGTGCCCGAGGGGCGCCGCGCCCGCTTCGGCCTGTGAACCGACCCACCACCGCCTTCCCCCCGCCACTCACCGAGGAGTTCACCCATGCCCCGACACGCCCGCCCCACCGTCGTCCTGGTCCACGGCGCCTTCGCCGATGCCTCCAGCTTCGCTCGGGTCATCCCCGAACTGACCGCCGCCGGCATGGAGGTGATCGCCCCGGCGGTGCCCAACCGCAGCCTCGTCGACGACGCCGCGTACATCGCCTCGGTGGTCCGTGCCGTCGAAGGGCCCGTGATCCTGGTGGGGCACTCCTACGGCGGCGCCGTCATCACCCTCGCGGGTGCGGAGGACAACGTCCGCGCCCTGGTGTACCTCGCGGGATACGCGCTGGAGGAGGGCGAGAGCCTGGGCGAGCTGCAGGGCCGCTTCCCCGACTCCGGCCTCGCCGACGCGCTCGTCTACACCCCGTTCCCGGAGCCCGGCTCCACCGACACCGGCACCGACGTCTCGGTGGCGGTCGACCGGTTCCCCGCTCTGTTCGCGGCGGACGTCGCCCCCGACCTCGCCGCGGTGCTCGCCGTCTCCCAGCGGCCCCTGGCCGCACGGGCGTTCTCGGAGGCGGCCCCGGTCGCCGCGTGGAGGACCAAGCCCTCGTGGGGCTTGGTCGCCTCCTCCGACCGCACGATCAACCCCGATGTGGAGCGGTACGGGTACGAGCGCGCCGGCATGACCACCGTCGAGGTCGACTCCTCGCACCTGGTCATGCTTTCCCAGCCCAAGGCCGTGGCGGAGCTGATCATCGACGCGGCCCGGTCCACGGGGCACTGATCCGACGCTTGAACATCGAACGATTGGTCTCCGTCGTTCGAACGCGGTAGCTTTCCGACACGCCCGCCGAGAACACGCGGCGGGCGATCGGAGGAAGCACACCCATGAGGTTCGGCGCGAGGCTCGCGCTCGCCGTCATCACCCTCGCCGTCACGACCACGGCCTGCGGCACCCCGCAGGACGGCGGTCCGCGGTCGCACACCACCGCGGACTGCGCACCGTACGCCCGGTACGGCGAGCACCCCGGAACCGAGGTCACCGTGTACGCGGAGAACCGGGACCGGGAGGCCGACCTGTTCGAGGAGACGTGGGCGGACTTCGCCGATTGCACGGGAATCGACGTCCAGTACGAGGGGGACGGGGAGTTCGAGGCCCAGATCCAGGTCCGCGTCGACGGCGGGAGCGCCCCTGACGTGGCGTTCTTCCCTCAGCCAGGGCTCCTGGAACGCTTCGCGCGGGCGGGGAAGCTCAAGCCCGCGAGCGCCGGGGTCGTGAGCCTGGCGAAGGAAGGCTGGTCGGCGGACTGGAACAGTTACGCGACCGTGGACGGCACCCTCTACGGCACGCCGCTGGTCGCGAACGTGAAGTCGTTCGTCTGGTACTCCCCGACGTTCTTCCGTGACAACGGACTGAGCGTTCCCCGGACGTGGTCCGAGTTGATGGCCGTGACCGAGAAGATCGCGGCGTCGGGAGTCACACCCTGGTGTGCGGGCATCGAGTCCGCCGAGGCGACCGGCTGGCCCGTGACGGACTGGATCGAGGACGTCCTGCTGCGCCAGCAGGGCACGGACGTCTACGACCAGTGGGTCGCCCACGAGATCCCGTTCAATGACCCCCGTGTCATCCGGGCCATGAACACCGTGGGGTCCATCCTCAAGAACGACCGGTACGCCAACGGCGGTTTCGGCCCGGCCCGGTCGATGGCGTCGATCTCCTTCCAGGAGGCCGGCACACCGGTTCTCTCCGGTGACTGCGCGATGCACCGCCAGGCCTCGTTCTATGCCGACATGTGGCCGCAGGGCACCGAGATCGGACCTGACAAGGACGTCTACGCCTTCCTGCTGCCCGGTGCCCACTCGACGAACCGCCCCGTACTGGGCGGCGGGGTGTTCACCGCGGCGTTCGCCGACCGTCCCGAAGTACGAGCGTTCCAGGAATATCTGGCCACCGCGGACTTCGCGAACGCGCGGATGAAGAAGGGCCCGTTCGTCTCGGCGAACATGAACGTGGATCCGGCGAACGCCGCGACCCCCGTCGACAGGCTCTCGATCCAGCTGCTCCAGGACCCCAGGACACAGTTCAGGTTCGACGGTTCGGATCTGATGCCCGCGTCGGTCGGCGCCGGGACGTTCTGGAAGGGAGCCGTCGACTGGATCGGCGGCGCGAGCACCCGGCAGGTCGCCGACACCATCGAACGGTCCTGGCCGAAGAAGTGATGTCGTTCGACGTCGCCGCCCAGCAGCCCAAGCTGCTGTACCTGGTCCAGGGCGTCGCGGCCTTCGCGGCGGTCGTCTCCCTCATCCTCCTCGCACTGCACCGGGGGCCGGTACGGAGGAGGGCCGCGGCCCTGATCCTGCTGGCCCCCGCGCTGGTGCTGCTCACGATCGGTCTGCTCCTGCCCGGTCTGCGCACGCTCGCGCTGTCGTTCACCGACGGCGGGGGAGACGAGTGGGCCGGGCTCGACAACTACGTGTGGATGTTCACCGACCACCGGGCGCGGGTGGCGCTGCGCAACACCCTGGCGTGGGTGGTCCTCGTGCCGCCGGCGTCCACCGCCGTCGGTCTGCTCTACGCGGCGGCCGTCGCACGGTCGCGGTTCAGAACGCTCGCACTGTCGCTGATCCTGATGCCGATGGCGATCTCCTTCGTCGGCGCGGGTGTCGTCTGGAAGTTCGTCTACGCCTACCGGCCCGCGGAAGCCGGGCAGATCGGGCTGCTGAACCAGCTCGTCGTCGTGTTCGGCGGCGAACCGAGGCAGTGGCTCGTGGACTCTCCCTGGAACGTCCTGTTCCTCATCGTGGCGATGGTGTGGACACAGGCGGGCTTCGCGGCCGTCCTGCTGACCGGCGCGATCAGAGCCGTACCCGCGGAGCTGACCGAGGCCGCCCGGCTCGACGGCGCGTCGCCCGGGCAGATCTTCCGGCGGATCACCGTACCGTCGATCCGGCCCACGCTCCTCGTCGTGTTCCTCGCCCAGGCGATCGGCACCTTCAAGGCCTTCGACATCGTCAAGACCATGACCGGCGGACAGCTCGACACGGGCGTCATCGCCCACGAGATGTACGACCAGGCCTTCCGCTACGGCGAGACGGGCCGCGGCGCGGCACTCGCCGTGCTCCTCTTCCTCCTCGTCACTCCCTTCGTCGCCCACCAGGTCCGGGCGCGGCGGAGGACGGGGTGAACGGCGTCCGGGAGCGACTGACCTCCCGTACCGTCACGTCGATCGCCGTGGTGATCGCGGTCCTCTGGACGACACCGACCCTCGGCCTTCTGCTCTCCTCCTTCCGTCCCGAGGAGGAGATCAAGAGGACGGGCTGGTGGACCGTCTTCGGTACACCGAACCTCACGCTCGACAACTACGGCGAGGTGCTCTCCGGCGGCGGGAACGGGGCGGGGCGACTCGCGGAGCACTTCGTCAACTCCGTCGTCATCACCGTTCCCTCGGTGCTGTTCCCCCTCGTCCTGGCCTTCTTCGCGGCCTACGCCCTGGCCTGGATCGACTTCAAGGGGCGCGACGCGCTCGTCGTGGGCATCTTCGCGCTCCAGGTCGTGCCGCTGCAGATGGCGCTCGTCCCGCTCCTGAAGCTCTTCTCCCAAGGCTGGCTGTTCCTGCCCGCGTGGCACCTCACCGGTCCCGCGCGGTTCGGCCAGGTCTGGTTCGCCCACACGGTCTTCGCGCTGCCGTTCGCGGTGTTCCTCCTGCACAACTTCCTGGCCGGGCTCCCCCGGGACATGATCGAGGCCGCCCGCGTCGACGGAGCGTCGCACGGGACTCTGCTGCTCCGGATCGTGCTGCCGCCGGCCCGCCCGGCCCTGGTCGGCTTCGCCGTCATCCAGTTCGTCTGGGTGTGGAACGACCTCCTCGTGGCCCTGACGCTGTCGGGCGGCACGGCCGAGACCGCGCCTATGACGGTCAGGCTGGCGAGCCTGGCCGGGACCTACGGCAACGACTGGCAGCGGCTCACCGCGGGAGCCTTCGTGGCCGCGCTCGTGCCGCTGCTCGTCTTCTTCTCCCTCCGGCGGCACTTCGCGGCGGGCCTGCTCGCCGGATCGGTCAAGGGATGAGCCCCGACGGGTCCGACGGGCAGGGCACGGCGACAGGGCTGAGCCGGCCCGGGCTGCGGGGCCGCGAAGCCGAGCTGGAGCAGCTGCGCGCCCTGGTCGAAGCGGTGCGGGACGGCGAGGGAGGCGCGGTCGCGCTGCTTCTCGGCGAGCCCGGGATCGGCAAGACCGCGCTGCTGCGGGAGACCGTACCGCTCGCACGGGCCCGGGGATTCCTCGTCAGCCAGGGACGCGCCGAGGAACTGCACGAACTGGCACCGCTCGCCTCCCTGGCCTCGGGCCTCCTGCACGGTGACCCGCCGCTGCTCTCCGGCACGGACCTCGCGGACCTCGCCGGCCACCACGACCAGCGCATCTGGCTCGTCGAACGGCTCGCCCAGCTGATCGAGGAACGCTCGGCGGGCAGGCCGGTGCTGATCGCGGTCGACGACGTGCAATGGGCCGACCCGCTGAGCCGTTTCGCCCTGAGCGTCCTGCCGGCACGGCTGCTCAGTTCCCCGGTGCTGTGGCTGCTCACCAGCAGGGAGGACCCGGAGCTGTACGGGCAGGGGCCACTGAAGACGACCCTCCCCCTGCGGCCGCTGTCCGACACTGCCCTGGCCGAGGTGGCTCGGGACGTCCTCGGCGGGGACGTGCCGGCCCGCGTGAGGGAGCTCCTCGACGGGGCGGGCGGCAACCCCTTCCTCGCGGGCGAGATGCTCGCCGGCATCGCGGCGACGGGCGCGGGCGGGCCGGAGCCGCCCGAGCGGCTGGTCCTCGGCGTACGCGGGCGCCTGGCCGACCTCCGGCCGGACACCCTGCACTTCCTGCGCGTCGGCTCGGTCCTCGGCCGCGCGTTCTCGCTCACCGACGCCGCGGCCCTGTGCGGCCGACCCGCCTCCGGACTCAGCGCCGAAGTGGACGAGGCGATCGCGGCCGCCCTCCTGCACGACGACGGCGAACGCCTCCTGTTCCGCCACGACCTGCTCCGCCAAGCGGTGTACGCCGACCTCGCGCCCTCCGTACGCCGGGCACTGCACCGGGAGGCCGCGAGCCTGCTCGTCTCGGCGGGCCGGAGCTCCGGCGACGCGGTCCCGCACCTGCTGAAGAGCGCCGAACCCGGCGACATGGAGGCGATCGGACTCCTCGGCACGGCCGCCGAGGACGTGATCGCCGTGATGCCCGACCTCGCCGCCGACCTGGCCGTGCGTGCCCTGGAACTCGTACCGGCCCGTGCGCCCGTGGCGTACGACGTCGGGGAGCGAGCCATCGTCGCGCTGACCCGCGCGGGCCGCTACACGCAGGCACGGGAAACAGGGGACCTGCTGCTCGCCCGGCAGCCGCCCCTGGACGTTTTCGCCCGTCTGCAGTCGGTCCTCGGCGACACGCTCTGGCACCTCGACGACGTCCACGAGCTGAGCCGCCGCACGACGACGGCGCTGGCAGCCGTCACCGACCCCGCGGTCCGTGCCCGGCTGATCGCCCGGCAGGCCCTCGCCCGGTCCCGCGGGAGCGACCTCGCGGCCGCCCGGGAAACCGGCGAACGGGCACTCGCCGAGGCGGAGCGAGCAGGCGACCGGGAGGCTCGCGTCCTCGCGTTGTGGGGCCTCGGCGAGATCGCCCTCAACGCGGGCGACTGCGCCGCGGCCGTCGAACACCACACCGCTCTGAGCGTGTTCGACACGGCCTTCCTGCCCGAGGAGGCCGTCGCCCTGATCCACATGGACGACTTCGACGCCGTACGGCGACTGCTCAGGCGGGCGGGCGACCATCCCCTGCGCCCCGCCATGCTCCTGTGGGCCCAGGGAACCCTGAACATGGGGCTCGGGCGGCTCGACGACGCGGACGCCGACTTCGTCACCGCCGAACGTCTCGAAGCGGACCTCCATGTGCCCGGCAACCTGGTCAACATCCGCGTCAACCGCGGCCTCCTCGCGATGCTGCGCGGCGACCGCGAGGCCGCGCGGGAACACCTCGACGTCGTGCGGGCGGCCGTGGCCGACCGGCCGAACACGGGGAACCACGCCGCGCACCGGTACTTCGAGGCCGTCGTCGCCGACGCCGACGGCGACCACGCGGCAGCGGCCGAACTCGTCCGGTCGGTGCAGCGGGACCACCCCTTCCTCCGGTGGCGGCTCCTGCGCCCTCACGTCGTCCAGGCCGTGCGGATCGCCCTGCGCGGCGGGGACCGGCAGCTCGCCGCCGATCTCGCGGCACAGGCCGCCGCACACGCCGCCCGCAACCCCGCCGTGCCGACCGCCCAGGGGACGGCCGCCCACGCGTCCGCCCTGGTGAACGCCGACCACGGCCTCCTGGAGCGGGCGGTGGACACCCTCCTGCAAGGCCCCCGGCCACTGCACCTGGCAGCCGCGTCCGCCGACCTGGGGCGCGCGCTTCTGGCCTCGGGCGATCCCGCCGCGACACCCGCCCTGACCAGGGCGCACGACCTCTACGCCCAGGCGGGGGCCGACGCCGAGGCCGACCGGGTCCGGGCCGAACCGGAACGGACCGCACGCCGCCCCGGCCGGCGCACCGGACGCCTCAGACCGCGCACCGACCAGGGCTGGGACGCGCTCACGGCCTCGGAACGCAAGGTGGCCCGGCTGATCGCCGCGGGGCACACCAACCGGTCGGCCGCGGAGGCCCTGGTCGTGTCCCCGCACACGGTCAACACCCATCTGGCGTCGATCTTCCGGAAGCTGTCGGTGCGCTCCAGGGTCCACCTGGCCAGGATCGTGCTCGCGGAGGACGACGCCGGATCGGCCGGCGACGACTGAGCACGAGTTCTGCGCCCCCGTGCAAGGTGTGGTGCGCGGTACGGCAACAGGAGGCGCGGGGCCGGTCCTAGCGTGACGGGCACACCGCGCCGATCCCGCGCGCGGACCCGCCGACCCGAACGAGGAGACATCCCCATGCCGTACATCACCGTGGGCCAGGAGAACACCAACCCCATCGAGCTGTACTACGAGGACCAGGGAGCCGGGCAGCCCGTCGTCCTCATCCACGGCTTCCCGCTCGACGGCCACTCCTGGGAGCGCCAGAGCGCCGCCCTGCTCGACGCCGGCTACCGGGTGATCACGTACGACCGCCGCGGCTTCGGACAGTCGTCCCAGCCGACCACCGGCTACGACTACGACACCTTCGCCGCCGACCTGAACACCGTGATGGAGACGCTCGACCTGAAGGACGCCGTCCTCGTCGGCTTCTCCATGGGCACCGGCGAGGTCGCCCGCTACGTCTCCGCGTACGGCTCCGGCCGCGTCGCCAAGGTCGCCTTCCTGGCCTCCCTGGAGCCCTGTCTGCTCAAGAGCGACGACAACCCGGACGGCGTCGCCCCGAAGGAGTTCTTCGACGGCGTCGTGGCCGCCGTGAAGGCCGACCGGTACGCCTACTACACGGCCTTCTTCAACGACTTCTACAACCTCGACGAGAACCTGGGCAGCCGCATCAGCGAGGAGGCCGTCCGCAACAGCTGGAACACCGCGGCCCGCGGCGGCTCCTTCGCCGCCTCCGCCGCGCCCGCCACCTGGTACACGGACTTCCGCGCCGACATCCCCGCCGTCGACGTGCCGGCACTGATCCTGCACGGCACCGCCGACCGCATCCTGCCGGCCGAGGGCACCGCGCGCCCCTTCCACAAGGCGCTGCCGTCCGCCGACTACGTCGAGATCGAAGGCGCCCCGCACGGCCTGCTGTGGACCCACGCCGAGGAGGTCAACACCGCCCTCCTCGCCTTCCTGGCGAAGTGACACCGCGTCGCTGACCGCCCCGCGGTGACGCCGCCCCGGCGGGGCCCCGGGCCGGGCGCCGCCGGGGCGGGGCACGTGGTTCATACTGATCCGCCGTATGAGCGCGAACCGAGTGACGACGAGGACAGGACCGGAGGAGCCGGACGGCCCGCTGCCATCCCTCCGGGGCAGGGAAACCGAACTGGCCTTCATCGAGGGGCGGCTCGACGCGCTCGGCCGGGGCGAGGGCGGGATCGTCCGCGTCGAGGGCCCCGCCGGGATCGGCAGGACCAGGCTCCTCGCCGAGGCAGCGGCGACCGCGAGGCGGCGCGGGACGCGCGTGTTCCAGGGGGCGGCGGACCCCGACGAGCATGTCCTGCCGCTCGGCCCGCTCCTCGAAGGCGTACTGTCCGGTGAGGAACCGCTGTCCGGCGCCCAGCGCCTCCGGGACCTCGCCACGACGCCCGGCCGGCGGTTCTGGCTGCTCCAGGAGCTGGGGGACCGCCTGCGGGAGGCGGCCCGGAACGGACCCCTGCTCGTCGTCCTCGACGACCTCCAGTGGTGCGACGACCTGACCCTGCTCACCTTCCGCACGCTCGCGGCGGGACTCTCGTCACACCCGGTCCTGTGGCTGGTCGCCGTGCGCGCCGGCAGCGTGCCGTCCGGGGTGCGCACCACCCTGGACAGGATCCGTCAGGCAGGCGCACGCGAGCTGGTCCTCGAACCGCTGGATGACCCCGCGACCGCCCGGATCGCCGAGGACGTCCTCGGCGCCCCTCCCGGCCCGGACGTCCTCCGCCTCGCCCGGCGCGCCGAGGGAGTGCCCCAGCTGCTGATCGAGCTGCTCGGCTCGCTGCGCGAGGAGGTGGTGACGGCCGGCGACGGCAGGGCCGGCCTGCCGGCCGGGCTCTCCGCCCCGCGGCAGCTGCCTTCCGTCACGCGCCGGCTCGACCAGCTGTCCGACGAAGCGCGGGAGCTGGTGCGGACGGCGGCCGCCGCGGGCGGCACGGTCACCGTCGCCCTGCTCGCCGACCTGCTCGGCAGGCCCTCGGCGGCGCTCATCACCGCCGTACGGGAAGCCCTCGACGCCGATCTGCTGGTCGAAGGCGGCGACCGCCTCGCCTTCCGCCACGACCTCGTCCGCGAGGCGGTGGAGTCCGGTCTGCCCCTGTCGCTGCGTCAGGCCCTGCGCCGACAGGCCGCCGTACCGCTGCCGCGGCGAGCCCCGGCCGATGCCTCGGACACCGCGAGGGCCGCGCCGGGGGACGCCGCCGTCGCCGCCCGGCTGCGTGCCGAAGCCGCGGAACTCGCGGCCACCGCTCCCGGACCAGCCGCGGAGCGCAGCCTCCAGGCATGGGAACTCACCGGGGCGGACGATCCGGAGCGGCCGCGGATCCTCGCCGAGACGATCCCGCTGCTCTGGCAGACGGACCGGGCCGCCCAGGCCCGGGAGCTGGGTACCTCCGCCCTGGCGGCCGGCGGCCTCGCGCCCGAGGACGAGGCGCTCCTGCGTCTGGCCCTGGCACGGCTGGCCGTACCGTTCGACTTCTCCGAGGCGGTCCGGCAGGCCCGTGCCGGAGCGGCCCTGTCCGGGATCTCCACGGCCGCGAAGGGGCGTTTGCTCGCCATGCTCGCCGTCGGCCTGTCGATGTCGGGTGAGCACGCGGCGGCCGAACAGGCCGCCGCCGAGGCGTGGGAGACCGCGGCGGCAGCGGGGGACCGCACCGCCGAGGCCACCCTGACGACCGTCCGCTCGGCCGTGAGCTTCCACCGCATGGACCTGACCGAGGCGTTCCGGCAGGCCGAGCGGTCCGCCGCGCTGGCCGACGCTCTGGGCGTCAGCACCTCGCTGTGGGTTCCGGAGGCCCTGTGGCACGCCCTCCTGTCGAACACCACCGGACGCACCGCGGAGGCGCTGGCCGTCGCGGAGGAAGGCATCCGGATCACCCGCGAGCAGGGCCGGACGGCCGCCACCCGCATGTGGCTCATGACCCGCACCCGCATCCTCCTGGAGACCGGACGGCTGTCGGACGCCCGGGCCGACGCCGAAGCCGCGTCCCCCACGGCCGGCGATCCCGGCCCGGGGAACCTCGCCGACGTCACCCTCCGGTACGTGATGCTGCGCGTCGCCCTCCACACCGGCGACCGGCGGACCGCGGAGGTGTACGCGGCGGAGGCGAGGCGCATGCGGAGCGACGGCGCTCCCGTCGTCCGGCACTTCGGTTCGTGGATGCTGGCCCTGATCGCCGACTCCGAAGGCCGGCCCGACCGCGCCATGGCCGAACTCGACGGGGTGATGACGGCCCCCGCCGCGGACCGGCCGGCCTACGCCGGTCTGATCGACCCCGCCGACGCGCCGGTGCTCGTCCGCATGGCGCTGCGCGCGGGCAGGCACGAACGGGCCGCGCAGGCGGTCGTCATGGCGGAGAAACGGGCCGCGCTCAACCCCGGGCTCCCGTTCCTCGCCGCCACCGCCGCCCACGCACGGGGACTCCTCGACAACGACCTCGCCCCTCTCCTGCGCGCCGTCCGGCTGTACGAGGACTGCCCTCGCGTGCTGGCCCGGGCGTCGGCCCTGGAGGACACCGGCCGCAAGGTGGCCGCCACCCGCACGCCGGAAGCGGTCCCGTACCTCGAGACGGCCCTCGCGCTCTATGCGCGAGCGGGCGCCGAGAGGGACGTCGCGCGGGTGCGCCGGCGCCTGCGAGCCGCCGGTGTCCGCCGCCGCCCCTCGACGGCCGGACTCTCCGACGAGTGGCCCGAGTTGACGGCGGCGGAGCTGCGGACGGTCCGGCTCGTGGCCGGAGGGCTGACCAACCGGCAGGCGGCCGAGCAGCTCGCCCTCTCACCGCACACGGTGGGTACGCACCTGCGCAAGGCCTTCACCAAGCTGGACGTCACCTCGCGGACGGAGCTGACCCGGCTGGTGAAGCGTCGCGACAGCGGAGAGTAACCGCTTCGTATCCCCTGCGCGCGTCCGCGCAATGGACGATTCATGCGATGTGCCGACGCCGTCGTTTCCTCAGACTGATCAAGAACCGCGGAAGGGAGAAGCCCGCGGGGACAGGCGATCGAGAGAGGAACCACGCATGACCGGAAGGCTCCAGCGAGCCCGCCCCGGCAGCCCCGAGCTCCAGGCACTCGTCGACGAGCTCGCGGAGCGGCTCGGCCGGTCCGTCGCCGTCGACGACCCGCTGGTCCGCATGGTCTGCACCAGCCGGCACTTCGGCGACGAGGATCCGGTGCGCATCGGCACCCTGCTGCAGGGCCGTGCCGACAACGCCGCCATCCGCCACGTCCTCGCCCAGGGCGTGACCCAGTGGTCCAGACCCGGGTTCATCGACGGCCGGGACGATCTCGGGCTGCTGCCCCGTTACGTCGTGCCGCTGCGCGAACGGGGGCATCTCCTCGGGCTGCTCGTGGTGGTCGTGCCCGAGAAGAAGCTGGGGGAGGAGGAGACCGCTGCCATCGCCCGGGCCGCGGACGCCATGTCGGCCCAGATGTACGGGGAGCACGTCGCCGCCGACACCCGCAAGACCGCTGAGCGGGACCTCGTCCTCGCGCTCGTCGGAACCGACGTCTCCGCGCGCGCCACCGCGCGTCGCCACGGCGAGGAACTCGGTCTGCTCGGAGCGGCGGAACACGTCCTGGTCACCGTCGTCCAGCTCGGCTGCGGCACGGAGCCCGTGCCGCAGTCCGAGGCGGCCCTCTGGGCGGCGCTGGAGGGGTACCGGCAGACGCGCTCCGCCCAGGGCCTCATCGCGATCGGCAAGGAGCGGGCGACACTGCTTCAGCTCCGCGGCCGGCAGCCCGGCGCGGAGGAGGTCGCCGCCCAGTCCGCTCGCATCCTCGGCGAGCTCCGCACCTTCCTGGACCCGTCGGCGGACCCCGTGATCGGCGTCGGCGGCCGGCATCCCGGGCTGGACGGTGCCCGGACCTCGTACGAGCAGGCGCTCGTGGCGGCCCGCGGGGCACGCCGGCTGGCCTCCCTCAACAGCGTCGGCGACTGGGAGCTGCTCGGGGAGCACGCCGTACTGCTCCAGCTCCCCGAGCACGCCCTGAACGCGTCGCTGGTCCCCGAGCCGCTGCGCACCCTGAGCGAGGCCCATGGCGGCGACCGCCTGCGGGACACGCTGCGCTGCTTCCTCGAACACGCGGGGTCGATCCCCAGGACCGCGGACGCGCTGGGAATCCACCGCACGTCGCTCTACTACCGCCTGCGCCAGATCCAGGAAGTGACCGGACTCGACCTCGACGACGGCGCCCACCGGCTCACACTGCACCTCGGTCTCAGGATCGGGGAACTCGTCGCTCCGGGCGCCGGCGGGACCCGGTGACCCCCGACCCCCTTCGACAGAGCGATGAGGACCCACGGCCCGATTCCTACAGCACGCGGTGGTGCGGGCGACGGGCCCCATTCGATGATGTGCGGGACGGGCGGGGAGGCGTACCGCCTCTGACCAGGGAAGAGGCCATGGAGAAACTGATCACGACGGACGGTGCCCGGCTCGCGTACCAGGACACCGGCGGCGAGGGGGTGCCGCTGGTGATGCTCCACGGCTGGGGCCAGACGCAGGCGATGTTCCGCCACCAGATCGACGGACTCGCGCCCGGCCGCCGTGTCGTCACCGTCGACCTCCGCGGCCACGGGAAGTCCGGCAAGCCGCGGCACGGCTACCGGATCGCCCGGCTCTCCCGCGACGTGCTCGAACTCGTCGACCATCTCGGTCTCGACCGTTTCGACGCACTGGGCTGGTCCATGGGCGTCTCGGTGTGGTGGAGCTTCGTCGACCAGTACGGGACCGGAAGGATCCGGCGCTTCGTCGCCGTCGACCAGCCCGCGGCGGTCGCCGCCGTGCCCTGGATGACCGAGCGGGAACAGCGGGACTCCGGTGCCATCTTCGACGTCTCCGGGCTGCTGTACCTGGGTGCGGCCCTCGCGGGGCCGGAGGGCGACTCGGTCCGCGCCGATTTCGTGCGCGGCATGTTCTCCGGCGAGCCCGACCCCGAGGTACTGGCCTTCGTCACCGAGGAGATCAGGTCGACACCCGCCTACGCGGGCGTCCCGCTGCTCTTCGACCACTGCGCGCAGGACTGGCGCGACGTGCTTCCCCGGATCGACGTGCCGACTCTGGTGATCGGCTGTGAGGGAAGCCATGTGCACCCCGATTCGCAGCGCTTCGTCGCCGGGAGGATTCCCGGCGCGCGCCTGCACGTCTTCCCGTCCGACGTGGCGGGCTCGCACTTCCCCTTCCTGGAGAACCCGCCGGCCTTCAACGCCGTCGTGGAGAAGTTCCTCGCCGAGGAGCTGCCGAGAGGAGCGTGAACCCGCTCCCCGCCTGCACGAACCCACGGCTAGGAACACCATGACCCTCACACTGATGTCACGCGCCCCCGAACGGGTGCCCCGGCAGGCGCCCGATCCGGCCTCCTCCCCCTCCGGCTCGGGGTGGCTGGTCCAGATGCTCTCCGAGATGCCGGACGCGAACGACGGCAACCACGTCTACCTCGGCGTCCATGTGCGCGGTGCCGTCACCGTCGTCCACGAGCGTGCCACCACCCTGCTGGAGCCGGGCGACCTGGTCTTCTGCGACCCGGCCCGACGGCATCTGCTGCGGTTCGGCGAGGACTGCCGGACGATCTTCTTCCGGGTGCCCCGCTGCTATCTGGGCGTCCCGGAGCCGGAACTGGACCGGGTGCTCGGCGTCCCCGTACGCGGCGGTGAGGGCATCGGGGCGCTGGCGTCCGCGTTCCTGACCTCGCTCGCCGCCGAGACGGAGTTCCGCCGGTCCACGATCGGGGACCGGCGTGCCCGCACGGCCGTGCACCTCCTCTCCGTCCTGGTCGTGGAGCTCCTCGAAGCGGACAACACCGACACCTCCGACGACGCGGCCGGAGCCGGCAACGCCATGCTCTCCCGCATCCGCGCCCACATCGAGGAACACCTGAGGGACCCGGCCCTCTCACCGGAGTCGATCGCCCGCGCCCACCACATCTCCGTCCGCTACCTGCAGAAGCTGTTCCAGAGCGACGGCAGCACGGTGAGCCAGTGGGTGCGGCAGCGCAGGCTCGAGTCCTGCCGGTTCGAGCTGGTCCGCTCCGCCCGGGGGACCACCATGGCCGCGATGGCACACCGCTGGGGCTTCAGCAGCCCCTCGCATTTCAGCCGCACGTTCCGCGGGGCCTACGGCATGAGCCCCAGCGCATGGCAGGCGCTGGCCGCCAGGGCCTTCGCGCCGACGCCCGACGACCCCCAGGACGAGCGAAGGCGCTGACACGCGTGCGCGCCGTCGTGCCCGACACCGAGAAGAGAACTCGCATGCCCCACCCCACCGTCGTCCTCGTGCACGGCGCCTTCGCCGACGCGACCGGCTGGATAGGCGTCATCGCTGAACTGCGCAGCAGCGGCATCCCGGTGATCGCGCCGCCGAACCCGCTGCGCGGCCTGGCGTCGGACGCCGCCTACCTCGCCTCCGTCCTGACACAGGTCGAGGGGACGGCCGTGCTCGTCGGCCACGCGTACGGAGGTGCGCTGATCACCGTGGCGGGTGCCGCGGAGAACGTCGTGGGGCTCGTCTACGTGGCCGCCTACGTGCCCGACGAGGGCGAGAGCCTCGGCCGGCTCCAGGGACACTTCCCCGACCCTCCGCTGACGGGCAGCCTGAAGGAGTGGACGTACCCGCTCCACGACGGCGCCCCCGCGGTCGAGGTCACCATCGAGGAGCAGGCGTTTCCCGCCGTCTTCGCGGCGGACGTCCCCGAGGACGTGGCCGGTGTCCTGGCCGCGTCCCAACGTCCGCTCGCTGCGGCGGCGTTCACCGAGACCGCGGCCGCGGCGGCATGGCGCACGAAACCGTCCTGGGCCCTGGTCGCCGGGGCGGACCGTACGATCGGCCCCGAGGTGCAGCGCTTCGGCGCCGCACGCGCCGGAGCCGTCGTCCTCGAACTCCCGGACGCCTCCCACGCCGTCGCCCTCTCCGAGCCCACGCAGGTCGCCGACCTGATCAGGGCCGCGGTGCGGGCGACGAGCTGACCGGAAGGGGGAGTCGTGCACGGGACGACGTCCTTCGGTGCCGTCCTGCGCGGCCTGCGCCGGCGAGGCCGACTGACGATGGAGGAGCTGTCCGAGGCGTCGGGGGTGAGTGTCCGGGCCATCGGCGACATGGAGCGGGGGCGCAGTCTGGTTCCGCAGCGGCGCACCGTGGTGGCGCTGGCCGAGGGGCTCGGCCTCACGGACGACGAGCGGGAGGCGCTGCTGAGCACGGCGCGGTCGGCGCGTCCGACGCGCGCGGTCGCGGCGGCGGGAACGGCCGTGCCGCCGCGAACGGTAGGGGACTTCACGGGACGGGAGCCGCAGCTGGCCCTCCTGCGGGCGGCCGCCGAACGCGCCCCGGGCGAGGGGGGAGCGTCGGTGTGGGTCGTCTCGGGACCGCCGGGGTGCGGCAAGACCACCCTGGCGCTGAAGGCGGCGGCGGAACTCGCCGAGAGGTTCCCCGACGGCTGTTTCATGGTGGACCTGCATGGCGTGGACGGCCCCGTGGACTCGGGCGAGGCGCTGCTGAAGCTGCTGAAGGCCCTCGGCGTGTCGGACCGCCGGCTGGCCCAGGAGGACCAGCAGGGCCGCGCGGGGCTGCTGCGGGCGCTGTTGGGCGACCGCAGGTGCCTGGTGGTCCTGGACAACGCCCGAGACGAGGGCCAGGTGCGCACGCTGCTGCCGGCGGGCGGGCGGAGTCTGGTGCTGATCACCAGCCGACGGCCCCTGACCGGTCTCGAGGACGTCGGCCGGCTGCCGCTGTCGGAGATGGGGCGGGCGGAGGCGGTCGGTCTGCTGCGCCGGATCCTGGGGGAGGACCGGGCGGACGCGGAAGCCGCTGCCGTGGCCCGGGTGGCCGAGCTGTGCGGACGACTGCCGTTGGCCCTGCGGGTGGCGGCGAACTGGCTGACGGTCCGGTCCGGATGGACCGTCGACCACCTGGTCCGGCGCCTCGCGGACGAGGAACGCCGCCTGGGCGCGCTCGCCGCCGGCGACGTGCGCGTGGAGGCGGCTTTCGAACTGTCCTACCGCCAGCTGACCGGCGCGGCCGCGCGGATGCTGCGGCTGCTGAGCCTGGTCCCGGGCCCCGACATGACCGCCGCCTACGGCGCGGCGCTGACGGCCACCGACGTCGTCGACGCCGAGGACGTGATGGAGGAGCTGGTCGAGGCCGGGCTGCTCCAGGCCACCTTCACCGGCCGCTACCAGCTGCACGACCTGATCCGGCTGTACGGCCGCGGCCGGCTGTCCCACGAGGACGAACCCGCCGAGCGGGAAGCGGCCGACGACCGGCTGCGCGCCTGGCTCCTGGACACCGCCGTGGTCGCCGGCCGCTGGTACCAGCCCGATCACGGGGCACCCCCGCCGTCCTGGGACGGACCGGTCCCGCCGGGGAGCGCTGCGGAGGCCCGCGACTGGCTCCAGAGCGAAGCGCCCTCCTGGCTCGCCGCCCTGCGCGCCGCCGCCCACCGGGGCGAGCACGTCCGGGTCGTGGAGACCGCCCACGCCATGGAATGGTTCTGCGACCTGTGGGTGCACTGGGGGCATTGGCCCGAGGTCTTCCGTCTGGCCGCCGACGCCGCCGCCGCGATCGACGACCCCTCCATGCGGGCTTTCCACCTGAACTGTCACTCCTGGGCCCTGAACACCTGCGAGCAGCGCCACCGCGAGGCCGTCGAACGGGCCGAGGAGGCGCTGGAACACGCCCGCCGCGCACAGGACGTCCACCAGCAGGTCTCGGCCCTGGTGCACGCGGCGAGCGGGTACCGGCAGCTCGGCGATGCCCGGAGGACCGCGGACAGAGCTCTCTCCGCGGCCGAACTGGCCGAGACCACCGGACACTACGAAGCGTGGCCCCAGGCCGTGCGCCTCTACGGGAGCGCTCTGCGCCTGCTGGGCCGGGCGGAGGAAGCACTCGCCCAGCACCGGCGCGTCCTGGCCTTCCTCGACGCGCCCGGCTGTCCGGTGACGGGACACGTCGCCGACATCTTCCGTGCCCACACCTCGCAGGCACTCGGCGCCGCCTGCGTCTCGCTGGGGCGGTGGCGGGAGGCCGTCGCCCACCTGCGCAGCGCCCAGGCCCGGTCGCGTCGCATCGGCGTCGCCCACAGGGAGGCGGAACAGCTGCTGCTCCTCGGAGAGGCGCTGGTCGAGCTGGGGGAGGTCGAGGAGGCCCGTCATGTCCTGGGCCAGGCCCTCGCCCTCGGGGACGCGGCCGACGACAACGAGCTGAGAGCCGCGCGGAAGCTCCTGGACACGCTGCCCGTGGCCACGCCGTCCGGAGGCTCAGCCGCCGCCCCGGTGCAGGGCGACGTGGACGGTGTCGAGGGCCTGGACGAGGGCGGCGCGGGCGGAGTCCGTGTCGCGCAGCTGGTCCAGCACCATGAAGCCGTGGATGGTCCCGTGGTAGCGCAGGGAGACCACCCGTACCCCGGCCGCGCGGAGCTTCGTCGCGTACGCCTCGCCCTCGTCGCGGACCACGTCGGCCTCGCCGGTGACGACCAGGGCGGGCGGGAGCCCGGCGAGCTGTTCCAGGGAGGCCCGCAGCGGTGACGCGGTGACCTGGTCCCGCTGCCGTACGTCAGGCAGGTACTGGTCCCAGAACCAGCGCATGGTGTCCTCGCCGAGGAAGTAGCCGGTGCCGTACTCCCGGTACGAGGGGGTGTCGAAACCGGCGTCGGTGACGGGGCAGAGCAGCACCTGCTGGAGCAGCCGCACTCCTCCGCGCTCCTTCGCGAGCAGGGTCAGTGCCGCCACCAGGTTGCCGCCCGTCGAGTCGCCCACGGCGGCGACACGGCTGCCGTCCAGGCCGATCTCGCCGCCCCGCTCGCAGACCCACTTCGCGACGGCGTAGCACTGCTCGACGGCGACGGGGTACCGGGCCTCGGGGGCGCGCTCGTACTCGACGAAGACCACGGCCGCGTCCGCGCCCAGAGCGAACGCGCGCACCAGGCGTTCATGGGTTCCGGTGTCCCCGAGAGCCCAGCCGAGGCCGTGCAGGAACAGCACGACGGGGATGTCGCCGACGCTGCCGGCGGGCCTGACGACCTGCACCCGTACGTGACCGGTGGGCCCGCCCGGGAGGGCGAACCACTCGGTGGAGACGGCCTCCTCGTCGTGAAGGGCGGGTCCGCCTTCCACGCCCTGGAGACGTGCGAGGTCCAGACGGGCCCGCTCCACGTCCTGGTCGCCCGCCGACGGCGGACAGGTGTGCCGCGACACGAAGGCCAGGGTGGCACGGTCCAGGACGGGGCGGGGGTACGAGGGGACGAACGCGGTCACACACGGTCTCCTGCCGGGAGTGGCTGAACGAAGGGGCGAACCGGCCCGCGGGTTCCGGCGGTGTGCCGGTAGGGGCGCCGGCGAGGGCCGGACGCGGCCGCCGCGGGGACGGGGCGACCGCCGCGGGTCCTCACCTGCCGGCCGTCGCGAGACCGGCCCCGCGTCGGCCGGCACCGGGGGGACTCCCGGGTACGGCGGGGACTGCCGGTGCCCTTTCGGGGACGTCCTGGGCGGTACGCAGGTTGCGCCACTCACGGGGGGAGACGCCGTAGGCGGTGCGGAAGGACCGGCTGAAGTGCGCCGGGCTGAGGAAACCCCACCTCTGAGCCACGGCGGACACGGTGGGGGCCGTCCCGCCGCGGCGGGCCAGTTCACGGCCGCATTCCTCCAGGCGTCGTTGCCGGATGAGCTGACCGACGGTGGTCCCCTCGCCCTCGAACAGCCGGTGCAGGTATCGGACGGAGATCCGGTGGGCCCGGGCGATGCCCTCCGGTGACAGGTCCGGGTCGCCCAGGTTCCGGTTGATGTGGTCCCGCACACGCCGGACCAGGTGGCTCGGAGCGTGCGTCTCCGCGTCGCCCGGGTGGGCCCGCTCGGTGATCAGGGTGGCGAGCAGCTCGACCACGTTGCCGGCCAGCCGGTCCGCCACGGCGGGCGGGTAGCCGTCGGCGGGGGAGGATGCCAGGGCGGACAGGAAGGGGAACAGCATCGCGCCGACGCCCTTCTCGGCGCCGATGGCACGGCCCGTGACCCGCCGGATGTCCCTGTCCGGCACGCCCAGGGTGCGGCGCGGCAGCTGGAAGACGTGCGCCGCGAAGCGCTGCGGATAGTCGAAGGAGTAGGGCCGGGCGGTGTCGTACACCACGAGGTCGCCCTCGTGCACCTCGGCCCGCCTGCCGTCCTGGACGAAGGTGGCCGTGCCGGCCGTCTGGACACCGACCGCCACCAGGGCGTCGGACGGCCCGGAGATGAGGGCCGGCGTGCGGCTGACGCGCCCCGCGTCGGCCTCCACGGTCGAGACCTGGAGGTACGCGAGACGGGTGGTGGCGATCCGGCCGTCGAACGGCCCGTCACCCCGTGGGGACACCACCATCGGCACGAGGGTCCTGCTCACCGCATCGTTCCAGTACGCGACCTTGTCCCGGTCCGGCACGGAGGCGGTCGTCAACACCACACTCAATTTCTCTCCGCTCAAAGGAAGTGGCTCCGGGCCCGGCAGGCGCCGACAGGACCGCTGCACCTGCCGGACGACGGCGGCCGGACGGCTCGTCGTACGGGCGACGGCCTCGCGGGCGCGCGGCCAGGACCGCCTCGGCGGGTCCGGGTTCCCGCCCGTACGCAACAGCCAAGCAGCGGCCGGACTCCCGCTCCAGGCAGAACCACAGGCAGGAATCGGCCGGCCCGACGTCCGCCGCGGCGAGGTGGAGGGTGCGACGACGAGCGGCGGCGTTCCGGGGCCGTGATCGTGGCGTGGCGGCGCCACGATCACAGGGCTTCGGGGAGAGAGCCGGGAGTGGGGCTCAGGCGTGTTCGAGGGCGGTCACGCGTACGGAGAAGACCTCGCTGCCGGCCTGGTGGCCGGTGACCTCCGTGCGGACGACGCCGTTCCGGCCGCGGCGCAGCGGAGTCGCCTCGATCCAGCAGGGCGCGTCCAGTTCGACGTAGCGGACGAACCGGGCGTCGAACTCGGTGGGGACGGTCTGGGCGGCGCCGGACAGGGCCTGCGCGGCCTGGGCGGCGGCTTCGAGGAACACCAGCCCCGGTATGTGGTCGTGGGCGTGGTCGAAGAAGGAGCGGTTGGCGGTGTTCACGCGCAGCTGCCAGCGGTGCGACTCGCCGAGCGGGCTCAGGACGGCGTCGTCCAGGGAGGTCTGCCGGCCCCGGGTGGCGTCATCGAGGGCGGGGCCGACGGGGAGGGCGCGTGCCGTGCTGGCCCGCGCGTCCGCGTACGCCCCCCGCAGCCGGTCGTAGATCGCCGGAGGGACGGCGGTGTAGCGCACGCGGGCGATGCCGAGGGGTTCCCCGTCGCGCGTGGCCGTGATCTGCGTGGCGAGGCGGACGGATCCGCGGCGGTGGCGGTCCACCTCGGTGTGGGAGACCGTCAGGCGTACGTGGGCCGGGTCCGGTCCGGTCCGCAGGGCGGTCGGGACGGCGGAACTGTCGTAGGACTCCCAGCCCAGGCGGAAGTCGAGGGGGATGTCGTGGGCGACGTGCGACAGCAGGGCGAGGGCCTGGCGGATCGTCTCGGAGAGGATCAGCGGGTGGTAGTGCCCTTTGTGGGACGTGTAGAGGGGGTGGTGCGCGGGCCAGTCGGCGAGGACGGTGTGCGAGACGCCGTCGTCGTGCCGGCGCCACCCCGTCACGAACGCCTGACCGGGGGCGGTCTTGCGGGTCAGATTCTTGGGGACGTGCTGGATGCCTTCGAGAGGCGCGATTAAGCCAGTTGTGATGTTCATCGGAAGTTCCCCTGGAACGATGCGGGTTGTCTGCAGGCGAGTCCTGCAGACAACGGTGCAAGTGAACCCTGCGCAGCAACATAGAGATGACTATGTTTATTGTCGAGGGAGCCGAGAGGCAGCCGAGGGACAGCCGAGGGACAGCCGGGAGACGGTCGAAGGACAGGGGAGGCGGGTGCGTGGCTCAGCAGGAGCGGAGTGCTCGGACGCGGGCGGCCATTCTGAGGGCGGGCGCCGAGGTCTTCGCCGAGCTCGGGTTCGCCGGGGCGAGCGTCAGCAAGATCACGAGGCGGGCGAACCTGACGCTGGGGGCGCTCTACTTCCACTTCGCGTCGAAGGAGGAGCTCGCCCGTGAGATCGTCCGGAGCCAGCCGGAGCTGGTGACCATGACCACGGCCACCGGCCTCCAGGGCGCCGTGGACATCACCATGGCGTGGGCGACGCAGCTGCGGGACGACCCTTTACTGCTGGCGGGCGCCCGGCTGGTGATGGACCAGGAGTACTTCGCCTGCGACGAGGAGGGCAACTCCTACCGGCAGTGGGCGGAGGTGCTGCAGCCGTTCCTGCGCGAGGCCGGCGAGAACGGCGAGCTGCGGCCCGGCGTGGACGTCCGGTCGCTGGCCCAGCTCGTGGTCAACGCCTGCACCGGCGCGCAGATGAACGCCCAGCTCGACAGCGGCCGGAAGGACCTCCCGGACCGCGTCCGGCAGATGTGGGTCCTGCTGCTGCCGCTCGTCGCCGGTGAGGAATGCGCGGCCAGGGTCCTGGAGACGGTGCGTTCCGCCGACGCCGGCACCGCTGCGGATGGCGTGAATCGGTCCTGACGGCCCCGGGCGGTCTGCCGCGCTCCCGCGTGCCTGGCGTTCAATCCGCGTATGTCACATGAAGCGGGAGCGTTACAGGGGCGCACGATCATGATCACCGGAGCGTCCAGCGGCATCGGGGCCGCCGCCGCGCGGCTCTTCGCCAGGGAGGGCGCGGCCGTCGTGCTGCTGGCCCGGCGCGCGGACGCGCTGCGCGAACTGGCCGGGACGATCCGCGGGGACGGCGGGCGGGCGCTGGCCGTGCCCGGCGACGTACGGAACCCCGATGAGGTGGGGGCGGCCGTCGACCGGGCGGTCGAGGAGTACGGCGCGCTGGACGCCGCCTTCAACAACGCCGGGGCGGGGGAGTTCGGCCCCGCCCTGCACGAACTCGACGAGGACGCCTACGACACGGTCATGGACGTCAACGTGCGGGGCGTCTGGAACTGCATGCGCCGGCAGATCCCCGTCATGCTCCGCCAGGAGCACGGCGGCGCCATCGTCAACACGTCCAGCGTCGCCGGGCATTCGGCGACCGGCGCCACCGCCCCGTACATCGCCGCCAAGCACGCGGTCCTCGGGCTCACCCGGGCCGCCGCGGCGGAGTACGGGGGCGCCGGCATCAGGGTGAACGCGCTGATGGTGGGCGCCACCCGCACCCCGCAGCTGGAGCCGTACCTGGACGGCACGCCCGAGGCGGTCGAGAGGCTGAGCAGACGCGCGGTGCAGAAGCGGCTCGCGGACCCGGAGGAGATCGCGCAGGCCGCGCTGTGGCTGTGCAGCGGCCGGGCGTCGTTCGTCACCGGCGGAGCGGTGGCGGTGGACGGGGGGTGGAGCGCGGTGTGAAGCCGGCGGGGCGGTGGTGCGGCGCCGCGTACCCGTGGACGGCGGGGGAGTACGGCTGAACCCTGCCGGGGCCGTGGGGTCCCACGTACCGGAGGGCCGCGCCGCGTCAGACCGGAAGCCGCGCCGGCGGGCGGGGCGCCCTGATCAGGCGGGCGGGGGAGACGACGCCGGAAGGACCGGCCGGATCGACCTCCGACAGTTCCTGGAAGGCGCACGCCGCCGACACCAGCGTCACATGGCGGTGCCAGCCCGGATAGGACCTGCCCTCGAAGTCCTGGAGCCCGAAGCCGCCCTCCAGCCGGCGCATCGCCCGGGGAGTGGTGGCCGACAGCGCCGCCAGCTCCAGGAGTTCCTCCATGGACAGGTGGACGAGCGTGGTGAGCCACAGTGCGGCGGGCTGCTCGCCGTCCCGGGGGACCTCGGCGAACAGCCGGTAGAAGCGCTGCGGCTGCGGGCCGCGGGGGAGGCGCACCAGGCCGGTGACCACCCGGGTCAGGCCCGAGGGGCGGAGGTGGCCCGCCCCCAGCACCGAGCGCAGCAGCTCACCCTGCGTCTCCAGGAAACGCCGCGCGCCGACCGGCGCGGCGGAACCGCCGCCGGCCGGATCGGAGGGCCGGACCGCCGCGGGAGGCTGGACGGCCAGGGTGTCGGGGACGGCGACGACGAAGTCCTGGGCACGCTGCCGCAGCCCCAGGAGGAGCCGGTCGGACTCGTACTCGCGGAGATCCGCCACGAGCGGCAGGGCCGGGGAGGGGCCGGCGGCCGACGTGTCGGCCAGGTCGAGCACCTGCGCCCAGGCCGGCAGGGGGTGGACGCCCTCCGGGATGCGCGTGCGGCGGCGCAGCTTGTCCTCGCTCCACTCGGTCGGCAGGTGCAGACGCCAGTCCACGGGGATCTGACCGCGGCTCGTCGCCAGGAACTGCCCGATGCCGACCTGGCAGTTGATGGTCCGGCCCAGGGCCGGCACGAACCTGCGGTGCACCCCGCACGACTGGTCGCCCCGCTTCGGCAGCACGGCGACACCGACGGTCCACGCCTTCGGCCGCGTCCGCTGCTCGACCCAGTGCCTCAGCTCGCTGCGGACCGGCTGCCAGTCCCACGGGCTGGCGTTGATGAAGCGGTGCAGCGACTGCGAGGCGGTGGGGGAGTCGGTGATGGCGGCAGCCAGGCTGCGCACCGACTTCCTGCCCGACACCGCCAGAAGTCCCAGGAGGTACGCGGCGGCCCAGCGGCGCTGGTCCGCCCTGGGTAAGTGCGTGAAGAGCTGATCGGCGAAACCGGCGACGCGATGCCCTTCCTCCAGGATGGACGGCCGGTCTGCACCGCGGGCGGCGTGGGTCATGAGGGACTCCGGGGGGCGGCTCGGGGGTTCGACGACCAGAGAATAATAGGTGCTGCTATTTTTTTGTTGGGGCGAACCGGCCAACCCGCCCCGCACGTCCGCGCCTTCGGAGCGGAGGCCGGACTCTGCCTGAATCGGCCAACCGTGATCCACGGCCTTGTCGTCGCTGACCTGCGGCGTCACACTGGCCGCCACGACCGCTGGACAACGAGGCCGACCCCCCTGCGGCGCCCGTGGAACGGGGGCCGCAGGTACGTACCGCTCCCGTGGAGGGGCCGTCCGGTGCTCCGCGACCGGGCCGGTCCGGGGGCGGGCGGGGCGGTGCGTTCCCTCTCCGCGGCGCCTGTCGTACGCGTGGCGGGAAGCAGTTGCCGTCCTCGCCGCCGGCGCCGGAAGGGGCCGTCCTGTTGACCACCGACCAGCGACCGGAGACATGAATGACGAGGCAGTTACGGGCGGTACGCACCCGGCAGGCCCTGGTGAACGCCGCGGCGACCGAGTTCGACCGGAGCGGCTACGCCGGCGCGGCCCTGAACCGGGTCTGCCGGGCGGCCGGGACGACGATGGGCGCGCTGACGTTCCACTTCTCGACCAAGGACGAACTGGCCGCCGCCGTACAGGCGATGGGCCAGAGCGTCACCCGGGCGGCCCTCGCCGCCCTGCCGTCCGGCCCGGCGCCCGCGCTGCACCGGGCCATCGACGCGACGCTCGAACTCGCGCGGCTGCTGGAGGAGGAGCCGGCCGTCCGCTCCGCGGCGCGGCTCAGCCGGGAACGGCCGGCCGGCGACCTCGCCTGGACGGAGTCCTGGGTCACCGCCGTGCAGGACCTCTTCTGTCAGGCGTACCGGGAGGGGCAGTTGCACGCCGCGGTCCGTCCGGAGGACCTGGCGATGCTGTCGCGGTTCCTGATCCTCGGCGCCGAGTACCGGGCGCGCGCCGCGAGCGGGCAGAGCGACGGGGAGCCGCGCGAGGCGGGCGCGGCGGAGGAGATCCGGCAGATGTGGGACATCATCCAGCGCGGCATCTGCGGCACGTCGAGCCTCGCGCCTTCCTGACACGGCCGACGGGCCCGCGTCCTCGGGTACGGGCCCACCCCGGGCCCTCGCTGGGCGAAAAGCGTCCGTGCCTGTGGGCGTGTCGCCGGAGAACTCCCCCCACGCAGCGCCGAGTTCTCCTGAAGTCCGGTCCGATGCCGTACCGAGTTCACCTCTCCCGTCGAAAACGCTTTCCCGTCGGTTCCCGCCCTCGCCGGAGGAGCGACATTCGCATCTTTGCCCGAATCGGGCTGCGATTTTCGCAAGTCGGCATTGCCGCTCCCCGCTCCGGCGCGGATCGTGGATGCCGCAACCGACACTCGTACCGAGGGCGGACCAGCGAGGGAGGCGGAGCCGGCGTGCGTGAGCAGGGCCCGGGTGCCGTCGATCTCCACCGGCCCCCGGCATCGTTCCACCTGAGACCGAAAGCGTCCGCGCGGCGATCCGGCGCGGCGGCGCTTCCCCCTGGCGACCGGAAGAGAACCACGCAGCGGGGCCGCCGACAGAATCGTGCCCTTTTCCCGGGCGCGGGTCCCGGGCCGTTCTTCCGGCAGTAATTCCCTTGCTTTGCCGCACTTCCCGTCCCGCGGCAACTCTCTCGATTCGACCGGCTCGGACTTCCGGCTGCCCATTTTCCGGGGTGGTCGATACGGCAAGGCCCCGAAAGGGCTTCTGTGGAGGATTCCATGGCGACAGCTGAGCGTGTGGACGCAGTGGTGATCGGCGGCGGAATAGCCGGATCCGCCCTGGCCGCGGCACTGGCGGGCGACGGCTACGACGTCCTGCTCCTGGAACGGCAGACCGTCTACCGGGACAAGGTGCGCGGCGAGGTGATCAACTGCTGGGGCGTGGTCGAACTCCTCGCGCTCGGCCTGGAGAAGCAGCTGCTCGCCGCGGGCGGCACGTACATCGACCGCTTCGTCGGGTACGACGAGATCACCGACCCGGAGACCGCCTGGGCCAACGCCCTCCACCTGGACGAGATGCTTCCCGGCATCCGCGGCGTGCTCGACGTCGGCCACCCCGAGGCGTGCGAGGCACTGGCCACCGCCGCCGCCGAGGCCGGGGCCACGGTCGTGCGGGGGATCGGCGACGTCACGGTGACGGGCGGCTCCCACCCCGTCGTGCGCTACGAGCACGACGACGTCGAGTACGAGGTGCCCTGCCGGCTCGTCGTCGGAGCGGACGGCCGCACCTCGACCACACGGCGCCAGCTCGGCATCTCCCTCACCCAGACCCCGCCGAACTCGCTGGGCGGCGGCATGCTCGTGGAGGACCTGCACGACTGGCCCGCCCACGTCACCTCGATCGGTACCGAGAAGGACCTCCTCTACTTCGTCTTCCCCCGCGCGGGCGCCAAGGCCCGGCTGTACCTGCTGCACGACGTCGCCCAGAAGGGCCGCTTCTCCGGCCCGACCCGGCAGGCGGACTTCCTCAAGGCGTTCCAGCTCGACTGCATCCCCGGCAGCGAGATGTTCGCCTCGGTCACCCCGTCGGAGTCGTGCGCCTTCTACCCGATGAACGACGCCTGGACGGACGGGCCCGCCGTCCCCGGTGCGGTGCTGATCGGCGACGCGGCCGGCTGGACCGACCCGGTCGTCGGCCAGGGCCTGTCCATCGCCCTCCGGGACGCCCGCCTGGTCTGGGAGGCGCTGCGGTCCAGCTCCACCTGGTCGTCACCGGGGGTCTTCCAGCCGTACGTCACCGAACGCGAGGAGCGGATGCGCCGCCTGCGCATCTCGGGCTCCGTCCGTACCGCGATGAACATGACCTTCACCCCCGAGGGCGCCGCCCGCCGCAAGGCGTACGCCAAGGCGTGGCCCACCGACCCGGTGCTGGCCGGCTCCCGGCTCGCCACCTTCAAGGGCGCCTACGGCGTCTCGGCCGCGTCGTTCCACCCCGACACCATCCAGCGCCTCCTCTCCCTCGGCTAGCCCCGGCTGGCTCCGACGCACCCATCGAAGGGACTTCCACCATGCACGTGAAGACCGACGCCGGCGACGCCCGGATCCGGAAGAACGGCTGCGACATCCGCGAGCTCTACCCCTGGGCCGGCGTCGTCGCCCCGCCGTGGAACAGCACCCTGTGCTCCATCCGGCCGACCGAGTCCAGCACGCCCCACGGCCACGCCACCGACGAGACCTTCATCTTCATCAGCGGTGAGGGCCACCTGCGCGTCGGCACCGAGGAGCGCCCGATCACCCCGGGCGACGTCGTCTACATCCCGCACGGCACCGACCACCAGGTCACCAACACCAGCACCGCCGACCCGCTGACCTTCGTCAGCATCTACTGGCTCCAGCCCGCCGCGCAGGACGGGGACGCCTGATGGCCGGCTCCCCGGACGCCGGCGCCACCGCCCCCCGCCGCGTCAACGTCACCTTCTCGCCGCCCACCCCCAACGGCGACCTGCACCTGGGCCACCTCGCCGGCCCCGTCCTCAACAGCGACGTGTGCGCCCGGTCCCAGAAGGTCCTCGGGCACGACGTGGCCTTCGCCACCAGCACCGACGACAACCAGACCTATGTCGTCACCACCGCCGAACGGCTCGGGACCACGCCGGAGGCGCTCATCCAGCACGCCCTGGAGAGCGTGACGAAGTCGCTGGAACTCGCCGGCGTCGACGTCGACCTCTTCGAACGGCCGGACGAGGACTACACCGCGTTCGTCCGCTCCTTCTTCACCCGGCTCTGGGAGCACGGCGCGTTCGACCTCCGCGAGGTCGCGCTGCCGTACGACGCGGACACCGGAGAGTACAAGGCCGAGGCGTTCGTCACCGGCCGCTGCCCCACCTGCCTCGCCCACGCCCGGGCCGGCGTCTGCGAGGCGTGCGGCCTCTACAACCTCCCCGGCGCCCTGCTGCCCGTGACCGACACGGCGTCCGCCCTGCCGCAGCGCCCCGTCTCGATCTGGGTCCTCGACCTCGAACGCTATCGCTCCATGATCACCAACTGGTACCGGACCAGCGAGGTGCGGCTGCGCCCCGACCTGGCCAAGGTCATCGCCGACACCCTCGCCGGACGGCTCCCGTACATCCCCCTCACCTACCCCACCAGCTGGGGCATCACGGTCGAGTGGGACGGCCCCGACGTCCAGCCGCAGGCCATCAACGCCTGGCCGGAGATCTACGTCGGCCACCTGTACTGGCTGCAGCAGGCCCGCCTGGACAGCCAGGCCGCGTGCGACGAACTCGTCCAGTTCATCGGCATCGACAACGGCTTCTACAACGCCTTCGTCTACGTGACCCTGGCGCTGCTCGCCGCCCGCCACGGCATGCAGGTGCCCCTCCCGAAGACCCGCACGCTCACCAACCAGTACTACATGCTGGAGGGCCGCAAGTTCTCCACCAGCAAGGGCGACGTGCGCTGGGCGCGCGACTACCTGGAGACCGTCGGACGCGACCGCGCCCGGTTCGTCCTCGCCCTGACCAGCCCCGAACTCCAGCAGGCGGAGTTCAGCGAGCCCATCGCCGCCGACACCATCGCCGCCCGCTACGACGCCCCCCTCGCGGCGATCGCCGACCAGCTCGGCGCCCTGACCGGCCGCCACATCGACGCCACCCCCTCGCCGTGGTGGGACGCCGCCCTGCACGCGTCCCGGCGGCGCTTCGAGGACGCCTACCGGCTGGAGAACTTCAGCGTCCGCAAGGCCGCCGAGGCGGTCGCCCTCCACCTGGAGGTGCTGGCGCTGCGCTCCGCCCGGATCCAGGCCGACGACCCCGGCGAGGTCTCCGGCGCGCTGCGGTTCCTGTGGGCCCTGCGCACCCTCGCCTGGCCGATCACCCCCGACCTCGCCGAGAACATCTCCACCGCCTTCGCCGGCCCCACCACCGTCGGCAAGGCACCCCTGCTCGCCGACCTCGGCAGCACACCGGCGAACCCCTTCCGCGGCCTGGCCGTCCCGGCCGCGCCGACCGCCCCGACCGCATGACCCGCGGGGCGACCCGCCCCGCACCCCACCACCGCACGGACGACACCTCCCAAGGAGAACCACCATGCTGCGCACCTTCATGAACGCGAAGATCCACCGCGCCACCGTCACCGACAGCAACCTGAACTACGTCGGGTCCATCACCATCTCGCCGGAGCTGCTCGACGCCGCCGACATCGGCGTCCACGAGCTGGTGCACGTCGTCAACGTCAACAACGGCGCCCGCTTCGAGACGTACACGATCCTCGGCGAGCCGGCCGCCAACCAGGTCATCGTCAACGGCGCCGCCGCCCGCCTCGTGGAGACCGGCGACAAGGTCATCATCATCAGCTACGCGCAGCTCACCCCCGACGAGGTCGCCGACCACAAGTCCCGCGTGGTCCACGTCGACGACACCAACGCGATCACCGAGACGGCGCTCCTCGGCGCGTGACCCGCGGGGCCCGTGCGTCCCGCAACGACGTTCCTGCATGCACGACGAGTCGAGGATGCGTGAACCGTGACAACCCATGAGATCCACCCGGTGCTGGGAGTGGGGTTCGGACCCGCGAACCTCTCCCTGGCGGTCGCGCTCGAAGAGCGCGGCCGCGCCGGCCTGGCCCACTTCATCGAACGGGCCCCCGAGTTCCAGTGGCAGCGAGAACAGCTCCTCCCCGGCGCGGACATCCAGAACAACCCCTTCCGCGACCTGGCCATGCAGCGCAACCCGGACAGCCCGCACACCTTCGTCAAGTACCTCGCCGCCCGCGGCGGACTGACGGACTACCTCCACCTGAACGCCAAGTTCCCGCTGCGCAGGGAGTACGCGGGCTACCTCGCCTGGGTCGCCGAGGCGTTCCGCGACCAGGTGGACTACGGCCGGTCGGCCGTGAACCTCTCGCTCGTCGAGGGCGACGACGGCGGCGAACTGTTCCGCGTCGACACCGACGACGGCGGGCACTACCTCGCCCGCAGCGTCTCCGTGGGCACCGGCCGCTCGCCCCGGATCCCCTACGCCTTCCAGAAGGGCCTGGGGAAGAGCGTCTTCCACTCCACCCAGTACCTCTCGTCCATGGAACGCCTCCAGGACCAGGGGATCCGGGTCGCCGTCGTCGGGGCCAGCCAGAGCGCCATCGAGATCATCCTCGACCTGCTGGACCGCCCGAACGTACGGCAGGTGACCGCGGTCCACCGCGGCATCGGGTTCCGGCTCAAGGACACCAGCCCCTACAGCCGGCAGGTGTTCCTCCCCGAGTTCGTGGACTACTTCCACCCGCTGCCCAGCGCCAAGAAGCGCCGCCTGCGCGACGAACTGCGGTCCATCAACTACGCGGCCTGCGACCAGGACGTCATCGACCGCCTCGTCGGCGTGCAGCGCGAGTACGCGCTCACCGGCTCCGACCGGCTCGTGATGAAGCCCTTCCGGGAGGCCGTCATCAGCAGGCCGCACGGCCAGGCGCACCGGATGGTCCTGCGCGACGTCAACCACCTCACCGAGGAGACCCTCGACACCGACGTCGTCATCCTGGCGACCGGCTTCAGGGACTTCGGCGGCGAACCGGGCGACGAGCCGTACCACCCGCTCCTGGAGGGCATCGCCCACCGTCTCCCCCTCGACGAGGAGGGCACCCCCGTCGTCGCGCGGGACTACTCGATCGAGCTGAAGACGGAGGCCGGCACCCCGCGGCCCCTCAAGGTCTACCTGAACGGGCTCTGCGAGGCGAGCCACGGCATGGGCGACGCCGGCGCGCTGGCCATGCTCTCGGTACGGGCGACCGACATCGTCGACTCGATCCTGAGCCACGACCACGAGAAGCTGCTGGCCGCCGGGATCGCCCCGTGACCCGGTCCGCCGTCACCGCCGACGTCGCCGTCGTCGGCGGCGGGATCATCGGGCTCGCCACGGCCGAGAGGCTGAGCGCCCGCGGACTCGCCGTCGCCGTCGTCGACGCGGCAGGCATCGCCGGAGGCGCCACGGGCGCCTCCGGCGGGCTGGTCCGCGCCTTCGACCTGTCCGCGTCCCGGCGGCGCCCGGCCGCCGCCGGCCTGGAGGTCTACCTGCGCCAGGGCCACCGCGGCACCTGGCCCGCGGTTCGCCGCCAGGGCAGCCTGAGCCTCGTGGCGCGCGCCGACCTGCCGCGCGCCGAGGCCGCCGTCGCGGACCTCGGCGCCGCCGGACACCAGGCGGAGATCCTCGCCGGGCGCGACCTCGCCACCCGCTTCCCTGCCCTCGACATACCCGGCGACCTGGTCGCCGTCCACGAACCGCACGCCGGCTGGCTCCCCGCCGGACCGGTCGCCCACGCCATGGCACGCGACGCCGGCCCCCGGCTCCGGCTGGTCCCGGCCCGCGCCACCCACCTGCTCACGTCCGGCTCGCGCGTCACCGGCGTCCACACCACCGCCGGACCCGTGCACGCCCGAGCCGTCCTGCTGGCGGCGGGCGCGGGCAGCACCCCCCTGGCCGCGACCGTCGGCGTCCACCTGCCCCTGCGCACCAGGGCCGTCGGCTACTGCCTGTTCCGGGTCGGCGAACCGGCCGACCCCACCGCGCTCCCCACCGTGGTGGACACCACCACGGGCGCCTGGCTGCGCCCGTGGGGCTCGGACGCCCTGGTCCTCGCGGGGGTCTCCGCCCAGGAGACCGACGTCCCCGAGACCGTCCGGCCGGGCGTCCCGGCGCAGGAGGAGGAGCGCGTCCGCGCCGTCGTACGCCACCGCTGCCCGCTGCTGGCCACCGCCCCGCTCGCCGGCGGCGTCACCGCGTACGACGCGATGGCGCCCACCGGGGACGGCGAGGTCGCCGTGCCGGCCGGACCGGACGGCCTCGTCACCGCGACCGGCTGGAACGGCGGCGGATTCAAGGCGGCGCCGGCGATCGGCGAACTCGCCGCCGCCCGCCTCCAGGAGGTGGCCGCCCGATGACGTCCGCCGTCCGCCTCAACCCCACCGACGAGATGCTCCACCGCGCCGCCGACACCCTCGGCTCCAGCAGGATCGTGCAGGTGCTGTGGACCTTCCGGGACCCGGTGCCCACCGCCGCGCTGCACGCCGCCTGGCACCGCCTCGACCGGGGATGGCTGAGCCGCCGCGTGCGGAACTCGCCCGTCCCCGGGGCGCGCCGCAGCTGGGTGCCCGCCAGGAACGAGGAGGCGCTCGCCACCACGCCGACGCCGCTGACCGACGCCACCCTGACCGACTGGATGGACACCCAGGTCAAGGCGCCGCTCCCGCCCGGCGGCCCCGCCCTGTGGCGGCTCGCCGCCGCCCCGTACGCCGACGGCACCGTCGTCTCGCTGACGGTGCCCCACTTCCGCTGCGACGGACTCGGCATCTTCCGCGCCATCGGCTCGGGCGGTGACGACACCCGGCCCCCGGCCGCCGGCCCCGGACTGCTGGACGACCTGGCCGACCTGGCACGGCAGACGCTCCACGGCGGCCTCGCCACCGCGCGCTGGCTGCCCGCGACGCTGGCCGACCCGGACCGGCTCGGCCGGATCAGGACCGCCCTGCGGCCCCCGGCCCCGGCCGGTCCCGAACCCCCGGCCGCACCGCGCTTCTTCACGTCGGCGATCTTCGAGACGGACGCCGCCCGGTGGGAGCGGCGGGCCGACGCGTACGGCGGGACGGTCAACAGCCTCTTCGTCGAGATCGCCGCCAACCTCGTCCGCACCGCCGGGGCGGGCGGCGCGTCCGCACCGTTCGACGTCGGCATCCCCGTCAGCCTGCGGCGGTCCGAGCGGGACGCCCGGGCCAACGCCCTGGTGGTGATGCCGCTGACCGTGCCCGGCGGCCCCGCCCGGCACCACGGCCTCCGGGAGACCCGGCAGGCGACGAAGGACCTGCTCCGCGCCACCGGCGAGCACAGCGGCACCCTCGTCCCGGAACCCCTGTGGCACCTCCTCCCGGAGCGCCACGCCCACCGGCTCAAGAACCCCGGGGCACAGCAGACCACCGTCGTCGCCTCCAACTTCGGCCGCACCCCCGAGGCGATCGCCCGGTTCACCGGACAGGAGGCCGCCGGCGTCGCCGTCCGCACCATGAACGTGCCGGGCGTCCTGCCGGACCGGGCCCGCCTGCGCGCCTCGCTCTGCCTCCTGCGGACCGGCGACCGGCTGACCGTGACCGTGACCGGCATCCCCGACCGCTTCGGCGACGCCACGTCCCTGCGCCGCCTCGTCGACGAGGAGCTGGAGTCCTGGGGGCTCACCGCCCAGCGGTGGTGGGGCCTTCCCACGCCGCACCCTGTGAAGGAGTCCTGACGCGATGCCCACCGTCCCCGCGGCGGCGCTGCCGGACCGCTGGTTCCGCACCACGCCCGATTCCGCCCTGCTGCCGGGCCCGCGCCTGCTGGCCCGCTCCCTCATCGACGTCTCCGTCCTCGACGAGCGCATCCGCTGCTACGAACGGCTCACCGGGATCCCCGCGGACCTGCGGATGCCGATCCCCGACTTCGGCGGGCTGGAGCTCGCCGCGGTCGGGAACATGCTGCTCATCGCCAGCGCCCGGCCCTTCACCGACATCCAGCGCCGGACCGCCTACTCCGTGATCGTGCCCTCGCTCGACGGCGCGCTGCGCCGGCTGGACCAGGTCGGCGCCACCGTGCTGGAACCCCCCGAGCGGATCCTGCCGGGCGCCCGCGCCCGCGTCCGCTTCCCCGACGGCGCGATCGCCGAGCTCGTGGAGCACCGCCCGAACCCGGGCGAGCGGCCCCGCCCGCCGGAGCCGCGTACGCCGGAGTCCAGGGCGGCCGGGCTCCCGGGGGTGCGGCTGCTCCTCCGCAAGGCGGTCAGCCGGAGCATGTTCGCCTCCCTCGTCCGCCTCTACGAGACGGCCCTGGGCCTCGACCGCGACACCCGCCTCCAGGCGGACGCCCCCGACGGTGTCGACCTGGCCACCGTCGGGAACCTGCTCGTCGTCGGCACGGACGGCTCCGGGCTCACCCGTGCGCCGGACGTCCGGCTCGCCCTGGTGACGTCCGCGCCCGGCGACATCCCCGGCACGCGGCCGTACGGCGCCGAGGCCGGCCGGCGGCTCGTCCGGCTGGAGGACGGCTCCGTGGCCGAGGTCTGGGCCGGCGCCGCCGGATTCCCCGACCCGCCCGGGACTTCCGAGCGGGACACGGCAGGGACCGGTGCGCCATGACGGTCACGCATGAGGTCCGCCGTCTCGATCGGGTGATCATCCGGTTCGCGGGTGACTCGGGTGACGGGATGCAGCTGACGGGTGACCGGTTCACCTCGGAGACGGCGTCGTTC
>JOFO01000025.1 GCA_000721275.1 Microtetraspora glauca | reverse complement strand
GGAGTGGTGCGCGGTCGGCGTTTCCGACATGAGAAAAGCTACGTTGCTTTCCAAGGTGCGGCAAGAGTGTTGTTGCACTGGATCGGCATCTCTGCAGGTGGCTGCTGCTATTTCATTGCAATGAATCCTGAGGTGATGCAACGGCATATGCCTGGTCGTAGCAATGGAAGCGCGGTGAACGCTACTTCAGCGCAACCGAGATCGCGGCTCGGTAACTGCGGAACCCCGACCCCAGCCCAATCCGATCGCCCGCCGCCTCGGCCCACTCCCGGATCCGGCCGGCGTGGCCGACAGCTCCGCCCTCACACCAAGGCACCCGTACCTCGCCGGTAAGGTCCGTTGCGCCGAATCGCAGCCCGCCGCCCGCCCTCAACGCCCTGAGCTCCCCACGGAATCCTCCGACCTGCGGCCAGCCGCCACTCGGAGCGTGTCTCGTTGATCGGCCGGTCAGCCGATCAGATGCGCGTGTCCGATGAGTGATCACGAGGCGATGTGGGACGGATCGAGCCGCTGACGTCGGCCGATGCGGCCCGCGGCCGGGGCAGGACCGATCAGCGCCGAACCCTGGGCCATCGCGGGAAAGTGCCGCACCTGTCGCCTTGGCGGGACCCGCCGGACACGCTTGGCTCGTTGCAGCGACCGACGCTGATGCCGACAACACCTGGACGGTCTCGGTGGCCTTCACCGTCTACCGAACTCACACCCGGGCACAGCCTCTGGCCCTTCGCGTCACCGCAGCTCAGGCGAGCGACGCCCTGGCCTTCGAGACCGTCACGGCGGGCAGCCGTGTTCCGGAAGCGGACCCGGGAGACCGCAAACCCGCCCCGATGCCCTGCTGGCGGACCGCGCGTACTCCTCGCGCGTGATCCGGAGTCACCTCCGTGGAAACCGGACCCGCACTGTCATCCCCAGCCCTCCGACCAGGACGGCCGCCGACTGCGGCGAGGCCGTGCCGGAGGCCGCCCACCAGCATCGAACGGGCGACCTCGCCGCCGCTCACCGGGCCGCACTCCACCTCGCCGCCATCCCATCTGCACAGCTGCGGAACTGCCCAAGCCCGCCACCCGGGAAGATGGCCACATGGACGATCTTGCGGAGTTTCTCGTCGCACGCATCAATGACGACCTCCACGCCTACGCCTACGTAGCCGGCACCGTGGGGGGCCAGGCTCTTCTCGACAGCCACCTCCCCATGCTCGATCTGATCGAGCAACTGGCGCAGGATTACAACGCCATGCCTCCCTCGGACACCCGCTCGGCCGGACTGGCATACGCACTGCGAGTCCTCGGCCAGTCATACATCGAGCATCCCGACTACCAGCAGAAATGGCGCCCATAGTCATTCATGGAGCCCGGTTCTGCGGGTGGGCCACCCTCCGCACCCTTTCTCCGGCCCGCAAGCTGCACCGGAGCGGACCGTACGGTCCCGTGCCCGCCGTCCGAAGGGGTGCGTCGGGCTCGGACGACGGTTTCAGTGCGGCTATTGGAGGCTCCAGCGGTGGGGGTGCCCGGGGTCCGCTGGGCAGGCGAAGATGTTCAGGAGGCCGTCTCGGCCGATGGTGAGGTGTGTGGGGCGGCTGTTGCGCAGGGGCTCGGACACGTCCCGCTCTTCGAGGGGCATCCAGCTGCCGTTGGCGCCGTCCCACTCGTGGCTGTCGAGGGTCAGGAGCAGGGCCATCGGCGTACCGCAGGCCTCGCAGTTCATCGGGTGCGGGTCGGTGGTGCGCCAGGAGGGGAACCCGCCCACGCGGCAGCCCTGGGGAATCGACAGGTCATGGTGGTACGTGACCAGGTCCAGGTCGTCGGTCAGGCCGCGCTTCTCCGCCTTGCGTTCCTCCGCGTCCTCCCAGGCGGCGATCCTCCTCCGCAGCCTGACCGGCAGCGAGTCCACGTACGGGTACGTGGCGACCTGCTCGGGGTGCAGCACGCACGGTTCGGCGACCGCGCCTTCGAAGCCCACCAGCGCCGGCTGCGGCGGGGCTTCCAGCGGCACGGTGACCTGGTCGGAACGTCGCCACCGCACGTGCGGGGCGAGGCCATGGCGACTCGGGCCATGTGCCTCGAAGGGGCACCAGAGGACCTGGAGCAGGTCACCGCCGTCCGGGCCCGGCGGGAGGCCGGGAACGTCCCGCCGGTACAGCTGGAGCAGGCCGATCAGCGGGACCGGGTCGGTGTCGGCGATCTCCCGTCGCCGGTGCCTGCGGCCGAGTTCCTTGAGCAGGACCCGCTCCTCGTCGCTGGGGCGGTCTCGGGCCCAGGCGTCGGCGAGCACCTGGCGCCCGCGGCGGATGTCCGCGATGCGGTACCCGCTGCTGCGCTTGTGCGGCTCGGTGCAGACCGGCCATGGTTCGTCGGCCGGCCACAGGAGAGGACCGCCGACCGAGCTGGCCCGCACGTCCGGGCGCCCCGGCCGCGGGTGCAGACGCGTCGTCACGCCGCGGCACTCCCCCAGCTTCGGGAAGCGCCCCTCGACGTTCACAGGGCGCGGCGGTGTCGTTCTGGCCATGGCGAAAACCCTAGGCCACGTGCCGCGGGCGGGATCGACCGCGCCCTTCCCGCCGGGCCCGGTGGTGGTGAGCCTCCGTCCAGTGGGTCAGAAGTCGATCGCGTCGCGGAGGAGGGGGCAGGTCATGCAGTGGCCGCCGCCGCGGCCTCGGCCGAGCTCGGCGCCGACGATGGTGATGACCTCGACACCCGCCTTGCGGAGGAGGGTGTTGGTCTGGGTGTTGCGGTCGTAGGTGAACACGACGCCCGGTTCGAGGGCGACGGCGTTGTTGCCGCTGTCCCACTGCTGCCGCTCGGAGGCGTACGCGTCGCCGCCGGTCCCGATGACGCGGAGCTGCGGCAGACCCAGCGCCTTCGCGACGACGTCCACGAACGGGGTGGTGCCCTCGTCGGTGATCTCCACGCCGGGGGCCTTGTCGCCGGGCCGCAGGGAGAAGGTGTGCACCGCGTCCATGATCTTCGGGTAGAGGGTGACGATGTCACGGTCGGCGAAGGTGAAGACGGTGTCGAGGTGCATCGCGGAACGCAGCCGGGGCATGCCCGCGACGATGACGTGCTCGGCGGCGCCCTGCTCGAACAGGGCCCGGGCGACCTGGGTGATGGCCTGGCGCGAGGTGCGCTCGCTCATGCCCATCAGGACGACGCCGTTGCCGACCGGCATGATGTCGCCGCCCTCGAACGTGGCCTGCCCCCAGTCCCGCTCCGGGTCGCCCCACCACACGGTCGCGTCCCTGTAGTCGGGGTGGAAGGTGTAGACCGCCTTCATCAGCAACGTCTCGCCGTGGCGGGCGGGCCAGTACAGCGGGTTCAGGGTGACCCCGCCGTACAGCCAGCAGGTGGTGTCGCGGGTGTAGAGCGTGTTGGGCAGCGGCGGCATCAGGTACTCGCGGGCTCCTACGCCTTCGCGGGCGAGTGCCACGTAGCCGGAGCGGAAGTCGTCGGGCAGGTCCGCGGTGGACAGGCCGCCGATGAGGTGTTCGGCCAGTTTGCGGGCGGCGAGGGAGTCGAGGAAGGCGCGCGTCTCGTCGACGAGCCCGAGGCCGACCTCGTTGGGGACGATCTTCCGGTCGAGCAGCCACTCCCTGGCCTCGGGGATGGCCATGGTCTCGGTGAGCAGGTTGTGCAGCTCGACGACCTCGACGCCGCGCTGGGTGAGTTTGTTGACGAAGTCGGCGTGGTCGCGCTGGGCGTTCTCCACCCACATGACGTCGTCGAAGAGGAGGTCGTCGGAGTTGGTCGGGGTCAGCCGACGGTGGGCGAGGCCGGGGGCGCAGACGAGGACCTTGCGCAGCCTGCCGACTTCGGAGTGGACGCCGAATGCCGGACCGGATGGGGAAGCCGATGAGGCCGGGCGGGTTCCAGGGGTGCCGGTGGTGTCAGGGGTGCCGGTGGTGTCAGGGGTTTCAGGGGGCATCGTGGTGGGCCTTTCCGGGAGGGCAGGGAACCAGGGTTATTGCGGGGCGGCGGGCGTCAGAGTTCGATCCAGCCCGCCGCCAGCGCTACAACGCCGACGACGGCGCCCGCCACCGACACCGCGCAGATGACCGCTTCCTTCGGGGAGAAGAGGCGGCGGCCCTGCTCGCGGCGGGCCTTGACGAAGAGCAGGGTGGCGGGGGCGTAGAGGATGAAGGAGACGAGGACGAACGTGAGCCCCGCCGCGTACAGCAGGAACGCCGTGTAGAGGGTCGCGACGGCCGCGACGACGAGTTCGCGCCGGGTGCTCGCCCCGGCCACCCGGTGCCGGCGCGGCCGCAGCGCGATCTTGAAGGCGAACGCGGCGGCCAGGAGGAACGGGATGAGGCTGAGGGCGCTGGTCAGGTCGAGGGCGAAGTTGAAGGCGTCGTCGGAGAAGGCGGTGACGACGAGCACCAGCTGGCTGAGCGAGGTGGTCAGCAGCAGGGCGGGGACGGGGACGTCGTTCGCGGTGGTGCGGCCGAGGAAGCGGGGCATGTCGTCGTCCTCGGCGGCGACGAAGAGGACCTCCGCGGCCATCAGGGTCCAGGCGAGGTAGGCGCCGAGGACGGAGACGATGAGGCCGACGCTGACGAAGACTGTGCCCCAGGTCCCGACGGCCGCCTCCAGCACGCCGGCCATGGACGGCTGCCGCAGCTCGGCGATCTCGCTCATGGGCAGGATGCCGTACGACACGATGGTGACCGAGGCGAAGACGGCGAAGACGCTGAGGAAGCCCAGGATCGTGGCCCGGCCGACGTCCTCGCGCCGCTTGGCGTGCCGGGAGTAGACGCTGGCGCCCTCGACGCCGAGGAAGACGAAGACGGTGGCGAGCATGGTGCCGCGGACCTGGTCGAAGAGGGAGCCGGCGTAGTCGGCGCCGCCCCAGTTCTCCGCGAAGACCGACGGTTCGAAGAAGAACAGCGCCAGGATGACGAAGACGACGATCGGTACGATCTTGGCGACGGTCACGATCCGGTTGATCGCCGCCGCTTCCTTGACGCCGCGCCGGATGAGCAGGAAGAAGCCCCACAGGCCCGCCGAGGAGAGCACGAGCGCGAGTGTGGTGTCGCCGTCGCCGAGGGCCGGTACGACGGCACCCGCGGTGGACATGATCAGCACCCAGTAGGTGACGTTGCCGACGCAGGCGCTGGCCCAGTAGCCGAAGGCGGAGAAGAAGCCGAGGTACTCGCCGAAACCCGCCTTGGCGTACGCGTACACCCCCGCGTCCAGATCGGGCCGGCGCACGGCGAGCGTCTGGAACACGAAGGCGAGCATCAGCATGCCGAGGCCCGCGACGGCCCAGGCGATGAGGGCTCCGGCGACGCCCGTCTCCTGGGCGAAGCGCCGCGGGAGCGAGAAGACCCCGGCGCCCACCATGGACCCGACGACCATGGCGGTGAGCGTCAGCAGGGTCAGTTTGGCCGGCGGTGCGGCACCGCCGGCGGCGGGCCCGGCACTCGTGTCGGCTTGGGTCATGGCGTACCTCTCAGACGCGCTCGGTCCGCGGCCGGCGGGGATGAGGACCGGGTCCGGTACGGGGGACGGCGTCGGTCTCCGGTGCGCGCGGTGCGGTGCGGCGAGGTCCGCGGGGCGCTGCCGGCCGCGGGTCGGCCACGGGGCGGCGCGGGTTCGGGTGCCCGGCCTCGCGCACCAACGGACGTACCACCGGAACGACCCTCGGCGGGACGCCTCGCAGGGCACCCCGAGGCGACGGCTCACGGACCCGCCGTCCGGCGCGGGACGTCTCGTCCGCCTTCACGGTGCCCCACCTCCGGGTACGGCGAACGTCGGCTCCTCGATCGCCTCTTGGAGGCGAATCTAGGACAAATGACACCCCTCGGCCCGCCGTGTGCCGACTCTTCACCCGGGGAGCCCGCTCCGCTGGCGCGACGGACGGCGATGACCGACCGTGCCTCCGAGCCGGTCGGGGTCGTGCCCCACGGGCGAGGGCGGCGTTCGCACGACTGCCGAGACTGCGGTCTGTCGCGAGGGTGGACAGGGCGTGCCTCGCCCCCTACCCTCCGTTGCACCTAATCAATTAATTGAGCAATGAGGAGGCGCCATGCATCCGTTCCGCCAGGCCGTGGAGAACCGTGACGAGGCGGCCATCGAGGACCTGCTCGCCGACGATGTCGTCTTCACCAGCCCCGTCGCGTTCAAGCCCTACCCGGGCAAGGCCATCACCGCCGCGATCCTGCGCGGCGTACTGCGCGTCTTCGAGGACTTCACCTACGTCCGCGAGATCGCGGACCCCGGCGGCCGCGACCACGCCTTCGTCTTCACCGCCACCGTCGAAGGCAAGCAGATCCAGGGCTGCGACTTCCTGCACTTCGACGAGGACGGGAAGATCGACGACTTCACCGTCATGGTCCGTCCGCTCTCCGCCGCCCAGGCGCTCGCCGCCGCGATGGGCGCCCAGTTCGACCGCATCGCCCGCGAGGCCTCGGAGGCGGCCGAGGCGTGACAGATGCCGGCGCCGGCGTCGACATCGGGGCCGGGACCGCCGGCCTCGGCGCCTCAGAACTCCGACTACTGGAAACGGAGTTCCACCGCCACCACCCCTGCACCGCACCTCCACCCACCAACCCCCAGCCGGCATCCGGACACCCCCTCCCCGCCCGCCTGCCCCGAAAGGCACCGCCACTCCGTTTCTGAAAATGATTATCACAATGCTAGGGTCCCTCCGGCCTGGCCTCGCGCCTCGCCGTCCCCCTTCTCCCAGCACCCCGAGGGATCCACCGTGCCCCCCACCCCCCGCTCCTCCCGGATGTCCCGCCGCAGCGTGATCGCCACGCTCGCGGCCGGTGCCGGGGCCGCCGTCCTGACCGGATGCTTCACCGAGAGCGCCGGCACGAGTCGCACCAACGGTGCGAAAGGTGCGAGCGGCAAGGGCGGCCGTCGGATCCGCGTGGCGATGATGCAGCCGCCGCGTTCCGGCCTCTCCCCGCTCTCCGACGACGCGTTCAAGCTGTCCCGCTGGTCGACCGCGGAGACCCTGGTCGTCCTGGACGAGGACGGCGACCCGCAGCCCGCCCTGGCCACGGCGTGGGAGCGGAACGGGAAGCGCTGGACCTTCACCCTGCGGGACGGGGTGACGTTCCACGACGGGACGGCGTGCGACGCGAAGGCCGTCGTACGGTCCCTGGAGCGCGCCGCCACCGCCGCCCCCAAGCCGCGCATCCTGGACGGCGTGGACCTGACGGTGCGGGCGACCGGGGACCGGACCGTCACGGTGACCACCGCCGTGGAGGACCCGCTGGTCCCGCACCGGCTCTCCTCGCCGCAGCTGTCGGTCCTGGCCGCGAAGGCGTACCGGAACGGCAGGACGGTGAACCCGGTCGGCGCCGGGACCGGGCCCTTCGAGCTGGTCGCGGTCCGCGGGACGTCGTCGGCCACCCTCGACCGCTACGACGGCTACTGGGGCGGTACGGCACGGCTCGCCGGCATCGACGTCACGTTCGTGCCGGACGGGACGGCCCGCGCGGCGGCCCTGCGGAGCGGCGCGGCCGACGTCGTGGAGGCGGTCCCGGTGGCACAGGCCGCGCTCCTCGACCAGGAGCTGATCACCGAGGTGCCCATGCCCCGCACCTGCACGCTGTACCTGAACACCGCGTCCGGTCCGTTCCGCGACGCCGGGCTGCGGGCCGCCGCCCGCGAGGCGATCGACGCCCGGGCGATCGTCGACGGCGTGTACGAGAAGCGCGCCGACCTCGCCGAGGGCCTGCTCGGCCCCGCCCTCCCCTGGGCCGCCGAGCTGCGCGGCCCGACCGCCCGTCCCCGCCCGAAGCCGTCGGCCCCGGCGGGCACGCGGATCACCCTCGGAACCTTCACCGACCGTGCCGAACTCCCCGAGGTGGCCCAGCTGCTGCAGCAGCAGCTACGGAAGGCCGGCTTCGTGGTGGAGCTGGAGGTGCGGGAGTACGCCCACATCGAGGCGGACGCGCTGGACGGCGCCTTCGACGCGTTCCTCCTGTCCCGGGCCACCGTGCTGGACTCGGGCGACCCCGTGGCGTACCTCTACAGCGACTTCGCCTCCGACGGCTCCTTCAACCTCTCCCAGCTGGCCGACGCCGGCGTCGACTCCGCCCTGGACACGGCCGGCGCGACCCCGGCGGGCACCGCCCGCCGCCGGGCCGTGCTGCGGAGCGAGGCGGCCGTGCTCACCACCGACGCCGCCGTGCCCCTGCTGCACGAGCGGGTCATCCAGGGGGACGCCGAGGGCGTCACCGGCGTCGCGCACGACCCGCGCGAGCGCGCCCTCATCACGCTCGACACGGACCTGGCATGACGCGGTACCGACTGGCGGCGGTCCGGGCCGTCGCCGTGCTCGCGGTGACCGCCCTGGTCGGCCTGCTGCCCTGGCTCTCCGGCGGCGACCCGGCGCTGCGTCTGCTCCGCGCCCGGTCGGCCGAACAGGAGGCGACCGCCGAGGCGTTGGCCGCGGTCCGCGCCGACCTGGGCCTGGACGCGGGTCCGCTCGGCCTCCTCGGCCGGTGGGCGTCCGGGGCGGTCCGGGGCGACTTCGGCACGTCCTGGGTCTCCGGCGCGGAGGTGCTGCCGTCGGTCCTGTCCGGCCTGCACGTCTCGCTGGCGCTCATGGGCGCGGCCCTCGCGGTCGCCGTGCTCCTCGGTGCGGCGCTCGCGCTGCCGGTCCTGGTGCGGGGCCGCGGCTCCGGCGGCATGCTCGCCGCCGCGGTCGGCGCGCTTCCCGAATTCCTGCTGGCCACCGTCCTGTTGGTCGTGGTCGGGGTGTGGCTGCGGTGGCTGCCGACGTCCGGGTGGACCGGCCCGGCCGACATGGTGCTGCCCGCCCTCGCCCTCGGCCTCCCGGCGGGCGCGCTCCTCGGCCGGCTCGTCGCGGACGCGCTCCCCGCCGTCCTCCAGGAACGCTGGGTGGAGCTGTGGCGCGGGTCCGGCGTGTCCCGTCCGCGGACCTCGCGGGCGGTGCTGAAGCGGGTCCTGCCGCCGCTCGTCCCGCAGTTCGGCATGGTCGCCGTCGGTCTGACCGGGGGCGCCGTCGCCGTCGAGACCATCTTCGCGGTGCCGGGGCTGGGCCGGACCGCCCTCGGCGCCGCCAAGTCCCAGGACCTGCCGCTCCTCCAGTGCGCGGTGCTCGTCCTGCTGGCGCTCGGTCTGCTCGCGGGCGCCCTGTCCGCCGGGCTCCGCCGCCGGCTCCTCGGCCCGGGTCTGCGCGAGGCGGGCCTGACGCTTCCCGCGCCCCGTCCCGTACGGGTCCCGGCCGCCGTGCCCCTCGCGATCGCCGCGCTCCTCCTGGCCGCCGTCGGCTGGGGTCTGCTGCGCGATCCGTACGCCGTCGACCCGGCCCTCCGGCTGGCCTCCCCCAGCGGGGCCCATCCGCTCGGCACCGACGCCCTCGGCCGGGACGTCCTCGCCCGCCTCGGCCACGGCGCGGCGTCCACCGTGGGCACGGCCCTGGCGGTCTGCGTCTTCTCGTACGCCGCCGGCCTCGCGCTCGGCTTCCTGCCGAGCGTCGGCGCCGGGATCGCGGACGTGGCGAACGCGCTCCCTCCGGTGATCGTCGGCATCCTCACGGCCGCGGTTCTCGGCCCGGGCACCGGCGGCGCCGCGCTCGCCGTCGCCCTGATCTCCTGGCCGCCGCTCGCCGCGCACGCGTCGGCGCTGGCCGGCGAGGTGCGGGCGGCCTCCTTCCTCCAGGCCCAGCGGGCCATGGGTGCCACCCGCTGGTGGGTCCTCTCCCGCCACGTGCTGCCGTCGGTCGCCGCCCCGCTCGCCCGGCACGCGGTCCTGCGGCTGCCCGGCATCGCGCTCGCCCTGGCCTCCCTCGGCTTCCTCGGACTCGGCGCCCAGCCGCCGTCCCCCGAGTGGGGCGTCCTGCTCGACGAGTCCGCCGACTACGTGGAACGCGCTCCCCTGGCCGCCCTCGCCCCGGTCGCCGCCCTCGGCCTCCTCGCGGCGCTCGCGGTCTCGCTCTCCCACCTCACCACGTCCACCCGCCCGACCGGATCCACCCGATCGCCCGAGTCCTCCACGCCGGAGTCCCCCATGGGCCGTCGAAGGAAGGGGCACAGCCTTGCGGTCTGATCCCTCCGCCGTCCTCACCGTGGACGGCCTGCGGGTGTCCTTCCCCGGCACCGGTGACGTCGTCCGCGGTGTCTCCTTCGCGCTGCGGCCCGGCGAAACCCTCGCCCTGGTCGGCGAATCCGGTGCGGGCAAGTCCCTGACCGCACGCGCCCTGCTCGGCCTGGCCCCGCGCGAGGCCCGCGTCGCCGGCACGGTTCGGCTCCACGGGCGGCCCGTGACCGCCGGCGACCTCGGCCGCCGCATCTCACTGGTCCCCCAGGACGCCCTCTCCGCCCTGTCCCCCGTCCACCGCGTCGCCGACCAGCTCGCCCTGGCCGCCCGCTCGCTCGACCCCCGGCTCACCCGGCGCGAATCCCTCGGGAGAGCCGGTGAAGCCCTCCTCGCCGTCGGCCTCGACGGCACCCGCGCCTCCGCCTACCCGCACCAGCTCTCCGGCGGCCAGCGCCAGCGCGCCGTGATCGCGATGGCCACCCTCGGCAGCCCCGGCGTCCTCGTCGCCGACGAACCGACCACCGCCCTCGACCCCGAGGTCCGCGCACACGTCCTCCGCCTGCTCCGGGCGACCGGCGCCGCGCTCCTCCTCGTCACCCACGACCTGGACACCGTACGGAACCACGCCGACCGCATGGCCGTGATGTACGCCGGCCGGCTCATGGAGACGGGCCCGGCCGCCGACATCCTCAAGAATCCCCGTGCCCCCTACACCACCGCCCTGATCGGCGCGGTGCCCTCCGCCGGCACGCCCCACCGCTCCCGGCTGCCCGTCGTCGCCGGACAGGCCCCCGCTCCCGGAACCCCCGCCCGCGGCTGCGCCTTCGCGGCCCGGTGCGCGCATGCCGAGGCCACCTGCCGGACCACCGTACCCGCCCTCATTCCGCTCCCCGGCGACCGTGAACTCGCCTGCCCCATCCTGGAGTCCGCATGACCGCTCCGCTCCTCGACGTCCGCGACCTGGTCGTGCGGCACGGCGACCGGACGGTGGTCGACGGCGTCTCCTTCACCGTCGCCGCCGGGGAGACCGTCGGCCTGACCGGCCCGTCCGGCTCCGGGAAGTCGTCCACCGCGCAGGCGGTGCTGCGGCTGCGCCCGGCCGCCGCAGGCCGGGTCCTCTTCGAGGGCCGCGACCTGCGCACCCTCCCGGAAGCCGAGCTGCGGGCCGTCCGCCCCCGCGTCCAGCCGGTCTTCCAGGACCCCTACGGCTCGCTCTCACCGCGCCGCCGGATCCGCGACCAGCTCGCCGAACCCCTCAAGATCCACGGCCGCTGGACCGCGGCCGAAGGCCCCGACCGGGTCGCCGAACTCCTCGCCCAGGTCGGACTCGACCCCTCGCTCGGCGCGCGGCTCCCCCACGAACTGTCCGGCGGCCAGTGCCAGCGCGTCTGCATCGCCCGCGCCCTCGCCTGCGCGCCGAAGCTCCTGATCCTCGACGAACCCGTCTCCGCCCTCGACCCGTCCCTCCGCGCCGCGATCGCCAACCTGCTCCTCGACCTCCAGGAAGCGCACGGCCTCGGCTACCTCCTGATCTGCCACGACCACGCCCTGGTCCGCCACCTCAGCCACCGCGTCCTCACCCTGGACGCCGGAAAGCTCACCTCGGCGTGACAGCCGCGCACGGCACGGGCGCCGGCCGACTCTCGCCGGCCGGCGCCCGTGGCGCACGCGGTGTCAGTTGTAGACGGGGTGCTCGACGGAGACCTGCTGGCCGTCGAGCTGGATGGTGGGAAAGGCGGGCGTGTCCAGTTCCGTGTACGTGTCGGGGTGGTGGTGGAGCGCGGCCGGGGGCAGGTCGACGACCCGGAAAGAGGGGCCTTCCATGCTCTCCAGCAGGCCGATGGCTTCGCGGGCGCAGCCGTAGGAGAGGCTCAAGCCGCTGCCGCCGTGACCGAAGTTGTGGACGATGTTGAAGCCGTACTCCTTCTCCACGCAGACGTTCTCCACGCGGTAGGGGCGCAGGCCGGCGATGACGTCGACGTCGGTGTCGGACAGTTCGACGTCCTTCAGCAGTTCGGGGGCGAAGCGCTTGCAGCGGTCGAACATGTCCTTGACCGGCTGGTAGTCCTTGCCGATGTGGGTGTCGTACTCCCTCGGTTCGACCAGGCCGCCGAGGATGAGGTGGGTTTCGCGCGGGACGATGAAGACCATGTCCTGCTGGTGCGCGGTCTTGGAGATGGCGTACGCGGTCTTGGGCCTGCTGGCCCAGCGCGAGACCGGGACCCGGACGAGGGCACCGCGCAGGGGGACCATGCAGGCGCCGGCCAGTTCCGCCGCGCCCATGCCCGTGCAGTTGACGATGGCGTCGACGTCCCAGTCCTTGCGGATCTTCGCGCTCTGCGGGACCAGCCGGTCGGTGATGCGCTTGCCGTAGGTGACGGTGACGTTGCTCTGCTGCTTGAGCTGTTCGCGCAGCCAGCGGGTGTAGATGGGGGTGTCGACCACCGGGACCTGGAGCTGGTAGCCGTCCCTGACGCCGAAGGACGCGGGGACCTTCTTCAGGTCCTCCTGGGTCATGCGGCGGAAGCCGTGGATCTCCTCCTCCTCGGACAGCTTCTCCAGCTCGCGCATCTTGGTGTGCTCGGGCCAGTCGTCCTCGATCTTGACGCCGAAGTAGAAGTTGGACGTGACCATGTGGACGCCGGCCTGCGGGGAGAGCTTGCGGAACTCCTTGTACGACTCCACCGACCAGCGCTTGGACCGCATGATCGACAGCTGGTTGCCGTGCTGGCCGCACACCGCGGGAGGGAACTCCCACAGGGCCCCGGCGATCACGGACACGGTCTTGTCGGCGGGCCGCTCGGCGACGACCTGGACGTGGTAGCGGGGCTTGCCGTTCTCGCGGACCCGGGCCAGTTCCAGGGCGGTGGTCAGACCGCTGACGCCGGCTCCGATGACCAGGACCTTCTCCACGCGCGGCGGGTGGGGCTTCTCAGCCATGGGGTGCACCTCGTCTCGGTTGAGCTCGAAGGGCTTCGGCGCCGTGCGCGGACCGGCGCACGGCGGGCGCCCGGCATGCCCTGGGCAGCGCTTCTCGCCGGCTGTCAGGGCGGACCGGGCCGCCGATGATCACCTTTGACCCGTCGCCGTACCCCTTTCACGTCCGTGCTCACCCGAAGGGCGGGCGCGCGGGGAGCACTCCCCCCGCGCGCGGGAAGCACACCGTGCCGACGGCATCGTGGCTGCTCAGGGGCCTGTCGGGCCGGGGCGGGGGAGGAAACGTATCTGTGTGTGGCTCCGTCGCGTCTCCGGCGGAGCGGCGGCCCGGAGCGGGATCGAGACAGTGGCGCGGGAGTGGATCTGCGACGAGTTCTGGTTCGTCGCGGCGGCATACGGGGTCGCGGATGCGGACGCGGAGGAGCTGACCGCCGGCCGGGACTGGTGAACGGGGACGGGAGAGCTGCCGCCGTTCGGAGCCGCTCGTTGCTGGGCGTGGGGTGCAGGGCCGTCCTATGGCGGACGGCGATGCCGTACCGCGAGGGAGACGGCGCGGCGGCGGGCGACCGCCACAGGAGCCGTGCTTCTGGCGGTTGCGTGCCGGAGCGGCCTCGTTCGCGATGGTGCGGCGGCCAGAGGGCAGTCGTTCCGGCGGCCGCCCCGACGCGTCCGCGGGCGCCGGGGGCGGCGCCGGGCAGGTCAGGCCAGTGCCTTGACCACCTGGTCGAGTTCCAGCGGCATGACCGCGATGAGGATCTTCCCCGTGGAGGAGTCGCATTCCACGATCCGGCTCCCCGGATTGACGGACATCGCCTCCCGCACGGAGGGCGGGCGCACCCCGACCTGGCGCAGGTCGTCCGGCAGTACGGTCTCCCGCTTGCCGAAGGACGGCTTCCAGACCGGGGCGCCGGCGTCGGCACCCACCAGCAGGCGGCCTGCTCTCCATCGAGAGCCCTGCGCCGTGGCCTTCAGCATGCAGGGCACTCCGGCGGTTCGATCACTCGCGCATTCAAGCAGGCCGCGCACGCGGACAACAGTGCAGGTCGGGCCGAGGCCGACTCCGCGGTCTCCGCGGGTGCGGTCGCATCTCCACCAGCTCTCTACCCGTCGCTTTCGTCGTGGAGCTCCTCAAGGGTGGCCGGGGCGAATGCCTCGCCGAAGCGGTAGACCTCCAGGCAGTAGTCGAAGCCGGACTCGCGGAAGAGGTCCAGCTCCTCGCTGCCGCAGTGCTTCTGGAGGCCGGTGGAGACGTGCCAGGAGGTGCCGTCGTACCAGAAGACTCCGCCCGCGTAGTGGATCGTGCGGCCCGTCGCGGGGTCGGTGAGGTTCAGCGACTCGTAGTTCTCGGGGCGGTCGCGCACCAGGGCGACGAGGGGTTCCGGGACGCCGTCGTAGAAGGACTCCTGGAGGGCGAAGTCGTCCTCCGCGTACAGGTTCAGTTCCGATTCGTGGTCGAACGTGAGCAGCAGGGCGCGGCCGTCGTCCGTGAAGTACCAGACGGCGGACTGGCCGCCGCCGTCGTTCCAGGCGAGGCGCTGCGCGCCGGGCACGCTCACGGGCGTGATGCCGACGAGGTCGTCGACGAGGGCGGCGCGGCGCCGTACTTCCGGAAGGGGGGTCGCCGCCAGGGCGTCCCAGATCTCGTTGCTCATTCCCGCAGGCTATCCGCCGCCTACGACAGGCCGGTCGCCGGTCGCCGGCCCCGTGCCGCAGCCGGTCCCGGCGGCCTGGGTGGGGCCGAGCCGGCCTTCCTGCTCGCGCCGCGCGCCGGCGGTGGCGGTGGCGGCGCTCCCTCCCGACGGTGGCCACCGACTGAATGGCGGAGTGGTGAATCGGTTCGCCCGACCCGGCCGGATGACGGCCCGCGGGTGGGTCCGGGAGGGGATGTGCGACCGGTGTCAGCCTGGGCGGCGCGAGGGCGGGCGAAGGACCCGCCCCGCAGATCAAGGAGGTTCCCCCGTGAGGACGTTCTCGCGTCTCGTCGCCGTCGCCGCCTGTGCGGCCGCGGCCTCGTTCGTCGTCGTGCCCGCCGCCCAGGCCGCGCCCGCCGCCCAGGCGGCGGCCGGCTGCCGCTACTACTACACCAGCTACTACACGGGCCCCTACGGCGAGAAGACCGGCAGCGGCGAGTACGCCGAGGGCGACCACGACCCCGAGGGCCGCATCTGCCGCAACGGCTGGTGGGTGTCGCCGTACGCGCTGGACGACTTCCGCTGACCGGGGCGTGACGCGGGGGCCGCTTCGGCGGCCCCCGCCCGCGCGCCGGGCGCCGGAGCCCGTCAGGGGCTCGGCGGGGTCGTGCGGGGTGCGGCCCGGCGGGCCGTGGCGAGGAGGGCGGCCGCGAGGAGGGCGGCGGACGCGCCGAGGGCGGCCACGGCGGACGCCAGGCTGCCCGCGGGCTCCTTGGCCGCCAAAAGGATGAGGGGGCAGAGGAACTCGCCGAGGAAGAAGGCCGCCGTCCACAGGCCCATGCCGCGGCCCCGGTCCTCGAACGCGAGGAGGGACATGGCGCGGGTGACCAGCGCGGGCAGGAGCAGCCCGCTCCCGAGGCAGTTGACGACCGCGCCGGCGACGAGGAGCGGAAGGCCGTCGGCGAGGCCGATCAGCAGGAAGCCGGCGGCGCACAGCGCGAGCGGGACGGGCAGGCCGTGGCGGCGGTGCGGCGCGAGGCGGGTGAAGAGGACGGAGCCGAGGACGGTGGCGGCGCTGGCCACCGCGGTGACGGCGCCGATCGTGCCGGTGGAGTCGGTGCCCAGGTCGTCCAGGAGGTACGCCATCTCGACGGGGACGGTGTAGAACACGACGGCGCCGAAGACCGTGAGGAGGCAGACGCCCGCCATGCGGCGCAGGGGGAACGGCGGCTGCGGGAGGGCCGTCTCCGGGGCGGCGGCGGACGGTTGCGGCGCGCGGGGGGCCGGCAGGACACGGGCCATGACGGGGGCGATGAGCAGGCCGACGGCGTAGAGCCAGAAGGGGGCCCGCCAGTCGGCGGCTCCGAGGGCTCCTCCGAGCACGAAGAAGAGCGTGGCGGAGGCCGAGGCGCACATGGTCTGGAGGGCCAGGTAGCGGTCGCGGAGTTCGCCGCTGTAGTAGTCGCCGATGAGGGTGGTGCAGGCGGTCATGATCGCGGCTTCGGCGATGCCCACGAGGACGCGGCTGATCAGGATGGCATGGAGGGATTCCAGCCACAGGGGTGCCGTACCGAACACCGCGTAGAGGGCTGTGGCGGCGACAAGCAGGCGTTTGCGGCCGAGCCGGTCGACGATCACCCCGGCGAAGGGGGCGAGGAGCGCGAGGGCGAGCGCGGGGACGGTGAGCACGACGGGGACCAGCGCCGCGCTTCCGGGCACGTCGGCGAAGTGGTCCTGCATGCGCGGAAGTACGGGAGCGAGGAGGACCGCTCCGAGGACGGGCAGACAGCTGCCGGCCATGAGGAGGGCCGCGGGGAGCCGCCCGGCGGCAGCGCCTGTGGATGCAGCTGAGTCGGCGGATGTGGATGCGGACGGCGGTTCGAGAGGGGCTGCGGGCATGGGGGGCTCCAAGGCGGCGGAAGGGTTCCCGTCGGAGACGGCGCGCAGGCATGCGGGCGGGACGTGCGGACGCGGCGTACGGGCGGGGTGAAGTGCCTCGACTATGCGTGCTGCCGGGCGTGTTGCCCATCCCCCGGATCATCCGCGTTCCCGATGGGTCCGATCCACCGGATGGATGCGCGCGTACGGCCGGGGTGCGCGGGCGCCGTCACGCGTCGGTGAGGGCCACGGGGGGCTTCAGGCGGGTGTCGCGGTGATGCGGCGGCCGACCTTCGCCGCGGTCTCCCGGAGCCAGATGTGGGCGGCGTCGTGGGTGTGGACCGGGTGCCACCAGAGCGCTTCGCGGAGGGGGACGGCCTCGTAGGGCGGTTCGAGGACGCGTACGCCGCCGAGGGGGGCGAGGCGGTGGGCGAGGCGGGCCTGGACGAGGGCGATGCGGCGGGTGCCGGCGACCAGCGCGGGCAGGGCGTGGAAGCTGTCGACGGAGACCTCGACGCGCGGTTCGATGCCGAGCATGCCGAGCTGGCGGACGGCGGGGGCGTCGTAGGTGCGCTGGTAGGTGACCCAGGGCAGCCGGGCGAGGTCGTCCTGGGTGAGGCGGTCCTCGACGTCGGGGTGGTCGTCGGCGACGACGAACACCCAGCGGTCGTCGTAGAGGTCGGTGGCGGGGTATCCGCTGATGACGCCGTGGGGCATCAGCAGGCCGTCGGTGGCGCTGAGCAGGCTCTCGGTGTCGTCGACGACGGTGGCGGGGGTGCGGGTGAGGCGGAGGCGGATGCCGGGCGCCTCCTCGTGCACGGCGCGGGCGAGTTCGACGGCGAAGACGTCGACGGCGTAGTCGGAGGAGACGAGGCGGAACTCGCGGGTCTCGGTGGCCGGGTCGAAGGCGGCCTGGCTGGTGAAGAGCCGTTCGAGGACGTCGTACGCGGTGGCGGTGCGGTCGAGGAGGACCTGGCCGAGCGCGGTGAGTTCGTACTGGCTCCCCGTGCGGGAGAGCAGGTCGTCGTCGAAGTGCCGGCGCAGCCGGGCCAGGGCGGCGCTCATGGCGGGCTGGCTCAGGCCCACGCGCTGTCCGGCCCGGGTGACGTTGCGCTCTTCGAGGAGGGCCCGCAGGGCGACGACGAGGTTGAGGTCCAGGCGGGCCAGATTCATCGCGGGTGCACCGAGTCCTTCTGCGGGGGCCGAGCAGTGATTATTCATGGCGCGGATGACACGCATCCACGGAATCTATCTCCCTGATCGCGTGACGCGGGTCCAGATTAGTCGCACCGCAATCAGGAGGACATGTCGGTGAAACCTGAACCCCTTTCCGGACCCTTCTCCGGACCTTTCGCGCTCGGTACCCTCTCGGCGCCCGACGGCGCTCCGTTCCCCGCCCTCGTCGATCGTCGGGAGCGGGTCCACGACCTGCGGGTGGCGCTCGGCGTCCCGGCGCTGACGATGCGGGGCGTGCTGGAGCGGTGGCCTGAACTCCTCCCGCAGTTGAGCGTGTTGGCGGAAGGCGAAGGCGCGACCACCGCCCCGCGTCCGCTGGCCGAGTTCCGGGTGCTCGCGCCGGTGGAGCCGCGGCAGGTGTTCCAGTCGGGCGCCAACTACCGGCAGCACGTCATCGACCTGCACGTCGCGCACCGCGCCCCGGGCGACGAGCGCCCCGAGGAGGAGCGGCGCGCGGAGGCCGCCGCGATCATGGACCGGCGGGCCGCCGAGGACCTTCCGTACGTGTTCATCGGCCTGCCGAGCGCCCTCACCGGCCCGTACGACGACGTGACGCTGCCGGCATGGGCGGAGAAGCCGGACTGGGAGCTGGAGCTGGCGGCGGTGATCGGCCGGCCCGCGTACCGGGTCGCGCCGGAGGAGGCCCTGGAGTACGTCGCGGGGTACACGATCGCCAACGACCTGACCGACCGGGCCACGGTGTTCCGCCGCGACATGCCGCAGATCGGCACCGACTGGCTGCGCAGCAAGAACGCCCCCGGCTTCACCCCGCTCGGCCCGTGGATCGTGCCGGCCGAGTCCGTCGCCGACACCGGCGCCCTGCGGCTGACGCTGAAGCTCAACGGCGAGGTCATGCAGGACGAGTCCACCGAGGACATGATCTTCGGCGTCGCCCGCATGGTCGCGTACGCCTCCCAGAGCGCACGGCTCCTGCCCGGCGACCTCGTGCTCACCGGCTCGCCGGCCGGCAACGGCATGCACTGGGGCCGGCTGCTGCGCGACGGCGACGTCATGGAATCCACCATCACCGGCCTGGGCACGCAGCGCACCCGATGTGTCGCGGAGGCGCCGTGAACCCCGCCGATCCCGAGGGCTCCATCGCCCGGGCCGCCGAAGCGTGCTCCAACTGGGGCCGCTGGGGCGACGACGACCGGCTCGGCACCGTCAACTTCCTCGACGAGGGCAAGCGGCGCGAAGGCGCCGCGCTCGTCCGGCGCGGGGCCGCGTTCTCGCTGTCGCAGCGCTTCGACATGAACGGCCCGCAGAAGGGCTGGCGGCGGCGCACCAACCCCGTCCACACGATGCTGGACACCGGCACGGACGCCGCGCTCGGCAACCAGGGCTTCCCGCACGGCATCGGCGGCGCCGACGACGTGATCGCGATGCCGCTGCAGTGCTCCACCCAGTGGGACGGGCTCGGCCACATCTTCGACCACGGCAAGGCGTGGAACGGCCGGCCGGCCGAGCGGGTCGTCACCTCGGACGGCGACCTCGTCACCGGCATCGAGCACCTGGCCCCGCACGTCGCCGGCCGCGCCGTGCTCCTCGACGTCGGACGCGACGTGGGCGACGACGGCGAGCTGCCGGACGGGTTCGCGATCACCGAGGAGCACCTGACGGCGACGGCCGAGGCGCACGGGGTCACGGTCGGGCGCGGGGACATCGTCCTCGTACGGACCGGGCAGCTCGCCCGCGTGCGGCGGGACGGGTGGGGCGACTACGCCGACGGGCCCGCGCCCGGACTGTCGTTCACCACCGCGTCCTGGCTGCACCGCAGCGAGATCGCCGCGATCGCGACCGACACCTGGGGCTTCGAGGTGCGGCCCAACGAGTTCGACCACGCCTTCCAGCCGCTGCACCAGGTCGTCATCCCGCACATCGGCCTGCTGATCGGCGAGATGTGGGACTTCGAGGCCCTGGCGGAGGACTGCGCCGCCGACGGCGCGTACGCGTTCTGGCTCACCGCCGCGCCCCTGCCCATCACCGGCGCCGTCGGGTCCCCCGTCAACCCGGTCGCCGTCAAGTAGCCCCCGGGTCCCCACCAGTCCGAGGAACAAGGGAGTTCCCTCTATGAGCAGCACACCCCGCAGAGTCCTGGTCGTCGGCGGCGGCGCGGCCGGCAGCGCCGCGACGATCCTGCTGCGCCGCGCCGGGATCGACGTCGACCTCGTCGAGGCGAAGGACGACTGGAACGCCACCGCCGGCTCCGGCATCACCCTCCAGGGCAACGCCCTGCGCGTCCTGCGCGAACTCGGCGTCTGGGACGAGGTGAAGGCGTCCGGCTTCACCTTCGGGTCCGTCGGCATCACCGCGCCCGACGGCACCGTCCTGCACGTCCAGCGCGACCTGCGCACCGGCGGCGACGACCTGCCCGCCACCGTCGGCATGCGGCGCCCCCGCCTCCAGCAGATCCTCATCGACGCCGTGCGCGCCGGCGGCGCCACGGTCCGCCTGGGCACGACCGCCACGATCCTGGACCAGGACGCCGACGGCGTCTCGGTCCGGCTCAGTGACGGCGGCGAGCACCGCTACGACCTGGTGATCGCCGCCGACGGACTGGGCTCCGCCACCCGCGCGCAGATCGGGATCACCGACAGGCCCGAGCCGACCGGCATGGCCATCTGGCGGGCCGAGGCGCCGCGTCCCGAAGCGGTCCGGCGCACCGATCTCGCCTACGGCGGCCCGGCGTTCATCGCCGGGTACTGCCCGACCGGCGACAGCACCCTGTACGCGTACGTGGTGGAGCAGAACCGCGACCGCGCGTCCCTCCCGCCCGCGTCGTACGCCGCGGAGATGGTTCGGCTCGCCTCGGCCTACGGAGGGGCGTGGCCCGAGATCACCGCGACGCTCACCGATCCGGCGAAGGTCAACTACACGTGGTTCGACCGGCTGCTCGTCGAGGGGTCCTGGCACCGGGGCCGGGTCGTCCTCGTCGGAGACGCCGCGCACTGCTGCCCGCCGACGCTCGCCCAGGGCGCCGCGCTGTCCCTGGAGGACGCCTGGGTCCTCGTACGGATGCTCACCGAAGCCGACGCGTGGGACGACGCGCTGCTCCAGGCGTACTACGAGCGCCGGATCGCGCGCGTCCGGCCGGTGGTCGAGGCGTCCGTGCAGATCGGGCGGTGGCAGCTCGACGGCGTCCGGGACGCGGACGTGCCCGGCCTGATGGCCCGCACGATGACGATGCTGCGGGAGCTGCCGTGAGCCCACAGCCCGCGACCTCGCAGCCCGAGACCACGCCGCTGACCGCACAGCCCGGGACCGCGCCCACCGTGGACGTCCACGCCCACGTCCTGCTGCCCGAGGTCGACGCGCTCGTCGCCGGCCTGCCCGGGCACGCCGAGGCAAAGGCGCTCGACGCCCGCCGCAGCGGGCCCGACGCGCTCGCCGTCAACGGTCCCATGGTCCGCGACCGGATCCCGGCGCTGACCGACCCCGCCGTCCGGCTCGCCCGGATGGACGCCCAGGGCGTCGACGTGCAGCTCGTCAGCCCGTCCCCTTCCCACTACCACTCCTGGGCGGACGCCGAGACGGCCGAGAAGGTCTGGCGGCTGGCCCACGAGGCGACCGCCGCGCACTGTGCCGCGGCGCCGAGCCGGCTGCGGGGGCTGGGACTCGCCCCGCTCCAGCACCCGGAGCAGACCGTCCCCGCCCTGGACCACGCCCTGGAACTGGGGCTCGCCGGGGTGGAGATCTCCAGTCACGCACCCGGCCGCGAGCTGTCCGATCCGGCGTACGAGCCGCTGTGGGCGCGCGCCGAGGAGACGGGGGCGATCGTGTTCCTGCACCCGTTCGGCTGCACGCTCGACGCGCGCCTGGACCGCTGGTACCTGTCCAACACCGTCGGCCAGCCCACCGAGAACGCCGTCGCCCTCTCGCACCTGATCTTCTCCGGCGTCCTCGACCGGCACCCCGGCCTGACGGTCGTCGCGGCCCACGGCGGCGGCTACCTGCCCACCCACATCGGGCGCAGCGACCACGCCTGGCGGGCCCGGACCGACGCGTCCGCCGGCTGCGCCGAGCTCCCCAGCAGCTACCTGAAGCGTCTGTACTTCGACTCCCTCGTCCACGACCCGGCCGTGCTGCGGGCGCTGGTGGAGGCGGCGGGCCCCGACCGGGTGCTGCTCGGCTCCGACTTCCCCTTCGACATGGGCTCCGACGACCCCGTCGGCGCGCTGCGCGCGGCGGGCCTGCCCGAGGCCGACTTCCACGCCGTGCGCGGTGCGAACGCCGCCGCGCTGCTCCCCCTCTCCCCCCGCCTGAGGAGGCATCCGTCATGAGTGCTCCCCGCCTGCTCACCCACCTGCGGCACGTCGACCTCGCCGTGCCCGACTACGACAAGCAGCTCGACTTCTACGCCGGCGTCTGGGGCCTGACCAAGGTCGCCGAGGACTCCGGCATCTCCTTCCTCGCCGCCGAGGGCAGCTCCGAACAGTACGTCGTCCGGCTGCGCAAGGCCGACGAGAAGCGCCTCGATCTCGTCTCGTACGGCGCCGCGACCCCGGCGGACGTCGACGCGCTCGCCGAGCACCTGCTCGCCGGCGGGGTGCGGCTGATCTCGCGGCCCGGCACGGTCGACACCCCCGGCGGCGGGTACGGCTTCCGGTTCTTCGACGTCGACGGCCGCACGATCGAGGTCTCCGCCGACGTGGCGGTGCGCGAGCACCGGAAGATCGAGGAGAAGGAGTCGATCCCGGTCAAGCTGTCGCACGTCGTCCTCAACTCCCCCGATCTGGACCGCACTCGGGAGTGGTACGAGCGGCATCTCGGCTTTCGCCTGTCCGACACGCTCAGCTCGCCGCGCATGGGCGACGTCATGCACTTCATGCGCATCAGCAGCCAGCACCACTCGATGGCGCTGGCGAAGGGCCCGCACACCTCGCTGCACCACATCTCCTTCGAGATGCGCGGCATCGACGAGTACATGCGCGGCACGGGCCGGGTCCTGCGGGCCGGCCACACGAAGATCTGGGGGCCGGGCCGGCACATGGCCGGCGACAACACCTTCACGTACTTCCTCGACCCGCACGGCAACACCGTCGAGTACACCACCGAGCTGGAGAACCTCGACGAGGACACCTGGCACCCCCACGTCTACGACTTCTCGCGGCCCGAGGTCACCGACCAGTGGGGCACCGCCAACCCGATGAACGAGCTCGTCGCGAAGGAGTCGTTCAACGACCCGGACCGCGGCTGCTTCGTCGCCCCGCCGGTCTAGGACCCGGCCGCCCCGTCCCCGGGAGCGCGCCGGCGGTGTCCCGCCCTGACCCGCGCCGCCGCGCTCCCGGCCCCGGCCCCGCACCCCTCACTCCCCCGTCCTCCACCAGGGAGCCGCCGCACCATGCGCTTCGCCTCATTCACCGACCGGAACCAGAACCCGCACCCGCACCTGAGCCGCGTCGCCGTCGTCGACGACGACGGCACCCTGTTCCCGCTGCCCGGCGTCACCGGGCTCACCGACCTGATCCGCGCCGCCGGCGGCCTGCCCGGCCTGCTCGCCGCCGGGGCCGCCTCCCTGGACGGGCCGCCCGGGCCGCACGTCTCCGAGGTCCGGCTGCTCCCGCCGCTGCGGCCCGCCTCCGTCAGGGACTTCGTCACCTTCGAGGAGCACGTGGAGGGCGTGCGGCGCTCCGTGGACGGCGCCGCCGGCGTGCCCGAGCAGTGGTACGAGGCGCCCACGTTCTACTTCACCAACCCGCACGCGATCTTCGGGCCGCACGACGACGTGCCCGTGCCGCCCGGGTCGTCGGTGCTCGACTTCGAGCTCGAAGTGGCCGCCGTCATCGGCCGCGAGGGCCGCGACCTCACCCCGGAGCGGGCCCGGGACCACATCGTCGGCTACACGGTCTTCAACGACTGGTCGGCGCGGGACCTGCAGTCCGCCGAGATGAGGGTCGGACTCGGCCCGTGCAAGGGCAAGGACACCGCGACCACGCTCGGGCCGTACCTGGTGACCGCCGACGAGCTGGAGCCGTACCGCGACGCCGACGGCTTCCTGCGCCTGGCCCTCACCGCCGAGGTCAACGGCTAGCGCGTCGGCAGCGACTTGCTGTCCCACATGAGCTGGACGTTCGAGGAGATGGCCGCCTACGCCTCGCGCGGCACCCGGATCGTCGCCGGCGACGTCCTGGGCTCCGGCACCTGCGGCAACGGCGGCTGCCTCGCCGAGCTGTGGGGCCGCTCCGGCGAGCGGGTCCCGCCACCGCTGAAGCCGGGCGACACCGTCACGCTCACCGTGGCCGGCATCGGGACCCTCACCAGCCGGATCGTCCCCGGAGCGGAGCCGGTCCCGCTGCCCAGGGGACGGCGCCGCGACCGGGAGCGGCCGTGAGCGGCGGGCTGCTCGCGGGGAAGGTCGTCGTCGTGACGGGCGCGGCGCGCGGCCAGGGGGCGGCCGAGGTGGCGGCGCTGGAACGCGAGGGCGCGACGGTCATCGCGACGGATGTGAACAGCGGAGAAGGCGTCCGCCGGCTCGACGTCACCCGCGCCGACGAGTGGGCCGGGCTCGCCGCCGACCTGCGCGAGGCGTACGGGGCGGTGCACGGCCTGGTCAACAACGCCGGCATCACCTGGCGGGCCCGGCTGACCGAGGTCACCGCCGAGGACATGAGTCGCGTCCACGCCGTCAACGTGCACGGTCCGCTCCTGGGCATCCAGCACCTGGCGCCCCTGATGCCGCCGGGCTCGTCCGTGGTGAACGTCGGTTCCTCCGCCGCGCTGACCGCCCACTACCCGGTGGCGTACACGACGAGCAAGTGGGCCCTGCGGGGGCTGTCGAGGACCGCGGCCCTGGAGCTCGGGCCGCGCGGGATCCGGGTCAACACGATCCACCCCGGGTTCATCGAGACGGAGATGACGGCCTCGGCAGCGCCCGCCTTCCGCGAGGCGAACCTCCGTGAGACGCCCCTGGGCCGGGTGGGCACGGTCGAAGAGGTGACCCCGCTGGTGGTCTTCCTCCTCTCCGACGGCTCGTCGTTCCTCACCGGCGCGGACATCCCGGTCGACGGCGGTCTCACCGCGCACGGCGGCGTCAAGTCCGTCTCGGACGCGATGCCGTGACGCCCGTACCTCAGCGGGGAGCCGACGGTCGCGCTCCTCCCGCAGGGCTCCCCCGCCGAACGCCTCCGCGCCCTGGGTTCGCCGCGAGGAGTTCCGCCAGCAGGGTGCTGGTCGCCTGGTCGGCCGGGAGGAACGCTTCGAGCCTCAGTTCGGCGACGGTCACGTCGATCGCCGTGCCGAAGTGGGTGAGCGTGGTGATGAGCGTCAGCTCCCTGTCGTCCGCCGGACCGGGTGCCCGGAGGCGCAGGGGGACGGCGAAGCCGAGGTGGTGCGGCGACTCGCGCGGACGCGGGGGCGCCAGGGCGGTCAGGTCGGCGGCGAGGCCCCGGAGCCGGTCGTCCGGGTTGCGTACGCTCTCCGCCTGGAGGCGGTCGATGATGTGCCACGCCCATTCGTCGAGGTTGACGATGCGCGGGGCGAGGCCCTGCGGGTGGAGCAGGACCCGGGGAACGCTCACCGGTGGTGCGAGCAGGTGCGGGGCCACGTCGGCGGTGAGGACGTGGAAGGCGGTGTTGGCGGAGACCAGGTCGCCGTGACGGTCCACGACCACCGCCGGGTACGGCAGATGGCCGTGCAGGATGCGGTCGAGGGCGGTGCGGACGGGTTCGAGCCGGGGATCGTCGAGGGGGGTCCGCGGGTAGACGGGGGCGAAGCCGGCCGCCAGGAGCAGGGCGTTGCGCTCCCGGATCGGCACCTCCAGGGACTCGGCCAGCCGGATGATCATGGACCGGCCGGGGGTCGACCGGCCGCTCTCGATGAAGCTGATGTGCCGCTGGGTGGTGCCGGCTCGGGTGGCCAGTTCCAGCTGGCTCACGCGCCGCCGGGCGCGCCACTCGCGCATCGCTGCGGCGAGGCCGCCTCGGGTCGATTCGCTGCTCACGCCCCTGGTGTATCCCGGCCGGCCGCCGTTCCGCGATTCCCTGTGGGGAATTGCCGGGCGGCGGCCGATGGCGGCACGGTCGTCGCCGCAAGCCGACCGTCACGACCGAGGGGACCCGACCCGACCATGACCGACGTCGATATCAGCACCACCTTCGACAGCACCTTCGCCGTCCAGCAGCTCACCGACCGGTACGTCGCCGTGTGGAACGAACCCGACGCGGAGCGCCGCCGCGCCGCGGTCCGCGGCCTGTGGTCCCCCGACGCCCTCCACGTGCTGCAGCCGCCCCAGGAGATGCGGGCGACCGCGGAGGGGCTGGGCTTCCGCCGTCTCGTCCTGGAGGCGCGCGGGCACGAGGCCCTGGACTTCCGGGTGACGCGCGCCTACGAGGAGTTCGTCGCGCCGGGCACGTACGTCTTCCGGTCGCGGGGTGACGTCGACCGGCTCCACGACGTCGTCAAGTTCCGCTGGGAGATGGTGCCGAGGGACGGCGGGGAGGCCGTCGGCGTCGGGCTGGAGGTCCTGGTGCTCGGCCCCGACGGCCGCATCGTGAGCGACTACCAGTTCATCGAGGGCTGAGGGCGATGACGCTTCCCCCGAAGGTGCGCGGGTACGTGCTCGGCGCCGCCGCCGGCGCGGGTGTCGGCGCCGGCCCCCGTACCGCCGTCGCCCGCCTGTCGCTGCGTACCCACGAACCGCGCACGCCCGGGCGCGGAGAGGTCGCGGTGGCGGTCCACGCCGCCTCGCTCAGCTTCCGCGAGCTCCTGGTGCTGCGGGACGCGTACGTGCTGCCCGTGAAGCCGGATGTCGTCCCGGTCTCGGACGGTGCCGGCGAGGTCGTCGCCGTCGGGCCGGGGGTCCGGCGGGTGCGCCCGGGTGACCGTGTCACCGCCGGAGTGTTCCCGCACTGGCTGGACGGGCCGCTGGAGCCGGCGTACCTGCCGCAGCTGGGCGGTTCGCTCGACGGCATGCTGACCGAGCTGGCGGTCCTCCCCGAGGACGCGCTCGTGCACGTCCCCGACCACCTCTCCTACGCCGAGGCGGCGACGCTCCCCTGCGCCGCCGTCACCGCCTGGAACGCCCTGACCGGCGACGGCCGCGGCATCCGGCCCGGCCAGACCGTCCTGGCCACCGGCTCCGGCGGCGTCTCGCTGTTCACGCTCCAGTTCGCGAGACTCCTGGGCGCCCGCGTGATCGCCACGACGGGCCGCGCGGAGAAGGAGCGGCGGCTGCGGGCCCTGGGGGCGGACCACGTCGTCAACTACCGCGAGACCCCGGACTGGTCCGGGGTCGTCCGCGAGCTGACCGGCGGGCGCGGCGTCGACCGCGTCGTCGACACCGCCGGCACGCTGGAGCAGTCGCTGCGCTCGGTCGCCGTCGACGGCCACCTCGCCTTCGTCGGATCGGTCTCCGGCGACTGGCCGCCGATCGACCCGCGCGTGCTGTTCGGCGTGGCGGCGACGGTCCGCGCCCTGGCCGTCGGCAGCCGCGCCCAGTTCGTCGCCATGAACGACGCGATCGCGGCGCATCGGCTCCGGCCGGTCGTCGACCGGGTGTTCCCGTTCGAGGAGGCGGCGGCGTACGCGTACTACGCCTCGGCCCGCCCGTTCGGCAAGGTGATCATCAAGGTGAGGTAGACGGGGAGCCGGGAGGCGAGGTGGAAGGTGAGGTGGAGGTGGAACGTGAGGTGGAGGTGAGCCGGAGGGTGAGGCAGGCGGCCGAGGTGACGGACTGAGAGAGGCGCCTGTGCGGGTGATCGTTCTTGTGCGTACACTCCGCCTACACATCCGGGGGGGGTGTTCGCCGCCCGCACGGGCCCGTCGTCCGGCGGCCGTGCGGGGTGTCGCCGACCCCTCTTTCCGGTCCTCGTCCACGTTCCCCAGGGGGGGATCTTTTGGGTTCCGCTTTTTCCCGGCGTGCTCGGCGTGTCACCACCTGCACCGCGCTCGCCGTCTCCTCCGGCATGCTGCTGGCGTCGCCGGCCGTCGCCGACTCCGTTCCGCTGCCCGATCTGCGGCGGCCGCTGACCGAGACCTCGGCGGTGCCGGCGCTCGACGAGCCGTCGCCGGGCGGCGGCACGGCTCGTACCGCCGCGGCCACGGCCGCGGGCAAGCCGCGCTTCGACGTGACCGGTGACGGCAAGACCGACCTGGTCCACCGCACGCGGAACGGCTTCACGTTCGTGGCGCCGTCCTCGGGCGGGGCGCACGTCGAGTTCGTGACCGACGGCACGAGCACCGACTTCGACCTCGTGCCGATCGGCGACCAGAACGGCTCGGGCTCGCCCGAGCTGCTGTCGGTGTCCGCGACCGGTGCGCTCCGGCTGTACGCGGACGCCTCGACCACCTGGGGCGCGCTGCGGTGGACCGGGTACGGCTGGAACGTCTACAACAAGGTGTTCTCGCCCGGCGACGTCGACGGCGACGGCCGGGCGGACGTCATGGCCCGGCAGCACAACGGCGACCTGTACTTCTACCGGGCGACCGGGACGCTGTCGGCGCCCTTCGCCGGGCGTGTGAAGGTGGGCCCGGGCTGGGACGACTACGACCAGGTCGTGGGTCTCGGCGACAACGACGGCGACGGCAAGGGCGACCTGCTGGCCCGTACGCCGGCGGGCCAGGTGTACTTCTACGGCAGCACCGGCGACAAGTCGGCGCCGTTCAAGCCGCGGAAGGCGCTCGCCACCGGGTGGCAGGTCTACAACCAGATCGTCGCCGTCGACGACCGCAACCTCGACGGCCGCGCCGACGTGTTCGCGCGCGACCTGAACGGCACCCTGTGGGCGTACTACGGGCGCGGCAACGGGACGTTCACGGCGCGGGCGCAGACCGGCACCGCCTGGAACAAGGTGGACCAGTTCGGCGGGGCGGGCAACGTCCCGTCCCTCGGCAGGACGCTGTTCATGGCGCGGGACAAGGCCGGGACCCTGTTCTGGCACCGCGGTCTGAACAACGGCAAGCTCGCTCCCCGTGAGCAGCTGAGCTCCGACGGCGGCTGGGCGGGCGCGGACGTCACGCTGGCCTACGCGCTGGACGGCAACACGATCCCGGACCTGCTGTTCGTCCGCGACGGGTACCTCTACAACACCTCCAACAAGCACGTCTTCGGCGGTGGCTGGGGGGTCTACAACCGGCTCGTCGGCCCGGGCGACCTGTCCGGCGACGGCAAGTCGGACCTGCTCGCGCGGGACAGGTCGGGTGTCCTGTACCTGTATCAGGGCAACGGCGCCGGTACGGGCTTCGCCTCCCGTGTCCGGGTCGGCTCCGGGTGGAACGCGTACAACCAGATCCTGGGCGCGGGCGACCACACCGGCGACGGCCGTACGGACGTCGTGGCCCGCGACGGCTCGGGCAACCTGTACCTGTACCGGGGTACGGGCTCCGCCAAGGCCCCGTTCGCGGGCCGGCTGCTGATCGGCGGCGGCTGGGGCGCGTACGCGAAGCTGGTGGCGCCGGGCGACATCAGCGGCGACGGGCGGGCCGACCTGCTCGGCGCGACCGCGTCGGGCGACCTGTACCGCTACCTGGGCACGGGCACCGACGCGGCCGTGAGCGCCCGCGTGAAGATCGGCTACGGCTTCCAGACGTACGGCAACCTGTACTGAGCGACGCCGCCGACGGCGGCGGGCTGAGGGGCGCCCCGCACCGGAGTTCCGGTGCGGGGCGTCGCGCGTTATTCCTTATCTTGACATACCTATCTTGACATACCTAAGATGGCGGCATGCCCGACCTCAGCCCGCCCCCGCGGAACACCGACCACCTGGCCGCCGGCCTCGTGGCGTGCCTGCCGGCGCTGGCCCGGGCCTTCGAGCGGCACCTGGACCAAGAGCCGCTTCCCTACCCCAAGCCCACCGAGGCACAGCTCGCGCTGCTGCGGCACGTCCACGACCACGACGGCGTCACCGTGCGCGAGAGCGCCGAGGCGCTGCTCATGAAGCCGAACAACGTCAGCGCGGTGGTACGGCAGCTGACCGATCAGGGCCTGCTGGAGCGCCGGCAGGACCCCGCCGACAAGCGCGTCGCGCACCTGCACCTCACGGCCACCTCCCGCCGGGAGCTCGCCGAGGTCAACCGGCTCATGGGCGCCCACGTGGCACGGGCCCTGCGCACCCTGACCGAGGGCGAACTCGACGCCCTCGGCTCCGCTCTGGGCGCGCTCGTGTCGCTCAACGAGAGCCTGCACCGCCCCGCCGCTCACTGAGCACGGGCACCTCTCCTCCTTATTTCTCTTCATCTCGTTTCGCGTTTCGCGTTTGGCGTTTCGCGTTTCCGCGGACCTGGCGCTGCCGGTCCGCGCTTTCCTCATGACGTACGAAGGACAGCAAGGCACAGTCATGCCCACCGACATCCTCTCCTCCCCGGCGTCGACGCCGGCCGCCCCGGCCTCCGCCGCCGCCCCGCCCGGCGGGCGGCGCGCCAACCCGTGGCTGACCCTGGTCGCCGTCGCCTTCGGCCTCTTCATGGTCGGTCTCGACGGCTCGGTCGTCGCCATCGCCAATCCCGCGATCGGCCGGGACCTGGGCGCCTCCACCGCCGACCTGCAGTGGGTCACCAACTCCTACCTGCTGGCCCTCGCGGCGGCGCTGATCCTCGGCGGCAAGCTCGGTGACCGGTTCGGGCGCCGTACCGTCTACCTGACCGGCGTCGTCGGCTTCACCGCCGCGTCCGTGGCCATCGGCCTCGCCGGGTCCATCGAGGGCGTCATCGCCTTCCGCGCGGTGCAGGGCTTCTTCGGCGCCCTGCTCATGCCGAACACCCTGGGGCTGCTGCGTGCGGTGTTCCCGCCGAAGAAGTTCGGCATGGCGGTCGGCATCTGGGCGATGGTCTCGTCGGTGTCCACGGCGCTCGGCCCGATCGTCGGCGGCCTGCTCGTCGAGCACGTCACCTGGGAGTACGTCTTCTACATCAACGCGCCCATCGGCGTCGTCGCGTTCGCCTTCAGCGCCTCCGTCCTGCCGCAGAGCAAGAACACGGCCGCCGCGCAGGAGCGGTTCGACGTCCTCGGCGTGGTCCTGCTGGCGCTCGGCCTGCTCGCCGTCGTCTTCGGCGTGGTGAAGGGCGAGACCTGGGGCTGGACCTCGGCCGGGACGCTGAGCGCGATCGGCGCGGGCCTGGTGGTCCTGCTGGTCTTCGGCGTCGTCGAGACCCGTGTCGCGTCGCCGCTGCTGCCCATGCGCCTGTTCCGCAGCCCGGCGCTGACCATCGGCACGGTCATCACCGCGCTCAACTTCTTCGTCCTGCTCGGCGTGATCTTCTTCGTCATGCTCTACCTGCAGAGCGTCCGCGGTTTCGGCCCCGTCGAGGCCGGCGTACGCACCCTGCCGCTCAGCCTCGCGTCGGTCGTGGCGTCCCCGCTGGGGGCGGCGCTCACGGACCGGTTCGGCCCGCGGCTCACCATGCCGCTGGGCATGGCCCTCCAGGCGGTCGCCTGCTTCCTGATGCTCGGCTGGAGCCCCGACTCCGCCTACGCGGCGATGTGGCCGCCGTTCATCGCGCTCGGCCTCGGCGTCGGCATGGTGATGGCCTCCTCCTCCGAGGCCATCGTCGGCAACGCCCCGGTCCAGGACGGTGGTGTGGCCGGCGGCCTCCAGGCCACCGCCCTCCAGATCGGCGGCGCCCTCGGCACCTCCGTACTCGTCTCCCTCATCAGCAGCCGCGTCGGCTCCACGCTGACCGGTGAACTCACCGCCGCCGGAGTCCCCGCCGCGGCGGCGGCCGGACTGCACGAGGCGAAGGACGCCGTCGCCATGGGCATCGCCCCCGTCTCCGACCAGATGCCCGCGCAGCTCAGGGCGGCCGTGACCGAAGGCAGTCACCTGGCCTTCATGAACGGCGTGCACACGGCGGTCCTCGTCGCCGGCCTGCTGTGCGTCGCCGGCGCGGTGCTGGCCGCGCTCGGGGTGCGGCGGGCGGCCTCAGGGACGGAGGGTCGGGACGACTGACGGTTGTCGGTCGTCGGTCGTCGGCTGACGGCTGACGGCTGACGGCTGACGGGTCAGGGCTCGTTCTTCACGGCTGACGGCTCGTGGCGGGTGGTGGGTGGCGGGGTGGGGCCTTCCGGCCGCCCCGCCACCGTGCGTACCGCTGCGAGCCGACGGGCTTCGGCCATGACCTCCGCGTCGATCTCCCGCACGCTGCCGCCGTACTCGAGGATGCCGTACTCGTCATCCAGCTCGGCCAGCCGTCGCGTCAGGGCCAACCCATGTCCGTACCGGCGATGGATCCGGAAGGTGAGCTCCCAGGGCTCCAACTCGTCCGCGAGCAGCTGCCGCACGAGCGCACGTACGGCTGCTTCCTGACCGGCCGTACTGTCGGCCGGCTGGAGGGCGAGGCCCAGCTCGTCCAGCGCCGGGGGCAGCAGGTCGTGGACGTCGTAGTCGGCCTCGGCGCGGGTGCAGGCGGCGAGGATGCGCAGGGCCGGGGTGTCGAGTCCGGCCACGAGCGCGTCGCACGCGGCATCGACGACCTCGCTCGCCCTCGCCTCGCCCACGTTCCAGAGGGCGGCACGGTCGTGGAGGGCGAGGGCGGCTGCTTCGGTCGGCGTCACCCGGCCATGATGACGCCCGGGGCCTGTCCGGGGCGAGGACGTTTTCGGGACCACGGTCGAGGTCGCTGCCGGCACCGGGGGCACGCGCGGCGAAGGTCGAGTAGCGAGCCCGGCGCGACCGGCGGGACAGGCCGCTCGGTCGCCCCTGCCGTCACGCGTCGACGTACTGGGCGGCGTACTCCTCGCTCGGCGGGACGACCGTGATCACGTCGATCAGCACGCCGTCGGGGGCGGCGAGGATGAAGTGGCGCTGGCCGAACTCCTCCGTGCGGAGCGGCAGAACCTCGCGCAGGCCCGCCTCCGTGACGAGCCGCCGGTGCTCGGCGTCGACGTCGTCCACCTCGAAGTTGAGCAGCAGGCCGCCCTGGAGTGCGGCCCGGCGGGTCGCGGGGACGGAGGGGTGAGCGGGGTCGAGAAGGGCCAGCTCGTACTGCGGGGCGTCGGGGCGGCGCAGGCTGACGTACCAGTCGGCCTCGAAGGTGACGTCGAAGCCGAGGTGACGGGTGTAGAAGTCGCGGGAGGCCGCGACGTCCCGGGTGGCGAGCACCGGATAGAAGCCGGTGAGCCTGTTCTCGGGGGTGGCGGTCTGGACGTCGTTCGTCATGGTGAGCTCCTCTGCAGCCCTCGCGTCCTATTCACATACCCAAGGTATGTGAATCTCGGCGTCAGCACATCCTCGGTACGCGAAACGGGAAGGGTCACTTCGACAGCAAGGCCGGACTCTTCCGGGCCGTCGTCGGCGAGGTGCAGCAGGAACTGGGCGAGCGGGTCGAGGCCGAGGCGGAGCGGCACGAGGACCTGTGGGAGCAGCTACGGGCCGGCTGCCGGGCCTTCCTCGCGGCGGGTACCGACCCTGCCGTACGGCGGATCCTGCTGGTCGACGCGCCGACCGTGCTGGGCTGGGACGAGTGGCGGGCCATGGACGAGGAGTCGTCGGCCCGGCACCTCGCGGAGGCGCTGGCGGCGCTCGTCGACGCCGGGGTGATCGCCGATCAGCCGGTGGAGCCGCTTGCGCGACTGCTGTCGGGGGCGATGAACGAGGCAGCGCTCTGGATCGCGCGGGGCGGAGACCCGCGGGCAGGGGAGCAGGCACTCGACCGACTCCTGGCCGGGCTGCGCACGCCGGACTGACCTGCCTGCGCCCTGGGCCCGCCCGGCCGGCGTTCAGGACGCTTCGGGTCGGTGGTCGGCGTCGTACGCGTCGCGGTTGCGGCCGATCTCGGTCTGGTGCTCCTGCACCCAGTGGACGAGCCCGGCGACAGCGTCGCTCAATGACCGCCCCAGGGGCGTGAGTTCGTACTCGACGCGCGGCGGCACCTGACGGTAGGGCGTGCGCTTCACCAGGCCGTCGCGGGTCAGCGCGCGCAGGGTCTGGCTCAGCATGCGCTCGGAGACCCCGGCGATCCGGCTGTGCAGCGCCGTGAAGCGGAGGGGCCCGTCGGCGAGCGTGGTGACGACCAGCACCGTCCACTTGTCTCCGACCCGGGCGAGGAGGTCCCGCACGAGGACGATGGTGGACGCGCACTCGGGCGTGACGCCGGCGGCCTCCAGTTGCGAGCGCAGCGCCGATCCCATGGTCCTGCCTGTTCCCTTCGGGTGCGTGACTGACTTCGAAGTGCGTAAGCGGGAGATCTTGTCCGCGGCCACCGCACCCGCGTTACATACGGATCGTAACCACCGGCGGCCGCCGGCCGACCCGCCGCTCTGCTGATCCGCCTGAACCGTTGCGAGGAAACATGCCCGGGAGACCCGCTGCGCTCGACCCGACCGCCGACCACGGTGCGGTGCCCGCCGCCGTACGCCATGACACGTTCACCGTGGAGACCCGCCTCACCACCGCCCCGGGCACGGTCTTCAGCGCCTTCGCCGATACGCCGGTGCGGCGCCGCTGGTTCCGGCTGCCGGGCCGCGAGGTGTCGTACGACCACGCCTTCGCGGTCACCGGCGGCGAGACCGTCACGAGCGTCTTCTCGGTGCCGGGCGCCGCGCCGGAACGGCTCGCCTACACCTCCCGGTACGTCGACATCGTGCCGGACGCGCGCATCGTCTACACCTACACGGCGGCCGTGGACGACGTTCCCCGCTGGACCTCCCTGGTCACCGTGGAACTGCACCCGGAACCCGACGGCACCCTCCTGCGATGGACCGAACAGGCCGCCTTCCTCACCCCCTCCGACCGTCCGGCAGACGACCTCCCTCACCTGCGCGGGGCAACCCGCCTGCGACTGAACGGCCTTGCCGTGGCGATGGCGACCGCGCGGTGAGAATCTGGACGGAACACCCTTCCCGGACGGACGTCGAGGCCGCCGTCCACCGCTACTTCGACCTGCTCCGAGCCGGGAGAATCCCCGAGGCGGAGCAGCTCATCGATCACCATGCGATGCGCCATGTGTTCAAGGCCCTCTGGACCGGGTCCGTCGAAGCAAGCGCAGAGGGAGAGGAGGCCGACGGAAGTCCTGCTGCCGACGCGTGGGAGCAGGATCTGTCCTGGCTGGCGGAACTCCGTCCCGCGGACTTCCACTGGGGCGACACCGGCAGCAGCGTCTACGTCGAGATCACCTACCGCGCGCAGCTCATCGAGGTGGCGCTGAGCTTCTGGGTGAAGCCCGTCGACACCGGCTGGGTCCTCACGGGCCCGGCCACCCTCTGGTAGGGCAGATGAGAGGGCGCGGTGTGAAGTGGCTCCACCTCGCTGCCCGTACGGCGAAAGGGAGGGCAGAGTATGAACCGAAAACTGTCCGGACTGGCATGCACACTGATCCTGGCCGCATCGGCGAGTGGGACCGGCTGCGCCGCCCAGTACTCCCCCTGCCCGGGGGCCGGCCAGCGGCCAGAGGGACTCAGCCCGAGCGAATTGGTCGGCACCTATCAAAGCTCGGTCGGACGCTTGGCCCTCGACAGCGTCGGGACGTTCACCGCCGTCGGGTGGCCCGCAGATCTCGACGGAGCCACCGGCGAGACGCGGGGCAGAACCGGAAGCGGAACGTGGAAGTTGGCTGCCGTCAACGACGCCGACTGGCCCCTCTCCTTCAGCTTCCACAAGATCAGCGGCTACTGGGACAGCGATGTCAACGGTGGGTCCTACGGAGACGGTCTCTACGTCAGCGGCAGTCGCGAGAACCCCCACCTCTACAGATACGTCGGCGACCCCGACAGCTGCGAACTCGACACCTTCACGCGCACCAGCTGAGCCGCGTTCCCCGCCAGCCGCCACCGTTGCACCTGAACGTCGTTGGCACGTGACGTGGTACGTCGGCAGCGGACCCCCGATACTGGCTGAGTGACCGCGACCACGCCGACGGCCCCCGGACCGCTCACCCGCGAAGCGCCTGCGCACCGGCACGGCGCGCGGCCACGGGTCGCTGCGTCATCACGAGCATCGAGCCTCACGGACCACACCCGGCACAGCCACCAGCCGCGACACAACCGCGGGGAGGTGACGCGCCCTTCTCGCGCAGGCCCCTGGAGCGCGCGCCCCCCGTCAGCGGCCGAGCTGCTCGCGCACATGGGTCAACGCGGCCTCCAACGTGTCGGCCACCTCCTCGTGGCCGGAGAAGCCCTCGTCGGTGCCCGGGTCGACGGTCCAGCCCCACCCGCTGGAATCGTGGCCGTCGACGGTGGCGGTGTGCTCCCCGGCCGTGATCCGGATGGCCAGGTTCCCGCCGGGGAACGAGGTGACGTCGGCATGGGCGTCGGCGCCGAGAATCCGGGTGATGGCGTCGCGGGCGTTCTGCTCGGTGGTCACGGTGGCTCCTCCAGGGTCGTCAGCACGACGGTACGGCTGCCGGGGCCGGTCGGCATCCGCCGCAGGGGCGGCGGGACGACGGGGCGGCGGGGCTGTCACAGCCTCGGGAGGCGGTGCCAAAGGCGGCCGATAGGGTGATCTGCCCCTGGAACGGCGGCTCGGTGCGACGGTCGACGGCGCCGTGCCGCGGCTCAGCGACGAGGACGACTACGCCCGGCGGCGCGTGCGCCTCACCTCGGGCGAGACCGCGTGGGCGTACCTGGACGCGCGGGCGCTGCGCGCGGCGGCCCGCATCGTGATCGTCGGCGACAGCGTCGCCTATGGGCGCTGCGATCCGCAGGGCGGCTGGGCGGCGCAGCTGGCGGCGGCCCACATCGCGGCGAACGAGACCCGGCACCGGGCCTTCAATCTGGCGGTCGCCGGCAGCACCCTGACCGACGTCGACGAGCAGACCCCGTCACTGCCGGCTCGCCGCCTCCCCGACACGCTCGTCGGCGCCGCCGGAATCAACGATGCGGACCTGGTGCGAGGACCAGTACGTCGACTTCCTCGGCATGTGGGAGCCGCTGCGCGACCGGCCCGACCTGTTCGGCAAGGCGACTGAATAGATCGTTCGTTTTAGCTTGTGGATCTCGCGAGCACCGTGCTAGCTTGCCGCTTGTTAGAACGTTCTTTCTAGTCGCGGTGCCGCACAGCCCGCGAGCTACGGAGAGGGACATGGACATGAAGTGGAAGCACAAGCACGTCAAGGTCAACGGCCTGGACCTGGCGTACGTCGAAGCGGGCGAAGGGCCGCTCGCCCTCATGCTGCACGGCTTCGACACGCCGAAGTTGTACCGGTACCTGATGCCGGCGCTCGCCGACGCGGGGTACCGCGCCGTCGTGCCCACCATGCGGGGGTTCGCGCCGTCCCAGGTGCCGCCCGACGGGAGCATGCGGCTGCCCGACCTGATCGCCGACGCCAACGGCCTGCACGAGGCGCTCGGCGGCGGTTCCGACGCGGTGCTGATCGGGCACGACTGGGGCGGGTTCACCACTTGGGGCGCCGCCGCTGCCGCGCCCGAGCGGTGGGCCAAGGTGGTCGTCAACGACGTTCCGCCGCTGCGGTTCTACGACCGCGGCGCCGCCGATCCCGAGCGGATCGAACGGTACGTCCACTTCTACTTCTTCCAGATGGCCATAGCCGACCAGCTGGTGGCCGCCGACAACCTGGCGTACCTGGACTGGCTCTGGAACCACTGGACGGGAACGGTCCCCGGCTACGACTCCACCGAGGACCGCAAGGCGATGAAGGAGGGACTGAACACGCCGGAGCGGCTGCACCTGGGCCTGGAGCTGTACCGGCAGAACTTCCCGGCCGCGACGTTCGGCACGCCCGACTGGGAGATGGTCCGCGTGCTGGAGAAGCTGCCGTCCCAGCCCACCCTGTACCTCCACGGGAGCGAGGACCCGGTCGTCGACAAGGCGACGCTCGCCGACCTCCTCGAGCTGCTGCCGGAGGGCTCGGACGGCGCCATGATCGAAGGCGCCGGCCACTTCCTCCTCACCGAGAAGCCGGAGGAGGTCAACGAGCGCATCCTCGCCTTCCTGGCGGCCCGCTGATCCACCGTCGCGGCGCGGCGGCCGGTCGGCTGCCGCGCCGCGGCGGGGCGTCAGAGCCCGTCGGCCCACCCGAAGGTGAGGTTGTACGCGCGCTGGAGCGCGTGCCGGCCGTGGTCCCCGTCGGCGTAGGTCCAGACGAGCGCGGCGCAGAACCAGAACACGAAGACGCCGCCGACGGCGGCCAGTGCGACCGTCTTGCCGAACCAGCCGAGGAGCACCAGGGCGACCGCCACGATCGCCGCGCCGACATGGGCCATCCCGGAGTCCAGCACCGCGGTCCTGCGCGCCTCTCGCGCCGCGGCTCGCTGCCCGACTCGCTGCGCGGCGAGCCGTGCGTCCCGAACGGCCTGCGGTTCGTTCTCGTCGAAGTACATCTCCCACCCTCTCCCCCACCCGGCCGCCCAGGGCGCCCAGAGCGCCGATCATACGCAGCGGGTCAGGGGCCCCAGTGGGCGCGTCGGTTCGACCGCGACCCGCCTTCCCTCCCTCCTCCCCTTCTCTTCTCTTCCCCCTCAGACCGCCAGCGGCACCGGGACCGCCTCCGCCCGCCCGTACCCGAGCACGCGCCTGAGGACTTGACGGAAGGCGGCGATGTCCTCATCGGGTGCCTCGATGACGGCCTCGATCTCACCGTCGTCCAGGCGCAGGCTCTCCAGCGACTCCGGATCGAGCACGATGCGCAGGACGTTGCCCTTCAACACGGCCTCGCGCACGCAGCCGTACGCGGTCCCCTGGTCGGCGGTGACCAGGCAGTGCGTGTCCATGCCCAGGGCGGCCTCCTGCGCGTCGGGCTCGGCCGCGTCCGCCATGAACATCAGGATGAAGCCGCTGCCGTCCTCGTCCTCCGCGAGCGCGGCCTCGATGAAGCCGCCCTCGGGGTCGATCTCGGTGCAGGCGATGCGTGCGGTGAAGCGGAAGGTCATGGCGGTGTTCTATCAGCGCGCTCAGGCGTTGTCGTAGCCGCGTGGTAGTCATGTGCCATGAGCCAGTTCCGCGACTTCAATCTCAAGCTGCTCGTCATCGAGGAGCTCATGTACGGCCCCGCGCCCGTCCTGCCGGTCTTCAGCCTGTCCGCGAAGCTGGCGGAGCGCGGGATCGACGACCCCGTTGACTACGTGCTGGAGAACGGCCTCCACGAGGAGGTGCTGCCGGAGGCGCGGGCGCATTTCGAGGCGCTGGAGATACCGGCCGAGCTGCTGGCCGGCGTCGAGGAGCTGTGCTTCGACGCCGGGGCGGACGTCTTCCGGCACTGCGCTCCCGCCTGGGACGGCGAGGACGACCTGTTCGACGTGCGGTCGCTCGACGACCTCGCACTGCTGCCGAACCTGCGGGAGGTCACCTTCGCCGAGGACGGCGTCCTGGCCGTGCCGGACGCCGCCGAGATCTTCGCCGCGCGCGGCATCGACGCCGACTTCGACTGAGGACACACGCGCATCGGCGCCTTCGGCCGTCAGCCGTGCGTGCGGCGGAGGGCGAGGAGGGTGACGTCGTCGGAGCGGTGGGGGCCGTCGAGGCGGGCGATCAGCTCGTCCGCGTACGACTGGAGCGTGGTGTGGTCATGGAGGGCCGGGTGGGTGTGCAGGAGCTGCTCGGCGGTGGTGAGCAGCCGGGCGGTGTCCTCGTCGGGGTCGGTGTCGCGGCGTTCGACGAGGCCGTCGGAGTAGAGCAGCACGATGTCGCCGTCGGCGAGGGGGGTTTCGGCGGCGGCGTACGGGACGTCGGGCAGGACGCCGAGGGTGAGTCCGGGGCCGCCGGGCGGGGCGGGCAGCAGGGTGGCGCGGCCGTCGCGGAGGAGGACGGGCAGGGGGTGGCCGGCGCAGGTCCAGCGCAGGACGCCGCGCTCGGGGTGGTAGCGGGCGATGACCGCCGTGGCGGTTGACTCGGCGCCGTCGTCGCAGGCCATGTCGTTGAGCCAGTGGGTGAGTTGTTCGACGGGGGCGTCGGTGTAGGCCAGCCCGGCGAGGGCGTACCGGAGTTTGGCCATGAGGGTGACCGCGTCGAGGCCGTGGCCGCGGGCGTCGCCGAGGGCGAGGAGGAGGCGGCCGCCGGGCAGCCGGCGGGCCTTGTACCAGTCGCCGCCGACGCCGGAGCGGGTGGAGTCGGGCCGGTAGACGACGGCGGTGTCGATGCCGGAGGAGGCGAGTCCGCCCGGCGAGCGGGGGACGACGGCCTCGCGCAGCGCGTCCGCGACGTCGGCCAGCGCCTCGGCGCGGGCGCGCTGGCGGCGGGCTTCCGCACGCGCCGCGTCGGCGCGGGCGCGGCGGCGGGTGTCGTCCGTGATGTCGACGAGGACGGCGCGGACCGCCCAGACGGGCCCTTTGCGGGGACGGACCGGTTCGGCGACGACGCGGATGACGCGTTCGTACGGCCCGGGGAGCGTGACCGCGCACTCGGAGCGGCGCTTGTGGAAGAAGATGTCGTAGAGGAGACGGTAGAGCTCGGTGAGGCTGGCGGGGGCGAGGAGGTCCGCGAGGTCGAGGAGGTCGGCCGGGACGGGTGTGTGCGGGGCGAGGCCGAGGACGTGCCGGAAGCCCAGCGAGGGGGTGACCGTCGCGTCGGCGATGTTCCACTCGGCCCAGCAGGTGCGGACGAGTTTCTGGGCGGCGAGGGCCATGCGGACGGGGTGGCCCGGTTCCCAGGTGACGAGGAGGTGGTCGCCGCAGGGGGCCACGACGACGTCGTTGCTGATCCGGGCCGGCGGCCCGTCGGGGCGGGGGATGAACCACTCCACGATCTCGGGCCCCTGCGGCGCCCGCTCGTGGTGGGCGTCGGCGAGCATGCGGGGCAGGCCGGTGCCCTGGAGGAGGGGGAAGCGGTCGAAGAGACGGACGGGGCCGCTCCAGCGGGGTACGGACGCGGCGGGGACATGGGCGCGGGCGTACGAGACGGCCCGGGTGTTCTGCGTGAGGTACAGGAAGTCGGTGATCCGGCCGCCGTCGTCCGTCTGGGGTGCGACGAGGAGCGCCGCCATGGGCAGCGCGTCAAGGAGGTCCTGTACGGGGGCGGGCACGGGCTCCGGCGCCGTGGCGGGCGGGGCGGCGGGGGCGCGCGGCGCCGGGCGGTGGGTGCGCGCGTACGTCTCGATGCGGTGGCGCTGGGCGGCCAGCAGCTCGCGCAGGGCCTGGTGGTCGAGGGCCGATCGAGGGTCCTGTCCGGTGGGGGCGTGCTCCATGGGGCGGGACCTTTCGGTGGCGCGGGGGCGGCAAAGAGGGTGGTGCGGGGCGGCGGCGGAGTGGCACCTCAGGGGAGCGGAATCTCCGGGGTTACCGGCGCCGGAACTGGCGCAGGGACTGGCGCCGAGGTCTGGCGACTGCGTCCGGCCGGGGTCTGACGGCCGCGTTTCACGCCCCCGATGCGGCGGAGTACGGCTCCGTTCCCCGAGGACTCCCCCAGGGACGCCCGCGTTTCCACGCCCCGACGCCGCCCTCGCGCTCCGGACGGGTCACGAGAGCCACTGGCGTTCCGGACCGGAGGCCACCGCTGGAGGGGCCCTTCGTCCCGGTGGGGAGATCCACATCACACTGTAGTCTGCACTATATGTCCGAAATGTCCGAAAGAAGACGCGGTCCTGTCGACAGCGGGCAGGACCCTGACGGCGCGGAGGCCGCCCCCCTCGCCGGAGCCCGTATCCTCCTCGGCGAAGCGGACCCGGCGACCGCCGAACGTATCGCCCAGGCCCTGCGCGAGCACGGAGCGTCGACCGTCCACACCGTCCGCTCCACGGACGCCTTCCTGGAGGTCGGCGCCGCCCCGCCCGCGCCCGTACGGTTCTGGGACGCGGCCGTGTGGCACACCGGCCTCGCCGAGACCGAGACCGAGGCCGAAAGCGGGGCCGGGCGCGAGTCCCGCAGCGAGGCCGGCGGCGGGGCCGGAAGCCATGAAGCGCTCCTCCGGCTCCTCCGGCGCTGGCGGGACCGGCATTCCGGCATCCCGGTCGTCGTGACCGACGACGCGCCCACCGCCCGCCTCGCCGTGTCCGCGCTGCGCGGCAAGGCCGCCGACCTGGTCGAGCGCTCCGATCCGGACGCGCTGGCGGCGGCCGTCGCCCGGGCCGTCGCGGAGCGGGCCGATCCGCTCGGCGTCGAGGGCTCCGGGCAGGGCTCGCTGCGCATGCTGGTGGTCGGCGCCCACCCGGACGACGTGGAGATCGGCCTCGGCGGCACCATCCACCGCCGCGCGCACAGCGGCTGGGACGTCACGATCCTCACCATGTCCGGCGGCGGGAACGGCGGCGACCCGGCGCTGCGCCGGCGGGAGGCCCACCGGGCCGCCGAGGTGCTGGGCGCCCGGCTCGTCATGGAGAACCTGCCCGACGGGTCGATGGCCGACGACCGGGTCACCGTGGAGGCCGTGGAACGCGTCGTCGCCGAGGTGACGCCGGACGTCGTCGTCGTCCACTCCGAGAGCGACACCCACCAGGACCACCGGGCCGTGCACCGCGCGACGCTCGTGGCCTGCCGCAAGGTGGCGCGCCTCGCCTGCTACCAGTCGCCCTCCGCGACCGTGGCGTACCGGCCGAACCGGTTCATCGAGCTGAGCGAGGTCGACGTGGAGGCCAAGCTCGCCGCGATCGCCGCGCACCACTCGCAGGCGGCGAGCCGCTGGTACCTCGACGAGGACCTGCTGCGCTCCACCGCCCGCTACTGGGGCCGCTTCCCCCAGACCCGCTACGCCGAACCCCTGGAGCTCGTCCATGAACGCAACGCCGTCCTCCTCTGACCCCTCCCCCGCCTCCGCCCCCGCCTCCGCCCCGGTGCCGGACCTCTCCCTGCCGCTCGGCAGACCGCCGCGGGTCCTCGTCACCGGCGCCGGCGGGCCGTCCGGCGTGTGCTTCCTCCGGGGCCTCGAAGGGGCGGCCGAGCGGTACGCCGCCGACCTCGACCCCAACGGCGCGGGCCTGTACCTCGTGCCGCGCGCCTACCGGATGCTGCTGCCGCCCGGCGACGCCCCCGGCTTCGCCGAGGCCGTGCTGCGGCTGTGCCGGCGCCACGCCATCGACGTCCTGGTGCCGACCGTGGACGTGGAGCTCGTGGCGCTCGCCCGCGTGGCCGCCACCTTCGCCGACGCGGGCGTGCGGGTGCTGGTCTCCCCCGCCGAGTCGCTGGAGGCGTGCCTGGACAAGTGGCGGCTGGCGGAGGCGTGCCAGGGCGCGGTACGGCTGCCGGACACCCTGCTCGTCGGGGCGTCGGGCCCGGTGGAACCCGAGGGCGGCTATCCGGCGGTGGCGAAGCCGCGCAGCGGTTCCGGTTCGCGCGGCATCGTCGTCGTGCGCTCCGCCGAGGAGGTGGCCGGGCTGCCGCAGGACGGGTCGTACCTGCTCCAGGAGTTCCTGCCCGGCACCGAGTACTCCGTGGACGTGCTCACCGACGCGGGCGGCCGGGTCGTGGCCGCCGTGCCGCGGGCCCGGGACAAGACGGACTCCGGCATCGTCGTCGCCGGCCGCGTCCTGGACCTGCCCGAGCTGTCCGGGCTCGCCGAGGACACCGTCCGCACCCTGGGGCTGCGCGGCGTCCTCAACGTCCAGCTGCGCGAGAACCGGTCGGGGAAGGCGGCGCTCCTGGAGGTCAACCCGCGTCCCCCGGGCGGTCTTTCGCTGACGGTCGCCGGCGGGGTGGACATGCCGAAGTGGGCCGTGGCCTCGCTGCTCGGCGTCACCCTCCCGGAGCGGATCGCGCACCGGGAGACGGCGGTCGTCCGGCACTGGCAGGACGTCGTCCTCGCGCCGCGTGAGCTCGGCGACATGGGTGACGTGACGGAGGCCGGCCGGCCCGCCGCCGAAGGGGCCCGGGAGGCGGCGGCGTGACCGGCTCGCCGGCGCACGGCGCGGTCCCGGAGGGGCCCGATCCGCTGCGTACCGACCTCCACACCCACACCGACTTCTCCGACGGGCACGACACCCTGGACGCCGTCGTCGCCTCCGCCGCCGGCGCCGGACTCGACGCGCTCGTCCTCACCGACCACGTCCGCGCCGACACCACCTACCTCCCCGGCTACGTCCAGGCCGTCCGCACGGCCCGCCGCACCGCGCCGCTGACGCTGGTGTGCGGGGTGGAGGCCAAGATCCTCGACACCGAGGGCGGCATCGACCTCCCCGGCGACCTGACGGGCGTCGAGCACGTGGCGCTGGCCGACCACCGGTTCCCGCTGCCCGACGGGCCGGCCCACCCCGACACCGTACGCGCGCTGCTCGACGAGGGGCGGCTCGCGCCGGACGAGGCGCTGCGGCTGCTCGTCCGGGCGACGGCGCGGGCCGTGGAGCGGGTGCCGGCGGGGTTGACCGCGCACGTGGCGCACCTGTTCAGCGTGCTGCCGAAGGCGGGTCTTGACGAGGCGTCCGTCGACGCGGCCGTGCTCGCCCCGCTGGCCCGGGCCTGCCGCGCGCGGGGCGTCACCGTCGAGCTGAACGAGAAGTGGCGGTGCCCGTCCGTCCGCACCGCCCGGCTGCTGCGGCGGGCCGGGGTCCGGCTGGGGGCGGGCAGCGACGCCCACCGGGCGGAGGCGGTGGGCCGGTTCCGGTGGGTGGCGCCCGCGCTCGGCGACGCGACGGACGCCACGGACGCCACCGACGCGACGGACGCCACCGACACGACGCGGGACGCAGAGGCGGGAGAGGCGGCGGAGGCGGCGGAGGTGCGGTGGACGTCCTGAACCAGATCCTGCACGTCGTGGCGACCGTCCTCGTCTTCCTCGGCGCCGTACCGCTCGTGGTCGCGATCGTCCAGTTCCTGCTGATCGGCCTCCAGCGCTTCCGGCACCTGTACGAGGACCGGCCGCCGCACCTGCCGCGTACCGCCGTCCTCATCCCGGCCTGGAACGAGGCGCCGGTCCTCACCGCGTCCGTCGAGGGCCTGCTCGCCCTGCGCTACCCGGCCGACCGGCTGCGGATCGTGGTCGTCGACGACGCCAGCACCGACGAGACGCCGGAGGTCATGCGGCGGCTGACGGGCCGCCACCCCGGGCGGGTGGTGCACCTGCGGCGGGAGGACGGCGGCCAGGGCAAGGCCCACACCCTCAACCACGGCCTCGCCCACGTCCTCGCCGACGACTGGGCCGAGGCCGTGCTGGTGATGGACGCCGACGTCGTCTTCGACCGTGACGCGCTGCTGCGGATGACCCGCCACCTCGCGGACCCGCGGGTCGGCGCCGTCACCGCGTACATCAAGGAGGGCAGCGGGAAGCAGGGCAACTACCTGACCCGCTACATCGCCTTCGAGTACATCACCGCGCAGGCCGCCGCGCGCCGCGCGCAGAACGTGCTCGGCGTCCTCGCGTGCCTGGCCGGCGGCGCGCAGCTGCACTCCCGGGACAGCCTGGAGGCGATCGGCGGCCGGATCGACACCTCCACGCTGGCCGAGGACACCGTCACCACCTTCGAGACGCAGCTGACCGGCCGCCGGGTCGTCTTCGACGGGTACGCGACCGTGCTCGCCGAGGAGCCGGGCGACCTGGCGGGCCTGTGGAAGCAGCGGCTGCGGTGGGCCCGCGGGAACCTCCAGGTGACGCACCGCTACCGGCACGTGTGGTTCCGTCCCTGGCGACGGCGGCAGGGGCACCGGCTCGGCTCGGTCCTCTTCGGCCTGATCTGGTACGCGCTGCTCCTCACGCCCGTGCTGCTGACGGTCTGTTCGGCGGCGCTGCTCTACCTGTACTTCACCGACTCCGACCGTTCCTGGCAGCTGTTCCACTGGCTGTGGGTGGTCAACCTCGTCTGCTATCTGCTCATCATCCTGATGGCGGCGGTCGTGGACCCCGGCACGTTCCGGCGCTGCTGGCGGGAGGCGCTGATCTATCCCGGGCTCGTCTCCACCTGCATCCTGGTCGTCACGGCGCTGCCCGCCGTCTTCCTGCCGCTCCTCGCCGACGCCGGCCTGTTCACGGACGACGGCTCGCCGCAGCCCCTGATGATCGTGGTCTACGCGTGGATGGGCCTGAGTCTGCCCCTCGCCTGGGTCGCGAAGCTGCTCACCGGGACGCGGATGCGGTGGTGCGCGCCGGTCCTGCTCCACCTGGTGGGGTACGGGTCGCTGCTCGCGGCCTGCCTGGTGGCGGCGTGGGTGCAGGAGCGGCGGAACGCGGACCTGGCGTGGGACAAGACGGAGAAGACCGGGAAGGTGGCGGCGGGACGATGACGGCGGCGGCAGCGGACCCCGGCGGCCCGGGCCCGGAGAGGGACCCGCGGCGGGCGCCGGCGGCGGACGCGGACGAGGAACTGGCGCGGTACGCGGCGGAGCTGACGGGCGGCGACCGGCGCCGTGACCGGCGGCTGCTGTGGTGGGAGCTGCTGGTGGTCCTGCTCGTCGCCGCCGCGCTGACGGCCAGGGCGCTCTGGCTGACCTGACCGGGGTCAGGAGAGCACGAACGGGTTGGCGCCCTGTGCGGCGAGCGCGAACCAGGCCGTCGTACCGGTGTGCAGGCTGGCGTACAGGGTGTCGCCGTCGCCGGTGCGCAGCCCGTCGGAGGACGCGGCGACGATGCCGTACCCGTCGGCGTGGGGTGCGCGGGCCTGGGCGGCGCGGAGGGTGGCGAGCAGCTGGTCGGCCTGCTCCCGGTCACGGTCCCGGTCCGCGCCGTCGGCGTCGTCCGCGCGGTCGGCGCCGGCGCGGTGGCGGAGGGCGGCGGCCATGTGGGCGGTGCCCTCGAACCACACCTTGGAGGTGTCGGCGTCGCTGACCGACACTCCGCGAAATCCGCCGTCCTCGGCGGCCAGGCGGCGCAGGGTCCAGTCGAGCGATCCGGCGTGCCGGGCGTTCCCGGTGGCCAGGTAGGACCAGCTCTGGGGGTCCTCCGGGACGGGCGAGCGGTTGACGGTGGTGCCGTCCGTGCCGGTCCCGGTCCAGAAGTGGGGGCCGTCCGGGTTCCACAGCGCGTCGAGGAAGCCGGTCGCGACCGCTGCCCGGTCGGCCCACGTGCGGTCGCCGGTGACGTCGGCGAGGCCGCGGAAGAGGGCGGCGACGTCGGTGTTGTGCTCGGTGGACTTCCAGGTGAGCGGCGTGCCGGAGGCGGGGGTGCCGCCGGTGTGGCCGGCGACGCCGGCGGTGGACGCGGTGTGGTCCTGGATCCACGCGCCGAGCCGCAGCGCGCCGTCGCGGTACGCGGCGCCGCCCGTCGCGCGGTGGACGTGGAGCAGGGCGAGCCCGGTCCATGCCTGCGCGCCGGTGAACGCGTCGGCGGCGGCGACCGCCGGCAGTCCGTCCGCCGCGGTCACCTTCCCGGAGGTGTACGACTGGCGCACCCGCCCGTCGCCGGCGGCGTCTCCGGCCTGGAGCGCCAGCAGCGTCCCCGCCAGGGCCCGGGCCCGCTTCAGGTCGGATGCGGTGCCGCGGGCGCAGTAGGCGATGACGACGAGCGCCACGTCGTAGGTGAAGGCGATGGTCGAGTGGTGCGTCTCCATCCACCCGCCGGTGTAGCTGCGGGGCAGCCCCTGCCGGGTCCCGCCCGCCGCTTCGTCGACGCGCCGGTCGAGGAACGTGTACGCCCGCTCGACCGCTTCCTCCTGGCCCACGCCGCTCTCCCCCGCCGCACCCGCGCCTCCCGACGCGCACCCGCCGAGCGCCACCACCGCACCACCCACCACCGCCGCCGCGAACGCGCGCCGGCTCACCGCACCGCGACCGCTCTCCCAGGAACCCATGGCTCCTCACTTAAACGCTCCGGACAGCTCCCCGGGCCCAGACACACCCGAACAGACCGAACATTTCGCACGCTTCAGGGAGGTCGAGGGAACCAAGGGCTCGGCCGGACGCTCAACACCAGGGAGAGGAAGGGTGGGACCGTATGTCCGACGAGGTGACGGCCTGGCTGGGGCGGAGCGCATTGCCGCTGGACCGCGTCACCGCGGGCGGATCCGCGGCCGATCTGCAGCCGCTGAAGGGGGTTCTCGACGGGGTGCGGGTCGTGGGGCTGGGGGAGGCGACGCACGGGACGCGGGAGTTCTTCCGGCTCAAGCACCGGCTGCTGGAGTTCCTGGTGACGGAGCTGGGGTTCTCGGTGCTGGCGATGGAGGCCAGCGCCTCGGCCGGTCCGGCGGTCGACGCGTACGTCCGCCACGGTGCCGGGGATGCCGTGCGGGCGCTCGACGGGCTGGGGTTCTGGACCTGGCGGACGCATGAGGTGCTCGACATGATCGAGTGGATGCGCGCCTACAACCAAGGGCGGCGCGACGACCGGAAGGTGCGGTTCGCCGGTATCGATCCGCAGCGGTGCGGCGGCTCTCTCGACGTCCTCGCGTCCTTCCTCCGCCGGACGGCGCCCGATCGCGCGGCCGGCCTGCTCGCTCCGCTGCGCGTGCTCGCCACGGCTCATCCGGGGTCGCGGCCCGACCCGCGGCAGCGGCTGGTGCGCGACGCCGAGGACGTGCTGGCGTACGTCCGCCGCCACGGTCGCGAGGCCACAGGCTCTGCCGACGCGCTGCGGCACGCCGAGATCCTGGTGCGGGCCGCCGATCTGGTGACGCGTCCCGGGCACCACGAGGACCCCGAACGGACCGTCTTCGCCGCGCGCGACCGCGCCATGGCGGACGCGGTCGGGGCGATCCTCGAAGACCCTGAGGCCAAGGTCGCCCTCTGGGCGCACAACGGGCACGTCACCAAGGGCCGTCACGCGGGCGCGGTGCCGACGCTGGGCCACCACCTGCGCGCACGGTACGGCGACGCCTACTACGCGCTCGGGCTGCTGTTCGGCAGCGGCGCCTTCCGGGCCCGGCGGATGCGGCCCGGCCCGTGGTCCCGTCCCCGGCCGACGCCCGTCGCCACCCATCCGGTCGGGCCGCCCCGCGCCGGCACCGTCGAGGCCCGGCTGGCCGCCGCCCACCCGGGCGACCACCTCCTGGACCTGCGCGGCGCGGTCGCCGCGCCGCCGGCCGTCCGCGCATGGCTCGGCGAGCGGCACGGGACGCGCAGCTTCGGCGCCGTGGTGCCGCGCTGGACGTACCGGCTCCACCTCCTCCCCGCCTCCCTGGCGGAGGAGTACGACGGACTGGCGTACGTCGCGCGCTCGTCCGCCTCCCGGCCGCTCCCCGGTTCGTGAACGCCGGCGCGCACGGGACGCGTGCGGCGGGCAGGGGGCCGGGGTCAGGCGGCCAGGGCCTTGCGCAGGTGCTCGGCGAAGTCGGCGGGGTGGGTGGTGAGGCAGATGTGGCCGCCGGAAAAGTGCCGGAAGTCCGCGCCGAGGGCGTCGGCCAGGAACGCCGCCGTACGGTACGGCAGTTCGCCGCGCGAGTCGTGGCCGCCCGCGAGGACGAGGCGGGCCGCGTGCGCGCGCAGGCGGACGAGGTCCGGGGCGTAGGCCATGAAGCTGGGCACGACGCGGCCGAGGAAGTACGGGAGGTCGCCAAGTGTCTGCTCGCGGCGTGCGGCCGCCTGCGGGGGCAGTTCGGCGGCGGTCTCCGGCGCGGCGGGCGCGGGGGCCGCGCCGTCCGCCCGCAGCCCCGCGGCGAATTCGCCCATCGCCGGCCCGAGCCCCCGGGTACGGAGCGTCGTCTGCACGCGCGCGAGGAGGGCGCGGTGCACGGCGGCGTCCGGCAGGACCTCCGGCACCGGCGGTTCGTGCGCCACGACGCGTTCGACCCGGTCGGGGTGGGCGGTGAGGAGGTGGAGCGCGGTGATCGCTCCCGAGCTGGCGCCGAAGACCCGGGCGGGCGCGGTGGGCGACAGCTCGTCCAGCAGGCGCAGGGCGTCGTCGGCGTGTTCGGACACCCGCTGCGGGGCGTCGGGGTCGTCCAGGGTGCTGCCCGCCATGCCGCGCGGGTCGTAGGAGGCGACGGTGTACTCGGCGGCGAGGACGTCGGCGATCCCCGCGACGCCGGCCGCGCCTCCGGTCCCGCCGGGGATCAGGAGCAGGAGCGGGCCCTGGCCGCGTACTTCGTGACGCAGGGTCGCTCCGGGGACGCGCAGGTGCGCGGTGGTCGGTTCGGTGGTCATGCGGATGCTCCTTCTCCGGTGGTGGTGGGCCAGTGCTCCAGGAGGGTGTGCAGGGCGTCGAGGGTCCGCTCCCAGGACCGCTGCGGGGTGCGCGCGTGCGCGAAACCGCCCGCCGCCTCCAGGGCGACGAACCCGTGGAACGTGCTGCGCAGCAGCCGGACCGCGTCGGTCAGATCGGGCTCGGTGAGCCGGTAGCCGCGCAGCATCCCGTACGTCAGCTCGACCGCGCGGCGCGGTCCGGGCGCGTCGGCGGCGAGCGCGGGGTCGATGTCGACCGGGGTCTGCGTCGCCGCGTAACGCCCCGGGTGCGCGTGGGCGTACGCACGCCACGCGTCGGCGAACGCCACCAGCGCGTCCTTGCCGGACCGCCCGGCCATCGCCTCCGCGATGCGGATCGTCTTCTCGTCGGCCGCCGCGAGCGCGATCCGGCCGCGGAGGTCGTCCAGGTTCCGCACGTGCGAGTAGAGGCTCGCGTCCTTCACGCCCAGCCGCCGCGCCACCTGCGCCATGGTGACCCGCTCGAAACCGACCTCGTCCGCCAGTTCGGCGCCCGCGGCGGTCACCCGCTCCGCCGTCAGCCCGGCCCGTACCATCGCCCGCCCTCACCCCTTCCCTGGAACCCTAGGACCCCTAGGCTAGACCTACGCCCCCTAGGCACGTCCACCGGATTATGCGACGGCGGCGCCCGGGGGCATGGCCGGCGGTCAGCCGATGCGCTCCGCAAGGGCGACGATGATGCCCGACGGACCGCGGAGGTAGCAGAGCCGGTAGACGTCCTCGTAGGTGGCCACCTGGCCGAGCAGTTCGGCGCCGTGGGGGCGCAGCCGGGCGAGGGTGTCGTCGAGGTCGTCGACCGCGAACATGACCCGGTGCAGACCCACCGTGTTCGGCGGCGGGGCGTCCGACCCCGCGCGGATCGCGGCGGGGGCGTGGTACTGCGCGAGTTCCAGCCGACCGTGGCCGTCCGGGGTCCGCATCATCGCGATCTCGCTGCGGACGCCGTCGAGCCCGACCGTCCGGTCCGCGAACAGGCCCTCGATCGGCATCCGGCCTTCGACCTCCATGCCCAGCTCGGTGAAGAACGCGACGGCGGCGTCCAGGTCCTCGACGACGATGCCCACGTTGTCCATACGCTGAAGCGCCATGATCCTGCTCCTCCCGCGCCGCACGGTGCGCCGCGCCCCCCGGTATACCGAGCGCCCGCCCGACGACCCGCGCACGACACCCGCGAACACGCCGCGGCCGTCGTCCGGCCGAACGACCCCGCACACCCGATCACGGAGACGCCCCGCACATGCCCGACCGTCCCGAACCGCCCCCGGCCTCCCCTCCGGTACGGCCCGCCGTCCCGGCCGACGCCGGCGAGATCGCCCGGCTGCGGTCCGCGTACGTCCTGTCCGAACCGCTCGGGCACGCATGGCTCGCTGTGACCCGCGAGCAGCTCGCCCAGCGACTGCGGCCCGAGGGCGACGCCCGCGCGTACGTGGTCGACGCACCCGACGGCGGGCTTGCCGCCTGCGCTCTCGCACTGGTCCATCGGGTACTACCGGGCCCCGGCTATCCCAGGGGCCTGGCCGCCCGCATCCACGCCGTGGCCACCGAACCCGCCCACCGGCGCCGGGGCTACGCCAGAGCGGTCGTGTCCTCGCTGCTGGGGCACCTGCAGATGGACGGGGTCACCCTTTTCGAACTGCATGCGAGCGACGAAGCGGCACCGCTGTACGCGGAGTTGGGCTTCACCCGCGATCCGGCCCTGATGCGGATGATCCGCCCGGTGGGGCAGCCGTCCGCCCGGCTGTCGAGGGACCGGGAACCCTAGGCGATCATCGCCCGGCCGACGCCGGAGTGCTCAGGTCGGGGGCAGCAGGTCGCTGGGGCTGAGGGTGTAGGTGAGGGGCGGGTAGGTGAAGTCGGGGTCGTCGTTCTCGCGGCGCCGCAGGCGGTAGAACGCGCGGCTCTGGTCCTCGTCGGCCAGGGTGAGGCGGGTGCCGTCCGGGAGGTGGGCGTGGCCGTCGCTGAAGCGGATCCGGGTCTTGGAGGTGCGGAAGGTGACGCCCAGCCACCGGTTGTCCGGCTCGTGGCCGGGGGCGTCCCAGACGATGCGGTGCTTGAGCCGGCGGTTCGCGGCGACGGAGAACGCGACGACGCTGTGGTGGGGCAGGGGGATCTCGTAGGGGTCCTCCTCGCCCTTTTCCTGGCCGTCCTTCACGGTGAAGACGAGCTTCCGCTGGGGCGCCGCTTCGGGGTGCTCGTAGCACGAGTAGACGGCGATGTACCCGTCGTCGCGCAGGTCGAGGGCCTGGTCGGAGTGGCTGCCCATCTTCTTGTAGGCGTTCGTGTAGCACTCCACGAGCGCGTTGTCGAAGCCGACGGGAAGGCCCGCGTGGCGCTGGACGTCCCGGGCCAGGCGCGTGTGCACCGGGCGGAAGCGCTGCGCCGGTTCGGCGTAGCGCGTGGTCGTGCGAACGAGGGGTACGCCGCCGGAGGCGTCGACGTCGCACAGCACCGCGCCGGTCCGGCCCTTCCCGACGCTCTCCAGGCGCGTCGCCGCCGACAGCTCCGCGAAGGGGTCACCGGCGGCCGGCAGCGTGCACGAGACGACGAGCTCGTCCCAGGCCCTACGGTCGAGGGGCACGGTAGTCCCCCGTGTTCATGCTGAAGAGGAAGCCGTCGCCGTAGTCGACGTACGACGCCGTGCTGTTCTCCTCGGCGTACAGCCTGCGCAGCTCGTCCATGCCGGCCGGGGTGGGCGGTTCGAGCTCCACCAGACCTCCGGCCCGCTTGAGGTAGGTGCGGCCGTCCTTGTGGACGGCTTCGGTGCGGGAGCAGCGCACCACGTAACCCAGGCGGGTGGGGATCGTCCCGGCGTCCAGTGCCGACGGGCGGATCTCGTGCGTGTACAGGCGGTTGGTGGAGAGCGGCATGAGGAAGACCGAGCCGGGGTGGAGCGTCACCGTGAACCGGTCGGGGAGCTCGGTGACTTCGGCCTCGTCCGTCCGGTTCTCCTTGCGGCGGAAGCGGAGCCGGGTGAGGCCGCTGACGCCCTTCACGCCGTAGTCGAACGGGTCGTCCGGCAGCGGCTGGAGCCCGTCGAGGCCGTCGTAGAAGGTGCAGAAGGCCATGATGCCGTGGGCGGGCATGTCCTTCGTCTTGTCGGCGTGGGCCGCGATCTTCGCCTTGGACTGCTTGCGCTCCGCCGTGGCGCGGGTGTTGTGGTAGATCTGCGCCAGGACGTGGTTGAGCGGCGCGTGGTCCCGGAAGACGGCCGCCGCCTCGCGGTTCAGGTCCGCGACGATGCGGGTGTCCGTCGGGCCGAAGCCCTCCGTGGGGCCCGAGAGGTTCGTGGAGCAGCGGAGCAGCCTGAAGTGCCGTTCGTCGCCGCGTACGTCGACGGGGGTCAGGTAGATGCCGCTGCGGTGGGCCGCGCCGGGTTTGGTGGACTCCGTCAGCGACTGGAAGGCGTGTTCGGCCCGTATCCGCCCGAAGTGACCGGCGTCGGGCTCGAAGAAGCGGCGGTAGTGGACGCCGGCGCCGTGGACGCGGACCGGCACCCGGCCGACGTCGACGACGGGCCACGGGCCGGCGCCCGCGCCGTCCACGTCCCGCCCGTGCGTCAGCTGCCGGACGACGAAGACGCGCGCCGCCGCGGCGAGTCGGCATGTGAGGCCGCTGATCTCGGCTGCGTCGCCGCACAGGTAGACCGTCTTCCCCGCGAGGTCGAGCGCGCCGGAAGCGGCCTCCTCCGGAGTCGCCTTGGTCCCGAAGAAGTCCCGCAGCAGCTCGTCGTCGTGGAGGTGCCGGGGAGCCACCAGGACGCTCCTCGTCTCGTCGACGCGGGCTTCCGGCGGCTTCGTTGCGGACATCACGCGCTTCCTGCCCTGTACTGCTCGTCACGGGAACGTCGGATGCCGATGCTCTCACGGGGCTTGGCGGCGATCAACGGAGGTCCCGGCGTCACACCGTCCCAGGCCGGCCGCGCCCCCGGGCCGTTCCTCAGCCGTGCAGAGCCGCGTACGCCGCCGTCCAGCCGCCGCCGATCCGGTCGCCGCGCGTGAAGACGGCCGCGCCGCGGCGGCCGGCCGAGGGGTCGGCGGGGGCCGCGGGCGGGAACGGGAGGGTGGTGTCCTCGCCGTCGGACGTGTGGGCGGCGGTCGCGGCGCCGTTCCACAGGTAGATCACGGCGCCGGGCGGCGCCCACACCCGGACCGTGTCGCCGTCGAGGTCGAGCCGGGTGCCCGTGGCGCGTTCGGCGAGCAGGGCGCGGTACCGGTCCGGGGGCAGGGCGCAGTCACCGGGTGGTGTGGTGCCGGGCCAGTCGGGGGCGTCGATGCCGCGGGCCCGGGCCGCGTGCCACAGGCGCGGGACGAGCTGGGGCGCGAGCGGGGCGGTGGCCATGCGCTCGCACATCCAGAGCAGCCGGCCGGCGCCCCGGCCGGGCCCCAGCGCGCGCCAGCGGATGCGCAGGGCGAGGTCGGCGGCGACGACGGCGACCCAGGGGTGGACGGTGCCGAGCGGGCCCTGCGCGCCGAGCCACGCCAGGTAGCGCTGGGCCTCCTCCAGGATGCCGGCCATGGAGTCGACGGGGATGCCGAGGACGTACGCGGGACGGCCGCGGAAGAGCGCCGGGCGGGTCGCGGCGAGCAGCAGGACGGCGCGGGCCAGGTCCCCGGCCTGCGGCTGCTCCTCGTCGTCGTCGGCATCCGCACCGGCGCGGGCGCCCTTGGCGGGTTCCTTCACCGGGCCGATCCCCCAGGGGTCGTCCCCGGCCGTCTCCCACCCCGTCCCCCGCTCGAAGTCCGCCGTGCCGTCCGGCCGCTCGGTCTCGCGCAGGACCCGGCGCAGGGCCGCCTTCGCCCGGTCGGTGAACGGCGCCTTCTCCAGCGCGGGCAGGCAGGTGCTGAGCAGCGCCGCGAGCACCTGCTCGGCGGCGAGCGGGTCCTCGGGGACGGGTGCCGTGCGCAGGGCGGTCGCCAGGTCGTCGGCGAGGGTGGCGTCGACCATGAAACGGCTGGTCAGCCGGCCCAGCGCGGTGGGCTCCAGGCGCTCCCCGCCGTCGCCGGCGCGCAGGCAGCCGGTGTCCGTGAGGTACCGGGCCGCCTCGTGCAGCGGCTCGACGCTGTCGTGGCCCTGGTACGCGGCGAACGTGCCGGCCCACCACCGCTCGGCGTCGTCGAGGGTCGCGACGCGTTCCTGGACGGCCTCCGCGAGGAGGTGGTCGGCCAGGGACTCGTCCAGGCGCGACCGCACGGTGTATCCGGCGGCCAGCCGGGCCTGCCAGTGGGCGCGTTCGGCCGGGTCTGCGAGGAGGAACGCCCAGCCCTCGCGTTCCCCGGCGCCGATGCGTCCCGCGCGGCCGAACATCTGCTGGACCATCGACACCTCGACGCGGTCCAGGCCGAGGGTGGTGTCGCGGACGACGACCGCCCGCGCGGGGAGGTTGACGCCGGCGGCGACCGTGGAGGTGGCGACGAGGATCTCCGCCTCGCGGGCGCGGAACGCCTGCTCGGCCTCCCGCTTGTACGGCCAGTCGCGGTAGTGGAGCCGTACGCCCGCCTTCGTGCAGAGCCGTTCGACCTGTTCGGCGTCGTCGGCGTCGACGCCGGTGGTGGGCACGCCCCGGTCGGCGGCGAGGGCGAGCGCCGTCGCCCGGACACCCCGTTTGCTGCCGCAGAAGACGAGCACGCTGCCGCCGTCGTCGGTGACCTGCCGGGCGATCCGGACGGCGGCCTCGGTGCGGACGGCGACCCGCCCCGCCCAGTCGGTCTCGTCGACGGCGGGCAGGTGGGGCAGCTGCCAGGTGAGCCGGGTGGGCCGCCAGGTGGTGCGGACGAGCCGGGCGCCCAGCCAGTCCGCGACCTCGTCGGCGTTGGCGACCGTCGCGGACAGGCCGACGATGCGGGTGCCCGCGCTGTCCTCGCGTACGCGGGCGAGCAGCGCCTCCAGGACGGCCCCGCGCGTCGGGTCGCCGAGCAGGTGGATCTCGTCCACGACCAGGCAGCCGACCTCGGCGAGCGCGTCCCGCAGCGAGCCGGCCCGGCAGATCGCCTCGAACTTCTCGGTGGTGGCCACCCACACGTCGGCGGACCGGATCAGCTCCGTGTCCACCGCGGCCTCTCCGGAGAGGCGGACCACGCGCAGCCCGTGCCGGCGCCACAGCTGGAGCTCGCGGTCGAGTTCGTCGGTGAGCGAGCGCTGCGGCACCAGCCAGGCCGCCTTGCGGCCGCGGGCGTGCGCCGCCAGCGCCGCGACCATGCCGATCGGGGTCTTGCCCGCGCCCGTCGGCGCGACGACGACCAGATGGCCGGTGTCCTCCCGTACGGCGGGGACGGCGGCGGCCTGCACCGGGTTGAACGACGGGTGCGGCAGCAGGCCGGCCCAGTCGGCCGGCACCAGCTCGCCGACGGGCACGTACGCGTCCCGGCCCGCGTCCGGCAGTTCCTCCAGGGCGTCCCACTGGGCGGCGAAGGCGTCCCGGGCGGCGACCGCCCAGGGCCCCACGGCCGGCGCCGCGCCGTCCGGACCGGCCGCGACCAGGTCCGTACGGCCTCCGGTGTCGCCGACCGTGCCGACCTGCCCGCCCTCCTCCCAGTAGCGGCTCACCCGGTACGGGACGTCCCGCTGCTCCAGCCAGGCGCGCAGGTCCGCGTACTCCGCGCCCTCGGGGAGGATCACGCGCACGTCCTCGGCGGCGGCGAGCGCGGCGTCCGCCGGGCGCCAGGCCGGGTCGGCGGTCTTGCACCACAGCAGGGCGCGCCGTTCGGTCGCGTCGGGCACGGCCAGGTCCACCGGCCACGCCGCCCCCTGGTCCGGGCGCGGCCCCGGGAGCCGGACCCGCACGGTCACCTTCACCTCGGGCCGGCGCTCCTGCCGGGGGGCCTCGCGCGGCGCGGGCGCGGAGGGGCGGCGGCCGGTGGTGCCGGTCAGCTCGTCGTAGCGGCGGGCACCGAGGTCCGCGAGCGTGAAGGCGGCGGGGCAGGCGGGGCAGACGAGCGCCGTGTACCGGTAGGTCCGGCCCTGGGACTCGTACGGGCGGCGCAGCGCGTGCAGGGTGCCGGAGCAGGCGGGGCAGCGGCGCGCGACCGTCTCCTCGTAGCTCCACCCGGGCTCGGCGAACCGCGCGGGCAGCTCGCCGTCGCCCAGCGTGATCTTCCACCGCTCCCGGGCCAGGTCGGCGACGGTCCCCTGGCCGACGGTCTCGTCACTGCGCATGGCACGACTCTCCCATCCCAAGATCACCGCGCGCTCGGAAATCACGCGAATGCCGGTTTTCCCTCCGGGATAGGGTGTGGCCGCGACTGCACGCCCGTTTCAGGAGGTCACGAGTGGGGCGGGAACGCCTGGCGATCCGCGTACCGGTCGGCGAGGGCTCCGCCCGGTGGGCGAGCCGTGCCGTGGAACGCCGGGTCCTGCTGGTGGTCCACAACGTCACCTCGGCCGGGCGGCTGCTGGACCTGGTCCCGCTGTTCCACGACGACTTCCGCGTCCAGCTCCTCGTGACGTGCACGGGCTCCTCCCCCTTCCAGGGCGGCGTCCGCGAACTCCTCGACGCGCTGCAACTGCCCGAACTGCCGTGGGAGCAGGCGCTCGCGACCCCGGTGGACCTGGCGATCTCGGCCAGCTTCGGCGGCGAACTCGACCTGATCCAGGGGAAGTTGAGCGTGGTCTCGCACGGTGTCGGCTACACGAAGAAGCTTGGTAAGCAGGAGGACGGGAGCCGGGAGCCGACGTTCGGGTTGTCGGCGGAGTGGTTGCTGGGGGCGGACGGGCGGCCGTTCGCCGACGGGCTCGTGCTGTCCCACCCCGAGCAGCTGGAGCGCCTGGCCCGGGCGTGCGCCGAGGCGGTGCCCGCGGCCGTGCTCGCCGGCGACCCCTGCTTCGACCGCATGCTCGCCGCGCGCCCGTACCGGGAGCGCTACCGGCGGGCGCTGGGCCTGCGCCGCGGGCAGCGGCTCGTCGTCCTCAACTCGACCTGGAACCCTGAGGGGTTGTTCGGGACCGAGGGCGACGGCACGGACGTCCTGCCCGCGCTCCTCCCCCGGCTCGCCGCCGAACTCCCCGCCGACGACTACCGCCTGGCCGCCGTGCTGCACCCCAACATCTGGTACGGGCACGGCCCCGGTCAGATCCGGGCGTGGCTCGACCGCGCCCGCCGCGGCGGCCTGACCCTCGTCGACCCGGTGCACGCGTGGCGGCAGGCCCTGCTCGCCGCCGACCTCGTCCTGGGCGACTTCGGCGCCGTGTCGTACTACGCCGCCGCCCTGGGCACCCCCGTCCTGCTGGCCGCCGACGGGAAGGGCGTCCTCGACGCCGAGGCGCCGCTCGCGGACTTCGTTCGGCGCGCGCCCCGGCTCGACCCGTACGCCGCCCTCCTCCCCCAGGTGCGGCGGGCGATCGGCGGCCACCGCCCGGATCCCGCGCTCGCCGGGTTCGTGACCTCCGAACCGGGCCGTTCGGCCGCGCTGCTCCGCCGGCACTTCTACGCGTTGCTGGACCTGCCCGAGCCGCCGGGCCCCGCGTCGCTCGAACCGCTCCCGCTGCCCCCGTACGCGCCAGCGAGGGCGACGGCCCCGCTGCACGTACGGACCCGCGTGGAGGGGACGGACATCGCGCTCGAACGGTCCGCGGGTCATCCTCCGGACGCCGCCGGTGAGGCGCATCTGGCGGTGCACGAGGAGACGCGGCACGCCGCCGACCTCGACGTGGCCGACGTGATCCTGCGCGACGGACGCGCGGACGACCCGCGGCTGGGCGGCCCCGGGGCGTGGACGGACGAGGTGCTGCGGCTGCACCCCCAGTGCTGGACCGCCGTCTACGTGACGGGCCCGCACACGTGCGTCGTCCGCGGCCGGAAGCACGGCACGGCGTTCCGGCTCACCGCCGACCCCGCCGCCGGCGCGGACGCGGACCCGGCGGCGTACGCCTCGGCCCTGCACGCCTGGTGGGCGTACGGCGGCACGGTCCCGGCCCGCGGCGTGGTCCTCCGGTTGCACACGGCCGGCGGGGCGCACCCGTTCCGCGTGGAACCGGACGCCTGACAAGCCCACTCGATCAAACCCCTCAGCTGCCGGAGGGCGGATACGGGGCTTCCTTGAGGCGGCGGGCGAGGTGGGCGGTGTTCACGGCGAGGGTCCTCGTGGTCGCGGCGGTCTTCTCCGGGGTCGTGTCGAGGTCCTGGTAGTCGGTGCCCTGCATCGCCTCGCCGACCCAGTAGGTGACGGCGTTCGGGGCGAGGGAGAAGCCGACGTCGTTCAGGCCCTGGAAGAGTTCGGCGCTGACGTGGTGGGCGCCGTCCTCGTTGCCGACGACGCACACGGCGGCCACCTTGCCGTAGGTGAGCATCCGCCCCTCGTCGTCGCTCTCGGAGAGTTCGGCGTCGAGGCGTTCCAGGACGCGCTGGGCGAGGCTGGAGGGGTGGCCGAGCCAGATGGGCGTGGCGAGGACGAGGATGTCGCTGTCCAGGATCGTGTCTCGGATCCCGGGCCAGGCGTCGCCGTCTCCCATGTCGACCTCGACGCCCGGTTTGACGTCGTGGTCGGCGATGCGGATCACCTTTCCCGTCACGCCGTGCTCCGCCAGGGCCTCCAGGGTCTGCTCCGCCAGCAACTGGGAACTGGACGGCTTCGGCGACGGCGCGAGCGTGCAGACGAGCGCTACGGCGCGCAACGGCGTCCCTTCGGAGGCGGCGGAAGCGGCGGAGGCGGTGGTGGTGTGCGGGGTGGTGGTCGTGGTGTCCATGCGCTCCGGCTACCCGATCGGCCAGGCCGTATCCGTCCCGCCGCACACCCCGTCCCGGCGTGCGCCCGGTCCGGCTGGGCACCCTGTCCCGCTGGGCACACGGCGGAGCGGAGGGCGGCTACTCCTCCCCCGACCCGGGTTCGGCCATCCGGCGGTGCCCCTCGGCCTTGAGCCCGTCGGGCAGCACCTTCACGGCCATGCCCTGCGCCCGCGTCTTCAGCGATCCGGCGACGACCTTGTCCTCGCCCGCGAACAGCGCGTCGAGCCCCTGGGCGGCCACCTGGACCGGGTCGTCCTTCGCGCCCCGCCCCACCTTGGTGTCGAGCATGTCGGCGCGGCGGAAGAAGTCGGTGTCGGTCGGGCCGGGCATGAGGGCGGTCACGGTCACCGGGGTGTCCTTGAGCTCGTGCTGCACCGCTTGCGCGAAGGACTGGAGGAACGACTTCGACGCGTTGTACACGGCCTGGTACGTGCCCGGCATGGTGGAGGCCAGCGACGACGTGATCAGCATGCGTCCCCCGCCGGCCGCGGTCATCGTCCGGAGCAGCCGTTTCGCCAGGTGCACCGTGGACCGCACGTTGAGGTCGATGATCTCGAACTCGTCCTCCAGGTCGATGTCCAGGAACGCGCCCCCTCGGCCGACGCCCGCGTTGAGCGCGGCGACGGCCACCGGCCGCCCCGCGGACACGACCGTCTCCACGAGGCGCTCCGCCTCGTCGTAGTGGCGCACGTCGGCCGGCACCGGGTGCACGACGGCTCCGGTCTGCCGGGTGACGGCGTCGGCGGCGGCCCGCAGCCGCGCGGCGTCGGCGGAGTTCACGATCAGGTCGAAGCCGCGCTCGCCGAGCTGCCGGGCGAGTTCGAACCCGATGCCGCTCGACGCGCCGGTCACGACCGCGAGCTCTCTTCTCTCGTCCATGCCCGGCGGCTACCCCGCCGCGCCGCCTCCTACCGTGGCCGCGCGGCCGCCTCGCAGCGCCGGCGGAGCCGGGCGAGGTACGCGCGGTGCGGCGCGGCGTCGGCGGGCAGCAGCGCTTCGGCCTCGGTGATCGCCGCCAGGGCCGCCGTCTCGTCGCCGGCCTCGTGCAGGGTCTCCGCGAGGTCGGTGAGGGCGCGGGCCTGGTTGTACGCCTCCGGGGGCGCGCCGGTCCGCCCGGCGAAGAAGTCCACGGCGTTGCTCAGGCACCGGCGGGACTCGTCCAGCCTGCCCATGCCCCGCAGTGCCCGCCCCCGGTGCCGCTCGATCAGGGCCAGGGCCCTGGGGAGGTCGGCCGCGCCCTCCTGGTCCGGCCGGATCCTCCGGTAGACGGTCTCGGCCTCCGCGAACCGCTCGTACGCCTCCTCGTACGCCCAGCGGTTCAGGCTCAGCAGGCCCAGCAGTTCGACCGCCGACGCCTCGCCGCGCAGGTGGCCGGCGGCCCGCTCGTAGGTGACCGCGGCGCGGGCGGCCCGGGCGGCCTGCTCGGGGCGGCCGGTCTCGCCGAGGCAGTGGGCCAGCTGGAAGTGGAGGGCCGCCGCCGTCCGCTCGTCCGCGCGGTTCTCCTCGGCGCAGCGCGCCGCGTCCCGCAGGGCGGGAAGCACCTCGTCCCAGTACCCCGCCTTCAGCTGCAGCGGCCACAGCGAACGGGCCAGCCACAGGGCCGTGCCGGTACGCCGGTGCTCCTCGGCGACGACGACAGCCCGGGCGACGTTGGCGACCTCCTCGGCCAGGACCGCGATGCCGTCCGCGACCTCGGCGACGCCGTCCTGGTACGCGGGCGGCAGCTCGGTGCGCCAGCTCTGCGGCAGCGCCGCGCGGGAAGCGGGCAGCACCCGCCGGAGCAGGGCGTCGAGCGTCCGGCCGACGGCCTCCGCGCACGCGTCGAGGCCGTACGCGGCGGCCGCGGTCTCGGCCAGGTGGCGCCGGATCTCGGGCCGGAAGCGGTACCGGCCGTCGGGCAGGGCGTCCAGGAGCCCGATCTGCACGGCGTCGTCGAGGAGCCGGGCCGCCGTCGCCTCGTCCCCGTCCGCCGCGGCTGCCGCGAGCAGCGGGCTGACGGAAGGCCAGCCGCCGAGCGCCACGAGCCGGCACAGGCGCAGCGCGTCCGGGCCGAGGTGCTGCGAGGCCAGGTGGACGGCCGTGCGCACGGGAGGCTCCGACGGCGCCGGGGTCACGGTCCCGGCGGCGGGCCGGGATCCGTCGCCGGCCGGCTCGCCCAGCGTGAGCAGCCGCGCCTCCGCGTGGAGGGCGAAGGCGTTGCCCTGGCAGCGTGCGAGCAGGCCGGGCAGGTGCGCCTTGACGCGCGCCGCGTGCTCGGGCCCGGCGACCTTCCGGACGAGCCGCTTCGCGTGCCGGTCGCTGAGCGGCGGTACGGCGACGCGCTCGGCCTCCAGCAGCAGCGGCGGCCCCGAGACGACGACCAGCAGGAGGACGTCGGGCGTCGCGGGGACGAGCCCGCGGACCTGCGCCAGCGAGGTGGTGTGGTCGATGACGACGAGGGCCCTGCGGTCGGCGGTGAGCTGCCGGTAGAGCCGTGCGCGGCCGGCCTCGGTGGCCGGGATGTGGTCGGCGTCCACGTCCATCTCGCGCAGCAGCCGCAGCAGGACCCCCGCCGCGTCCGGTCCGGTCTCGCCGGGGGCGTCGCGCAGGTCGACGTAGTACCGCCCGTCGGGGAACCGCTCGCGGGCCTCCGCCGCCAGCCGCAGCGCGACCGAGGTGGAGCCGCTGCCCGCGGGTCCCGACAGCAGCACGACCCGGGGCCGGCCGTCCCAGGGGCGTTCGGCCTCCCGCGTCAGCTGCTTGAGCACCTTCTCCTGGTTGGTGAACGCCCACGGGGCCGGCGGCATCGCGCCCTGCGACGGCTCGGGGGCGCCGTCCGGCGCGCTCTCCAGCATCAGCGCCCATTCCCCGGCCCGCCGCGGATCGCCGCTCAGGCGCGCGTGGACACGTCCGGCCAGGGCCCGGCGCTCGTCCGCGGCGGCCGGCAGCGGGGTCTCGCGCCCCAGCGTGCGGCGCACCAGGGCGCCGGCCGACAGGGTCAGGTTCTTGCCGATCTCCCCGGCGGCGCCGTTTCCGACCCCCAGCAGGAACGTGGTCAGCGCACTGAGCGCCACGACCTCCAACACGTCGGCCCCTCCCCCTGATCACCGGCCTGCTCCCGCCGGACTGTACCGCCGCGTCTCGCGATCACGGAAACGCCCGCGCCCCGGTAACTGCCCTTCCTGGCGCGATACATGTGCGCGCCCGGCACTCTGTCACCTCGGCGCGGGGCGCATCGCCTCCCGGAGCCGTGGACTCACCACGGTGGCGGTCGGATGGAGTTGCCCGCACCCCGAGACAGGCGCCGCGCAACTGCCCTACGGTAGAGGATCGTTGAACGATTCTACCGACTGAGCAAGCCCTGACAGACGACACGCACCCGCACCCGCACCCGCCGAGGAGGAGCACCATGGTGACGACGACGCTGGAAGGTTCCCCGGGACCCGGTCCCTGGTATCTGTGGCTCGCCGCGCCGCTCGTCGCCGCCGCGCTGGGAGCCGGCTTCGCCGCACTGGGCCGGCGCGGCGCCTTCGTGAAGTCGGTCCTCGGGACGCTGGCGCTGTTCGGCCTGGCGGTGTGGCTGGACGCGGGAACGGCCCCGGCGCTGTGGACCGTGCTGTACGCGGCCTGGGCGGGACTCCTGGCGTGGGCCCTGATACGCGCGCTGCGCCGCCCCTCCCCCACCGGCTTCACCCCGCCCCTGCCCCAGGAACGCCGGCGGGCCCTGGTCGCCGCCGGCCTGGGCCTCGCCCTCGCCGTCGGCGGCCTCGCCGGTCTGCGGTTCGCCGCCGACACGCGGCTGGCGGAGGGGGACGCGGCGCAGCTCGCCGGGGACTGCGTCACCGCGCTGGAGCGCTACGCCGGCGTCGAGGGCGCACTGAACGCGTACACCCTCGGTGGGGCGCCGGCCGCCGCCCGCACCGGCAGGTCCGCCTGCGTCCAGACGCTGCTGGCCGAGCGCGCCGACGGGACGGGCGACCACGAGGGGGCGGAGAGCGCGTACCGGCGTGCCACTGTCGCCTTCACGGCGCGCTTCGGCACGGGTGCGCCCCGGCTCGCCGCCCTGCGCCTGGCGCACGGGGACGCGATGGTCACGGCCGACCGCCGGCGGCTCGCGGCCGCCGACCCGGGCGCGGTGGGCCGCCCCTGGTTCGACGCCGAGGCCGTCACGACGTACCGGTCGATCGTCCGGGACACCCCGCACACGCCCGAGGCCGCCCTCGTGCCGGCGCGGATCGACACGCTGTACGCGCAGATCACCGGCGACGCCGCGAAGCGGCCGTGCGTCGGCCTGGGCCGGCTCCTCGAACTCGCCACCCTCGACGGGGCGAAGGAACCGGGTGCCGAACCCGTCACCGCCAAGGCCCGCGCCGCGCTCCCGGAAGTCCGCTACGCCTGCGGCGCGTCGCAGTACCGCGAGAAGCGCTATCGCGAGGCGCGCGCCACGCTCAAGGAGGTGGCCACGGGGCCGTACGCCAAGAAGGCCGCGGACCTGCTGATCGCCGTGGACGTCGCCGACGCCGCGCAGGGCAGCGCGGGCGCCCTCCCGCCGCCGGCCACCGAGGGCCCCGCCCCCGCCGGCACCACCGAACTGGTCGTCGCGAACGATTCCACCAAGGCCCTGGAGGTCCTGTACGCGGGCCCGGAGAACGGCACCGCCGAGATCGAGGCGTGCGTGACGTGCACGACCCGCCGCACCCTGCCCACCAGCCCCCTGGGCGGCCGGTACGACACCTGCTCGTCCTCCGCGAGGACGGTCACGCTCCGCCTCAAGCCCGGCACGTACGACCTCGTGGTGCGCGGCGCGGGCTCCACCGACGTCCGCCCCCACACCGGCAGGTGGTCCCTGAAGCCGGGCACCGCGTATTCCAGTTGCTTCTACATCAGTTCCGGTCTGTACTGACGCGTTGCATGACGCCGGCGAGCGAGGGGAAGAGCATGGCTCTGGCGGAACGTCCGTCCCGTGCGTGGGAGATCGCGGACCTGGTGCGGGACAGGCTGTTCGTCCTGCCGAATCCGCTCGCCGCGTGGGACAGCGACCCGTTCTGGGTGTCGGTCTGGGACTCCGACCCGGACCGGGTGCGGGTCTCGCTGAACGTCCCCCGGGAAAGCGCCGCACACTACGTCCAGTTGATCGTCTCCACGCAGGTGACGGCCGATCCTCCCGGGCTCCAGGCCGACCGCATCGTCGCCGCCCTCCGGGCCCCGCACCCCCTGGACGGCGCCGTCGTCTGCGGCGGCTATCCTGCGTGCGCCGCGTCGTACGGCTACGCCTGGCCGCCGTCGCTGGACGAAGCGCCGCTCGACCTCCCGGAGTAGCCTCCGCGCCTCCGCCGTACACCTAGCAAGCCCCTTGCCCGAGCCATCCGGTGGCGGTGACGACCTCGCGCGCGATGTCGTCCACGGTGCGGCCGTCGGTCGCCACCCACACCGTGTCCGGGGGCGCCTGGTCGTCGAGGATCCGCGCCTTGCGGGCGCTGCTCTCCAGTTCCTGCTCCAGCTCCGAACCCCGTTCCCGGGCGGTCAGCCGCTCGCGGGCGGTGGCGTCGGAGGCCGTGAGCACCACCCGTACGATCCTGACGTCCGCGCCCATGGCACGCCGGAACGTGGCCTCGCTCTCCGGCAGAACGCTCACGGTCTGCGTGTAGACGAGGCGGCGGTACCCGAGCGCGGCGTAGTTCGACCAGAGCGCCGTCAGATTGCGCTCGGCGATCTTCCTGCGGCGCGGGTCCCCTTCCGGGGCGGGGTGGGCCTGGCCCATGAAGTCGCCCTCGATCACGCAGTGGGCGACCGCCGCGGCGCGCGGGCGGGCCGAGACCTCCCAGCCCACCGTCGTCTTGCCGACTCCGGCACGCCCGCCGATGAGCAGCACCTCGGCGTGGTCCTCCACCGCGCCCTCCCCATCCGTCACCCCGTCCCCGCCCGTCAGGCCGTGGCGGAGAGCAGGTCCACCACGAAGACCAGCGTGGAGTGCGCCGGGATAAGTGACGACGGCGACTGCTTGCCGTAGCCGAGGCGCGGGGGTACGACGATCTCGCGCCGGCCGCCGACCCTCATGCCCCGGATGCCCCGGTCGAAGCCCTTGACGGCCCGGCCGCCGCCCAGGGCGAACTTGAACGGCTCGTCGCGGTCCCAGGAGGAGTCGAACTCCTTGCCGGAGGCGAAGGTGACGCCGACGTAGTGCACCCGGACCACCATGCCGGTCTTCGCCTCCGCGCCGTCGCCGACGACCAGGTCCCGGACGGTCAGCTCGGTCGGAGCGTCGCCCTCCGGGACGTCGACCTCGGGCTTCACCGGTTCGCTCATCGCGCCTCATCACTCTCGGCCGGACGCCCCCGCGAGGGCCGTCCGGGTCCATGGACCGTCCATGTCTCTCGGCAGACGATCACGCTAGCGGGGACCGGGCGCTCCTGCGCGGCGGGGGGCCGCTGGACGGTGATCCCCGCGTTCGTGGGCCTCCAGCCACCTGCGCGCCCGCGCCCGCGCCGCACGCCTCGCACCGCATTCCGGCCCGCCGGGTGATCATCGGGCGGAGCCGTTCCCAGTCCCGGGGGCTCACGCAGAAGCGGACGTTGGTGAACCAGCAACCGGCCGGCACCAGGTCGACGAACAGTACGCGCCCCGCCCGGGCAGGGAGAGGTCCCGCAGGGGTCTGGCAGGAAACCTTCCCGACCCACTAGCATCCCCGCAGCGCTCGGCGCGGCGGCCCCACGGGAGGACGTGACGCGCTCAGCGAGAGCTCTGACCCGGCCGCCGCGCACCGCCCCGCTCGTCCGTGGCGTGGTGCGCGTGCCGGTGTCCAGCTCTCAACGCCCCAGGCCAGGGAGCCCAGGCATGCGTCCGTTCGCATCCGTCCCCATCCGCCGCACCATGATTCCGCACTCCTCTTCCCTCCTCCTCGCCGTCGTGCTGCTGCTCGTCGGCGGGCTCGCCCTCGGTCTGCCCGACCGGGCCGGCGCCGGTGTCGCCGCCGACTCGCTGATCTCGCAGGGCCGTCCGGCCACCTCGTCCTCCGTCGAGGACGGCACGTTCGGGCCGGAGAAGGCGTTCGACGGCGTCGCGACCACCCGCTGGGCGAGTGCCGAGGGCGTCGACCCGCAGTGGATCCGGGTCGACCTCGGGCCGTCCGCGACCGTCTCGCGCGTCAAGCTCGTGTGGGAGGCCGCCTACGCGAAGGCGTACCGCGTCGAGATCTCGTCCGACGGCACGACGTGGACCCGCCTCGCCACCGAGACCGCCGGGAACGGCGGCACGGACGACTGGACCGGCCTGACCGGGACCGGCCGCTACCTGCGCGTGTACGGAACCGTCCGGGGCACCCCGTACGGCTACTCGCTGTACGCGGTGGAGGTCTACGGCACCGCCACCACCACGCCCCCGCCCGCCGGCGCGTTCACGGTCGTCGCGGCCGGGGACATCGCCGCCCAGTGCACGGCGTCCAGCAGCTCCTGCGCGCACCCGAAGACGGCGGCGCTGGCGCAGCGGATCGCACCGTCCTTCTACCTCACGATGGGCGACAACCAGTACGACGACGCCCTGCTCTCCGACTTCCGCGCCTACTACGACAAGTCGTGGGGCGCGTTCAAGGCGCAGACCCGGCCGGTGCCGGGCAATCACGAGACGTACGACCCGGCGGGGTCGCTCGCCGGCTACAAGGCGTACTTCGGGGCGATCGCGTACCCGCAGGGCAAGCCGTACTACAGCTACGACCACGGCAACTGGCACTTCGTCGCCCTCGACTCCAACGCCTTCGACGACCCGGCGCAGATCCAGTGGCTGAAGGACGACCTCGCCCGGAACACCAAGCGGTGCGTGGCCGCCTACTTCCACCACCCGCTGTACTCGTCCGGCGGCCACGGCAACGACCCGGTGTCCCGCCCGGTGTGGAGGATCCTGTACGCCGCGAAGGCCGACCTGGTCCTCAACGGCCACGACCACCACTACGAGCGGTTCGCCCCGCAGGACCCGGACGGGCGGGCCGCGGCCGACGGCATCGTCGAGATCGTCGGCGGCATGGGCGGTGCCGAGCCGTACGACATCGAGACCGTCCAGCCGAACAGCCAGAAGCGGATCAGCGGCACGTACGGCGTCCTGAAGCTGGACCTCACCGACACCACGTACACCTGGCAGTACGTCGGCACCGACGGCCAGGTGAAGGACTCCGCCCCGACCTACTCCTGCCACTGATGTACGTCGCGACCACCGGTCGCCCGGACGCGCCGCCCGACTCCCCGGGGGTCCGGCGGCGCGTCCCCGGCACCGTCCTCGCGCTCGGCACGGTCAGCCTGGTCACCGACGTCTCCTCCGAGATGGTGACGGCCGTCCTGCCGCTCTACCTGGTCCTCGGACTCGGTCTTTCCCCCCTCCAGTTCGGCCTGCTCGACGGTCTGTCGACCGGCGCGACCGCGCTCGTGCGGCTGCTGGGCGGCGCCGCCGCCGACCGCGGCGGGCGGCACAAGACGGTCGGCGGGTTCGGCTACGCGCTCTCCGCCCTGTCCCGGCTCGTTCTGCTCGCCGCGGGCGGCGCGACGGGCTGGATCGCGGCCGCCATCGGCGCCGACCGGATCGGCAAGGGCGTGCGCACCGCGCCGCGCGACGCGCTCATCACCCTGCACAGTCCGCCCGGGGAGCTGGGGCGCGCGTTCGGCACGCACCGCGCGATGGACACCACCGGGGCGCTGCTGGGGCCGCTGGCGGCGTTCGTGCTGCTGTGGGTGACGGCCGACGCGTACGACGCCGTCTTCGCGGTCAGTTTCTGCGTGGGGGCGTTCGGGGTGGTGCTGTGGGTGCTGTGCGTGCCCGGCCGCCGCCGCAGCGCCGCCACCACCTGCGCCGGCGGACCGGTCGGTCCGGCGGCCCGGCGCGTGCGGGGCCGGCTCCTCGCCGGGCCGCGCTCGCGCGGGTACCGGCGAATCGTGCTGTGCACGGCGCTGCTCGGGGCGGCCACGATCGGCGACTCGTTCCTCTACCTGCTGCTCCAGCGGCGGCTGTCCTTCGACGCCACCTGGTTCCCGTTCCTGCCGCTGGGCGCCGCCTGCGTGTTCCTGCTCCTGGCCGTCCCGGCGGGCCGGCTCGCCGACCGGTTCGGCCGGAAGCGGCCCCTGCTGTACGGGCACGGGGCACTGTTCGGCGCGTACGGGCTGCTGCTGACGCCGCTGCCTGACGGGGTCGTGCTGGTCGGCGTGCTCGCGCTGCTGGGGATGTTCTACGCGGCGACCGACGGCGTGCTGATGGCCCTGACCGGCCCCTACCTGGCCGAGGGGCGGCAGGCGGGCGGGCTCGCGCTCGTCCAGACCGCGCAGGCGCTCGCCCGGTTCGGCGCGGCGGTCGCGTTCGGCGCCCTGTGGACGGTGACCGGCCCGGAGACCGCGCTCGCCGCCGCCCTCGTGGCCCTCGCCGCCGCCGTCGGCTGCTGCGCCCGTCTGCTCCCGCGGGACGACAGCGGCCCCGCCCGGCCGCACGCCGCCGAACCGTCCGGCTCCGGCGCCCCGGAGCCCTCCGCGCCGCACGCCCCCGACGCCTCCGAGAGGACCCCCTGACCCATGCCCGCCCTGACCGCCGCCTCCACCCGTACCCGCGTCTGGATCATCGTCCTCGCGCTGCTGCTGCTCGGCGGCGGAGCGACCGCCTACACCCTGCGGGCCGCCGCGGACCGTGGCGCCGCCGCGGGCTCCGGCGGCGCCGACGCCGGTTTCACCCTCGCCGGCGCGGACGGCGGCGCGCTGTACGTGCGGGACACCGCGACCGGGCGCGTCGCCCGCGTGGACGGCTCCGCACCGGGCGGCCGGGTGGCGGGCGGGCCCGTGTGCGACCGGTTCCACGCGGCCGGGGACACCGCGCTGTGCCTGCGCCGCCGTGCGGGCGTCCCCGCCCGCTCGTACGTCATCGTGCTCGACCGCCGGCTGCGCGAGGTGCGCCGCATGAGCCTGCCGGGCATCCCGAGCCGGGCCCGGGTCTCGGCGTCCGGGAAGGTGCTCGCGTGGACCATGTTCACGACCGGCGACTCGTACGCGCGCTCCTCCTTCTCCACCCGCACGTCCCTCCTCGACCTGCGCACCGGCTACCTGGTGAAGAACATGGAGCAGATCCCGCTGACCCTCGGCGGGCGCCGCCACCACGCGCCCGACGTCAACTACTGGGGCGTCAGCTTCGCGGCGGACGACAACCGCTTCTACGCCACGGTGTCCACGAACGGCCGCACCCACCTCGTCGAGGGCGACCTGGCCGCCTGGTCGGCCCGGGCGCTCCGCGAGAACGTCGAGTGCCCGTCGCTCTCCCCCGACGGCACCCGGCTCGCGTTCAAGAAGCGCGTCTCCGCCGGCCCGCGCGAGCCATGGCGGCTGTACGTGTACGACCTGGCCACCGGCCGCGAGCACCCGGTCGCCGAACGGCGCGGCATCGACGACCAGGCCCTGTGGACGGATCACAGCACCCTGGCGTACGGGCACGGCGGTGGCGTCTGGTCGGCACCCGCCGACGGGACGGGCACGCCCCGGCTCCTCGCCGACCGGGCCTCCTCCCCTGCGGGCGGTGCGGCGGCGCGGGTCCCGCGCCGCTGAACCTCACCCGGCCGGGTCCGGCTCCGGCCCGGTGACGCCGGGGTGGTGGGCGGGGACGAAGGGGGCGGTCAGGTGCGGGGTCGCCAGGTGGAGGGTGTCGGCGGTCCGGCCGCGGAGCAGCCGTTCGCGCGAGGCGCGTGCCTGGACGGGGTCCGTCTCGTGGGCGTAGGCGAGGGCGGGGTGCAGCAGTTGAAGGGCGTGCACGAGCACGTCGCCGGTGACGGCGAGCTGTTCGCGCCCGGAGGTGACGAGCAGGCTCTGGTGTCCGGGCGTGTGGCCGGGCGTGGCGATCACCCGCTCGCCGCCGCGGAGGGAGGTGTCGCCGTCGAGGAGGCGGAGCTGCCCGGTGGCGCGGAGCGGGTCGATCAGGCGCGACCGCAGCTGCGGGTTGACGGTGTCGAGTGCGTCGAACTCGGCTTCCTGGAGCAGGTATCGCGCGTTCGGGAAGTACGGCCGGGCGTGCTCGCCGGCGCCGACGACCGCCCAGCCGACGTGGTCGGTGTGCAGATGGGTGAGCACCACGGTGTCCACGTCGGCGGGATCGATGCCCGCGGCGGCGAGCGAGTCCGGGAGCACCCCGGGGACGGGCGCCCAGGAGGCCGCCGGGCCGTCGGCGGGTCCGATCCCCGCGTCGACCAGCGTCACGCCCCGCTCGCCGCGGACGGCGAAGGCGCGGAACCGGAGCCACCAGCGGCCGTCGGCGGTGACCGCTCCGGGGTGAACCGGTCGGCTGCCGCCCACTGGTCGTCCGTGGCGTCGGGGAACGCCTCGGACCGGGCGGAGAAGAAGGGTCCCTCGCCGTCGGGGAGGGCGGTGACGGTGAAGGGGCCTATGCGGCGGGAGGGAAGCATGCCGGGGATCCTGCCACGCTCGTCATCCGGCCGCCCCGGGGGTTCCGGTGGTTCCGGTGATCCCGGCGGGGCTGAAGGCGTCGAGGGACTCGGGGACGGTCTGGCCTCCGTCCACGGTGAGCGTCTGGCCGGTGATGAACGCCGCCTCGTCGGAGGCGAGGAAGGCGACGGCGTGCGCGATGTCGGCGGTCTCCCCGATCCGGCCCAGCGGGATCGAGGCCGTCATCCTGCGCACGTACTCCTCGCCCAGTGCGGTCAGGCCCTCGGTGCGGATGTTGCCGGGGAGGACGGCGTTGACCGTGATGCCCAGCGGCGCCAGTTCGAGGGCGGCGCCGCGCAGGAAGCCGAGCTGCCCCGCCTTGCTGGCCCCGTAGTGCGACCAGCCGGTGTAGCCCGTGGTGGGGCCGGTGATGGAGGAGGTCAGGACGACGCGGCCGCGGCCGGCGCGTTCCATCGCGGGGAGACAGGCGCGGACCGCGAGGATGGAGCCGCGGAGGTTGACGGCGAGGACGTCGTCGATGTCGGCGGCGGTCATCTCGCGCAGCGGCTTCTCGGGGAAGACGCCGGCGTTCGCACACAGGACGTCGAGGTGGCCGTGGCGTCGTTCGGCCTCGGCCGCCAGCTCCTCGACGGCGTCCGCGTCCCGCAGGTCGAGGCCCAGCCCGGTGACGCGCCCGCCGGTGGCCCGGCCGATGTCGGCGGCGACCGCGCGGGCGGTGGCCTCGTCCCGGCCGGTGAGCACGACCGCCGCGCCGCGCCGGGCGAACAGTTCGGCGATCCCGCGTCCGATGCCGCGGGTTCCGCCCGTCACGACGACGGACCGCTCCTGCCAGGGGGTGGTGGTCATGGCTGCTCGTTCACCTCGTCGCGCACCGGCCGTCGCCACGACCGGGCCGGCCGCGGCCGCTCACCGTACCGGAGGCGGATCCCGGCCGGACCCCGGTTCACCCGATCGGGCAACTCCCCGCCTTGGGACGGCAGAAGAGCGAGCAGGCCGGGGACCGGTGCGGGCCGCGAGCGCGTCGCGGTGCCGCGGCCGTCGTCCGTCAGGTCGTGCCGGTGCGGCAGGTGGTGCGGGGCGCCTCGTCGACGTGGAGGGTGAAGACGTCGGGACGGGCGTAGTGGCCGGTGATGTCGAGGTCGAAGCGCGCGCGGGCGAGGTCGTCGAGGTCGAGTTCCGCGGTCAGGATGCCCTCGCCGTCGCGCAGCGGCCCGGCGAGGACGTCGCCGAGCGGGGAGACGATGACGGAGCCGCCGCCGATGAGCACGGTGTCGGGCGCGTCGCCCTGGACGGGGTGGAGGTCGTCCGGAAGGGCGTCCCGGCGCAGGTACTGGCAGGCGCTGAGCACGAAGCACCGTCCCTCCAGGGCGATGTGACGCATCGTGGCCTGCCAGGCGTCACGGTCGTCGACGGTCGGCGCGCACCACAGGTCCACGCCCTTGGCGTACATCGTGGTGCGCAGCAGCGGCATGTAGTTCTCCCAGCAGATGGCCGCGCCGAGGCGGGCGGTGCCGGTGTCGACGACGGGGAGGGTGGAGCCGTCGCCCTGGCCCCAGAGGTAGCGTTCGGCGGCGGTGGGCACGAGCTTGCGGTGCAGGCCGAGGTAGCCGCCGGGGCCGAAGAAGAGCGCGACGCAGTAGAGGGTGCCGCCGCGCCGCTCGACGGCGCCGACGACGGCGTGGACGCCGAGTTCCCGGGTGACGTCGGCCAGGGCCTCGGTCTCCGGTCCCGGGACCTCGACGGCGGCGGCGTGGTAGCGCCGGAAGAGGTCGCGCCCGGCCGGGCTGCGGCTGCCGACGGTGATCCCGAAGTCCAGCCCCTTCGGGTATCCCCCGAGGAACGCCTCCGGCAGCACGACCACGGCCGCTCCCCGCGCGTGCGCCTCGCGGATGAGCTCGCCGGCCCGGGCCACGGCGCGGGGCGTGTCGAAGAGCGGGGCGGCGGCCTGGACGACGGCGACGGTCACGGTGCGGCCGGACTCGGCGGGACCGGCGGGGATGTCGGTACGGGAGGTCGAGGTCATGCCCCGACGCTAGCCGAGAGCCACGCGGCGCCAGGAGCCACGGCCACGGCCACGACCGGGACCACGGCATCAGACGCGGCGGGATCCGGCGGCCCGGTACCGGGCGGCGTAGGGGTCGGGCTCGCCCGTGAACGGATCGAGCCCGGCCGCGGTCCGTCGCTCCTGCTCCCGCCAGCTGACGAAGGTGCCCGTCCGCTTCCAGAGCGACGCGTCACCGAGCGGGCAGTCGTCGAATCGGCCCAGCATCATCCGGGTGAGGAACTGGACCATGGTGCAGTCGAACAGCGCCCACGGCGCCTCGCCCCAGTCGTGGTGGCGGCGCCAGGCGATGACGGGCCAGCGGCCGGGATCGGGGTCGTTCATGAGCCAGCCCAGCTCGTTGGCGTTCATACCGGTCCCCCAGGGCAGGACGGCGTCGGCGCCCGACGTCACGCCCGGGACTCCTCCGCTCCCCTCCCACAGTTCCCGCAGTCCGGCCGTCCGCGCCCCGATGTGGCAGGCGCCCCACCCCGGTACGTCGCTCGGCAGCGGCGGCAGGATGACGAGCTCCCCGAGGTCGCCCACCCCGTACGTGTCCAGCAGCGCCTTGTAGTCGCCGGGCAGCCGCACGCCGAGCGCGGCCTCGGCGGCGGCCCAGTCGATCCGCTCACCGCCCGCGAAGTCGTCCGGCACGAGGTCGAGCAGGGCCGCGACGTCGGGATGCGCGCTCATGCCGAAGAACCCCCGGGAGGCCGGTGACGGAATCCCGGACACCCTAGACGATCATTCCCCGGCACGGCCCGCCGGACTGCGGGGGGGAACTCTCAGGCTCCGGGGTCGACTTCGGGATGCGTGAACCGCACGGGCTTGCCCAGCGACCGGGCGTAGGCGATCTCGGCGCGGGTGCTGTCCCCGATGTGGTCGCCGACCACGAGCACGTCGTCGGCGAGCCGGATCTTCGCCCGGTGCAGATGGTCCAGCCGGACCTTCAGCGTTTCGGCCTCGACGGGGTCGGACCAGAGGGCGTGGGGTGACTTCAGGTCGCAGCCGGGTTTTCACGACGATCTTCCCGGCGGTGGTCTCCCGGGTCGGCCTCGGCCATCTCAACCACGACTCCCGGGCTCCTGGCCGAGCCAGACGATGCTGAGGACGGTCAGGCGGCGCAGGGGCCTGTTCACCCAATACGTGAGGGACAACGGGCCGACGGAGGCGTAGCGGACGTCCTGGCCGTCGGGGTCGTCGGCGTTCCACCGCCGGAAGCCCCAGGGGTCCGCCGCGGCGGCGTCGAGGACGTCCCAGACGGTGTCCTCGACGCGCGGGGGCAGGGCGTCCAGGACCTTGGCCGCCGTCGTGGAGAGCCGGACCGCGTACGGGGCGGTGCCGGTCACCGGCGCCTGCCCCGCAGTTCCGCCATGTCGATGGCGTCACTGTCGTCGTAGCCGGAGGTGACGAACGCGTCGACGGCCGACGCGTGGGCGAGCCGGCCCTGCCAGTCCCGTACGACCTCGTACAGCCCGGCGAGGGAGAACGTCCGGCGGGACTCCTCCAGCGCGGCCGTCCAGTCGCGTTCGAAGGCCACCACCCAGCGGTCCGCTCGGTCGCTCGAGCGGAGCCGGGCGAGGAGTTCGGCCGGCGCACCGGGCGCGGGTGCCTGGGGAGGGATCGGGGCGGGGTGGTCGGGCTCCGCGCTCATCGGCACCTCCAGCGGGGACGTGGTCTCGCCACTGTACGCGCGGGCCCGCCCCGACTTCCCGCGAACGCGCGGGGATTCACCGTCCCGCCGGCTCCCCTCCCCCGGGTCTCGGGGTGGCGCGCGCCGTCCTCCGTTCGGCAGGATCTCCGGTCATGGGGATGCGGCGAGTGGTGCGGCGCCGTCTGCTGTGGTCGGGGGCGGGCGCGATCGCGGTGTGGCTGCTGGTGCTGGGGTTCCGGGGCGGGTGGGACGTCGCGGATCCCGTCGCCAGTGTCGTGGGGGCGCTGGCCGCTGTCACGGGGCTCGTGTACGCGCTGGTCGCGCCGCTGGACGCGGAGCAGCTCGCCGAGCGGCTGGCGGGCGAGGTGGTGCGGCTGGAGCAGGACGAGTACGTGCGCTGGCTGGACGGACGGGCCGGGGCGCGCATCGACCTCGCGTACTCCGTGCGGGTCCACGGCCAGGTCGAGGGGGCTCCGGCGGAGGGCCGGCTGAGCGAACTGGCCGCGCTGCACGCGCGGTTGTCGCCGCCGCGGCTGGTGATCACCGGCGCGGGCGCGACGGACGACGCGGGGACCGGGAAGTCCCTGGCGGCGCTGGCGATGGTGCTCGACCTCGCGCGGGACCGGCAGTCCGGGCAGCCCGTGCCCCTGCGGCTGGCGGCGACCTCGTGGACGGGCCGGGACCTGGAGGACTGGCTGGCCGGGCACGTGGCGACCGTGTTCGGCGTGGGCCGCGGCCCGGCGCGACAGCTGGTGGAGGCGCGCCTCGTGCTGCCCGTCGTGGACGGCCTCGACGAACTGGATCCGCCGGGCACCGCGGCGTACTCCAGCCGGGCGGCCGGTCTGCTGCGCCTGCTCGACGACTGGCGGCACGGGACGCAGCCGGCCGGCGTCGTGGTCACCTGCCGGCGCGGCGTCTACGACCGTCTCGTCGAAGTGGAGGCGCATCTGCGGGCCGCGGCGGTGGTGCGGCTGGCGCCGGTCGGCGTCGAGCAGAGCGGCGCGTTCCTGCGGGCGAGCGTCGCCGACACGGAGGCGGGGCTGAGGCGCTGGCGGCCGGTCCTCGACGCGCTGGCCGGCTCCGCGCAGGGCCCTGGGGCGGAGGCGCGGCGCCGGTTGCGGGAGGTGCTGGGCACTCCCTGGCGGCTGTCGCTGGTGACGGCCGTCTACCAGGAGCGGACCGCGGACGGCGGCTATCGCCGTGACCCCGCCGACCTCCTCCCGCTCGCCGCCGCGGGCACCCTCCACCGGCACCTGCTCGACCTGTTCGTCCCGGCGGCGCTGGCGGCGCGGGGTGACGGGTCGGTCGCCCCCGACGGTCCGGCCCGGAGCCGGCTGGCGGCGCTCGCCTCGTACCTGGACGCCAACCGGGAGGGGCGGCGGGCGGAGGGCCGCACGCTCTCGTCGACGGACCTCGTCCTGCCCGACTTGTGGCCCATGGTGGGGGCGCGGCGCACCAAGCGCGCCATCCGGTGGGCCTGTCTCGGCTGGGCCGCCACCGCCACCCTCGCGGTGGTCGTGGGGGCGGCGCTGACCTCGTGGGACCTCCTGGCCTTCGCCTTCTTTCCGCTGTTCGGGCTGATGTTCGCGTTCGAGCCGGATCTGTGGGAGGGCGAGGAGCGGTTCGTGCTCCGGCCGCGCCGCCTGGTGCTGGGGGGCGTGCTGGGTGCCGGCCCGTTCGTCCTGCTCGGGCTGTTCCTGCCCACGTCGGGCGGGCCGGCCGGGTGGATGGCGGGCGCGGTGGCGTTCGGGCTGCTGGCCGGCAGCGTGACGGGCACGGCCATCGCGCCCGACGAGCGCCGCGACGGGCCGCGTTCCGTGGTCCGCGCCGACGCCGTGACCTGGGTGCTGTTCCTCGGCGTGCTGGCGGCCTTCTTCGGTCTGCTGGGCTACGCGGGGGCCGGCCCGCGCGGCCTCCTGATGGCGCTCGGGGTGCTCCTGGCCTTCGGCCCGATCGTGTTCCAGACGCTGTCGTTCCGGTACGTGGTGTTCCTCGTCCTGGCGCGCGGGGTGCTGCCGTGGCGGCTCGGCCGCTTCCTGCACGCGTGCCACCGGGCGGGGATCCTGCGCACGGCGGGAGCGGCCTACCAGTTCCGGCACCAGGAGCTCCAGGACCACCTGGCGGGTCGGCCCATCGGGTGACCTCCGCCGCCGGCCGCGCATGCCCGCCGGAGGGGTGGGCAGGCGACCGGGGAGAGGGAGTCGGTGGTGGCAGGGCCGGGGCCGCCGGCCTGGTGGTGCGCCCCGCCGGCCCCGGGAGGCGATCATGGGATTTCCGCTGCCCGACACCGTCGAGGAGCTGAAGGCTCTCCTCACGGAGGAGGTGGCCGGCCTGCGGTCGGCGGTCCGCCGTGCCGCCGACCGGCCCGCCGCCCCCGTGCCAGGCGAGGAGGTGACGGCGTCGGTCCGATCACTTTCGACGGAGCCGAGCCTGCCGGTGCGGGGCGATTCCGGCGCCGGCTGCCTGTGCAGCACGCACGAACCGGGCGCGAGCGGTACGTGCGCGATCCTCGACGCGATCCCGGCCTCCGCCGTGCTGCTGGAGGCGATCCGGGACGCGACCGGGGCGGTGCGCGACTTCCGTATCGTCGCCGGCAACCGGATCCGGTCGGCCGAGTGGCTGGAGGCGCCGGACCGGCAGGTCGGGCAGCGGTTCCTGGAGGCCCGGCCGGGCGCGGCGGCGAGCGGGCTGCTGGCGGGGCTCGCGGACGTGGTCGCGGGCGGCAAGCCGCTGGAGGGGCGGGTCGTCGACTACACGGAGCAGCGTCTGGGACGGCTGCACCGCGCCCCGCTGCTGTACTCGGCGGCGCGCTGCGGCGAGCAGGTCCTGGCGACCTGGCGGCCGGTGCAGAGCCAGACGGAGCTGCTGACGATCGACGCGCAGTACCTGGCGTCGCTCGGCTGGGGGAACTGGGACTTGCTGTCGGGGAAGGTGACCTGGTCGGAGGGGCTGAGCCGGATCTTCCACGCGGAGATCCGGATGCCGTGGACGCTGGAGCAGCTGTGTGACGCGCTGCTCCCGGACGATCTCACCGCGTTCGCGGAGTTCCTGACCTCGGTGCTCGCCGGGGAGGAGCCCGCCTGGACGCGGATCCGGTTCCTCGTGCTCGGCGAGGTCCGCACGCTCGACCTGCTGGGGCGGCCGGTCGCCGGGACCGACGGCCGGCCGTGGGCCGTGAACCTCGTGGCCCGCGACCTCACCCCGCAGATCCGCAGCCGCCGCAGGCTCGCCGACACGGAGCGCGAGTCGGACCGGCTGCGGCGCCAGGCGCAGGCCGAGCGGCGGGTGGCCGACGCCCTGCGGGAGGCGCTGCTGCCGACGCACTCGGAGGCGCTGGCGGCGGTCGGTCTGACCGTGGCGGCCTCGTACGCGCCCGCCGAACCGGACGCGGCCGTCGGCGGCGACTGGTACAAGTGCCGGCTCCTGCCCGACGGGCGGGTCCTCATCGCCATCGGCGACGCCGCCGGCCACGGTCTGGAGGCGGTCGCCCGCATGGCGCAGCAGCGCCACGCCCTGGCGGGCCTCGCCCAGACGGGGGCGGCGGCGGGCGAGATCACGACCTGGCTCAACGAGCTGGTGTGCAGCGACCCGGCGGAGCAGACCGCCACCATGGTGACCGGCCACATCGACGCCGACCACCAACTGCACTGGGCCGACGCCGGGCACCCGGCGCCGCTGCTCCTCCGCGACGGCCGGGCCCAGCCCCTCCGCACGGACGACCGCGGCCCGCTGCTCGGCGCCCTGCCGGGGTACTCGTACCAGACGACCACGACGCGGCTGCGCCCCGGCGACCTGCTGCTGCTCTACACGGACGGCATCGTGGAGCGCCGGGGCGAGGACGTCACCACGGGCATCGAACGCCTCGCCGACCTCGTGACCAGCATCCCCGACACGGCACCCCGGGCCCTCATCGACGCGATCCTCGCCGACCCGGAGCAGCAGAAGGGCCACGAAGACGACGCCTGCATGCTGGCCATCCGCATCGACTGAAGTTCCGCCGGGGCGGGATCGTGGCGCATCGGCTCCGCGCGGGGCGTACCCCGGATCTCGCCGCAGGTGCCGTCGGTGGCGCCCGCCCTGAGGCTGAGGCCCGCCCTGAAGTCGCAGGCCTGACACGCATGCTCAGGCCCAGCCTGAGGGCTCAGGCCCCGACGCGGGTTCCGGCGTCGAGGTGGGCGGCGATGCGGGCGATGGTCCCGGCGTTGTCCTCGAAGAGGTGGGCCCGCATGCCGGCGGCGCGTGCCGCCTCGACGTTGGGGGCGGCGTCGTCGACGAACAGGCAGTCCTCGGGCCGTACGCCGAGCACGGCGCAGGCGGTGTCGAAAGCGCGCGGGTCGGGCTTCTCGACGCCGATCTCGTGCGAGTAGACGATCTCCTCGACGAGTTCGTCGAAGCGGTACAGCGCCGTCTCCCGTTCGCGGGCGCCGACGAAGCTGTTGCTCAGGATGCCCAGCCGGCAGCGTCCGCGCAGTCCCCTGACGTAGGCGATCAGTTCCTCGTTCGGGGTGCCGAGGTACTCCTCCCACAGGTCGGCCATGAACGCGTCGGCGTCGGCGGCGTCGAGGCCCAGGCGTGCGGCCACCTGTTCGCGCACCTCCCGTTCGCCGATGGTGCCGACGCTGCCGGCGCGCCAGACGTCGCCCATCCGGGCGTGCACGGTCCCGCGCGGCAACTCCAGCCGCTCCTCCCACCGTTGGACCCACCCCGTGTCCGGGGTGTGCTCCAGCACGCCGCCGATGTCGAGCAGGACGCAGGTGTCGGTCATGGGCATCTCCGTTCGTGACGGCGGGCGTTGTTCCCGCGGGCGACAGGCGGCCGCCGCACCCACTAACGTACCCGCGAGTAGGAAGTGCGGGGCGAGGGGAGCGGGCCATGGACCGGCTGTGGAGCCTGGAGGAGAGCGTGGTGGTCGACGCGCCGCCCGTGGTCGTCTACGGGCTGGTGGCGGACCTGCGCGGCATGGGTCGCTGGAGCCCGGAGTGCCGGGCGGTGTGGGTGCTGCGGCCTCCGGCGCGCGCGGGCTCCCGCTTCGTCGGGTTCAACCGGCGCGGGCCCTTCCTGTGGCCGACCGTCGGGCGGGTGGTCCGGGCCCGGACGGACAGCGAGTTCGTCTTCGACGTCAGCGCGTTCGGGCTGCCGATCGCGCGCTGGGGCTACCGGTTCGAGCCGGAGGGGGCGGGCACGCGGGTCACCGAGTTCTGGCAGGACCTGCGGACCGGCGGGCCGCGCGGCCGGGCCGCCGAACTCCTGGGTACGGTCTTCGCCGGCTCGGGCCCGGCCCGCCGGGTGGCCCTCAACCGCGCCGGTATGCGCACCACGCTGGCGCGGATCGCACGGGCCGCGACGGCCGGCACCTGAGCACGGCGCCGTCGCGCCCGGCGCCTGAGCGCGGCGTCGTCGCTGCGCGCCGGCCCCACCCCCGTGGAGGCCGGCGCGCCGCGACGGTCCTATCCGCGCCCGGGTTCCGCCGGCAGGGTGTCGGCGCAGGTCGGGTCGGCGATCGCGGTCACGGTGTAGGGAGGCCGGCCCGGCGGCTCGTCGAGCTGGCTGTTGACGACGTAGAGGCGGCAGCCGTGGCGCGCCAGGGTGGTGGGCAGGTCGAAGGGCTCGTCGGTGACGCGGTGGGTGACCGTGCCCGTGCGCAGCTCCTCGTCGAGCCGGGCGACGTAGACGCCGTGCGGGGCGCCGTAGTTGAGGACGGCGTACAGCGTCCGCCCGTGCAGCACCATGCCGTCGGCACCGAAGGACTGGTCGCCGAGGTCGAGCCGGCTGACCTCCTTGCCGGCGGTGGCGATCCGCCAGACGGCCTCGGTGCCGTTCGACGCCACGAGGAGGGTGCCGCCGGACGCGTCCGCCACGATGCCGTTCAACAGCCAATAGCGGGCCGGGAACTGGGGGAACGCGGCGCGGATGTCGAGCCACGGTTCGAGGGGACCGAGCGTGCCGCCCCGGAGTTCCGCCCGGTGGATGACGGGGTTGGCCCAGTCGGTGACGTACACGGCGTCCTTCGTCACGGCCAGGTCGTTGAGGCGGGGCGCGCCGAGCGGCCCGTCCTGGGCCGTGCGGGTGGCGAGGAGGCGGCCGTGGCGGTCGTGGACGGTCAGCGTGGCGCCGCCCACGGACAGGACGCGGCCCCGCCGGTCGGTGTGCACGCCGAGGGTGCTGGGCCGGTCCGCGAGGCCGCGCGCCGGGAACGGCTCCAGCTCCGGGTCTCCGATCCGGCCCCGGTAGAGGGTGCCGAGGCCGTCGGAGGAGACGTACATCGTGCCGTCCGGGGTGACGGTGATCCCCTCGGGCAGCACGCCGGCGTCGCGGGAGACGACGTACGTGCCGGGCAGTTCGCGGGCGGCGGCGGGCGCGGGCGCGCCGGCGAGGGTCGCGAGGAGCAGGGCGGCGGCGAGACACGCGGCGCGGGCGGGGCGCCGGGCGGGAGTACGGGCGGGAAGGGGGACGGGGGTACGGCGCATGGGTACGGCCTCCGGCGGCTGGTCGGCGCTGGGGTGAGGGGCGGTCGACAGGAGGGTGCCGCGCCGTCGTCCGGAGCGCACCGCCTTTCATCCCTGGGTGAAAGGGTCCGCCGGGCGGATAATCGGGCCGCATGATCCGTCTTCACTTCACGGCCGCCGATCTGTGCCGGATCACGCTCGCTCCCGCCGCCAACGCGCTGGCGGAGACGGCGCTGAGCGTGCGGGTGACGCGCCGGCCGGGCCCGGGGCCGGGGGCCCCGGGACGGGGTGCCGGGGAGCTGTACCGTCCGCGGGCCGCCGCCCGGGAGTGGCACCGCGCGCTGCCGGGCGGCGCGGCGGCCCGGGCGGGCGTGCTCGCCGAACTGGCGACGGAGGACGGCTTCGTCCCGGACTTCCTGCTGCAGCCGGCCGCGCCCGGTTTCGCCGACGGCCTCGCGGCGGCCGTGGCGACGCCGGCGGACCGGCTGGCGGTGGACCTCGGCATCCCCGAGGTGTCGGGCTGGAACGGCGGCCTGGCCCGCCCGGGCCGGTGGGCGCACGAGCTGGCCCAGGGGTCGCCGGCCGCGGCCCGGGCCCTGCGGGACGACGTCCGCCGCTACTTCGAGACGACCGTGGAACCGCTGTGGCCGCGGATCCGGCGCGATGTCCTCGCCGATCGCGCGCTGCGGTCGGAGATGCTGCTGCGGGGCGGTGTCGACGCGCTGCTGACGACGCTCGGTACGACGTGGCGGTGGCAGGCGCCCACGCTGCACCTGCCGTCGGTGTCGACGTACGACATCCCGCTGTGCGGGCGGGGGTTGCTGCTGGTCCCCTCGTGGTTCGCGGCCGGCCCGCTGGTGATGTACCGGCCGGAGGCGGCGACCGTGCTGGTCTACCCGTTGTACGACTCCGGGGACGCGGCCCCCGCCCCCGGCGAGCGGCCGGAAGCGCTCGCGGCGCTCCTCGGCCGCACCCGGGCCCGCGTCCTCGCCCTGCTGCGCTCCCCCGCCACCACGACGGCGCTCGCCGAACGCGCCTCGGTGTCCCTGGCGGCGGCCAGCCAGCACGCGGCGGTGCTGCGGGGCGCGGGCCTGGTCGAGACGGTGCGGACGGGGACGGCGGTGCTGCACAGCCTCACCCCGCTCGGGCACGCGCTGCTGGCGGGGACGGCCGCCTGAGGCTCAGGCGAGGGTCACGCGAGGGCGGTGACGAGGAGGGTGAACGCCGCGACGATGACGGCGACGCGGACGTAGTGGAGGCGGTCCCAGCGGTTGCCCTGCTCCTGCCAGTCCTCGGGCCGGTTCTCGGGCGTCCACGTCTTGCTGCGGTTGTTGATCGGGACGAGGAGCAGCAGCGACATGACGACGCTGAGGACCAGCAGGCCGACGGCGGTGACGAGGAGGCCGGTCCCGGGGTCGTTCCGGCCGGCGACGGCCCAGACGGCCGCCAGGACGACGGAGCCGGTGTACCAGAAGGGCATCAGCGCGCCGAGCATCCGTCCGCCGTGGGCGCGGCCGAGGACGCGGCTGTCCTCGGGGAGCCCGTCGAGGATCGGGTTGAACACGAAGGCGACGGCGAACTCGACCCCCACCATCAGACCGACGACGACGGTGGTGACGACCTCAAGAGTAGTGAGCATGACGATCCCTCCCAGGCAGATCTAGCGGCGCTAGCTGGCGAATCAACGCTAGTACGGCCATCGCTCGGATGTCTAGCGGTGCTAGCATCGCGGTATGTCGGTACAGGAACGCAAGCAGCGCGAACGGGCGGAGCGCGAGCGCCTCATCGTGTCCACGGCCCGTGAACTCGCCGAGCAGCAGGGGTGGGACGCGGTCACGACCCGCCGGCTCGCCGAGCGCATCGAGTACAGCCAGCCCGTCCTCTACAGCCACTTCCGCGGCAAGCGCGAGATCATCGGCGCCGTCGCCCTGGAGGGCGCGACCGAGATGGCCGCGGCGGTGCGGGCGGCGACCGCCGCCGCGGACGGCCCGCGCGAACGGGTCGCGGCCCTCGCCCGCGCCTACCTCGACTTCGCCGTGCGCCATCCGGCGGTGTACGACGCCCTGTTCCAGCTCGACGGCGGCCTCGCGTACGCGCACGAGGACACCCCCGAGCCGCTGAAGGACGCCTTCGCGGCCCTGCGGGAAAGCCTCGGCGAGGTCGCGGGGGACGGCGTCGCCCCGGGACTGTTCACCGAGACGTTCTGGGCGGCCCTGCACGGACTGGCCACCCTGACCCGGTCCCGGCGGCTCCCGCCGGAGGACACCGAGCGCAGGGTGGCGCTGCTGGTGGACCGCCTCGCGATCGTCTGACGACGACCGGCCGCCGCCACTCGCCGGCGGCCGGCGCCGGTCAGTACGGGAGGTGCCCCGTGGCCATCAGCAGAACGACGACACCGACGTTCACGACGGCCGTCGCCACGACCGCCCCGCCGGGCACCTGGACCCGCTCGCCCGGCGGCGAGCCGAGCGCGCCGGCCGTCCGCGCCTGCCGCCAGAGGTACGCGGCGAGCAGCAGGACGGCCGCCGGCAGCAGCACCACGTGACCGGTGAAGTGCGGGACGGCGCCGCTGACGCCGACGACCCCGGCGGCGCCCAGCAGCACGCCCCACCCGTCGAAGCCGAGGCCGGCGCGGCCGGGACGGTCGTACGCCAGGACCGCCACCGCGACCGCGGCGGCCACGGCGAACGGGACGCCGGCGAAGAGGACCGTCCGCCAGCCCGGCACCAGCGGCAACGACCACGCCACCGCCAGGCCGAGCGCCGGCCCGGCGACGCCCGCGATCACGACGTACCGCCCGAACGCCCTGCGGCGCTCCTGCGCGCCGGGGAAGGCGGCGGAGACGAGCGCGGGCGCGGCGGACGACACCAGCGCGGCGAAGGCGCCCTGAAGAGCCCGGGCGGTGGTCCAGACGCCGGACGACGGCGCGAGACCGGCGAGCGCGGCCGCCGCCGCGAAACCCACGAGCCCGACGACCAGCATCCGCTTCCGGCCCATCAGGTCGGCGATCCGGGCCCCGCACAGCAGCGCCACGACGAACCCCAGCGCGTAGCCGAGGGGCATCACCTCCAGGTAGACGGTGGACGACACCTTCCAGCCGTCGGACACCCCGAGCTCGTGGGCCGCGCCCGTCCTCGTCATCGCCGCGTGGGAGAACGCCGTGTCGAAGAGCACGACCGCCTGGGCCAGCGCGACCGCCACCAGCCCCCACCGCCGCCGGGCCGGCGGAGCACCCGCCGCCCCTGCCCCGGAACGCGCCGGCGCCATCGGCACATAGGCGGGCGGCGCCGAGGCCACCGCCGCCCTGGCGGCCGGCACCCGCGGGTCCGGCGGCACGGCGCCCCCGCCGCCGCCACGGGTGACGGCCGGGGCGTAGTCGAGCAGCTGGGCGGCGCGGCGCCCGAGCTGGGCGAGTACGGCCCCCGGCAGCCACTCCCCCTCCTGACCGGACGCGGTGCGCGCGGCCACCTCCCGGGGCGTGGGCCGCTTGGCCGGGTCCTTGTCGAGGCAGGCGCGGACGAGGTCGACGAGCGTGTCCGGTACGCCGGTCAGGTCGGCCTCCTCCTCGGCGATCCGGAAGAGGTGGGCGTTGAGGCCGGTGTCCGCGGCGCCGAAGAGGAGCCGTCCGGTGGACGCGTACACGAGGAGCGCACCGAGGCAGAACACGTCGGAGGCGGGGGTGAGTTCGAGACCGCGCACCTGCTCGGGCGACATGAAGCCGGGCGAGCCGATGAGCATGCCGGTGCGGGTGTGCAGGCTGTCCCCGGTCAGGCCGTCCCTCGCCCGGGCGATCCCGAAGTCGATGACGCGCGGGCCGTCGACGGTGACCAGCACGTTGGACGGCTTGAGGTCGCGGTGGATCAGCCCCGCCTCGTGCACGGCCTGGAGGGCGAGGGCGAGGCGGTTGGCGAGCACGCGGACCGAATGCTCGGGCAGTGGCCCGAAGTCCCGGGCCACGACGGAGGTGAGGTCCGGCCCCGGGATGTACTGGGTCGCCACCCAGGGCACGGCGGCGTCGGTGTCGGCGTCCAGGACGTCGGCGGTCCACGCCCCGCCCACCCGCCGCGCCGCCGCCACCTCACGAGCGAACCGCCTCCGGAACTCGTCGTGTTGGGCGTACTCGGCCTGCACCACCTTCACGGCGACGGTACGTCCGAGATCGGAGCGCCCCAGATAGACGAGGCCCATGCCGCCGGCCCCCAGCCGAGCGATCAGACGGTACGGACCGATGTACTCGGGGTCCTCCCCGGTCAACTGCTCCACGACGACCTTCAGCCCTCCCGCCGCAGGACACCCGGACCCTCGCCCAAGGCGAGCGCGCCGGACACGACGAGGAACGAGAAAGCTGACCGAAGCACATCACGGCCCATGAACGGCGACCCCCCTGAACGCATACAGAGACCAGAATCTGGAACACCATTCCAGAACGCCCGCCGCAACACCAACTCACCTCCACTCCAGGCGATTTCCCGCCCCAGACTCTCCCCCTCCTGGGCACCACCCGCTCCACCGGGACAACCCGGGCAGCGACCGCGCCAGGACGGGCGCCAGGACACTCCCGACTCCGCCCCCGGCCGGCCGTCACGGCCCGCCCCACCTCACCCGGCGAGAGCCCTTTCCGCTCACGAGTCCCTACGAGTGGGAGGAGGACGGCGAGGAGCTGTCGGAGCAGGAGTACGAGGCCCGCTGGGAAGCCGCGGTGACCCACGGCTCGCTCCTGCTCGGCACCGACGGCTGCGGCATGGACTGGCACCTGATCGTCACCGGTCCGCAGCGCGGCCACGTCTGGCTGATCGACGAGATCGGCGCGATCCCCTTCGGCACCTCCCTGATGCCGGGCACACCCGGATTCACCGGATGGGCGGCCCACTGGCGCCGGGGCCACTCCTGGTTCGCCGACACCCCGGCAGGCAACCAGCAAGAAGCGCCCTAGTGGCGCTGCCGCAGGCCGATGGCCGCGCCCACGGGCATGTCGCAGTCGACGGTCTCGCGGATCTGGTGGGCGTCAGCCCTGGCACCGCACCGGAGAGGCGTTCGGTCTGTGCGTGGACGAGAAGTTGCCGATCCAGGCCCTGAACCAGTCCGACTCAGGTCACCAGAGCTCCGCCCGCGACCCGCCGGACAGGATCTACCACTTGACCTGATGAAAGGCCATCGTGCCGAAGGTCGCGATGTCCATCGCGTAGCTCCACAACGCGTAGACCTGCTGATCGGCACGGCGATACGTCTTGCCGAAACCGTTGTCGAGAATCTCGGTCCAGCCGTCGCCCTGTCCGTAGTGCGCGAACAGTCGCTCATTGCGCCGCGCCGCGTCCTCTCCGGACTCCGCCGGGGTCTGGTAGATCACCTCATGCAACCGGCCGCGCCAAAGAGTGAGAAGGAGCCGGCCGCCGTCGACCACGTATGCGTCCACTACCGCGTCGGGAGCGTTCCGGTGAGGGAGTGACGACTCCAGCTCCCCAGGGACCCGCACTTCGTCAGCAGCGCACAGCAACTCCAGCAGCGGCAGGTCATCGATGAAGGGGCCCATGAGCGGCAATCCTAATGACCCAGTGGCCCTCGGCTCACTCCAGCACGATCCGCGACCGCTGAGCCCGGGCCTGGGCGGGTGCGGCGGCGTAACCAGCCCTCCCGCACCGCCCGCTGGGCAGCAGTGACCGACAAGGGCGGAGCCTTCCGAACCGAACCGCTGACGCCCGACTAACGACGCATCTCCGACTCACGCCCCTGGTCGTCATCGGCGCGGCCTGCGCCCTCGTAGGCGGCCTCGTTCGGCGCGTACGAGGAGGCGAAGGTGAAGGCGCGCGGGGACGGGCCGTTCGCGCGCAGGTCCGCCAGGCGCTCCAGGGCCTCGTCGACGGTCGGGACGTGGCCGGCGGGGATCCACCAGAGCACGAGATGCGCCTCGACGTGCCGCGCGAACCAGTCGCGGCGCTGCCGCATCACCTCCAGGTGCCCGCTGCGGTAGGTGAAGTCCCACAGCGCCTCCCGGGACTCCCACACGGTGAGGTTGACGATGACGTCCTCCCCGGCCGGGCGCAGCCCGGTGGCGTCGGCCGTCCCCTCCTCCACGAGCCGCCACACGAAGCCGGGCGCGCGGTCGGCGGCGGCGTTGACCGGGTCGAGCATCTCGACGAAGGGCGCGATGCGCGGGTCGTCGATCGGGTGGAGGAGCGTGGCGACGTTGAGCTGGGCGAGATGGACGGCGGGCGCGCCGGGCACGGAGGAGGTCATGACCTCATCCCAGCACGGCCCGCTTTTCTATGTCAATGCTCATTGTTTTTAGAAGCCACTCAGAGGCCCTCGGAAGCCGGCTCCGCCGCTTCGATCACCACGCAACACTCCCCCGGCCGGGCGTCCATGCGGGCCCGGACCGGACCACCGGCACCGATCAGCCCCTCCAGCAGGGCGAGGTTCATGCCGCAGACGAGGGGCGGAAAACGTTCGGCGACGGCATGGAACGGGCAGTTGCGCATCCGCACGACGGCTGCCGCCGCCCCACCCTCCCCGGCCGCACCCCCGTCGGCGGCGGGTTCGGCGAGGTGCGGCTCGTAACCCCGCTCAGCCAGTACCTTCATGGCGTCCGCGAGGCTGGCGCACGGCGCGTCCGAGCCGCGCAGGGCCTCGCCGCGCCGGCGGGCGGCCGCGTTGAGCCCGGCATCCAGGCCGGCCTGCTCGGCGGCCTCGGCGAGCAGTTCCGCGGCGGTGCGGTAGTCGCGCCCGGGCAGCGACACCGACCGCTCACCCTGGGCCCGCGTATACACCTTGGCAGGCCGCCCCGCCCCCGGCCCCGAGCGCCCGGTCAGCCGCCGGCTGCCGCTCTCCAGCAGTCCGGCCTCGACCAGCCGGTCCAGGTGGTGCGCGGCGAGCGTCCGCGCCACCCCCGCCCCCTCGGCGGCCTCGTTGCGGCCCACCTCACGGCCCTGCGCGACCACGTACTCGTAAAGGCGGCGGCGCACCGGGTCCTGCAGCACAGCGATCGCATCGATGTCCTTCATCAGGACATTCTATTGACAATCCGGATAGCACATAGAAGCCGGCCACCTGTGCGCCGCCCCGACGCCGCGGACGCGCAACCGCTACACGACGGGCGGCACGGCAGCCCCGGCGTCGTACTCCGCCACCGCCCACGGCAGCACCGCGCACGCCAGCAGGAACCGGGGGTCGTACCGGCGCAGGTCCCAGCCGTCCACGGCGAACCGGAAGCCCCGGTACTGCTCCGCGTACCGCTCCTCGAAGCGTCCGACGGCCTCGCGCAGCCCCTTCTCCGTCCCGAGGTCCACACCGTCTCGCCCCCCGAAGAAGAACGCCTCGGCGTCCTCGGCCAGCCCCTCGTACCGCGCCGCGGCTCCGGCGACGGCCTCCCGCACGTACGCGGACACGCGCTCCTCGCCGTAACCCACCACCGCCTCTGCGACGTTGGCGTCCAGCATCGCCGCCGCGTCCGCCGGGTCGACGCCGTCCTCCGCCACGGCGGGTCCCGGGAAGCGATCGAACATGTCCTCGGTACCGCTGAAGGCCCACACGCCCCACTCGCCCCGCAGGACCAGCACGTGCGGCCAGGTCACGAGCTCGCACTCCCTCCAGGAAGCCCTGGGAAGCTCGTACCGCGCGTGCCGATAGACCCCGTCCCGCCTCAGAACGGACACCGTCGCGCCGCCCGCCTCCTCGGCGAACTGCGCCCGGATCTCCGCCACTTGCCGCCGCGTCTCCTCGTTCGCGTCGATCGTGCCCACCTCTGTGCTCCTCTCGTCCGCCCCCGGCACCGCCAGGGCACCGTGGGGTCAACGAGACGACCGCGCGAAGGGTACGGCGCCCCACCAGGTTGACGCGTTTCCCCCGGCCCCGAACCCGCACCCGGCCCACACCGAACCCACCGCACCGGGCGCAAGTAGCCTGCCACCACGTGCAGCAGAGCTCCCCTGCGGGCCGAGCCCGTCCCGGGAGGCCGCCCGCTGGGCGAGGAGACGTCGCTGGCGGTCAAGCACGGCGCCCAGGACGCCGAAGACCGCGTCGCGGCGTACTGCGGCTCCCTCGGCTTCGAAACGCTGGTCGGCTACTGAAACCGGCCACGCCCGACCGGCCCCGGACCAGGCGGACCGGGCGGGCCCGGCGGCCGAGGAGGGACTGGATGGGTCGGAGGCGCCGGCCGGGGCTCCGACGGGTCGGTCGGGTCGCCGGGGCCGGGCGGGTCATCCGGCCGCGGCGGGACCGGGCGGGTCGGCGGCCCGGTGCCGGAACCGTTCCCCGGATCACGTTCCATGACGTCACACTCCCGTCACGTCGTCAGCTTCTCGGTCACGACGGCGTCAGCTTCTCCGTCAGGCCATCATCAGCGCCTCCGTCACGCCATCGTCAGCGTCTCCGCCACGCCATCGTCAGCGTCTCCGTCACGCCATCGTCAGCGTCTCCGCCACGACGCCATCAGCGTCTCCAGCCGCCCGCCGGCGGCTTTCAGCGAGCGTCCGCGCGTCAGCTCCCCCTTCCAGGGATCGTCGCCCTCCAGGCGTTCGCCGAGGGTGGTCAGCGTCCAGCGCCGCGGCGTCAGATCAGGATCGTCGAGTTCGGCCCAGCTCAGCGGGGTGGCGACGGGGGCGCCGGGGCGGGCGCGGACGGCGTACGGGGTGACGGCGGTCTGGCCGTAGCCGTTGCGCTGGACGTCGAGGTAGAGCCGGCCCTTCCGGGCCTGTTTGCGCGCCGCGGTGGTGAGCTGGTCCGGGTGCCGGGCCGCGAGCACGTCGGCCACGTCGCGGGCGAACGCCCGTACCTCGTCGAACCCGGCACGCCGGTCCAGCGGGACGACGACGTGCAGCCCGCGCGAACCCGTGGTCATCAGCGCCGCCGGCAGCCCGAGTTCGTCCAGCAGACCGCGCAGCAGCCCGGCGGTCCGCCTGACGAGTGCGAAGTCGTCACCCGCGGGATCGAGGTCGAAGACCAGCCGGTCGGGGTGGTCGGGCCGGTCCGCCTTGGACAGCCAGCGGTGCGGCGTGACGCACGCCTGGTCGACCAGATACAGCAGCGACGCCAGGTCGTCGCAGACCGGGTACGTGACGGTGCCGCCCTCCTTGGGCAGTTCCACTCGATGGAACCAGTCCGGGAAATGATCGGGCGTGTCCTTCTGCATGAAACGCCCGCCGCCGATGCCGTCGGGGTAGCGCTCCAGCATCAGCGGGCGTCCGCGCAGGTGCGGCAGGATGCGCGGACCCACCTGCCGGTAGTAGTCGGCGAGGTCCGCCTTGGTGATGCCGTCGTCGGGGAAGAGTTCCTTCCCCGCGCGCTTGATCGCGACGGTCCGGCCGCTCGCCCGGAAGTCGGCGGTGCCGCTCCTGGTGCCGGTGGGGCTCATGGGATGCCTCGCTCGCGGATGACGTCGGTGGGCCGCTTGTCGTCGCGCAGCCCCTTGTAGCGGGGGTGGCGGAGCCGCCCGGCGCCGGTCCACTCGGTGAAGTCGATGTGGACGACGAGCTCGGGGCGCACCCAGTGCACGGCGCGTTCCCGGACGTCGTCGGCGAACGGCGAGTGGTCCTGCTCCAGCCGGTCCAGGCGGGCGCGCAGCCGCCGCAGGGTGTCGGTGCCGTAACCGGTGCCGACCTTGCCCGCGTACCGCAGCCGCCCGCCCTCGTAGTGGCCGACGAGCAGCGCGCCGAACCCGACCCGCTCACCGGCCGGTTCGGTGAAGCCGCCGACGACCATCTCCTGGCCGGCGGCGCACTTGAGCTTGAGCCAGTCCGTGGAACGCCGGTGCAGATACGGCCCGTCGGCCCGCTTCGCGATCAGCCCCTCCCAGCCGCGTCCGCACGCGTCGGCCAGCAGGTCCCGGCCGTCGCGGCCGACGCGGTGCGGGGTGAAGCGCAGCGGGAGGCGGTAGGCGAACGCGTCGCGGAGCAGGGACTTGCGGGTACGGGCCGGGAGGGCGGCGGTGCTCCGGCCGTCCAGCCGTACGAGGTCGAACAGGTAGTAGCGGACGGCGACCCGGCTGGCCCGCACGTCCTCCGCCCGCGTGAGCTGCATGCGCTGCTGCAGCAGGCCGAAGTCGCTGCGCCCGCCCCTGACGGCGGTGATCTCGCCGTCCACGCAGAAGTCGGGGCACTCCTGCACGGCGAGGGCGTCGACGACCTCCGGGTACGTGCGGTCGAGCGACCTGCCGGTGCGGGAGAGCAGCCGTGGCCGCCCGCCGTCGCGTCGCGTGGCGACGACGCGCACGCCGTCCAGCTTGCGCTCGAACAGCATGGCGTGGTCGAAGGTACGCCGATCACTGAGCACGGCGAGCATCGGCTGCCGCTCGCGCACCCCGTCCTCCGCGACGCGCAGCCGCGCGCGATCGGCCTCCGAAAGCCGCTCCAGCAGACTCACGCGACCTCCGCCTCCCGCTCCCAACCCCTGGCCCCTTCACGGAAGCGCGTGAGCGCCCGGTCCCCGCCCAGCCTGCGCCCCACGAGCCAGAATGAGTCATGACCGGCGTCCAGCGCCTCGGCAAAGGGGACCGCGCGGCCGCCCTCGTCGGCGCTGCGGTTCTCGTACCGCCCCTCGCCCCAGACGATCAGAGGATGGTCCTCGGTGGGCATGGCCAGCCGTCTGTCGTGCCGATCACCGGAAGGCCTCTTGGGCACGGACCACGACCCGAGGACACCGTCCGCCTCCAGCCGAAAGTCGAAGTGCGTCCTGGCGGGGTCATACGCGCCCAGCACCCGCTCCGCTCCGCCCCTGCCCATTCCGCCACCCCTCCTCCCGTCCCCTACACACGCGATCCCCGTCACCGTCCGCCCCGCGCCTACCCACCGATCCGCCGAGGACACCCGTGTGAGCGCCACCCGAGCCGGGCACCCGCCCGGAGAGAGACCCACAGCGCACAAAGGGGCGGGAAGGGGCACGCCCACATGACCACAACCACCACCACGTCGAGACTGCTCTCCGAGTACGGCCACACCTACGCCCAGCAGGCCGGCATCACCCTCCGCGACAAGCCCTCCCCGCTGTACCGGCTCCTGGTGCTCACGGTCCTCTGCTCGATCCGGATCAGCGCCGACACGGCCGTCGCCGCCTCCCGCGAACTCTCCCGGGCCGGCCTCCGCACCCCACGCGCGATGGCGGACTCCCGCTGGCAGGACCGGGTGGACGCCTTGGGCCGCGCCCACTACGTGCGGTACGACGAGAGCACCGCCACCGCCCTCGGCGAGGGCGCGGACCTGATCCTCGCCCGCTGGCACGGAGACCTCCGGCGCATGGGCGAGGAAGCCCACGGCGACGCGCGCGCCCTGCGGGAACTGGTCCAGGAGGTCCCGCGGATCGGCCCGGTCGGCGCCGACATCTTCTGCCGGGAGGCGCAGGCCGTCTGGCCGTGGCTGCGCCCGTACTTCGACGCCCGGGCCTGCGCGACGGCGGCGGACCTGGGCCTTCCCCACACGCCACGCGGCCTCGGCCGTCTCGTACCACCAGAGGACCACGCACGACTCGCCGCCGCCCTCGTCCGCGTAGCACTCTCCCAGCACGCGGCCCGCGAACTGCAGCCCGTGTAACGCTTCGCCCCCCAGCCCAAGACGTCACCACCGGGCGAGCACCGAAGCCTCGGGTGCCCGCCGCCGCCATTCTTCGGTGAGCCGTACGAGACGGGGGCGCGCCGCGATCCCCCGCACGGTCGCGATCTTCCCGTGAACCAGATCGAACGTCACCGACCCGACGACCTGCTCGCCGCTCCCCTCGCCGCGCCCCTCGCCGTCCCGATGACCGCCCCCGCCGCCGGCGCTCTCACCGACGACGAACAGGAAGCCCGGCCCGCCGTTGATCACGGCGTAGTGGAGCGTGGGGGTGCCGCCGGCCAGCCGCCGCTTGGCCGCCGACGGCGTGAGGCCGGCCCGGGCGAGGGTGGCGATCCGCTCGGGGGTGTCGAACCGCAGCAGCTTCGTGGCCAGACCCGCGCCGTCGGAGAGCGCGACCGCGTCGTCGGTGAGCAGCGCGACCAGCCGGTCGGTACGTCCCGAGGAGGCGGCGGCCAGGAACTCCTCGACGACCTTCCGCGCCGCCGCCGGGTCGATCCCGCCGGCGCCGCGGCGGCGCTCGTCGGAGACCCGCCGCCTGGCCCGGTGGAGGTGCTGCTGGCTGGCGGACTCGGTGACGTCGAGGATCCCGGCGATCTCGGCGTGGCTGTACGCGAAGGCTTCGCGCAGCACGTAGACGGCGCGTTCGAAGGGCGAGAGCCGTTCCATGAGCGTGAGCACCGCCAGGGAGACGGACTCGCGCTGGACGAAGGTGTCGGCGGGCCCGAGCAGCGGGTCGCCGTCGAGGAGCGGTTCCGGCATCCAGGCGCCGGTGGTGCGCTCGCGCCGGTGGTGCGCCGAACGGAGCCGGTCCAGGCACAGGTTGGTGACGACCTTCGTCAGCCATGCCTCCGGCACCTGGATCCGCTGCCGGTCGGCGGCCTGCCAGTGCAGGAACGCGTCCTGCACGGCGTCCTCGGCGTCGGTCGCGGAGCCGAGCAGCCGGTAGGCCAGGGCGGCCAGCCGGCCCCGGCTGGCCTCGAACCGGCCGGTGTCGAAACGATCAGCGGCGATGCGGTCCACACGGATCACCCTAGACATCCCGGCCGCTCACGCGGCGGCCTTCCGCTCCACGGACACCGTAGGCTCCCCGACGTACGCGTCCGGCGTGGCCGACACTCGGTGCCGGCGCCGGGGCAGGCCGAACGTCGGGTGCACGCTGGCCCACAGCGACATCCGGACGATGGCGGCCTTGATCAGCGCGGCCTTCCGCCCGCCCAGACAGGCGGGCTTGGCCCGCCCCTGCCGGTCGACCATCTGGATGATCCCGTCCCGCCGGCCGAGGCTGATGTGGTTGGCGACGTACACGAGCTTGGCACGGGCGACCTCGCCTCCGGTCAGCCGCCCCACGATCGCCTGTACGGCCTGCATGCCGGTCGCCCCGGCGGAGGCGCAGGACATCGGCAGCGGCAGGCCGTTGTCGCCGATGGCATACACGCTGTCGCCGACGGCGTACACGTCCGGGTGGGAGAGGGACCGCATGGTGCGGTCGACGACGATCCGCCCGTGCTCGGTGACCTCCAGCCCGGAGGCGGCGGCAAGAGGACTGACGGCGAACCCGGCCGTCCACACGACCGCGTCCGCCGCGAGAACGGTGCCGTCGGCGCATCGCACCTGGTCCGCCTCGACGGCCGTGACCTCGGTGTGCTCGACCACGCCGATACGCAGCCGGTCGCACGCCCGGCGGAGGTGACCGCGCGCCCCGGCGGAGAGCCGGGCACCCAGCTCGCCGCGGGCGATCAGCGTCACCGCGAGACGGGGCCGTGACTCGGCGATCTCGGTGGCGGTCTCGATGCCGGTCAGCCCGTCCCCGACAACCACCACCTTCCCACCCCCACCGCGCGCTTCGAGCGCCGCCAGCCGCTCGGACAACCGCAGCGCGGACGGCCGCCCACCGACGTCGAAGGCGTACTCGGCGACTCCAGGAACCCCGTGCACGGCACCATGGCTGCCCAGCGCGTACACGAGCGTGTCGTACCCGAGTTCGCCACCCCCGTCGCCATCCGCCACGGCCACGACCCGCCGCTCGGGATCCACCCCGATGACCCGCCCGAGCCGCACCCGCACCGCCGTCCCGGCGAAGATCTCAGCGAGCGACGGAGCGTCGATCTTCTGCCCGCGGCCACCTGATGCAGTCGCAGCCGCTGAACGAAGTCCGGCTCGGCGTTCACCAACGTCACCTCGACGTCCCGGACGGACAACCGCCGAGCGAGCGCCCCGGCGACGTGGGTACCGGCATATCCGGCTCCGAGAACGAGAATGCGATGCTTCATCACCACTCCCTGCCGACCTGTCGGCCTGTCGATGGACACGCTGTCGACGGACTGAGCGAAACACCCACCCCATCCCTGACAGCCCCCACATGTGACCTCCACCACAACCCGGCCGACCACACCAGCCGCCCCTGCTGCCCAGGGACGCGGAGAGCGCACATCGGCTGACGGACGCCAACGGCATCGTCGACACGTGCCTGTCAGCAGCTGCGCAAGCAAGAGGCACGACCAATCCACAACGCTCTACCTGATCGCCGAGGCCGCGATCAGCCGACGCGGTGGCAGCCCCGAGGTGACGGCAGCCACGCTGGGCAGGACCGATCCGGCTTGGGGCAGACGGCTCCGCAGCGGCGGCCTGGACAACGCGGAGCCGGTCGAGGCATGCGGCCGCGACCGCCGGATGGCCTCGCCTGGATCGCAGATCCAGGCGCGAACAGGCCCCGTACAGGCCACTCTCCCACGCCGAACGACTGACGCTGCTCTACGGCGCCGCTCCCGCCCAGGTCGCCGGCCGAAAGCACCTGGCTGACAGCGACTTCCACATAGACCATCTACACCTTGGACTACATGCGGAACGGCCGCCGCGTCGACGACGACTGGGGAATCCCGAAACTGATCTGGTACGAGCGCGGCCGCGCGCCCTACCTCCGGGCCGCAAGCTGGACTTCCTCAAGCAGGCACTACGCCGCGCCGAACTCGACCACCCCGAGCGGACCAACACCTACGAGCTCTCCTGCGAGCCGCGTACTGGGCGCAGGCATCCAGACTGCTCGATCAATCCTCCGGCTGAAGCCTTTGCCGAGCGGACTCAAGTCGCTGGTGGTAGTCCGACGCGAAGATCTCCGGAAGCGCCACGTCAAGCGTGCCGGCGATCCGATGGATCGGAGCCCAGACCGCCGGATCGTCGACGACACGACCAAGGTCCGTCATCTGAAGCTTCTCCAGCCAGTGCGACAGCACCAGCGCCTCATCGCGCGTGAGCTTGATCGTCACCAGTCCCTCACCCATGCACACCCCCACGGCCCTCAACCTCACCGAACATCCGGACACCTCACGCTTCTCACCCGTCAAGCCGTTGGGACAGGCTCGTCGAACACGGCACGACAGTAGAGCCGGTGGCCCCACTCATGGGCATTCGGGGCCGGCTTGGTCTTGAGGACCGTCTTGGGGCCCGTCTCGATCCCCGAAACGCAGAAAAGCCCCGCACCAGAAGGTGCGGGGCTTTCCCACAATGATTGTTCGGCGGCGTCCTACTCTCCCACAGGGTCCCCCCTGCAGTACCAT
>JOFO01000024.1 GCA_000721275.1 Microtetraspora glauca | reverse complement strand
CCGCCGAACCCCCCGGCCCCGCCCGCCGCCCCGGCGGCGCCGGCCGCTCCTGTGGCCCCGGCCGCCGCCGAGGTCCCGGCCGCGCCCGCCGCTCCGGAGGCCCCCGAGCCGCCGGTTGCTCCCGCGCCGCCCGCTGCTCCGGCGGCGCCCGCCGCTCCCGCGCCGCCCGCCTACGCCGATCCCCAAGGGGCGCTTCGGGCGTCCGACGCCGATCGGGACCGGGTGGCGGACATCCTGGCGGAGGCGCTGGCACAGGGGCGGCTCGACCCGGAGGAGCACGCCGAGCGGGTGGAGGCGGTCTACCGGGCGAAGACCGTCGGCGAGCTGGAGCCGATCGTGCGGGACCTGCCCGCCGGGGACCGGGGTCCGTCCGTACCGCGGTCCGAGCCGGTCCCGGCCGCGTACGGGCCCGAGGACGTGGAGGGGAACGCGGACCGGCTGCTCGCGGTCTTCTCCAGCACCACCCGCAAGGGCCGCTGGCGGGTCGCCCGCCGCACCGACGCCTTCGCGATCTTCGGCAACATCGAGATCGACCTGACCGAGGCGATCTTCGCCCAGCCGCTCACCACCATCAACGCCACCTCGATCTTCGGGAACGTCGAGATCCGCGTCCCGGAGAACATCAGCCTGCGCGGCACCGGCACCGGCATCCTCGGGAACTTCGAGGTCACCACCCTGGAGGGGGTGGACCCGCAGGCTCCGATGGTGGTGGTCAACGGCTATTCGCTCTGCGGGAACGTGGAGGCGAGACCCAAGCGCGGCAAGTGGGTCGTCGACCTCCAGAACAAGATCCGCAAGCACCTCGGCCACTGACGCCCGCCCGCTGATCCACATCGCCCACGGAGCAGTCCAGCGGGGTTCCGGCCAGGAAAGTGACCGGAATACGTCGCCGGGGCTCCGGACTCCGGATGGGAGGCGTACGCAGTGCATAGGCGCGCGCACAGCGGGTAGGGCTCGTGCATCGCTGCTCGCTCGCGAAGCCGTCGTCAGGAGTAGACCGTGCTGCAACTGCCGCATCAGCCCCTCCAGGTAGCCCCCGTGCCGCCCCAGCGCGCCCCCGCGCGGGCGGACGAGGAGGGCCCCTGGCACGCGGAGGCCGTCTGCCGCCGGGACGAGGCGGGACTGTTCTTCGCCCCCTCCAAGGAGCCGACCGCCGCGCGGCTCGCCCGGGAGGAGGCGGCCAAGCGGGTCTGCGCGCGCTGTCCCGTGATGGTCGACTGCCGGGAGCACGCGCTGCTCCAGCCGGAGCCGTACGGCGTGTGGGGCGGGCTCACGGCCGCCGAGCGCCGGGTGGTGCTGGCCCGCCGCCGGCGCCGCGAGGTGGAGCTCCGCAAGGCCGCCGCGGCGGACCGCATCGCCCAGGCCGGCTGACGCGCGGCCGGTTCCGCGACGGACGCAGGCGTACGGAGACACACCGCGACACACGGGAAGGGGCGCCCCCACCGCACCGGGGGCGCCCCTTCTCCGTGGGCGTCGTCGAGCCGGGGTCAGTTCGCCCGGTCGAAGTCGATCTTGCTGTACGCGCGCAGCTTCGCGAGCCGGTGCGTGGAGTCGATCTGGCGGATCGTGCCGGACTTCGACCGCATGACCAGCGACTGCGTGGTCGCGGTCTCGGAGCGGTAGCGCACCCCGCGCAGCAGCTCGCCGTCCGTGATGCCGGTGGCGACGAAGAACACGTTGTCGCCGCCGACCAGGTCGGTCGTGGTGAGGACGCGGTCCAGGTCGTGGCCGGCGTCGATGGCCTTCTGGCGCTCCGCGTCGTCCTTCGGCCACAGCTTGCCCTGGATGACACCGCCGAGGCACTTGATGGCGCAGGCCGAGATGATGCCCTCGGGGGTGCCGCCGATGCCCATGAGCAGGTCCACGCCGGTGCCCTCGCGGGCGGCCATGATGGAGCCGGCGACGTCGCCGTCGGAGATGAACTTGATCCGGGCGCCGGTCTCGCGGATCTCCTTGACGATGCCCTCGTGGCGGGGGCGGTCCAGGATGACGACGGTGACGTCCTCGGCGGTCATGCCCTTCGCCTTGGCGACCCGGCGGATGTTGACCGAGACGGGCGCGTTGATGTCGACGAAGTCGGCGGCCTCGGGGCCGGTGACCAGCTTGTCCATGTAGAAGACCGCGGACGGGTCGAACATGGAGCCGCGGTCGGCGGCGGCGAGCACGGCGATGGCGTTCGGCATGCCCTTGGCGTTCAGGGTGGTGCCGTCGATCGGGTCCACGGCGATGTCGACCTCGGCGCCGGTGCCGTCGCCGACCCGCTCGCCGTTGAAGAGCATCGGCGCCTCGTCCTTCTCGCCCTCGCCGATGACGACGACGCCGTTCATCGAGACGGTCGAGATGAGGGTCCGCATCGCGTTGACCGCGGCGCCGTCCGCGCCGATCTTGTCACCGCGGCCGACCCAGCGGCCGGCGGCCATGGCGGCGGCCTCGGTCACCCGGACCAGTTCGAGGGCCAGGTTGCGGTCGGGGGCCTCGGGAGAGACCTCAAGCTCGGGGGGCAGGTGGTGCTCGGTCATCGGAGCGCACCTTTCTGTACGACGACGGCCGGAAAAAGGAGGGTGCTGCGACTCTATCGCCAGGTCGACATATTGAGCAGAGGGGCCCACGTATGAGCGCGGGACCGTGATGCGACCATATGGGGCGTGGCAGCTAAGCGAGGCAGGCAGACGGTACGCGGGATGTTCCAGTCCCTCGGGGTGATCATGGTCGCCGCGGGGGTCATGTATCTCTTCATCCCGCACGACGAGAACGCGGATCCGGTGAAGGCCAAGGACTACCGGGTCGAGCTCCTCACGGCGCAGCGCGCGGCCCCCTACCCCGTCCTGGCCCCGCAGGGCCTCGGCGACGGCTGGAAGGCGACGGTCGTCTCGTACAAGCGCGAGCAGGGCGACACCTGGCAGCTCGGTTTCCTCTCGCCGGACACCCAGTACGTCTCGGTGAACCAGTCGACGGCGGAGCCGAAGAAGTTCGTGCCCAAGGTCACGCACGAGGCGAAGGACACCGGGAAGACGCAGACGGTCGGCGGCCAGGTGTGGCAGCGCTGGGAGGGTCCCAAGTACGACGCGCTGGTGCGGACCGACGGCAAGGCGACGACCGTCGTGACCGGGACGGCGTCCTTCGACACGCTCGCGCGGATGGCGGGCGCGCTCCGCTCGCAGCAGACCTGACGGCGGCCCCGCGCCTCCTCCCCGTACGACGAAACCCCCCGGTGCCGGGCACCGGGGGGTTTCGTCGTACGCCGTGCGGAGGGGTCCGGCTCAGACGGTCGTGACGACGTCCTCGTAGGCGAGGCGCGGGGAGCGCGGGAACCAGGCGTCCTCGCCCGGCTTGCCGATGTTGACGACCATCAGCGGGGTGTGGTCGGCGTCCAGGAACTCCTTCTGGACGCCGGCGAAGTCCAGGCCGGTCATCGGGCCGGCGGCGAGGCCGGCGGCGCGGACGCCCACGATGAAGTACGCGGCCTGGAGGGCGGCGTTCAGCAGCGCGGAGCCCTCGCGGACCGGGCGCTCCGCGAAGAACATGTCCTTGGCCTGCGGGAAGTGCGGGAGCAGGGCCGGCAGCTCCTCGTGGAACTCGTTGTCGGCCGAGAGGATCGCGACCAGCGGGGCGGCGGCCGTCTTGGCCTGGTTGCCCTCGGCCATGTGCTTGACCAGGCGCTCGCGGGCCTCGGGGGAGCGGACCAGCGTGATGCGCAGCGGGGTCTGGTTGAAGGCGGTCGGGCCGTACTTCACCAGGTCGTAGATCGCCTGGACCTGCTCGTCGGTCACCGGCTCGTCGGTGAAGGTGTTGGCGGTGCGGGCCTCGCGGAAGAGGAGGTCCTGGGCGGCGGGGTCGAGAACGAGGGACATGCTGCGTACCTTCCGGACTGCAAAGGGGACCGCCCGGCGGGCAATCCCGGGCGACGTCCTCGACAGTACGCCGATGATTGATGAAAGTTCAACTATCCGATCCGGATAGTGATCCGCTTCACTCGCCCCAGTCTAGCCCCAGACCGTCCCTAGCCCCGGCCCTCCCCGGACTCGTCCTCCTCCGCCGCGCGCTCCGCCGCCAGCGAGGCGTCGAGCCGGGCGCGGGCGCCTTCCAGCCAGCGCCGGCAGACCTTGGCCAGCTCCTCGCCCCGCTCCCAGAGCGCCAGTGACTCCTCCAGCGTCGTGCCGCCCGCCTCCAGGCGCCGCACGACCTCGATCAGCTCGTCGCGGGCGTCCTCGTAACCGAGCCCCGCCGCCGTCTCCGTACCGCCAGCCATCCGTCTCTTCTCCGATCTCCGTCGCCGTGACGCTCGTCGTCCCGTACCCGCTGCCGCCGAACGGCAGCCGTGAACCGCGCCCGCCGCTAGGTGCGCCGGACCGTGAACTCGCCGTCCGCCACCCGGGCCCGCAGCTCCTCGCCCTCCGCGACCTCCTCCGCCGCGCGGACCACCGCGCCGTCCGCCCGCTGGAGCACCGCGTACCCGCGCTCCAGCGTCGCCGCCGGGGAGAGCGCCCGCACCCGCGCCCGGGTGTGCGCCAGCTCCGAGTCCGCCCGGTCCAGCAGGTGCCCGAGGACCCGCCGGCTGCGCGCGAGCAGCGCATCCAGCTCGTCCTCCCGGACCTCCACCATCCGCTGCGGATGCTCCATCACCGGCCGGGCCAGCGCGTGCGCCAGACCCCGCTCCTCGCGGTCGAGCAGCCCCCGCACCGTCCGCAGCGCCCGGTCCCGGAGCTGGCGCACCCGCTCCAGCTCCTCGCCCACGTCCGGGACGACCTTCTTCGCCGCGTCCGTCGGCGTGGAGGCCCGCAGGTCCGCCACCAGGTCGAGCAGCGGCGAGTCCGGCTCGTGCCCGATCGCGGACACCACCGGCGTCCGGCACGCCGCCACCGCGCGGATCAGCTGCTCGTCCGAGAACGGCAGCAGGTCCTCGACGCTGCCGCCGCCCCGCGCCACCACGATCACGTCCACGTCCTCGTGCGCGTCGAGCTCCCGGACCGCCGCGATCACCTGCGGCACCGCCTTCACGCCCTGCACCGGCACGTTCCGCACCTCGAAGCGGACGGCGGGCCATCGGCGCCGCGCGTTCTCCAGCACGTCCCGCTCCGCCGCCGACGCCCGGCCGCAGACCAGGCCGATCAGCCCCGGCAGGAACGGCAGCGGCTTCTTCCGCTCCAGCGCGAACAGCCCCTCGGCCGCCAGCCCCCGCTTCAGCTGCTCCAGCCGGGCCAGCAGCTCGCCGATCCCCACCGGTCTGATCTCCGCCGCGCGCAGCGACAGCTGCCCGCGCGGCGCGTACCACTCCGGCTTCGCGTGCACCACGACCCGGGCGCCCTCGGACACCACGTCGCCCACCGCGTCGAACACCTGCCGGTAGCAGGTCACCCCGATGGAGATGTCGTACGAGGGATCCCGCAGCGTCAGGAAGACGACCCCGGCACCGGGGCGCCGCGAGAGCTGCGTGATCTGCCCCTCGACCCAGATCGCCCCCAGCCGGTCGATCCACCCCCCGATCATCCGGGAGACCTCACCCACGGGCAGCGGCGCTTCGGCGGACGTAGTCAGACCCATGCACCGAGCGTAACCGCGCCCACCGACAACGTCAGCGCCCCGGCCGCCCCGGAACCGAAACCCCGGCCGCCCCGGACCCGGAAACCCCGGCCGCCCCGGTCACCTCCTGCCGGCCGTCCGCCCCGTCCCCTGCACCGCGAGCACCACCAGCCCCACGCCCAGCCAGATCACGCCCACCACCTGGGCCGCCGCCGACGCCTCCACGATCACCGCCACCAGGACCGCCGCGCCGACCACCGGCAGCACGACGTGCTTCAGCCAGTGCGGCTCGCCCTCCGCCCGCCGGACCGCGAACCAGCCCACCACGCTCGCGTGCAGCAGCACGAACGCCGTCAGCGCGCCCACGTCCACCACCGACACCAGGTGGTCCAGGCCGTCGTCGCGCCGGGCCGCCCACACCGCCGCGATCATCGTGACCGCCGCCGACACCAGCAGCGCCACCCGGGGCACGCCCGAGTCGGTACGGGCCAGCGCGTGCGGCAGCCGCCCCTCCCGGCCCATCGCGAACAGCAGCCGCCCGCCGGCCGCCTGGCCCGCCAGCGCCGCGAAGGCCGCGCCGATCGCCTTCGACACCGCGACCAGGTCGTGCAGCCACCCGCCGACCGACGCGTCCACCGCGTCGTAGAAGGCGGACCCCTGCTTCCCCGGGTCCGCCGCCAGCTCCGCCGAGGAGACCGGTTCGAGCAGCGCCACCAGCCACGTCTGCGCGACGAACAGCACACCCGCCAGCACCAGGCAGAACAGCAGCGCCCGCGCCACCTTCGCCGACCCGCCGGTCACCTCCTCCGCGAAGGCCGCGATCGCGTCGAAGCCGAGGTACGACAGGACCGCCACCGACACCGCGCCGACCACCGCCGCGAGCGAGAAGGTCCCGTCGCCGGTGAGCGGCGACCACCAGTCGCGCTGCGCCCCGTCCCGTACGAGCACCACCACCGCGGACACCACGAAGACCAGCAGCACCAGGATCTCCATCGCGAGCACCGCGAAGCCGACGCGGGCCGCCGCCCGCACCCCCCACAGGTTCAGCAGCGTCGTCACCACCACCGCGATGCCCGTCCACACCCACCGGTGCACCTCCGGCACCAGCGCCTCCATCGCGATCCCCGCGAAGAGGTACGCGACGGCCGGGATCAGCAGGTAATCGAGCATCGCCATCCAGCCGGCGACGAAGCCGGGCCCCTCGCCGAGCCCCTTCCGGGCGTACGCGAAGACCGAACCGGCCTGCGGCGCGACCCGGACCATCTGCGCGTAGCTGAAGGCCGTGAACGCCATCGCCACCGTCGCCACGACGTACACCAGTGCGACCGCGCCGTGCGACTTCGCGTCCAGCGTGCCGAAGACCCCGACCGGCGCCATCGGGGCGATGAACAGCAGCCCGTACACGACCAGGTCGCGGAAGCCGAGCGTCCTGCGGAGTCCCGTGTGGTCCGGACCCGGTGCCGCTCCGTCCACCTGCGCGTTCTCAGCCATGGCGTCAGTTTCGGACACGGCCGCGCTCCAGCCGGTCACCGACGCGGCCTTACGATGGGACACATGACTGCAACGCCCGCGACCAACCGCCCGAAGCGTGTCCTGCTCGCCGCTCCCCGCGGCTACTGCGCGGGCGTGGACCGTGCCGTGATCGCCGTGGAGAAGGCCCTGGAGCAGTACGGGGCCCCCGTCTACGTCCGCCACGAGATCGTCCACAACAAGTACGTCGTCCAGACCCTGGAGCGGAAGGGCGCCATCTTCGTCGACCAGGCCACCGAGGTCCCGCCGGGCAACATCGTGATGTTCTCCGCGCACGGCGTCGCCCCGACCGTCCACGAGGAGGCTCGCCGCGGCCGGCTCGCGACGATCGACGCGACCTGCCCGCTGGTCACCAAGGTCCACAAGGAGGCCATCCGGTACGCCAAGGAGGACTTCGACATCCTCCTCATCGGCCACGAGGGCCACGAGGAGGTCATCGGCACCTCCGGCGAGGCCCCCGACCACATCCAGCTCGTCGACGGCCCCGAGGACGTCGCCAAGGTCGAGGTCCGCGACCCCTCCCGGGTCGTCTGGCTCTCCCAGACCACCCTCTCCGTGGACGAGACCATGGAGACCGTCGACGCCCTCAAGGACAAGTTCCCGCAGCTGGTCTCCCCGCCGTCGGACGACATCTGCTACGCCACGCAGAACCGCCAGACCGCGATCAAGGAGCTGGCCGGCCAGGCCGAGCTCGTCATCGTCGTCGGCTCCAAGAACTCCTCGAACTCGATCCGCATGGTCGAGGTCGCCAAGCAGGCCGGCGTCCCCGCCGCGTACCTGGTGGACTTCGCGAGCGAGATCGACGAGGCGTGGCTGGAGGGCGTGACCTCGGTCGGCCTCTCCTCCGGCGCCTCCGTCCCCGACGTGCTGGTCCAGGAGGTCCTGGAGTGGCTGGCGCAGCGAGGCTACGTCGACGTGGAGATCGTCAAGACCGCCGACGAGCACCTCACCTTCTCGCTCCCGAAGGAGCTCCGCCGCGACCTGCGCGCCGAGGCCGCCGAGCTCGTCAAGGAGTAGGACCCGGCCCCGCCGGTTAGCTTGGGTCCATGAACGTCTTCGGAGTGGACATCGGCGGTTCCGGCATCAAGGGCGCCCCCGTGGACCTGGGACGCGGCGCCCTGACCGAGGAGCGGTACAAGGTCCTCACCCCGCAGCCCGCGACCCCGGACGAGGTCGCGGGCCGCGTCGCGGAGGTCGTGGCGCACTTCGGCTGGGACGGCCCGGTCGGTGTGACCTTCCCGGGCGTCGTCACCGGCAGTACGGTCCGTACCGCCGCCAACGTCGACCCGGCCTGGATCGGCACCGACGCCGGCGCGCTCGTCCGGGAGGCCGTCGGCGGCCTGCCCGTCACCGTCCTCAACGACGCCGACGCGGCCGGCGTCGCCGAGATGACCTTCGGCGCCGGCCGGGGCCGCACCGGCACGGTGATCCTGCTGACCCTCGGCACCGGCATCGGCTCCGCCGTCTTCACCGACGGCCGCCTCGTCCCCAACACCGAGCTCGGCCACCTGGAGCTCAAGGGCCACGACGCGGAGACGCGCGCCTCCTCGAAGGCGCGCGAGGACGAGGACCTGACCTGGGAGCACTGGGCGACGAAACGGCTCCGCAAGTACCTGGCCCACGTCGAGATGCTGTTCTCCCCGGAGCTGTTCATCCTCGGCGGCGGGGTGAGCCGCAAGGCCGACCGGTTCCTCCCGTACCTCGACGGCATTCGCGCCGAGATCGTCCCCGCGGAGCTCCGCAACGACGCCGGCATCGTCGGCGCGGCCATGGCGGCGCGCGCGGCGACCCTCCGCTGAACTCTCAGCGGGCGTACGCCTACGCCTACGGGGCGGGGCGCCTGCCGCGCGCGGGCGCCTGGTCCCGGCGGGCGCCGGCGGCCGGTCCGGCACCGGTCCGGCCGCGGGGAGCGCCGGACGCGGGCCGGGCGGCGGAGCCGGACGGGCCCGGCGCGGCTCCCGACGGGGAGCCGGACCGCGGCCCCGACGACGGCCGGTCGGCCGGCCCCGCGGGACGGCGGCGCCGCCCCATGTCCCGCGCCTTCCGTACGCTCGCGATGACGCCGGCGATCAGCGTGCCCCCGTACAGCCAGCCGGCGTGCACGGCGAGCGCGGTCACCACGGCCATCGCCTGGCCGCCGAAGCCGCCGGTGCCGCCCGCGATCGGCACGACGCCGACGGCGAAGGCGATCGGCACCGCGATCGGCGCGGTCACCAGGTCGGCGGTCCGCACCCACAGCGCGGTGAGCGCGCTCACCGGCAGGAACAGCAGCCCGAACGCCAGCGGCGACCCGTCCAGCACCAGCCAGTCCAGGAAGCCGACCAGCAGCATCGAGGCCGAGGCGAAGAGCCCCGCGCCGAGCCCGGTGAGCCGGGGCGCGGGCAGCCGCCGCAGCGCCTGCACGACCGGCGCGGGCCGGCGCCCGGCGGCCGGGCCCCCGGCCCGGTACACGGTGGCCGCGCCGGCCGTGCCCCCCTCCACCTCGACCACCGCGCCGGGCGGCGGGAGGGGGGTCTGGGGCCGTCGGCGGCCTTGCGGCTGACTTGTCCTGTGCTGCTCCACCTCACCAACGTAGGTCGGGAGGCGGCGGGAGAGGCCCGGGACACGCCCTTCGGGTGGTCCCCGGCCGCAGTTCGACCGAAGTCCGCCGGGGGAGCGCCGGGGGTCCGCCGCCGTCCGCAGGGCCCCGCCCCCGGCGAACGGCGAGGGCCGGGCCGGGCCGGGCCCCCCGTAAACTGGGGGATCGACCCATCATCCGTATCTAGGGAAGTCGCCACCGTGTCGCTCACGATCGGAATCGTCGGCCTGCCGAATGTCGGCAAGTCGACCCTGTTCAACGCCCTGACCAAGAACGACGTGCTGGCGGCCAACTACCCGTTCGCCACGATCGAGCCGAACGTCGGCGTGGTCGGCGTCCCCGACGCCCGCCTGACCAAGCTGGCCGAGATCTTCGGCTCGCAGCGCGTGCTCCCGGCCACCGTCGACTTCGTCGACATCGCCGGCATCGTGCGCGGCGCGAGCGAGGGCGAGGGCCTGGGCAACAAGTTCCTCGCGAACATCCGCGAGTCGGACGCGATCTGCCAGGTCATCCGCGCCTTCAAGGACGAGAACGTCGTGCACGTCGACGGCAAGGTCTCCCCGAAGGACGACATCGAGACGATCAACACCGAGCTGATCCTCGCCGACCTCCAGACCATCGAGAAGGTCCTCCCGCGCCTGGCGAAGGAGGCCCGCATCAAGAAGGACGTGGCCCCCAAGGTTGCGGCCGTCGAGGCGGCGAAGGAGATCCTGGAACGCGGCGACACCCTCTTCTCCCAGGGCATCGTCCAGGGCTCGGAGAAGGCGGAGCTCCTCCACGACCTCCACCTCCTCACCACCAAGCCCTTCCTCTACGTCTTCAACGTCGACGAGGACGAGCTCACCGACGAGTCCTTCAAGGACGAGCAGCGCGCCCTCGTCGCCCCCGCCGAGGCGATCTTCCTCAACGCCAAGCTGGAGGCGGACCTCGCCGAGCTGGACGAGGCGGACGCGATGGAGCTCCTGGAGTCCGTCGGCGCCGAGGAGCCCGGCCTCGCCATCCTCGCCCGCGTCGGCTTCGACACCCTCGGCCTCCAGACCTACCTGACGGCCGGCCCCAAGGAGTCCCGCGCCTGGACCATCAAGAAGGGCGCCACGGCCCCCGAGGCGGCCGGTGTCATCCACACCGACTTCCAGAAGGGCTTCATCAAGGCCGAGGTCATCTCCTTCGACGACCTCGTCGAGACCGGCTCCGTCGCCGAGGCCCGCGCCGCCGGCAAGGCCCGCATGGAGGGCAAGGAGTACGTCATGCAGGACGGCGACGTCGTGGAGTTCCGCTTCAACGTCTGACGCCAGGCCGGTAGCCGTGCCCGATCCGCCTGGCGGCGGGTCGGGCACAGCTGTGTGTCCGCGGTGAGTCCCCGGCCCCCTCCTGCGGTGGCGTCCCGGGGGTGTACCTGGGTACACCCCCGGGACGGGACGCACGTCCCCTGCGCGTCGGGGCCCGGTCGGCAAGACTCGGCGCAGCACCACGGCAGGGAGCCGTGGACCGAGGGGAATGGGACGACCGTGATGAATGGGAACATCCGCGAGGGATTCCGCGCCGCCGGCAGGGGAGTGCCCGTCCTCGGCCTCGCGTTCGCCCAACTCGCGCTCTTCTGCCTGTTCCTGACGGCGGTCTCGCTCGTCGGCATCGGTCTGGGCGTGTTCCTCGTGCCGGCCCTCGCCGTCGCCCTGCGCGCCACGGTCGACGCCTCCCGCCGGACCGCCGAGAGCTGGTCCGGCCGCCCGGTCGAGCGGCCCTACCTCCCCGCCCCCGCCGCCGCACCCGGCCTCAAGGGGTACGGGCGGCGGACCCACTGGATCCTCACCGACCCGGCGACCTGGCGTGACCTCGCCTGGGCGCTGGTCAACCCGGTGGCCGGGGTGATCGCCGCCCTGATGCCCCTGGCCCTCGTCGCCGGCGGCATCGGCGGCCTGCTGATGCCCGCGATCTACCGCCCCATCGCCGACGCCGGCAGCAACTACTACCTGTGGGTCCGGATCAGCGACCTCACCTCCGCCTGGTACTCCGCCGGCCTCGGCCTCCTCGTCCTCGCCGGCGGCCTCGCCGCCGGCCCCGCCCTGCTCCGGGCCCACGCCTCGCTGGCCCACAGCCTGCTCGGCCCCAGCAGCGGCGCCCAGCGCGTCCGCCACCTGACCGACAGCCGCAGCGACGCCGTCAGCAGCTCCGCCGCCGAACTCCGCCGCATCGAGCGGGACCTGCACGACGGCGCGCAGGCCCGCCTGGTCGCCCTCGGCATGAACCTCGGCGTCGCCGAGCAGCTCATCGACAAGGACCCGGAGGCCGTCCGCGCCCTCCTGGCCGACACCCGCAAGGCGTCCGCCGCGGCCCTCACCGAGCTGCGCGACCTGGTCCGCGGCATCCACCCGCCGGTGCTCGCCGACCGCGGCCTCGCCGACGCGGTGCGCGCCCTCGCCCTGGACAGCCCGCTGCACGTCACCGTCAACGCCGACCTGCCCGGCCGCCCCGAGGCGCCCGTGGAGTCCGCCCTGTACTTCGCGGTCGCCGAGGCCCTGGCCAACGCCGCGAAGCACGCCGACCCGCAGCATGTCAGCATCGACCTCTGGTACGAGGCCGGAGTGCTGCGCGGCCAGGTCATGGACGACGGCCGGGGCGGCGCCGACCCGTCGCGCGGCACCGGGCTGCGCGGCATCGAGCGCCGGCTCGCCGCCTTCGACGGCCTGCTCGCGATCCACAGCAAGCCGGGCGGGCCGACCACCCTCACCATGGAGCTGCCGTGCGCGTTGTCCTAGCCGAAGACCTCTTCCTGCTGCGGGACGGCCTCGTGCGCCTGCTGGAGTCGTACGACGTCGAGGTGGTGGCCGCCGTGGACACCGGTCCCGGACTGCTCCAGGCCCTGCTCGACCACGAGCCGGACGTCGCCGTCGTCGACGTCCGGCTCCCGCCGACGTTCACCGACGAGGGCCTGCGGGCCGCGCTGGAGGCCCGCCGCCGGATCCCCGGCCTGCCGGTCCTGGTCCTCTCCCAGTACGTCGAGCAGCTCTACGCCCGGGAGCTGCTCGCCGACGGCAGCGGCGGCATCGGCTACCTCCTCAAGGACCGGGTCTTCGACCCCGACGGCTTCGTGGACGCGGTCCGCCGGGTCGCGGCCGGGGGCACCGCGATGGACCCGGACGTCGTCGCCAAGCTCTTCGCGAAGGACCACCACCGCGACGGCCCGCTCTCCCGGCTCACCCCGCGCGAGCGGGAGGTCCTCGGCCTGATGGCGGAGGGCCGGTCGAACGCCGCGATCGCCCAGAAGCTGGTGATCACCGAGCGGGCCGTGATCAAGCACACGTCCCACATCTTCGCCAAGCTCGACCTGCCGCCCTCGGAGGCCGACAACCGGCGGGTGCTGGCGGTCCTCGCCTACCTCAAATAACCCCCTCCGGCCCGCGCCGCGGCGGCTCCGGAACGCCGGGTTTCGGTCGAATCCGCGGACGCGGCGGGGAACGGTGCAGGTGGGGGCCGCGGAGCCGCGTATTCTCGGCTGCCGGGACGGGGCGGCGACAGGGAACGCGGAGGTACGGGTGGAGTTCCGGCTGCTCGGGTCCGTCGCCGTGGTGACGGAGGCCGGGGACGTGGCGCCCGGACCGGCCAAGCGGACGAGTCTGCTGGCCGCGCTGCTGCTGCGCCCCAACACGGCCGTGTCCGTGGCGGGTCTGATGGACGCGCTGTGGGAGGACGAGCCGCCGACGCACGCGAAGACCGTGCTCCAGGGGCACGTCTCGCGGCTGCGGGCGCTGCTCGCCGCGCACGGGGCCGAAGCGTACGGGATCGAGCTGGCCACCCACGGGTCCGCGTACGTGCTGCGGATGCCGGAGTCGCTCGTGGACGCGCACCGGTTCGAGGAGCTGGTCGGGCTCGCGGGCGCGCAGCGGCACGCCTCCGACAGCGTGCGGATGCTGCGGGAGGCGCTGTCGTACTGGCAGGGGCCTGCGCTCACCGGCACCGTGCCGAGCGGCCCGCTGGAGGCCGCCGCCACCGCGCTGGAGGAGCTGCGGCTCTCGTCGGTGGAGGCGCTGGCGGAGGCGTACGGGAGGCTGGGCGAGCACGGCCGGGCCGCGGCGGTGCTGCGGACCGAGGCCGTCGCGCATCCGCTGCGCGAGTCGCTGGCCGCCGCGCTCATGACGGCGCTGGCCCGGGCCGGGCGCCGGTCCGACGCGCTCGACTGGTACCACCGCACCCGGCGGCTGCTCGCCGACGAGCTGGGCGTGGACCCGGGGGCGGCGCTGAGCGAGACGTACGCCGGGCTGCTGCGGGAGCAGGGCGGGGCGCTCGCCCCGGTGCCCGACGCCCCCGCGCCGCCGGCGGCCGAACCGCCCGCCGTGCCCGAGCTGCTGCCCCGGGCGCCGCGCGGGTTCACCGGCCGGGAGGCCGAGGCCGGGCTGCTCGACCGGGCGGCGGGCGGCGGCGAGGGACCGGTGTGCCTGGTCACCGGGCCCGCCGGCGTCGGCAAGACCGCCTTCGCCCTGCACTGGGCGCACCGGCGGCGCGACGCCTTCCCGGACGGGCGGCTCTTCGCCGACCTGCGGGGCTTCAGCGACACCCCGGAGCCCGAGACGGGCGTCGTGCTGCGGGAGTTCCTGCTCGCGCTGGGCGTGCCGCAGCAGCGGGTGCCGGAGACGGCGGAGGGGCGCGGGGCGCTGTTCCGCTCGCTGACGGCCGGCCGCCGGACGCTCGTCCTCCTCGACAACGCCCGCTCCTCCGAGCAGGTCAGGCCGCTGCTGCCGGGCGGCGACGGGTGCGTGACCGTGGTGACCAGCCGGGACCGGCTCGGCGGGCTGATCGCCTCCGACGCCGCCCGCCCGGTGCCGCTCGGCCAGCTGCCCCGTGACGCCGCGACGGCGCTGCTCGCGTCCGTGCTCGGGGAGGCGCGGGTCGCGGCGGAGCCGGAGGCGGCGGCCCGGCTCGCGGGGCTCTGCGACGGGCTGCCGCTCGCGCTGCGGGTGACGGCCGCCCGGCTCGCCGAGCGGCCCGGCCGCTCGCTCGGCGCGATGGTCGGCGAACTCGCCGACGAGCAGGGCAGGCTGGCCCTCCTCGACGTGGAGGACGTCGGCGTCTCCGCCGCGCTCCGCCTCACCGTGCAGCAGCTGCCGGAGTCCGCCGCCCGCACCTTCCGCGCCCTCGGCCTGCACACCGGCTCCGACCTGGACCACTTCGCCGCCGCCGCGCTCGCCGGCACCACGCCCGCGCGGGCCACCGCCGACCTGGAACGGCTCGCCGCCGCCCACCTCCTGACGGAGGCGGTGCCCGGCCGCTGGACCCCGCACGACCTCGTACGCCTCTACGCCCGCGCGCTCGCCCCGCAGGCCGACCCGGAGGGGCTGCGCCGGCTCCTCGACCACTACCTGTACACCGGGCTGGCCGCCGACGCCGCCGCCGAACCCGGCTCGCAGCCCTGTTACGCGCTGCCCGCCGACGTGCGCCGGCCCGCCGCGATCCCGGAGTTCGAGGGCCGTACGGCCGCGCTCGACTGGTACGCGGCCGAGCGCCCCGCCCTGGAGGGCGCGGTCGCCGCCTCCGCCGCGCTCGGGCTGCACGACCGCGCCTGGCGGCTGGCCCTGGTCGCCTGGCCGCTGATGCTGATGCGGCTCCAGGACGGCTGGACCCCGCTGCTGGAGGCGGGGCTCGCGTCGGCGGAGGCGGTCGGCGACCCCGACGCGCAGTCCCGGACGCGGGCGCTGCTGGGCTGGATCCTGCACCAGGAGGGGCGGAACGCGGAGGCGCTGGCCCACCTGGAGCGGGCGCCCGCGCTGGCCGCGCTCGCGGGGGACCCGATCAGCGAGGCCATCGCGGTCGTCAATCACGCGGCCGTCCTCGACGCCACCGGGGAGTGCGCACGGGCCCGGACGCTGATGCGGGAGGCGGTCGCGCTCGCCGACCGGACCGGGCACCCGTCCACGCAGGTGCTGACCCTCCAGCACCTGGCCGGGCACTGCCTGGCGGCGGGGGAGTACGAGGAGGCGCTGGCGCACGTGCTTCGCGCCGGGGAACTCGTCGCCCCCGACGCCGTGGTCGTCCAGGCCGAGCTGCGGATCACCCGGGGCGAGGCGCTGGCCGGTGTCGGACGTCTGGAGGAGGCCGCCCACCAGCTGGAACGGGCCGCCGCCGACGCCCGGGCGGCCGGTTTCCCCGAGGGGTCGGCGCGGGCGGCGGAGCGGCTGGCGCGGCTCGCGGCGGGGCGTTAGCGATACGCAAGCGGGACGGCAGCGCGGAAGCGGAGTCTGTAACCCGGCAACGACCGGCCGCAGCACCACCGGCGCCGCACCGGCGGCGCCGCCGCACCGCAGGCGCCACGATCGCGGCGCCTCACACGTTTCACGTCTCACGGGGGAACCACCACCATGCGTACGTCACACCGCACCGCCACCACCCGCACCGCCCTTCTCGTCGCCGCCGTCGCCGCGGGCTCGCTCGCGCTGACGGCCTGCGGGGGAGGGGAGACGGGGGCGAAGGACGCCGGCAGCGCGACGACCCCGTCGTCCGCCGCCGCGCCGCAGACCACGTCCGCCGCCCCGGCCCCGTCCGGCACCACCGGCACCGGCACCGCCGCCCCGGCCGCCGGGACCGGCGGCACCGGGGACGCCGCGGGCACCGCCTCCGCGGCCCCCGCCGCCGCGAAGAGCACGGCCGGCGCGTCCGGCACCGGCACCGCGGACGCGGCGAAGGCCGGCGCCGCCGCCAAGGCCGCCGCCTGCGCCCACGGCGACGTGAAGATCACCATGGCGAAGGCCGACGAGGTGCCCACCGAGCACATCGTCCTCACCGCCACCAACACCTCCGGCCGCGCCTGCACCCTGCTCAAGCACCCGCTGATCGCCTTCGGCCCGCTCCAGACGGCGAAGGACGTGCCGCCCGTGGCCCAGAGCAAGCCGGCCGCGCCCGTGGTCCTGGAGCCGGGCGCGCCCGCGTACGCCAACGTGCGGATCTCGCGCGGCGGCGTCCACGAGGACAACCGGGTGGTGAAGGAGTTCACGGTGAACCTGTTCGCGGCCGACGGTCCGGCCGAGGGCAGCGTCGTGGTGACGGCCCCCGCCGGCGGCATCGCCGTCGACGACGCCGTCGCGAAGACGGGCTACTGGACGCCCGAACTCCGCAACGGCGCCGACGACTTCTGAGGCGCCGCGCCGCGCCCTCCGCACGGCGGGCCCGTCTCCCGGGGGATCGGGGACGGGCCCGCTCCGTGCGTGTCGGCCCGGTGAATTCCCGGACGACGCACGGAAGTCGGCGACCGAACGGCCGGTGGGGAACGCCGCAGGTGAGCGGCGGTCGACGGGTCGTCCGGAGCTACCGGACAGTCATGTCCGTTCTGTGGCCGCTGTATTGCCGCCGTGTCGGTGCCCTTGTGCGATTCCTATGGATCGGTCAATCTTTCGGTCGACGGCAGGGCGGCCGGAAGCCGCGGGGCTCGGCGGATCTCCCGCGTCCACTTGTCATGTCCCTGTCGTGAGTGAAGGTCACTCGGCTCCCTCCCCACGGGAGCGCCCCCCACGAGGAGGACACCTCACATGGCAGTGATGCGCTCATCGCGTCGCCGTATCTCCACCGCCGCGGCCATCGCCGTCACGGCGCTCGCCCTCGGCACCCTCTCCGCCCTTCCCGCCACCGCCGCCCCCGCGGCGGCGGAGGGCGTCATCGAGAACGCCGGCGCCGAAGGCACCATCCCGGGCAGCTACATCGTCACCCTCGACGAGTCCGCGCAGGCGGAGACCGCCAAGGGCCGGGCGATCCCGGGCAAGTTCGGCGCCAAGATCACCCGTACCTACACCTCCGCGGTGAACGGCTACGCGATCGAGCTCTCCGAGGCGCAGGCGAAGAAGCTCGCCGCCGACCCCGCCGTGAAGTCCGTGGTCCAGAACCGCGTCTTCACCATCGACGCCACCCAGCCGTCCCCGCCGTCGTGGGGCCTGGACCGGATCGACCAGAAGGCGCTGCCGCTGAACCAGAGCTACACCTACCCGGACAGCGCGGGCCAGGGCGTCACGGCGTACGTCATCGACACCGGCGTACGGATCAGCCACAGCGACTTCGGCGGCCGGGCCTCCAACGGCTACGACGCCATCGACAACGACAACACCGCCCAGGACGGGCACGGCCACGGCACCCACGTCGCCGGCACCGTCGCGGGCGGCGCGTACGGCGTCGCCAAGAAGGCGAAGATCGTCGGCGTCCGCGTCCTCGACAACAACGGCTCCGGCACCACCGACCAGGTCGTCGCCGGCATCGACTGGGTGACCCGGAACGCGGTCAAGCCGGCCGTCGCCAACATGAGCCTCGGCGGCGGCGTCGACACCGTCCTCGACCAGGCCGTCCGCAACTCCATCGCGGCCGGCATCACCTACGCGGTCGCGGCCGGCAACGACAGCTCCAACGCCTCCAACTACTCCCCGGCGCGGGTCACCGAGGCGATCACGGTCGGCTCCACGACCTCCACCGACGCCCGCTCCAGCTTCTCCAACTACGGCAGCGTTCTGGACCTCTTCGCCCCGGGCTCCTCCATCAAGTCGGCCTGGAACACCAGCGACACCGCCACCAACACCATCTCCGGCACCTCGATGGCCACCCCGCACGTGGCCGGCGCCGCCGCCGTCTACCTCGCCGACAACCCGACGGCCACCCCGGCCCAGGTCTCCACGGCCCTCACCACCGCCGCCACCCCGAACGTGGTGACCAGCCCCGGCACCGGCTCCCCGAACAAGCTGCTCTTCGTGGGCGGCGGCGGCACCACCCCGCCGCCCGGCCCGAAGTTCGAGAACACCGCCGACTACGCCATCGCCGACAACGCGACCGTCGAGTCCCCGGTCACCGTCAGCGGCGTCGCCGGCAACGCGCCCTCGGCCCTCCAGGTCCCGGTGAACATCGCGCACACCTACATCGGCGACCTCCAGGTCCAGCTGATCGCCCCCGACGGCACGGCCTACACGCTGAAGGCGTTCGGCACCGGCGGCAGCGCGGACAACATCAACACCACATACACCGTGAACGCCTCCGCCGAGGCCGCCAACGGCACGTGGAAGCTCCGGGTGACGGACAACGCGAACTACGACACCGGGAAGATCGACTCCTGGGGTCTCCAGTTCTGACCCGGACGACCCGCTCTGACCTTCTGAGCGACCCGAGCGACCCGAGCGACCCGCTCTGACCCGAGCGACGGAGGGGCGGCCACCACCGGTGGCCGCCCCTTCCGCGTCCCCGCGTGGCGGCCCCCGCACCCCGACCGCGTACGATGCGCGCCCGATCGTCTGTTCGTCCCGCCCCTACAGGAGCACGCCACCCGTGGAGCCGACCCAGCCGCCCCAGCCGCCCTCCGGTCCGTACGGGGCGCCCGGACCGTACCCGGCACCGGGGCCGTACACCTCGCCCGGCATGCCGTACGCGGGTCCGTACGGGCCGTACGGTCCGCCGCCGGCCGCCCCCACCACCAACGGTCTCGCCATCGGCTCCCTCGTCAGCGGCATCGTCTGCTGCCTGCCGCCGCTCGGCCTCGTCCTCGGCGTCTTCGCGCTGCGGCAGATCGGGAAGCGCGGGCAGAACGGCAAGGGGCTCGCCGTCGCCGGCGTCGTGCTCTCCTCGCTCAGCACCCTCCTCGTGATCATCGGCCTGATCACCGGTCAGGTGCAGGCGGGCGTACGGGAGTTCAGCGAGGGCATGCGCGAGGCCGCCGCCACCCGGTCGCCCGTCGAGCTGCGCACCGGGGCGTGCTTCGTCGACGACTCCGCGGACGAGCGGTACAGCCGGGGCGTGCGGACCGTCGACTGCGCCGAGCCCCACGACGGCGAGGTCACCGGCCGCTTCGAGGCCACCACCTCCGACACGTGGCCCGGCGAGAAGGAGCTGGAGCGGATCGGCGAGGAGCGGTGCGACACCATGGCCGCCGAGTACGCCCTGGACACCTGGTCGCTGGGCCCCGAGACCATGAGCCTGTACTACTACCCGGACCGGAGCGCCTGGCGCGAGGGCGAGCGGCGGATCGCCTGCGGCATCGGCGGCGAGGAGCGCACCCGGGGCTCGCTGCGCTCCGACCGCACCACGCTCACCCCCGACCAGCTCGCCTTCCTCACCCAGGTGAACCCCATCGAGGACGCCGTGTACGAGGAGCCGGGCGACGACCGGGCGGACGACCTCGAAGCCCACCGCGCCTGGGCGGCCGGCGTGCGCGCGGCGGTCGACTCCGCGCGGACCGGGCTGCGGGGCCGGGTCTGGGAGAAGGACGCGCAGGCCGAGGTGGACGCCTACCTCGCGAGCCTGGGCCGGGCGTCGCAGCAGTGGGCGAAGCTGGCCGGCGCGAAGGACGCGGACGCGTTCTGGGCGGAGTACGACCGCGCCTGGGAGCTGCTGCCGGAGGACGGCAGCGCCGGCGTCCGCGGCGCCCTGGACCTGACGGCCACACCCCCGGAGACCCCGGGCGGGACCGGCTCGGCCTGAGGTCCGGGGGCGCGTACGCCCTCGGCCTGAGGTCCGGGGGCGCGTACGCCCTCTGTCAGGCCGCCGGGTACGCGGACGGGGCCGGGTCTCCGCGCGGGAGACCCGGCCCCGTCGTGTGCGGACCGGTGCCGGGACGGGGACGGCGGCCCGTGACCAGCCGCCGTCCGTGCCCCGGGCGCCGTCGCCGGCGGGCCGGTCCGCGGCCCCGCGGGAGCCGCCGGCGGGCCGGTCCGCGGCCCCGCGGGAGCCGCCGGCGGGCGGTCCCGGGGGAGCGGGGTGGTTCAGCGGCGGGTGAGGCCGCGGTCGATGGCGCGCATCAGCTCGCCGTCGGCGGTGTCGCCGTCGAGGGACCAGACCATCGCGCCGGCCAGCCCGTGGGTGCGGACCCAGTTCGCCTTGGTGCGCAGCACGGCGGGGTCGTCGTAGGTCCACAGGGTGGTGCCGTCGAAGAGCCAGGCGTGACCGCCGCGGTGGCCCCGGTGGAGCGTGTACGTCCCCGACTCCGCCAGCTTCTTGAGGTTCTTGTAGTCCTCCGAGCCGGGCGCCCAGGTCGCCGGGGCGGGGCCCGCGGCGGGCTGCCCGAGGCCGTCGCCGCCGCCGGTCACGCCGGTCCAGCCCTGTCCGTAGAACGGCATGCCGACGACCAGCTTGTGGGCCGGGGCGCCGCGCCGCAGCCAGGACCTGACGGTTCCCTCGACGCTCCAGTCGTTCTTGGCGAAGAGCGCGGACTGCTGGGCGGTGGTCGTCTCGCCGGACACGTGGAAGTCGTAGCCCTGGAGGTTCACGAAGTCGAAGTCCCGCATGATCTTGGCGACTTCGAAGCCGGCGTCGATCTTGGCGGGCGCGGTGGGCACGTACGCGGTGAGCTCGTAGCGCTTCCGCTGCGGGAGCGAGCGCCCGTACGCGTCGAGCTGGGTGCGGAACTCCCGTACCAGGGCGGTGAAGTTGACCTTGTCCTCGGGGCGGATGACGTTGCCCGGGGCGCCGTCGGAGCCGGGCCACTCCCAGTCGAGGTCGATGCCGTCGAAGAGGCCGGCGGCGGCTCCGGCGCCGCCGCGGGCGCCGTCCTGCGGGAGGTTGCCCTTGATGTACAGGTCGATGCAGGAGGAGACCAGGGCCTTGCGGGACGCGGGGGTGCGCACGGCGTCGGAGAAGTACGCCGATCCGCTCCAGCCGCCCAGCGAGATCATGACCTTGAGGTTCGGGTGCTTCGCCTTCAGTTCGCGCAGCTGGTTGAAGTTGCCGGCCAGCGGCTGTTCCGCGGTGTCGGCGACGCCGTCCACGGAGGTGGCCGCGTCGACCGGGCGGACGTAGTCGGCCCAGGGGTCGGAGCCGGGCACCGGTCCGATGACGCACTTGCCGGCCTTGTCGACGATGCCGAAGGCGTAGTTGATGTGGCTGAGCCGGGCGGCGGAGCCGCTGGTGTCCAGGTCCTTGACCTGGAAGTTCCGGCCGTAGATGCCCCATTGGGTGAAGTAGCCGACGCGCTTGAGGGCGTGTTCGGCGGCGGGCGGCCGGGGGGCCGGGTCCGGGTGGGCGCCGGCGGCGGGGGCGAGGCCGGCGAGGAGGCCGAGGGCCGCGGCGGCGGCCGTGCCGAGGGTCAGCCGGTTCAGGGCTCTGGGACGCATGGGCTCGTTCCTGTGCGAGGCGGGAGGGAGCGGGGACGCGCAGCAGGAAGTTATTGGTCCAGACCAATAGGGGTCAAGAGGTCGGGCGGACCCGATTCGCTGTCATCACTTCGAGTGAAACTCTGGCCCATGCTTGCGGATGGCCACATTCGGTTGTCACGCTGTAGCTGTCTGTCAACTTGAGGGGAGTGCCCAGTGACGTTCGGCGAGCAGCCCGCCTATCTGCGCGTGGCGAGCGATCTGCGGGAGAAGATCGCGAACGGCTCGCTCCCGCCGCATACCCGCCTCCCCTCGCAGGCACGCATCCGCGAGGAGTACGGGGTGTCGGACACCGTCGCACTGGAGGCCCGCAAGGTGCTCATGGCGGAGGGCCTGGTCGAGGGCCGCTCCGGCTCGGGGACGTACGTACGGGAGCGGCCGGTGCCCCGCCGGGTCGCCCGCTCCGGCTACCGCCCCGCCTCCGGCGCCAGCCCCTTCCGGCAGGAGCAGGCCGCCGAGGGGGCGCGCGGCACCTGGGACGCGCACAGCGAGCAGGAGCCGGCGAGCCGCGAGACCGCCGCCCGTCTTGGCATCGAGCCGGGGGACCGCGTGATGCGCACGCGGTACGTGTACCGGGACGGCGGCGAGGCCATGATGATCGCCACCTCCTGGGAGCCGCTGGCCGTCACCGGCCGCACCCCCGTCATGCTCCCCGAGGAGGGCCCCCTGGGCGGCTGCGGCGTCGTCGAGCGGATGGCGGCGATCGACGTCGTCGTGGACAACGTGGTGGAGGAGGTCGGCGCCCGTCCCGGCCTCGCCGAGGAACTGCTCGTACTGGGCGGCGTCCCCGGCCATGTGGTGATGGTCGTCGAGCGCACGTTCTACGCCTCCGGGCTCGCCGTGGAGACCGCCGACGTCGTCGTCCCCGCCGACCGCTACCGCCTCTCGTACCACCTCCCGGTCCGCTGACCGCCAGGAGCGCGCCCGGCTCCCGGCGCCGGCCTGGCGCCCCGCGTTCCCCTTCCCTGACTGCCGCCGAGGCCGGTCCCCAGCGCGCGAGGCAGAGCCCGCGCCCGGCGCCCGGCCCCTCGGGCATTCGGCCCCAGGGGCCCTAGGATCCGGTCGAGTTCGGCCGGAGCGTACGGGTGGGGCGCGGCTGGCGCCGCCGCCCCCTCGCGCCCCCTGGCCCGGCGAGGGTCCCGGCATCCGGACCCGGCGGGGGCCTCGCGCCTGGGCCCGGCGAGGGGGCCCGCATCCGGGCCCGGCGAGGTCTTCGCACCCGAACCCGGCGAGGGCCCTGGCCCGAACCCGGCGAGGGCCCTGGCCCGGACCCGGCGAGGGCCCCGGCCCGGGGCCCCGCGAGGGCCCCCCGCACCGGGGCCGGTGAGGGCCGCCCCCGCGCCCGGCCCCGCGAGGGCCCGTGCCCCCTCGGCGTCGCCCGTCCCGTCCTCATGCCGGTGTTCGTCGTCCCCGCGGCGGCGTCCGGCATGTGACCTTCGGCCGCCTTCCGTCGGTTCCCGGCCGATCCGTGTCTCTTGGTGAAAACGCGTATCCGCTGGGTGAAGGTCAGGCGTAAGCTCAGGCATATGCGGATCGGGGTTTCCCCGACCCCGCGATGACACCTGCCCCGGCGGAGGGAGATGCCTGATGACCGACAGTGGCGCCGTCCAACCGTGGCTCGTCATACGGCAGGACGACAACGGGAACCGCTACCGGGTGGGCCGGTACGCGACCCAGGACGAGGCCCAGAAGATCGCGGACACGCTCGACTCCCGCGGTCACAAGCAGCTCTACTGGGTCGAGCGCGCGACACCGGCCGGCTGACCCCCGGCTACCCTCGCGGGCATGACCGAAAGCACCGCACACCACGGCACCGGCCCCGCCCAGGGGACCGGTGCCGTGGTCGTCGTCGCGGCGGCCCTCCTCGACCGGGGCCGCCTGCTCGCCGCCCGCCGCAGCGCCCCCGCCGACCTTGCCGGCCGCTGGGAACTGCCCGGCGGCAAGGTCGAGCCCGGCGAACGCCCGGAGGACGCCCTCGTCCGGGAGCTCCGCGAGGAGCTGGGCGTCGAGGCCGAGCCCGGCGAGCGGATCCCCGGCGAATGGCCCCTCAAGCCCGGATACGTCCTGAGGGTGTGGACCGCCCGTCTGCGCTCCGGCGAACCGCGCCCACTGGAGGACCACGACGAACTCCGCTGGCTCGCCCGCCACGAACTGGACACCGTGGACTGGCTCGACCAGGACCGCCCGGCGGTCGCGGAGGCGGCGCGCAGGCTCCCCGCCGCGCGCCCCTAGACCCCGCGCGCGGCGCCGTCCCTACGCCGTTCGTGCCACCGTGCGCCCGCAGCCGCCCCCAGCGGGATATTTCGTCCCGAATTCCGGGTATGTCCCCATTGGTCCCTCGGGAGAGGGTGATCGTCGGGTGATCCTCTTCCTGCCGCACCGTGGTTGGGGAAGTGATCGCGTGTGATCGACACCGACGGCCTCCGCGCCGAGTGGAACTTCCCGGCGGAGGCCGACGCCGTGCGCACCGCCCGCCACGCCGTGCGCGAGACGCTCCGCTCCTGGCGGATCGACGCGGCCGTGGGCGACATGGCCGTGCTGCTGGTCAGCGAGCTGGTCACCAACTCCCTCCGGTACGCCTCCGGCCCCATCGGCGTGCGGATCCTGCGCGCCGAGGGCGCCGCCACCGACCCGCCCCGGCACTCGGCGCTCCTCGTCGAGGTCTCCGATCCGCTTCCGGATCCGCCCACCGAGCGGCCCGCGGGACCCGACGACGAGGGGGGCCGCGGACTGGGCCTGGTGGCCTGCTCCGCCCGCCGCTGGGGAACCCGGCAGGGCGCCGCCGGGAAAACCGTATGGTTCGAGCTGGCTCTCCCTGGTGAGTAAAGAGAGAGGGACGACGATCACCGGAGCGGGTCTCGAGCCGACCGAGACCACCCTGTGATCGTGGACGTCGTGCCGCCGGAGCCCGCGGTGCTGAATACTGCGGGCATGGCCGGTCCGGTGCGGTGAGCTGGAGGGGACGGTCGCGTGAGCGAGATATCCAGGACGACGGGCGGCGTCGTGTGGCAGAGCAGCCCGCCCGGTTCGATCTACGACTACATCCGGGTCGCCTCCTTCTCCCTCGGGCCCGACGGGCGCGTCGACCAGTGGAGCCACCGGGCCGCCGACCTCTTCGGCGTCTCCGCCCAGGAGGCCCGCGGCAAGGACCCCGTCGAGGCCTTCATGCCCGCCGAGCTGCGCGATCGCGGCCACCAGCGGATCAAGGAGATCCTCGACGGGCGCGAATGGACCGGCCTCGTCCCCTTCCGCGTCCCCGGTCCCGCCGGCTCGCCCGAGCAGGACCGCCCGCACGGCATCGCCGAGATGTACGTCATGCCCAGCGAGACCGACACCGGCGAACGGGCCGCGCTCTGCATCGTGGTCGACGTCCGGGCGCTGCGGCGGATCGAGACCGACCTCGCCGCCTCCCAGGCGATTTTCGGCCAATCGCCCTTCGGGTTCCTCCTCTTCGGCACCGACCTCACCGTCAAGCGCGCCAACCAGCGCTTCGCCGCCGTCTTCGGCGGCGACGCCGACGACCACCGCGGCCGCAGCGTCCACGACTACCTCGCCAAGCCCGAGGCCGACCGGATGACCGCCGCCCTCCGCCGCGTCCTGGAGACCGGCGAGTCCGTCACCGACCTCCGCATCACCGGTGCCGCCCCCGGCGCCCGGATCCGCCGCCACTGGTCCATCAACCTCTACCGGGTGCACAGCGGCTCCGGCCGCCCGGTCGGCGTCGCCGGCCTCGGCATCGACGTCACCCGCCGGGAGAACGCCGCCCGCGAGGCCGCCAGCGCCCGCCGCAACCTCGCCCTCCTCAACGAGGCGGGAGCCCGCATCGGCAACTCCCTCGACCTGGAGGCCACCGCCCGCGAACTGCTCGACGTCGCCGTCCCCGGCTTCTGCGACCTCGCCTCCGTCGACCTCTACCAGGGCCTGCTCACCGGCGACGAGGCCCCGCCCGGCCGCTGGGGCAGCTCCCACGACATCGGCTACGGCGCCGGCAGCGCCGAACTGCGCCGGGTCGCCTTCGCCAGCGCCGTCTCCGACACCCCCCACCGGACCGACGAGGGCCACGGACCGGCCGGCGACGGCGGCGCCGTCCCCATCGAGGTCGGCGCCGTCCACCGCTACCCCTTCAACTCGCCCGCCGCCGGAGCGCTGCGCACCGGCCGCGTCCGGACCGTGCCCGGCGGCGACGGCGACCTCGTCCAGTCCACCCTGGCCGTCCCGATGACCGCCCACGACACCGTCGTCGGCCTGGTGCAGTTCTCCCGCACCAAGGGCAGCGAGCCGTTCGGCGACCGCGACCGGGCGCTCGCCGTGGAACTCGCCGCCCGCGCCGCCGTCTGCATCGACAACGCCCGCCTCTACCGGCGCGAGCACGAGCGGGCCCTCATCCTCCAGCGCAGCCTGCTCCCGCCCGGCGACCCCGAGGCCGCCGGACTCGACATCGCCTGCCGCTACCTCCCCGGCACCGACGCCACCGAGGTCGGCGGCGACTGGTTCGACGTCATCGAACTGCCCGGCCACCGCACCGCCCTCGTCATCGGCGACGTCATGGGCCGCGGTCTGCGCGCCGCCGTCGCCATGGGCGAACTGCGCACCGCCGTCCGCACCCTCGCCCAGCTCGACCTCGAACCCGCCGAGGTCCTCTCCCACCTCGACGAGATCGCCCGCGGCCTCGGCGCCCCGATCGGCGCCCAGCAGTCCCGGGCCACCAAGAACCGCGGCCCCGAACTCTCCGAGGTCTACCTCGCGACCTGCGTCTACGCCGTCTACGACCCGGTGACCCGGCGCTGCACCTTCGCCAACGCCGGCCACCTCCCGCCCGTCCTCGTCGAACCCGGCGAGGAGGCCCTGCTGCTCGACGTGCCGCCGGGGATGCCGCTGGGCGTCGGCGGCGAGCCCTTCGAGGAGGTCGAGGTCGAACTCCCCGAGGGCTCCCTCCTCGCCCTCTACACCGACGGCCTGGTCGAGTCCCGCGAACACCCCCTCGACGAGGGGCTGCGCGCCTTCCGCCGGGCCCTCGCCGACCGGGACCGCCCCCTGGAGGACGTCTGCGACCGGGTCCTCGGCACCCTCGACACCGGACACGGCGAGGACGACATCGCCCTCCTGATGGCCCGTATCCGCGGACTGCCCGCCGAGGCGGTGGGGGACTGGCGGCTGCCCCGCGAGCCCCGGTCCGTCGGCCGCGCCCGCGAACTGGCCCGGACCCAGCTCACCGCCTGGGGGCTCGACGCGCTCGTCGACACCGTCGAACTCCTCGTCAGCGAACTCGTCACGAACGCCCTCCGGTACGGCGAGGGCGAGATACGGCTCCGGCTGCTGCGCGACCGCACCCTGGTCTGCGAGGTCTGGGACGCCGGCCTGGTCCAGCCGCGCCGGCGCCGCGCCAAGGACACCGACGAGGGCGGCCGGGGCCTCCAGCTCGTCGGACTGCTCTCCGCCTCCTGGGGCGCCCGCCGCACCCCGCGCGGCAAGACCGTCTGGTTCGAGCTGGCCCTCCCGGACGGCGGGCCCGCGGCGGAACCCACCGTGGACCAGCTGCTCAGCATGTTCTGACCGGACCCGCCGGAGCGTTCTGACCGGACCCGCCGTAGCGCGGCTCAGGCGGCCTTGAGCGCGGCCAGCCGGGCCGCGATCTCCGCCTCGTCGCCCATCGCGTCCAGCTGCTCGAACTGGGCGTCCAGCGAGGAGGCGGCCAGCTCCTGCTTGCCCAGCGCCCGCGCCTCCTCCCGGCGCACCTTCTCCTCGAAGCGGCTCAGCTCGCTCGTCGGGTCCAGCACGTCGACGCTCTTCACCGCGTCCATCATCGTGTTCTGCGCCTGCGCCGACCGGGAGCGGGCGACCAGCTCGTCCCGCTTGGCCTGGAGCTCGACCAGCTTGGCCTTCATCCGGTCCAGCCCCGACGTCAGCCGCGACACCACCTCGGTCTGCGCGGCGATCGTCGGCTCGGCCGTCCGCGCCTCCTTCTCCGACTGGAGCTGGCGGCCCAGCGCGACCTTCGCCAGCCCGTCGAAGCGGTCGGCCTCCTCCGTCCGCCCGCCGGCCCGCAGCTCGTCCGCCTTCCGGCTGGCCGCCAGCGCCTTCCCGCCCCACTCGGCCGCTGCCGCCACGTCCTCCGCGTGGTCCTGCTCCATCAGCCGCAGATTGCCGATCGTCGCCGCGACCGCCTCCTCCGCCTCGGAGATGTTGCTGGAGTAGTCGCGGATCAGCTGGTCCAGCATCTTCTGCGGGTCCTCGGCCTGGTCGAGCAGGGCGTTGATGTTCGCCTTCGCCAGCTGGGTGACGCGGCCGAGGATGGTCTGCTTGCTCATGCGCTGCTCCTTGCAGGGTGTCGTGGACGTGGAACTCAGAAGCGGCCGCCGCCGCCCCGCCGGCCGCGCGTGCCGCTGCCGCCGAAGCTGCCCGGCCCGCCGCCGAAACCTCCGCCCCCGAACCCGCCACCGCGTCCGCCCCCTCCCCTCCCGGAACCCCCGCCGAACAGCCCGCCGAGGACGATGCCGCCGAGCACGGCCCCGCCGAGCCCGCCGCCACCGCTCACTCCCCCTCCTGATACACCGCCCAGCCCGTTCGGGTTCCCGTACCGGCGCACGTCCTGCTCGGCGAGCTCCTGCGCCCGCCGGGCCAGCGCGTCCGCCTGCTGCGCCTCCGCCAGCGCCGACTGCGGCTCGGCCGCCGCCAGCGCCCCGGCCCGCTCCAGCCGCCGCCGGGCCTCCGCGAGCCGGGTCCTGGCCTCGCTGCCCACCGCGCCCCGGTGGGTCTGGACGAAGTCCGCGGCGGCGCCCAGTTCCGCACGGGCCGTCAGCAGCGCCTGCTCCAGGAGCGCGCGGGCGCGCGCGTCGCCGGACTCGCGCTCCCGTGCGCCGGCCAGTGCCTGGTCGAGCGCCGTGTCCGCCTCCTTGATCCGCCGCAGCGCGTCCAGCGGGTCGTACCGCCCCGCCTCCACCAACCGCCGCACCTCCGCCGCCACCGCCTCCGCACGGGCGATCCGGCCCCGCAGGTCACCGGTCGCGGCGCCCTCCGCCGTCCCTTCGAGGAGGCCGCGGGCCTCCGCCAGGTCGGCGTCGGTCTCGGCGAGCACGCCCGGCAGCCGGCCCTCCGCCTCGGCCAGGTCCCGCGCCCGCCGGTCCACCGCCCCGGCCAGCCGGGCCGCCTGGTCGACCGCCCCCTCGGCGGCGCGCACGTGCACGGCCGCGACGCCGGTCTCGCCGCCGTCGACGGCCTGGCGGGCCTGGTCGATGTGCGTGGTGGCGAAGACGAGCCGGTCCTTCGCCTGCTCGACGTCGCCGGCGACGGGGGAGGCGGCGGAGGCGGCGTACCGCTCGCGCATCGACGCCAGCGCGGCCTCGGCGGCGGCGACCCGGCCGGTCTGCTCGCGGAAGGCGGCCTCCACGGCGGCCAGCGCCTCGGGCGCGGTCCGCTCCAGGGCCCGCAGCCGGTCGAAGTCCTCGCTCTGCGCGTCGAGCCGGGCGTCGGCCTCGGCGCAGCGCCGCAGGATCTCCTCCAGCATCGAGCGCCGGGTGGCCTCGTCCTCGGGGAAGGAGTCGTCGAGCCGCTGCCGCAGCCGGAAGGAGGCGGTCAGCTGCTCCTGGGCGAAGGTCACCGCCTCCTCGAAGGGGCGGGTGGCGTCCTCGCCGAACTGGGCGGTGGCGAAGCCCAGTTCCTCCTGGCTGGTGCGGACGGCGTCGTCGGTGGCGACCAGGGTCCGCCGGGCCTGCCCGTCCAGCTCCTCGACGGACGGCCGCGCGGGCCGCGCGTCGCGGCCCCAGCCCTGCCCGCCGCCGGGCGTGGTGCGGGTCGCGGCCCGCCGGCGCCGGCGGGTGTACGCGTACGCCGCGACCGCCCCGGCGCCGCCGACGAGCGCGAGCGGGAGGACCAGGTCGGTGCCGGAGGTGCCGGCGGAGCCGCCGGGGTCGGCGGGGCCGGGGGTGATCGCCGGGACGGGGACCGGGCGGCCGGCGAGGACGGCGGCGTAGCCGTCCGCCGCGCCGATCGCGGCGCCCGCCCAGTCGTTGCGCCGCAGCGCGGGCTCGATCGCGGTGCCGGCCACCTCGTCGAGCTGGTCCTGGGTGAGACGGGAGGAGGGATCGGCGGAGTAGCCGTACCGCCGGTCGTGGGTGGCGACGGCGAGCAGCACGTCGTCGCGGCCGAGCCCGTTGCGCTCGGCGGTGGCGTCGGCCCAGTCCTGGCCGGAGCGGCCGGAGAAGTCGCGCACGTAGACCACGAAGAGCTGGATGCGGCGGTCGTCGTAGAGCCGGTCGAGGGCCGCGGCGACCTCGGGGCGCCGGTCGCGCAGGGCGCCGACCCGGTCGAGGACCTGCCCGTCGGAGGGGAGGACGACGGGGTCGTCGGCGCGGGCGCCGGCCGCGGCGGGCACGACCGCCCACCACGCCGCCACCAGCATCGCGAGCAGGACTCGGGTGGCTGTTCGGGTCACAGAAGGGAGGTTATGTACGGAGATGCGGCCTCGCGACCGGACGGGACCGCCGGAAACCGACCGCCGTGCTCGTACGTCCGTGTCAGTGCCGATCTTCACCATGGTCTCCGGCGGGCGGGGAGGCCCATGACGCTCTGGGGGCACGAATGGACGGACGACTGAAGCGGGTGTGGCGCAAGGGGCGCTGGTGGGCGCTGGGGCTGGTGCTGCTGCTCGTGGTGCCGCCGCTCTTCGCCGCGCTGGCCCTGCGGGTCAGCTACGCGGGCGACCTCCGCGACGACGCCCGGACGCGCGGCCGGGACGCGTACTGGATCGGGCACGCGTGGGTGGACGGCCGCAAGAAGGACGCCGACGTGCGGGAGCTCGCCGAGCGGCTGAAGGGCACCGGGATCAAGGACCTGTACGTGCACGCCGGACCGCTCGAACACGACGGGACGCTGCCCGCGGAGCGGCACCCCCGCGCGCGGTGGCTGACCGACGCCCTGCACCGGGCCCTGCCCGGGGTGCGCGTCCAGGCGTGGCTCGGGGACGTGCTCGCCAACGACGGCCCGACCGGTCTCCGGCTCTCCGACGCCGCCTCGCGCGCCGCCGTGACGGCCTCCGCCGGGCAGGTCCTCGACGCGGGTTTCGACGGCGTCCACTTCGACCTGGAGCCGCTCCAGTCCGGCGACGCCGACTACCTGACGCTCCTCGACGGCCTGCGGAGCATGACCCGGGAGCGGAAGGCGGTGCTCTCGGTCGCCGCCCACCAGATCGACCCGCTGCCGGGCGCCCACCACGCCCTGCTCCTCGCCGGCGACAACGGCAAGTGGTGGTCCCAGGAGTTCTTCGGCGAGGTCGCCCGGCGGGTGGACCAGATCGCCGTGATGTCGTACGACACCTGGATGCCGCTGGAGAGCCTGTACGGCGGGTACGTCGCCCAGCAGACGGCGCTCGCCCTGGAGGTGACGCCGGAGACGACGGACCTGCTCATGGGGCTGCCCTTCTTCCACGAGGACGACCTCGGCCACCACGAGCACGCGGAGACCGTCGCCGCCGGCGTCCGCGGCGTGCGGCTCGGCCTCGGCCGCACCGACCCCGGCCGCGAGCGCTTCGGCGTCGCCCTGTACGTGGACTTCGCGGAGGAGCCCGGCGACTGGGCCGCGTACCGCGCCGGCTGGTCCCGCGCGGGCTGACCGGCCGCCCCGCCCCGCGCGCGTGGCCGCTGGGGCGGCGGGGGCGGTTGGGCCGCACGAGTGGGTTTGCCGGGGGCGCCGCCGTGTCGTGGGGGCCGGGTCCGCCGGGTGCCGTTCAGTGGGATGAGTAAGAGAAGTCTGATCATCTCCAAATGGCATGAAAACGGACGAAGGGGTAAAAGTCATGTCCCTGGTCGGCGTCCCCCAGGGGAGGACATGGGCCGGTCCCTCCCGGAGCCCCCGCTCCCGGACCCTCCGCTCCGTGGCCACCCTCACCAGCGCGGTCCTCGCCGTCACCGTCCTCGCCGGATGCAGCTCCGACGACGACGCCGGCGCCGCCCCGGCCGCCGCCCAGGACAACGCGCCCACCGCGCGCGCCCTGGTCGACGACGGCGGCACCCTGCGCTGGGCGGTCGACGCCCCGCCGGCCACCTTCAACGCCTTCCAGGCCGACGCCGACGCCACCACCGGCCGCGTCGCGGGCGCCGTCCTGCCGGCCCTGCACACCCTGGACGAGCGCGGCCGGCCCCGGCTCAACCCCGACTACCTGGAGAGCGCCGAGGTCGTCGAGACCGAGCCCCGCCAGGTCGTCCTCTACAAGCTCAACCAGCAGGCCGTCTGGAGCGACGGGCGCGAGATCGGCGCCGCCGACTTCGTCGCCCAGTGGCGCGCCCTCAGCGGCCGCGACACCGCCTACTGGACGGCCAGGAACGCCGGGTACGAACGCATCGAGAAGATCGAGAAGGGCAAGAACGACCTGGAGGTGCGGGTCACCTTCGCCAAGCCCTACGCCGACTGGCGCTCCCTCTTCACGCCCCTCTACCCCAAGCAGGTGATGGGCTCCCCGAACGCCTTCAACGACGGGGCCCGCACCACCCTCAAGGCCACCGCCGGACCGTTCCTGCTGAGCAAGACGGACCGCGCCTCCGGCGACGTCACCCTCGTCCGCAACCCCCGCTGGTGGGGACAGCCCGCCAAGCTCGACAGCCTCGTGCTGCGGGCCGTGCCGCGCGCCGACCGCGAGGAGGCCCTCGCCGCCGGGAAGCTCGACCTCGCCGAGATCGACCGGGCCACCGCCGAGCGGATCGCCCTCGCCGTCAAGGACGCCGGCGCCGGCCGCAGCGGCGCCGAGGCGGCCCGGCTGCACGGCCCCGGCTCCGGGATCACCCCCGGCAAGGCGCTCGGCTCCTGGGCGCTCGCCCACGGCGCCGACGAGGAGCTGGCCGAGCAGGTCATCGCCGCCCGCGCCGCCAACCAGGCCGCCGCCGCCCGCTACGCCCGGGCCCAGGACACCCTCGCCCGCTACGTCGTGCGCAAGTCCCTGGAGCCCGCCTACACCCAGCTCTCCCTCAACGGCGAGTCCGGGCCGCTCGCCGACGAACGGGTCCGCCGCGCGGTCGCCCGCGCCATCGACCGCCGGGAACTGGCCGAATCCGTGCTCAAGCCGCTCGGCCTCCCCGCCGAGCCGCCCGGCAGCCACCTCGCCCTGGCCGGCCAGGCCGCCTACGCGGACAGCAGCGACGCCCTCGGTGACCAGGACACCCAGGAGGCCCGCGCGCTCCTCGCCGACGCCGGCTGGGTCCCCGGCGGCGCGCGGAAGAAGCCGGCCGGCACCGAGGCCGGCTCCGAGGCGGAGAAGAAGGCCGGGAAGAAGACGGACGAGCGCGAGGCCGACGCCAAGAAGAAGGCCGAGAGCGGCGACCGGGCCGCCGACACCGCCTCCGACGACGGCCTCTACATCGTCGGCGACGACAAGCCCGGCGAGCTCGCCCCCCGGATCGGCCCCGGCGGCCCCGAGCAGACCCGCGTCCTCGCCCCGGCCCCCGCCGCCGCCCGGGAGAGCGCCGCCCTCCTCGCCCGCGCCGAGGCCCTCGACACCGGCGCCCGCGCCGCCGTCCAGCCCGGCAACGGCAAGCCCGACCAGGGCGTCGCCGGCGCCTACGCCCCCCGCGGCAGCGCCGCCCCGGCCGCCGTCCCCGCCGCCTCCCAGGCCCTCGGCAAGGACGGCAAGGCCCTCAGCCTCCGCTTCGTCCTGCCGTCCGGGCCCGGCTCGGAGACGCTGCGGGCGGTCGGCGACCGGATCGTCCGGATGCTCGACGCGGTCGGGATCCGCACCGAGGTCACCAAGGTCTCCGACGAGAGCTTCTTCAAGGACCACATCGCCGCCGGCGACTACGACCTGGCCCTCTACTCATGGCCGGCGTCCGCCTACCCGGCGACCGACGCCCGGCCGATCTTCGCCAAGCCCGAGCCCGCCTCGGACGGCTCCCTGCTGGTCGAGCAGAACTACTCGCGGGTCGGCACGGACCGGATCGACCAGCTCTTCGACCAGGCGGCCGGCACCCTCGACGAGGAGGAGGCGGGCGAGCTGATCCGCCAGGCCGACGCCCGGATCTGGGCCGCCGCCGGGTCCATCCCGCTCTACCAGCGCCCCCAGCTGGTCGCGGCCAGGAACGACGTGGTCAACGCGGGTGCCTGGGGCTTCGCCGCCCCCCGGTACCAGGACATCGGTTTCAAGAAGAGCGAAACGACCAAGGGTAGCCCGTCCCGCCGCTGAAACCGCAGGCCACAACCTCAGAAGCAGCTCAAGTTCCTTGCCCGCCGGCGGCCCCGGCGGGCAGGATCGCGTCGGCCCCTTGACCCGGGCGGCATGACTTTCCCCACACCCTGTGACCGGCAGCACCCCGAAACGTCCCAGTAGACCCTCTCGGATCCCTCCGGGGAAGCCCCTTGCACGGCAGCCCCGTACCATAGGACATAGCCGTGGCGCGTCCGCCCGGCGGGCGTAAGAGGAACTGACGCCGATTCCCACGATCCGAGAGAAGCGCAAGCCACCCATGCCCACGCGCCACGACATCCGTAACGTCGCCATCGTCGCCCACGTCGACCACGGCAAGACGACCATCGTCGACGCCATGCTCAAGCAGGCCGGTGCCTTCGCCGCCCACCAGCAGCTCGACGACCGCATGATGGACTCGAACGACCTGGAGCGTGAGAAGGGCATCACGATCCTCGCCAAGAACACGGCGGTGAAGTACCACCCCAAGGACGGCGGGGCCCCGATCACGATCAACATCATCGACACCCCCGGCCACGCCGACTTCGGCGGCGAGGTCGAGCGCGGTCTGTCGATGGTCGACGCCGTCGTCCTCCTGGTCGACGCCTCCGAGGGTCCGCTCCCGCAGACCCGCTTCGTGCTGCGCAAGGCCCTCCAGCAGCGCAAGCCCGTCATCCTCTGCATCAACAAGACGGACCGCCCGGACTCCCGGATCGACGAGGTCGTCAACGAGACCTACGACCTGTTCCTCGACCTGGACGCCGACGAGGACCAGATCGAGTTCCCGATCGTCTACGCGTGCGGCCGCGACGGCATCGCCTCGCTGACCAAGCCGGAGGACGGCACCGTCCCGGCGGACTCCACCAACCTGGAGCCGTTCTTCTCCACGATCCTGGAGCACGTCCCGGCCCCGGTGTACGAGGAGGGCGCGCCGCTCCAGGCCCACGTCACCAACCTCGACGCCGACAACTTCCTCGGCCGCATCGCGCTGCTCCGCGTCGAGCAGGGCGAGCTGCGCAAGGGCCAGACGGTCGCCTGGATCAAGCGCGACGGCTCGGTCCAGAACGTCCGCATCACCGAGCTGATGATGACCGAGGCGCTCACCCGCAAGCCGGCCGAGGTCGCCGGCCCCGGTGACATCTGCGCCGTCGCCGGCATCCCGGACATCATGATCGGCGAGACCCTCGCCGACCCCGAGAACCCGGTCGCGCTGCCGCTCATCACGGTCGACGAGCCCGCGATCTCGATGGTCATCGGTACGAACACCTCGCCGCTGGTCGGCCGCGGCGGCACCGGCAAGGGCGCCGACGCCAAGGCCGCCGTCAAGGACCGCAAGGTCACGGCCCGTCAGGTCAAGGACCGCCTGGACCGCGAGCTCATCGGCAACGTCTCGCTCCGCGTCCTGGAGACCGAGCGCCCCGACGCCTGGGAGGTGCAGGGCCGCGGCGAGCTGGCGCTGGCCATCCTGGTCGAGCAGATGCGCCGCGAGGGCTTCGAGCTCACCATCGGCAAGCCGCAGGTCGTCACCAAGGAGGTCGACGGCAAGGTTCACGAGCCGGTCGAGCGCATGACGATCGACGTGCCCGAGGAGCACATGGGCGCCGTCACCCAGCTCATGGGCGTCCGCAAGGGCCGCATGGACAACATGTCGAACCACGGCTCCGGCTGGGTCCGCATGGAGTTCGTCGTCCCGTCCCGCGGCCTCATCGGCTTCCGCACGGAGTTCCTGACCCAGACCCGTGGCACCGGCATCGCGCACTCGATCCACGAGGGCCACGAGCCGTGGTTCGGCCCGCTCCAGACCCGTAACAACGGCTCCCTGGTCGCCGACCGCGCCGGCGCGGTCACCGCCTTCGCGATGACCAACCTCCAGGAGCGCGGCGTCCTCTTCGTGGACCCGGGCACCGAGGTCTACGAGGGCATGATCGTCGGTGAGAACTCGCGCTCCGACGACATGGACGTGAACATCACCAAGGAGAAGAAGCTCACCAACATGCGCTCCTCCTCCGCCGACTCCTTCGAGGCGATCGTCCCGCCGCGCAAGCTGTCCCTGGAGCAGTCCCTGGAGTTCTGCCGCGACGACGAGTGCGTCGAGGTGACCCCGGAGGCCGTCCGCATCCGCAAGGTCAACCTGGACCAGCGCGAGCGCGCCCGCGCGGCCTCCCGCGCCAAGAACGGCTGACCGGTCGGACACCCTGAGAACGGCTGAGCCGCATCTCACACCGAGGGCCTGGCCACTCGCATCATGTGCGAGTGGCCAGGCCCTTTTCGTCAAACGCATTGGCCCCGACGAGTGTCCGGAATCCGGTCATCGCTCTCCGGTACGTGTGTTAACGGTCCGTTTCGGGGGTGTCTGTCTGTGCTCAGTTTGTCCGGATTTCGGTCTTCACGGCCAAGGTGATGTTGTCAAAACGAGACCACTTAAGTGTGGTTTACAGCCCGGACGTACTTAATAGTTGGCTCCATTGAGCTCGGGTCAATGGGTCACGCACTGTGGGGAGTGCCGACTCACGAGCACACTCGGGGTACCGGGGGATCAACGCCGTCAGGGGTGTCGGCAGGTCTCGAAGTGCCCTTCTTGTAGTGACAAGTGGACTCATGAGGAGGAAACCCATGCGCGGTGCCAAGAGCGCCAAGTGGGTAACGGGCGCGATCATCGTCGCCCTGGCTGCGACCGCCTGTGGCGGGGGCAAGAGCGACGGTGGCGGCGACGCCAAGGGCAAGGTCGACCCGAACGGCATCTACTCGATCGAGGTCGGTGAGCCGGAGAAGCTCCTGCACACCGGTGACACCATGGAGTCCAACGGCTCCATCGTGATGTCCGGCCTGTTCTCGACCCTGGTCGACTACAAGGCCGACGGCTCGCTCGAGATGATCAACGCCGAGTCGGTCACCACCAGCGACTCGAAGCTCTGGACCGTCAAGCTCAAGAAGGGCTGGAAGTTCCACGACGGCACCCCGGTCACCGCCAAGTCCTTCGTGGACGCGTGGAACTGGAACGCCAACGTCGAGAACGCCCAGGGCCTCGCCTCCTGGTACGCCGACATCAAGGGCTTCGAGAAGGTCCACCCCGAGAAGGAGGGCGCCAAGCCCACCTCCAAGACCCTCGACGGTCTGAAGGTCGTCGACGAGACCACCTTCACCATCGAGCTCGCGAAGCCGGTCCCGTACTTCGCGCACAAGCTCGCGTACATCTCCTTCGCCCCGCTCCCCGAGTCCTTCTTCAAGGACCCGCAGGCCGCCGGCCTCAAGCCGGTCGGCAACGGTCCCTACAAGTTCAAGAGCTGGGACCGCAAGAAGCAGATCGAGATCGTCCGCTTCGACGACTACACCGGTCCGAACAAGGCGAAGAACGGCGGTGTGGTCTTCAAGAACTACACCACCGTCGAGGCCGCCTACGAGGACCTGAAGTCCGGCAACGTCGACGTCCTGCGCACCATCGGCCCGAAGGACCTCCCGGTCTACCGCCAGGACCTCGGCGACCGCGCCGTGGACCAGCCGTACTCCGCGATCCAGACCGTCGCCGTCGCCTTCTACGCCGACCAGTGGAAGAAGCCGAAGCCGGTCGACCCGAAGGTCATCCAGGGTCTGTCGATGGCCATCGACCGCGCCACGATCACCAAGACGGTGCTCAACGGCACCCGCGAGCCCGCCACCGGCTGGGTCGCCCAGGGTGTGCTCGGCTACCAGCCGAACGCGGTCGAGATCACCAAGTTCGACCCGGCCAAGGCCAAGGAGCTCATCAAGGCCGGCGGCGGCGTCCCCGGCAACAAGATCTCCATCCAGTTCAACGCGGACAGCGGCCACAAGGAGTGGGTGGACGCGGTCTGCAACTCCATCAAGCAGTCCGTCGACGTCGACTGCGTCGGCGACGGCAAGCCGGACTTCCAGGCCGACCTGCAGGCGCGCAAGAACAAGCAGGTCAAGTCCCTGTACCGTTCCGGCTGGGTGCTCGACTACCCGGTGAACGCCAACTTCATCTCGGACCTGTTCCGCACGGGTGCCGCCGGCAACCAGGGCGACTTCTCCAACAAGGAGCTGGACGCCAAGATCGCCAAGGCCGACTCCGCCAAGACCCTTGAGGAGTCCGTCAAGGAGTACCAGGCGATCGAGAAGGACCTGGTGAACTACATGCCGTCCATCCCGCTCTGGTACTACAAGGTCAACGCGGGCTACTCGGAGCGCGTCTCCGGCGTGGCGTACGGCCAGGACGGCGACCCGATCCTGACCGGCGTCGAGGTCAAGCAGAAGTAATCACCCGAGCGTAGTCCGCATGCCGTCACGGGACTGACGGAACGTCAGTCCCGTTTCGGTGCCTTACGCAGTGGCTGGGGGGCCCTTCCGCGGCATCACGCTGTCCGAAACAGGGCAGCCACGCCGGGGGAGGGCCCGTCGGCTGCGGCCGTCACATCTCAACGGAGGCATGATGGGGCGCTATGTCGCACGACGACTGCTCCAGATGATCCCGGTCTTCTTCGGGACAACCCTGCTGATCTTCCTCATGGTCTACAGCCTGCCCGGCGACCCCGTGGCCGGTCTGTTCGGCGACAAGGGCGCCAGCCCGGCGACCATCGAGGCGATCCGGCACAAGCTCGGTCTCGACCAGCCACTGTGGAAGCAGTACTGGGACTACATGACCGGAATCATCCTTCACTTCGACTTCGGGACGCAGATCCGCAACGACCGTCCCGTGACCGAAGTGCTCGGCGACGCCTTCCCGGTGACGCTCCAGCTGGCCACCCTGGCCTTCGCGTTCGAGCTCATCTTCGGCATCGGCCTCGGCGTCATCGCCGGTCTCCGCGCCGGCCGCCTGGCCGACAACGCCGTCCTCATCTTCACGCTGCTGATCATCTCGATCCCGGTCTTCGTGCTCGGCTTCTTCGTCAAGATGCTCTTCGCGGACAACCTGGGCTGGATCGAACCCAACGTCAGCAACGAGGCGTTGTGGTCCGAGATGATCGCCCCGGCGGTCGTCCTCGGCGGACTCTCACTCGCCTACGTGGCCCGCCTCACCCGTACCTCCATGGCGGAGAACCTGCGCGCCGACTACATGCGCACGGCCGTCGCCAAGGGCCTGCCGCGGCGCCGGGTCATCGGCGTCCACCTCATGCGCAACTCGATGATCCCGGTCGTCACCTTCCTCGGCACCGACATCGGCGCCCTCATGGGCGGCGCCATCGTCACCGAGCGCATCTTCAACGTGAAGGGCGTCGGCGGTCTCATCGCCGAGTCGATCACGCGGCGCGAGGGCACCACACTGGTCGGCCTCGTCACCGTCCTGGTGATCGTCTACCTCCTCACCAGCCTGCTCATCGACCTGCTGTACGCGGTCCTGGACCCGAGGATCCGGTATGCCTGACGTGACCAAGACCGCCGCCGTCGAAGACGCCGTCGCACCCCCCTCGGCGACGGAGCCGAAGGGCGCGCACAAGCCGGAGAAGGCCCGCTCCCTCTGGGGCGACGCCTGGGCGGACCTGCGCCGCAACCCGTACTTCATCGTCTCGTCGGTGCTCATCGCCTTCCTGCTGCTGATCGCCGCCTGGCCGACCCTCTTCACCAGCGCCTCGCCCACCGCGGGTGACCTCGTGAAGCACTTCCTCGGCAAGCCCGAGCTCGGCAGCATCGGCTCCGAGGGCTGGTTCGGCTACGACCAGCAGGGCCGTTCCGTCTACGCCCGCGTGATCTACGGCACCCGTGCCTCGGTCATCGTCGGCATCTGCGTCACCCTCATCGTCACCGTCGTCGGCGGCCTCATGGGCATGATCGCCGGCTACTTCGGCGGCGTCTGGGACGCGATCCTGTCCCGGATCACCGACATCTTCTTCGGCATTCCGTTCCTGCTCGGCGCCATGGTCGTCCTGCAGTCCTTCACGGAGCGCACGGTCTGGGTCGTGGTGGGCGCGCTCGCCTTCCTCGGCTGGACCCAGATGGCCCGCGTCATGCGCGGCGCCGTGATCACCGTCAAGCAGGCCGACTACGTCCACGCGGCCAAGGCCCTCGGCGCCGGCACCTCCCGGATCCTCTTCCGGCACATCCTGCCGAACGCCATGGCCCCCGTGATCGTCGTCGCCACCATCGCGCTCGGCGGCTACATCTCGGCCGAGGCCACCCTGTCCTACCTGGGCCTGGGCCTCGCCGCGCCGACCGTCTCGTGGGGTGTCGACGTCTCCACCGCGGTCGACCAGATCCGCGTCGCTCCGCACGTGCTGCTCTGGCCGTCGATCATGCTGAGCATCACCGTCCTGGCGTTCATCATGCTCGGCGAAGCCGTTCGCAACGCCCTCGACCCCAAGCTGCGCTGAGGAGGGCGTAAACCGTGAGCACCATCAACAAGACCGCGTCCGTCCCCGCGCCGCGAGAGAGCGGCGAGCACAACGGACCGCTGCTCGAAGTCAAGGACCTGCACGTCGAGTTCCACACCCGTGACGGTGTGGCCAAGGCGGTCAACGGCGTCAACTACTCGGTGGACGCCGGCGAGACCCTCGCCGTCCTCGGCGAGTCCGGCTCCGGCAAGTCCGTCACCGCCCAGGCCATCATGGGCATCCTCGACATGCCGCCCGGCAGGATCCCGCAGGGCGAGATCCTGTTCCGCGGCGAGGACATGCTGAAGATGTCCGACGAGGACCGCCGGAAGATCCGCGGCCGGAAGATCGCGATGATCTTCCAGGACGCGCTCTCCTCGCTGAACCCGGTCCTCTCCGTCGGCTACCAGCTCGGCGAGATGTTCCGGGTCCACCAGGGCCTGTCCAAGAAGGACGCCAAGCTCAAGGCCATCGAACTGATGGACAAGGTCAAGATCCCCGCCGCCAAGGCGCGGGTCAGCGACTACCCCCACCAGTTCTCCGGCGGTATGCGCCAGCGCATCATGATCGCCATGGCGCTCGCCCTGGAGCCCGACCTGATCATCGCCGACGAGCCGACCACGGCCCTCGACGTGACGGTCCAGGCCCAGGTCATGGACCTCCTCGCGGAGCTCCAGCGCGAGTACAACATGGGTCTGATCCTCATCACCCACGACCTCGGCGTCGTCGCCGACGTCGCGGACAAGATCGCCGTGATGTACGCCGGCCGGATCGTCGAGCAGGCGCCCGTCCACGAGCTGTACGCGCGTCCGGCGCACCCGTACACCCGGGGTCTGCTGGACTCGATCCCGCGCCTGGACCAGAAGGGCCAGGAGCTCTACGCGATCAAGGGCCTCCCGCCGAACCTGCTCAAGGTCCCCTCCGGCTGTGCCTTCAACCCGCGCTGCCCCAAGGCCACCGACCTCTGCCGCACCGAGGTCCCGGCCCTGGTGCCGGTCACCGAGCAGGACGGCGCGGACCTGCCGGGCCGCAAGAGCGCCTGCCACTTCTGGAAGGAGACGATCCATGGCTGAGCTCAGCAAGAACGACGAGGCCGTGGCCGCCGCGCTGGACGTCCCCGTCCAGCGGGGGGAGCCGATCCTCCAGGTGCGCAACCTGCAGAAGCACTTCCCGCTGACGCAGGGCATCCTCTTCAAGAAGCAGGTCGGCGCGGTCAAGGCCGTGGACGGGGTCTCCTTCGACCTCTACCAGGGCGAGACCCTCGGCATCGTGGGCGAGTCCGGCTGCGGCAAGTCCACGGTCGCCAAGCTCCTGATGAACCTGGAGCGGGCCACCGCCGGCGAGGTCTTCTACAAGGGCCAGGACATCACCAAGCTGTCCGGCCGCGCGCTGAAGGCCGTCCGCCGGAACATCCAGATGGTGTTCCAGGACCCGTACACCTCGCTGAACCCGCGCATGACGGTCGGCGACATCATCGGCGAGACCTTCGACATCCACCCCGAGGTGGCCCCGAAGGGCGACCGGCGCCGCAAGGTGCAGGAGCTCCTCGACGTCGTCGGTCTGAACCCGGAGTACATCAACCGGTACCCGCACCAGTTCTCCGGCGGCCAGCGCCAGCGCATCGGCATCGCCCGCGGCCTTGCGCTCAACCCGGAGATCATCATCTGCGACGAGCCGGTCTCGGCCCTGGACGTCTCCGTCCAGGCGCAGGTCATCAACCTGATGGAGAAGCTCCAGGACGAGTTCAACCTGTCCTACATCTTCATCGCGCACGACCTGTCGATCGTCCGGCACATCTCGGACCGCGTGGGCGTCATGTACCTCGGCAAGCTCGCCGAGATCGGTACGGACGAGGAGATCTACGACCACCCCACGCACCCGTACACCCAGGCGCTGCTCTCCGCGGTGCCGGTGCCGGACCCGGTGGCGCGCGCCAACCGCGACCGCATCATCCTGACGGGCGACGTGCCCTCGCCGGCGAACCCGCCGTCGGGCTGCCGCTTCCGCACCCGGTGCTGGAAGGCCCAGGAGAAGTGCTCCACCGAGGTGCCGGTCCTGGCGGTCCCGGAGCGCTTCCGCGGCCAGGACACCCTCGCGGCCCACGAGTCGGCGTGCCACTTCGCCGAGGAGCGGGACGTGATCCACGCGGGCTGACCGACCGTGACGGCCTGATGGACCAGGGCCCCTCGCACCCCCGCCGGGTGCGGGGGGCCCTTCCGCGTCCTGCCCGGCCCGCGCGCACTCCCTCGGAGGCCGTAAAGGTGCATACCCGTCAATATCGGGTGATATTGAGCCCTAAGTCACGCTTAGGACAATCGGGAGGCACTCCATGCGCGGAGCCACGCACGCCAAGTGGGCCGCACTGGCCACCGCCGTCGCCCTCGCGGCGACCGCATGCGGCGGCGGTGACGACAGCGGCGGCGGAGGGGCCGACGGCATCGTGAGCTCCTCCTGGGGAGACCCGCAGAACCCGCTGGAGCCGGCGAACACCAACGAGGTCCAGGGCGGCAAGGTCCTGTCCATGATCTTCCGCGGTCTCAAGCAGTACGACCCGAAGACCGGCGAGGCCAAGGACATGCTCGCCGAGAAGATCGAGACGAAGGACTCGACCACCTTCACCATCACCGTCAAGGACGGCTGGACCTTCTCCAACGGCGAGAAGGTCACCGCCCAGTCCTTCGTCGACGCCTGGAACTACGGCGCCCACCTGAAGAACAACCAGAAGAACGCCTACTTCTTCGGCTACATCGAGGGCTACGACAAGGTCCACCCCGACAAGGGCGAGGCCACCGCCGACACCCTGTCCGGCCTCAAGGTGACCGGCCCGCGGACCTTCACGGTGAAGCTCACCCAGAAGTTCTCGACCTTCCCCGACACCCTCGGCTACGCCGCCTTCGCCCCCCTCCCGAAGGCGTTCTTCGACGACCGCACCGGCTGGCTGGCGAAGCCCGTCGGCAACGGCCCGTACACCGTCGACTCGTACGCCAAGGGCTCCCAGATGGAGCTCAAGCGCTGGGACGGCTACCCCGGCGAGGACAAGGCCCAGAACGGCGGCATCACCCTCAAGGTCTACACGGACAACAACACCGCCTACACCGACCTGATCGCCGGCAACCTCGACCTCGTCGACGACGTCCCCGCCGCCCAGCTCAAGAACGTCTCCGCCGACCTCGGCGACCGGTACATCAACACCCCGGCCGGCATCATCCAGACGCTCTCCTTCCCGTTCTACGACGACGCCTGGAACAAGCCGGGCCAGGAGAAGCTCCGGCAGGGCCTGTCGATGGCCATCGACCGGCAGCAGATCACCGAGACGATCTTCCAGAAGACCCGCACGCCCGCCGTCGACTGGACCTCCCCGGTCCTCGGCGAGGAGGGCGGCTTCAAGGACGTCTGCGGCGACTTCTGCAAGTACGACGCCGCGCGGGCGAAGAAGCTGGTCGTGGAGGGCGGCGGCATCCCCGGCGGCACGATGAAGATTTCGTACAACGCCGACACCGGCTCCCACAAGGAGTGGGTGGACGCCGTCTGCAACTCCATCAACCGCGCCCTCGGCAACAACAAGGCGTGCGTCGGCAACCCCATCGGAACCTTCGCCGACTACCGCAACCAGGTCACCACCCAGAAGCTCGACGGCCCCTTCCGGGCCGGCTGGCAGATGGACTACCCGCTGATCCAGAACTTCCTGCAGCCGCTGTACTACACCAACGCCTCCTCCAACGACGGCAAGTACACCAGCGCCGAGTTCGACAAGCTGGTCGACCAGGCCAACGCCGAGGCGGACATCCCGAAGGCGATCGGCCTCTTCCAGAAGGCCGAGGAGGTCCTCCGCGACGACATGGGCGCGATCCCGCTCTGGTACCAGAACGGCAGCGCCGGCTACTCCGAGCGGGTCGAGAACGTCACCCTCAACCCGTTCAGCGTCCCGGTCTACGACCAGATCAAGGTCAAGTGACGACGCCGTAGGCCGGCGGCGTACGGCCCGGCACGCGGACCCCCGCGCCGGGCCGTACGCCTTCCCCCTCCCTGGAGGTCCCCGTGGGTCGATACGTGATCCGGCGGCTGCTGCAGATGATCCCGGTCTTCTTCGGCGCCACGCTGCTGATCTTCCTGATGGTGAACGTGATGGGCGATCCCATCGCCGGGCTGTGCGGCGACCGCGCCTGCGACCCGGCGACGGCCGCCCGGCTGAGGCAGGAGTTCGGCCTCGACAAGCCCGTCTGGCAGCAATACCTCACCTACATGGGCAACGTCTTCACCGGTGACTTCGGCACCGCCTTCAACGGGCAGCCGGTCACCGAGCTGATGAGCACCGCCTTCCCGGTCACCATCCGGCTGACCGTCGTCGCCATCCTCTTCGAGATCGTCATCGGCATCAGCCTCGGCGTCGTCACCGGCCTGCGGCGCGGCCGGCCCGTCGACACCACCGTCCTGCTGCTCACCCTGGTCGTCCTCTCCGTCCCCACCTTCGTCACCGGCCTGCTGGTGCAGCTGCTGCTCGGCGTGAAGTGGGGCTGGATCGACCCGGCCGTCTCGCCCGCCGCGACCTTCGACGAGCTGATCGTCCCCGGCCTGGTCCTCGCCTCGGTGTCGCTCGCGTACGTCACGCGGCTCACCCGCACCTCCATCGCGGAGAACAAGCGCGCCGACTACGTCCGCACCGCCGTCGCCAAGGGCCTCCCGCGCCGCCGCGTCATCAGCCGCCACCTGCTCCGCAACAGCCTCATCCCGGTGGTCACCTTCATCGGCGCCGACGTCGGCGCGCTCATGGGCGGCGCCATCGTCACCGAACGGATCTTCAACATCCACGGCGTCGGCTACCAGCTCTACCAGGGCATCGTCCGGCAGAACACCCAGACCGTGGTCGGCTTCGTGACCATCCTCGTCCTGATCTTCCTGCTGGCCAACCTCCTGGTGGACCTCCTCTACGCCGTCCTTGACCCGAGGATTCGCTATGCCTGAGCCGATCGAGCCGTACGAAGAGGGCCGCGCCATCGCCGCTACCGGCGCCGGCGGCGCCACCGACCTCGCCATGGCCGAGGCCGAGACCCTGGAGAAGACGCCCGCCGGACCCCGCGGCACCGGCCCCGAGGGCAAGCCCCGCTCCCTGTGGTCCGACGCCTGGCACGACCTGCGCCGGAACCCGATCTTCATCGTCTCCGGACTGATCATCCTCTTCCTGGTGGTCATCGCGATCTGGCCGTCCCTGATCGCCTCCGGCGACCCCCTCGACTGCGACCTCTCCAAGGCGCAGGAGGGCTCCCAGCCCGGCCACCCCTTCGGCTTCAACGGACAGGGCTGCGACGTCTACACCCGCACCGTCCACGGCGCCCGGGCCTCCATCCAGGTCGGCGTCTTCGCCACCCTCGGCGTCACCCTGCTCGGCGCCGCCCTCGGCGGCCTCGCCGGCTTCTTCGGCGGCCTCTGGGACGGCATCCTCTCCCGGATCACCGACGTCTTCTTCGCCATCCCCGTCGTCCTCGGCGGCCTGGTGCTCCTCTCCGTCGTCAGCAACAACACCGTCTGGCCCGTCATCGGCTTTATGGTGCTGCTCGGCTGGCCGCAGCTCTCCCGCATCGCCCGCGGCTCCGTCATCACCGCCAAGCAGAACGACTACGTGCAGGCCGCCCGCGCGCTCGGCGCCTCCAACTCCCGGATGCTGCTCCGGCACATCGCGCCCAACGCGGTCGCGCCCGTCATCGTCGTCGCCACCATCGCCCTCGGCACGTACATCGCCCTGGAGGCGACGCTCTCCTTCCTCGGCGTCGGCCTGAAACCGCCCACCGTCTCCTGGGGCATCGACATCTCCTCGGCGTCGCCCTACATCCGCAACGCCCCGCACATGCTGCTCTGGCCGTCCGGCGCGCTCGCCGTCACCGTGCTCGCGTTCATCATGCTCGGCGACGCCGTCCGCGACGCCCTCGACCCGAAGCTGAGGTAGGGACCCATGCTGCTCGAAGTGCGCGACCTGCACGTGGAGTTCCACACCCGCGACGGGGTGGCCAAGGCGGTCAACGGCGTCGACTACGCGGTCGACGCGGGGGAGACCCTCGCCGTCCTCGGCGAGTCCGGCTCCGGCAAGTCCGTCACCGCCCAGGCCGTCATGGGCATCCTCGACATGCCCCCCGGCAGGATCACCGGCGGCCAGATCCTCTTCCAGGGCCAGGACCTGCTGAAGCTCAAGGAGGAGGAGCGCAGGAAGGTCCGCGGCGCCAAGATGGCGATGATCTTCCAGGACGCCCTGTCCTCCCTCAACCCCGTCCTCAGCGTCGGCGAACAGCTCGGCGAGATGTTCGTCGTCCACCGCGGCATGAGCAAGAAGGACGCCCGCACCCGGGCCGTCGAGCTGATGGACCGGGTCCGCATCCCCGCCGCCAAGGAACGCGTCGGCCAGTACCCCCACCAGTTCTCCGGCGGCATGCGCCAGCGCATCATGATCGCCATGGCGCTCGCCCTCGAACCCGAGCTGATCATCGCCGACGAGCCCACCACCGCCCTCGACGTCACCGTCCAGGCCCAGGTCATGGACCTCCTCGCGGAACTCCAGCGCGAGCTCCACATGGGCCTCATCCTGATCACCCACGACCTCGGCGTCGTCGCCGACGTCGCCGACAAGATCGCCGTCATGTACGCCGGCCGGATCGTCGAGCGGGCCCCCGTCCACGAGATCTACAAGGCGCCCGCCCACCCCTACACCCGCGGCCTCCTCGACTCCATCCCGCGCCTGGACCAGAAGGGCCAGGAGCTGTACGCGATCAAGGGCCTGCCGCCCAACCTGCTCGCCATCCCGCCCGGCTGCGCCTTCAACCCGCGCTGCCCGATGGCCCAGGACGTCTGCCGGACCGACGTGCCGCCGCTGTACGAGGTCACCGAGTCGCCCGTCCCGCGCTCCAGCGCCTGCCACTTCTGGAAGGAGTGCCTCCATGGCTGAGGCGATTCTCGAGGTCCGGGACCTGCACAAGCACTACCCGCTCACCCAGGGCATCCTCTTCAAGAAGCAGGTCGGCGCGGTCAAGGCGGTCGACGGCGTCGACTTCGACCTCGTCGCCGGCGAGACCCTCGGCATCGTCGGCGAGTCCGGCTGCGGCAAGTCCACCGTCGCGAAGATGCTCGTCAACCTGGAGCGGCCGACCTCCGGCACGATCCGGTACAAGGGCGAGGACCTCACCCGGCTCTCCCCGCGCGCCCTCAAGGCCGTCCGCCGCAACATCCAGATGGTCTTCCAGGACCCGTACACCTCGCTCAACCCGCGCATGACGGTCGGCGACATCATCGGCGAGCCGTACGAGATCCACCCCGAGGTCGCGCCCAAGGGCGACCGGCGCCGCAAGGTCCAGGACCTCCTCGACGTCGTCGGCCTCAACCCCGAGTACATCAACCGCTACCCGCACCAGTTCTCCGGCGGCCAGCGCCAGCGCATCGGCATCGCCCGCGGCCTCGCCCTCCAGCCCGAGATCATCGTCGCCGACGAACCGGTCTCCGCCCTCGACGTCTCCGTCCAGGCACAGGTCGTCAACCTGCTCGACCGGCTCCAGTCCGAGTTCTCCCTGTCGTACGTCTTCATCGCCCACGACCTGTCGATCGTGCGGCACATCTCCGACCGGGTCGGCGTCATGTACCTCGGCCGGATCGTGGAGATCGGCACCGACACCCAGATCTACGACCACCCCACCCACCCCTACACCCAGGCGCTGCTCTCCGCCGTCCCGGTGCCGGACCCGGAGGCCCGCGCCCACCGCGAGCGGATCATCCTCACCGGCGACGTGCCCTCCCCGGCCAACATCCCCTCCGGCTGCCGCTTCCGCACCCGCTGCTGGAAGGCGCAGCGGCGGTGCGAACTGGAGGTCCCGCTGCTCGCCGTCCCCGCCGTCTTCCGGCTCACCGACGGCCCCGCGAAGCACGACTCGGCCTGCCACTTCGCGGAGGAGAAGCAGGTGGTCCCGCCGGAGGACTCGCTCGCCCACACCGAACCCCTGGAGGAGGGCCCGGCCCCGGCGGAGGCGTCCGCCGCCGCCCACGAGGAGCCGCCCGGGCCCGTACGGCGCGACCCGGAGGAGCGCGGACCGGAGCCGCCGGAGGAGCCGGGCGGCCCGAAGACGCTCTGAACCCCGGCGGCCCCGGCGTCCCCCCCTGCGTCCTTAACAGCCCGGCAACCGCCGGGAAGCCGCTCCGACATCCGGACGCCCGATCCTGCTGAACGTGCGGCCGTGCGGGTGCCGTCGGCCGGCGGGGCCCTGCGGGGGCCCGCCGGCCCACACTCCGTCACCTCCGGACCGCCCCTTGCCCGGAACCGCTTGTTTCGGCCGCCGCTGACCGTGAGTATCGGCCCCGTGACTGTGACTCGACCGGCACGTCTCACCGGGGCCGCGCTCGCCGCCGCGCTCGCCCTCGTCCCCTTCGTCTGGATCCTGCGCGACCTCGCCGCCCTCGGCTCGCCCGCGGACCTCTTCTGGCACTGGACCGGCGACCGCTTCCGGCTCGCCCGGACCCGCGCCGCCACCACCCTGCTCGACCCGGTCCTCTGCCTCGCCGCCGCCGGCACCGCCCTCGCGGCCCTCCGCTCCCGGCACGCCGCCGGCGCGCTCGCCGCCACCGGCGCCCTCGCCTTCGCCGTCCGCCTTCCCGGTCTCTGGACCCACGGCACCGGCCCCCTCGTCACCGCCCTGCTCGAACTGGGCCTCGCCGCCGGACTCCTCGTCACCGTGCTGGCCGGCCGACGCCCGCCCGCCGCGCCCGAGGAGCACCCGCCGAGCCGCCCGCTGCGCGGACCGGCCGTCGCCGCCGGCGTCCTGCTGCTCGCCGCGGCCCTCGTGCTGCTCGTCCAGGAGGTCCGGTGGACCGGCCGGACCGACCCCCGCTTCGCCGTCGACCGCTTCACCGGCGGCCGGTCCGCCCTCGTCGCCGCCCTCGGCGTCCCGCCCGGCTGGCTCGCGCTCGTCCTCGTCGCCCTGTACCTGACCGCCGCGGTTGCCGCCTTCGCCGCCGCCCGCCACACCCGCCCCCTCGGCGTCCTGGCCGGCGGCGTCCTGCTCGCCGGCGGCGTCGCCGAACTCGCCCGGCTGGTCCGCGCCTACGTCCACCTCGACGTCTGGTACGTCACCGCCCCCGGCCTGGACGCCCCCGGCCTCGTCACCGCCGGCTTCGCGGTGCTCGCCGGGGCCGCCGTCCTCGCCCTGCTGGGCGGGCGCGGCGCCCCCGACGCCGCGCCCGCGCCCCGGGGCCCCGCGGCGACCCCGCCGCCGCCCTACCCGCGCCCGCCCGGCTGGTGAGCGGGGAAGCCGCCCAGCGACCGCTTCAGGAAGTCGACCTGGAGGAGCAGCAGGTTCTCCGCCACCTGCTCCTGCGGGGTCATGTGCGTCACCCCGGACAGCGGCAGCACCTCGTGCGGCCGGCCCGCCGCGAGCAGCGCCGACGACAGCCGCAGCGCGTGCGCCACCACCACGTTGTCGTCCGCCAGACCGTGCACGATCATCATCGGCCGGGCCGGCTCCTCCGGCGCCGACAGGCCGTCGTCGGTGAGCAGCGACTGCGCCGCGTACACCTCCGGCTCCGCCTCCGGGACGCCCAGGTACCGCTCGGTGTAGTGGGTGTCGTACAGCCGCCAGTCCGTCACCGGCGCGCCCACCACCGCCGCGTGGAAGACGTCCGGCCGGCGCAGCACCGCCAGCCCCGCCAGATAGCCGCCGAACGACCAGCCCCGCACGGCCACCCGGTCCAGGTCCAGCGGGAACCGCTCCGCCAGCGCCCGCACGGCCGCCACCTGGTCCTCCAGCGTCACCGCGAAGTCCCGCAGCACCGCCTTCTCCCACGCGGGCGACCGCCACGGCGTGCCCCGCCCGTCCGCGACCACCACCGCGAAGCCCTGCTCGGCGAACCACTGCGAGGTCAGGTGCGCGTTGTGCGCGGCCACCACCCGGGGCCCGTGCGGGCCGCCGTACGGGTCCATCAGCACCGGCAGCGGCCCCTGCCCCTCCTCGTACCAGGACGGCAGCAGCACCGCGCAGGGGATCCGCCGCTCACCGGCCTCCGTGAACACCGGCCGGGCCCGCAGCGGCGGTTCGACCGCGGCCGAGCCGACCACCGCCACCTGCTCGCCGTCCCGCAGCACCCGCGCCACCGCGCCCGGCGCGTCCGGCCGCGCGGACACCAGCACGGTCACCGCGCCGCAGCGCACCGCCCCGTGCCAGCCCGCGCCCTCCGACACCCGCTCCGCGCCCCGCGCCGACACCCGGTAGACGTGCGCCTCGCCGGTCTCCGGCTCCGCCGCCGCCGCGCCCGCCGACGCCGTCACCAGCACGTCGTCCCCGCCCACGTCGACCACCGCCCGCACGTGCAGCGCGGCGTCCGTCAGCCGCTCCTCGCCCACGGTCAGCGCCCGCGCCCCGCTCTCGTCGCCGACCCGCACCAGCCGCCCGTCCGGGGCCCAGCACGGCACCCCCGGCAGCAGTTCGATCCAGGCGGGGTCCTCCTCCTCGCGGACGGTCGCGGTGGTGCCCGCCACCGTGTCCACCGCGAGGACCCGCGCCGTCCGCTGGTCCCGCGCCTGCACCAGCAGCAGCGGCGCGCCCGCCGCGGACCAGTGCACGCGCGCGAGGTACGGGAACCGCTCCCGGTCCCACACCACCTCGGTGCGGGACCCGTCGAGGGCGTACAGGAAGAGCCGCACCTCCGCGTCGGGCGTCCCCGCCGCCGGATACCCCACCCGCTGCGGCTCGCGCTCCGGGTGCGCCGGGTCCGCGATGTACCAGCGGCGCACCGCGCGGTCGTCGACGCGGGCCACCAGGAGCCGGTCCGACTCGGGCGACCACCAGAATCCGCGGTCCCGGCCCATCTCCTCGGAGGCGATGAATTCGGCCAATCCGTAGGTGGTGTGCGCGTCCTCCGGAACCGCCAGTTCCGCGTCACCGGAACCGTCCGCTCCGACCACCCGCAGCGCGCCTCCCGACACATACGCCACCCGCCGCCCGTCCGGCGAGGGACGCGGGTCGATCACCGGCCCCGGCACCGGCAGCTCCCGCGCGGTCCCGGCCCGCAGCTCGGCCGTGAACAGCCGCCCGGACAGGGCGAACGCCGCCAGCTCGACCGCCCCGTCCACCGCGTACCCGACGATCCCGGCCGACCCCTCGCGGCTCCGCTCGCGCCGGGCCCGCTCCTCCGCGGACAGCTCCTCCGCGGCCCCCGCGAGCAGCGCCGACGGGTCCGCGACGACCCGCTCCGCCGGCTTCCCGCCGTCCGCCGGCAGGTCCAGCACCCACAGCAGGTGGCTCCGGTCGGTGCCCGAGCCGGAGCGCACGAAGACGACGTGCTCCCCGTCCGGGGAGACGGAGAAGCCGCGCGGGACACCGAGACCGAACCGCTGGGTCCGGGCGTGCAGGCGGGGGAAGGAGAGCCCCACGGGTGGGGCGGACGAGTACTGCTGAGGCATGGTCATAAGGCTGAAAGTAGCGCTGTGAGCCCCCTCGCGCGCCTGTACGCCGATCAATGCGCGGGTACGGATAGTTATGATCCGTAGCGCTTGGTGGGTGGCCCTCCGTGGGTATGCACCCGCGTGGGAGCGCCGGGCACATGCCCGGGGACCGCACCACCCGCACGCACCAGGCGCACGCGCACCGCAGGACCACGGCACCACAACCGCACGACACCGCACCACAACTGCACGACAACCGCACGACAACCGTACGAACCCCGCACGGACCCGCACGACCCGCTCGCACGGACCGCTCGAATTCCCGACCGAAGGTGGAGGTGAACCGCCGTGGCACTCTCGCTCTCGATCTCCGTGGTGGTGCTGCTGGCGATCGTCGTCTTCCTGCTGATCCGGAAATCCGGACTCAAGGCCGGTCACGCGGTGGTCTGCGCGCTCCTGGGCTTCTACCTCGCCAGCTCCTCCCTCTCCGACTCGATCACCACGCTCACCACCAACGTGGCGAGCATGATCGCCGGCATCAAGTTCTGACCCGGGCGGCCGGCCGCGGCCCCGCCTCGTAGGGTGGGGCCATGACCGATCTCCCCGCCCGTCGTCTGCTCCTCGTGCACGCGCACCCCGACGACGAGTCGATCAACAACGGCGCCACCATGGCCCGGTACGCGGCCGAAGGCGCCCTTGTCACCCTGGTCACCTGCACCCTGGGCGAGGAGGGCGAGGTCATCCCGCCCGGCCTGGCCCACCTGGCCCCCGACCGCGAGGACCGCCTCGGCCCGCACCGCGCCGGCGAACTCGCCGCCGCCATGGACGCCCTCGGCGTCACCGACCACCGCTTCCTCGGCGGACAGGGCCGCTTCCGCGACTCCGGCATGATGGGCGTCCACCAGAACGAGCGCCCGCACGCCTTCTGGAACACGGACGTCGACACCGCCGCCGACCCGCTCGTCCAGGTCATCCGCGAGACCCGCCCCCAGGTCCTCGTCACCTACGACCCCGACGGCGGCTACGGCCACCCCGACCACATCCAGGCCCACCGGGTCGCCATGCGCGCCGCCGACCTCGCCGCCGACCCCGGCCACCGCCCCGGCCTCGGCCCGGCCCACACCATCGCCAAGATCTACTGGAACCGGGTGCCCCGCCCCGTCGCCGAGGCCGGTTTCGCCCGGCTGGCCGCCGAGGGCTCCGCGTTCCCGGACCACGCCGCCGTCGCCGACGTCCCCGGCGTCGTCGACGAGGACCGGATCACCGCCGAGATCGACGGCGGCGACCTCGCCGACCCCGCCTCGTACGCGGCCCGCAAGCGCGCCGCCATGGCCGCCCACACCACCCAGGTCGCCGTCGACGGCCCCTGGTTCGCCCTCTCCAACGACCTCGCCCAGCCGCTCTTCACCACCGAGTACTACGAACTCGTCCGCGGCACCTCCGGCGCCCCCGCCGGCGAGCGCGAGACCGACCTCTTCGCGGGCCTCCCCGAGGAGGCGGCCGGCCGATGACCAGCCCCGCCGCCCGGTACGCCGCTTACGCCGGCCTGTTCGTCCTCGGAGCCGTCACCGGCACCGCCGGCGCCCTCGTCCAGGCCGCCTGGCTCCCCGCCGGCCTGATCCTCGCCCTCCTCGGCACCGCCGCCCTCTTCTACGGAGGGATGCGCGCCACCGGCAACCAGGCCGGCCTCGCCGCCGCCGGCGGCGGCTGGCTCCTCGCCGTCATCGTGCTCAGCCTCGGCCGGCCCGAGGGGGACGGCCTCTTCGGCGGCGGCATCGGCGAGCTGCTGTTCCTCTTCGGAGGCATGGGCACCGCTGTGATCTGCGCCACCGTCAGCAGGCTGCCGCAGAGCACCCCGTAGACCACCCGTGAGCAGGCGGACTCCGCACCGAGCGGATAACCGGCGGCGCTGGACAGTATGGTGGTGCGCGCCGCCGAACCGCCCGGGACAGAACGAGCATCAGCAAGAGCGGGCGGCGGAGCCAACCGGGAGATCCTGCTTTGAGTCGTGAAACTGGTCGAGAGACCGACAGTTCGTCCTCCGGCGGCGCCCAGGGGCGCGGCGGGGCCGCCTACCCGTCGGGAACCCAGCCGTACGGATCCCGCCAGTATCCGTCGCTCCACCCGACGCAGGACGCGCCGGAGGAGGGCCCCGGCGCGCCCCCGGCGCCGCCGGAGGAGCCGAAGACCGAGACCACCCTGACGACCCGGATCCGCATCAACATTCCGGGTTCCCGGCCGATCCCGCCGGTCGTGGTCCGCAAGCCCGTCGCCGGCGGCGACGCCGACGCCGCGGCGCCGGCCGAGCCGGAGCGGCCCGCTCCCGCGCCGGCCCCGGAGCCCGAACCGGAACCGGCCCCCGCCCCCGCCGCGCCCGAGGCCCCGCGGGCCGCCGAGGCGCCGAAGGCGAAGGAGCCCAGCGACTGGTTCGCGCCCCGCAAGAGCGCGCCCGCCGCCCCGGCACCGGCGGCCCCCGCCGCGCCCGCCGCGCCCGCGCCCGCTCCCGCGCCGAAGGCGCTGGGCGGCCCGCAGACCGCCGGCACCGGCTTCGCGGGCTCCGCGACCGCCGGCGTCCCCACGGTCGGCAGCGCGCCCTCCAGCCGCCCCGTCAGCAACCCGCTGTACGACACCGGCACGCTCCCCGGCTACGACGGCACCCCCGCCGCCGGCGTCCCGCTGTACGACGGCCCCCCGCCCGGCGAGACCCCGGCGCACGACACCCCGGCGGACGGCACCCCGCGCTACGACGCGACCCCGCCCGGCGGCACGCCCGCGTACGACGGCACGCCCGCCGGCGGCACCCCCCGGTACGACGGGCAGCCCACCGGCCCGACCACCGGACCCGCCAGCGGCATCGCGGACCTCGGCGTCGGCGCGCCGCAGCGCCCCGCCATGCCCCGCCGCCCCGGCGCCGGCGGCCCCCGCGGCCCGCTGCCCGGCGGCCCCGTCCCCGGCGGCCAGGCGCCCGGCGGTCCCGGCCCGTACGGCCCCGGCGGCGGCGCGCCCCGCATGTCCGACGACACCGCGATCCTGACGCCGCAGCAGCCCGCGCCCGTGCCCCCGTCCGCGCCCGGCGCCGGCGGCCGTCCGGGCCCCGGCGGGCCCGCCGGCGGCAAGGTGTCCGGCGACACCCTGACGAGCGGCATCCCGGTCGTCCCGCCGGCCGCCGCCCGCCCGGCCCGGCAGGCCCCCCGGGAAGAGGCCCCCGCCCCGGCGCCGCGCCCCGCCCCGGCCCCCGCGAAGAAGGGCCGCTCCAAGCTGGTCCTGCTCGCCGCCGGGCTCGTCGGCGCGGCCGCCGTCGCCTACGGCGCCGGGCTCCTCCTCAACCAGTCCGACGTCCCCAAGGGCACCACCGTGCTCGGCGTGGACATCGGCGGCGGGACGAAGGAGGAGGCCGTCAACAAGCTGGAGGCGGCGCTCGGCAAGCGCGCCGCGACCCCGCTGCAGCTCTCCGTCGGCGGCAAGAAGGTCCAGCTCGCGCCCGACAAGGCCGGACTCTCCCTGGACAGCCAGCAGACCGTCCGCAACGCCGCCGGCAGCGACTACAACCCCGTCTCGGTGATCGGCTCCCTGTTCGGCGGCGAGCGGGTCGCGAAGCCGGTCTTCCCGGTCGACAGCGAGAAGCTGGCCGTCGCCCTCCGGGACCTCGCGGGCTCCTCCTCGTCGGCGACCGAGGCGACGATCCTGTTCGCCCCGAACAAGGTCACCCCCGTCGAGGGCAAGCCCGGCCGGGGCCTGGACGTCCAGCGCTCGATGATCTCCGTGAAGGACGCCTTCCGCGCCCAGGTGGAGACCGGTCAGGCGAAGGTCGTCGAACTCCCGGTCACCGTCCGGCAGCCCACGGTCTCCAAGGCCGAACTGGACCGGGCGATGAAGGAGTTCGCCGAGCCCGCCATGTCCGGCCGGATCACCATCCGGGCCGGCGGCAAGGAGATCGACTTCGGTCCGGCCCGCTCGCTGCCGCAGATCCTCTCCATGAAGGCCGTCGACGGGCACCTGGTGGAGGTCTACGACAAGAAGGCGATCACCCGCCTCCTCGAAGGCACCTTCGAGGGCGTCATGGTCACCAAGGGCGACGGCACGAAGCACGAGGTCTCCGCCGACGACGTCGCGTTCGTCATGCGCGACGCCCTGCGCGGCAAGACCAAGGCCGAACGCACCGCGACGATCGACCTCACCGGCCAGGGCTGACCCCCGCCGCCACCGACGCCCCGCCAGGCACCCCCTGGCGGGGCGCCGCCGTACCGGCCCACCCACCCACTCACGCCCGCCCCGCTGGACCAGCCGCCCCGCCGCCCCCGCCGTGTCGGCGACCCGCGCACCGGATCGCCGCTCACAATGGGCGCATGCCCTTGACCGCCGACATCCTCGTCGCCCTGATCGCGCTCCTGCACCTCTACATCCTCGTGATGGAGATGTTCCTGTGGGAGAAGGAGACCGGGCGGCGGTTCTCCGGGTTCGACGCCCGGCTGGCCCGGGAGACCGCCGCCATGGCCGCCAACCAGGGGCTCTACAACGGGTTCCTCGCCGCCGGCCTCGTCTGGGGGCTGATCGCGGACGACCCCACCGGCTTCCGGGTGCGGGTCTTCTTCCTGTCGTGCGTCGTCATCGCCGGACTGTACGGCGCCGCCACCGCCAACCGCCGCATCCTCTACGCCCAGGCCCTGCCCGGCGCCCTCGCGCTCTCCGCCGTCCTCGTCGCCGGCTGAGCGGCGTACCCGACGGGCCCTGGACCGGCCCGGCGGGGCCCCGTAGCCTCGCGCCATGATCACTCAGGAGCTCTCCGACGCCGAGGTCGCCGCGGCGGCGGCCCGGGCCGGCGCCGCGGTCGTGCGCGGCCTCCAGGGACGGGAACTCGCCCGGATCGACAAGGGCGGAGGCGACTTCGCCACCACCGCCGACCTCGCGGCCGAGCGGGCCGTCCTCGACGTCCTGCGCGCCGCCCGCCCGGACGACGCGGTCCTCGGCGAGGAGAGCGGCCGGCAGGGCCCGGCGGAGGCCGGCCGCCAGTGGCTGGTGGACCCCCTCTGCGGCACCCTCAACTACGCCGTCGGGAACAAGCTCGTCGCCGTCAACGTGGCCCTGCGCGGCGGGGCGGCCGCCGTCGCCGACCCCTTCGGCGGCGAGGCGGGGGAGGTGTTCCACACCGACGGCACGCGCGCGTGGGGCCCGGACGGCGGCCCGCTCGTCCCCACCCCGGCCACCCGGCTCGTCGACGTCAACCTGGACCCGCCGTTCCCCGGCGCCCCCGGCTTCCGCGCCGTGGACCTCCTCGCCCACCCCGGCTTCGCCGCCGCGTTCCGCCCGCGCGTGGTCTCCACGTCGCTCGCGCTCGCCTGGGTCGCGGCCGGGAAGCGCGCCGCGTACGTCACGGACGGCGGCGACCTCACCGGCAGCGTCCACTTCGCCGCCGGCATCGCCCTGTGCCGGGCCGCCGGCTGCGTCGTCACTGGCGTCGACGGCGCCCCGCTGGAGCCCGGCACCGCGCGCGGCCTGGTGGCCGCCGCCGACGCCGCGACCCACGCCCTCCTGATGGACCTGATCCGGTCCGGCCCGAAGGGGACGCGCTAGTTCAGCCGGGCCCGGGCCGCCTGGGCCTGGTGGCGGATCGCGGCGGCGGAGGCGGGGTCGACCGCGTCCATGATCTGCGCGTGCGCCTCCATCTCCGCCGCCCCCGTGAGGAAGTCGCCGCGCCGGACGAGGAGTTCCGCGCGCTCGTAGCGGAGGCGGGCCGGGTGGGAGGGCAGCAGCAGCGACAGCTCCACCGCCCACAGGGCCACGTCGGAGCGCTCGGGGCGGTGCGCGGCCCAGGCGCGGATGTTGCCGAGGATCCGCAGCACGATCGCGCCCGGTTCGGCGGGCCGCAGCATCGAGCGGTCCAGGGCCTCGCCGGTCGCGCTCGCCACCAGCAGCTCGGCGTCCTCCGCCGTCATCGGCCGGCCGCCCGCGAAGGGGTCGGCGAGGTCGAGGTCGGCCGGGTCGCCGAAGCCGACGACGAAGTGGCCGGGCAGCCCGAGCCCGTACACCGGCGCGCCGGCCCGCCGGGCGACCTCCATCCACACCACGGACAGCAGGATCGGCAGCCCGCGCCGCCGCCGCAGCACCTGGTGCAGCAGCGAGGACTCCAGGCGCTGGTAGTCGGCGGGCACGCCCACGAAGCCCTCGCGGCCCCCGAGGAGCGCGGCCAGCTCGGCCTTCCACGCGCCGGTGAAGCGGGTGCCGTACGGGACGAGCCCGGCCAGCCGGTCGAGTTCGACGTCGGCCTCGACCAGGTCGTGCTCGGTGACGGTGGGGTCCGCCACGGCGCAGATCAGCAGGCAGAGCCGGGCGAGATCGGGCCGCTCGGCCCGGGCCTCCGCCGCGAACTCCCGCCGCCGGCCGGCCGGCCGCTCCAGGGGGTCCTCCGCGCTCACGCCGCGCTCACGCCTCCGCCTGCCGGTAGTGGTGGTAGTGGTGGTGCACCGCGAAGCCCATCCCCTCGTACATCGCCCTCGCCGCCTCGTTGTCGCTCTCGACCTGGAGCCAGGCCGCCGACGCGCCCTCGTCGAGGGCCCGCCGGGCGAGCGCGGTCATGACCGCGGTGGCCAGTCCCCGGCGGCGCGCCTCGGGGGCGACCTCCACCGCGAGGAAGCCCGCCCAGCGCCCGTCGACGACGCAACGCCCGATGGCGTCCGGTACTTCCCCGGTGCCCGCGACGGACCCGAACCACACGCTGGGACCCGATCCGAGGACGTGCCGCACGGCGGGCCCGACGCCGGAGAACCGCTGGTAGCGGCGGAGCCACGGCTCGTCGAAGGTCCGGGAGAGGCGGACCTCCACCGGGCCGGGCTCCCGGTCGGCGACCGGCGCGAGGGACGCGATCCGCAGCTCGGCGCTGATCTCGCGGGTCCAGCCGAGCCGTTCCAGCTCGGCGCAGAGCAGTTCCTGGGTGCCCTCGGCGCCGGTCGCGGTCTGCACGTACGCGGGCAGCTTCCGGTCCGCGTACCACTCCCGTACGGCCTCCAGGGCGGCCGGCAGCGGCATCCCCGGATCGCCCGCCGGGAGCACCGAGTTGGCGCGCCGGGTGAACCCGTCGGCGGCCCGCAGGGTCCACTCCCCGAGCGCCTCGCTCTCGACCGGCTGCCAGGCGCGCGCGGCGACCCGGGAGAGCTCGGCGAAGCCGGCGGCGGGGCCGCGCCGGCGGGCCGGTGCGGCGGGGACGACCTTGCCCGCGACGAGGCGGAGTTCCGGGATCCGGACGGTCTCGCCGCTCTTTCGTGTGATCGTGAGCACACCGGCGTCCCAGGATGTGAGCACGCCGACGGCGTCGGTGAACCGGTCACCCGCCGGGGCAGAGTCCGTCACGTACCGAACGGAGACACGTTTTCCCACGTCAGCGCTGGTGACGCGCACCTCAAGCAGTCCTCCGCCGGTGATTTCCACAGCTTCTCCGCCCCTCCTGTTCGGATCGCCCCCGAGAACGGAGATACTAGGTGCGGGCATCGACGACACCGCGCTCCCGCGCAGACCAGCCCTACCGAGGAGGAACGACAGCGTGACCTACGTCATCGCGCAGCCTTGTGTCGACGTCAAGGACAAGGCTTGCATCGAGGAGTGCCCCGTCGACTGCATCTACGAGGGCAAGCGATCTCTCTACATCCACCCGGACGAGTGCGTCGACTGTGGAGCCTGTGAGCCGGTCTGCCCGGTCGAGGCGATCTTCTACGAGGACGACACCCCGGAGGAGTGGAAGGACTACTACAAGGCGAACGTCGAGTTCTTCGACGAGCTCGGTTCGCCCGGTGGCGCCTCCAAGCTCGGCGAGATCGAGCGCGACCACCCCTTCATCGCCGCCCTGCCGCCGCAGAACGGCTGATCTTTCGTTGCACCCGCTCCCGGTCCCGTACGGCTCCACCGCCGTGCGGGACCGACGCGTATCGCCGCACGCACTGAGGAAGTGAGCCAACCCGTGAGCGCAGTCTCTTCGCGCCTGCCCGTCTTCCCCTGGGACAAGCTGGAGCCGTACAAGGCGACCGCCCTGGCCCACCCCGACGGGATCGTGGACCTGTCGGTCGGGACGCCGGTCGACCCGGTCCCCGCGCTGATCCAGGAGGCCCTGGTGGCCGCCGCGGACTCGCCGGGCTATCCCACGGTGTGGGGCACGCCGGCGCTGCGGGACGCGCTCACCGGCTGGTGCGGGCGGCGCCTCGGCGCGACGGGCCTCACCCACGGGAACGTGCTGCCGGTGGTCGGTTCCAAGGAGCTCGTGGCCTGGCTGCCGACCCAGCTCGGCCTCGGCGCCGGCGACCAGGTGGCGTACCCGCGGCTGGCCTACCCGACGTACGAGGTGGGGGCGCGGCTCTGCGGCGCGGAGCCGGTCGTGTACGACGACCCGGTCGCCGACCTCGACCCGGCCGCGGTGAAGCTGCTGTGGCTCAACTCCCCGTCCAACCCGACCGGGAAGGTCCTCCCCAAGGAGGAGCTGACCCGGATCGTCGCCTGGGCGCGCGAGCACGGCGTGCTCGTCTTCTCCGACGAGTGCTACCTCGAACTGGGCTGGGAGGCCGACCCGGTGTCGGTCCTGCACCCGGACGTCTGCGGCGGCTCGTACGAGGGGATCGTCGCCGTCCACTCGCTGTCCAAGCGCTCCAACCTGGCGGGCTACCGGGCGGCGTTCGTCGCCGGCGACGCGGCGGTCCTCGGCGAACTGCTCCAGATCCGCAAGCACGGCGGCATGATGACGGCGGCGCCGGTCCAGGCCGCCACCGTCGCCGCCCTCGGCGACGACGCGCACGTCGCCGAGCAGCGCGAGCGGTACGCGGCCCGGCGCGCCGCCCTGAAGGCCGCGCTGGAGGCGCACGGCTTCCGCATCGAGCACTCCGAGGCGAGCCTCTACCTGTGGGCGACCCGCGACGAGCCCTGCTGGGACACGGTGGCGTACCTGGCGGAGAAGGGCGTCCTGGTCGCCCCCGGCGACTTCTACGGCGAGGCGGGCGCCCGCTTCGTGCGGGTCGCGTTCACGGCGACGGACGAGCGGGTCGAGGCGGCGGTCAAGCGCCTCGGCTGACCGCGCGGCCGGTCACGGCACGAAAAGAAGGGCCCGGGCGCGTGTGCGCCCGGGCCCTTCGCCCTACCGCGGGGACCAGCCGGCGGAGGGGTACGACGGCTCAGCCGATGGGCAGGCCGCCGAGCATCTGGCCGGCCGGGGCGCCACCGAGCGCCCCGCCGGCGGGGGTGTCGCCGGTGCTCTTCGCGGCGGCACCGGCGGTCTCGCCCAGCGCCGTGCCGGCGCTGCCCGCGGTGTCGCCCGCGATCTTCTGGGCCGCCGGGGTGGCGGTCTTGCCGGCCGCGCCCACGGCCTTGCCGGCGGCCGGGACGGCGGTGCCGACGGCCTCGCCGCCGGTCGCCCCGGCGACGCCGGTCGTGGTCCGCGCGGCACCGTCGACGGCCGAGCCCGCGTCGGCCGCGTCGAGCGCGGTCAGGCCGCCGATCGCGCCGGTCGGCGCGAGGCCCTGGTCCAGGGCGCTCGCCGAGCCGGCCGCACCGACCACGGGGGCTGCTCCGGCCGCGACGATCAGGGCGGCGCGGGCGATCCGGCGGGTCAGGGGGAGGGACATGGTGCTCCTTCGACGAGAGACGGTGAGGACGATTGCGTCTGCGGGCTGCACAACCGAGCCCGGGGCGGGGAAGGTTGCGGGCGCCGAAGGTAAAGGATCGGTAACGCGTCGTATTGTCGGGTGGGGAGGAAAGCGGACGAACGCCGCCGTACGGCAGGTGCTGCCGAACCGTCACTCCTCTTGTGCCCCAAGCCTCCCGGCCGCCCCGCGCGGCACCGCCCCGGCGTCACCTCCCCCACACGGCCGATCGCCGCTCCGGGCGACCGCCCGCACAACAGTCCGCCCCGGCCGGACCGGTCCGCGGAGCACCGCGGCGGGCCCGCCGGGGCGGGGGAGAGGCCGGTGCGTCAGCGGGCGAGGCGGACCCGGACCGAGGAGGCGGGGGCGGAGGACTCCTCCCAGCCGCCGCCCGAGTCGTCGGCGCGCCACACCTTGCCGCCGTACGCGACCTCCGTGACCCGCAGCGCGTCCGCCCGGGCCACCGCCCACTGCGCCAGCTCCCAGCCGCGCCGCTCCCCGCCGCCCCGGACGGGCAGCACGAGCACGGCCGGCTCCACCGCCGAGCGGCCCGCGCCGGCGCCGCCCGACACGGACGTCGGCGCGGCGGACTCGCCGAAGGCCCGCACCAGCTCCGTACGGACCACGGCGGGGTCGCCGGACCGGCCGTCCTTCAGGTCGGCCGTGCAGGAGATCGCCGCCGGGGCCCGCCCGGTGAGCGCGGCGGACAGCAGCGACGCGTCCGGCTCGTGCTTCGCGTACGCCTGCGGGAAGCCGCTCTTCTGGACCTTCTGCGCCGCCACCGTCAGCGGCATCCGCGAATAGCCCGGGACCTTCTCCAGACCCTCGTAGAACTTCTCCGCCGAGTACACCGGGTCCATGATCTGCTCCGGCGTGCCCCAGCCCATCGACGGCCGCTGCTGGAAGAGCCCGAGCGAGTCCCGGTCGCCGTGGTCGATGTTCCGCAGCGCCGACTCCTGGAGCGCCGTCGCCAGCGCGATGGTCACCGCCCGTTCCGGCAGCCCCCGCGAGGTGCCGACCGCCGCGATCGTCGCCGCGTTCGACGCCTGCTCGGGAGAGAACTCGTAGCGGTTGTCCCCGCTGCCCACGGAGCACCGGGGCGCGCCCTTGCTCCCGGTCATCTGGTGGACGGCGATGTACGACGCGAGGCCGCACAGGACGGCGAGAGCGGCGGCCGAACGGGCGAGTCGGCCGCGGCGGGCGGGGCGGGGGGAGTCGGACACGGGGCCCACCGTACTGGAGGCCGGGTTAGGGTCGGCATATGGCTGACATCACCGCTCAGGAGACCCCGCTCGATCTCGCCCAGGACGGGCCGGCGCTCACCGCCGCCCTCGTCGACTTCCCCTCCGTCAGCGGGACCGAGAAGCCGCTCGCCGACGCGATCGAGCAGGCCCTGCGCGCCCTGCCGCACCTCACCGTCGACCGGTACGGGAACAACGTCGTCGCCCGGACGACCCTCGGCCGCCCCGAGCGGGTCGTCCTCGCCGGCCACATCGACACCGTCCCGATCGCCGACAACGTGCCGTCCCGGCTCGACGCGGACGGCGTCCTGTGGGGCTGCGGCACCTCCGACATGAAGTCCGGCGTCGCCGTCCAGCTGCGGATCGCCGCCACCGTGCCGGCGCCCAACCGCGACCTCACCTTCGTCTTCTACGACAACGAGGAGGTCGCCGCCGACCTCAACGGCCTCGGCAAGATCGCCGCCGCCCACCCGGACTGGCTGGAGGGCGACTTCGCCGTCCTGCTGGAGCCCTCCGACGGGCAGGTCGAGGGCGGCTGCCAGGGCACCCTCCGGGTGATCCTCAAGACCGCCGGCGAGCGCGCCCACTCCGCCCGCTCCTGGATGGGCTCCAACGCCATCCACACCGCCGCGCCGATCCTCGCCCGCCTCGCCGCGTACGAGCCGCGCAAGCCGGTCATCGACGGCCTGGAGTACCACGAGGGCCTGAACGCGGTCGCGATCGGGGGCGGGGTCGCCACCAACGTGATCCCGGACGCCTGCTCGGTCACGGTCAACTACCGGTACGCGCCCGACCGCTCCCCGGCGCAGGCGCTGGCGCACGTGCGGGAGGTCTTCGCGGACTGCGACATCGCCGAGTTCGTCGTCGACGACGAGAGCCCCGGCGCGCTGCCCGGCCTCTCCCACCCGGCCGCCGAGGCGTTCATGAAGGCCGTCGGCGGCACCGCGATGCCGAAGTTCGGCTGGACCGACGTGTCCCGCTTCAGCGCGCTCGGCGTGCCCGCGGTCAACTACGGCCCCGGCGACCCGATCTACGCGCACAAGCGGGACGAGCACGTGCACGTCGACCGGATCCGCCACTGCGAGGCCCGGCTCCGCGACTGGCTGACCGCCCGTCTCCCGTAATTTCGCGTTTCGTCACCTCAGGAGTCCTACGCTGACCCGACAGCAAGAAGAAAGATCGTGGATCGGCGGAGGGAGCAGGCCATGGGCATTCCCGAGGGAATGGCGAAGCCGGAGGAGCAGCGGCTGGGGCCGGTGCTGAGGCGCAGGGACCAGATCCAGCCCGGGACCACGGACCAGCGGCTGCTCGACACCGAGGGCGACTCGGAGTGGGTGCACACCGACCCCTGGCGGGTCATGCGGATCCAGTCCGAGTTCGTCGAGGGCTTCGGCGCGCTCGCCGAACTGCCGAGCGCCATCAGCGTCTTCGGCTCGGCCCGGACCAGGCCGGACTCGCCCGAGTACGAGGCGGGGGTGCGGCTCGGCCGGGCCCTCGTCGAGGCGGGCTTCGCCGTCATCACGGGCGGCGGCCCGGGCGCCATGGAGGCGGCCAACAAGGGCGCCCGGGAGGCGAAGGGCGTCTCGGTCGGCCTCGGCATCGAGCTCCCCTTCGAGCAGGGGCTCAACCAGCACGTCGACATCGGCGTGAACTTCCGGTACTTCTTCGTCCGCAAGACGATGTTCGTGAAGTACGCGCAGGGCTTCGTCGTCCTGCCCGGCGGCCTCGGCACCCTGGACGAGCTCTTCGAGGCGCTGACCCTGGTGCAGACCCGCAAGGTGACCCGCTTCCCGATCGTGCTGTTCGGCAGCGCGTACTGGAAGGGGCTCGTCGACTGGCTGAAGGACACGGTCGTCGCGGGCGGCAAGGCGTCCGAGCACGACCTGCTCCTCTTCCACGTCACGGACGACGTGGACGAGGCGGTGTCGCTGGTGACGAAGGAGGTCGGGCGCTAGCCGCCCACCGGGGGAGGGGAGCCCCCGCGGCTCCCCCTTCCCGCCCCCGTGATCCGGAAGGGACGGCCTACGCCAGTCCGCGCCGGGCGACCGCCGGCGGGCGGTGGCCGGCGATCGACGCCACCATGTCGAGGACCTGCCGGGTCTCGGCGACCTCGTGGACCCGGTACACCCGGGCGCCGAGCCACGCCGACACGGCGGTCGTCGCCAGCGTCCCGAGCAGCCGCTCCTTCACCGGCCGGTCCAGCGTCTCGCCGACGAAGTCCTTGTTGGACAGCGACACCAGCACCGGCCAGCCGGTCGCGGTCATCTCGCCGAGGCGGCGGGTGGCCTCCAGGCTGTGCCGGGTGTTCTTCCCGAAGTCGTGGCCCGGGTCGATCATGATCCCGTCCCGCCGCACGCCCAGCGCGACGGCCCGCTCGGCCAGCCCCACGGTGACCCGCAGGATGTCGGCCATCACGTCCTCGTACTCCACCCGGTGCGGGCGCGTGCGCGGTTCGGCGCCGCCCGCGTGGGTGCAGACGAGGCCCGCGCCGTACCGCGCGGCGACCTCCGCGAGCCGCGGGTCGACGCCGCCCCAGGCGTCGTTGAGCAGGTCCGCGCCGGCCTCGCAGACCGCCTCGCCGACGTCCGCCCGCCAGGTGTCCACGCTGATCACCACGTCGGGGTGGCGGCGCCGGACCTCGGCGACGAACCCGACCGTGCGGCGGGCCTCCTCCTCGGCCGTGACCTCCTCGCCGGGGCCCGCCTTGACGCCGCCGACGTCGATGATCGCGGCGCCCTCGGCCACCGCCTGCTCGACCCGGGCCAGCGCCGGCTCGTCGCGGAAGGTCGCGCCCCGGTCGTAGAAGGAGTCCGGGGTCCGGTTCACGATCGCCATGATCACCGGCTCGTGCGGCCCGAATTCACGCCGTCCCAAGCGCAGCATCCCTTATGTCCTCCCTCGCGACCCGTCGACGGCGTCCTGTGCAGTCGTCTGCGACCCTAACCGTCGGCGGCGCATGGCACGATCGGCACGGGACGTTTTCCACTCCGGGAGAGGCGCGCTGGTGTTCTGGTTTCTGCTCATCACGATGGTCGTGGTCGTCGCGGCCGTGACCCTCGCCGTGGTCGGCGGCGGCGACAGCGAGGTGCTGCCCGACGCGGCCCCCGAGCAGCTGGTGGACCCGCTGCCGCTGAGCCGCCCCGTGGACCGCGCGGACGTCGAGGCGCTGCGGCTGCCGGTCGCCGCGCGCGGCTACCGGATGGAGGACGTCGACGACGTCCTGGACCGGCTCGCCGCCGAGCTCGCCGAGCGCGACGCCCGGATCGCGGAGCTGGAGGCGGCCCTCGCGGGCGGACCGGCCGGGCGTGAGACGGCTCAGGGCGAGGCGGCTCGGGGCGAGGAGCGGTGACCGGCGGGACGCTCCTCGGGCCCGACGGGCTGCCGCGCTGCCCCTGGGGCCTGTCGGCCGCGGACTACACCGCGTACCACGACGAGGAGTGGGGCCGGCCGGTCCACGGCGACGACGCCCTCTTCGAACGGCTCTGCCTGGAGGCTTTCCAGTCCGGCCTGTCCTGGATCACCATCCTGCGCCGCCGGGAGGGCTTCCGGCGCGCCTTCGCGGACTTCCGCATCGAGGCCGTCGCCGGCTTCGGGGACGCCGACCGCGAGCGGCTCCTCGCCGACGAGGGCATCATCCGCAACCGCGCCAAGGTCGACGCGACCCTCGCCAACGCGAAGCTGCTCGCCGACTGGGGCCCCGGCGAGCTGGACGCCCTGATCTGGTCGTACGCCCCCGACCCGGCGCGCCGCCCCGCGCCCCGCACCCCGGCCGAGATCCCGGCCGTCACCGACGAGTCCACGGCCTTGGCCAAGGCGCTGAAGAAGCGGGGCGTCCGCTTCGTCGGCCCGACCACGGCGTACGCGCTGATGCAGGCGTGCGGCCTGGTCGACGACCACCTGACGGACTGCGTGGCCCGGGGCGGCCGGTAGCCGCCCCGGCACCCGTCACTTCCCGAGGTACCGCGGCTTCTCCTTGGCGAGGAAGGCGCGGACCGCGATGGTGTGGTCCTCGGAGGCGCCGGCCAGCGTCTGGAGCTCGTCCTCCTTCTCCAGGGCCTCGTCGAGCGAGTGGTCGGCGCCGTAGTCGACCGACTCCTTGAGGGCCGCGTACGCCACGGTCGGGCCCCCGGCGAGCTTCCGCGCCAGCTTGCGGGCCTCGTCGGCCAGTTCGGCGGCCGGCACCAGCCGGTTCGCGATGCCCAGCTCGTACGCCTCCTGGGCGCCGATCGAGCGGGGGAAGAGCAGCAGGTCCATGGCGCGGCTCCGGCCGATCAGCCGGGGCAGCGTCCAGGACACCCCGGAGTCGGCGGTGAGCGCCACGCCCGCGAACGAGGTGGCGAAGGTGGCGGTGTCCGCGACGATCCGGTAGTCGGCGGCGAGCGCGAAGCCGAAGCCGGCGCCGGCGGCGACGCCGTTCACCGCGGCGACCACGGGCTTCCGCATGCCGGCGAGCGCCCGGACGATCGGGTTGTAGTGCTCCCGGACCGTGCTCATCGTCTCGCGGCTGCCGGTCTCCTGGTCCTGGAGGAGCAGGCCGACGTGCTCCTTCAGGTCCTGGCCGACGCAGAACGCCCGGTCGCCCGCCGCCGTCAGCAGCACCGCCCGGACCGCCGGGTCGGCCGCCGCCGCCTCGGCGGCGTCGCGCAGCGCCACCTTGGCGGCGACGTTCAGCGCGTTCATGGCCTCGGGCCGGTTGAGGGTGATGGTGGCGAGCCCGTCGCTCACCTCGTACAGGACCGTGTCGGCCATCGGGACCCCTTCGTCTCTGCGTCGGCTGGTCCGCCCAGCATGACGGAGATCACCCGGACCGCCCATGTGAGCTGCGTCAAAGAATCGGAGCCGGCCGGGCGACCCGCGGCGGCGAAGTATCGCAGGCCCGCCGCCGAAATGTGGGGTTTTGCGAGAGCGCGTTGCGGAAGCGATGCGGATCGATGTTGGTCATCGGGTCCTGCGATGCGGGATAATGACCTGGAAGCAATGTGTTCGAAGCCGGCGACGCGTGCTCCGCACCACGGAGCTGCCCGGCTGAAGATGAGCTGGTTTCAGGAAGGGGAACGAGCATGGCGGCCATGAAGCCGCGGACGGGTGACGGCCCGCTCGAGGTGACCAAGGAGGGGCGGGGCATCGTCATGCGCGTTCCGCTCGAAGGCGGCGGTCGGCTCGTGGTCGAGCTGACCCCGGACGAGGCCGAGGCTCTCGGTGACGCCCTGAAGAAGGTCGTCGGCTGACCCTCCCCGTTTTCCTGCCCGCTGCCCCGGTACGGCCCCGCCGTCCGGGGCAGCGGTGTACCGGGGCGGGGTCTTGCCGGACCCGCGGCGGTCAGCCGCGCCGGACCGCGCAGAGCAGCCCGTCGCCCACCGGCAGCAGGGTCGGCAGCAGCTGCGCGCTCTCCCGGACCGTCCGCAGCAGTTCGCGGACCCGCTGCACCTCGGCCGGCTGGGCCCCCGAGTCGACCGTGCGGCCCTCCGCGAAGACGCCCTCGAAGCAGACCAGACCCCCAGGTCGCAGCAGGCGCAACGATTCAGCGAGATAGTCCGGGTACTCGGCCCGGTCGCCGTCGCAGAAGACCAGGTCGTACCCGCCGTCCGCGAGCCGCGGCAGCACGTCCAGGGCCCGGCCCGGGATGAACCGCGCCCGGTTGCCGGCGAAACCCGCCGCCCGGAACGCCGTCTTCGCGAACTGCTGGTGCTCCGGCTGCACGTCCACCGTCGTCAGGGTGCCGTCCGGACGCATCCCCAGCAGCAGGTAGATCCCCGACACGCCGGTGCCCGTACCGATCTCGGCGACCGCCTTCGCGTCCGCCGACGCCGCCAGCAGACGCAGCGCCGCACCCGTGCCCTGCGACACCGCGGCGAGCCCCGCCTCCCGGGCCCGCTCCCGGGCCCAGCGCAGTGCGTCGTCCTCGGGGACGAAGGCGTCGGCGAGCGCCCAGTCGGTCTGCCGGTTGGCGGTAATGGCCCTCTCCTGTCCCCTTAGTTGGCGCAACGGTGACTGTATCCGCTGTCAGCGGGAACCCGCAGATGGGACCGGGCGTTCACCAGGGGAGGGACGCGCACGGGGACCAGCGGGCGACCCCGATTCAAATGCGCGTAAAGATTCTTATCCGGAGCTAACGGGCGAGGTGGCTATGGTAGGGGCTCCACTGGACACCACCAGAGCCGATAGGGGAGGTGCGGCTGCGCCTGTGGATCGGAGAGGGGCGTTCCGACGCCTCCTCAGGTCGGCGGGTGAGCCGAAATCCGTGACCGACACCGCTGACCAGAGCCACCGCACTGCCACCGCACCGACCACCGCGACCTTCGCCTCGGATGCGGAATCGCAGGCGTGGACTCCGCCCACCTGGGAGGAGATCGTCAGCACGCACAGCGGTCGCGTCTACCGCCTCGCCTACCGCCTCACCGGCAACCAGCACGACGCCGAGGACCTCACCCAGGAGGTCTTCGTCCGCGTCTTCCGCTCGCTGTCGACGTACACCCCCGGCACCTTCGAGGGCTGGCTGCACCGCATCACCACCAACCTGTTCCTCGACATGGTCCGCCGCAAGCAGCGCATCCGCTTCGACGCGCTCGCCGACGACGCCGCCGAGCGGCTCCCCAGCCGTGAGCCCTCCCCGCAGCAGGTGTTCAACGACACCCACTTCGACGCCGACGTCCAGCAGGCCCTCGACACCCTGGCGCCCGAGTTCCGCGCCGCCGTCGTCCTCTGCGACATCGAGGGGCTGTCGTACGAGGAGATCGCCGCGACCCTCGGCGTGAAGCTCGGCACCGTCCGCAGCCGGATCCACCGCGGCCGCTCCCACCTGCGCAAGGCGCTCAAGCACCGCTCGCCCGAGGCCCGCGCCGAGCGCGCCCTGGCCACCGTCGGATGGGAGGCCGGGACAGCGTGAGCGGCACCCGTCCTCCGTCCCCGAGCCCCGCGGAGCACCACCTCGGGGACCGGCTCGCCGCGCTCGTCGACGGCGAGCTCGGCCATGACGCCCGCGAGCGGGTCCTGGCCCACCTCGCGACCTGCGCCCGGTGCAAGGCCGAGGCCGACGCGCAGCGCGCCCTGAAGAACGTGTTCGCCTCCAGCGGCGCCCCGCAGCCCTCCGAAGGGTTCCTCGCCCGTCTCCAGGGCCTACCCGGCGGTCCCGGCGGGCCCGGCGACCCGGGGCGCTCGCCGCTGGAACAGCTCCTCGAAGCGGGCGGCGTGAAGAGCGACGGCTTCGCCACCGTGCGGCCTGCCGACCCCGGCGCCTCCACCGGCTTCCGGGTCCACGCCGTCACCCCGTCCGGCCGGGGCCGGCGCTTCGCCGTCGCCGCCGCGGGAGCCGTCTCCTTCGCGGCCATCGCCCTCGGCGGCGCGCTGCCCGCCGAGAGCTCCCTCACCACCGCCGCCCGCGGCGGACAGGGCACCGGCAGCGCGGTCACCCCGCTGCGCGCCGGCGCGTCCGCGGGGCCCGGCGCGGCGGGCGTGGCCACCGGCCGTTCGGACCGCTCCGAGCGGTCCGCCGGCGGCGCGCAGTCGATCGGCGGCGCCCCCCTGGTCCCCGCCGGCACCGTGCCCACCGGGGCGGCCCCCGCCGACGTGGACCGCGCCGGTCCGGTCGCGGCGGTACGGCTCCGGGCGGCCCAGACGCCGTCGCTCCTCGCCCTCTCGCCGTTCATACGCCCGACGGCCCCCGCTCTCCGGCCGGTCGCCGGTCCGGTGCCGAGCCCGGCCCCCAGCCCGCCGGGTACTCCGCCGGGCTCCCACCGCTGACCCCCGACCTGGTTGAATCCTCGGTCAGAGCGCCCGACGCCCGGGGCGCCCACGGGTCAGCGGTAGCGGGGAGAGCATGAACGACGGGAAGCCGAACTGGTGGAGCCGGCCTTCGACGCCCCCGGAGGCGGCGCGGATACCCACGCCGCCCCCGGCGGAGGAGGACGACTTCCCCCTCCAGGCTCCGGACCCGGCCGAGTCCGCCGCGCCGGAGCCGGCCGCGGAGGCGCCCGCCGCCCCCAAGGTCGACATGACGAAGCAGCCCGCCCCGGCGGCCGCGGCGGACCCCGCGGTGCCCGCCGCCGCGCCCGCGCCCGCGACGCCCGCCGTGCCCGCGCCCGCCGCCGCGCCCGAGTCCGAGCCCGTGCCGGCCGCCGCGGCGCCCGCGCCGCAGCCGCTGCACGAGCCCGACGAGTACCGGACGCCGCCCTACGGCGAGCCCGGGCCGTGGGCGCCCGCTCCGCCCGTCCAGCGGCCCGCCGCGCCCGTGACCGCCCCGCAGGCCGCCGTGCCCCCGCCCGGGGCCGTACCGCCGCCGCAGGGGCCCGTGCCGCCGCAGCCGCACGCCTGGGGCCAGTACGACCCCTGGGGCGCCGCCCCCGGAGCCGTACCGCCGCCCGCCCGGAAGAAGAAGTCCCGGCGCGGCCTCGCCCTCGTCGGCGCGCTCCTCTTCGCCCTCGTCACCGGCGTCATCGGCGGCGGCGTCGGCGCCTACGTGGAGCGCAACGGCGGGATCGGCACCGTCCACCTCCCGCAGGCCGGGGGCGGCACCACCGACCGCGCCCCCGACAGCGTCGCCGGCATCGCCGCCGCCGCCCTGCCCGGCGTCGTCACCCTGCACGTCAGCGGCGGCGGCTCGGCCGGCACCGGCACCGGCTTCGTCCTCGACAACCGCGGCCACATCCTCACCAACAACCACGTCGTCGACGCCGCCGAGTCCTCCGGCGACATCACCGTCACCTTCTCCAGCGGCGAGACCGCCTCCGCCGAGCTCATCGGCAAGGACGCCGGCTACGACCTCGCCGTCGTCCAGGTCAAGGGCGTCACCGGCCTCAAGCCCCTCCCGCTCGGCAACTCCGACGACGTCCGCGTCGGCGACCCCGTCGTCGCCATCGGCGCGCCCTTCGACCTCTCCAACACGGTCACCTCCGGCATCATCAGCGCCAAGGAGCGCCCCATCACCGCCGGCGGCGAGAAGGGCGACGGCAGCGACATCTCCTACGTCGACGCCCTCCAGACCGACGCGCCCATCAACCCCGGCAACTCCGGCGGCCCCCTCCTCGACGGCAAGGGCCGCGTCATCGGCATCAACAGCGCCATCCGCGCCGCCGGCGGCTCCGGCGACGGCGGCGACGGCGCCCAGGCCGGCTCCATCGGCCTCGGCTTCGCCATCCCCGTCAACCAGGGCAAGCGGGTCGCCGAGGAGCTCATCAACACCGGCAAGGCCACCCACCCCGTCATCGGCGTCAGCCTCGACATGCAGTTCACCGGCGACGGCGCCCGCGTCGGCGACAAGGGCAAGGACGGCACCCCGTCCGTCACCCCCGACGGCCCCGCCGCCAAGGCCGGCCTGCGCCCCGGCGACGTCATCACCAAGGTCGACGGCCAGCGCGTCCACAACGGCGAGGAGCTGATCGTGAAGATCCGCGCCCACCGCCCCGGCGACGCCCTCGTCCTCACCCTGACCCGCGACGGCAGGGAACTCACCCGCACCGTCACGCTCGGATCGGCGCAGGGCACCTGAGGTACATGTGGCGGACATCGCAAGGTACCCGTCCCGCAGCTCGGGCGGGTACCGTGGTGCGGGCCGCCCTGGTCCGGCGTGAAGGAGCTACTAGGTGTTCAGCGACATAGGCGCACTCGAGCTGGTGACGCTCATCGTGCTCGCCGTGCTCATTTTCGGCCCGGACAAGCTGCCCAAGGTCGTCCAGGACGTCTCGCGCTTCATCCGGAAGGTCCGCGAGTTCTCCGACAGCGCCAAGCAGGACATCCGCAGCGAGCTCGGCCCCGAGTTCAAGGACTTCGAGTTCGAGGACCTCAACCCGAAGACCTTCATCCGCAAGCAGCTCGACGGCAACGAGGACCTCAGCGAGCTGAAGGAGCTGCGCTCCACGTTCGACCTCCGCAAGGAGATGAACGAGGTCGCCGACGCCGTCAACGGACGCGAGAGCACCCCCACCGCCGCCCCCGCGACGGTCAACGGCTCCGGCCCCGACCTGCTCAAGAAGCAGGACCCGCCGGCCGCGCCCGAGCGCCCGCCGTACGACTCCGACGCCACCTGACCGCTCCTGACGGCAGCTGACCGGCCACCCGACAACGCCATCTGACGTGGGCTGACACGGGCGGTCACCGGCCGGTCGCTATCCTCCTTGCTTTGGGGGTACCCCCGGACGGAGTCCGGGGGAGGAACGAGGAGGCGGCCGAGATGAAGACGACGAGTCGGGTGGAAGCCGAGGGCTTTCTGCGCGCACCCTTCGCCTGGTACGGGCTCGACGAGGCGTTCACCGGGCCCCGCCGGCTGATGCAGATCGGCACGGCGGCGGACGGCACCGTCCAGCACGGTTCGGTGGGCCACGGCGACGAGCCGTCGATAAGGTCCGAGGCCGCCGGCGGGGAGAAGGAGCGGTTCGCCGTCGTCGTGACGGTCGCCGCGCACCCCGTCCGGCGCACCGGCGACGGCACCGGCGTCCTCGACGCCACCACCGTCTCCTCCGCCGCCTGGCTGGCCGGCTCCGGGCTGCTCGCCCACACCTGGCCCGCCTCCCTCGACCACGGGCTGCGCGACCACTGGCTCGACCAGCAGACCGAGACGGCCTTCGAGCTGGCCGACGACCTCGACGGGCCCGCGTGGACGACGCTGTCGCTGCCGGTGGACGGCGTGCCGGTGCCCTTCCACTACCGCGAGTCCGAGTTCGGCTGGGTCCTCGCCGGCTCGGCCGGCGACGTGCACCTCGGGGCGTACGGGCGGGGGATGAGCGCGTACGGCCTCGGCTTCGCGCAGATCAAGGACCTCGCCGCGTACGCCTGACGTCCGGCACGGCGAAGGGGCACCCCGCACCGGGGTGCCCCTTCGCCGTGTCCGGCCCGCGCGGCTAGAACTTGTTCTTCGGGGTGATGCCGAGGCTCAGGCCGGAGAGGCCGCGCTGCCGGCCGCCGAGCTTGCCGGCGATGGCGCGCAGGGCCGCGCCCGCCGGGGAGTCCGGGTTCGACAGGACGACCGGGCGGCCGTCGTCGCCGCCCTCGCGCAGCCGCACGTCGATCGGGATCGAGCCGAGCACCGGGACCGTGGTGCCGGTGGTGCGGGACAGGCCGTCCGCGACCAGCTGGCCGCCGCCGGTGCCGAAGACGTCCACCATCTCGTCGCAGTGCGGGCACGGCAGGCCCGCCATGTTCTCGACGACGCCGACGATCTTCTGGTGCGTCTGCACCGCGATCGAGCCGGCCCGCTCGGCGACCTCGGCCGCCGCCTGCTGCGGGGTGGTGACGACCAGGATCTCCGCGTTCGGCACCAGCTGCGCCACGGAGATCGCGATGTCGCCGGTGCCCGGGGGCAGGTCGAGCAGCAGCACGTCCAGGTCGCCCCAGTACACGTCCGCGAGGAACTGCTGGAGCGCGCGGTGCAGCATCGGGCCGCGCCACACCACCGGCGCGTTGCCCGGGGTGAACATGCCGATGGAGATGACCTTCACGCCGTTCGCGGACGGCGGCATGATCATGTTCTCGACCTGGGTCGGACGCCCGTCCGCGCCCAGCATCCGCGGCACGCTGTGGCCGTAGATGTCGGCGTCGACGACACCGACCTTCAGGCCGTCGGCGGCCATCGCCGCCGCCAGGTTCACGGTCACGGAGGACTTGCCGACGCCTCCCTTGCCGGAGGCGACCGCGTACACCCGGGTCAGCGAGCCCGGCTTCGCGAACGGCACCTCCCGCTCGGCGGTGGTGCCGCGCAGCGCCGCCGCCAGCTCCTTGCGCTGCTCGTCGCTCATCACGTCCAGCGTCACGTCGACACCGGTGACGCCCTCGACGCGCGCGACGGCCTCGGTGACGCGTTGCGTGATGGTGTCGCGCATCGGGCAGCCGGAGACGGTCAGATAGACCGTCACGGCGACCGTGCCGTCCGGTCCGATCTCCACCGACTTGACCATGCCGAGTTCCGTGATCGGACGATTGATCTCGGGGTCGTTCACCGTCGCCAGTGCTTCGAGCACCGCGTCTTCCGTAGCCATAGGTCTGATGGTACGGCGACGACCACCGGGCTATGAAAGGGCTGTCAACGGTCGGGTACGTCACTCCGCCGCTCGCCGTCCGGCGGGAATAGACCGCGCTCCCGTCCGCGCTCCTCCAGCTCCTTCACCAGGTCCTCCAGTTCGGACCGGATCCAGTCCCGGGTGGCGACCTCGCCCAGGCCCATCCGCAGCGCCGCGATCTCCCTGGTCAGGTACTCGGTGTCGGCGATCGACCGCTCGTTCTGCTTGCGGTCCTGCTCCAGGTTGACCCGGTCCCGGTCGTCCTGCCGGTTCTGCGCCAGCAGGATCAGCGGAGCCGCGTACGACGCCTGCAGCGACAGCATCAGCGTCAGGAAGATGAACGGGTACTCGTCGAACCGCAGGTGCGCCGGCGCGGACACGTTCCACACCACCCAGGCGATGATGATCACCGTCATCCAGACGATGAACCGGCCCGTGCCGAGGAAGCGGGCGATCCGCTCCGACATCCGCCCGAACGCCTCGGGGTCGTACTCCGGCAGCAGCCGGGCGCGCCGCGTCCGGGGCTGGTCGAGCCGGATGCGGGCGATCCGCGGCTGGTCCCGGTCCCGGTCCCGCTCCTGCGGCCGCTCAGCCACCGCGCACCCCCTCCTCGTGGAACTCCGTCTCCCGCCAGTCGTCCGGCAGCAGGTGGTCGAGCACGTCGTCGACGGTCACCGCGCCGAGCAGCGACCCGCTCTCGTCCACGACCGGCGCCGCCACCAGGTTGTACGCGGCGAAGTAGCTGGTCACGGCCGGCAGCGGGGTGTCCGGGCCGAGCGGCGGCAGATCGCTGTCGACCAGCGAGCCGACCAGCGTGAACGGCGGGTCGCGGAGCAGCCGCTGGAAGTGGACCGTGCCCAGGTACTTCCCGGTCGGCGTCTCGTCCGGCGGCCGGCACACGTACACCTGGGCCGCGAGCGCCGGCGACAGGTCCTGCTGCCGGACCCGGGCGAGCGCGTCGGCGACGGTGGCGTCGGGGCGCAGCACGATCGGCTCGGTCGTCATCAGACCGCCCGCGGTCCGCTCCTCGTACGACATCAGCCGGCGCACGTCCGCCGCCTCGTCCGGCCGCATCAGGGTCAGCAGCCGCTCCTTCTCGTCGTCGGGCAGCTCGTTGAGGAGGTCGGCGGCGTCGTCGGGGTCCATCGCCTCCAGCACGTCGGCGGCCCGCTCCTCCTGGAGCTTGCCGAGGATCTCCACCTGGTCGTCCTCGGGCAGCTCCTCCAGGACGTCGGCGAGCCGGTCGTCGTCGAGGGCGGCGGCGACCTCGGCGCGGCGCTTGGGGGAGAGGTGGTGGAGGGCGTTGGCGAGGTCGGCGGGGCGGAGCTTCTCGAAGGTGGCGACCAGGTTCTCGGCGCCCTGCCCGTGCTCCTCCAGGGAGAAGCCGGTGACGGCCGACCACTCCACGGTCAGCGTCTCCCCCTTGCGGCGCAGCGCCCCGCCCTTGCCGCGGCGGACGAAGACCTTGTCGATCTCCCAGTCGCGGCGGGCCGGCAGCTGCTGGATGGCGATGTCCAGGACGGTGACCTCCTCGCCGGTCTCGACCAGGGTGACCCGCCGGTCGAGGAGTTCGCCGAGGACGAGCCGTTCGGTGGGCCGCTGCTCGAAGCGGCGCATGTTGACCACGCCGGTGGTGATGACCTGGCCGGACTCCACGCCGGTGATCCGGGTCATCGGGACGAAGACCCGGCGCCGGCTCAGCACCTCCACCACCATGCCGAGGAGCCGGGGCGGGCGGCGGCCGACGCGGAGCATGGCGACGAGGTCGCTGACCCGGCCCACCTGGTCGCCGACCGGGTCGAAGACGGGCACGCCGGTGAGGTGGGAGACGAAGATCCGGGGGGCGCCTGCCGCCATGCCTCGCGCCTCCTCGGTGCCGCACGATCCGGGGTCGCCGTGCGAGCCCCGCGGGCCGCCCGGCCGGTGCGGGCCCGGGCCGGGCGCCGCATGGTCAGGCTAGCCCGAGGTGATCGAACCCGCTCCGGCAGCGCCGCCGTCCGGCTGCTGCGGGGCCGCGGCGGCGGCCCGGGTACGCTGCGGTCTGCCGCCCCCCACCGGCACCGTCCGGCCCGTCCGGCCGTCCCGGCGGCCCCGCCCGGCACGTCCGCGGCCGGGGCCGTTCCCCCACCGAAGAACGAGAGGCAGCGCAGGTGACCGTCCGCACCCCGTCATCGCGTATCCCGTCCGTACCGCCGGCGCCCGCCTGGACGTCGGCCGCCGCCCGGCTCCGCAGGGCGGCCGTGCCGCTGGCGCTGTGCGCGGGGCTGACGGTGGGGCTGGCGGCCTGCGGACCCGACCCGGACGAGGGGACGAACGGGGTCGGGAGACTGTCGGCGCCGGAGATCGAGAAGGAGGCGCGGACCGCGGCGGACGCCGCGAAGGCGGTCCGGCTCTCCGGCACCCTGGTCAGCAAGGGCGGCACGTACAAGCTGAACATGCGGCTGAAGCAGAACGGTGCCGCCGGCTCGGTCACCACGAAGAACAGCACCTTCGAGCTGCTGCGGGTCGGCGACGCGCTCTACCTGAAGGCCGACGCGGGCTTCTGGACGCACGAGGACGAGGGCGACGGCAAGCCCAGCGCGGCCGACACGGAGGCCGCGGACAAGCTGGACGACATGTACGTGAAGGTGCCGCGCGACGACCCGTCGTACCGGCAGCTGCGCGGCTTCACCGAGATGGACCAGCTGCTGCGCGGGATCATCGGGCTGCACGGGGACGTGGTGAAGGGCGACCGGGACCAGATCGGCGGCGTCCGCACGGTGAAGGTGAAGGGCGGCGCGGACGGCGAGGGCGGCACCCTCGACGTGGCCCTGGAGGGCTCCCCGTACCCCCTCCAGTTCGCGCGCGGCGGGGGAGCGGGCCTGGTGGTGCTGTCCGAGTGGAACAAGGACTTCCCGCTGGCCGAGCCGGACGCCGAGGAGACCCTGGACTACGGCCGCCAGCTGCCCCGCGCCTGACGGCCCGACCCGGAAGGCACGGGCTAGCGCTTCCGCTTCCGGCCGAACAGCAGCTTCGGGAGGGCGGCCGGGACCGGGCGGCGGGTGGTCGCGCCGGTCGGCAGCGGGACGGCGGCGAGCGAGCCGTCCGGCAGGTCGGTGGTGGCGGCGCGCGGGTCGAGGCGCAGCACCCGGCACTCGCGCGCCCAGCGCTCGGGCATCGCCTCGCCGTCGGGGGCGTTGAGCCGCTTGCCCTTCAGCTCGGCGACGGCCGCGTCCCACTCCTCGCTGCCCGGGGCGAGCTCGCGGACGGCGGCCGTCCAGGCGACGATCCGGCCGCCCTTGTCCTTGCTGCGGACGGTGACCTCGGCGGTGCCGCCGTCGGCGAGACCGGGCAGCGGCTGCTCGCCGGGGCCGTCGCCGACCACGTGGGCGGCGCCGTCGTGCCAGACGTGCCAGAGCGCCCGGGCGGGCCCGGTGCCCCGGACCCAGACGAGGCCGGACTTCTTGGTGGCCTCCTCGACGAGGAACAGCTCTTCAGTCATGGCCCGAAGCCTAACGGCAGGCCCGTCACAGCCAGCCGTTGCGCTTCAGGGTGCGGTGGATGGCGAAGCAGAGGACGGCGATGCCGCCGAGCACCATCGGATAGCCGTACTTCCAGTGCAGCTCCGGCATGTGGTCGAAGTTCATGCCGTACACGCCGCAGACCGCCGTGGGGACGGCGACGATCGCCGCCCACGAGGTGATCTTGCGCATGTCCTCGTTCTGCGCGACGGTCGCCTGCGCCAGGTTGGCCTGGAGGATCGAGTTCAGCAGCTCGTCGAAGCCGACGACCTGCTCCTGGACGCGGGCCAGGTGGTCGGCGACGTCCCGGAAGTACTTCTGGATGTCCGGGTCGACCAGCCGCATGGGCCGCTCGCTCAGCAGCTGCATCGGGCGCAGCAGCGGGGTGACGGCCCGCTTGAACTCCAGCACCTCGCGCTTGAGCTGGTAGATCCGGCCGGTGTCGGTACCGCGCGTGGAGCCCTTCGCGGCCGGCGAGAAGACGTCGATCTCCAGCTGGTCGATGTCGAGTTCGACGGCGTCGGCGACCGCGATGTAGCCGTCGACGACGTGGTCGGCGAGGGCGTGCAGCACGGCCGAGGGGCCCTTGGCGAGGAGTTCCGGCTCGCCCTGGAGGCGGTGGCGGAGGTTGCGCAGCGAGCCCTGGCCGCCGTGCCGGACGGTGATGACGAAGTCGGGGCCGGTGAAGCACATCACCTCGCCGGTCTCCACCACCTCGCTGGTGGCGGTGAGTTCGGCGTGCTCGACGTAGTGGATCGTCTTGAAGACGGTGAAGAGGGTGTCGTCGTACCGCTCCAGCTTGGGCCGCTGGTGGGCGTGGACGGCGTCCTCCACGGCGAGCGGGTGCAGTCCGAACTCGGCGGCGATACCGGCGAATTCGGCCTCGGTCGGCTCGTGCAGCCCGATCCACGCGAAACCGCCGGACTCCCGCACCTGCGACATCGCGCCGCGCGGGGTGAGGCAGGCGCTGTCGTCGACGCGGCTCCCGTCGCGGTAGACGGCGCAGTCGACGATGGCGCTGGACGCCGAGTGGTCGCGGGTCGGGTCGTAGTTGGTGTACGTGGTCGGGGTCTTGCGCAGGCTGGGGCGCAGGCTCGGCCGAACGGCGGCGCGCAGGTCACGGATCATGGACATGGGCGTGCTCTCCTTCACGGACGGGCCGTCGGCGAGCGTGGCGCAACCCGGAATGGGGACGTGAGCAGGCTTCGTCCACAAAGCGGGCGGCACCGGCGGATCGCGGCGACGACGGTCGCAATTCAGACAGGCAAAGAGGGGATGCTCTTCCGTCGGACGCGATGCCGGAGGGGGGTCCCGGTTCGGGGACCCGCAGTCACCGGAGGGAGGAACGCACCGGGCTCGGGTGCGGAGCGGCGGAAGAGCGACTGGTACTGCCCGATCGACTTCGGTCCATCGCAGTCCCACCTCCTCCGGCCGGTCCCTCGTGAGGGACGACGTGTGACGCACTGTCGGGAAACCCGAGCAGTGGCCAACACTATCAGCCGACCGAGGGTCAATCCCTTACTTTGCCCGTTCCCTACGCGATCTATGCTCGCCGCATGGGAGAAGTTCTTGCACTGGTCGAGGCCCGGCTGCGCACGGCCCTGGGCGAACCCGACGCGCGGGCCGCGGTCACCTTCCTCGGCGCCGACCGCATCGAGGTCCTGCGCTTCGTCGACGCCGAGGCCGGGCTGGTGCGCTACGCCACCCTCGGGATGTCGGCCGCGCCGATGGCCGACCCGACGGCCGTCCTCGCCGACCCGGTGAAGGGCCCGCGCGCCGAGCTGGTCCTGACCGTGCGGCTCGGGCGCGCCGACACCGACAAGGTGCTGCGCCCGCTGGCGGTGCTCGCCGCGACCCCCCAGGTGGAGGGCGTGGTCGTCGCGCCCGGCGCCTCGCTGGACGTCGGCGAGCCGCTGTGGCCGGGGGCCGGCTTCAGCTCGGTGCTGGTCGCCGAGCCGGGCGGTCTGGTGGAGGACCTGGAGCTGGACGAGCCGATGGACCCGGTGCGCTTCCTGCCGCTGCTGCCGATGACGCCGAACGAGGCCGCGTGGAAGCGGGTGCACGGGGCGCAGGCCCTGGAGGAGCGCTGGCTCGCGAAGGGGACGGACCTGCGCGATCCGCTGCGGGCGTCCGTCGCCCTGGACTGAGCGCGCCGAGGGGTGAAACGGGCGGGCCGGACGGGTGACCGGCTGCCGCCGTCCTTGACGGGAGGCCCGCGCGGGAGGACCGTTGAGCCCTATGAGGGGCGAACCCAGTTGTCCGAAGTGTGGTGGTCGGGTCAGGGCGCCCGGTCTCTTCGCCGACTTCTGGCAGTGCGACGTCCACGGGCCCGTGTATCCGCTCCAGCCCGTCGTCCCGCCGAGCGTCGAATCCCTCGCCGTCGTCGCGAACCGTTCCCAGGTGCCCGTCTGGATGCCCTGGCCGCTTCCGGTCGGCTGGCTCTTCACCGGGGTGACGTACGCCGGCGACGACCGCAGCGGCGGGCGCGCCACCGCCGTCGCCTGCTCCGGTCCCGGCCCGCTCGGCGGCATCGGCGAGCTGCTGCTCGTGGCGGAGGAGCTGGGTGTGGGCCTCGGCGCCCGGTACGCGGGCATCGACGGCCCCGACCCCGGCTCCGGCATGGCGATCGACAAGCCGCCGCAGGCGAAGGTCCTCGCGGCCGGCCGCCCCACCCCGCTGTGGCACGTCACCGGCACCCCGCACGACCGGGCCGTCTTCGCCGGCGAGGCCCGCGGGCTGTGGCTCTGGGCGATCGTCTGGCCCGAGCAGTCCGGGCTGCTCATGTACGACGAGCTGGTCCTCACCGACCTGCGGGACGCGGGCGCCGAGGTCGAGCTGCTGCCCTGTGGCGCGCTGACCCCGCGGCTGCTCGGCTGAAGGGGCGGGACCCCGCCGCCACCGGCGGCGGCGGTAAGTGGTGCGGGCCGCAGCGGATCCGTACAAAATCGGGCTGACCGCCCGTTATGCTGGAGCGTCACCCGTCCGTGCCGAGCCCCTGGAGAACCGCGTCGTGCGCATCGACCTGCACAGCCACTCCACGGCGTCCGACGGCACCGACACCCCCGCCGAGCTGGTGCGGAACGCCGCGGCGGCCGGGCTCGACGTCGTCGCGCTCACCGACCACGACACCACCCGCGGGCACGCCGAGGCGATCGCCGCCGCGCCGGAGGGCCTGACCGTCGTCCCCGGCGCCGAGCTCTCCTGCCGCCTCGACGGCATCGGGCTGCACATGCTCGCGTACCTCTTCGACCCCGAGGAGCCGGCGCTGCTTGCCGAGCGCGAGCTGGTCCGCGACGACCGCGTCCCGCGCGCCCGCGCCATGGTCGCCCGGCTCCAGGAGCTGGGCGTGCCCGTCACCTGGGAGCAGGTCGCCCGGATCGCCGGCGACGGTTCCGTGGGGCGCCCGCACGTGGCCGAGGCGCTGGTCGAGCTGGGCGTCGTCCCCGACGTCTCCGGCGCCTTCACCGCCGAGTGGATCGCCGACGGCGGCCGGGCCCACGTGCAGAAGCACGAGCTGGACCCCGCCCGGGCGATCGCCCTGGTCAAGGCGGCCGGCGGGGTGACCGTCTTCGCGCACCCGGGCGCCGTCAAGCGCGGCCGGGTCGTCCCCGAGTCCGCGATCGCCGCCCTCGCCGAGGCCGGGCTCGACGGCATCGAGGTCGACCACATGGACCACGACGAGCCCACCCGCGCGCGGCTGCGCGGGCTCGCGAAGGAGCTGGGCCTGCTGGTCACCGGCTCCAGCGACTACCACGGCAGCCGCAAGACCTGCCGGCTCGGGGAGTACACCACCGACCCCGAGATCTACGGCGAGATCACCCGCCGGGCCACCGGCGCCTTCCCCGTCCCCGGCGCCGGCGGAGTCCCCGCCTAGGGCTCACGCCCGCGGACCCGCCGGTCCGCCGCGCCCGGCGCCGTACCGCGCCGCGCCCGGATCCGGTCGCCCTACCGGCCTGGCCCGCCCCGCTCCGTACCGCCCGAGTCCCCGCGCGTCCGCCGCGGGGCGGCGGGCACTCCTGCCCCGACGCCGGAATCCCGCATTCCGGTCCGGTGCCCCGACACCCCACCGTTCGACCCTCACCGCAAGGCACCCCACCGTGTTCGACCTCGCCGTCTTCGGCTCCCTCTTCCTCACCCTCTTCGTGATCATGGATCCGCCCGGCATCACGCCGATCTTCCTCGCGCTGACCTCCGGCCGCCCCGCCAAGGTCCAGCGCCGGATGGCCTGGCAGGCCGTCGCCGTCGCCTTCGGCGTCATCGCCGTCTTCGGCGTCCTCGGCCAGCAGATCCTCGACTACCTGCACGTCTCCGTGCCCGCCCTGATGATCGCGGGCGGCCTCCTGCTGCTGCTCATCGCGCTCGACCTGCTCACCGGCAAGACCGACGAGCCGAAGCAGACCAAGGACGTCAACGTCGCCCTCGTCCCGCTCGGCATGCCGCTGCTCGCCGGACCCGGCGCCATCGTCTCCGTCATCCTCGCCGTCCAGCACGCCGACAGCGCCGCCGCGCAGATCTCCGTCTGGAGCGCCATCGCCGCCATGCACGTCGTGCTGTGGCTGGCCATGCGCTTCTCGCTGAGCATCATCCGCGTCATCAAGGACGGCGGCGTCGTGCTCGTGACCCGGCTCGCCGGCATGATGCTCTCCGCGATCGCCGTGCAGCAGATCATCAACGGTGTCACGCAGGTCATCCGCGGCGCCTGACCGCCGCCGCCCCGCGTCCGGACGCCACTGCGCCCCCGTGCGGATTCCGCTGTCGCGGAGTCCGCGCGGGGGCGCGGTGTCGTGGTGGTATCCGCCCGTTACGAGGCGGAGGTCTCAGCGGGCCGGATCCAGATGCGCTGGCCGATGGCCGCGGCGTGCTGCACGATCCGGTTGACGGAGGCGGCGTCCACGACCGTCGAGTCGACGGGCGTGCCGTCGACGTCGTCGAGTCGCAGGATTTCGAAGCGCATGGGCTTCTCCCTTCGTCCGAGTTGATCCTCCATGAGGAGAACTGTGTGTATCTGTACAACGGCCGCCCCACCCGAAACATTCCTTACGCTAAAGAAAATTTTCGGATGGCTAACTATTGCCTGGGCGGAGGTGGCGGCCCGGCCGCCCGGCGCGGACAATGAGGGCCGATGAACGACGCCCCGCACCCCGCCCCGCCCGCCGACGACCCCGCCCGCGCGCTCGCCGCGCTGGAAGCCCGCGTGGAGCGCACCAACGAGCTCCTGCTGCGGGTGCTGGCCGAGGTGGCCAAGACCCCGTCCACGCACGCCATCTTCGTCGACGCCGGTTACGTCCATGCTTCCGCCGGGTTGCTGGTGACCGGTTCCGGGGACCGCCGCTCCTTCGACCTCGACGCCGAGGGCCTGATCGAGGGGTTCATCGACACCGCCCGGACGGTCTTCGCCGACAGCCGGCTGCTGCGCGTCTACTGGTACGACGGCGCCCGCCGCCGCATCCACACCCCCGAACAGCAGTCGATCGCCGAACTGCCCGACGTCAAGGTCCGCCTCGGCAACCTCAACGCCGACAACCAGCAGAAGGGCGTCGACTCCCTCATCCGCACCGACCTGGAGTCCCTCGCCCGCCACCGCGCCATCAGCGACGCCGCCCTCGTCGGCGGCGACGAGGACTTGGTCTCCGCCGTCGAGGCCGCCCAGGGCTACGGCGCCCGCGTCCACCTCTGGGGCATCGAGGCCGCCGACGGCCCCAACCAGGCCGAGGCGCTGCTCTGGGAGGTCGACAGCCGGCGCACCTTCGACCTCGACTTCTGCCGGCCGTACGTCACCCGGCGCCCGGTCACGATGCACGAGAACGACTCCGAGCCGCCGCCCTCGCGCGACGAGGTCCGGTTCATGGGCGCCCAGATCGCCGCCACCTGGCTCGCCGAACGCGGACGCGACCGGCTCGCCGAACTCCTGCCCGGCGACCCGTACCTCCCCGCCGCCGTCGACCAGGACCTCCTCGTCGCGGCCGAGACCCGGCTCGGCCGCTCGCTGCGCGCCCACGGCGGCCTCCGGCGCGCACTGCGCGACGGCTTCTGGCAACACCTCAGGGCGCAGTACTGACCCGCAGGACGGGCTCCTCCTCGGCGCCGGCCCCGTCCACCCGCTCCCAGAAGGCGGTCAGCCGCTCCGCCAGCTCCCGCGGATGGGAGACGTTGGGGGAGTGCCCGGCGCCCTCGACCACGGTGTGGTGCGCGCCGGTACGGGCGGCGACCTCCGCCAGCGCGGCCGGCGCCCACACCATCTCGTCGGAGCCGTACGCCAGGTGCACCGGCAGCGCCAGCGCGGCCAGCTCGGCCGCGCCGTCCGGGTCGCGCAGCAGCAGCCGGCCCGCGCCGGACAGCTGGGCCACCTTCGTCAGCATCCAGCGCCGCCGCAGGAAGCCCACCACCTCGGCGGAGTCGACCGCCTCGTCGGGCTGCTCGCCGCGGCTGTCCAGCCACCGCGTGGTCCGCCACACCCGCTCCTTCGCCAGCAGCGCGTGCCCGGCGCGCAGCGCCCGGATCCGGATCCGCTGGGGGCGGGCGACCGGGCCGGGACCGGAGGAGAGCAGGGTCAGCGAGCGGAAGGCGCGCGGCCCGAGGACCGCGGCCGAGCGGGCCACGAGCCCGCCGAAGGAGTGCCCGAGCAGGTGCACCGGCCCGTCCCGCAGCGCCACCGCCTGCGCGACCACGTCCAGCGCGAGGGCCCGGCGGCTGTAGGCGGCGCGGCCCCGGGGACCGTACGACTCGTTCTGCCCGCGGCCGTCGACGGCGACGACCCGGTAGCCGGCCTCGCTCAGCGGGCCGAGCAGCGCCAGGAAGTCCTCCTTGCTGCCGGTGTACCCGGGCAGCATCAGGACGCTGCCGCGCGGCTCGCCCGCCGGGGCGGTGTCCAGCACGGCGAACCGGCCGCGCACGGTCTCCAGGCGACGGGCCCGGGTGCGGGGCGGCAGCGACAGGGAGCGCGGCTTGCTCATGCAAGGACTGTAACCGGACGGCCGGCTCCGGATCAGGCCGGGGAACGCCGGGAAACGCCGGGAAACGCCGGGCAACGACGACGGCGGCCCGGCCCCACGAGGGGGCCGGGCCGCCGTCACGCCCGGTGGTCCGGGCGGGTGCCTTACGCCTCCGGCTCGGTGGCGGCGGCCTTCCGGGCGACCCGCTTGCGCGGCGCCTTCGGCGCCTCCTCGGCCGGGGCCTCGGCGGCCTTCTTCACCGTGCGCCGACGGGTCGTCGTCGCCTTCTGCGGCTCCGACGCGTCCGGCGCCACGGCGGCGGCTGTCTTCTTGGCGGCGGCGCGCTTGCGCGGGGCCTTCGGGGCCTCCTCGGCGGCCGGGGTCGCGGTGACCTCGGCGGTTTCGGCGGTCGCGGTGGCCTCGGCCGTCTTCTTCGCGGTGGTCCGCTTGCGGGGGGCCTTGGGGGCCTCCTCGGCGGTGGCCGTCTTCTTGGCGGCGGCGCGCTTGCGCGGGGCCTTCGGGGCCTCCTCGGCGGCCGGGGTCGTGGTGACCTCGGCGGTCTCGGCGGTCGCGGTGGCCTCGGCCGTCTTCTTGGCGGCGGTCCGCTTGCGGGGGGCCTTGGGGGCCTCCTCGGCGGTCGCCGTCTTCTTGGCGGCGGCGCGCTTGCGCGGGGCCTTCGGGGCCTCCTCGGCCGGGGCCTCGGCCGGAGCCGGGGCCCCGGTGACGGGCGCCGGGATGACCACGACGGCCTCGGTGGCCGTCACCGGGCTGGACGCCTTGCGGACCACGCGGCGGCGCGAACGCGGGGCCGGCTCCTCGACGACCGGGGCCGCGGGGGCCTCGGCGACGACCGGAGCGGCCTCGATCACGGCACCCGGCGTGGTGGCCGGGCGGGTCGCCCGGCGCCGGGCGCGCGGCGGCGCGGCCACGGCCTGCGCCGGCACGGCGGCCGGAGCGGCCTCGGCCGGGGTGGCCTGGACAGGCTGGGCGGGAGCGGCCTGGACCGGAGCGGCCGGGGCCGTACGGGTCTCGGCCTTGCGGGCGGCCGGGCGCTGCTCCGCCGACTGGGCGGGCACCGGAGCCGACTGCTTGCGCGCGGCGGCCAGCGCGGCGGCGGCGGTCTCGACCGTCTGGAAGGTCACCGTCTCCTCGACGCGCGGGCGGACGCGGCGCTTGCGCGGCGCGAACGCCGGAGCGGGAGCGGCGGCCGGGGCGACGGGCGCCGGGGCGGCCGACTCCGTACGCCCACCGCGGCCACGGCGGCGGCGCGGGGCCGACGGCTCCTCGGCCGGGCTCTCGACGGGCGCGGCGGAGGCCGGGGCCTCGACGGGTGCGGGGGCCGGGGCGGCCTCGACCGCCGGCGTCCCGGCGGCGGCCTGCGCCGTCTCCGTACGACCGCCACGACGGCGGCGGCGCGGGGCGGCGGTCTCCTCGGCGGGGACCTCCGCCGGAACGGGCTCGGGGACGACGACCTCGGCAGGGACGGCCTCGGCGGGCGCGGCGGCCCGCGCGGGCTCCTCGGCGGGGGCCGGGGTCACCGGGGCGGCGCCGGCGACCGGGATGCCGCCGCCGACCGGGCCGGTGCCGCGGGTGCGGCGGCGGCGCGGACGACGCGGGCCCTCCACGGCCTCCGGGGCCTCGGCGGTCTCCGGCGCGGCGGTCGCCCGCGGCGCCGCGGCCTCGGCCTCGGTGCCGCCGCGGGTGCGGCGGCGCTGGCGCGGGGTGCGGGCCGGGCGCTCCTCGGCGGCCGGCGCCTCGGCGCGGCCACCGCGGCCCCGCCGGCCGCCGGGCTCGCCCAGGTCCTCCAGCACCTCCGCGGCGAGACCCGCGCGGGTCCGCTCGGAGCGCGGCAGGATGCCCTTGGTGCCCTCGGGGATGTCGAGGTCGGTGTAGAGGTGCGGGGAGCTGGAGTACGTCTCCACCGGGTCGGCGAAGTCCAGCTCCAGCGCCTTGTTGATGAGCTGCCAGCGCGGGATGTCGTCCCAGTCGACGAGGGTGATCGCCGTACCGGTGTTGCCCGCGCGGCCGGTGCGGCCGGTGCGGTGCAGGTACGTCTTCTCGTCCTCGGGGGTCTGGTAGTTGATGACGTGGGTGACGCCGTCGACGTCGATGCCGCGCGCGGCGACGTCGGTGCAGACGAGGACGTCCACCTTGCCGTTGCGGAAGGCGCGCAGCGCCTGCTCGCGGGCGCCCTGGCCGAGGTCGCCGTGGACCGCGCCGGAGGCGAAGCCGCGCCGCTGGAGCTGCTCGGCGATGTCGGCGGCCGTGCGCTTCGTACGGCAGAAGATCATCGCGAGGCCGCGGCCGCGGGCCTGGAGGATGCGCGCGACCATCTCCGGCTTGTCCATGTTGTGCGCGCGGTAGACGTGCTGCGTGATGTTCGCGTGGGTCACGCCCTCGTCGTCCGGCGAGGTGGCGCGGATGTGGGTGGGCCGCGACATGTAGCGGCGGGCCAGGCCGATGACCGCGCCCGGCATGGTGGCCGAGAAGAGCATGGTCTGGCGGGTCGCCGGAAGCATGTTGATGATCTTCTCGACGTCGGGCAGGAAGCCCAGGTCGAGCATCTCGTCGGCCTCGTCGAGGACGAGGACCTTCACGTGCGACAGGTCGAGCTTGCGCTGGCCGGCCAGGTCGAGCAGGCGGCCGGGGGTGCCGACGACGACGTCGACGCCCTTCTGGAGCGCCTCGACCTGCGGCTCGTAGGCCCGGCCGCCGTAGATGGCGAGGACGCGCACGTTGCGCACCTTGCCGGCGGTGAGGAGGTCGTTGGTGACCTGCTGGCACAGCTCGCGGGTCGGCACGACGACGAGGGCCTGCGGGGCCTCGGTCAGCTGCTCGGGCTTGGCGCGGCCGGCCTCGACGTCGGCGGGGACGGTGACGCGCTCCAGGATCGGCAGGCCGAAACCGAGGGTCTTGCCGGTGCCGGTCTTGGCCTGGCCGATGACGTCGGTGCCGCTGAGGGCGACCGGAAGGGTCATCTCCTGGATGGGGAAGGGGGTGACGATGCCGACGGCTTCCAGTGCCTCGGCGGTCTCGGGAAGGATTCCGAGCTCTCGGAACGTAGTCAGGGTGCTGCCTCTTCTGTGAGACGCGGCGCGAGGCGAACGAAGGGGGTCTTCATCGTGCCGGGCTCTTCCCGCGGGATCCTGGGGAAGATCACCGCCGGGTGGCACGGGACCACTGCCGTCGCTCGAGCGTCGTACCGCTTGAGGGACCCTTCGGCAGGCGCCGGAAGGGCTGTCGGGCCGGAGCCGATCGGGCCACCGACCGGGCATCCTCATTCATGCGTCGGCCCACCGGGTACGTCCGAACGTACGAAAGCATGTCCGCATCCTCGGCAGGCGCATTACCACTGTACCCCGGATTCGCGCATGTGTGTCGGGTGAAATGGCGATGAGGGCACGGTCACACCGGCTGACCGGAACCTTCCGGGGTCCGGAGGGCGGGCTATTGTGCGCTTCATGGAGACGCCTGACAACGCCACGCCCGCCGGTGACACCGAGACCGCCGACACGCCCACCGGCATCGCCGCCGAGGACTGGGCGACGGCTTCCGCGGAGCCGCAGTACCGCGCCGCCGTGATCGACCTCCTCGGCGCCCTCGCCTACGGGGAGCTGGCGGCCTTCGAGCGGCTGGCCGAGGACGCCAAGCTCGCGCCGACCCTGGAGGACAAGGCGGAGCTGGCCAAGATGGCGTCGGCGGAGTTCCACCACTTCGAGCGGCTGCGGGACCGGCTGGCGGCCGTGGACGCGGAGCCGACCGCGGCGATGGAGCCGTTCGCGAAGGCCCTGGACGACTTCCACCGCCAGACCGCCCCGTCGGACTGGCTGGAGGGCTTGGTCAAGGCGTACGTCGGCGACTCGATCGCCAGCGACTTCTACCGCGAGGTGGCGGCCCGGCTCGACTCGGACACCCGCGCGCTGGTGCTGGCGGTGCTCGACGACACCGGGCACGGCAACTTCGCCGTGGAGAAGGTCCGCGCGGCGATCGACGCCGACCCGCGCGTGGGCGGCCGGCTCGCGCTGTGGGCCCGCCGGCTGATGGGCGAGGCGCTGTCGCAGGCCCAGCGGGTGGTGGCCGAGCGGGACGCGCTGTCCACGATGCTCGTCGGCGGGGTCGCGGACGGCTTCGACCTGGCGGAGGTCGGCCGGATGTTCTCCCGGATCACCGAGGCGCACACCAAGCGGATGGCGGCGCTGGGCCTCGCCGCCTGACCCCTCGTACGCGACGGCCGCGCGGCCCGGGACCTCGGTCCGGGCCGCGCGGCCGTTCCGCGTGCGGGGGCGCGCTCAGTACGTCAGTACGTCGCGGGCGATGATCGGCGGATCCGGCGGGCGGCCGGCCGGACGAGCAGCGACAGCAGCACCGCCGCCACCGCGACGGCGCCGGTGAGGGTGGCGAGGAAGTGCCCCGGGCCGAGAGCGCCGTGGGTGACGAGCGCGCCGAACACGGCGCCGAGCCCACCGGTCAGGAGCACGGTCCTCCGGGCGGGGAGACGGTCGGGCAGGCGGTGCGCGACCGCCCAGGCCAGGGCGAGTCCGAGCAGGGCGGAGCCGAGGGCTTCCAGGAACACGGTGGATCACCTCGCGAGGGGTGCGGGGCGGGTGGTGCGGTCAAGGCCCCTCTACCCCGGCCCGCCGGAACGCAACCCTCCCCGCCGGCGCCGAACACCCCTGCGGGAGCGGCGAAATGGCCCGCGCCCCGCGTCCGCCCGCCGCCCCGGGCCCCGGCCCGGCACCACCCGGACGGCCGCACGCGCGCGCGTGCGGGGCCCGGGCACGCGCGGGCCGTACGCGCGCGTGCCGGACCGGATGCGTGCGTGCCGGGCCGTACGCGCGCGTGCCGGTGTGGGCGCGTGCGGACGGGCGCGGACGCGCGGGAGGCCCGGAGGAGATTCCTCCGGGCCTCCCGCGCGAGATGCGGTTCAGAGCGTGCCGAAGCCCACCCGGCGCACCGCGGTCTCGCCCAGCTCCACGTACGCGATCTTGTCGGACGGGACCAGGACCCGGCGGCCCTTCTCGTCCTCGAGGCTGAGCAGCGCCGCCTTGCCCGCCAGCGCGTCGGCGACGGCGCGCTCCACGTCCTCGGCGGACTGCCCGCTCTCCAGAACGATCTCCCGGGGTGCGTGCTGCACGCCGATCTTGACCTCCACGGCTATGTCCCTCCGAACGGTCAGCGTTGCGCGATGAACCCGCGCCGTACGCTGCACACACTAGCCCGGTGAGGGGACGCGCACGGACCGCTCCGGCAACGCCAGGAGCGAACACCCGGCGGGAACAGAAGGGCGGCGGGGCCGGAGGCTCAGTGGCCCTCGGCGCTCAGCTGCCCGTCGACCGCGTGCAGCGGGAAGCCCGCGATGCCGCGCCAGGCGAGCGAGGTGAGCAGCGAGACGGCCTTGTCGCGGGGGATGGGGGACTCGCTGGAGAGCCAGTAGCGGGCGACGACCTGCGAGACGCCGCCGAGGCCCACCGCGAGCAGCATCGACTCGTCCGTGGACAGCCCGGTGTCCTCGGCGATGACCTCGGAGATCGCCTCGGCGCACTGCAGGCTCACCCGGTCCACCCGCTCGCGGACGGCCGGCTCGTTGGTGAGGTCGGACTCGAAGACGAGCCGGAAGGCGCCGCCCTCGTCCTCGACGTAGGCGAAGTAGGCGTCCATGGTGGCCGCGACCCGGAGCTTGTTGTCCGTGGTGGAGGCGAGGGCGGTGCGGACCGACTGGAGCAGGGACTCGCAGTGCTGGTCGAGCAGGGCCAGGTACAGCTCCAGCTTGCCGGGGAAGTGCTGGTAGAGCACCGGCTTGCTGACGCCGGCCCGCTCGGCGATGTCGTCCATGGCCGCGGAGTGGTACCCCTGGGCGACGAAGACCTCCTGGGCCGCGCCGAGCAGCTGGTTCCGGCGGGCACGGCGCGGCAGCCGCGTACCGCGCGGGCGTGCTGCCTCTGTCTGCTCGATGGCGCTCACGCGGCCTCCCAAGAATTCGATCCATGTGCGCTGTCGCGCCGCGCCGCCATCGTACTTTTGGGTAACCCGGGTGTGCGCGGTGCGAACGCAGAATTTCACGGACCGGACGCCGTGGTCGACAGGCGATTCAAGATTAAACCGAACAAATCAGCGGGAAGTCACCGGTTACTCGCGAGTGTTATTTGCGCCCGGCGCGCACCGGGCCGCCGCGGACGTCCGGGAACCGCCGCTCCGGTGCCGCCCGGCCGCCGCCCGCCACCGGCGGACGGCGGGCCGCACGCGGTCCCCGCAGGTCAGCGCGGGGACACCGGTCAGCGGTAGTCGTCCTCATCGAGCGCCACGACCCGCGCCTGTTCCGAGACGTCACCCTCGTCCGCCCCGTCGTGGTCGATATCGCTGAGCGGCTCGTCCTCCCTCGGACGCAGTTCCGTGTGCTGCTCGGCAGCGTCGGCCTCCGGGACTTCCTCGTCGAGCACGGCGTCCTCTTCCTCCGGGAACGTTTCCGGCTCGGACGGATCGACAGTCATGCGTTTCCCTCCCGTCCTCCCCGCGCGCGGGCGGGCCGCCCGCGCCGATGGCCTTTCCCCTACGAGCCTAGGAGCCGCCGCGCCCGCCCGCACCCGAACCGCCGCCGACGAGGCGCCACACGCCTTGTGACCGCACCCACACCCGAGCGCGCGTGATCGTCTCGTAATATTGCGGCCATGTCCTCGACCGAGCTGCCGGAAACCCGGACCGCCGACACCGCACCGCCGGCGCCGCGTCCGCGCGCGGTCCGGGTCGCCGACGGCGAGGAGCTCCGCTCCGTCGCGCTCCCCGGCCTCACCCTCACCGTGCGCTCCCGGCCCGGCAGCAGCCCCGGCCTGCCGCCCGCGCTGTACGTGCACGGCCTCGGCGGCTCGTCGCAGAACTGGTCCGCCCTGATGCCGCTGCTCGCCGACCTCGTCGACGGCGAGGCCGTCGACCTGCCCGGTTTCGGCGACTCCCCGCCGCCCGACGACGGCAACTACTCGGTGACCGGGCACGCCCGGGCCGTCATCCGGCTGCTCGACGCCGGCGGCCGGGGGCCGGTCCACCTCTTCGGCAACTCCCTGGGCGGCGCCGTCGCCACCCGGGTCGCCGCCGTCCGGCCCGACCTGGTCCGCACCCTGACCCTGGTCTCGCCGGCCCTGCCCGAGCTGCGCGCCCAGCGCAGCGCCTGGCCGACGGCGCTGCTCGCCCTCCCCGGCGTCGCCGCCCTCTTCGCCCGGATCTCCCGCGACTGGACCGCCGAGCAGCGCGTCCGGGGCGTCCTCGCGCTCTGCTACGGGGACCCCGGCCAGGTCACCGACGAGGGACTCCGGCACGCCGTCGAGGAGATGGAGCGCCGGCTGGAACTCCCGTATTTCTGGGACGCCATGGCCAGGTCCTCGCGCGGCATCGTCGACGCCTATACGCTCGGCGGCCAGCACGGCCTGTGGCGGCAGGCGGAGCGGGTGCTCGCGCCGACCCTGCTGATCTACGGCGGCCGTGACCGGCTCGTCTCGTACCGGATGGCCCGCAGGGCCGCCGCAGCCTTCCGTGGCTCGCGGCTGCTGAGCCTGCCCGATGCCGGTCACGTGGCGATGATGGAGTACCCGGAGACGGTCGCCGCGGCCGCGCGGGAGCTGATCGCGGACCACGACGCACGGCACGACGGGAGCTGAACCCGGGGTGGGACGACATAGCCGCAAGGGCCCCGCGCCCTCGACGGGCGACACCGGACGCGCCCCCGCGGGCGAGACCGGGCGCACGCCGGTCGTGGACGCCGGCGCGGGCACGGGCCGGCGCCGCCGGACCCCCGACGGCCCGGAGCCGTACGGCACCGCCCGCGGCCACGGCACCTTCCACGCCCCGGGCGACCCGCCCTCCCCGGCCCACGGCACTCCGGCCCACGGGCCCGGCGCGCGGGCGTACGGCGCTCCCGCGCGCGGCGGCGGCGCGTACGACACGCCCGCGCACGGCGTGCCGCACACGCCCGCCCACGGCACTCCGGTACGCGGCGGCCACCCCGGCCATCCCACGGACGAGGAGCCCCGCCGGGCCGCACCCGAGCGGTACGGGCCCGGCAGCGGCGCCGCGCCGCGGATCCCCGGCCCGCGCAGGGCCGCCGCCCCGCCCGCGGGCCCCGGCACGCCGGCCGCCGGCGAGGCCGACACGCCCGGGAAGGCCGGCAAGGGCCGCGCCCTCACCGGGATCGCCGCCGCGGCCGTCACCACCTGCCTCGCGATCGTCGTCGCCGGACAGGTCACCGACCGGAAGGACGGCGCCCCGGCCGTCCGCGCCGCCCAGCCGCCCGCCGAGCGCGCCTCCGAGGACTCCGCCTCCCGCTCCGACGAGCGGCCCGCCCCGTCGAGCCCCGCGCCCGCGCCCTCGCCGGTCCGGCAGCAGGCGCCCACGTACGAGCAGCTGATGACCCGCCAGTTCCCGATCGACCCGAAGCTCATGGGCTCCGGCGACTTCGAGGCGGTGCCCGGGCTCGACAAGGCGCCCGGCAAGGGACAGAAGTACCGCTACCGCGTCGACGTCGAGAAGGGGCTCGGGCTCGACGCCGGACTCTTCGCCCGGGCCGTCCAGCAGACCCTCAACGACAAGCGCAGCTGGGCCGGCCGGGGCGCCATGACCTTCGAGCGGATCTCCAGCGGCGAGCCCGACTTCGTCATCACCCTCGCCAGCCCCGGCACCACCGGCAAGTGGTGCGCCAAGTCCGGCCTCGACACCACGATCGACAACGTCTCCTGCGACTCCGCGTCCACCGAGCGCGTGATGATCAACGCCTTCCGCTGGGCGCAGGGCTCCGAGACCTTCGGCCCGAAGGCGATGCTCGCCTACCGCCAGATGCTCATCAACCACGAGGTCGGGCACCGGCTCGGCCACAACCACGTGACCTGCCGGACCCCCGGCGCCCTGGCGCCCGTGATGCAGCAGCAGACCAAGTCCCTGAAGATCGACGGCATCGCCTGCCGCCCCAACCCCTGGGTGCACCCCGGGAGCTGAGCGCGCCGCCGACGGCCCCCGCCGTCCCGCGCCCGGAGGCCGCCACCCCCGGAGCTTGACGCTCCGTGACCCCGCCGACGCGTACCGCGACCGAACGCGACCGGCGGGGGAAAGTCACGCGCATTCACCCCTTCCGGTGGTGCGATGGACAACCGTCCGTCGCACCCCCGGCCCCAGCGCTTACGTTCTTCCCGCTGCGGGTTCCCGCCGGGGGCGGCAGCGCGCGCCACCGACGGGACCGGTGGGCGCCGTCAAGGAAGACCGGGGGTGTGGACTCGTGCGGATCGGACTGCTCACGGAGGGTGGCATCCCGTGCGCGAGCGGTGACACCGGCGCCTGGTGGCAGCGGCTCGTCCGCGGCCTCGCCCCCCACGAGTTCGACCTGTACGCCGTCGGCGGCCCGCTCCCCGCCCTCCCGCTGCCCCCGCACACCCGGCCCGTCCCCGCCGCCGGCGAGGGCGCGCTCCCCGCCGGCCCGCCCGAGCGCACGGGCCGCCGCGCCCACGGCCGCCGCGACCGGCGCCGCTTCGCCGACGCCTTCCACGCCCTCGCGGCCGGCCTCACCGCCGAACGGACCACCGCGGACGGCGGCGACCCCGCCGCCTCCTTCGCCGCCGGCCTCGGCGCCCTCGCCGACCTCGCCCGCGACAGCGGCGGACTGCCCGCCGCGCTCCGCTCCGACGAGGCCGTCCGCCTCCTGGAGGACGCCTGCCGCGCCCCCGGCGCCCGCCGCGCCGCCGCCGCGGCCGGCCTCCACGACCACCTCGCCTTCACCGACCACCTGGAGCGGGCCCTGCGCCCCCTCTCCCTCGACTGGTACGACGAGACCACGCTCGGCGCCGCCGACCTCTGCCACGCCACCGCCGGCGGGCCCGTCGCCCTCCCCGGCCTGCTGGCCAAACGCTTCTTCGGCACCCCGCTCCTCGTCACCGAGTACGGCGTCGGGCTGCGCTCCCACTACCTCGACGCGGGCGCCGGCGACCGCTCCACCGCCCTGCGCGCCCTGCTCGCCTCCCTCCACGGCCGCCTCGCCGGCGAGACGTACCGCCAGGCCGCCCTCCTCACCCCCGGCAACGCCCACGCCCGCCGCTGGCAGGAGAAACTGGGCGCCGACCGGGACCGCGTCCGCACCGTCCACCCCGGCATGCCCGCCGAGCGGTTCGCCGAGGTCGGCGAGGACGAGACGAGCGGCGAACCCGGCACCCTCGTGTGGATCGGCCGCGTCGAACCCGCCAAGGACCTCGTCGCCCTCCTCCACGCCTTCGCCGAACTCCGCGCCCACCGGCCCGACACCCGGCTGCGGATCGTCTCCGTGCCCGCCGACGCCGCCGAGGCCGAACCCGGCACCGACCCCTGCGCCTACCTCGCCCAGTGCGCCGCGCTCGCCGCCCAGCTCTTCCTCGACGAGGCCGCCGGCGCGCACGCCGTCGGCGAGAACCCCGTCTCCTTCGAAGAGCTCGGCGGGCCCGAGGCCCCCACGCTGGAGGACGTCTACGCCTCCGCCGCCGTCGTCGTGCTCTCCAGCACCGTCGAGGGCTTCCCCGCCAGCCTCGTCGAGGCCATGTTCTGCGCCCGCGCCACCGTCTCCACCGACGTCGGCGCCGTCGTCGAGATCATCGGCGGCACCGGGCTCGTCGTGCCCCCGCGCAACCCGCGCGCGCTCGCCGACGCCTGCCTCGCGCTGCTGCGCGACCCCGAGCGCCGCCACCGGCTCGGGGCCGCCGCCCGCGCCCGCGCGCTCGAACTCTTCACCGTCGAGCAGAACCTCGCCGCGTTCCGCGGCATCTACCTGGAACTCCTCTCCCACGCGCCGGCCCGCCACCGCGCCGGGTCCGACGTGCCCTTCGCCCACCCCGCCGAGGCGCGACTCGCCGGCGGCTGGGCCCCGCACGCCGTCGCCGCGGGCTCAGGAGCCCCCGATGCCTGAAGGAGGCACCCCCATGCGCGGCTCCGCCGCCCCGACGAGCCCCGGAGCCTGGGACGCCCGCTCCGAGGCACTTCTCGGCGCCCCCGCGGTGGATGCCGACACCGCGCCCCCCGCCATAGCCCCGGGGCCCGCCGGCGCGCTCCCCACCCTGGACCTGCACGCGGACCCCCGGCCCGCCTCCCCGGACCCCATCCCCGGCGCCTCCGCCCCTGTCTCTTATACACATCTCCGAGCCCACGAGACT
>JOFO01000023.1 GCA_000721275.1 Microtetraspora glauca | reverse complement strand
GCTTGGGGGGTGTCGCGGGGGGTGCGGGTGGGGGTGCGGGTGCGGGCGGCTGCTGTTTTTGGGTGGGCTCTTTTTGGGGTGGGGCCGGCTTTTCTGCCGGGGGGTGGAGTTGCGTCGGGCGGTGGTAGAAGACCGTGTGGGTGGCTACGCGGCCGTCGGCCGAGCGGACGACGGTTCGGCGCAGGTAGTGGTGGGCTTCGAGCGCGTTCAGGGCCTTCGCCACGGTGGCCCTGCCGAGCTGGAGGTCGCGCGCGAGGCTCCTGATGTCCACGCGAGTGCCCTCGGGCAGTGACGCGATGCGGACGGCGACGCCGATCGCCACGCCGTTCAGCCCCTTGTGCTGGAGGAGGGCGTTGTCCAGGACCGTGAAGTTGCGGGTGAGGCGGGCGCGCTCGTGGCACACACCGCCGGAAGTACGCCGGGAAGAGTGGTTCTTGGGGTGTGAGCGGGACGTGGCACGGGAGCGCCGACTACGCTGTGGGGTATCCATCGGGAAGGTAGTGCTTCCTGTTTGGTAGGCCCTCGCACTGGGACGGCAATCCCGGCGGGGGCCGACGCATTTCTGCGAACGGTGGGTATGACGCCGAGCGTAGAGCAGTCAAGACGCCCTTGGGTCGCGTTAGTTGGCATATTCACTCGCGTGAGTGACCGCGCTCCCACGCCGCGCGGGGGTGGGTGGGTGGGAGTTCTTTCCCCCGGTTCTTTGTCTTGAGGGGCCCGCACCGGCGGCGTCCGGCGCACCGGAGCCCGGTTCGCCGGGCTCCGGTGTCAGGGCCCGGTTTTCCGCCCTCCGGCCGTGTGGTCGCACTCCGCCCAGACCGTCTTGCGGGGTACCGGGCCCGGTGTGATCCCCCAGCGGTCCGACAGCTCCTCGACCAGCAACAGGCCGTTTCCGGAGTGCGGTTCCGGAAGGTCTTCGCCACGCGTGTCCGTGACCTCGATGCGCAGCGTCCCCGGGCGGGCGGTCAGTGCGAGCCGGAAGTCCCGGCCGGCGACCCTGCCGTGCGTCACCGCGTTCGCCGTCAGCTCGGCGATGATCTGCGCGGCCGCCTCGGTCACGTCGTACGGGATGTCCTGGCGTGGCCGCAGCCACTCGACGGCCAGGAGGCGGGCCAGCCTCGCGCCGCGCGGGGTCGGGGAGAGCTGGATGTCGAAACGGCGTTTGGTGTGCGGGAGTTGCAGCGTCCCGTTCTTCTCGTTCACGTCACCGAGCGTGGCCGCGTACGGCTAGCGTGAACAGTCACCCCGCCGATACGTAGGGTGACTGTCCGGAGCTTGTCCACCGCTGTCCGGTCTGTCGAAAGCCCCGCGGCGGGTAGGGGGTTGCGGCCATGCAGGACACGCGGAGGGGTGCGGGATGTCGGCTGAGGAAAGCGGCTGGGAAGTCGATCCGGACGACGAGTGGGGTGTCGCCGTCGTCGCCACGGTGGGTCGCCAACTGCGGCTGCGTCGGGAGGCGGTGGGCATGCGGGCCGCGGAGTTCGCGGAAGCGGTCGGTTATGGCGAGGACCTGGTCTACAAGATCGAGGGCGGCAAGCGGATCCCGCGCCCCGAGTACCTGGACAAGGCGGACGAGGTCCTGCGGGCCGACGGGCTGCTGTCGGCGATGAAGGACGACGTGGCGAAGGTCCGGTACCCGAAGAAGGTGCGGGACCTGGCGGCGCTGGAGGCGAGGGCCGTCGAGATGCAGTTGTACGACCCGCTCAATGTGCATGGGCTGTTGCAGACGCCGGAGTACGCCCGCAGCCTGTTGATGATGCGGCGTCCGGCGTACACGCGGGACGAGGTGGAGCGCTACGTGGCGGCTCGGGTCGCCCGCAAGTCCGTGTTCGAACGGGACCCCGCGCCCGAGGTGAGCTTCGTCCTGGAAGAGAGCATCCTCCGGCGCCCGCTGGGAGGCCGGGACATACTGCGCCGCCAGCTCGAACACCTCCTGGACGTGGCTCGGTCGCGGCAGGTGGAGCTTCAGGTGATGCCGATGAACCGTGAGGAGCACGCGGGCCTCGCGGGCGGCATCGAGGTGTTGAAGTTCGAGGACGGGTCGGCGGTCGGCCGGTCGCCGGCGGTCGCCTCGGGGCGACCCGTGACCGACCTGCGGCAGCTCCGTATCCTGGAACTGCGCTATGGAATCATCCGGACGCAGGCCCTCGCTCCCCGTGAATCCGCTGCCGTCATCGAGCAACTGCTAGGAGAGACATGACGCACCACACCTCCCCCGGGGATGTCTCTGCTCCGGCATGGTTCAAGAGCTCCTACAGCAGCAGCAGCGAAGGCGACTCGTGCGTCGAGGTCGCCGCCGGATCCGGCGCCGTCCGTGTGCGGGACTCCAAGGACACCGGTCTGCCCCACCTCGTCCTGTCGCCGGAGGCGTGGGCCGGGTTCGTCGGGTTCACGCGCGCCCACGGCTGACCGCCTCGCGGATCCTCAGCGGGCGTGGTCCTTCAGGAACGCGCCCGCCAGCGCCGCCGCTTCCTCCTTCGTGGGGGCGGCGGCCTCGTCGGTTCTGGAGCCGTCGGCGGCCGTGGCCGTCCACGTCCAGGTGTCGCCGGAGGGGGCCAGCTCCGCGCGCCCGCCGAAGAGGGCGAGGGTGGTGGCGCCGGGCGTCGGGCGGGGCACCGCGTCCGGCCATTTCTTGCGGGCGCCCTGCCGGGTGATGCCCCAGACGGCGCCCAGCTGCTCGTAGCTCGCGCCGTACGAACCGGCCGTGCCGGCGGCGACGGCGGTGAGGCGCTTGACCTCCTGGTCGACCACCTTCCAGGCGGCGAGGACGGAGAGGGCGATGTCCACGGGTTCGCCGTGCCACATCCGGTCCTCGGGCTGCCCGGTGGCGCGGGCGCGGAGGGTGGCGGCGAGGGGGTTCAGGGCCTCGCAGAGGGCGGATTCGAGGCCGGTCAGTTCTTCTTCGGGGAGCTGGTCCGAGAACGTCATGCGACAACTCTAGTTTACGAGACCTGGGCTTGGGAACTCTTGTTTACATGAATCTCGAGTCGCTGTTCTCCGCCGTCGTCGTCACACCCTCGCCGTCCGCTCCGTCATCCCGGTGTACGGCCCCCTCCCGGGGCCGCGACCGGAGGAGTCGTCCACATGTCCACCACCGCCGCCGTCGTCACCGCGCTCGCCGCCTTCATGGCCGGGTTCTCCGGCGCCTCGGTGCTCGCGCGGGCGAAGTTCGTCGTGGAGCCGCTTGCCGCGTACGGGGTGCCCCGGTCGTGGTGGAACGGACTGGGGGTGCTCAAGCTGGCCGGGGCCGCGGGGCTCGTCGCGGGGTTCTGGGTGCCGGTCGTCGGGGCGCTCGCGGCCGTGGGGCTGGTGCTGTACTTCGCGGGCGCCGTGATCACCGTCGTACGGGCGAAGGCGTACGGGCACGTGCCGTTCCCGCTGGTGTACATGGCACCGGCGGTCGCCGTGCTCGCCGTGGGGTGACGACGGGGACGGCGAAGGCCGCCGGCCCGGTCGGTACCGGGCGGCGGCCTTCGCTCGCGTGCGGGCGGACGTCAGTCCTTCTTCGGGTCCTCCAGGCGCGGGAAGAGCACCGCGCCCTTCGTGACCGTGGCGCCCGCGGGGAGCTTGCCCCACGTGCCGGCCTCGGCCAGCGGCTGGTCGGCGAGGGCGCCCAGGGACGCCTCGGCGCCGAGGGAGTCCCAGAGCTTCTGGGAGGTCTCCGGCATGATCGGGTTGAGGAGGACGGCGACGGCGCGGAGCGCCTCGGCGGCCGTGTAGAGGATCGTCGCCAGGCGGGCCCGGCCCTCCTCCGACTCGTCCTTGGCGACCTTCCACGGCTCCTGCTCCGTGATGTAGCCGTTGACCTGCTTCACGAAGTCGAAGACCGCCAGGATGCCGCCCTGGAAGTCCAGCTCCTCGCCGATCTTGGCGTCGGCGGTCGCGACCGCCTTCGCCAGGCCCTCGTGGACGGCCTTCTCGGCGTCGCCGTCGGCCGCGGAGGCCGGCAGCGCGCCGCCGAAGTACTTGCCGACCATCGCCGCCACGCGGGAGGCGAGGTTGCCGTAGTCGTTGGCCAGCTCGGACGTGTAGCGGGCGGAGAAGTCCTCCCACGAGAACGAGCCGTCGCTGCCGAACGCGATCGCGCGCAGGAAGTACCAGCGGTACGCGTCCACGCCGAAGTGCGAGGTCAGGTCCTGCGGCTTGATGCCGGTCAGGTTCGACTTCGACATCTTCTCGCCGCCGACCATCAGCCAGCCGTTCGCCGCGACCCTGCCCGGCACCGGGAGGCCCTGCGCCATCAGCATCGCCGGCCAGATCACCGCATGGAAGCGGAGGATGTCCTTGCCGACGAGGTGGACGTTCGCGGGGAAGGTCTCCTCGAACTTCTCCGGGTTCTCGTTGTAGCCGACGGCCGTCGCGTAGTTCAGCAGCGCGTCGACCCACACGTAGATCACGTGCTTGTCGTCCCACGGGATCGGGATGCCCCAGTCGAACGTCGAACGCGAGATGGAGAGGTCCTGCAGGCCCTGCTTCACGAAGTTCACGACCTCGTTGCGGGCCGACTCCGGCTGGATGAAGCCCGGGTTCGCCTCGTAGAACTCCAGGAGCTTCGGGCCGTACTCGCTCAGCTTGAAGAAGTAGTTCTCCTCCTTGAGGATCTCCACCGGCTTCTTGTGGATCGGGCACAGCTTGGTGCCGTCCTCGGCCTCGATGAGATCGCCCGGGAGCTTGTACTCCTCACAGCCCACGCAGTACGGGCCCTCGTAGCCGCCCTTGTAGATCTCGCCCTTGTCGTACAGGTCCTGCACGAACTCCTGGACGCGGTCCGTGTGACGCTTCTGCGTGGTGCGGATGAAGTCGTCGTTCGCGATGTTCAGGTGCTCCCAGAGGGGCTTCCAGGCCTCCTCCACGAGCTTGTCGCACCACTCCTGGGGCGAGACCCCGTTCGCCTCCGCGGTGCGCATGATCTTCTGACCGTGCTCGTCCGTGCCGGTGAGGTACCACACCTTCTCGCCGCGCTGACGGTGCCAGCGCGTGAGCACGTCGCCTGCGACGGTCGTGTAGGCGTGGCCCAGGTGAGGAGCGTCGTTGACGTAGTAGATGGGGGTCGTGACGTAGAACGCCTTCGCCCCCTGCTTCTCGGATCCAGTGGCCGCCATGGTCGAAATCCTAACGGCCTTACGAAGATCCACTCACATCGAATAAGGAGGGGCAGGGGGCGGGGCGGGGCGGGCTGGGCAGGCGTTACGGCTTCAGGCCGGTGAGGACGCCCCGGTAGAACTCCTCGTGCGGCGTCTCGGCCGGCGCCGGGCCCGCGAAGTGCGTCGCCGTGCGGTCGGCGGTGAGCTTCCGCAGGTAGTCGAACGCCTTGCCGTCCGCCTCGCCCCAGGCCGTGAACCGCCAGTGCACCGGGCGGCCGGCCGCCTCTGCCAGCGCCTGGTTCGCGGCGGTACGGGACTCGGGCGCGCCGTCCGTCTGGAAGATCACCAGAGCCGGGCGGGCCGGGTCCGCCTTCTCGTGGTGGGCCAGGACCTCCTCGACGGCGCGGTGGTAGTTCGTCCGGCCGAGGCGGCCGAGACCGGCGTTGATCTCCTCGACGCGGGTGGGGGTGAGGTCGGCGGGGGTGACGTCCACGACGCCGTCGATGTCCGTCGAGAAGAACACGGTGGTGACGGTCGCGTCCTCGTCCAGGTGCGCGGCCAGCGCGACGGCCTGCTCGGCGAGGCGCTGCACGGAGCCGTCCTTGAAGTACCCGCGCATCGAGCCGGACCGGTCGACCACGAGGTACACCTTGGCCCGCGTCCCTTCCAGCCCCTCGGCCGCGAGCGCCTTGCCGGCGGCACGGTGGGCGTCGAGGAGGTGCGGGGGCAGGTCCGTCGGCGGCTGCGGCTGCGGCTGCGGCTGCGCCTCCGGCGTGGCGGGGGCGGCGGGCGCGGGTGCGGGTGCGGGCTCGGACTCCGTCGCCGTCTCCGCCTCCGGCGCGCTCGCGTCGTCGGCGTCGGTGGCCGCGTCCGCCTCCGGCGCCTCGGCGTCGGTGGTCTCGGCCGGGGCCGGCTCGGCGTCGGTGGCCGCCTCCGGTTCGGTCGCGTCGGCCGGGGCCTCGGTGGCGGCGGTCGCCTCCGGCTCCGCAGGTTCGTCCTGCGCCTCGGGCGCGGGCTCCGGGGTGGCGTCCGCCGTTACGGCGGCCTCGGACGCGACGGCGACGTCCGCCTCCGGCGCCTCGGCGTCGGTGGTCTCGGCCGGGGCCGGCTCGGCGTCGGTGGCCGCCTCCGGCTCGGCCGTTTCGGCCGGGGCCTCGGTGGCGGCGGTCGCCTCCGGCTCCGCAGGTTCGTCCTGCGCCTCGGGCGCGACGGCCGGGTCCGCCTCCGGCGCGGCAGATTCGGCCTGCTCCTCCGGCTCCGCGTCGGCGGGCGCCTCGGTCGCGGGGGCGGCGTCCGTCGTCGGCGCCGACTCCGCGTCGGCGGCCGACTCGGCCTCGACGGTCGCCTCAGCCTCGGCCTCGGGCGCGGCAGGCTCGGCTTCCGCCACCGGCTCGGCCGCGTCGGCAGACGCCTCCGTGTCGGTGGTCGCCTTCGGTTCAAGCTCCGCCACCGGCTCGGCGGTCTCCGGCTCCGCCGGGGTCGGCTGCTCCGCAGGGTCGGCCGGGGCCGCCTCGGCCTCCGTACCCGCCTCCGCATCCGTCGGCTGGGGGGACCTGCGGGCCCTCGGGATCTGGGGGTTGTCGAAGGCCGCGGCCACCAGGTCGTCCGCGGCCTTCAGGGCGGCCGTCGGCGACGGGGTCGCGTCCTGCTCCTGCTCCTGGGGCGCGGACTGCTCCGGAGCCGGAGCCGGAGCCGATTCCGCAGTCGGAGTCGGAGTCGGCGTCGGTTCCGGTGTCGGAGCCGGAGTCGGGGCCGCGACCGTCGCCGTCGCCGTCTCCGGGGTCGGGTCGGGTTCGCGGGACTGGGGCGGGACGGAGGGGGTCGTCGCGGGATTCTCGCGGTCGCGGCCGAATACCTTGCGCAGCAAGCTCCGAATACCCATGGGCGAACCCTTTCGCATGAGTTGGATGCGGTATGCGTCCTTCATCCCTGGCCAGGGCGGACACGTAAGGTTAGCGGCCACGCCCTCCGGTTCCGTGGACCCCGTCGGTCACGGTTGCCGTGCATTCATCGGGCGTTCACTCCGCCGCCGTCCCCGTGCAGATGTGCGCACATACCGTCGCGGCCGAACGGATTCCCGACACCATGTCGGCGCAGTGCTGCGCCGGAGGAGGACGAAGTGCGCAAACTGCTGCCGCTGATCGGCACCAACCCGCACGGAGGCGGTCGTTCCGCCCTCACCTGCCGGTTCCGCTGTGGCGACGCCTGCTTCCACGAGGTGCCGAACACCAGCGACAACGAGTACGTCGGCGACGTCATAGCCGGGGTGCTGTCGCGGCGTTCGGCGCTGCGGGCCGCCGCCGTCGCGACCGTCGCGACCGCGGCGGGCGGCTCGCTCGTCCTCGGCGGCGCCCCGGAGGCGCAGGCCCAGCCGGGCAACGGCCACGGCCACGGTCACGGGAACGGCCACGCCCCCAAGGCCGACGGCGCCCGCGGGCTCCGGTTCGCGCCGGTCGCGCCCAACACCGCCGACCAGGTCACCGTCCCGTCCGGGTACGCGCAGAACGTCGTCATCCGGTGGGGCGAGCCGATCCTCCGCGGCGCCCCCGCCTTCGACGCCGAGAACCAGACCGCCGCGGCGCAGGCCGGGCAGTTCGGGTACAACAACGACTTCCTGTCCCTGCTCCCGCTGCGCGGCGAGCGCGGGCGCCAGGTGCTCGTCGCGAACCACGAGTACACCGACGAAGTGCTGATGTTCCGCGGGTACGACTCCGAGAACCCGACCCGCGAGCAGGTCGAGATCGCCTGGGCCGCGCACGGCCTCTCCGTCGTCGTGGTGCAGGAGGAGCACCGTACGGGCAAGCTCTCCCCGGTCTCCCGGCACTACCTGAACCGGCGGCTGCACACCACGAGCGAGTTCGAGCTGACCGGCCCGGCCGCCGGCTCCGCGCTGGTGAAGACCTCCGCCGACCCGGAGGGGCGTACCGTCCTCGGCACGCTCAACAACTGCGCCGGCGGCACCACCCCGTGGGGCACGACGCTGCACGGCGAGGAGAACTTCAACCAGTACTTCGCGTACGGCTCCTCCGCCACCGACAAGCGGTACGGCGTCGGCACCGGCGCCTCCGAGCGCAAGTGGGAGCGGTTCGACAAGCGCTTCGACCTCCGCGCGGAGCCGAACGAGGTCCACCGACAGGGCTGGGTCGTCGAGCTCGACCCGTACGACCCGGAGTCGACGCCCCGCAAGCGCACCGCGCTCGGCCGCTTCAAGCACGAGGCGGCGCAGCCGCGGCTGACCGCCGACGGGCGCCCGGTCGTCTACATGGGCGACGACGAGCGGTTCGACTACTTCTACAAGTTCGTGTCGTCGAAGCGGATGATGAAGGGTTCGTCGCGGCGCGCCCGCGAGCACAACCTGACGCTGCTGGACGAGGGCACGCTGTACGTCGCCAAGCTGACCGGCGACTCCCCGGCCGCCGAGATCGACGGCACCGGCAAGCTCCCGAACGACGGCGAGTTCGACGGTTCCGGCACCTGGATCCCGCTGGCCACGGCCGGCCCGGACGGCGCCGTCTCGCACGTCCCCGGCATGACCGCCGAGGAGGTGTTCGTCTTCACGCGGCTCGCCGGCGACAAGGTGGGCGCGACGAAGATGGACCGCCCCGAGGACGTCGAGCCGTCGCCGCGCTCCGGCCGCGTGTACGTCGCCCTCACCAACAACTCCAACCGCGGCAAGGGCACCAACCCGGGCGCTGACGAGGCCAACCCGCGCAACCTGAACAAGCACGGGCAGGTCCTGGAGCTGGCCGAGCACTGGGACGACCCGGCGTCGGACGGCTTCGCGTGGCGGCTCTTCCTCGTCGCCGGCGACCCGGAGGACCCGTCCACGTACTTCGCCGGCTACCCGAAGGAGAAGGTCTCCCCGATCTCCTGCCCGGACAACGTGGCCTTCGACCCGCACGGCAACCTGTGGATCTCCACCGACGGCAACCAGCTCGGCTCGCACGACGGCCTGTTCGGCGTCGCCGTGCACGGCGAGCGCCGCGGTGAGCTGAAGCAGTTCCTCACCGTCCCGCGGGGCGCCGAGACCTGCGGCCCGGTCATCCAGGACCGCCGCGTGCTCGTCGCCGTGCAGCACCCGGGCGAGATCGACGGCGCCTCCGTGGAGAACCCGGCGTCCACCTGGCCCGACGGTCCCGGGAAGATCGTCCGCCCGTCGGTCGTCGCCGTGTGGCGCGCCGACGGCCGCGACATCGGCGTCTGATCCGGCCGCACCGGGAGGGCCGGGGCGGTCAGCCGACCCCCAGGCCCTCCCGGAAGCGGACGAACTGTTCCCCCGGGTCGCCCGTGTACGCCCACGGCACCCACGCGGCCCGTCCGCCGAGCAGGCCCAGCAGCTCGCGGGCCGGCTCCACCTGGCCCGCGTAACAGGCGGCGTGCGCGAGGAAGTTGAGGTCGGCGACCTCTTCCGGCGCGACGGGACGGGAGGCGTCCCGGCCGCCGATCCACCGCTCGTAGGTGCGCCGCAGCTCGGTCACCGCCAGCTCGTGCTTCCAGTGCTGGTCGAAGCCGCGCACCGGGCCGCGGCCGAGGGCCCCGTCGGCGATGTAGCGGTACTCCTCGACCCGTGCCACCTGCACCAGGACGGGCAGCGGCGAGCCGGGCGGTGCGACGCCGGCGGCGTCGCGCGCGAAGTCGTACATGGAGCCGTGGGTGCCGTGCCAGCGCGCCGAGAGGTAGCGCAGCACCTGCACGTGCCCTTCGAGGTTGTACGGGTCGCGGCGGCGCAACTCGTCGAACCAGTAGCGCAGTTCCCGGCGCGGCACCCCGCCGTCGTACAGCCGCGCGACCGACAGCAGCGACACCCACGGCATCGGGTCGGCCGGGGCGGCGTCGGCGGCGCTCCGGCAGGCGGCCACGGCCGCGTCGATCCGGGCCCGGTCCACGGTGGCGCCCCGCCCGGCGGCGATGGCCGCGTCGAAGACCCGTACCACCTCGGTCGCCGCCCGCAGCACGGCCGCGTCGGCGCTGTGCGGCTCGGCGGCCCGCCAGGTCTCGACGGTGGAGCTGCCGGCGGCGGCGTGCGAGAGCAGCCGGACGCGGTGGGTGCGGCGGGCCCAGTCGTCGCCGGTGGCGGCGAGCAGGTCCCGGACGCCCTGCCAGCGGCCGATCACGATGTCGTGGCGGGCCTCGGTGAGCGCGCGGTCACCGAAGTCCAGGTCGAAGTCGGGGACGAACCGGTCCGCGCGTGACCGTGACCGTCCGAGGGCGCGTCGGCGTACGCCCATGGGGAACCTCCTTCGATCGGCGCGGTGGCGCGGGAAACGGGCGGCGGGTCAGAAGTCCGTGGGGTCAGAAATGCGTGGCGTCAGAAGTCCGTGGCGTAGCTCTTGTCCCGCATCCGGCTGCCCGGGGACGCGGGTGCCGACTCGTCGGCGGCGGCGAGGGCGCGGGAGGCGTCGAGGCGGGCGGGCCGGTAGTAGGCGCTGCCCTTGCGCCAGTACACGGCCATGGGGACGAGGCCGGCGGCGAGCCCGCCGAGGCCGATGGTGAGCGCGGTGGTCGACAGCTCGCCCAGCGACTCGACGAACGCCCACAGCATGAACAGCGAGCCGAGCAGCGGCCACACGCCGCCGAGCAGCAGGTTCCGGGCGGAGCGCAGCAGCAGCGACTTGTACGCGACGACGGCGGCGATGCCCGCCAGGCCGTAGTAGAACGCGATCTGGAGGCCGATCGCGGAGACCGCGTCCCGCAGGATCCGCTGCACGGAGCCGGCGGAGGCCGCGGCGGCGAAGAGGACGAGCGCGGCGGCGCCGACGGCGGCGACGGCGACCCACGGGGTGTTCCAGCGGCGGTGGACGAGGCCGAAGGCGGCGGGCAGGGTCCGGTCGCGGCCCATCGCGAAGAGCGAGCGGGTCACCTGGATGAGGGTGGTCTCCAGGGTCGCGACCGTGGACAGCACCACGGCGACGACCAGCAGTTTCCCGCCGACGCCGGGCCAGATCTCCTCGCCGAGGACGGCGAGCACGTTCGGTCCGGCGGACGCGATCCGGTCGGCGGGCAGCAGCACGTTCACGGCGACGGTGAACGCCACGAAGAGCAGGAAGACGAAGCCGACGCCGACGAGCGCGGCGAGTCCGGCGGTCCGGCGGCTGTTCCGGGTCTCCTCGCTGAGGTTGCTGGTGACGTCCCAGCCCCAGTAGTAGAACGCGGCGATCAGCGCGCCCGCGGCGAAGCCCGCGGGGCCGTCGAAGTGCCCGAGGCCGAACCAGGACCAGTCGAAGGCGACGGCCTGCCCGCGGTGCGCCACCGCCGCGACGACGAACACCAGCAGGATCGCCATCTCGACGCCCGACATGACGAGTTGGGCCCGTACGGTGAGGCGGGCGCCGCCCAGCACGACGCCGAGCATCAGCAGGAACCAGCAGGCGCCGACGGCGGTCGCCAGCGGCGTCGAGGCGGCGAGGTCCGCGTCGAACAGGGCCAGCGTGAGGGCGCCGGCGGGCAGCGAGCCGGCCACCATGAACACGGTCGCGGCGAAGACCAGCGCCCACCCGGAGAGGAAGCCCAGGAAGGGGTGGAGGGTGCGGCCCACCCACGAGTAGCCGGCGCCCGCGTTGACGTCGATCCGGCCGAGGCGCGCGTACGCGAGGACGATGCCGAGCATCGGTATCGCGCAGTACAGCAGCGCCGCCGGTCCCGCGTAGCCGACGGCCCCGAAGAGCACGGCGGTCGTGGCGGCGAGCGAGTAGGCGGGGGCGCTGCCGGCCACGGCCATCACGATCGTGTCGAAGGTGCCGAGGACATTGGGCTGGAGCCCTCTGCTGGTGGTGGTGCGCATGGCGGTGTCCTCGGAGTCCTGGGATCGGGTGGGGGGTTCCGGACGACGGAGGGAGGGGCGGGGCGTGGGCGGGGAGCGGACGGGCAGGGCGAAGTGGCCCGGGGAGCGAGCCGGTTGGCCGGCCGGGCGCGGGCGCGGGCAGGGGTGCGGGCGCTGATCACATCGCGGCGGTCGAGCGCATCGTAGTCGCCCCGGTGCGATCCGGTAACGGTGGCAGGAAGGTTCCGTTCCGTGACCGCCGGTAAGGGCTGCGGTGCGCCCCCGCGTACCGTCCCAAAGGGGTTTACGGGGTGCGTCAGCGCAGTTCGGGTCCGGCGATGGCGCGGGCCGCGCGGACCTCGTGGCGGAGCGGGGCGAGAACGCCGTCCTCGTCGCCGGGGAGCGCGGTGCGGACCGGGACGAGGGTGTCGGTGGTGCGCAGGCCGGCGGCCAGCTCGCGCAGTTCGCGCGCGACGGCCGTCACCTCCGCCGGGTCGGGCGGTGGCGCGCCGTGCGCGACCCGGATGCGGGCGGCGGTGGTGGCGTCCAGGATCCGTTCGACGGCGATGGCGAGCGGCCACCAGGCGGCGGCGCGGGGGCCGGTCGGCGGCGGTTCGGTGAGGGCGCGCTGGAACTCGGAGCGGACCGCCGACAGGTCGCGGTAGAGCGCGCGGCGGGCGCGCAGCCGGCCCGCGTCGGCGTCGGTGCCGAAGGCGCGTTCCACGTACGCCGCCGCGTCCGCGACCGCGTCGGCGAGCCGGTCGCCGATCCGGGCGTGCCAGGACTCCGGCCACAGCAGGTAGCCGGCGACGAGCGCGATGGCGCAGCCGAGGAGGGAGTCGTACAGGCGGGGCAGGACGAGGTCGAAGCCCTCCTGGTTGAGGGCGTCGGAGAGCAGCAGGATGACGGGGGTGATGGCGGCGGTCTGGAAGGCGTACCCCTTCGCGGTGAACGCCGGGATCAGCGCGGCGAGCACCGCCATCACCGGCACGTCCCACCAGCCGCGGGGGACCTCGGCGAGGACCAGGGCGGCGGCGACGAGGCCGAGGCAGGTGCCGACGGCGCGCAGCACGGCCCGCGAGAACACGGAGCCGAAGTCCGGCTTCATCACGAAGGTGACGGTGAGCGCGACCCAGTACGAGCGGGGCACGGGGATCAGCGAGACGAGGGCCTGGGCGAGGCCGATGCAGAGGGCGAGGCGGAGCCCGTACCGCCAGGCGGGCTCGGACAGCAGCATGGTGCGGGCGGCGCGGCGGGCGCGGACGGTGAGCGCGGCGGGGCGGCCGAGGCGGTCGTCGACGTTGTGCGGGTCGGGTTCGGCGGCGTGGACGACGGTGGCGGCGTACCGGAGGGCGTGCTCGACGGCCTTCTCGGCGGGGCGCGGGGAGGGGCCGAACAGCGGCTCCGGCGGGTCGGGGGGTGCGGTGCGGCCGGTCTCGACGGCGTCGGCGAGGTCGCGGACGGTGCCGGCGACGGCCGGCGGCAGCGGGCCGTGGAGGCGGGCCCGCAGGTCGGCGGCGGGGGCGGCTTCGAGGAGCGGGACGAGGACGTTGAGCTGGGCGAGCAGCCGGGCCAGGGCGGAGGTGCGGCCGTGCTGGCGGGCCCGGCGGGCCAGGATCAGGTCGTACGACTGGTTGAGCGAGGCGGTCACCGCCTGCCGTTTCTCCTGGTACGACTCCGAGCCCGCCGCCTCGTACAGGTCGGCGACGGTCCGGTAGGTGGCGGCCACCGCGGCCCGTTCGGGCGCGGCGCGGCGCAGCGGCCAGCCGAGGAGGGTCAGCACGAGGACGACGAGGCCGCCGGCGGTGAGCAGCAGCGGCGCCTTCCACCAGGGGTCCGGCATGGGGAGGCCGGCGCCGACGACGGCGTTGAGGAGCAGCAGCAGGCCGGAGGCGGAGGCGAGCGCGCCGATGGAGGAGATCATCCCCGAGACGAGCGCGACGACGGTGAGCGTGGCGACCGCGAGCCAGCCCTGCCCGTACGCGAGCGTGCCGAGGGTGACGCCGAGGGCGCCGAACAGCTGGGGGACGGCGATGTTGAAGAGGCGCATCCGGTAGGCGTCGGCGGTGTCCCCGATGACGCCGGACAGCGCGCCCATCGACACGAGCGCCCCGTAGGCCGGCTGTCCGGCGGCGAGGCCGACGGCGAGCGGGGCCGAGAGGGCGATCGAGGCGCGGGCGACGGCGGCCCAGGGGACGGGGGCGGGGGCGGGGCGCAGTCCCGCCGTCAGCCACGCGGGAGGAGCCAGCCGACCGGGGTGACGCCGTGCAGGACCCATGGCCCCAACGTAACCGTCCGGGTGGGCGTCAGCTGCGGTAGGACTCGACCTCGGAGGCCGGGCGGAGGGTGGCCGTGTCGGGGTCCTCGCCGAACTCCGCCTTGGCGCGCCGCTGCCTCAGCAGGTCCCAGCACTGGTCGAGCCGGACCTCCAGCTCGGCCAGCCGGGTGCGTTCCTCGGGGAGGAGGCCGCCGGTGCGCTGCCGGAGCGCCCGCTCCTCTTCCACGAGCGCGCCGATGTCGTCGAGGATCTGCTCGTCGTCCATGCCTCCAGCGTCGCCGATCAGCGCCGGTCGCGCAGGTCGAGATCGGCGACGACGGCCCGGTGGTCGCTGCCGGGGAGGGCGGGGAAGCGGGTGGCGGTCGCGGTGAGGTCGGGCGTGGTGACGACGTGGTCGATCTGCACGTACGGCGGGACCGGGCCCTCGGCGGGCCAGGTCGGGGTGCGGGAGGCGCCGGTGGTGCGGGCGGCGTCGTGGAGCGGGCCGGCGGCGAGGAGGCCGCGGTAGGCGGCGTGGTCCTGGGAGGCGTTGAAGTCGCCGGCGAGGACGAGCGCTTCGCCGGCGGGGCGGTCGGCGACGGCGTCGCGGAGGCGGGCCAGTTCGGCCTTCCAGAGCGCGACCTGGCCGGGGACGGGCGGCATGGGGTGGGCGAGCTGGAGGCGCACCGGCCGTCCCGCGACGTCCGCCGTGGCGCCCGGCATCCCCATGACGGACGGGACGACGGACCGGTCGCGCAGCGGGTGGGCACTGAGCAGCACGGAGCCGGCGGAGCCCGCCGCGTCGACGGAGACCCGGTGCGGCAGCTGCGCGGAGAGCGCGGCGGTGAGGGCGCGGGCGCAGGCGGGGTCGCACTCGGAGACGAACAGCACCTGGGGCCGTTCGCGCCGGGCCAGGTCGATGAGGGAGCCGGTGGCCTGCCCGAACTCGACGTTCGCGGCGATGACGCGGAGCCGGGCGACCGGCGGGGCCTGGCCGGGGGCGGGCGGCGGGGCGGACGGCAGCGACGCCCAGGCGGTGCCGGTGACGACGAGCGCGGCGGCGAAGGCGAGCGCCCGGCGGCGGGCGGCGGCGGCGAGCAGCAGCCCGAGCCCGGCCGGGGCGGTCAGCCAGGGGAGGAAGGAGAGCAGCTGGGGGACCGGGGTGACGCCGTCGGTGCCGAGCGCCCGGCACCCGGCGACGGCCGCCGGGACGGCCAGCAGCGGCCCGGCGGCCCAGGCGAGGGCGCGGTCGCGGGGGCGGGGGGACGCGGGCGGGCGTCCGCCGCCGGTGAACGTACGGCTGACGCCGCCGGCGGGGCCGGGGGTGCCGGTCGGCGTGAGGGCTCGGTCCACTCCTTCAGTGTCGCAGGGCCCGTACGACCTCCGCCGTCGTCGCCCCGTCGAGCGTCCGATTGCTGCGCGCCGTACCGGACTTGGCGGTTCCGGCCGCGACGCGGTCGACGGTGAGGACGACCGCGTCGAGGACGGTGCCGGACGCGTCCCGGAAGACGACCATGACCGTGTAGTCGGCGGTCGAGTCCAGGGGGTTGGCGGCGGTGACGGCGGCGGCCGTGCGGTCGCCGTCGGCGGAGACCGGGCCGGCGGTCACGTCGCCGGTGGCGTTCACGCCGTCCTTGATCCGGTCCATCCGCTCCCGGGCGGCGCCGGAGACGGCGGCGGACGCCGAGGACGCGAGGTCCCCGGCGGCCTCCCGTGCGGCGTCGCAGCCGGCGGTGCCGACGGCGGCGGCGAGGACGAGGAGCGAGGCGGTGAGGGCCCGGCGGGGCGCCGTCGTCATGTCCGGCGCGCCGTCAGTAGCGGGCGCCGGGGCCGTACGCGTCGTCCGTGGCGAGGGCCCAGATCACGAAGACCGAGATGGCCATCGAGAGCAGCGCCCACCACGGCTGGTACGGCAGGAACAGGAACTGGAGGAGGAGGTTGAGGGAGGCCAGGGCGATGCCGGCGACCCGGCCCCACTCGGCGCCCTTGAGGATCCCGTAGCCGGCGATCGCGACGACGACGCCGACGATCAGGTGGATCCAGCCCCAGGTGGTGAGGTTGAACTTGAAGACGTAGTCGCCGACGCGGGCGTAGACGTCGTCCTCGGCGATCCCGGCGATGCCCTGGAAGACGTTCATGAAGCCGGTGACGAGCATGAGGACACCGGCGAAGAGCGTCCCGCCGGAGGCCCACGCCTCGGAGGCGGACGGCTTGTGGGGGCGGGAGGGGGCGCTGTGCTGCGCACTGTTCTGGCTCATGAGCCCATCGTGGGATCAAGGGGATGAAGGCGACTTTTCGGATGAGCCGAACGGGTGAGGGCGGGGGGTTTGGGGTTGTTCTTGCGGGAGTAATCCTGGATGTGTAGGGTCCAGAATAGATCCTGGATGTCAGGCATCCTGAATACGTCGCGGGCTCCGCCCCGCCGCGACACCGCACCGTGAAGGGGAACGACCCGTCATGACCGACCAGCGCACCCTCACCAACCCGCCCGCCCTCCACGACCCCGCCCCCTTCGGCTACAGCCACGCCGCCTCCGCCCCCGGCGAACTCGTCTTCATCGCCGGGCAGTACGCATCCGACGCCACCGGCGCGCCCGTCCCCGGCGACTTCGCCGCCCAGGTCGAGCTGTCGCTCACGAACCTGCGGCTCGCGCTCGAGGGCGCCGGCCTCGGATACGAGCACGTCGTCCGGCTCGGCTCGTACGTCGTCGACCACGACCTCGGCAAGCTGGAGGTCCTCGGCAAGGCGCTGCACGCGGCGTTCGGCGACCGGCTCCCCGCGCAGACGCTCAGCGGCGTCGCCTCGCTGGCGCTGCCCGGGATGCTCTTCGAGATCGACGCGGTCGCGGTGCGGCCCGGCGCCGGCCGCTGATCCACTTGCGGGAGGCGGGGCGGCGGGTGTGCCCTGGACACGAGTGACGCGACATCGCGCCCTCGCGACATGCGCCCTCGCGACATGCGCCTTTGCGACATGAAGGAGTCCCCGCCATGGCCGCACACGCAGCGGTACCCGCGCGACACCACGCGATCCCCCACGGCGCCGTCCTGCCCGCCGTCCTCGGCATCGCCTACGGCCTCTACGCCGCGACCGTCTCCCGCCACGGCGGCGCCCTCACCTGGGGCCAGCTGTGGCTCGGCCTCGTCTCCGCGCTCCTCCTCGCCGGCGCGGTGTACGCGCTCCGCACCCACGGCCGCGCCCTCCCGCGCGAAGCGCGCGCGGTGGCGTGGGGCGCGCTCGCCGGCATCGCCGTCGGCTTCCTGTTCAGCCTCTCGCGGGCGAGCGTGCTCTCCGCGACCGTGCTGGGGCTGGCGGTCGCGGCGGGCGTCGGCGGCGCGGCCTTCTACCTCTTCTACACCCACGAGGACGCCACGGGCCGCCCGGCGCCGTACTGACCGGCACCGGTTCCGGGGCCGCGCGCCCGACAGGCGCGGCGCGCGGGCGCGCGGGAGACTGGGGCGTATGACTGGCTTGGCCATCGAGACCGACGGGCTCGTCAAGGTCTTCGGCGGGAACCGCGCCGTCGACGGCGTCGATCTCCGCGTCCCCGCCGGCACCGTCTACGGACTGCTCGGCCCCAACGGCGCCGGCAAGACGACCACCGTCAAACTGCTCGCCACCCTCCTCCGGCCCGACGCCGGCCACGCCCGCGTCTTCGGGAACGACGTCGTCCGGGACGCCGACACCGTCCGCGGCCGCGTCAGCCTCACCGGCCAGTACGCCTCCGTGGACGAGGACCTGACCGGCACCGAGAACCTCGTCCTGCTCGCCCGCCTCCTCGGGCACACCCGGCCCGCCGCCCGCGACCGCGCGGCCCAGCTGCTCGGCGCGTTCGGGCTCGCGGACGCCGCCGACCGGCAGGTCAAGAACTACTCGGGCGGCATGCGGCGCCGCATCGACATCGCCGCGTCCATCCTCAACACCCCCGACCTGCTCTTCCTCGACGAGCCGACCACCGGCCTCGACCCGCGCAGCCGCAACCAGGTGTGGGACATCGTGCGGGCCGTCGTCGCCCAGGGCACGACCGTCCTGCTCACCACCCAGTACCTCGACGAGGCCGACCAGCTCGCCTCCCGCATCGCCGTCATCGACCGGGGCCAGGTCATCGCCGAGGGCACGAAGGGCGAGCTGAAGGCGTCGGTGGGCTCCGGCTCCGTGCACGTGCGCCTCCGGGACGCCGAACAGCGCCCGGAGGCCGAGCGGATCCTCACCACCGCCCTCCGGGCCGCCGTCCAGCTCGACCCCGACCCGGTCGCGCTCACCGCCACCGTCAACGGCCACGGCACCGACCTCGGCGCCGCCGAACAGGCCGCCCGCGCCCTCGCCGAACTGGCCCGCGCCGGGATCACCGTCGACAACTTCGCCCTCGGCCAGCCCAGCCTGGACGAGGTCTTCCTCGCCCTCACCGACCGGAAGGGGCCGGCCGCATGAGTACCGGCACCACCTCGACCGACACCGCCGTTTCCCGGGAGGAGTTCGCCGCGCCCCGGGCCGACGAACTCGCCGCCCTGCTCGTCGCCCGGGACCGGCCGCCCCGGCCCGGCGCGCTCGCCGCGTCGCTGACCTTCGGCTGGCGGGCCATGCTGAAGATCAAGCACGTGCCGGAGCAGCTGTTCGACGTGACGGCGTTCCCGGTCATGATGGTGCTGATGTACACGTACCTCTTCGGGGGCGCGCTGGCCGGGTCGGTGTCGGAGTACGTGCAGTTCCTGCTGCCCGGCATCCTCGTGATGTCGGTCGTGATGATCACGATGTACACCGGCGTCTCGGTCAACACCGACATCGAGAAGGGCGTCTTCGACCGCTTCCGCACGCTGCCGATCTGGCGGCCGGCGCCGATGGTCGGCTATCTCCTCGGCGACGTCGTGCGCTATCTGATCGCCTCCGCCGTGATGCTGACCGTCGGCCTCGTCATCGGCTACCGGCCCGGCGGCGGGGTGGCGGGCGTGCTGCTCGGGGTGGCGCTGCTGCTGGTCTTCTCGTTCGCGTTCTCGTGGATCTGGACGATGTTCGGGCTGCTGCTGCGCAGCGAGAAGTCCGTGATGGGCGTCAGCATGATGGTGATCTTCCCGCTGACCTTCCTGTCCAACGTGTTCGTCGACCCGCGGACCATGCCGGGCTGGCTCCAGGCGTTCGTCAACAACAACCCGGTGACCCATCTGGCGACGGCGGTGCGGGAGCTGATGGCCGGCGCGTGGCCGGCGGCGGACGTCGCGTGGACGCTGGGCTGGTCGGCGGTCCTGGTGGCGGTCTTCGGCGCGGTGACGATGCGGCTCTACAACCGCAGGTGAGCGGCTCCGCAACCGCAGGTGACCCGGGCGGCGGCCCCGGCTACCGCTCCGGGCGGGGCGTCTTCTGCTGGACGGCCCAGCGGTTGCCGTCCGGGTCCGTGAAGTACACGAACGACCCCCACGGCCGGTCGTCGATCTCGCCGACGTCGACGCCGCGGGCGGTCAGGCCGGCGTGGGCCTCCTCGATGTCGTCGACGACGACCTGGAGGTTGTCCAGCGACCCCGGGGCCATCTCGGTGATGCCCCTCCCGAACGCGATCGAGCACGCGGAGCCGGGCGGGGTCATCTGCACGAAGCGGATCGCTTCGCTGACGGTCACGTCGTGGTCGGCGTGGAAGCCGACGCGCTCGTAGAAGGCCTTGGCGCGGTCGACGTCGGTCACCGGGACGCCGACGAGTTCGAGCTTGATGTCCATGGACGCCATCCTCGGCCCGCGCGCCCGAGCCCGCAGCTCAGCGGGGGCCTGCCGGGTGCGGCCCACGGCAGGGCCGGGGCGTGGGCGCCACCCGGGGCGGGGTCAGGTGCCGCGGACGACGACGACCGGGCAGGGGGCGTGCTGGGTGACGTGGGTGGAGACCGAGCCGAGGACCGCCGCCTTGAAGCCGCTGTAGCCCCGGTCCCCCACCACCAGCAGGCTCGCCCCTTGCGCCTGGTCGAGCAGCGCCTGCGCCGCGTTGCCGCCGACGACCGTGCGGGTGGTGGCCGCGGCCTCCTCGGGGGTGAGCGTGTCCGCGAGGGACTGGTCGAGGATCTGCCGGGCCAGCCGCTCGGGGTCGAACTCCGGCGGGACGCCCGGCATCAGCGTCGCCCAGGACGCCGGGTACTCCCAGCTGATCACCGCGTGGAGCGCGTCCCCGGTGAGGGCGGCCTGGCCGGCCGCCCATGCCAGTGCCTTCAGGGACGGCTCCGAGCCGTCCACGCCCACCACGATCCTGCCGCCGGCCATCGCCGACCTCCGTTCGTCGTCGGGAGTCACCGTGAGGCAACCGTAACCACCCACAACGTAACAAACCGCTCAGTCCAGGCGGAGGTCGGCCAGCTGCTTCTCGAAGGGGACGAGCTCGTCGTCCCCGGACCGGGGCCGGCCGTTCGCCGTCGCCGCGACCAGGTCGGCGAACTCCTCGCCCGCCCGGGTGATCCGGTGCGGCAGGCCCTCGGTGTACTCGTCGCCGCCGGTGCCCCAGTCCTCCGAGGCCGCGTAGACGGCGGTGGGGGCGGTGCGGGCGCGGAGGTAGGCGAAGAGCGGGCGCAGCGCGTGGTCGAGGACCAGGCTGTGGCGGGCGGTGCCGCCGGTCGCGCCGAGGAGGACCGGCGTACCGGTGAGGGCGGCCGGGTCGACGAGGTCGAAGAAGGACTTGAACAGGCCGCTGTAGGAGGCGGTGAAGACGGGCGTCACCGCGATGACGCCGTCCGCGCCGGTCACCTTGTCGAGCGCGTTCTGCAGCGCCTCCGACGGGAAGCCGGTCACGAAGTTCTTCGCGATGTCGACGGCGAGGTCGCGCAGTTCGACGACCTCGGCCTCGACGGCGTACTCCTGCTCGGCCAGCCGGTAGCGGGCGGCCTGGACGAGCCGGTCGGCGAGGAGCCGGGTGGAGGACGGCGAGCTCAGGCCGGCGGAGACGGCGACCAGCTTCAGGGTCTGCATGGCGTCAGACCTCCTTCGTGGCGTTCGGGGTGTCCGTGGTGTCCGGGGTTTCCGTGGCGCTCGCGGTCTTCGCGGCGACGACGGCGGGGTGGAGCGGGGCGGTGGCGGGGACGCCGGCGGGGCGGAGGCTCGCGAACTCCTTGCGGAGCACCGGAACGACCTCCTCGCCGAGGATGTCGAGCTGTTCGAGGACCGTCTTGAGCGGCAGTCCGGCGTGGTCGATGAGGAAGAGCTGGCGCTGGTAGTCGCCGACGTAGTCGCGGAACGACAGGGTGCGCTCGATGACCTCCTGCGGCGAGCCGACGGTCAGCGGGGTCTGGCTGCTGAACTCCTCCAGGGAGGGGCCGTGGCCGTACACCGGGGCGTTGTCGAAGTACGGGCGGAACTCCCGTACCGCGTCCTGCGAGTTCTTCCGCATGAACACCTGGCCGCCGAGGCCGACGATGGCCTGCTCCTCGGTGCCGTGGCCGTAGTGCGCGTACCGCTGGCGGTAGAGCCGGACCATCTTCTCGGTGTGCTGCTTGGGCCAGAAGATGTGGTTGGCGAAGAAGCCGTCGCCGTAGTACGCGGCCTGCTCGGCGATCTCCGGGGAGCGGATGGAGCCGTGCCAGACGAACGGCGGGACGCCGTCGAGCGGGCGCGGGGTGGCGGTGAAACCCTGGAGGGCGGTGCGGAACTTGCCCTCCCAGTCGACCACGTCCTCCCTCCACAGCTTGTGGAGGAGCGCGTAGTTCTCGATGGCGAGCGGGATGCCCTGGCGGATGTCCTGGCCGAACCACGGGTAGACCGGGCCGGTGTTGCCGCGGCCCATCATGAGGTCGACGCGCCCGTCCGCGAGGTGCTGGAGGGTGGCGTAGTCCTCGGCGATCTTCACCGGGTCGTTGGTGGTGATGAGGGTCGTGGACGTGGAGAGGATCAGGTTCTCCGTGCGGGCCGCGATGTGGCCGAGGAGGGTCGTCGGGGAGGACGGGACGAACGGCGGGTTGTGGTGCTCGCCGGTCGCGAAGACGTCGAGCCCGACCTCCTCCGCCTTGAGCGCGATGGCGACCGTGTTCTTGATGCGCTCGTGCTCGGTGGGGGTGCGGCCGGTGGTGGGGTCGGTCGTCACGTCGCCGACGGTGAAGATCCCGAACTGCATCGTGGTCACCTCTCGCGTTTCCTCGCTGATGGTTGAACCTTAAATCACTTGGGGGAACGGTGCCACCCGCCCCGCTATTCCGGTGCCGCCCCCTCCTCTCTTCCGGTGCCGCCCGCCCCTCTCCTCCGGCCCCGGCGTGAGGACGGCCACGTGCCGTCCACCTGCGGCTCTCACGTAAAGTCCCCGACGTGAACGCTGCGATATCGGTGGTGTCGGTCGTCGGGATCGGCGCGGACGGGTGGGACGGACTGCCCGAGAGGGCCCGCCGGGTGCTGCGCGACGCCGAGGTGATCGTGGGCGGGGCCCGGCAGCTCGGACTGCTGCCCGACGACTGCCGCGGCGAGCGGATCACCTGGCCGTCGCCGCTCCGCCCCGCCGTCCCGGCCCTGCTCGCCGCCCACCACGGACGCGCGCTCGCCGTCCTCGCCAGCGGCGACCCCTCCTTCTACGGGATCGCCCGCACCCTCCGCGAAGCCGCGGGCGACCGGGAGCTGGACGTCCACCCGCACCCGTCCTCCGTCTCGTACGCCTGCGCCCGCCTCGGCTGGCCGCTGGAGGCCGTCGACACGCTGTCGCTGGTCGCCCGGCCGCTGGACGCCCTGCGCGCCGCCCTCCACCCCGGGCGCCGGCTGCTGCTGCTCGGCGAGGGACCCGAGACGCCCGCCCGGGTCGCGGCACTGCTCCGCGAGGCCGGCTGGGGCGGGACCCGGATCCGGGTCCTGGAACAGCTCGGCGGCCCCGCCGAACGGCTCCTCGACGCCACCGCCGCCGACTGGCCGCACCCGCGCACCGACGCGCTGCACGTGCTGGCCCTCGACTGCGTCCGCGACCCCGGCACGCTGCGGCTCGGCAGCACGCCGGGGCTGCCGGACGAGGCGTACGAACACGACGGGCAGCTCACCAAGCGGTACGTTCGCGCCGCGACGCTCGCCGCGCTCGCACCCGCCCCCGGCGAACTCCTCTGGGACGTCGGCGGCGGCTCCGGCTCCATCGGCGTCGAATGGATGCGCGCCCACCGCGACTGCCGGGCGATCGCCGTCGAGAAGTCGCCCGCGCGGGCCGAACGGATCGGCCGCAACGCCGCCGCCCTCGGCGTCCCCGCGCTGAAGGTCGTCACCGGCCCCGCGCCCGCCGCCCTCGCCGGCCTGCCCGCCCCCGACGCCGTCTTCGTCGGCGGCGGCCTCACCGCCCCCGGCCTGCTCGACGCCTGCTGGGACGCGCTCCCCGCCGGCGGCCGGCTCGTCGCCAACACCGTCACGCTGGAGTCCGAGGCGCTGCTCGCCCGCTGGTACGCCCGGCACGGCGGCGAGCTGATCCGGCTCGCCGTCTCCGCCGCCGTGCCCGTCGGCGGATTCACCGGCTGGCGCCCGGCCATGCCGGTGACCCAGTGGTCCGTAACGAAGGGTTCTGCACACGAATGACCGTCTACTTCATCGGCGCGGGCCCCGGCGCGGCCGACCTGATCACCGTGCGCGGCGCCCGCACCCTCGCGGCCTGCGGCGTCTGCCTCTACGCCGGCTCGCTCGTGCCCCGCGAACTGCTCGCCGAGTGCCCGCCCGACGCGAAGCTCGTCGACACGGCGTCGATGCACCTCGACGAGATCGTCGCCGAGATCACCGCCGCGCACGAGGCCGGCCACGACGTGGCCCGCCTCCACTCCGGCGACCCGTCCGTCTTCAGCGCCATGGCCGAGCAGATGCGGCGGCTCGACGCGGCCGGCATCCCGTACGAGGTCGTGCCCGGCGTCCCGGCCTTCGCGGCGGCCGCGGCGGCGCTGAAGCGGGAACTGACCGTCCCGACCGTCGGCCAGACCGTCATCCTCACCCGCATCGCCCAGCAGGCCACCCCCATGCCGGAGGGCGAGGACCTCGCCACCCTCGGCCGCAGCGGCGCCCTGCTCGTCCTCCACCTCGGCGCCCGCTACGCCGACCGGATCGTCTCCGAACTGATCCCCCACTACGGCGCCGACTGCCCCGCCGCCGTCGTCGCCATGGCCAGCCGCCCCGACGAGATCGTGCTGCGCGGCACCCTGGAGGACATCGCGGACCAGGTGAAGGCGGCCGGCATCACGAAGACGGCCGTCATCGTCGTCGGCCGCACCCTGGCCGCCTCCGCATTCCGCGACAGCCACCTCTACGACCCGGCCAGGGACCGCCACACCTGCTGACGGCCCCCGGCCCCGGCGGCCGGCGGTCCGGCGCCTCAGGCGTTGGGCCGCTTGCCGTGGTTCGCCTTCTTCTTCTTGCGCGCCCGCTTCTTGTTCCCACGCTTCGCCATGGCGATTCCTCCCTGTAGGTGAGGGTTGTCGCAGCCGAGCCTAGGTTCGCCGCCCCGGTCCCGCATCCGGTCGGCGCGGCGGAGGGTTCCCGGGGCTACGGGCCCGACGGGGTCGCGCGGCCGACGACGGCGCCGGCGCGGTCGATGGCGAGGACGTCGACGGTGACCGGGGCGCCGCGCAGGACGGACAGGGCCTCGTCGCGGGCGCGGGCGGCGACCGCGTCGCCCAGGGGGACAGCGGCGGCCTCGCAGAGGCGGAGGGCGGCGAGGCCGGTGTTGGCGGCGGCCACCTCCGCCGCCAGGGCCTCCGGCGCGCCGGCCTCGCGGGCCAGGCCGGCGAGGAACGCCTTGTCGACCTGGGAACGGGCCGAATGGAGGTCCAGGTGGCCGGCGGCGAGCTTGGACAGCTTCGCGAAGCCGCCGCAGATCGTCAGCCGGTCGACCGGGTGGCGGCGGAGGTACTTGAGGACGGCGCCCGCGAAGTCGCCCATGTCGAGGAGGGCGAGCTCCGGGAGGTCGTACGCCTGGGTGACGGTCCGTTCGGAGGTGGAGCCCGTACAGCCGGCGACATGGGTGAGGCCGGCCGCGCGGGCCACGTCGACGCCGCGGCGGATCGAGTCGATCCAGGCCGAGCACGAGTACGGGACGACGACGCCGGTCGTGCCGAGGACGGACAGGCCGCCGAGGATGCCGATGCGCGGGTTCCAGGTGGAGCGGGCGATCTCGGCGCCGTCGTCGATGGAGAGCGTGATCTCGACGTCGCCGGGGGCGCCGTGGGCCGCCGCGACCTCCGCCACGTGCTCGCGCATCAGCTGCCGCGGCACCGGGTTGATCGCCGGTTCGCCGACCTCCAGGGGCAGGCCGGGGAGCGTGACCGTGCCGACGCCCTCGCCGGCCCGGAAGACGACGCCGGAGCCCGGCGGGAGGAGCCGTACCGTCGAGCGGATCACCGCGCCGTGGGTGACGTCCGGGTCGTCGCCCGCGTCCTTCACCACCGCCGCCATCGCCGCGTCCGCCGTCAGCGACTCCGCGGTGAGGGCGAACGACGGGGTCTGCCCCTTGGGCAGCGTGATCGTCACCGGGTCGGGAAACCCGCCGGTGAGCAGCGCCGTGTACGCGGCGGTGGTCGCGGCCGTCGCGCAGGCGCCGGTCGTCCAGCCGGGCCGCAGACCGGTGTGCTTGAGTTGGGCCTCGCGCCCGCCGCCGGTACTCACGAAAGGGCTCCTGTGCACGTACTCATTCTCGGAGGGACCACCGAGGCCCGCGCCCTGGCCGGCCTGCTGGCGGGGCGGCCCGGCGTCCGGGTGACGAGCTCGCTCGCCGGGCGGGTCGCGGCGCCCCGGCTGCCGGCCGGGGAGGTCAGGATCGGCGGCTTCGGCGGCCCGGAGGGGCTGGCGGCGTGGGTGCGGGAGCACGCCGTGGACGCGGTCATCGACGCCACCCATCCCTTCGCCGAGCGGATCAGCTTCAACGCGGCCCGGGCGGCCGCCACCGCCCATGTTCCCCTGCTGGCCCTGCGCCGCCCCGGCTGGGTCCCCGGGGACGGTGACGACTGGCACGACGTGGCGTCCCTGGAGGAGGCGGCGCGGGCCCTCGACGGGTTCGGCGACCGCGTCTTCCTCACCACCGGCCGCATGGGCCTCGCGGCCTTCGCGGCCCGCCCGGAGTGGTTCCTGGTCCGGTCGGTCGACGCCCCGGCGGCCCCGATGCCGGCCCGCACCGAAGTCCTCCTGGACCGGGGCCCGTTCACCCTCGACGGCGAGCGGGAGCTGATCGCCCGCCACCGCGTCGACGTCCTGGTGACGAAGGACTCCGGCGCCGCCGCCACCGCCCCCAAGCTCACCGCCGCCCGCGAGGCCGGCGTCCCGGTCGTCGTCGTCCGCCGCCCCCCGTCCCCGCAGGGCGTCCCGGCCGCCACCACCCCGGAGGAGGCGGCGGCGTGGGTGGAGGGCGGGTTCCGTCAGCCGTAGCGGCGGGGGGTCCAGGTGATCGTGTGGCCGTCGGCGCGTTCGACGGCTCGGGTCTGGGAGGAGCCGATCAGGAGGAGGGTGCGCATGTCGACCTCGGAGGGTTCCAGGGTCTTCAGGGTCACCACGCGGACCGACTGCTCCGGGCCGCCGACGTCGCGGGCGACGACCACGGGGGTGTCGGGGGAGCGGACCTCCAGGAGGAGGTCGCGGGCGGCGGCGACCTGGTGGGTGCGGGACTTCGAGCCGGGGTTGTAGAGGGCGAGGACCAGGTCGGCCTCCGCCGCCGCGCGCAGGCGGGTCGCGATGACGTCCCACGGCTTGAGGCGGTCGGAGAGGGAGATCGTCGCGTAGTCGTGACCGAGGGGGGCGCCGGCCGCGGCGGCGGCGGCGTTGGCGGCGGTCACGCCCGGGAGGACCCGGACGGGCACGTCCGCGTACGCCGGTTCGCAGGCGACCTCCAGGACGGCCGTCGCCATGGCGAAGACGCCCGGGTCGCCGCCGGAGACGACCGCGACCTTGTGCCCGCGCCGGGCCAGGTCGAGCGCGAACTCGGCGCGCTCCGACTCGACCTTGTTGTCGGAGCCGTGCCGGATCTGGCCGGGGCGCAGGACCGGCACCCGGTCGAGGTAGGTGGTGTAGCCGACGAGGACATCGGCGTTGACGAGCGCGCCGCGGGACTCGGGGGTCAGCCAGGGCGCGCCGGCGGGGCCGGTGCCGACGACGGTGACCTCGCCGCGCTCCCGTACCGGGTTCTTCCGGTCGATGCGGGAGGGGAGGACGGCGACCGAGAAGTACGGGACGGTCTCCGGGTCCACGTCGGCGAGGCGGTCGGTGCGCTCGCCGGCCATGAACGCCCGCTCCACGTACCGCGCGTCGTCCAGCCGGCCGGCCCGCTCCAGGGCGCGGCGCACGGCCGGGAAGGTGCGGCCGAGCTTCATGACGACCGCCGAGTCGGTGCCGGCGAGGCGGGCGGTCAGCTCGTCCTCGGGGAGGGTGCCGGGGACGATCGTCAGGACTTCCTCGGCCTCGCACAGCGGCTCGCCGAGGCGGGCGGCGGCGGCGCTGACGGAGGTGACGCCGGGGATGACGGTGGTGTCGTAGCGGTGCGCGAGCCGCTTGTGCATGTGCTGGTAGGAGCCGTAGAACAGCGGGTCGCCCTCGGCGAGGACGGCGACCGTGCGGCCCGCGTCGAGGTGCGCGGCGAGGCGGGCGGCGGCCTCCTCGTAGAAGTCGTCGAGGGCGCCGCGGTAGCCGCCGGGGTGGTCGGTGGTCTCGACGGTGAGCGGGTACATGAGCCGCTCCTCGACGTGGTCCTCGCGCAGGTGGGGGGCGGCGATGGAGCGGGCTATCGAGCGGCCGTGGCGGGCCGAGTGGTAGGCGACGACGTCGGCCTCGGCGATGGCCTTCACGGCGGCGAGGGTGAGGAGGTTCGGGTCGCCGGGGCCGAGGCCGACCCCGTACAGCTTGCCCTTCACTACGGTCACTGCTGGATCTCCGGTTCGTGCGCGAGGGCGTTGAGGGCGGCGGCGGTGATGGCGCTGCCGCCGCGGCGGCCGCGGACCACCAGGTAGTCGAGGCCGAGGTCGTTGGCGGCGAGGGCGTCCTTGGACTCGGCGGCGCCGATGAAGCCGACGGGGATGCCGAGGACGGCGGCGGGCTTCGGGGCGCCCTTCGCGATCATCTCCAGGAGGTGGAAGAGCGCGGTGGGGGCGTTGCCGATGGCGACGACGGAGCCTTCGAGGCGGTCCCGCCACAGTTCGAGGGCGGCGGCGGAGCGGGTGGTGCCGAGCTCGGCGGCGAGGCCGGGGACGGCGGGGTCGGCGAGCGCGCACAGCACCTCGTTGTCGGCGGGCAGCCGCTTGCGGGTGACGCCGGAGGCGACCATCTGCGCGTCGCAGAGGATGGGGGCGCCGGCCTGCAGGGCGGCGCGGGCGCGGGTGACGACGCCGGGGGAGTACGCGAGGTCCCGCACGAGGTCGGTCATGCCGCAGGCGTGGATCATGCGGACGGCGACGGTGGCGACGTCGGCGGGCAGCGCGCCGAGGTCGGCCTCGGCGCGGATCGTGGCGAAGGAGCGGCGGTAGATCTCGGCGCCGTCTTTCTCGTACTCGTACATCCTCAGTGCTCCATCGGTTTCGTGCGGGCCGCCGCCACGGCTGCGGCCAGGGCGGTGCGGGGGACGGGCGCGCCGTCCAGCAGATAGGTGCCGGTGTCCCGGGCGGTGACCTCGACCCAGGTGCCGTGCGGGTGTCCGCAGCGGCGCTCGCAGCCGGAGTAGTGCACGGGCAGCGGTCCGGCGGGGGCGCGGGCGGCGTCGGCGCGGACGTCGGCGAGGGACTTGGCGCAGCCGGGCAGGCCGGTGCAGGCGGTGACGCCGGTGCCGGGGGCGGCGGGGTCGGTGAGCAGGCCGAGGGCGGCGAGGGCGGGGAGCCGGCCGGCGGTGGGGCCGACGGCGACCGCGCCGCGCCAGGGCGTCAGCCGGATCTCGGCCGCGCCGTCGGCGAGCGCCCGCAGTTGCCCGGCGGTGAGCCGGCCGAGGGGGGCGAGGACGTGCACGGCGTGGTCGCCGAGCGGGCCGGGTGCGGGCGGGGGTCCGGACGGCCGGGCGGGAGAGGGTACGGGCTCCGCGGTGATCGCCGCGCGGCGCAGGGCGCCGGCCCAGTCCGGGAGGTGCCCGGGCGGGAGTTCGCGGGGGCGCCAGGCGCCGGTGGCGGCGGTGTCGGCGGCGTCGAGGAAGGCGAGGGCACAGGCGAGCGCGGCGGGCGCGGCGGCTTCGGCGCCGGGCAGCCGGAAGGCGCCGGAGCCGGTGTCGAGGACGACGGTGCCGTCGGGTGCTGCGATCAAGGTCACATCGCCGCCGAGTCCGGCGACGTCGCCGCGGCCGTCGTCGAGGACGAAGAGGAAGCGGCCGGAGAGGGCCGCCGCGCGGGGTGCGGCGCAGAGCGCGGCGTCGAGGGCGCGGGCCCACAACTGCACGTCGGCGTGGCCGAGTCCGTCGAGTCCGGCGGCGGGGGAGGCGACGATGTTCCGGACCCGCTCGTGGGTGGGGGAGGGCAGCAGGCCGGCGTCGCCGAGGAGGGCGGCGAGCCGGGCGCCGCAGTCGTCGCGCAGGCCGCGCAGCTCGGCGTTGCCGCGTGAGGTGACGGAGACGGCGCCGTCGCCCAGGGTCTCGGCCGCGTCCGCCAGCGCCAGGACCTGACGGTACGTCAGACGACCTGCGGGGAGGCGGAGTCGGGCGAGATGCCCGTCGGCGGCGGCGTGCAGCCGGAGCGCCCCGGGGCACGCGTCGCCTCGGTCCCGTATGCGGGGTTCGCCCGGTTCGGCCGGGCGGGGCGGGGTCGGCGGCATGGCGGCGAGCATACCCACGGGGAACCGGACGGCCACCGAGTGTGATCCGGCCGACTCTCCGGCGCCCTCCGGCGCGCCGACGGCACGCTCTACTATGCAGATCGGCATGGGGTCCCAGGACCCCGGGGAGGAAGCCCGGTGAGAATCCGGCGCGGTCCCGCCACTGTGAGCCCGTACCCCACGGGTGAGCCAGGAACTCCCGCCGTCCATCGACCACCCGGGGCGCGGACAACCCCGAGGAAGGGCCTGAGCCTCGCCATGCTCCTGCTGCTGTCGCACTCCGACACCGACCTGCTCAGCGCCCGTGCGGCCGGCGGTCCGGTGGAGTACCGCTTCGCCAACCCGTCCCGGCTCCCGCTCGCCGACCTCCCCGCCCTCCTCGACGGCGCCGAGCTGGTCGTCGTCCGCCTCCTCGGCGGCGTCCGCTCCTGGCAGGAGGGCCTCGACGCGGTCCTCGCCACCGGGAAGCCGGTCGTCGTCCTCAGCGGCGAACAGGCCCCCGACGCCCAGCTGATGGCCGCCTCCACGGTGCCGGTCGGCGTCGCCACCGAGGCGCACGCCTACCTCGCCCACGGCGGCCCCGCCAACCTGGAGCAGCTGGCCCGCTTCCTCTCCGACACCGTCCTGCTCACCGGCCACGGCTTCGAGGCCCCGGCGCCCGCCCCCACCTGGGGCCCGCTGGAGCGGACCGCGCGCCCCGGCGACGGCCCGACGATCGCCGTGCTCTACTACCGCGCCCACCACATGAGCGGGAACACCGCCTTCGTCGGCGCCCTCTGCGACGCGATCGAGGACGCCGGCGGCCGGGCGCTGCCGTTGTACGTGGCGTCGCTGCGGGCGCCCGAGGAGGAGCTGCTGGCGGGGCTGCGCCGCGCCGACGCGATCGTCACCACCGTCCTGGCCGCCGGCGGCACCAAGCCGGCCGCCGCGCAGGCGGGCGGGGACGAGGAGGCGTGGGACGCGGGGGCGCTCGCCGCGCTCGACGTGCCGGTGCTCCAGGCGCTCTGCCTGACCGGTTCGCGCGCCGCCTGGGACGAGAACGACGAGGGCCTGTCGCCGCTGGACGCGGCGAGCCAGGTCGCCGTCCCCGAGTTCGACGGCCGTCTCATCACCGTCCCGTTCTCGTTCAAGGAGATCGACGCCGACGGCCTGCCCGCCTACGTCGCCGACCCGGAGCGCGCCGCCCGCGTCGCCGGCATCGCGGTCCGGCACGCGCGGCTGCGGCACATCCCGAACGCCGAGAAGAAGCTGGCGCTGGTCCTCTCCGCGTACCCGACGAAGCACTCCCGCATCGGCAACGCCGTCGGCCTGGACACCCCGGCCTCCGCCGTCGCCCTGCTGCGCCGGCTGATCGCCGAGGGGTACGACTTCGGGCCGGCCGAGGAGCTGCCGGGCCTGGTGTCCGGCGACGGCGACGAGCTGATCCGCGCCCTCATCGAGGTCGGCGGCCACGACCAGGACTGGCTCACCGAGGAGCAGCTGGCGCGCAACCCGGTCCGCATCCCGGCCGCCGACTACCGGCGCTGGTACGCCGGGCTGCCGGCCGAGCTGCGCGAGCAGGTGGAGGAGCACTGGGGTCCGGCGCCCGGCGAGATGTTCCTGGACCGGTCGCGGAACCCGGAGGGCGACATCGTCCTGGCGGCGCTGCGGCGCGGGAACCTGCTGATCCTCATCCAGCCGCCGCGCGGCTTCGGCGAGAACCCGATCGCGATCTACCACGACCCGGACCTGCCGCCGTCGCACCACTACCTGGCCGCCTACCGCTGGATCGCGGCCCGCGCGGAGGACGGCGGCTTCGGCGCCGACGCGATGGTCCACCTGGGCAAGCACGGCAACCTGGAGTGGCTGCCCGGCAAGAACGCCGGCCTGTCCGCCGCCTGCGGCCCGGACGCGGCTCTCGGCGACCTGCCGCTCGTCTACCCGTTCCTGGTCAACGACCCGGGCGAGGGCACCCAGGCCAAGCGCCGGGCGCACGCCACGCTCGTCGACCACCTGGTGCCGCCGATGGCCCGCGCCGACTCGTACGGCGACATCGCGCGCCTGGAGCAGCTGCTCGACGAGTACGCGCAGATCTCCTCGATGGACCCGGCGAAGCTCCCGGCGATCCGCGCGCAGATCTGGACCCTCATCCAGGCCGCCAAGCTCGACCACGACCTCGGTCTCCAGGAGCGCCCGGAGGACGACGGCTTCGACGACTTCCTGCTGCACGTCGACGGCTGGCTGTGCGAGGTGAAGGACGCGCAGATCCGTGACGGCCTGCACGTCCTCGGCGGCGCGCCGACCGGCCCGGAGCGGGTCAACCTGGTGCTGTCCATCCTCCGCGCCCGGCAGATCTGGGGCGGTACGCAGGCGCTGCCCGGTCTGCGGGAGGCGCTGGGCCTGGACGAGTCGGCGGCCACCCGGACCACCGCCGACGAGGCGGAGGCGAAGGCCCGCGAGCTGGTCGAGGCGATGGAGGCCGCGGGCTGGGACGCGGACGCGGTCGCGACGGTGGCGGCGGGGCACGGCCCCGAGGTCGCCGCGGTCCTCCGGTTCGCCTGCGACCAGGTCGTGCCGCGGCTGGCGGCCACCACCGACGAGCTGACGCACGCGGTGCACGCCCTGAACGGCGGCTTCGTGCCGGCCGGCCCGTCCGGCTCGCCGCTGCGGGGCCTGGTCAACGTGCTGCCGACGGGCCGGAACTTCTACTCGGTCGACCCGAAGGCCGTGCCGTCGCGGCTCGCCTGGGAGACCGGGCAGGCGCTCGCCGACTCGCTGCTGGAGCGCTACCGCACCGACAACGGTGCGTGGCCGACCTCCGTCGGCCTCTCCCTGTGGGGGACGAGCGCGATGCGGACCGCCGGCGACGACGTCGCCGAGGCGCTGGCGCTGCTGGGCGTCCGGCCGCTGTGGGACGAGGCGTCGCGCCGGGTGAAGGGCCTGGAGCCGATCCCGCTCGCCGAGCTGGGCCGCCCGCGCGTCGACGTGACGCTGCGCATCTCGGGCTTCTTCCGGGACGCGTTCCCGCACGTCATCGGCCTCCTCGACGACGCCGTCCGGCTGGTCGCGGGGCTCGACGAGCCCGCGGCGGACAACTACGTGCGGGCGCACGCCCAGGCCGACCTCGCCGAGCACGGCGACGAGCGCCGCGCCACCACCCGCATCTTCGGCTCCCGCCCGGGCACCTACGGCGCGGGCATCCTCCAGCTGATCGACTCGCGGGACTGGCGCACCGACGCCGACCTGGCCGAGGTGTACACGGTGTGGGGCGGGTACGCGTACGGGCGCGGGCTCGAGGGCCGGCCGGCGCGCGCCGAGATGGAGACCGCGTACAAGCGGATCGCGGTCGCGGCGAAGAACACGGACACCCGTGAGCACGACATCGCGGACTCGGACGACTACTTCCAGTACCACGGCGGCATGGTGGCGACCGTCCGCGCGCTGCGGGGCACCGCCCCCGAGGCGTACATCGGCGACTCGACCCGCCCGGAGACGGTCCGCACCCGGACGCTGGTGGAGGAGACGTCCCGGGTGTTCCGGGCCCGGGTGGTGAACCCGCGCTGGATCGAGGCGATGCGCCGCCACGGCTACAAGGGCGCGTTCGAGCTGGCCGCGACGGTCGACTACCTCTTCGGCTACGACGCCACGACGGGTGTCGTCGCCGACTGGATGTACGACAAGCTGACGCAGGAGTACGTCCTCGACGAGACGAACCAGGCGTTCCTCAAGGAGGCCAACCCCTGGGCTCTGCACGGCATCGCGGAGCGCCTGCTGGAGGCGGAGTCGCGCGGCATGTGGGAGAAGCCGGACCCGGAGACGCTGGCCGCGCTGCGCCAGGTGTTCCTGGAGACGGAGGGCGACCTCGAAGACCAGGGTGCCGCGGAGGACGCGGGCGCCTAGGGGTCCCCTGGCCGCGGGCTTCGCCGACCGGACGGGGGTCGGTGGGCGGAGCCGCGGCCCGGCGGAGCGGCGCCGGCACATCGTCGAGATCACCCCGGCCGGCGCGGCCGTCCTGGAGCGCATCGACCAGGCCGTCAGCGAGGCCGAGCGCGAGCTCTTCGCCGACCTCACGGAGGCGGAGCGCACCCTGCTGCGGGGTCTGCTCGACCGCGTGGTGGTCGACCCGTCCGCCCACGAGTGCGGCGAGGAGTAGGGAGCACCCGGGCCGGGCGATGAGTTTCCGGCCCGGCCGCCGTCTACCCCTGCGAGCGCACCGCACGGAGGAGAGAACGATGGCCGAGCCCACCACCCGCACCCTGGAGACCGACGGCGCGACCCTGCGCTACGACGTCCGCCCCGGCACCGGCACGGACCCCCGTCCGCTGCTGCTCGTCGGCTCCCCGATGGACGCGACCGGATTCACCACGCTGGCCTCGCACTTCCGGGACCGGACCGTCGTCACGTACGACCCCCGGGGCACCGGCCGCAGCGAGACCGCCGACGGCGGGCCGGTCGAGATCCGGCCGGAGGAGCACGCCGACGACCTGGCCCGGGTGATCGAGGACCTGGCCGCCGGCCCGGCGGACGTCTTCGCCAGCAGCGGCGGCGCCGTCAACGCCCTCGCCCTGGTCGCCCGCCGCCCCGGTCTGGTGCACACCCTCGTCGCCCACGAGCCGCCCGCCGCCGGGATCGTCCCGGACGGCGCCGAGGCGCTGGCCGCCTGCGCGGACGTGCACGCCGTCTACCAGCGGGACGGCTGGGGCGCCGGCATGGCGAAGTTCATCGCGCTCACCAGCCACGAGGGGCCGGTCCCGGCGGACTGGGCCGGGCTTCCGGTGCCGCCGCCGGAGACCTTCGGCCTGCCGGCCGAGGACGACGGGCGCCGCGACGACCCGCTGCTCGGCCGGAACCTGCGCCTGTGCACCTCGTACGCCCCCGACGTGGAGGCGCTGAGGGCGGCCGGCACCCGGATCGTGCCCGCCGCGGGCGAGGAGTCCCGGGGGCAGCTCGCGGCCCGCGCCGCCGCCGCGCTCGCCGACCGCCTCGGCACCCCGCTCGCCGTCTTCCCCAGCCACCACGCGGGCTTCCTGGGCGGGGAGTTCGGGCAGCAGGGCGCGCCGGAGGAGTTCGCGAAGACGCTGCGGGCGGTCCTGGAGGGCTGAGCCGGGGTCGGTTCCGCTCAGGACCCGGGTCAGTTCCGCTCAGGGCACGGGTCAGTTCTGGTCGGCCGCCGCCTTCACGGCGGCGGCCGCGTCCACGTTGCCGAGGCCCAGCTTGGGGTTCTGCGACGGGTTCTTCGCCGTGTCGCGGATGGTCCGCATGATCTCCTCGGGGTTCAGCCCCTGCTGGTGGAGCGCGGCGGCCACGGCGGCGACGTACGGGGAGGCCATCGAGGTGCCGGAGAGCTTGCCGTACCCCGTGGTGTTCTTCAGGGTCTCCCTGGACGTGTAGGTCGGCAGCGTGGAGAGGATGTCCACGCCGGGCGCCGCCACCGCGTTCCGCGCCCCGAAGTTGGTGAAGGTGGCCGGCCGCCCCTCGGCGTCGGCGGCGTTCACGACGAGGACCGGGGTCTCCAGCTCGTACGGCTGGAGCAGGGTCGCGTCGTTGCCGGCGGCGGCGATCACCACCGCCCCCTTGCCGTTCGCCACCGAGATCGCCTCGTTGAGGACGCCGCCCTTGAGCAGCCGGGCCATCAGGCCGGACTCGCCGAGGGACAGGTTGATGACGTCGGCGCCGTGCTGGGCGGCCCAGACGATCCCCTTGGTGATGTTCGCGTCGCTGCCGCTGCCGTCGGCGCCCAGCACCCGGACCGGCATGATCTTCGCGCCGGGCGCGCCGCCCGCGATCCCGACGCCGTTGTCGGTGTGCGCGGCGGCGATGCCGGACACGTGAGTGCCGTGGCCGTTGAGGTCCTTCGGGTCGTCGTCGCCGTCCACGAAGTCGTAGCCGTCCACGAGCCGCCCCTCGAGGTCGGGGTGGCCGGAGTCGACGCCGGTGTCGACGACGGCGATCACCGTGTCGTCGCCCCGGGCGGTGGGCCAGGCGTCGGGGAGCTTCAGGGCGTTCAGTGCCCACTGCTGGTTCCGCATCGGGTCCGGCTCGTCGTCGCCGCCGCTGCCGCAGCCGGTGGCGAGGACGGCGGTGAGGCCGGCGAGGGCGGTGAGGGCGGCGGCGGACCGACGGCGCATGAAGTCTCTCCCCTTTTTCGGTGACAAACGTCCGGATATGTCACTGATTTGCCCCATTCAACAACCGGCTCCCCAGGCCCGCATCCGGAGGGCGGGGGCCGTCGGCCCTCCCCGTAAACCGACTTGTTCTAGTAGAGTGCAAACAAGTAGTCCGCGACTCAGGGGAGGGTCCATGTCCACCGCTCCACGCGCCTCCGCGCTCCGCGTCCCGCTCCGCCTCCGCGCCTTCGCCGCGCTCCCGTTCCTGCTCGCCACCGCCGCGTACCTGCTGCTCCTCGTCCTCCACGCGGACCGGCTGCCCGACCCGCTCGCCACCCACTTCGGCCCCGGCGGCGACGCCGACGGCTTCACCGGCCGGACCGCCTTCGCCGCCGCCGGCAGCGCGCTGCTGCTCGCCCTCGGCGCCGGCTGGACCGCGCTCGCGCGGCGCGGCGCGCTGTGGGGCGCCTGGCTGACGGCGGGCCTGCTCGGGACGCTGCTCTGCCTCCTCGTACGGGACAACCTCGACGCCGCCGACGCCGCCGGCGTCCGCTCCCCGCTGTCGAACGTGGCCGTCGCGCTCGCCGCCGGCGCCGTCTGCGCCCTCGCCGGACACGCCCTGTCCCGCCTCGTCCCGCCGGACGACACCGCCGCCGGCGGCGACGGCCCCGGCCCGGACGCACCCCGGCTCGACCTCGCCGACGGCGAACTCGCCGGCTGGTCCCGCACCACCGCGTCCGCCCCGCTCACCGCCCTCGGCCTGCTGGTCCTCACCGCCGGGGCCGTCGCCGCCCTCTTCGGGCCCTGGCCGCTGCTGCCGCTCGCCGTCCTCGTCGCCGTCCCCGGCATCGCGCTCGCCCGGGTCCGCGTCACCGTCGACCGCCACGGCCTCACCGTCCGCTCGACGCTCACCCCCCGCCCCCGCCTGCACGTGCCGCTCGCCGACGTCACCGGCGCCGACGCGCGCGACGTCGCCGCCCTCGGCGAGTTCGGCGGCTGGGGCTACCGGGTCCGCGCCCGCCGCACCGGCGTGATCCTCCGCTCCGGCGAGGCCCTGGTCGTCCGGCGCGGCGACGGCCGCGAGGTCGCCGTCACCGTGCCCGACGCCCGGACCGCCGCCGCCCTCCTCAACACCCTCACCGAACGCCGTGGAAGGCTCTGACCGTGCTCTTCCGTGTCGACCCCGCCTCCGCCGTCCCGCTCGGCGACCAGATCGCCGCCTGCGTCCGCGGCGCCCTCGCCGACGGCACCGCCGCCCCCGGCGAACGGCTCCCCGCCGCCCGCGAGCTCGCCGACTCCCTCGGCGTCAACGTCCACACCGTCCTGCGCGGCTACCAGCGGCTCCGCGACGAGGGCCTGATCGAGCTCCGGCGGGGCCGCGGCGCCATCGTCGTCCCCGGCGCCGCCGCCCCTGACCGCGCTCGGCTCGTCACCCGGCTCCGCGAGGCCGCCGCCGAGGCCCGCGAACAGGGCCTCACCGACGAGGAGTTCCTCGCCCTCGCCCGTACCGTCCTCGACTAGAGCGCGCTCCCCCGGATCACGAGAGGACGCGGACCGGCGCCCCCGCCAGGTACGCCTCCACGTCCTCCACCGCCTGCCCGAAGTAGCGGGCGTAGTTCGCCTCGGAGACGTACCCGAGGTGGGGGAGGGCCAGCACGTTCGGGAGGGTGCGCAGCGGGTCGCCGGCCGGCAGCGGCTCCGTCTCGTACACGTCGAGCCCCGCGCCCGCGAACCACCGCTCGCGCAGCGCCCGCAGCAGCGCCTCCTGGTCCACCAGCCCCGCCCGCGAGGTGTTCACCAGGTACGCCCCCGGCCGCATCGCCCGCAGCTCCGGCTCGCCGACGACGCCGCGGGTGCGGTCGGACAGCACCAGGTGCAGCGAGACCACGTCGCTCCCCGCGAACAGCTCCTCCTTGCTCTTCGCCAGCCGCACGCCCTCGCCGTGCGCGGCGACCCGCTCCTCCGTCAGGTTCGGGCTCCACGCCAGCACGTCCATGCCGAAGGCGCGGCCGACGGCGGCGACCCGCCCGCCGATCTTCCCCAGGCCCAGCAGCCCCAGCGTGCGGCCCGCCAGGTCACCGCCGACCGTCGACTGCCACGGCCCGCCCTCGCGCAGCGCCCGCGCCTCCGTCGTCACGTGCCGGACCAGGCCCAGGATCAGCGCCCAGGTCAGCTCGGCGGGCGGCTCGGAGCCGCTGGCCGTGCCGCAGACGGTGATCCCGCGCTCCCGGCAGGCGGCCAGGTCGATCGAGGCGTTCCGCATCCCCGAGGTGACGACCAGCCGCAGCCGGGGCAGCCGGTCGAGCAGGGCGGCGTCGAGCGGCGTCCGCTCCCGCATCACGACCAGGATCTCGCAGTCGCCGACGGCGGCGGCCAGCGCGTCCCGGTCCGTCAGGTGCTCGCGCAGCACCCGCACCTCCACCCGCCCGCGCAGCGGGCTCCAGTCGGCGGAGGCGAGGGCGGCGCCCTGGTAGTCGTCGAGCACGGCGCAGATCGGCAGAGAAGTCATGCCCGCATGATCGCCGACGGGACGCCCGGCGTCACCCGTCCGGCCCCACCCGGGGCGCCGGGACCCCGCCCCGCCCCCACAGTGGCCCCATGGGAGCACCAGACGGCGGCGCCGACGACGAACTCACCCGGCTGCGCGCCCGGGTGGCCGCGCTGGAGTCCGGCGCCGCACCCGCGGCGCCGCGCCGGGAGCGCCACCGCGGGCGCTCCTTCCTCTCCGGGCTGCTGGTCGTCCTCGGCTGCCTCCTCGTGCCGCTCGCCCTGGTCGCCGTCTGGACCTCGGACCTGATCGGCGACACCGACCGGTACGTGCGGACGGTGCGGCCGCTCGCCGCCGACCCGGACGTGCAGGCGGCCGTCGCGGACCGGGTCACCACGGCCGTGACGGCCCACGTCGACCTGCCGGCGCTCCTCGAAGGCGTCGCCCCCGACGAGCGGCCCCTGGTGGAGAAGGCCCTCGGGAAGCTCGGCGGCTCGCTGGAGGGCGCGGTCGCCGGCTTCGTCCGCGACCGCGCCGGGGACGTCGTCGCCTCCCCGGCCTTCGAGACGATCTGGACCGACGCCAACCGCGCCGTCCACACCTCCCTCGACCGGGCCCTCACCGGTGACCCGGACGGGGCCGTGAAGATCGAGACGGACGCGGTCACCGTCGACCTGGCGCCGGTCGTGGAGCGGGTGAAGGAACGTCTCGTCGACGCCGGCCTCACGGCCGCCGCGAAGGTCCCCGAGGTGCACACCGACTTCACCGTGCTGCGCTCCGACGACATCGGGAAGGCGAAGACCGGCTTCGCGCTGCTCCAGGCCATGGGCGCGTGGCTGCCGGTGATCTCCGTGCTCTGCGTGGCCGGCGGGGTGCTGCTCGCGGTGCGCCGCCGGCGGGCGCTGGTCGCCGGGGCCCTGGGCCTGGCGGTGGCGGCGGTCGTCCTCGGGATCGCCCTGACCGTCTTCCGTACCGTCTACCTCGACGCCCTGCCGTCGTCGGTCTCCCCGGCGGCGGCCGGCGCGGTCTACGACACGCTGGTCCGCTTCCTGCGCACCTCGGTCCGGGTCGTCGCCGTCCTCGGCGTGCTCGTGGCGCTGGCCGCCTGGCTGTCCGGGCCGAGCCGCCCGGCCGTCCTGGTGCGCGGCCTGTGGCGCTCGGGCGTGGGCGCGACCCGCGCGACGGCGGACCGGGCGGGGCTGCGGCTGGGCCCGGTCGGCCCGTTCGCGCGCCGCTTCCACCGGTGGATCACGGTGATCCTGGTGGCGGGCGCCGCGCTGGCCTTCGTCCTGTGGCCGCACCCGACCGGCTGGGTGGTCGTCGGCCTCGCCCTCGCGCTGCTCTTCGCTCTGGCGGTGACGGACTTCCTGGCCGGCCCGGAGGAACCGCGGACCGGCGAGACCCCGCCCCCGGGCGTCAGCGGCGCTCGTACGCCGTGAAGGACCCCGCCCCGGTCTCCCGCGTCCCTCGGTGAAGATCAACAGAGGTCAGGATCCGAGAAGCGCGGCGGGGGCGGCGCCGCTAGCGTGATCGTCATGGACATCACCATCCACACCACCGTCCTCCCGCACGAGGACCCCGACGCCTCCCTCGCCTTCTTCCGCGACGTCCTCGGCTTCGAGGTCCGCAGCGACGTCGGCCAGGGCCGGATGCGCTGGATCACCGTCGGACCCGCCGGGCAGCCCGGCACGTCGATCCTGCTCGCCCCGCCGGCCGTCGACCCGGGGATCACCGAGGACGAGCGCCGCACCATCGCCGAGATGATGGCGAAGGGCACGTACGGCTGGATCCTGCTGGCGACGCCCGACCTCGACGCCGTCTTCGAGAAGGTCTCCGCCGGGGACACCGAGGTCGTGCAGGAGCCGACCGAGCAGCCGTACGGCGTCCGCGACTGCGCCTTCCGCGACCCGGCCGGCAACCTCGTCCGCATCCAGGAACTGCGCTGAATCCCAGGGGGGGGACCGACATGTGCCAGCCCGCATGGGCCGCGGCCCGCACGGAGGCGGTACGGCTCCAGGGGCTGCGGACGCTGCGCTGGGTCCGTGACCGCATCGACCGCGAGTACGCCCGGCCGCTGGACGTCCCGGCCCTGGCCCGGACGGCCGGCCTGCCCGCCGGGACGCTGCACCGCGCCTTCACCCAGGCGTACGGCCTGAGCCCGCACGCCTTCGTCACCGCACTCCGCACCACCCGGGGGAGAACCGCATGACCACCGCACCCTGAGGGACGGCGTCCGGCTCTCCTGAGGCCGCCGGTCAGTTTCGGAGAAGCACCGGGGGGACCCGGAACCTAGCCTGGAATCACACCGCGAAAGCCCATCCCGACCAGCTCAGCAGCTCAGCCAGCGACGAGGGGAACCAGCATGGCCGGCAAGACCACCGCCTCCACCCGCACCACCGCCAAGACCGCGGCGACCGCCTCCGGCAAGGCCACCGCGTCCTACGACGGCTTCACCGAGGACGAGCGGGAGGCGATGAAGGAGCGCGCCAAGGAGCTGAAGGCCACCAAGGCCCGCTCCTCGCGCGGCAAGGCCGCCGACGGCGAGGCCGACCTCCTCACCAAGGTCGCCGAGATGCCCGACGCGGACCGGGTCCTCGCCGAGGGCGTCCACGCCCTGGTCAAGAAGGTCGCGCCCGGCCTGACCCCGAAGACCTGGTACGGCATGCCGGCCTACGCCAAGGACGGCAAGGTCGTGCTCTTCTTCCAGAGCGCCGCCAAGTTCAAGGCCCGCTACGCCACGCTCGGCTTCAACGACTCCGCCACCCTCGACGACGGCGACATGTGGCCCACGGCCTTCGCCCTCGCCGCCCTCACCCCCGAGGTCGAGGCCCGCATCGAGGCGCTCATCGCGAGGGCGACGGCCTGACCGCCCGCATCCCGGCCCGGTGGTCGCCGTACCGGGGCGTCCAGCCGAGGTCGCGGGTGGCCTTCGCGTGCGAGACCCGCAGCTGCGTGTCGAGCATGAGGGCGCCCAGGTAGGGGACGGCGAGGCGGAGCAGCCGGCCGGGGACCCGCAGCCGGGAGCCGCGGGCGGCGGCCAGCTCGCCCCAGGTCGACGGGCGGTCGTCGACGATGTTGTACGCCTCGCCCGCGCCGCCCCGCTCCAGCGCGGCGACCGTCGCCTCCGCCGCGTCCTCGACGTGGATCCACGACATGGTGCCGCCGCCGCCCCGCGGCACCGGGAACGGGCGGCTGCCGGGCGCCGGGTCGAACCAGGTGCCGGGGCCGTAGAAGACGCCGTACCGCAGCGCCGTGCCGGCCACGTGGCCGGCGGCGAACAGCCGGCCCTCCGCCTCGACGAGGCCCGTGATCACGTGGTCGGCGACGGTGCCGTTCCGGACGCCGAACGGATCGTCCTCGGTGACCGGCCGGGGCCCGTGGTCGCGGTAGCCGTACCCCAGGACCAGCGACTGGGTGACGAACCGGCCCGCGCCCAGCACGCCCGCCGCCTCCAGCAGGTGGTCGGTGCCGCGGACGCGGAGCACGTTGCTCGGGTCGTCCTCGGTGAGCCGCAGCTTCGGCGAGCCGAGCGCGGTCAGCTGGTGGACGACCGCGTCGGCGGACAGCCCGTCCAGGGCCCGCAGCAGGCCCTCCCGGTCGAGCGCGTCCGCGCGGACGGGCGTCCCGCCCAGGGCCCGTACCGCCCCGGCCGAGGCGTCGGAACGGGCCAGGGCCAGCACCTCGTGCCCCTCCCGGACCAGGGCCCGGGTCAGCGGACGGCCGATGGCGCCGGTCGCGCCGGCGAGCAGGATCCTCATGGTCAACCTCCTGGTGTCGTCACCAGCGGAGGTTGGACAGGAGGCCCGTACGTGACAGCGGGACGCCCGCCGGAAGGGTGACGCCCGTCACGCCCCGTCCGGCGCCCGGTCGCGCGGCCCCGCCGGATCCAGCAGACCCGCCTGGGCGATGAGGTACGCGAGCTGGGCGCGGCTGTTGCTGCCGAGCAGGTCCGACGCCTTCTTCATGTGCGCGGCGACCGTCCGCGGGCTCATGCCGAGGCGGCTGGCGATGGCCGCGTCCGTGTAGCCGTCGACCATGAGCCGCAGCACGTTCAACCGCGTGGCCTCGGTGAGGAGTTCGGGCCTCTGGTGGTCCGAGCGGTACGTGACCGGCTCCGCCCGCTCCCATGCGTGTTCTAAAACCGACGCCAGGTAGTGCACGATCCCGGGGTCCCGGATCATGATGGCGGACAGGTGGCGGGCGCCCTGGTTGTCGGGGATGAACGCCACGGAACGGTCGTAGATGATCAGCCGCTCGAAGACCTCGTCGATGGTGCGCACCTCGACGCCGACCTCGGTGACGCGCCGGATGTAGTCGAGCGTGGGGCCGTGGGCCCGCACGGTGTGCTGGTACAGCGTGCGCTGGGCGACGCCGCGGTCGCGCGCCTCCAGCGCCCGGGGCAGCGCCTCGGCCAGGATCTCCGCGGGCCGCCCGCCGCCGGGGTGCGCGGTCAGGGACTCGGTCGTGCAGGACTGCGCGGCCTCCTCCAGCGCGGCGCTGATGACCGCGGGCCCGTACAGCCGCTGGATGGCGACGGACGTGTCGCGGCGGGTGCTGCGGTAGACGCTCTCGACCCGGGACATCGCGGTCCGCATGGCGTTCAGGGCCTGCTGCTGCTCCATGATGGCCCGCTCCACGGGGTGGGCCAGGGCCGCGGCGGCGACGTCGGGGGGCACGGGGACGAGCGTGTCCGGGGCGTCGGCCGCGGGCGCCAGCAGCCCCAGCGCCGCCAGGCAGGCGGGCGGCTCGCCCTGGGCGGAACCGGTCGTGAGCGCCGCCTCGTAATAGGCGAGACCCTCGGGACAGACGCTGGTGTGGAGCGGCGGAACGGCCGCATTCCCGCCGGGCCCGTCGAGTATGTCAGGTCCGCCCGCCGGCTTGTCCGGCTTGTCGGCTATGGAGCACATTGCTTGTCCCCCCTCATGTTTCTGCAACGCCTGATCCTGAAGCCTGTGATCGCTTCACGCAAGCGCCGCCCCGGGGCATGCTCTTCATGAAGAAACCAGCAGCGGCTGGTGGACCGAAGAACCGGGGGGAACCGGAAATGAAGAGCAGTGTTTTCCTGAACGCCATGAAGGCTTTCGCCGTCGCCGCTTTCGCCGTCGTGGCGGCGACCGGCGTCTTCGCCGCTCAGGGCGACACGGAGCGCGGTGTCCTCGCCGCCACGACGGCCGCGGACACCGTGACCGTCCTGGCCGGCGCCCAGGACGACCACGGCTGGGGCTGATCGGTCGCCCCGTCGCCGCGACCTCCGTCCGGGACGACACCGACATCACCTCCGCCGGAAATCCCGGCGGATATCTCACCGATCGGTAATGCGCGGACAGCACCGCCATGCCGATTTTCGTAAGGAGTCTCCACAATGACCACCGCCATTGCCGCGCCCACGTGCCTGGTATGCGACTCGGAATTCGAGGTGCAGGCCGACTGGGAAAAGGGCGAGATCACCGAATGCACTGCCTGCGGGCAGGAGCACGAGGTCCTGGAGAAGACCGGTGACCTGGTCCGCCTGGACCTCGCGCCCGAGGTCGAGGAGGACTGGGGCGAGTGAACCAACACGCAGAGGTCCTCGTCTCGGCGACCATGCTGAGGCCGGACGAGAAGCTCCTTCTCCAGGCCCTGCGGGCCAAGGGACTGAAGGCGGCTCCGCTGCTCCGGGAAGACCTCGCGGGGGTGGTGGCGGGCGACACGCGCCCGCCCGGCCTCGCCCTCATCAGGAACCTCTCCCACCAGGACGCCGTCAGCGTCTCCCGCCGGCTCGAACACCGCGGCGTCGCCACCCTCAACCGCGCCGCCACCATCGAGACCTGCAACGACAAGGGCCTCCAGGCCCTCACCTTCGCCCGGCACGGCATCCCGCACCCGCACACCCTGCACGCCTTCAGCTACGACCAGGTCCGCGAGACCGTCGCGCGGATGGGGCTGCCGACCGTCGTCAAGCCCGTCAGCGGCTCCTGGGGCCGCGGTGTCACCCGGATGGTCAACCCCGAGTGCGTCGACGCCTGGGTCGGCGGGCGCGAGTCCACCGACGCCGCCGGGAAGCTGTTCCCGGTCGTCGTCCAGCAGTACATCGACAAGCCCGGCCACGACCTGCGCGTGGTCGTCGTCGGCCGCACCCCGGTCGTCGCGATCCAGCGGGTCTCGCCCGATTTCCGCACCAACACCCACCTCGGCGCGGAGGTCCGCCGCACCGAGATCACACCGGAGATCGAGAAGCTCTGCGCCCAGGTCGTCGACGCCCTCGGCGACGGCTTCTACGGGGTCGACCTCGTCGAGGACCGCACCACCGGGGAACTGCTGGTGCTCGAAGTCAACGCCAACCCCGAATTCGCCCGCTCCTCCGCCCAGCACGGCGTCGACGTGGCCGGTCATCTCGCCACCTACGTCACGGAGTTGCTCGGGCGCACCGCCGTCGCGCCGACCGCCGCCTGAGCGCGCGCACCCCGCGACGGAGACACCCGGAGAAGACCATGGAACTGTTCGACACCGCGACCGTGCTCACCCGCGTCCTCACCTCGGGCGTCGTCATGAGCATCGAGAAGAGCGACCGGGAGCTGCCCGGCCTGGAGCGGCTGCTCACCAAGCGCACCGGCCGCGCCAGGGCGGCCCTCTTCAACAGCCGCACCGGCGCCCTGCACGGCGCCCTCGCCGGCCAGGGCCTCGGCCACGGCGACACCGTGACCGTGCCCCACACCGACCGCCCCACCCTCGCGTTCCTCGCCTGGCTCGGCCTGACCGCCGAGTCCGCCGGGGCCGGCGAGCCCGTCGCGTACGACTACGTGGAGCTCACGGCGGAGAACGCCGACCGGCTGCCCGAACTCGCCGCCGCGGCCACCGCCCCCGTCCTGGTGGTGGACCTCACCGGCCTCGGCTTCGGCCCGGCCGCCGCCGTCCTCACCGACTCCCCCGACGTCTGGGCGCGCGCCGAGCGCCTGAAGATCTTCGGCGCCTACGACCTGCGGACCATGTGGACCCAGGAGGAGGCCGACGCGGAGCTGGTGCCCGGCGTCCAGTTCAACTACCGGCTCAGCCCGCTCGTGGCCGCCTGCGCGCGGATGGCCCTCACCCACGCGGTCCGGCCGGCCGCCTCTCTCGGAGCACACTCGTGATCACTGACTTCCCGGCAGCGCCGCTGCCCCTCCCGTCCGAGGCCGAGCTCGACACCGAGCTCGCCGCGCTCGGCGGCGACGCCCTCATCCCCAAGGCCCTGCGCCGCACCCTCTTCCCGGTCATCACCAAGGAAGACGTCTTCAATCTGATGCTGGCCCAGCGCCAGGCCCCGGAGAAGGTCGTCGCCGACTTCGCCGAGGCGTACCGCGCGTACGTCGGCGCCGCCCACGCGCTGCCGACCGCCAGCGGCACCTCCAGCCTGCACATGGCGCTCGTCGGCGCCGGCGTCCAGCCCGGCGACGAGGTCATCGTCCCGGCGTTCACCTTCATCGCCACCGCCCAGGCGGTCGTCGCCGCGCACGCCGTCCCCGTCTTCGTGGACATCGACCCGGTCACGTACTGCATGGACCCGGAGGCCGCCGCCGCGGCGATCACCGACCGCACCCGCGCCCTCATGCCGGTGCACGTCCACGGCCTCCCGGCCGACGTGCCCGCCCTGCGGGCGCTCGCCGACCGGCACGGCATCGCCCTCGTCGAGGACGCCTCGCACGCCCACTCGGCGAAGATCGGCGACCAGGTCGCCGGCTCCTTCGGCGACGCCGCCGGCCAGAGCCTCATGGCCGACAAGAACTTCCCGCTCGGCGGCGAGGGCGGCATCGCGTTCTTCGCCACCGAGGAGGCGTACGACCGCGCCGCCGCCTACCTGGAGCGGCACGGCATCGACTACGGCATGTCCTGGGTCGCCGCCGCCTTCGGCAGCAGCCAGCTCAAGCGGCTCCCGTACTACGACGCGATCCGCGCCCGCAACGCCGCCCTCCTCGGCGAAGCCCTCGACGGCACCGGCCTGTTCACCCCGCCGCACGTCCCCGAAGGCCACACCCACGCGTACAACATGTACCGAGTCACCCTCCACCCGGAGGCCGTCGGCCTCGGCGACCTGCCCGTGCACGCCGTCAAGGAGGCCGTGCACGAACTCCTCGTCGCCGAGGGCGTGCCCGCCCGCGAGTGGCAGAACACCCCCATCCCCTGCCACCTGCCCTTCGTCCACCGCGACGGCTTCGGCAACGGCCACCCCTTCACCCTCAACCCCGGCGCCGTCCGCGACCACCGCCCCGAGGACTTCCCGGTGACGCTCGGCATGCTCGACAGCACCCTGGTGCTCTGCCGCGAGCTGCGCTCCCCCGTCGAGTACGAGCGCGCCCTGCGGTACGCCGACGCCTTCCGCAAGGTCGCCCGGCGACCCGACGCCATCCGCAAGCTCGTGGAGAACGGCGACCACCGCCGCCCGTACGAGAAGGCGGCCCGCCTTGGCTGACACCGACCAGAAGGTCCGCGTCGCCGTCATCGGCGCCAGCGGCTACACCGGCGGCGAGGTCATCCGGCTGCTCCTGGAGCATCCCGGCGTCGAACTCGCCTTCCTGTCCGCGGAGCGCAACGCCGGCGCCACCCTCGGCTCCGTCCACCCCTGGCTGCGCAACCACCCGGCCGCCGCCGGTCTCAGGTTCCGTCCGCTGGAGGAACTGGAGGACGTGGACATCGCCTTCGGCTGCCTCCCCACCGGGGCGCTGCCCGAGCGGCTGCCGCTCGTCGCCGAGCGCGCCAAGCGGGTCCTCAACCTCGGCGGCGACTTCCGGCTCCGCGACCGGGCCGAGGTGGAGTCGTACTACCCGAAGACCGCGAAGAACCCGCCGTTCGAGGACTTCGCCTACTACGTGCCGGAGCTGAGCACCGCCGTCCCGGAGAGCCGGTTCATCAGCCTGCCCGGCTGCATGGCCGTCACCACCGTCTACGCCCTCTACCCGCTCTTCGCCGCCTCCCTCGTCGACCACCGGGTCGTCGTCGACGCCAAGACCGGCTCCACCGGCGGCGGACGCGGCAGCGGCGAACCGCCGGCCGAGCGCAGCGGCAACTTCCGGGTCCACAAGCTGTACGGCCACCGGCACGCGCCGGAGATCAGCCAGGCCATCGCCGAGTTCACCGGCGCCGCCATGGACCTGCGCTTCTCCACCCACAGCCTCGACGTGGCCCGCGGCATCATGGTCACCGCCTACACCGACCTGCTGCCCGGCGTCTCGCCGCTCGACGTCAAGCGGGCCTACGCCAAGGCGTACGTCGGCAAGCCGTTCGTCCGGGTGCGGACCGCGCCGAAGGCCCCGCAGGACTTCCCGATGCTGAAGGCCGTCGTCGGCTCCAACGTCGCCGAGGTCGCCGTCGCCGTCCGCGACGGGCAGTGCGTCGCCGTCGCCGCGCTCGACAACCTCGTCAAGGGCGCCGCCGGCCAGGCCATCCAGGCCATGAACCTGATCTGCGGCTTCGACGAGACCGCGGGCCTGCCCACCACGGCGGTGTCGCCGTGACCAGGCCCCTGTACGTGATCAAGGCGGGCAGCGCCACCCTCGACCTCGGCACCGTCCACCAGGAGATCGCCGCCCTCGCCGCCCGCGGCGCCCGGGTGCTCCTGGTGGCCGGCGGCGCCACCGGCATCGAGCGGCACTACCGCTCCGCCGGCCGCCCGATGCCCCGGCTCCGGCTCGCCAACGGCGACGAGGTCCGCTACTGCCCGCCGGAGGAGATGCGGCACCTGGTCGACGCGTACGAGCAGGTCACCCTGCCCGCCGTCGAGCAGGACCTGGCCGCCCACGGCCTGCGCGTCTTCACCTCCGTCGCCGCCCGCAACCGGCTCGTCTCCGGCCGCGCCAACCGGCCGCTGAAGGCCCTCAACGACGACGGCCGCCCGGTCGTCGTCCGCGACCACCGGGCCGGCGTCCCCGCGGACGTCGACACCGCCCGGCTCACCGCGCTCCTCGACGCCTACGACGTCGTCTGCGTCTCCCCGCCGGTGCACGACGAGGCCGGCGGCGCGCCGCTCAACGTCGACGCCGACGTCCTCGCCGCCGCCCTCAGCGTCGCCCTCGACGCCGACCACCTGCGGCTCGTCACCGGCACCGCCGGACTCCTCACCGACCCCGCCGACCCCGCCTCCACCCTGCCCAACGCCTACCCCGGCGACGGCGCCCGGTACGCCGGCGGCCGGATGCGGCAGAAGGTCCGGGCCGCCGAGATGGCCCTCGCCGGCAGCGCCGACGTCGCCATCACCGGCCCCCACACCATGGCCGAACCGGAGAAGTGGACCCGCTTCTGGCGCACCCGCGAACCCGGCGCCGACCTCGGGCTGCTCACCAAGGTCGTCTCCGTGCCGTCCGTCTCCGGCGACGAGGCCGAACTCGCCGTCTACCTCGCCGACTGGTGCCGCGAGCGCGGCATCGACGCCGAGGTCGACGCCGCCGGCAACCTCGTCGCCACCCGCGGCGACGGCCCCCGCCGGATGCTGCTCCTCGGCCACCTCGACACGGTGCCGCACCTGCGGCCCGCCGAGTGGCGCGGCGAGGAGCTGTGGGGCCGCGGCAGCGTCGACGCCAAGGGCAGCCTCGCGAACTTCCTGGAGGTCCTCGCCCACGCCGACATCCCCGAGGACGGGCAGCTGCGCGTCGTCGGCGCCGTCGAGGAGGAGGTGTCCTCCTCCAAGGGCGCCTTCCACGCCCGCGACCATTACCCCGCCGACGCCGTCGTCATCGGCGAGCCCAGCGGCGCGGAGACCCTGACCCTCGGCTACTTCGGCCTGTTCAAGCTGCGCGTCACCGCGTCGGTCGCCAGCGGCCACTCGGCCGGCATGGACGCCGTCACCGCCCCCGACCTGCTGACCGACGTCCTCGACGCCGTCCGCGCGGCGGTCCTCAAGGAGGCGCCCGAGGCGCTCAGCGCCGTCATCGACATCCGCTGCGAGACCGGCCGCGCCCGGCACCGGGCCGTCGGCGTCCTCAACTTCCGGGTGCCCCCCGGCGCCGACCTGGAGGTGCTGCGCGCCGCCGCGCTCGGCGCCGCCGCCGGCCGGGACGGCGTCGAGACCGAGGTCCTGCGGGCCACCCCCGGCCACGCGGGCGGCCGGGCGACCGGCCTCGTCAAGGTCTTCACCCGCGCCTTCGCGCAGGCCGGCATCCGGCCCCGGTTCGTGGTGAAGAAGGGCACCTCCGACATGAACACCCTGGCCACGACCTGGAAGGGCGTCCCCATGGTGGCGTACGGCCCGGGCGACTCGGCCCTCGACCACACCGACGAGGAGCGGATCGGCAGCATGGAGTACCGCACCGCCCGCTCGGTCCTCGCGGACGCCGTGAACCGCTGGTTCGCCCTCGGCGAGGGGAGCACCCGGTGACCGCCGTCCACGACGCCCCGGCGCGTACCGGCACCGAGGACGCGACCGTCGCCCTGCTCGCCGAGCGGGCCCGGGAGGCCCGGCGGCTCGTCGTCGACATGGCCGCGAGCCCCCGCGGCTGCCACCTCGGCGGCAGCCTGTCCGTCCTGGACATCCTGATCGCGGCCCTGCACCGCGCCGGGCGCGGCGACGGCACCGAGGTCGTGCTCAGCAAGGGCCACGCCGCCGCCGGACTGTACGCCGCGCTGCACGTCAGCGGCGTCCTGCCGGAGAACCCGGCGCCGCTGTACGGCCTCGCCGGGCACCCGTACACAGGGCACCCCGGGCCGAAGGTCCCCGGCGTCCGGTTCCCCACCGGCAGCCTCGGCCACGGCGTGCCGTACGCGGCCGGCTGGGCCATGGCCCGCCGGCTCGGCGGACAGGGCGGCCTCGGGATCGCGGTCGCCGGCGACGGCGAGCTCCAGGAGGGCCTGGTCTGGGAGACCGTCCAGGTCGCCGCCGCCCAGCGGCTCGGCACCTTCGTCCTCGTCGTGGACCGCAACGGCGGGCAGAACGACGGGCTCGTCGCCGACATCTCCCCGCTGCCCCGGCTGGCCGAGCGCTTCGACGCCTTCGGCTTCGACACCGTCACCGTCGACGGCCACGACCTGGCCGCCCTCACCGAGGTGTTCGCCGGCGACCGCGCGGACGCCGTCCGGCCGCTCGCCGTCCTCGCCGACACCGTCAAGGGCAAGGGCGTCCGCGCCGTCGAGGGCAAGGCGGCCTCGCACTACGTGACGATCGACGCGGCCCGCGCCGCGCAGTGGAAGCGAGCCATCCGATGACCCCGACGACCCTCACGCCGCCGCCCGCGGCCGTCCTCAGCGGACGCGACGCCTACCGCGCCGAGCTCACCGAACTCGCCGCCCGCGACCCGCGGATCGTCTGCCTCGAAGCGGACCTCGGCGGCAAGAAGCACCCCTTCCAGCTCGCCCACCCGGACCGCTTCTTCAACCTCGGCATCGCCGAGGGCGCCATGATCGACATGGCGACCGGGCTCGCCGCCGCCGGCTACCGCCCGTTCGTCTCCACCTTCGCGCCCTTCGCCGCGCTGCGCGCCGCCGAGAGCCTCAAGCTGACGCTGGGCTACCTGAAGGCCGGCGTCACCGTCGTCGCCCCGTACGCCGGGGTGTCCGGCGCCTGGTTCGGCACCACCCACCACTGCCTGGAGGACCTGGCGGTCCTGCGCAGCATCCCCGGTGTCGCCGTCGCCGCCCCGTACGGCGAGGCCGAGACCCGGGCGGTGGTCCGCGAGGCGGCCCGCACCGGCACGCCCACGTACATCCGGACCGGCCGGAACGCCGCGTACGCCTCGCTGCCCGGCGGCGACGCCCTGCCGCCCGTGGTGTGGGACGCCCGGGGCGACGCCGACACGCCCTGCCTGGTGTCCGTCGGCGAGGAGGGCACCCGCCTCGCGCTCGCCGCCCGCGAGCGGCGCCCCGAGCTGGCCCACGCCCACCTGGTCCACGTCGACCACGCGCGGCTCGCCCGCTCCGCGGCCGAACTGGCCGGTCTGCACCGCCGGTTCGTGGTCGTCGAGGAGCACCGCGGCGAGGGCGGCGCCGCCGAGGCGCTGGCGCTGCTGCTGCCCGGCAGCGAGGTCGTCGGCGTCAACGCCGGCCACGACTGGCCCTACGAGGGCGGCGACCACCACGAGGTGATGGCCCGCCTCGGCCTCACCACCGACGCCGTCCTCGCCGCCGCCACCCCCTGACCCGCCGCCCCCACCACCCCACGTCCGCAAGGAGTCCCGCCATGCACGTCCTGATGATCGAGTGCAACCCGAACGGCATCCAGGGCATCGCCAACGCCCTGGAGCTGGGCCACGACGTCACCCTCGTCTCCGCCGACCCCGACTTCTACCTGGCGGCCTCGCCGCTCGCGAAGGACGCCTTCGCGCACCCCCGCTGCCAGGTCGTGAAGAGCGACCAGGCGTTCTCGATCGACGAGCTGGAGCGGATCGCCAAGGAGATCCACGCCGGCAACCCGGTGCACGGCGTCACCACCTACAGCGAGTACCACACCGTGCACACCGCGACCGTGGCCCGCTCCCTCGGCCTGCCCGGCATGAGCGTCGACGGCGCTCTCAACGCCCGCCACAAGCACCGCACCCGCCTCACCCTCGACGGCACCGGCGTCCGCCAGCCGCGCTTCGCGCACGTCGACGACCCGGCGAAGGTCGAGGCCGCCGTCCGCGAGATCGGCTTCCCGTGCGTCGTCAAGCCGTCCGACGGCACCGCCAGCCTCCACGTCCTCCACCTCAGGGACGAGCAGGACCTGCGCGACTACCTCGCCGAGCTGGAGCGCGTCACCGACTACGGGCGCGGCGTCGTCCGCATCCCCGACATCCTCATCGAGGAGTTCGTCGAGGGCGAGCTGATCTCCGTCGAGTCCTGCGTGCTGGCCGGCGGCGAGGTCGTCAACCTCGGCCTCACCGACCGCCCGCTCAGCGGCTTCCCGCACTTCATCGAGATGGGCGCCACCTACTTCGACGGCCACCCGCTCCAGGACGAGCTGTTCGCCATGACCACGCAGGTCCTGAACGAGCTGGGCGTCGACTTCGGCTTCATCCACACCGAGTTCCTGCTCGGCCCCGACGGCCCGGTGCTCTGCGAGGTCAACGGCCGGCTGATCGGCGGCATCGTGCCGACCCTGATGAAGATCTCCTCCGGCGTCGACGCCTACCTGGAGGTCATCCGGCAGGCCCTCGGCGAGCGCCCCGAACTCCCCTTCCCCGGCGGCACCACGGCCGGCGGCCACTGGTTCGGCGCCCCGATCGCCGGCACCGTCGAGTCCATCGGCTTCGACGCCCTCGCCGGCCTGCCCGGCTTCCACAGCGCGCAGGCGTACAAGAAGCCCGGCACCGCCGTCGACCGGCTCGCCAAGAGCAACTTCGACTGGATCGGCCACCTCATCTTCACCGGCGAGGACCGCGCCCAGGTCAACGAGCGCTGCGAGGACGCCCTGGGCCGGATCGAGCTGCGCATGCGGGTCGAGGTCGCCCGGTGAGCGCGGCTCCGATCCGGCAGGAGGCGGGGACCCTCACCGTCCGGGGGGTCGCGGTCCCCCTCCTCGACGACGAGGCGCTGTACGACGTGACGGCCGAGGACGGCGTCTTCACCGCCTTCGTCCCGGCCGGCCGCCGCACCGGCTCGGAGCCCGAGCTGTGGCCCGGCTACACCGAGACCCACGCCCACGTCTCGCTCCCCGCCAACTGGGACGACTCGGTGGACGACCCGCGGATCGTCGCCCTCCAGTACCTCTACCACGGGGTCACCCATGTCGTGGACATGTTCGGCTTCCCGCTGGTGGACGACGCCTGGCGGGCCGGCCGGGAGGCGTCCCCGTGGCCGTACCCCGAGGTCGTCCACTGCGGGTACGCGGTGACGGCGATGACCGACGCGGCCGGGCGCACCGGGCACGGCGTGGAGTTCCCCGCGCCGGTCCACATGCTCGGCGTCGAGGCCGACCTGGAGCACGCGCTGCGGTCCAACGCCGAACGCGGCGGCACCTTCCTCAAGGTCATGTTCACCGACGGCACCGAGCAGCCCGGCAGCCCGGTCCGTTTCTCCCGGCTCTCGGAGCGGGTGCTGCGCTTCACCGCCCGGATCGCCGCCGAGCGCGGCGTCACGGCCGTCGTCGACTGCAACACCCTGGAGGAGACCCGGTTCGCGTACGACTGCGGCTTCCGGCTCTTCGCCCACACCGTCCGCGACCGCACCCTCGACGACGCCGACTGGAAGGAGCTGGACGGCGCCCGGTTCGTCTCCACGCTCGCCGGCCTCCGGTCGATGATCATGACGCGGGAGGAGTTCCTGGAGGAGTACGGCCGCGAGGGCTTCCTCGACACCCAGGACCCCGCGAACCTGGAGTTCGTCCGCACCGTCGAGCAGCCCTTCGGCATCGCGTACGGCTGCCAGGAGACCCGTACCGCCGCCCTCGCCGACATGCGCCGCAACGCGCTGGCGGCGCTGCGCCGCGGCGACCTCCTCATCGGCACCGACTCCGGCAACCTCGGCGCCTACCACGGCTACTCGTTCCTCAGCGAGCTCGCCCTGCTCGCCGGCGACGACGACGGGCTCGCCGAGGAGCTGCGCCGGCAGGCCACCGTCACCGGCCGCCGCCACTTCGACGCGCTGAGCGGCGTCCGCGACCCGCGGCCGCCGCTGCGGACCGGCGCCCCCGCCACCTTCAACCTCCACACCCCCGGCGGCCCGCTGTCGGCGCTGCCCCTGGCCACCGTCGTCCGCGGTGTGCCGGTCGACCGGGCCGCCGTCGCCCGCGCGATCTCCGAGCTCCGCTCGGCCCCCACGAACGGAAAGGCAGTCCTGTGACCAGCCAGCGCAGAAGCGCCCTCTTCGGGCTCAACGCGGGGATCTTCCTCGCCCACATCGGGAACTTCATCTGGTTCCCCATCCTGGTGGCCTCGCTGGGCGACAGCGACAGCGGCTTCTGGGCCGGCGTCGTCATGTGCATGACGTACGTCGGGCGGCTGGCCGCGACCTTCTCCTACGAGGGCTTCGCCGACCGGCTCGGCATCCGCGGCGCGGTGTTCGTCGGCACCGGCCTGGAGGCGGTCTCGCTGGGCCTCATGGGCTTCACCAGCGGCGTCCTCGTCTACAGCCTGCTGGCCCTGTTCATCGGCTTCGGCTCCGGCACGGCCTTCCCCGGCCTGAAGAACATCCTGGTGTCGTACCCGGAGGACGAGCGCGCCAAGGCGTTCTCGACGTTCCAGATGTCCGCGCAGGTCGGCCTGTTCGGCGGCGCGCTCGCCGGCGGTCTGCTCCTCGGCATGGACCTGCGGGTCGTGTTCACCGCCGTCTTCGTGCTCTTCCTCGGCTTCTGCCTGTCGGCGTCGCTGTTCATCCCCCGCGACGGCTTCCAGGCCGACGGCACCGCCGCCCCCCGCAAGGACGCCGGCGCGGAGCGGGCCCCGCTGTTCAGCCTCGCCGGGCTGAAGTCCGTCGAGGTCGGCGGCGCCACCCGCTACTTCCTGCTGTCGGCGGTGTTCTGGTTCCTGTCCCTGTGCTTCGTCGTCGGCATCCCGCTGCACATGGGGAAGTACGTGCCCGGCTGGGCGCCCTCCGCGCCCTTCTGGATCACCGGCCTCAGCCTGCTCGTCCTCCAGTACCCGGTCTTCAAGCTGGCGATCAAGCACCTGCGCCCGGGCGTGGTCATGGGCATCGGCCTGACCGCCATGGCCGTCGCCTTCGCCCTCTTCGGCGCCGGCCCGGCCGCGCTGTGGGCCGTCGTCGCCGGCTGCTTCGTCGTCGTCTTCGGCGAGATCCTCTTCGTGCCGTCCTTCGACATGTGGGTCGCCCGCAAGGTGCCCGAGCAGCAGCTCGCCCGCGCCATGGGCGCCATGCACTTCTTCCGCAGCGCCGGGAACATGGCCGGCGCGCTGCTCGCCGGCGTCATGTTCGACGTCTCGGTCTCCGCCGGACTGCCGGGCGCCAACTGGTACGTGGCCGCGGCCGTCGCCGCGCTGTGCGCCGTCATCTGCTTCGCCAGCCGCGACGAGGACCGCCCCGCGGACGCCGCCGGCGACGCCGAACCGTCGTCCGCCGAACCGGTCAAGGCCTGACCCCTCCCGGGGAAGAGAGAGACAGGGAAGAGAGACAGCGAGAGATGGCAGAGATCTGCGTCATCGGAGGAACCCGCTTCTTCGGGAAGCTCCTGGTGCGCCGGCTGCTCGACGAGGGCCACCGGGTCACGCTCGTCACCCGGGGCCGCACCCCCGACCCGTTCGGCACGGCCGTCCGCCGGCTGACCGCCGACGTCACCCGGCCGGGCGAGCTGGCCGCCGCCGTCGCCGGCGAACGGTTCGACGCCGTGGTCCACCAGGCGTGCTACACCCCGGCCGCCGCCCTGGAGGCCGCGACGGCCTTCGGCGCCCGCGCCGGCCGGTTCGTGCTCACCAGCAGCATGGAGGTGTACAACGCCGACACCTTCCGGCACCGGATCCCGGCGCCGCCCATGAGCGCCTTCGCCCGCGAGGACGAGCTCCGGCCGGAGGAGTACGCGTACGACACCGAACTGCCCTGGCACGACCTCGACTTCGTCGGCCGCAACTACGGCGAGGGCAAGCGGCAGGCCGAGGCGGCCCTGGTGCGGCACGCCCGCGTGCCCGTCACGATCGCCCGCGTCGCCCATGTCCTCGCCGCCACCGGCGACTTCACCGGCCGGCTGGACTTCCACCTCGACCGCGCCCGCACCGGCGAACCCGTCACCGCCCACGCCCGCCCGGGCCGCACGTCCCTGGTGCACGCCCCGGACGCCGCCGCGTTCCTCGCCCGCGCCGCCACCGGCGAACTCGCCCCCGACGGAGGCGTCTTCAACGTCGCCTCGCCCGACACGGCCGACGTGTACGACGTGTGCGCGGCCGTGGAGCGCGCCACCGGGAAGGCGACCGCCGTCGTCGAAAAGGACGACCCGGCCGGCGACCCCGCGCTCTCCCCGTACTCCTGCCCCGCCGACTTCGGCGTCGACCCCGCCCGGGCCCTCGCCCTCGGCGCGGACCTCGCCGCGATCCGCGACTGGCTCCCGGAGATCGTCCGGATCGCCGCCGCCGCGCAGCCCGCCGGGGGAGCCGCCTGATGTTCGACCTGATCGTCATCGTCCGCGTCCCCGACCCGGCCGACGCCGGACCCGTCGCCGACGCGCTGCGCCGGATGCGCCCGCTGTGCCTCGCCGAGGACGGCTGCGTCGCCTGGGAGGCGTACCGCTCCGACGCGGACCCCCTCCGCTTCGTCCTCGTCGAGCGCTGGGCGAGCCGCGCCCACTGGGAGGCGCACGGCGAGGGCGCCGCCATCCAGGAGATCTACGTCCCCGAGATCCTGCCGCGCGTCGAACGCGAGGTCCACCCGAGCACCCCCCTGAGCACCCTGACCCCTGCCACGGAAAGAGCACCGCGATGACCACACGGCCCCGCATCGCCGTCGTCGGAGGCCGTCCCGCCCCCGTCCACGGAGCCCGCGACCTCGGCATCGACGTCACCCTCGTCCACACCGAGGGCCAGTTCGACCGCGCCGAGGCCGAACCGCACGTCGTCTCCATCCTCACCTGCGACATCACCGACACCGGCGCGCTGCTGGAACTGCTGCGCCCGCTGCACGAGGCCGCGCCGTTCGACCGGATCCTCACCACCACCGAGCTGTCCGCCGTGCCGGTCGGCGAGGTCAACGAGAAGCTGGGCCTGCCCGGCACCCCGCCCGAGGTGTCCCGGACCATCCAGGACAAGGCCCTCACCCGGCAGGCCCTGGACCGGGCCGGCCTCAGCCCCGTCCGGCACCGCCGCGTCCACACCGCCGACGAGGCCGCCGCGTTCCTGGCGGAGGTCGGCGACCGGATCGTGCTGAAGCCCGGCCAGGGCGCCGGCAGCCTGCACATCAACGTGGTCGCGGACCCGGTGGACGCCGCCCGCGCCTTCCGGGAGATCGAGGAGTTCGGGTACGGCGGCGTGCTCGCCGAGGAGTACCTGGACGGCCCGGTCGTCAGCGTCGAGGCGTTCTCCCACGAGGGCCGCCACGTCGTGCTGGGCGTCAGCGAGTACCGGGTGAACGAGCACTTCGTCGAGTGGGAGTGCAGCGTCCCCAGCGACGCGGCCCGCCCGGTCCTGGCGGAGCTGCACGCGCTCACCGCCGGCGTGCTGGACGCCGTCGGCCTCACCGACGGCCCCTCGCACAGCGAGTTCGTCCTCACCCCGGCGGGCCCGCGCCTCCTGGAGACCCACAACCGCCTGTCGGGCGCCGGCATCCCCGAGATGGTGCACCGGGCCACCGGCTGGGACCCGGCGCGGCTCTTCCTCACCGTCCCGCTCGGCATCGACCGGCTGCCCGGCACGGCCCCGGAGCCCCGGCAGGGCGCGGCCATCCGCTTCCTGGACGCTGCCCCGGGCCGGATCACCGCGATCACCGGCGCCGACGACCTGCCCGTCCCGGTCCGCCGGGTCCCGGCCGGCGAACGCGCGCCGCACATGATCCCGTACCTCAAGGACTTCGCGGACGCGGACGCCGGAGCGGTGATCGGCAAGCACCCCGGCGACGAGGTGTCGGCGATGGACTCGCTGCTCTCCTCCGACCGGGGCTACGTCTTCGCGACCGCCCCCACCCGCGAGGACGCCGTGCGCCGCTGCGAGACCCTGGCGGACGCCATCGTCTTCCACGTCGCGTAGCGGCGCTACCGCCCGGCACCGGGCGCCGAGGCCCGGCGCGCGGTGTCGCGCCGGGCGACCGCCTCCGCCACCTCGTCGAGGGTGGTACGGATCAGCGCGCCGTACCCGCCGGGGAGCGCGGGGGCGTGCTCGCGGGCCGCGGCGAGGTGCCCGGCGGCCGTCTCGAACGAGCCGAGGCGGCGGTAGGCGTCGGCGAGGTTGAGGTGGAGCGACGGGTAGAGCCCGGCGACGCCCAGCCCCGCGTGGTGCTCCTGGAGACGCTGCTCGGTGAGCGCGTCGGCGGCGTCCAGGGCGCGGACGTCCCAGGCCAGGGCCTGAGCGGGGTCGTCGTACAGGTCCGCCAGGTGGTGGGCGAGGGTGCACCGGTGCAGCGGGTCGCCGGTGACGCCGATCCCGGACCACAGCTCCAGCAGCCGCGCGCGGGCACCGGCGGCGTCACCGCCCTGCCCGTCGGCGACGGCCCGGCCGATGGCCTCCATGGTGCTGTCGGGAGGGGGAGTGCTGCTACCGCTCATCGTCGCTTCCTTCGTCCTTCTCGGTCGTGTACGGGCATGGCCAGGGTGGTGAGGTCGCCCCGGTCGGCGGAGCGGACGGTGACGGGCCGGTCCGGCCCGCGCAGGTCCAGCATCACGTCGGGCCCGAGGGCGGTGCTGACGGCCGGGTGGAGGGTGGTCAGCACGAAGCGGATCCGCAGCTCCCGCCCGGTCGTGACCGCGTCCAGCGGCACCCCCGACACGTCCAGGACACCGGGGGACACCCGCAGCGTGACGCACGGGTCCGGCTGCTCCTCCAGGGCCCGCAGCAGCGGGCCCTTGGCGACCGTCACCCGGGTCGTGGCCGCGGGCAGCGACGCGAGCATCAGCCGGTGGTCGGGGAAGTCGTCCGCCAGCAGCGGGCAGTGCCGGTCCTCCCGTTCCGGCATCCGCAGCCACAGCCCGTACGGCGTCGCCTCGACGCGTACGAGAGGACTGCGGCGGACGTCCGGGACGGCGGCCCGCAGCGCGTCGCCGTCGACGGTGGCGGCCCAGGTGCCCGCGCCCGCCTCCACCGGGACCAGGGTCCGGGTCGCGAGGCGGTACCGGTCCGTCGCGGTCAGCGACACCGCCCCCGGCGCCGCCTCGACGCGCAGCCCGCCGAGCACCGGCAGCCCCGGCTCCCGCACGGTCGCGGTCAGCACCTGCTCGACGGCGTCCGCCAGCACCGGCCCCCGCAGCGCGGCGACCGGCAGCCGCCCCGCGTCCCCGGGCGCGCACGCCGGCGCGAGGCCGGCGGTGAGGCCCGCCGTGAGGACCGCGGCCTTCCGCCGCACGTCCGCGGCCTCCCCGACGACCCGCGCGACGTGCGCGTCGATCCGCCGGGCCGCCTCCCCGGGCGAGCCGTCGAGCACCGCCCGGACGTCCGCGAGGGGCATCCCGATCTCCCGCAGCCGCCGCAGCACACCGGCCCGCTCCTCCTGCCCGTCGGCGTAGGAGCGGTACCCGGTGACCGGGTCGACCTCGGCGGGAGGCAGCAGCCCGGAATCGGCGTAGAAACGCAAGGCGCTCGCGGTCAGCCCGGTACGCCGGGCGAAGACCCCGATCGGCATGAGCTCGGAAGGGGACACGGCGCCATGGTCGACCTTCGACCCACTCGAAGGTCAAGCAGAAAAAACGCTTCCCCGGTCACATCTCCCCGCCCCGCTCCGTCATGACAACGAACGACGCACGACGAACGACGAACGACCCACGGGACGAAGGCGCCGACGGAGCGCCCCGGACGAAGAAGGAAGCGACCGCCATGACGAAGACCCCGATCTCCCGCATGTCCGACCCGACCGCGCTCGTGCCCGAGCTGAACGACGTCAGCGCCGCCCTCTTCCGCGCCACCGGCAACCGCTCGGTGCCGCGCGGCACGATCAACCTCGTGCACCTGCGTGCCGGCCAGATCGTCGGCAACACCTACCTGACGACCCTGAACACCGGCTTCCTGCGCAAGGCCGGCGAGACCGAGGAGCGCATCACCGCCGTCTCCTCCTGGCAGGACGCCCTCTGCTTCACCGCCGCCGAGCGCGCCGCCCTCGCCCTCGTGGAGGCCACCCTCCAGCCCGCCCCGCCCGGCCGCGAGCGCGTCACCGACGACCTGTACGCGGAGGCGGCGCGGCACTACGACGAGAAGGCGCTGGCGACCCTGACTGTCGCGATCGGCCAGATCAACTTCTTCATCGCCCTGGCGGTCATCGGCAAGCCCCAGCCGGTCACCACCCTCGCCGACCAGCAGTGGTCCTGACCCCCCGCCATGTGACCCGCCCCACACCCCGCCACCGATGACTCCCCGCCCCACGGCCGGTCATAAGAAGCGACGCCAACCACCCAAGAGAGGGCCACCATGACCGACGCCGTGAAGGGTCCCGCCAGCTACTTCCCGTCCATCGAGAAGAAGTACGGCCGCCCGATCGCCGAATGGAAGCACCTCATCCGCACCTCTCCGCTGACCCGGCACATGGACCTGGTGTCCTGGCTGAAGTCCGAACACGCCCTCGGTCACGGCCACGCCAACGCCCTCGTCGCCCACACCCTCGCGGAGACCAAGACCCCGACCACGTCCAAGACCACGTGACCGGCCTTCCCCCGCAACCCCGTTGCCCCGCCGGCCCGGACAGGGCTAAGGTCCACGGCGGCATCGCGTGTCGGTCACCGGCTGGGTGAGGCATGGAGGTGCCGGGACATGCCGTCGGAGGCATTCCTTGTCAGTCGAGCTCAATCACACGATCGTCCACGCCCGGGACAACCGGGAGTCCGCGGAGTTCTTCGCGGAGCTGCTCGGTCTTGAGATCACCGCCGAATGGGGCCCGTTCATCGCGGTCGCCCTCGGCAACGGCGTCACGCTGGACTTCGCCACCGTCCCCGCGGACAGCATCACCCCCCAGCACTACGCGTTCCTGGTCTCCGAGGAGGAGTTCGACGCGGCGTACGCGCGGATCAGGGGGCGCGGCATCGAGCACTACGCCGACCCGCAGCGGAAGCAGCCGGGCACCGTCAACCACAACGACGGCGGCCGTGGCGTGTACTTCATGGATCCGGCGGGCCACGCCATGGAACTCCTCACCGTGCCGTACGGCGGCTGGCCGTCGTAGCCGGTGCGGGCCGGGGGCCGGGCGGGTCCGTCCGGCCCCCGGCCGGCCCGGCGCTCCTCAGTGGCCGCGCGGGGCGTACATGATGACGGCCATGCCGGCGAGGCAGACCAGGGCGCCGATGACGTCGTAGCGGTCGGGGCGGTAGCCGTCGGCGACCATGCCCCAGGCGATCGACCCGGCCACGAACACCCCGCCGTACGCGGCGAGGATGCGCCCGAAGTCGTCGTCGTGCTGCCAGGTCGCCACCACGCCGTACAGGCCGAGGGCGATGACCCCGGCGCCGATCCAGACCCACCCCTTGTGCTCGCGGACGCCCTGCCACACGAGCCAGGCCCCGCCGATCTCGAAGAGGGCGGCGACGGCGAACAGGGCGACGGAACGAGCGACGGTCATACCGCCGGACCCTACCGGCGGCCCGCCCCGCGCCCGTCAGGAGTCGGGCTCCGGGTCCGGGGTCACGACGGCGAGGATCTGGTCGGCCGAGACCGTGCCGTTCAGGGTGCACCGGACGTCCTCGACGACTCCGGAGAGGGGCGCGAGGACGCGGTTCTCCATCTTCATGGCCTCGACGACCATGAGCACCGCCCCCTTCTCGACCCGGTCGCCCACCGCGCAGGAGAGGGCGACGACCGTGCCGGGCATGGGGGAGCGCACGGTGTTGTCGGCGGCGTCGGTGTCGTTCTCGGTGTGCGTCCGGGTGGCCAGGGCCGTCCGGTGGCCGTCGAGGACCAGGTCGAAGCCGTCGGCGGTGCGGCGGCCGGCCCAGTCGCGGTCGGCCACTCTGCCGCGGAAGAGTCCGTCGCGGTGGGAGACGGTGACGCGGAACGCGCGGTCGTGGACCAGGACCTGCACCGCGCCGTCGCGGACGCCCGTCAGCCGCGCCTCCAGTTCCCGGCCGCCGTCGCACAGCACGAGGCGGCCGAGGGGCGCGTCGGGGTCCAGGGACGGGCGGTCGAGGGGCCCGACGGTGCCGGTCCACGGCGAGGCGGCCGGGTCGCCGGGCGGCGGGACCTCCATGGCCGCCGCGCAGGCGGCGGCCTCGGCGGACAGGGCGCGGGGCGGGTTCTCGGCGACGAAGGCGTCGACGAGGTGGGTGTCGAGGCGTCCCGCGACGACCCGCGGGTCGCGGAGCAGGTCCGCGACGAAGCCGAGGTTGGTGGTCAGGCCGACGACCGCGGTGGTGCGTGCCGCGCCGGCCAGCCGCCGCAGCGCGGACGCCCGGTCCGGGCCGCGGGCGATCAGCTTGGCGATCATGGGGTCGTAGAACGCGGGGACGTCGCCGTACGTGTCGAAGGCGGCCTCCACGCGGACGTCGGGCACGCCGGCGGGCCACGCGACGACGTCGGCCCGGCCGGGCGCGGGCCGGAACCCGGCGTCCGGGTCCTCGGCGTAGACGCGGCACTCGACGGCGTGCCCGACGGCGGTGATCTCGTGCTGGGCGAGCGGGAGGCGTTCCCCGGCCGCCACGCGCAGCTGCCATTCCACGAGGTCGACGCCGGTGATCTCCTCGGTGACCGGGTGCTCGACCTGGAGGCGCGTGTTGGCCTCCAGGAAGAAGAAGCGGCCGTCGGTGTCGAGGATGAACTCGAAGGTCCCGGCGTTGACGTAGCCCAGGGCCTCGGCGCCCCGGACCGCCGCGTCGAGCAGCGCCGCCCGGACCGCGGGGTCCAGGCCGACGGCGGGGGCCTCCTCGACGATCTTCTGGTGGCGGCGCTGGAGCGAGCACTCGCGCTCGAAGAGGTGGACCACCGAGCCGTGGACGTCGCCGAAGACCTGGACCTCGATGTGCCGGGGGCGGGACACGTAGCGCTCGGCGAGGAGCCGCCCGTCGCCGAAGTTGGCCCGGCCCAGGCGTACGGCCTCGGCGACGGCGTCCGGCATGCCGGCCTCGGCCTCGACGACCCGCATGCCCTTGCCGCCGCCGCCGGCGACGGGCTTGAGGATCACGGGGTAGCCGATGCGCCGGGCGTCGGCGACCAGCCGCTCGACGGACTCGGTGGCCTCCTCGGAGCCGGGGAGGACGGGGACGCCCGCCTCGGCCATGAGGGCCCTGGCGGTCGCCTTGTCGCCCATGGCGGCGATCATCGCGGCGTCCGGGCCGACGAAGACCAGGCCGGCGTCGGCGACCGCCTGCGCGAACCGTGGGTTCTCGGAGAGGAAGCCGTAGCCGGGGTGGACGGCGTCGCAGCCGGTCCGGAGCGCCGCACCGACGACCGCCTCGATGTGCAGGTAGCTGTCGGCGGCGGCCTCCGGGCCGAGGCGCACGGACTCGACGGCGCCCTCCAGGTGGGGCGCGGACCGGTCGGCGTCGGAGTACACGGTGACGTACTCGACGCCGAGGCGGCGGCAGGTGCGGGCGATGCGGCGGGCGATCTCGCCGCGGTTCGCGATCAAAAGGCGCTTGAGCATGTCGTCGTCACATCCTGAACACGCCGAAGCGCGTCTCCTGCTGGGGGGCGTCCGCGGCGGTCGCCAGACAGAGCGTCAGCCATTCACGGGTGTCGGTCGGGTCCACCACGGCGTCCACCCACAGCCGGGCGGCGTAGTACAGCGGATGGGACTGCCGTTCGTACGTCTCGATGATGGGGCGCCGGATCGACTCCTCCTCCTCGGCGGAGAGGGTCTTTCCCTCCTTGGCGAGCTGGTCGCCGCGGATCAGCGCCATCACGGTCGCGGTCTGCTCCGCGCCGACGGCGGTGGACTTGGCGTTCGGCCACATGGCCATCATCCGGGGGCCCATGGACCGGCCGCACATCGCGAAGTTGCCCGCCCCGAAGCTGCCGCCGACCACCAGGCTGAACTTCGGCACCTGGGCGCACGAGACGGCGTTGACGAGCTTCGCGCCGTGCTTGGCGATGCCGTCGGCCTCGTACTCGGCGCCGACCATGAAGCCGTTGATGTTGTGCAGGAACAGCAGCGGGATGCCGCGCTGGGCGCACAGCTCGATGAAGTTCGCGCCCTTCTGCGCGCTCTCCGGGAACAGCACCCCGTCGTTGATCACCACTCCGACCGGGTAGCCGCCGATGTGGCCGGTGCCGCAGACCAGGGTGGGGCCGTAGCGGGCCCGGTACTCGGTGAACTCGCTGCCGTCGAGGAGCCGCGCGAGGATCTCGCGGGCGGGGATGTGCTCGCGCAGGTCGGCGCTGAGGATCCCGGGCAGCTCGGCCGGGTCGTACAGCGGCGGCCGGGGGGCCCGCGGCGGCGCCGACACCGTGCCGGGGCCGGTGCGCCGCACGATGTCCCGTACCAGCTCCAGGGCGTGGTCGTCGTTCTCGGCCAGGTGGTCGGCGACGCCGGTCACCCGGGTGTGCAGGTCCGCACCGCCCAGGGTCTCCGCGTCGACGACCTCGCCGGTGGCCGCGCGGACCAGCTGCGGGCCGCCGAGGAAGATCGTGCCGTTGCCGCGGACGATGACCGCCTCGTCGCACATCGCGGGGATGTACGCGCCTCCGGCGGTGCACGAGCCCATGACGGCCGCGATCTGGGGCAGTCCGAGCGCCGACAGCTCGGCGATGTTCCGGAAGATGCGCCCCAGGTGGTACTCGTCGGGGAACAGGTCCTCCTGCAGCGGCAGGTAGATGCCGCCGGAGTCCACCAGGTAGACGCAGGGCAGGCCGTTCTCACGGGCGATCTTCTGGGCGCGCAGGTGCTTCTGCACCGTGAGCGGGAAGTACGTGCCGCCCTTCACGGTCGCGTCGTTGGCGAAGACCATCACCGGCCGGCCGCCGACCACGCCGATCCCGGTGACCAGCGCGGCCGACGGGACGGGTTCGCCGTAGACGTCGTGCCCGGCCAGCTGCCCGACCTCCAGGAACGGGGTGCCGGGGTCGAGCAGCTGGAAGACCCGCGTGCGGGCGGTGAGTTTGCCGCGTTCGGCGTGGCGGCGGTGCGCGCGGGCGTCCCCGCCGGCGACGGCGGCGGCCCGCGCGTCGGCGATGATCCGCCGCTTGCTCTCGAACGCCTCGGCGTTGCGGTGGAACACCTCGGACGAGGTGTCGATGTGGGAGCGAAGTATCGTCATGGTTCTCTGGTCAGGTCGCGCCGCGGTCGGGGACGGCCGCCGTGCGCGGCGCGGAGGCGTCACGGCGTACGAGGACGTAGGCGAGGGCGCTGAGCGCCGTGGCGACGCCCGCCCAGACGAGGTTGGCGTGCAGCAGGGCCGCGAAGGTCGCCACGACGCCGGCGATCGACTGGGCCAGGAACCCGCACAGCGCGACGGCGTAGGCGCCGTGGTCCTTCACGGCGCTCACCGCGACGGCCATGCTGCTCGGGAACAGCGCCGCCTGCCCGAAGGTGACGGCGCAGTACAGCACCGTGAACACCACGAGCGCGGCGCGCAGCGGCACGGACGGCAGCAGCCACAGGCCGACCGTGAGCACGCCGGCACCGGTCATGATCAGGGCGCCGGTCCGCATGAGCCGGCCCGAACCGGCCGTGGCGACGCGCCGGTTCACCATGACCGCGCCCGCGAAGTACGCCAGCCCGAACAGCAGCCCCATCGACCCGTACGCGTCCGCGCCCAGGCCGAACTGGTCCTGGAAGACGTACGGCGCGACCTCCTGGAGGAGGACGATCGTGGCGAAGCCGAGCCCGCCGGCGACGGTGGGCAGCAGGAACGCCGGAACGGTCAGGATGCCCAGGTAGATCCGCAGCATGTTCGCCTGCTCGGCGCGCCCCCGGCCGGGGTCCAGCGGCAGCGTCGCCGCCCCGAGGGCGCCGACGGCCCCGACCGCGGCCAGCACGGCGAAACCCGCCTTCCAGTGCGCGTACGTGCCGATGAGGCCGCCGAGGAACTGGCCGCCGCCGAGGGCGGTGACGAAGGCGATCGACAGCACCGACAGCCGCCGGGCGAGCGCGTCGCCGCCGCCGAGGTCGCGGACGAAGATGCGGGCGATGATGGCGGCGCCGCCGGCGCCGACGCCCTGCACGCAGCGCAGGACCAGCAGGGCCTCGGCGGAGGAGTTCACGGCCAGCAGGGCGCTGGAGCCGACGAACAGCGCGAGCGACGCGAGCAGCGAGGCGCGGCGCCCGTACCGGTCCGCCGCCCGCCCCCACAGGACCACGGGCGCCGCGGCGCCGATGACGAAGAGGGACACCGACAGCGCGGCGGTGCTGCGGGAGACGCCCAGGTCGTGCTGGACGGCGGGGAGGGACGGCAGGTAGATGGTGGTGGCCATCTGCGCCATGAACACCAGCAGACAGCCGACGGCCATCGTGCGGCGCTCCAGCCGGGCGGCGGGCGCGCCGGCCGGCGGCGGGGTGCCGGGGGAGCGGTCCTCAGGCATGCCGGTCCCGCAGTTCCTTCAGCTGCCGGCAGAAGTCCTCGATCTCGGCGGTGGTCATGTTCGCGCGGAGCATCAGCCGCAGGCCGGCCTTCCCGCGGGCGATGACGGGGAAGAAGATCGGGGAGGCGTAGTAGCCGCGCTCCAGCAGCGCCTGGGCGAGGCGGACGGTCGCGTCCTCGGAGCCGATGTCCACGAAGCGGATCGGCAGTCCGTCACCGCTGAGCCCGGTCGGGAGCAGGCTGTCGAAGAGGTCGACGTTCGCCTGGAGCCGGCGCTGGAGTGCCGGGAGCTCGTCCGAGCGGTGCAGTTCGACCGAGGCCAGGACGGCGCCGAGGCCGGCGGTGTTGATGCGCTGCGACCACATCAGCGGGCCGCCGTTGCGCAGGGCGGTGTCGCGCCGGTCGCGCGACCCCTTGCGGCCGAGGAAGATCGCGCCGCCCGAGGCGCCGAAGCCCTTGTTGAGGGAGGTGATGATCAGCGTCCGGTCGCCGATCCGGCCGTCCATGGCCTCCAGGACGGCGCCCCGGCCGCGTTCGCCGACGGTGGAGATGCCGTGCGCCTCGTCGAAGAACAGGAACAGGCCGTACTTCTCCTGGAGCCGCAGCAGTTCGGCGATCGGCGCCTTCCCGCCGGTGCTGTAGACGCCGTCGGCGACGTACGCGACCTGCGGGTGCTTCCTGCAGAGGTCTTCCAGGGCCTCGACGTCGTTGTGCCGGATCGTGGTGAGGGGGGCCTCGTCGGCGACGTTCGCCTTCATCGCGTTGAGGCAGAAGTGCGCGTTCTTGTCGAAGACCATGAGCGGCGGCTCGCCGCCGGTGAGGAGGCCGGAGGCGAGCAGGGGCAGGCTCGCCCAGGCCGCCGCGGCGCAGGAGGCCACGGTGACGGCCTCCACGTCGAACAGCTCCGACAGGGCGTCCTCGGCGTCCCGCAGCGCGGCGAAACGTATCCGCATGCGGGAGGTCGAGGTGTTCAGCGCGCCTTCCGCCAGCACGGCGTCGACGGCGCCCTGGACGATCTTCGGATGGGTGTCCAGGCCGAGGTACGAGTACGAGGACATGTTGACGAACTCGTGCCCGTCGGCGAGCGACCGGTGGCGCCCCCCGCCCAGGCCGGCCGCGACGATGTCGAACATGCCGGCCTCGGTGGTGGTCTCCCAGAAGTCGTGGCTGATGCGCGCCGACTTCTTGATGTTCATATACGCGTGCATGCGTATGCTCCTGAAATCCGTGAACGGGACTGCGAGCGGGCTGAGGGTTTTTCGGCGAGAGGGACGGAGGTCTGTCCGGCGAACGGGACGGCGTCCTCCTCCGGGAGCCGGACCGCTTTCCTTCGTCCGGGCTACGCGTACGCGTAGAACCCGCGGCCCGACTTCCTGCCGAGGAGGCCGGACTGCACCATGCGCGTCAGCAGCGACGGCGGAGCGTAAAGAGGCTCCTTGAACTCCGCGTACAGGGAATCGGCCGCCGCCGCGACGACGTCGAGACCGATGAGGTCGCACAGCCGCAGCGGGCCCATGGGGTGGGCGCAGCCGCGTTCCATGCCGCGGTCGACGTGCTCGGCCGACGCGTACCCCGACTCGACCATGCGGACGGCCGCCAGCAGGTACGGGACGAGCAGCGCGTTGACCACGAAACCGGCGCGGTCCCCGGCGGGGATCGGGTCCTTGCCGAGCGTCCCGGCGACGAAGGCCTCCGCGCGCCGGAGCACGTCCGGGTCGGTGAGCAGCGTGGGGACGAGCTCCACCAGGGGCAGCGTGACGACCGGGTTGAAGAAGTGGATGCCGATCAGCCGGCCCGGGTGCGCCGTGGCGCGGGCCAGCCGGGTGATGCTGATCGCCGAGGTCGTCGAGGCCAGGACCGCGTCCTCGGCGACGACCTTGTCGAGCGTGGCGAACAGGTCGAGCTTCAGCTGCTCGTCCTCCGGGACGGCCTCGATCACGAGCTCGCGGTCGCTCAGGTCCGCGAGGTCGGCGGTGACGGAGACCCTGGCCAGCGCCGCGTCCCGGTCCGCCGCGGAGAGCCGGCCCTTGGCCACGCCCCGGTCCAGGGACGCGGCGAGGCGGCGCGGCGCGGAGACCAGCGAGGTCTCCCGGGACACCGCGAGCCGGACGTCGAGGCCGCGCAGGGCGCACAGTTCGACGATGCCGCTGCCCATCGTGCCCGAGCCGACCACGCCGACGCGCCGGACGGGGCGGGCGGCGGGGTCCGGCCGTCCGGCGGCCTCGCGGGCGGCGTCCGCGTCCCCGGCCGGGAGGGCGCCGCCCGCGGGGCCGCCGGTCGGGGCGCCCCAGCCGCCGCCTCCCAGGAATGTCTTCTCGTTGTCCGTGAACACCCGCAACGCCGATCTCCGGATTCTCTCTCGACGGGACGGTCGGAAAGCGCCCCGGAGATTCGAGAAAACCCGCCGGAAGTTCGAGGTGTCAACGCTTTCCCACCGGCAAAGATCTGCCGGTGGGAAAGGGCTCGACCGGCAGATCTTTGCCGCTCGCCGCCTCTTGATCGGCGGGGTTCCGGTGGTGTGTGATCAGTCGTCGGCGGGCGACGGCGGAACCGCCCCGAGAACGACGAATCGCAGTCCCGGATGCCCTGCCGGCAGCAGCACCTGGGTCTGCACGTCGACGGTGCCGGACGAGACGTGCGGAAGGCGCAGCCGGAAGCGGTGCCCGTCCCGGTTGCCGACGATGCACGTCCGCTCCTCCCACAGGCGCCGGCAGACGGGGTCCTGCAGGACCTCCCGCAGCAGCGCCGAGAGCCCCGGCTCGCCGGGCCGCTCGGCCATGGCGAAACGGATCATGGCGAGGTAGACGTACGCGTGCCGGGGCCAGTCCACCATCTGCTCCCGGGCCTCCTGGGTGGTCAGCCCCCACCGGATGAGGTTGGCGTCCGGGGCGAGGACCCAGGGGAACCACTCGGCCATGGCCCGGTTGTACGTGACGATGTCCCAGCGGGTGTCCGTCACATAGGCGGGGCGCGGCAGCTGCCGGTCGACCTGCTGCTGGAGCGCGGGCAGCACGGTCGGGTCGCCGGCGTCCGGCCGGGGCGCGTACGGGGTCCCCCCGAAGACGTGGAAGTGCAGCGCGGCGCGCTCGTCCGCGTCGAGGCCGAGGACGTCCGCCAGCCGGGCGAGCACGCGCGGGTCGAGGCGCGGGATCGCGCCGCGCTCCAGGTCCCGGTACCACCGCTCGCTCATGCCGATCTCGCCGGCCACCTCGGTCTGCGGCAGCGGCCCTCCGAGCCCTCGCCGCTCCCCGGCCCGCCCCCGCCAGCTCCGCAGCAGCACCGCCAGCCCGACGACCTCTCCCGTCACCGCCCCACCGGCCCTCTGACCAGCACTGATCCCGGTACCGCGTCCCTGTCCAGCCATCCCACACTTCCCCCGTGCAGCCGATCGAAGCAGCGATGCTACTGGAGGGTAGGACTCCGCTCGCCGTGCCGGCCCGGTGATCGGCGGCCGGGGTCCGGAAGCCCACGGCGTCGGCCCGGCCGGCGGCCGGTCAGGACGGGGCGGGCTCTGTCAGGTCGGAGGGAGGGACGTGCGCGGCGAGGGCGGCCGGGCGGGTGCGGCTCACGCCTGGTCCGAGGGCGTACGGGACTCGGCGGCGCGGCGGTACTCCGCGTTGATGCGCTGCGCCTCCTCCAGCTGGTCCTCGAGGATGATGATCCGGCAGGCGGCCTCGATCGGCGTTCCCTGGTCGACGAGTTCGCGGGCTCGGGCGGCGATGCGGAGCTGGTAGCGGGAGTAGCGGCGGTGGCCGCCCGCGGAACGCAGCGGAGTGATCAGGCGGGCTTCGCCGAGGGCGCGGAGGAAGCCCTGGGTGGCGCCGATCATCTCGGCGGCCCTGCCCATGGTGTAGGCAGGGTAGTCGTCGTCGTCGAGACGGTCGTACGAGTCGTCTGCTGTCATGAGCACCTCTCCGTGACGTGCATAGAGGGGCCCTGGTGCCAGTCGGGGCATCAGGGCCTGAGGGAACTACTACACCACCTGCGGGCCCTGAGGGAGCGCCGGCGTCCGGGGTCCGCCCGCCCGGCCCGGCCGCTGCCGGGCGCGCCGGGATCGCGGTCGCCGAGGCTCGTCGCCGCACCTCGGTCGCCGAACCGCCGTCGCCGACTGGGGTGATCGACCCGCCGTCCGTCCCGCCCGCGAGGGAGGACTGGGGCAGGAGGCGGGGCGACCCGTAGGATCGGTTTCCATGTCGAAGACTGACGAGCTGCTCGTTGACATCGCCCGGCTGGTGGAGTCCGGGCGCAGCAACCAGATGTCCCTGACCGTCGTCGCCGGCGGCGCGGTCATCACAGGCCGGCTGGCGCCCGAGGCGGTGTGGCGGCAGCGGGTGTCGGAGGTCCTGGCGGACTCCGACCACCTGGCCGACTTCTCCGCGGTCTTCGCCGCCGCGCCGAAGGGCGAGTCGTCGCCCACCCACCTGCACTTCCACCTGGCGCGGATCCTCCAGGGCACGGTGGGCATCCCGGAGACGGGCGGCATGTACCGCGTCTCGATCGCGGACGTCAGCGCCTGGACGATGGGCGACGTCAGCTACTCCGACCACTGAGCCGGGCGCGGCGGAGGACCCGTCCGTGAACGGGGAAGGGCCCGACCGGCTGGTGCCGGTCGGGCCCTTCCGCGTTCACGGACCCCGGTTCACACCCGCCCGCGCTGCGCGGCGGGACCCCTGCCGCAGGTGAAGCCGAGCTTGGTCATGGCGAGGACGACCTCACGGGCGGTGAAGTCGCGGCGGTCCTGACGGGTGACGACCTGGCCGACCTGTTTGACGGGGTAGGTACGGCGGCCGATGACCACGGACTCGCCGGTGACCTCCTCGGGCTCGACGCCCCTCATGGCCTCCAGGACGCCGGCCTGGTCGAGTTCGAAGGGGAAGCGGGCGATGACACAGCGCACGAGACCTCACAGGGGAGAGGGAAGGAGTGGGGGCGGCCCGCCGCGGGGCGGGGCGCGGAAGTCGGGACCGTCGGGACCGCCGCGCGACTCGGGACCGGTTTCAGGCGGCCCGGGGACGGGGCGCCGGTACCGGGCCGCCGTCGACGCGGAGGTCGCGCAGCCGGAGCCGGTCGGTGTAGGCGGCGCCGGCGCGGGCGGTGGTGAGCTGGGCCCGGGTGACCAGGCCGGTGCGCTGATCGTCGTGGTCGCAGACGATCAGATGGCCGGTACGGGCTCCGGCCATGACGGCCAGGGCCACTTCCACGGTCATGTCGTCGCAGACCTGCGGTCCGTTCGGGTCCGGGGAACCGGCGGTCAGCGCCGGGCCGGCCGGAGGGAACGGGGCGGCGGCAGGTGTCACAGCGGGCCTCCTGAGGTGGTGGATCGGCGTCCGGACCGTACGGGGCTCAGGCGACGGTCCCGCCGGAACACCGCGCGCCGCCGCGCATTCTTTTCTCTGCACTCTTCGGAAACGCAGAGAGCTGGGGCCCGCACCCCGAAGGATGCGGGCCCCAGCTGCTCAAGGTGCTTGTGGCGCGTCAGCGTCAGGCGGGAACGATGTTCTCCGCCGTCGGGCCCTTCTGGCCCTGCGCGACGTCGAAGGAGACCTTCTGGCCCTCCTGGAGCTCGCGGAAGCCCTGGGTGGCGATGTTCGAGTAGTGGGCGAACACGTCAGGACCGCCACCCTCCTGCTCGATGAAGCCAAAACCCTTTTCCGCGTTGAACCACTTGACGGTACCGGCAGCCATGTCTTTTCTCCTTCGGGAAGTGCAGCGGAAAACGCGACCTGCGAATTCCGTGTCGCCGCGATGATTCCCTGCCCGGAAAAAGACCGGAACGCACGATGTCTCCGCCCGGCGCGCGGCCGGACGGGGACACCTGAAAATTTCGGGTACCAAAACTGCAACTGATTCGACAGTAGCACGCCGGAACGCGCCGTGCGGGTTTCGTATTCTTCCGTGCGCGCCGCCGATAAAAAACCTCACGGTGGCACCGGCTGAAATCTCGCTTCGCGAACGCAGTTATTCGACGCCCGGGAATGCGCCGCCCCGAGCTGCGCCCGCGCCCTCCCGCGTCGGTACGACGCCCCGCGGCGGCCACAGGGCGAGGACGATCAGCAGGGCGAACGCGGTGAGGGCGGTGAGCGTGCGCAGGTTGTTGAAGAGTTCCCAGCGCCCCAGGATCTCCGCGTGATCGACCGGCGCCGAGGTGACCGCCCATTCCTTGATCCGGCCGTTGATCGGCACATTGCCGAGCCGGGTCGTCAGGAACGACGCGAGGGTCAGCAGCCCCGCGGTCCCCGCGATCAGCCGGGCCCGGCCGCGGCTCAGGGCCGCGAGAGCGAGGGAGCTCAGCGTCGACACCGCCATCGCGGCCTGCACGGTGATGCCGTTCCTCTTCATCAGCTCGGCGTGGAAGGACAGCCGCATGTCGAGCGGTACCGCGTCGAAGGTGGGGACGAGGTTGGCGGCGCCGTAGCCGAACGCGCCGGCGAGGAGCCCGGTGGCGAGCAGGGCGACGGCGTGGACGAGACGGACGCGCGGGTGCGTGAACTCCATGGCGGGCCCCCTCACGCGGATGCCTGGAAGCGATCGGCCCGCGCACCGCGCAGGTGCCCCGGGGGGAGCCGCCGGCCGTACGCGACGAGGAGGAGGTCCTGTGCGGCGCCGGTCACGGGCGTTCCGGTGCCGAAGGACCAGTCGAGGTCGTCGGCGCGGAGTGCGACGCCGCCGAGGTCGGCCCCGAAGAACCGGACGGTCCTCGCGTCGACGCTCTCCAGGAGGACGCGCACGCGGTCCTCGGGGACGCGGCGCCCGAGGCCCAGCGCGACGGTGATGTCCAGGCCGTGGACCACGTCGTGCCCCAGCGCCGCCACGATCCCGCCGACCGGCGGCTTCCAGGGGTGCTCCGCGTTGTCCCGCAGGAACGCGGCGAGTTCACGCGGCGCGTGGGCGGCCGCGTCCGCGCGGGCGCACCGGTCGGTCATCCGGTGCAGGTTCCCTCGCGCCCTGACCAATTCCCACGCCATCCTGGGGAACGCGTACCGGAAGCCCATCGACATGTGGGCCGCGACCTCCCGCACCCGCCACCCCCCGCACAGGCTCGGCGCGTCCCACTCCTCCGTCGCCAGGCCGTCCAACACGGCCGCCAGCTCCCGGCGTTCGCCCGCGATCGCCGCTCTGATGTCCGCCGCCGGCATCCTGCCCGTCGTGTTCCCCATACCTCCCAGGCTTTCGGTAGCCCCGCCATAAGTCCAAGAGTTTGCCCGTCTCGCACCTAGCATGATCAGTTATGGACATTCGGCAGCTCCGGTACTTCGTCACCGTCGCGGAGGAAGCCAACTTCACCCGAGCCGCCGCCCGTCTGCACCTCGCGCAGCCGGGGCTGAGTGCCCAGGTCCGCCGACTGGAGAAGGAACTCGGGCACCAGCTGCTCGACCGCTCCGGCCGGTCGGTGACCCTGACCGAGGTGGGCGAGGCCGTCCTGCCGTACGCGCGGGCCGCGATCACCGCCGTCGAAGCGGTACGGCAGACCGCGGACGAGTACACCGGCCTGCTGCGCGGACACGTCACCCTCGGCCTCGTCGCGGGCGCGGCCGCGGCGGCCCACCGGTTCGACCTCGCCGGGCTCCTGGCCGGCTTCCACGAGGACCACCCCCAGGTGGAGATCGCCGTCACCGAGGACACCTCGGAGCGGATGCTCGCCGCACTGCGCCGGGGGGAACTCGACATCGCCGTGATCGGCCTCGCGACCGAGGAACCCCCGCCGGGCGTCTCCCTCCAGGTCCTGGTCGACGAACCCCTGGTCGCGGCCGTCCCCCCGGACGACCCCGCCCTCACGCCCCCGGACCGCACCGACATCCCGCTGGCCGAACTCCGCGACCGCCCGCTGATCAGCCTGCCGCGCGGCACGGGGCTGCGCGGGGTCCTCGACCGCGCGTGCGCGCGGGCGGGGTTCCCGCCCCGCATCGCCTTCGAGGCGGCCGCCCCGCTGTTCCTCGCCCAGCTCGCCGCCCGCGGCCTCGGCGTCGCGGTGGTCCCGGCCCTCCCCGCCGAGACGGCGTCGGCCCTGGGCCTCCGCACGCTCCGGATCACCGAGCCCCGCCTCCGCGGCCGAGTGGCCCTGGCCTGGCGCGCCGACGGCCCCTCCACCCCCGCGGCCACCGCTTTCCTGGACCTGCTGCGCACGGGCCTGATCCCCACGTGACGCCACACGCGGACCGAGGCGGCTAGCTGAAGACCAGCTCCGCCATCAGCTTCAGCCAGTACTTCACCCGGTGCCACTGCCGGCAGAACCGGTTCGGCCGGCGCCAGTTCCGGTGCTCATCGAGCGCTCGGTCGCATTCCTTGCAGCGCCTCACGTGTGTCCGCCTTCCGTAGGCCGCAGCTCTCCGTCGTGCGTTGACACTCGCATGTCTGGGCAACGACGAAGCCCCAGGTCGCTGACCTGGGGCTTCGTGGCAAGAGCGGATGACGGGGATCGAACCCGCGCTATAAGCTCGGGAATCACCGACGCCCATCTCGATCATCTAGCGTCTGACCTGGGGAAACGCGCCCTTGCGTCGGCTTTCCGCCAGCTCGGTGGGCGCCCGTTTCGACCGCTGTTCACCGCCACCAAGGGCACGGATGGGGCACGGGAGCGGAGAGCGGGGCGCAGCAGGTGTCATCTCCGCATGCCCTGGGGCGGCGGGTAGATCATGCGTGCCCCGACGACGGGGTGGGGGTGGGGACGGGGCTGCGGGGAGGCGCCGCCGTCCGTCTCCCAGGCGTCCTCACGGGCCCCTGCCTCCCGCAGGAGACGACCGGTCGCGTTCTCCTCGGACATCAGGGTGCCGGTGGTGTGGACGTTGCCCGGGATGGACGCGGCGGTCATCAGGCGCGCGGCGGAGGAGGGTTCGGTCTCCGGGGGGATCACGAGCAGGTCGCAGCGGCCGAGGCTGTACGAGAGCAGGATCATGGTGTCGGGGGCCTGGTCGATGAACCAGCCGACGTGCACGGCGTAGCCGCCGACGGGGACCTTGCGCAAAGCAACAGGCCAGGGGGCCGGGTTCGCGGTGATGCGCGTGACGCGTCCGAAGCGGTCCCGCAGCGCCTCCGCCAGGGGCGGCAGCTCGGCGGCGAGATCGCGTGTGTAAGGCCACCAGGCGCCGTCGAGCAGGCCAGCCAGAGAGGTGATCGGGGTCAGTGCCAGGCGTGCCTGGCGCGTGGGAGCGGTGGTGCTGGTCATGAGACCGGGACCCGTCCCCGGGGCGCCCGCGGGTGCCCCGGCCTAGTGAGCGCCGGGAACGACGTCCGCGTGGTGGCGGGTGTGCGAGGTGCTCCCGGTACCTCCAACGTACTCCGCGGCGGGGCCGGACGCGCCGGGTCCCCGTCACCCTCGTCCGCGCCACTCCACGAGGACGAGGGTCGCGTCGTCGGTGGTGGCCCCGCCGCGGGCCCGCCGGAGCGTGTGGGACAGGTCGCGTGCCACGGCCCGTACGCCCCGGTCGGCCCGGTCCAGCCGATGGACCCAGTCGATCAGCTGGTCCTCGCCGAACTCCTCCTGCCCGCTCTCGTGTTCCTCGATCAGACCGTCGGTGAAGCAGAGGATCCGGTCCCCGGGTTCGAGCGCCACCTCGCTGACCTGCGGCTGGTCTCCGCCGAAACCGACGGGGAGGGTGGTGGGGCTGTCGAGGCGGCGTACGACGCGATGCTCGCGGATCAGCATGGGGGCGGGGTGTCCGGCGTTGACCCACTGGAGGCGGCCGGTGCCGGTGTCGAGCCGCAGCATCTGCGCGGTGACGAAGTGGTCGGGGGCGAACTGTTCGGCGACGGCCCGGTCCATGAAGAGGTAGATCTCGGAGAGCTCGACGCTGGTGCGGCGGGCGTGCCGGTACGCGCCGATGGCGACGGTCGCCATGGTCGCCGCGTCCAGGCCGTGGCCCATGGCGTCGATCATGGCGAGGTGGAGGACGTCGCCGTTCAGGGCGTAGTCGAAGCTGTCGCCGGCCACGTCGTAGGCGGGTTCCAGGACTCCAGCGACGGCGACGCGGGGCATCGTCATGGCGAGGGGTGGCAGGAGCGACCACTGGATCTCGGCGGCGACGCTCATCGGTTCGCCGCGGCGGGTGCGGAAGAAGAGGTCGGTGTAGCCGTTCTTGGTCCGGATGGTGTCGGCGGCCAGGGCCGCGAGCCTGCGCAGGAGACGGCGGGCGTCGTCGTCGACCGTGTCCAGGGTGACGCCCAGGACGCCGGCCTGGTCGCCGCCGTCGAGCAGCGGCACATGAACCCGTACGCCGTCGGCCGCCGGCACCTCGACCGGACGCGAGGTGAGGAAGCAGCGACCGGCCGCCGAACCGTCGATGCGCACGGGATCGCCGCCCGCCAGTCCGTCCCCGGCGAGGGGGACCAAGCTCTGCTGCCCGTAGTCCTGGAGCAGGATCTGCGGATCCCGGCCGCCGATCCGGGCGAGGACGTCGGCGAGGGCGGGCGCCACCCGGTCGGGCGGCAGCGCGTGGGCGTGATCCAGGAGCCCGCCCAGCAGCATCTCCCCGAAGCTCTCCGAGCGGTCGGGATTCCCGTCCTCGTGCGGTCCGACGGTCATCCGGGGGCCTCCAGGCGGGCGGCGGGGCGACACCCTGGTCCGGTGCCGACGGGCCGATCCGTCGGCATCGTGGTGCGGCTTCCAGGATGCTCCGCGGCGCCCGGGGATGCCACGCGCGCCCGGCGGCTCCGGTCGCCCGGTCAGGGTTCCTCGGAGTGGGGCCCGGCGCCGCTCGGGGGCCTGCTGCTGGCCAGCCAGGACCGGGCCGGTTCGGCGGTGCGGGCGGTGTCGACGGTGAGGTGGAGGCGGGTGCCCCCGCCCGGGGCGGGATAGCTGCGCTGCTCGCCGCCGGCGAAGCAGCGGCGGAGGACGTCGGCCACCATCCGTGCGGCGTCCGGGGTGGCGGCGACGATGCGGACTTCGGCGTGCCCCGGCGGCGGCAGGGCCTCGGCTTCTGGCTCGCTGCGGTCCAAGAACGGCACCGTCCTTTCTCGTCGGAGGCCGGGCTGGGGTCAGGCCTCCGTACGTCCACGGTACGTCCGGAAGTCCGGCGCCGATCGGTTCCGCGGTGGGGACGGCGCGTCCGCGGGTCCTCCCGGAGTACGGTGAAAGAACGGGGCCGCCGCCCCGCTCACCGGCCCGGCGTCCGCCGTGGCACCGGTCCGGGCGGCAGCGGCATCACCCGTGGACGGACGGACCGACCATGACCGACACAGACATTCCCCGCACACCCCCGCGCCTCCTGCCGGACGAGATCCACCGGGCCGTCGGACCGGGCACCGCGCTCCTCCGACTGGAGACGACGGGGTCCCGGCAGAGTCTCCTCGACGGGGCCTGGTGGCCGCGCTCACGCGACGTCGAGCGCGAACTCCCGCCGCTGATCACCGCCCTGACCGCACACCTCGGACCCCTCACCCGGGTCGGCCTGGACGCCTCGGCCTGGAACGACATCCCGGTTCGTCTGATCGTCGACGACCGGGTCGTGCACCTCGACTCCTTCCCCGTCGGCGACGACACCGTGCTGATCACCCGCGGCGACGGCGACCACTTCTCCCTCATGGTCGTCCCGCCCGCCACGACGCCCGAGGCCGCCCGCACGGCCATGGCCCGCGCCGTCCACGCCGGCAATGTCACCCAGGCCGCCAAGATCCTCCTCGCCGAACTCCCGCACTCCCCGTAGGCGGCACCGCCCTGGACGACGACGAAGCCCCAGGTCGCTGACCTGGGGCTTCGTGGAAGAGCGGATGACGGGAATCGAACCCGCGCTATAAGCTTGGGAAGCTCATGTTCTACCATTAAACTACATCCGCACAGCGGCCGGATGAGCCGGTCGCATCGTTGCACACTGTACCCCATGCGCCACGGGTGGCGTAGTCCGTCTCTCTTCGGCGGGTCGGAGTGCCGCGTGGAGGGCTGTCCTGTTGATCCCCTAATGTGGCTGTCTCGTCCAGCATGTGTGTAGGGGAAGGGACTTGATGGGTTCCGTGGAGCGCACCGTCGTCCGCTGTGCCGAAGGGCACGTGTTCAGTACCGCCTCGTTTCCGCTTCAGCAGCTCGGTGCCGGGCGGATCGGGCCCGGGCGGCTCCTCCGGTGCCCGCGGTGCGCGCGGCTGAGGCAGGCGGTGCCGGTGGAGGCGCGGCAGCGCTGACCTGGGCGGGCGCGGGCGGTCCCGATTGGGGCGGCTCGCGCCCTCTGCGTATCGTGGGGGCGTGCTTCTCTCAGACAAGGACATCCGGGCCGAGATCGACGCCGGGCGGGTGCGCATCGACCCGTACGACGAATCCATGGTGCAGCCGTCCAGCATCGACGTGCGTCTCGACCGCTTCTTCCGGGTGTTCGAGAACCACCGCTACCCGCACATCGATCCGGCCATCGAGCAGCTCGATCTGACGCGCGAGGTGGAGCCGGAGGGCGACGAGGCGTTCATCCTGCACCCCGGCGAGTTCGTGCTCGCCTCGACCTACGAGGTCATCACCCTGCCGGACGACATCGCGTCCCGGCTGGAGGGGAAGAGTTCCCTCGGGCGGCTCGGGCTCGTCACGCACTCCACCGCCGGGTTCATCGACCCCGGCTTCTCGGGGCACGTGACGCTGGAGCTGTCGAACCTCGCGACCCTCCCCATCAAGCTCTGGCCGGGGATGAAGATCGGGCAGCTGTGCATGTTCCGGCTGAGCTCGCCCGCCGAGTTCCCGTACGGCAGCGAGCGGTACGGCTCCCGGTACCAGGGCCAGCGGGGGCCGACGGCCTCCCGCTCGTACATGAACTTCCATCGGACCCAGGTGTGAGGCGGTAGCCGGACATGAGTGAAGTACGCGAGAACCTGACGTACGAGGGCTTCGGGACCGCCGTCCGCGAGCTCGCCCAGACCATCGCCGACGACGGCTACGAGCCCGACATCGTGCTGTCGATCGCCCGCGGCGGCGTCTTCGTCGCCGGCGGGCTCGCCTACGCGCTGGACTGCAAGAACATCCACCTCGTGAACGTGGAGTTCTACACCGGCGTGGGGACGACCCTCGAGATGCCGGTCATGCTCGCGCCCGTCCCGAACGCGATCGACTTCTCCGACAAGAAGGTCCTGATCGCCGACGACGTCGCCGACACCGGCAAGACCCTCAAGCTCGTCCACGACTTCTGCGTCGACCACGTCGCCGAGGTCCGCTCCGCCGTCATCTACGAGAAGTCCCACTCCCTCGTGAAGTGCGAGTACGTCTGGAAGAAGACGGACGAGTGGATCAACTTCCCCTGGTCCGTCGAGCCCCCCGTCGTCAAGCGCGAGGGCCAGGTCCTCGACGCCTGAGGGCACATCGACACGTGAAAGAGCCCCCGCCGGGTGTTCGGTGGGGGCTCTTTCGTGTGCGGGTGCGTGCGGGCTACAGCGTGCCCAGTTTGATCAGGCTCAGCAGGGCGATCAGCTGGATCGCGGAGGCGCCCAGGGCCTTGGGCCACGGGAGGTCGTGGGAGCGGCCGACCATGAGGGTGAAGAGCGCGCCGGCCGCGCCCCAGGTGACCCAGCCGATCATCTGGACCAGGCCGTTCTCGCCGCCCAGGAAGAGGGCGAAGAGGAGGCGGGGGGCGTCGGTGAGCGACATGATCAGCATCGACAGGCCGACCGTGGGCTGCCAGGTGCCGTCGCCGCCGAGCTGGCGGGCGAGGGTGTGGGTGACCGCGCCCAGGATCAGGCCGGCGAGGACGAAGCCGACGCCGGTCATCAGCACGTACGGGATGGTGCTGGAGATCGTCGCGTTCAGCACCTCGTCGCGGGCCTGGTCGAAGCCGAAGATCGCCAGCAGGCCGTAGAGGAAGGTGACGATCAGCGCCGGGCCCCACACCGCGTGGTCGCGCATCTGGAGGAAGGTGTCCGCCGGGCGCAGCACGATGCCGCTCAGGAGGGCCTTCCAGGGCAGCCGGGGGCCGGCAGGGGCCGGGGGCGCCTGGTAGCCGCCCTGCTGGGCGTACGGGTCGTCGACGCTGAACATCTGGGTGTGGCCCGGGTTGTTCGCCGTCGCCGCGTGCGGGTGCTGCGCGTGCGGGTCGCCGAAGTACTCGGGCTCCCCGTACGGCTGCTGCTGCCGCGGTGGCTGTTGCTGCCACTGCTGCTGCGGCGGGTACCCCTGCGGGGGCGCGTCGTACCCGTACGGCGCCTGCTGCGGTCGATGCTGCTGCGGGGGGCGGTTGTCCCGGCCGCGTCCGTTCCTGAATCCAGCCACGTCATTGAACGTACCCGCTTCCGCGGCGGGCCCGCTCCATTGCGGCTGACCTGTGACATCCCCTAGGGGACCCCTGAGCCGTGACGGGGCCGTGCGGTGGGCGCCGGGCGGCTGTTACAAAACGGACGTATCGCCTCAATGTGTGGTCCGTAGCGTCGGTGGGGTCAGCAGCGAAACCCCCTGGAGTTCTCCATGCGCCTCAACCGCCGTGCCCGCGTCCTCCGTACCGCCGCCGTCGCCGCCGGCACCTCCGCCGCCCTCCTCCTCCCGGCCGCCGCCGCCTTCGCGAGCGACCAGGCCGTGAGTGACCAGGCGCCTGCCGGCCAGGCTGTCTTCTGGCGGAACGTCGACCTCGCCGACGGCTCGCTCGCCAAGGTGTACCAGGACGGTCCCGGGCGCTTCTCCGCCGACGTCTACGGGGGCGGGCAGCTGCTCGGCACCCTCCGCAGCACCGACGGGAAGCCCGCGTACGGGGAGAACAACGGGCTCCACATCGTGCTCCGCCCCGACGGGACCGTCCGCTCGTGGCTGGACCGGGTCCCCGCGCCCCAGCCGGACCCGAAGCCTGCGCAGGTCGCGCTTCCCGACGGGACCGTCGCCACCTTCGCCAAGAACGTCAAGGACGGCCCGCGCGTCCAGGTCGCCGCCGTCAACGGCAAGCGCCTCGCCACCGTCGACGCGCAGCACCTCACCGTCCGGCACCACGGCTGGACGTACAAGCTCGCCGTGCAGCCCGGCAAGCACCCGTACCGCTTCGTCGTCATCGACGCCCCGAAGCAGGGCGGCGACAGCTGGGTCTACGACCTGAACGGCAGGCTCGTCGCGACGTACCACGCCCACGCCCAGCAGCGCTGAGAGCGTGAGAAAGGGCCGTCCCACCGGGTGGGACGGCCCTTTCTCATGGTCTTACATCGTCTTACGCGACCGGCTCCGGCTCCTCCGCCGGGGTCTCCGGCTCGGGGTCGACCGGGGTCTTCACCGAGTCCAGCAGCAGCTGGGCCACGTCCACGACCTGGAGCGATTCCTTCGCCTTGCCGTCGTTCTTCTTGCCGTTCACGGAGTCCGTGAGCATGACGAGGCAGAACGGGCAGGCGGTGGAGACGATGTCCGGGTTGAGGGACAGCGCCTCGTCGACGCGCTCGGTGTTGATGCGCTTGCCGATCCGCTCCTCCATCCACATCCGCGCGCCGCCGGCGCCGCAGCAGAAGCCGCGCTCCTTGTGGCGGTGCATCTCCTGCTGGCGCAGGCCGGGGACGGCGGACATGATCTCGCGCGGCGGCGTGTAGACCTTGTTGTGCCGGCCCAGGTAGCACGGGTCGTGGTAGGTGATGAGGCCGTCGACCGGGGTCACCGGGATCAGCCTGCCCTCGTCGATGAGGTGCTGGAGCAGCTGGGTGTGGTGGATGACCTCGTACTCGCCGCCGAGCTGCGGGTACTCGTTGGCGATGGTGTTGAAGCAGTGCGGGCAGGTCGAGACGATCTTCTTGGCCGACTTCGGCTTCTTCGTCGACTCGTCCTCGTCGTCCTCGCCGAACGCCATGTTCAGCATGGCGACGTTCTCCTGGCCGAGCTGCTGGAACAGCGGCTCGTTGCCCAGACGGCGCGGGGAGTCACCCGTGCACTTCTCCTCGCCGCCCATGATCGCGAACTTGACGCCCGCGATGTGCAGCAGCTCCGCGAAGGCCTTGGTGGTCTTCTTGGCGCGGTCCTCCAGGGCGCCGGCGCAGCCGACCCAGTAGAGGTAGTCGACCTCGGACAGGTCCTCGACGTCCTTGCCGACGATCGGGACCTCGAAGTCGACCTCCTTGGTCCACTCGACGCGCTGCTTCTTGGCCAGGCCCCAGGGGTTGCCCTTCTTCTCCAGGTTCTTCAGCATCGTGCCGGCCTCCGACGGGAAGGCGGACTCGATCATGACCTGGTAGCGGCGCATGTCGACGATGTGGTCGATGTGCTCGATGTCGACCGGGCACTGCTCGACGCAGGCGCCGCAGGTGGTGCAGGACCACAGGACGTCCGGGTCGATGACGCCGTTCTCCTCGACGGTGCCGATCAGCGGGCGCTCGGCCTCGGCCAGGGCCGAGGCGGGGACGTCCTTCAGCTGCTCGGCCGTGGCCTTCTCGTTGCCCTCCATGTCCTTGCCGCCGCCCGCCAGCAGGTACGGCGCCTTGGCGTGCGCGTGGTCGCGCAGCGACATGATCAGGAGCTTGGGGGAGAGGGGCTTGCCGGTGTTCCAGGCGGGGCACTGCGACTGGCAGCGGCCGCACTCGGTGCAGGTGGAGAAGTCGAGGAGGCCCTTCCAGGAGAACTGCTCGACCTGGGAGACGCCGTAGACGTCGTCCTCGCCCGGGTCCTCGAAGTCGATCGGCTTGCCGCCGGTCGTCATCGGCTGGAGCGCGCCGAGGGCGGTCTCGCCGGTGGCGTTGCGCTTGAACCAGATGTTCGGGAAGCCGAGGAAGCGGTGCCAGGCGACGCCCATGTTGGTGTTCAGCGAGACCGTGATCATCCAGATCATGGTGGTGCTGAGCTTGATCATGGCGAAGAGGTAGACGAGCGTCTGGAGCGTCGCCACCGACATGCCCTTGAAGAGCAGGACCAGCGGGTACGAGGCGAAGTAGGCGGCCTCGTAGTGGTCGACGTGGTGCAGGGCGCCTTCCAGGCCGCGCAGCACGTAGATGGCCAGGCCGATGGTGAGGATGACCCACTCGACGAAGTACGCCTGGCCGGCCTTGGAGCCGGCGAAGCGGGACTTGCGGCCGGGGCGGGACGGCAGGTTCAGCAGCCGGATGACCATCAGGGTGGCGATGCCGAGGATGGTCATCGAGCCGATGAACTCGATGTACATCTCGTACGGCACGAAGCCGCCGATGACCGGCAGCGTCCAGTCGGCCTGGAAGAGCTGGCCGTACGCCGTGACGATGGTCGGCGGCAGGGTCAGGAAGCCGATGGCGACGAACCAGTGGGCGAAGCCGACGATCCCCCAGCGGTTCATCCGGGTGTGGCCCAGGAACTCCCGGACCAGCGTCACGCTGCGCTGGTAGGGGTTGTCGGTACGGGTGCCGGCCGGGACCGGCTGGCCGAGCTTGAAGTACCGGACGAACTGGCCGATGGCGCGAGCGAGCAGGGCAACGCCGACCACGGTCAGCGTCAGCGACACGATGATCGCGGCGAGTTGCATGACGGGCTCCTCGGGCGGGCCTGGGGCGCGGCTGGCGCGGCCTCTTCCTCGCCTCACCCTCGCCCTGAGCCTACTAAGCGGTAACTTATCTAGTCCGTGCTGAGATTACCGGGCGGGGCGCTCCACTTGTAGCGGACCTCGCGGTGATCTGTGTCGCTCAGGCAAGCCTTGCCGGACGGGCCGGGGCGCGCCGGAGACGACGACGGCGGACTGCTGGAAGCGTACGCGCCAGAACGGCCAGATCCATGCCGAGCCAGTGGTGGTCCACATAGTGGAGGTCCAGCAGCTCGCGTTCCTCCCACGGCAGGTCGGAGCGGTCGCTGATCTGCCAGGGTCCGGTGACGCCGGGGCGGACCGAGAGCCGGCGCCGGGCCTCGCCGACGCACTCCCGGTGGGTGGGGGAGAGCGGGCAGGGGCCGACGAGCGACATCTGGCCCCGGACGACGTGCAGCAGCAGCGGCAGCGCCGCCAGCGGACTGCGGGTCCGGAAGGTCAGCATCGTGAAGGGGCGCCCGTGCCGTCCGGCGACCGTGCGGCGGCGCAGGGCGGGGCCCTCCTGGGCGAGCGAGAGCAGGAGCGCGGTCGCGGCGAGGACGGGGGAGAGCAGCACCAGCAGCGCCGTGCCCCCCACGAGGTCGAAGGCCCGCTTGAGGTCGACACTGCGGTGGTTCGCCGTCATGCCCCGGAACCCTCCGGCTGAGATCATGGGATGTTCGTGGGATATGCCTGCTTTGCCCGGCAAAGGGCATCAGGACTCTGCCACCTCCGGGGCTCCGCGTCAGGCAGCGACGCGCCCTCTGCGTCTCTTTGAGCGACGGAACGGGCGAAGAGTTGAGCGTGGTCGACTCAGGTCTGTTGACGCTCTCGGTTCCGTGAGGCATCCTTGAGTCAGTTCCACTCAAGTCAGTCAGCTGGAGGAATCGAAATGGCACGTGCGGTCGGCATCGACCTGGGCACGACTAACTCCGTCGTCAGCGTTCTGGAAGGCGGCGAGCCCACCGTCATCACGAACGCGGAGGGCGCCAGGACCACGCCGTCCGTCGTCGCCTTCGCGAAGAACGGCGAGGTGCTCGTCGGCGAGGTGGCCAAGCGCCAGGCCGTCACCAACGTCGACAGGACCATCCGGTCGGTCAAGCGCCACATGGGCACCGACTGGAAGATGGAGATCGACGGCAAGACCTTCAACCCGCAGCAGATGAGCGCCTTCATCCTGCAGAAGCTGAAGCGGGACGCCGAGGCCTACCTGGGCGAGAAGGTCGTCGACGCGGTCATCACCGTCCCGGCGTACTTCAACGACTCCGAGCGCCAGGCCACCAAGGAGGCCGGCGAGATCGCGGGCCTGAACGTCCTGCGCATCGTCAACGAGCCGACCGCCGCCGCCCTGGCGTACGGCCTCGACAAGGACGACCAGACGATCCTCGTCTTCGACCTCGGTGGCGGCACCTTCGACGTGTCCCTCCTGGAGATCGGCGACGGCGTCGTCGAGGTGAAGGCCACCAACGGTGACAACCACCTCGGTGGTGACGACTGGGACCAGCGCGTCGTCGACTACCTGGTGACGCAGTTCAAGAACGGTCACGGCGTCGACCTCTCCGCCGACAAGATGGCCCTCCAGCGTCTGCGCGAGGCCGCCGAGAAGGCGAAGATCGAGCTCTCCTCCTCGACCGAGACCTCCATCAACCTGCCCTACATCACGGCCTCCGCCGAGGGCCCGCTGCACCTGGACGAGAAGCTCACCCGCGCCCAGTTCCAGCAGCTGACCGCGGACCTCCTGGAGCGCTGCAAGGTCCCGTTCCACAACGTCATCAAGGACGCGGGCATCGCCCTCTCCGAGATCGACCACGTGGTCCTGGTCGGCGGCTCGACCCGCATGCCGGCCGTCGCCGAGCTCGTCAAGGAGCTGACCGGCGGCAACGAGGCCAACAAGGGCGTGAACCCGGACGAGGTCGTCGCCATCGGCGCCGCCCTCCAGGCCGGTGTCCTCAAGGGCGAGGTCAAGGACGTCCTGCTCCTCGACGTCACCCCGCTGTCCCTCGGCATCGAGACCAAGGGCGGCATCATGACCAAGCTCATCGAGCGCAACACCACGATCCCGACCAAGCGGTCCGAGATCTTCACGACGGCCGAGGACAACCAGCCGTCCGTGCAGATCCAGGTCTACCAGGGCGAGCGCGAGATCGCGGCGTACAACAAGAAGCTCGGCATGTTCGAGCTGACCGGCCTCCCGCCGGCCCCGCGCGGCGTCCCGCAGATCGAGGTCGCCTTCGACATCGACGCCAACGGCATCATGCACGTGACCGCGAAGGACCTGGGCACGGGCAAGGAGCAGAAGATGACCGTCACCGGCGGCTCCTCGCTGCCGAAGGAAGAAGTCGACCGGATGCGCCAGGAGGCCGAGCAGTACGCGGACGAGGACCACCGCCGCCGCGAGGCCGCCGAGTCCCGCAACCAGGGCGAGAACCTCCTCTACCAGACGGAGAAGTTCCTCAAGGACAACGACGACAAGGTCCCGGGCGACGTGAAGTCCGAGGTCGAGGCCGCGCTCGGCGAGCTCCGCGAGAAGCTCAAGGGCGAGGACGCCGCGGAGATCCGCACCGCCACCGAGAAGGTCGCGGCCGTCTCCCAGAAGCTCGGCCAGGCCATGTACGCCGACGCCCAGGCCGCCCAGGCCGCGGGTGGCGACGCCGGCCAGGCGAAGGCCGACGACGACGTCGTCGACGCCGAGATCGTGGACGACGAGCCCAAGAAGGACGGTCAGGCGTGAGCGAGGAGACCCCGGGCTTCGAGGAGAAGCCCGACGTCCCCTCCGGCGACGCCGCCGAGGCCGCCGAGTCCCCCGAGGACACGGCGGCCCCGGCCGGGGACGCGAACAGCGCGCCGGCGGCCGACGCCGGCCTCACCGCCCAGCTGGACCAGGCCCGTGCCGCGCTCACCGAGCGCACCGCGGACCTCCAGCGGCTCCAGGCCGAGTACCAGAACTACCGCCGCCGCGTCGAGCGGGACCGGGTCACGGTCAAGGAGATCGCCGTCGCGAGCCTCCTGTCCGAGCTGCTGCCCGTCCTCGACGACGTCGGCCGGGCCCGGGACCACGGCGAGCTCGTGGGCGGCTTCAAGTCGGTCGCCGAGTCGCTGGAGACCGTCGTCGCCAAGATGGGGCTCCAGCAGTTCGGCAAGGAGGGCGAGCCCTTCGACCCGACGATCCACGAGGCCCTGATGCACTCGTACGCGCCGGACGTCACCGAGACGACCTGCGTCGCGATCCTGCAGCCGGGGTACCGGATCGGCGAGCGGACCATCCGGCCCGCCCGCGTGGCCGTCGCCGAGCCCCAGCCGGGGGCGCAGGCCAAGGCCGAGGAGCAGGGCGAGGCCAAGGCCGACCCCGGCACCACCGATGCGTCCGAGAAGGACAGCGAGTAACAGCCGTACCCGCGTGCGGGAGGAGGGACGTCGATGAGCACGAAGGACTTCGTCGAGAAGGACTACTACAAGGTCCTCGGCGTCCCCAAGGACGCCACCGAGGCCGAGATCAAGAAGGCGTACCGGAAGCTCGCCCGCGAGAACCATCCGGACGCCAACAAGGGCGACACCAAGGCGGAGGAGCGCTTCAAAGAGATCTCCGAGGCGAACGACGTCCTCGGCGACCCCAAGAAGCGCAAGGAGTACGACGAGGCGCGCGCGCTGTTCGGGAACGGCGGCTTCCGGGCCGGCGGTCCCGGCGCGGGCGGCTCGTTCAACTTCGACCTGGGCGACCTCTTCGGCGGTGCCCAGGGTGGGGCCGGCGGTTTCGGCGGTGGCGGCCTCGGGGACGTCTTCGGCGGACTGTTCAACCGCGGCGGCGGCGCGGGTGCCCGCACCCAGCCCCGCCGGGGCCAGGACATCGAGTCCGAGGTGACGCTCAGCTTCACCGAGGCCATCGAGGGCGCGACCGTGCCCCTGCGGATGTCCAGCCAGCAGCCCTGCACGGCCTGTTCCGGCACCGGCGACAAGAACGGCACCCCCCGGGTGTGCCCGACCTGCGTCGGCACCGGACAGGTCTCGCGCGGCAGCGGCGGCGGCTTCTCGCTGACCGACCCGTGCGTGGACTGCAAGGGCCGCGGCCTGATCGCCGAGAACCCCTGCGAGGTCTGCAAGGGCTCCGGCCGGGCCAAGTCCTCGCGGACCATGCAGGTCCGGATCCCGGCGGGCGTCTCCGACGGGCAGAAGATCCGGCTGCGCGGCAAGGGCGCCCCGGGCGAGCGCGGCGGGCCGAACGGCGACCTGTTCGTCGTGGTGCACGTCGACGCCCACCCGGTCTTCGGCCGCAAGGACGACAACCTCACCATCACCGTGCCCGTCTCCTACCCGGAGGCGGCGCTCGGCGGCGACATCAAGGTGCCGACCCTCGGCGGACCCCCGGTCACGCTGAAGCTGCCCGCCGGCACCCCCAACGGCCGGACCATGCGCGCCCGCGGCAAGGGCGCGGTCCGCAAGGACGGGACGCGCGGCGACCTGCTGGTGACGGTGGAGGTCGCGGTGCCCGGCGAACTCGACGACAAGGCCCGCGAGGCGCTGGAGACCTACCGGGAGGCGACCGCCTCCACGGACCCCAGGGCCGAGCTGTTCCAGGCGGCGAAGGGAGCGTGACGCGGTGGAAGGAAGACGTCGGAACCCCTATGAACTGACCGACGAGACCCCGGTGTACGTCATCTCGGTGGCGGCCCAGCTGTCCGGTCTGCACCCGCAGACCCTGCGGCAGTACGACCGCCTGGGTCTGGTCTCCCCGGACCGCACGGCCGGCCGGGGCCGCCGCTACTCGGCCCGTGACATCGAACTGCTCCGCCAGGTGCAGCAGTTGTCGCAGGACGAGGGCATCAACCTGGCCGGTATCAAGCGCATCATCGAGCTGGAGAACCAGGTCGCCGCGCTCCAGGCCCGGGTCGCCGAGCTCTCGTCGGCCGTCGAGGGCGCCGCCGCGGCGATGCGTCAGCGCGAGGCCCAGGTGCACGCCTCGTACCGCCGCGACCTGGTGCCGTACCAGGACGTGCAGCAGGCGAGCGCGCTGGTGGTCTGGCGCCCCAAGCGCGACCACTAGCCGGACTCCGTACCGCGCGAAGGCCCCCGCCACGGTGACGTGGCGGGGGCCTTCGCGTTCAGCCCAGCAGCTCGCCGACGATGTCGCCGAGCGTGTCCCACCACGGCGCGGCGCCGGTCCCGAAGGCGGCGGCCAGCGCGGTGCCGACGGCGAGGTCCAGCGGCTCCGGCGGGGTGTCCCAGGTGTCGATGACCCGCCCGTCGCCGCTGGAGACCAGGGTGCCGAGCCGCCGCCCGTCCCGCAGGAACCGGCTCTCCTCGTACGAGCAGGGCACCAGCCGGTACCGGACGCCGCCGGCCCGCACGTCCACCCGGTACGAGCGCCGCACCAGCAGGCGCCCGCGGGCCGGCCGGATCACGGCGGGCGCACCGTCGACGGTGAGCGTCAGCAGCGCGGCCCTGCGGGTGCCGACGGGCACGTGGGCGTCGGCGGGCGTCCCCGCGGCCCGGACGAGCTCCACGACGGGCAGCCCGTCCCCGGAGACCCGCACGGTCCCGGCCGCGCCGTCGAGCCGCACCTCGGCGGCGGGCGCGGTCACGCCTCGTCCCGTTCGAGGATGCCGGACCGGGCGATCAGATACCCGAGCTGCGCGCGGCTCCCGCTGCCGAGGGTGGCGGCGAGCTTGGCGATGTGCGCCCGGCAGGTCCGCACGTTCATCCCGAGGCGGCGGGCGATGGCCTCGTCGACGTGGCCCTCGACGAGGAGGCGGGCGATGGATCGCTGGACCCCGCTGATGTCGTCGGTCTTCGCGTCGTAGGGGATTTCCTCGCGGATCGGCACGGCCAGGTTCCAGAACTGGTCGAAGACGCCGCCGAGGTAGGCGACAAGGCCCGGATGGCGCAGCTGGAGGGCCACCTGGCGGTCGCTGCGGGCGGGGATGAAGGCGACCTCACGGTCGACGATGATCAGCCGGTCGATGATCTCCTCCAGCGTGCGGACCTGAACTTCGGGTCCGACGTGCTCGAGGTAGTTCAGCGTCAGTTCCGTATGGCGCGCCGTGTGTTGGTAGAGGGTCCGCATGTCGATCCCGCGCCCGAGGAGCGGGGAGACGCGGCGCAGGGCCTCGCTCAGCGCGTGAGCGGGACGGCCACCGCCCGGCTGGACGGTGAGCAGTTCCTTCTGGCAGTTGGCGACGACGCGGTCGAGCGTCGTGTTGATGCGGTCGATGCCCTCCAGGACCGTGATGGCCTGGGTGCTCGTCGAATCGATTGCGGTGATGGCCATGAAGGGCTCGAAGGCGTCGGAAAGGGCGACGGTGAGCCGCCGGCGCTCGAGGATCTCCCGCTCGATGGGTTGGAGCAGTTGCGCGAGCGCGGCGGAGGGCGGGACAGGCCGCAGCCACTGAGCGTCGTCGGGGTCGGGGTGGAGCAGGGACAGATCGAGCAGGCAAGGTGCCTCGACCGCGTCTGACCGGGATATTCGCCCCGTCTGAAGGGCGGACGTGTACAACGCGGAACCCGCTTCGCACAGCTCCACGTGGGAATGAGGGTGACCGGTTTCGTCCGCTTGTTTCCGCATTTGTACACCCCCAGGCTCCTGCATCTCAGGAACATGATGCCTGGGTTTGGTGGTGCGGGCGCAGAAGGTGAGTCATCGTTTTCCCGCGGGGGTCGGTAAAGCAGACGTTGCCTTCAAGTGAGGTTGCACGGTGATGATGAAGAAGCTCATACGCACGGTGGCCGGAGTCGCCTTCATCGCGGCGGCGGCGCTTGGTGTCGTGGGTGTGACCGACCCGGGCTGGCACTCGGAGCCGGCGCAGGTGCAGGCCGCATTCCTCGACCCCGGCTGGCACGCTGCCCCTGCCCAGGACCCGGGCTGGCACCTTGCTGTCGCTTCCGAACCCGACTGGGGCTAAGTCGGCCCATGAATGTTCCTGACGACACCAGGTTCCGGCGTGAAATGGCTTCGGCCTACCGGTCCGGGTGGCACTTCGTCGATCTCGTCACGGCCATCCCCCATCGTGGCGACTCGCTGAAGGTCACCCTGTTCGGAGAGCCGGTGATCGTGGCGAGGGAGCAGGACGAGGACGTCCGCGCCTATCGCTGCCTCCGCCGCCCCCGCGGCGCTCCCCAGCCCGTCCGCTGTGCCATCCGGTACGGCATGATCTTCGTCAACTTGGACCAGCGCGACCACCAGCCGGTCGAGGCGCGGTTCGAGCCCGAGACCCTCACCGCCACCCCCCGCAGTGCCTGAGCGATTCCCCCGTCGTTGTAGATCGCTCAGGTGCTTCCCCCACACAACGGCGCCATCGCGGACCTGAAACGCGATGGCGCCGTTGTGCTGTCCGGGTGCGGTCGGGTGCTACGCGCGGCCCATCGCGCGGGTGAGGGCGATCTCGATGACGACCCGGTCCGGGTTGGGGCTCGGGACCCGGCCGTAGCGGTCCGCGTAGCGGGCGACCGCGTCGGCGACCGTCTCGGCGTCCGTGCGGATGTGCGCGACGCCCTCCAGGGTGGCCCAGCGCCCCTTGTCGACCTGGCAGACCGCGACCCGCGCCCCGTCCGCGCCGGCCGCGAGGACGTTCGCGACCTTCCGGCTGTGCTTGTTGGTGATGACCCGCGCCAGCCCGTTCTCGGGGTCGTACGTGACGCCGACGGCCACCACGTGCGGGGTGCCGTCCGGGCGCGGGGTGGTCAGCGTGCACATGTGGTACTCGCGCCAGAAGCTGAGATACGAGTCCGTGGGGTTCCTCGGGTCAGTCGCCATGCCCGGAAACTACCCCCGCGCGATCCGCCTCCGATACCTTGAGCGGAATAGACTCAACTTTATGTACGCTGTATGAGTCAGTACAGAAGAGGATCCGGAGCACCGCACAGGAGGAGACCCCGCACGTGGACGCCGAACTGACCAACAGGAGCCGGGACGCGCTGAACGCGGCCAGCAGCCGCGCCGTGTCCCAGGGACACGCCGACCTGACCCCGGCCCATCTGCTTCTCGCGCTGCTGGCCGGTCAGGACAACGAGAACATCACCGACCTGCTCGCCGCCGTCGAGGCCGACCAGGCCGCCGTCCGCTCCGGCGCCGAGCAGCTGCTCGCCGCCCTGCCCAGCGTGACCGGCGCGACCGTCGCCCCGCCGCAGCCCAACCGCGAGCTGCTCGCCGTCATCGCCGACGCCGCCGAGCGCGCGAAGAAGCTCGGCGACGAGTTCCTGTCCACGGAGCACCTGCTCATCGGCCTCGCCGCCAAGGGCGGGCAGGCCGGCCAGGTCCTCGACCGGCAGGGCGCCACCGCCCGCCGGCTCCAGGACGCCTTCGAGAAGGCCCGGGGAGGCCGTCGCGTGACCACCGCCGACCCGGAGGGCTCGTACAAGGCCCTGGAGAAGTTCGGCACCGACTTCACCGCCGCCGCCCGCGAGGGCAGGCTCGACCCCGTGATCGGCCGCGACCACGAGATCCGGCGCGTGGTCCAGGTCCTGTCCCGGCGTACGAAGAACAACCCCGTCCTCATCGGCGAGCCCGGCGTCGGCAAGACCGCCGTCGTGGAGGGCCTCGCCCAGCGGATCGTGAAGGGCGACGTCCCCGAGTCCCTGCGGAACAAGCGGCTGGTCTCCCTGGACCTCGGCGCGATGGTCGCCGGCGCCAAGTACCGCGGCGAGTTCGAGGAGCGGCTGAAGACCGTCCTCTCCGAGATCAAGGAGAGCGACGGCCAGATCATCACCTTCATCGACGAACTGCACACCGTCGTCGGCGCGGGCGCCGGCGGCGACTCCGCCATGGACGCCGGCAACATGCTGAAGCCGATGCTGGCCCGCGGCGAGCTCCGCATGGTCGGCGCCACCACCCTGGACGAGTACCGCGAGCGGATCGAGAAGGACCCCGCCCTGGAGCGCCGCTTCCAGCAGGTCCTGGTCGCCGAGCCGTCCGTCGAGGACACCGTCGCCATCCTCCGCGGCCTCAAGGGCCGGTACGAGGCCCACCACAAGGTGCAGATCAACGACTCCGCGCTGGTGGCCGCCGCGACCCTGTCCGACCGGTACATCACCTCCCGCTTCCTCCCCGACAAGGCCATCGACCTCGTCGACGAGGCCGCGTCCCGGCTCCGCATGGAGATCGACTCCTCCCCGGTGGAGATCGACGAGCTCCAGCGCTCCGTCGACCGGCTCCGCATGGAGGAGCTGGCCCTCGCCAAGGAGACCGACCCCGCCAGCGTCCAGCGCCTGGAGAAGCTGCGCCGCGACCTCGCCGACCGCGAGGAGGAGCTGCGCGGCCTCACCGCCCGCTGGGAGAAGGAGAAGCAGTCCCTCAACCGGGTCGGCGAGCTGAAGGAACGCCTGGACGAGACCCGCGGCCGGGCCGAGCGCGCCCAGCGCGACGGCGACTTCGACACCGCCTCCAAGCTGCTCTACGGCGAGATCCCGACCCTGGAGCGCGAGCTGGCCGAGGCCACCGAGGCCGAGCGCGAGGTCCAGAAGGACACCATGGTCAAGGAGGAGGTCGGCCCCGACGACATCGCCGACGTCGTCGGCGCCTGGACCGGCATCCCGGCCGGCCGTCTCCTGGAGGGCGAGACCCAGAAGCTGCTCCGCATGGAGGACGAGCTGGGCCGCCGGCTCATCGGCCAGACCGAGGCCGTCCGGGCCGTCTCCGACGCCGTGCGCCGCACCCGCGCCGGAATCGCCGACCCCGACCGGCCCACCGGCTCCTTCCTCTTCCTCGGCCCCACCGGCGTCGGCAAGACCGAGCTGGCGAAGGCGCTCGCCGACTTCCTCTTCGACGACGAGCGGGCCATGGTCCGCATCGACATGTCGGAGTACAGCGAGAAGCACTCGGTGGCCCGCCTGGTCGGCGCGCCCCCCGGCTACGTCGGCTACGAGGAGGGCGGCCAGCTCACCGAGGCCGTCCGCCGCCGCCCGTACAGCGTCGTGCTCCTCGACGAGGTGGAGAAGGCGCACCCGGAGGTCTTCGACATCCTGCTCCAGGTCCTCGACGACGGCCGGCTCACCGACGGCCAGGGCCGCACGGTCGACTTCCGCAACACCATCCTGATCCTCACCTCCAACCTCGGCAGCCAGTACCTGGTGGAGCCGCTGACGAGCGACGAGGAGAAGAAGCAGCAGGTCCTGGAGGTCGTCCGGGCCAGCTTCAAGCCCGAGTTCCTGAACCGCCTCGACGACCTGGTGGTCTTCTCCGCGCTCGACCGCGCCGAGCTGGGCCGCATCGCGCGCCTGCAGATCGACCGGCTCGCCAAGCGGCTCGCCGACCGCCGGCTCACCCTGGACGTCACCCCGGCGGCCCTGGAGTGGCTGGCCGACGAGGGCAACGACCCGGCGTACGGCGCCCGGCCGCTGCGCCGCCTCATCCAGACCTCCATCGGCGACCGGCTCGCCCGGGAGATCCTGGCCGGCGAGGTCCGCGACGGCGACACCGTCCGGGTGGACCGCTTCGAGGACGGCCTGATCGTCGGCCGCGCGGAGTGACGCGCGGGGGCGTACGAGGCCGGTGCCGCCGTCCTCGTACGCCCCCGCCGGCGCCGATTCGGCCGGTTCGTGTCCTCCGCGGGCGGAGATCATGTCAGCCCGCAGCGGATCCGCACCGGCGGGGCTTGCCAGGGACGGGCCGGGATGGGGGAGGATGGCGACATCCGTACGAAGGGAAACACCCGGTGAGCATCGACCCGTCCTCGATTCCGAATTTCGGGGCCCAGCCCCAGCCGCAGGCAGGACCGGCGGGCCCCGTCGTCCCCGACCAGGAGCTGGTGAAGCAGCTGCTGGACCAGATGGAGCTGAAGTACGTCGTCGACGACGAGGGTGACCTCGCGGCGCCGTGGGAGGAGTTCCGCACGTACTTCATGTTCCGCGGCGAGGCGGAGCAGCAGGTGTTCTCGGTGCGCACGTTCTACGACCGTCCGCACTCCGCCGACGACCGGGCGAAGGTCCTCGACGCGATCGACGACTGGAACCGCCGCACCCTGTGGCCGAAGGTCTACACCCACCTGCACGAGGAGGAGGACGGCTCCGCCACCCTCCGCCTCATCGGCGAGGCGCAGATGCTGATCGGCACCGGCGTCGCCCTGGAGCACTTCGTGTCCTCCACGGTGAGCTGGGTCCGCGCCTCCATCGAGTTCGACAAGTGGATCGTCGAGCAGTTCGGTCTGGCCTCCGCGGAGGAGAAGACCGAGGGCGGCGACGAGGGCTGACCGCCCCGCCGCGCCCGCGCCGAGGCCGGGTCCCCCACGGGGGCCCGGCCTCCGGCGTTCCCGGGGGCCGGGCGGGTCAGGCGAGCCGCTTGAGGCGGTCCACGGCCTCCTGGAGGACGTCGGCGCGCTTGCAGAAGGCGAAGCGGACGAAGGGGGCGCCGGCCTCGCGGTCGTCGTAGAAGACGGCGTTCGGGATGGCGACGACGCCGGCCCGTTCGGGCAGCGCGCGGCAGAACGCGATGCCGTCGCGCTCGCCGAGGGGCCGGATGTCGGTGGTGACGAAGTAGGTGCCGCGCGGCCGGTGGACCGCGAAGCCGGCCTCCGCGAGCCCGTCGCTCAGCAGGTCCCGCCGGGCCCGGAGTCCGGCGCGCAGGTCGTCGTAGTAGGAGTCGGGCAGGCGCAGGGCCTCGGCGACGGCGTACTGGAACGGGCCGGAGGAGACGTAGGTGAGGAACTGCTTGGCCGAGCGGACGGCGGCGGTCAGCTCGGGGCTCGCGGTGGTCCAGCCGACCTTCCAGCCGGTGAAGGAGTACGTCTTGCCGGCCGAGCCGATGGTGACGGTCCGGTCCCGCATGCCGGGGAGGGACGCGATCGGCAGGTGCTCGGCGTCGTCGAAGACCAGGTGCTCGTACACCTCGTCGGTGACGACCAGCAGGTCGTGCTCGGCGGCGAGTTCGGCGACCGCGGTGAGTTCGGCGCGGGTGAGGACGGTGCCGGTGGGGTTGTGCGGGGTGTTGAGGAGGATCAGCCGGGTGCGGGGGGTGACGGCGGCCTGCAGCTCGTCGAGGTCGAGGACGAAGCCGTCCTCGTGCGGGCGGAGGGTGACGGGCACGCGGGTGCCGCCGGCCATCGCCACGCAGGCCGCGTACGAGTCGTAGTACGGCTCCAGGGCGATGACCTCGTCGCCGGGCCCGACCAGGGCCAGCAGGGCCGCGGCGATGGCCTCGGTGGCGCCGGCCGTGACCAGGACCTCGGTGTCGGGGTCGTACGCCAGGCCGTAGCGGTCGCGCTGGTGGTCGGCGATCGCCCGGCGGAGCTCCGGGACGCCGGGGCCGGGCGGGTACTGGTTGCCGCGGCCGTCGCGCAGGGCCCGTACCGCCGCCTCGCGGATCTCCTCGGGGCCGTCCGTGTCGGGGAAGCCCTGGCCGAGGTTGATCGCCCCGGTCCTGGCGGCGAGCGCGGACATCTCCGCGAAGATCGTGGTGCCGAACTCGGCCAGCCTGCCGTGGATTCGCTTCATGGCGGCCATCCTGGGCCGAAGCTCTGGACTTGCTCAAGTGCGCTTTGGGCGCCGGGCGGGACGGGCATCCCCCGGGCAGAGGCGGCGACGGGCCGCCGGAAACGGGGGAGACGGCGATGGAGCTGGTGATCGCGGTGGTGGTCGTCGTGGTGGTGGTCGGCATGATCGTGGTGGGCGCGGGGTCCTCGGGCGGGGGCCGGCGGAAGGGGGGCGGCGGCTGGTCCAGCGGCGGCGGGGGCGGCTGCGGATCGA
>JOFO01000022.1 GCA_000721275.1 Microtetraspora glauca | reverse complement strand
GGGCTTCGGGGTTGTTTTCCACAGGCGGGCGGGTGGGCCGGGGTTGTCCACAGGCTGGGGGCTGGCCCGTCGGCGGGGCGTCCGGCGGGGGATACTGTCCGGCATGACGGAGACCACGGTCGGCATCGGCGGCGCGGCGGAGAGCACCGACATGGTGCTGAACATCGGCCCGCAGCACCCCTCCACGCACGGCGTGCTCCGGCTGCGGCTCGTGCTCGACGGCGAGGTGATCCGGCACGCGGAGCCGGTCGTGGGCTACATGCACCGGGGTGCCGAGAAGCTCTTCGAGGCGCGGGACTACCGGCAGATCGTCATGCTGGCCAACCGCCACGACTGGCTGTCGGCGTTCTCCAACGAGCTCGGCGTGGTGATGGGCGTCGAGCGGATGCTCGGCATGGAGGTGCCGGAGCGGGCCGTGTGGCTGCGGACGCTGCTGGCGGAGCTGAACCGGGTCCTCAACCACCTGATGTTCCTGGGGTCGTACCCGCTGGAGCTGGGCGGGATCACCCCCGTCTTCCACGCCTTCCGTGAGCGCGAGGAGCTCCAGACGGTGATGGAGGAGGTCTCCGGCGGCCGGATGCACTACATGTTCAACCGGGTCGGCGGCCTCAAGGAGGACCTGCCGGCCGGCTGGCTGGGCCGGGCCCGGCAGGCGGTCGCGGACGTGCGGTCGCGGATGGACGTGTACGACCGGCTGGTCCTCGGCAACGAGATCTTCCGCGCCCGCACGCGCGGCGTCGGCGTCCTGGCCCGGGAGACGGTGCACGCCTACGGGGTGTCCGGGCCGATCGCCCGCGCCTCCGGCGTCGACTTCGACCTGCGGCGCGACGAGCCGTACCTGGCGTACGGGGAGCTCCAGGACACTCTGCGGGTGGTGGTCCGCGAGGAGGGCGACTGCCTGGCCCGCTTCGAGTGCCTGCTGGAGCAGACGCACAACGCGCTGGAGCTGGCGGACGCCTGCCTCGACCGGCTGGCGGAGCTGCCGCGCGGGCCGGTCAACCAGCGGCTGCCGAAGGTGCTGAAGGCGCCGGAGGGGCACACGTACGCCTGGACCGAGAACCCGCTCGGGCTGAACGGCTACTACCTGGTGTCGAAGGGCGAGAAGACGCCGTACCGGCTGAAGCTGCGCTCGGCCTCGTACAACAACATCCAGGCGCTGGTGGAGCTGCTGCCGGGAACGCTGGTCGCGGACATGGTCGCGATCCTGGGGTCGTTCTTCTTCGTCGTCGGCGACATCGACAAGTGAGGGGCCGCCGCCCTCAGGGGCGGCTCATCACCACGTAGTCCCGTGGGTCGCCGTCGGGGCGGCGGCGGTCGACGACCGTCCAGCCCCAGCGCGCGTACCGGTCCGTCAGCTCCGGCACGTCGAGGGTCATGAGCAGGGAGGGCGTGATCTGGACGATCGCCATCAGGGCGTCGTGGAGGGACCGGCCGAGGCCGCGGCCCTGGTGGGCGGGGGCGACGACGAGTTCGGCGAACTCGAAGGCGGTGGCGCCGCCGGAGAGGACGGTGTCGGGCCAGCCGGCGGCGAACCCGAGGATCTCGTCGCCGGGGCCGAGGGCGACCGCCGCGTCGAACCCCGGGCGGCCGGCGGCGCCGAGCAGCCGGTCGACGGTGCGGACGGCGCCGCGCGGCGGCTCGTGCCAGGGCGGGCCGGCGAACGCCTGGGCGCACAGGGCGATCAGCTCGTCGCGGCGGGCGCGGGCCTCCTCCGGGAGGAGGAGGGTGAGGCGGTCGGTCACCGGTTGACGGCGCCGCGCAGTTCGACGAGGTCGAGCTGTTCGGTCTCGTCGTGCGCGGTCAGGTCGATGACCTGGCCGATCGGGCCGGTGGCGGACGGGCGGACCACGACGGGCTCGTCGTCGCCGGACTCCGCGTCCGCGGGCTCCTCGGCACCGCCGGCGGCGGCCGGGGCGGGCACGGGGGCGAGGGCGGGGCTCCCGGCAGGGCCGGCGGCCTGCGCGCGGACCTCCTCCAGGACCTCCTCGCCCACCACGTCGGCGAGGTCGGTGTGCTGGACGGCCTCGATGGCCGCCGCGGTCTTCTGCGAGCCGGACTGGGTGCCGGTCTGGGTGCCGAAGAAGTCGAAGCCGCCTTCGGTGCGCGGGACGGGCCGGCGGGCCGCGTACGGGACGATCGCGCTCGCCGGCGGGACCGCCGGGGCCTGCTCCTGGGCGGGGGACGCCGGGGGCAGCGCCTTCGCGGGGCCGGCGCCCGGGGCGAGGGCCGCGGCGCCGTCCCGGCCGGCCGGGCGGGCGTGCTGCTCGGCGCGCTGCTCCTGCGGGGCCGCGGCGAGGTCGCGGGCGCGGGCCGCCTCCGCGGTGCGCCGGGCCCGCTGGGCGGCGGCGTTGCGGGGGAGGTCGCGCAGGGCCTCGGCGGCGCGGCGGTACGCCTCCGGGGTGGGCGCCGAGCCGGCGGCGGGCAGCGCCTTGGGCGCGTCGGCCCGCGCGTCGGCGTGGGCCTCGGCCACGCGGCGGCCCTCCAGGGCGCTGGCGCGCTCGGTCTCGGCGGTGGCGTAGCGGCGCAGCAGGTCGGCGTGCTCGCCGCGCAGCCCGGCCAGTTCGACGCGCTTGGCGCGGAGCTTGGCGTCGAGGCGGATGCGCAGGGCGCGGGACTCCTCCAGGTCCGCCTCCAGTTCGGCGAGGCGCTCCTCGGCCTTCCACTGGTCGGCGGTGCGGGCCCGGGTGAGTTCGGCGACCTGGCGGCCGGCGCTGCGGTCCCAGCCGCGCATGAGGACGGCGCCGGTGACCGCGGCCGCGGCCGCGGCGGTCGCGAGCAGCCGGACGACCACGAGCTCCCCGGGGATCCAGGCCGCGGCGGCGCAGACGGCCGCGGCGCCGGCGACCGCGGACGGCGGCAGCAGCTTGTGCAGAGGCGGGGAATGACGATGGCGTCCACGTGGCATGGCCTGAAATTTACCGTGCGTAGGCACGGTGTGGGGGGTCGGCCCGGCAATCTCTTGGCCACTTCTCGACAACGGAATCGGAGAGACCGCGTTCCGCTTCCGCTTCGGGCCGACTTCCCCGCTCCGGCGTCTACTTGCCGACCAGCCCCTTCTCCTTCAGATAGGCGGCGGCGACGTCCTCCGGCTTGGCGCGCTCGGCGTCGACCTTGCGGTTGAGTTCGGCGAGATCCGCTGTGGTCAGCACCTTCGTGATCTTGTCGAGGGCGGCGGTCACCTCGGGCGCCCCGGCCTCCTTCGCGTTCACCACCGGCAGCACGTTGTCCGCGTTCTGCAGGCGCTTGTCGTCCTCCAGGAAGACCAGGCCGAAGCTCTCCACGGTGGCGTCCGTGGTGGTGGTGAGGACCAGCTGGTCCACCCCGTCCTTGACGGCCTGCTTGGCCTGCGGGGTGCCGACGCCCTTGGGGTCGACGCCGGAGACGTCGATGCCGTAGGTCTTCTTCAGACCGGGGGCGCAGAAGGGCCGGACCGCGCATTCGTCACCCGCCGCGATCTTCACCTTCAGCTTCGCCGCGCCGAGATCGGAAAGCGTCTTCAGGCCGTTCTTCTCGGCGAATTCCTTCGACACCGCGAAGGCGTTCTGGTCGACCGCCCCGCCGGCTTCCAGCACCTTCAGTCCGCGCGGTTCCGCGAGCTTCCGCAGCGCCGCCACGGTGGCCTTCACGTCACCGGAGGCGACCGGCTTCTCCTCGGGCGCCTTCGGGCCGTTCACCTTCGCGTTGAGGAATTCCGCGAGCGTCGCCGCGTATTCCGGTACGACGTCGATCTCGCCCTTCTCCAGGGCGGGTTCGTACAGCTCCCGGTTCTTCACGGTGGTGACCGAGACCGCGTACCCCTCGTCGCGCAGCAGCTGCGCGTACAGCTCGGCGAGCACCTTCGACTCGGTGAACGCCGCCGCGCCGACGACCAGCGAGCCCTTGCCGCCGCCGGAGCCCCCGGACGTCTTCTCCTTGCCCTGCTCCAGGCTGTCGCCGCCGCACGCGGCGAGCGAGACGGCCAGCGCGGCGGCGCCCAGCAGCGCGCCGGTGGCGCGCGAGATCCTCTTCACGGGTTCAGTCCTTCGCTGTCGGTGTCCTGCAGTACGTCACGTCCGGGGCGGGCGGGCCGTCCGGGAGGGGCCCGGCGACCGGGCGGCCGGGGCACGAGGAGGCGGTCCAGGCCGACCAGCAGGCCCTCCACCACCAGGGCCAGCAGCGCCACCAGGACGGCGCCCGCGACCACCTGGGCGGTGTCGTAGAGCGCGAAGCCGGCCGTGATGATCCGGCCGAGGCCGCCCTGGCCGACCATCGCCGCGATCGTCGCCGTGGCGACCACCTGCACCGCGGCCGACCGGACGCCGGTCATCACCACCGGCGCGGCCAGCGGCAGCTCGACCCGCCGGAAGACCTGAACGCCCGTCATCCCCATGCCGCGGGCCGCGCGGACCGCCGCCCGGTCGACCTCGCGCACGCCCACGTACGCGTTGGTCAGCAGCGGCGGTATCGCGAACAGGACCAGGGCGGTCACCGTCGGCACATAGCCCGCGTTCCGCAGCGGGGAGACCATGAAGAGGGCGAGCACGGCAAAGACCGGGACCGCCCGCCCCACGTTCGACACGTTGACCGCCAGCGCCCCGCCGCGCCCCAGATGGCCGAGCCACAGCCCGAGCGGCAGCGCGACCGCGCCGGCGATCAGCAGCGCCAGCACACTCACGTACGCGTGCTCGGCGAGGCGCGCGGCGACGCCGTCCTCTCCGGTCCAGTGCGCGCCCGTGGTGAGCCAGGTCCACGCGTCCGCCACGATCCCCACCTCAGCCACCCCCCGCCGCGCCCCGGACCCGGGCCCAGGGGGTGAGCAGCCGCTGGACGCCCAGCAGCAGCAGGTCGGCGGCGACGGCGAGGAGCACGCACAGCACGGAGGCGGCGAGCACCTGCGCCTTGAAGAAGGTGGGCAGCGCGTCCTCGATGAGGTTGCCGAGGCCGCCGCGCCCGACGACCGAGCCGACAGTGGTGAGCGCGATGGTGGAGACGGTGGCCATCCGGACGCCGGCCATCAGGACGGGCAGCGCCAGCGGCAGCTCGACCTGCCACAGCAGCCGCCACGGGCCGAAGCCGAGGCCGCGGGCCGCCTCCCGGGTCTCCGCCGGGACGGCGTCGAGGCCGGCCAGCGTGTTCCGCACCAGGATCGTCAGCGCGTACAGCACCAGGCCGGTGACGACGAGCGCGGAGGACAGCCCGAAGACGGGCAGCAGCAGCGAGAACATGGCGAGCGACGGCACCGTGTAGAGCAGCGTCGTCAGCCCGAGAACCGGGGCGGCCAGGCGCGGCCGGGCCCGTACGAGCACGGCCAGCGGCACGGCGACGAGCAGCGCGATCGCCACCGAGGCGGCGGTGATGCCGACGTGCTGGACCAGGGCGTCGGTCAGCTCCCCGCGACGGGTGCGCAGGTACTCCCCGCAGATCCAGTCGTTGGCGACCAGGCAGTTCGGCGAGCTCATCCGGACCTCCCCCCAGGTCGCCGCCGCTAGAACGTGTGTATGGCGACCCTAGCCGCCGCCACCGACAATCGGGCCGATCCGCGGCCCGCGCCGCCGATCCGCCACCCCGTCGCAACACGGCCTTCACACCCGGCGGGTGACGAGGGGCCAGAATGGGCCCATGATCCGGTTCGAACAGGTGACCAAGCGCTATCCGGACGGCACCACCGCGGTCGACGGCCTCTCCTTCGAGGTCGCCGAAGGTGAGCTCGTCACGCTCGTCGGCCCCTCCGGCTGCGGCAAGACGACCACGATGATGATGGTGAACCGGCTGGTCGAACCGACCTCCGGCCGCGTCCTCGTCGACGGCCGGGACGTCGCGGACGTGGACCCGGTCGCCCTCCGCCGCAAGATCGGCTACGTCATCCAGCAGGTCGGGCTCTTCCCGCACCGCACGGTCCTCGACAACACCGCGACCGTCCCCGCCCTGCTCGGCTGGAAGAAGGCCGCCGCACGCGCGCGTGCCGCCGAACTCCTCGAACTCGTCGGCCTCGACCCCGCCGTCCACGGCCCCCGCTACCCCGCGCAGCTCTCCGGCGGACAGCGCCAGCGCGTCGGCGTGGCCCGCGCGCTCGCCGCCGACCCGCCGGTCCTCCTCATGGACGAACCCTTCGGCGCCGTCGACCCGGTCGTCCGCGAGCGGCTCCAGAACGAGTTCCTCGCCCTCCAGGCCACCGTCCGCAAGACCGTCCTCCTCGTCACCCACGACATCGAGGAGGCCGTCCGGATGGGCGACCGCATGGCCGTCTACGGACAGGGCCGCATCGAGCAGTTCGACACCCCCGCCACCGTGCTGGCCTCCCCCGCCACCCCGTACGTGGCCGACTTCGTCGGCGGCGACCGCGCCCTCAAACGGCTCGCCGTCACCCCGGTCACCGCGGACGACCTCGACCCGCTGCCCGACGCCGCCGCGGACGGCGCCCCGGACGGAAGCGCCGGCACGCGCGCGCGTACGGACGGCGCCCCCGGACCCGTACCCCCCGCCGTCCCGCTCGGAGCGCCCCTCAAGGAGGCCCTGGCGCTGCTCCTCCAGGACGACTCCGGCCGGCTGACCGTCACCGGCGCCGACGGGCGGCCGCTCGGCACACTCACCCCCGCCGGGGTGCACCGGGCGCTGCGCCGCGCCTCCGCGTGACGGTCAGTCCGCCCGCAGCTTCCCGCTCATCCACACCAGGCCGGGCGGGATCTCCCGGTTCCAGGTCGTGAAGTTGTGCCCGCCGCTCTCCAGCGTGATCGAGGAGACCCGCGCCGGGCTCTTCACCTTCCGGATGAACTCCCGCGTCCCCTTCAGGTTCCCCTCGCCCGTCCGCGACGTCGTCACCAGGAACGACGAGGCCGGCTGCGGCCGGTGGTCCAAGCTCCACAGCAGGTCGGCGCGGCGCCGCAGCTCCTGGTCGCCGTGGAAGAGGTCGCCCGTCGTCACGTCCTCCGCCGCCTTGTAGTACGCGGAGAAGCCGGCGCCCGCGGCGAAGCGGTCCGGGTGGTTCAGCGCGATCTTCAGCGCGCAGTACCCGCCCGTCGAGTTCCCCATGAACCCCCAGTTCCGCGGCTTCGTCCCCACCCGGTACGCCCCCGACACCGCCCGCGGCAGGTCCTCGGCGAAGAACGTCTCCGTCCGCGGACCGCCCGGCACGTCCACGCACTCCGTGTCCCGGGGCGGCGCCACCGTCGGCCGCAGCATCACCAGGATCATCGGCTGCATCTTCCCCTCCTGCGCCTGGAGGTACGCCGTCCGCGGGTACTTGAGCCCCTTGATCAGGTTCTCCGCCGTCCCCGGATACCCCGTCAGCACCACCGACGCCGGGAACGACCGCTTCGCGTACCGCTCCTGGAAGTACTCCGGCGGCAGGTACACGAAGGCCGGCGAGGTGATCCCCGACCGGTCGCCCCGGATCACCACCTGCTGGATCTGTCCGCCCACCGACGGCCGCCCGCCGCCCGGCACGTCCAGGGCGCGCGTCCCCACCACCCGCACGTCCTTCGCGCCCGCGCCGTGGTCGACGACCACCCCCATCTCCTGCTCCTGGCCGAACAGGTCCGCCCAGGAGCCGTAGAAGAGGAAGGAACGATTCGCCGCCAGCCCCACCGCCGCGAACAGCGCGAGCTGCGTCGCCAGCAGCAGACCCACCCGGCCGCACACCGGCCGCCACCCCCGCCGCGCCAGCCCGGGCCACAGCACCACCGTGACCGAGAACAGCGCGACCGCCACCGCCACCGCCGTCGCGAGCGCCGCGCCACTGGTGAGACCCATGAGCCGTCCGAACCTTCCTGGTGTGACTCTTCCCGGACGTCCCGACGACTTCCTGAGAATTTCCCGTACCCGAATGAACCCGCCCCCGCGCAGCCCCGTCCTAAGGGGAGCCCCGAACAGGGCCGGAGAAAACACCACAGAAGAACGGGAAGCGCGGGAAGCGATGTCTGTCACGGTAGATGGGGACAAAACATCATCGGTTCCGGTCCGGGTCCGCCGAATTCTGAGCGGTCCGGCCCCGGAGAAGGTCCCCACCCTCGTCGGTACGGCCTGCACCCTCATCGGACTCCTCGACATCGCCGCCGGGGTCTTCCCCCGGTTCCGCGCCAGCCGGGTCCACGCCCTCGCCGAGGTCCTCCCCGGCACCCTCGGCCCGCTCTCCGCCGCCGTCTCCCTCGGCGCCGGCGTCCTCCTGCTCCTCCTCGCCCACGGCCTCAAGCGGCACAAGCGCCGCGCCTGGCGCGCCGTCGTCCTGCTCCTCCCGCTCGGCGCCGCCGCCCAGTTCGTCTGGCGCCACTCGGTCCTCGGCTCCCTGCTCTCCCTCGCCCTGCTCGCCCTGCTGCTGCGCCACCGCGACCAGTTCGCCGCCCTCCCCGACCCCCGCAGCCGCTGGCGCGCACTCGCCAACTTCGTCGTCATGGGCGCCGGCTCGCTCGCCCTCGGCCTCGTCGTCGTCAGCGCCCACCCCCGCCGCGTCGTCGGCGACCCCAGCCTCACCGACCGCCTCGAACACGTCCTCCTCGGACTCGTCGGCGTCGAAGGCCCCGTCGCCTACACCCACGGCGTCGACTGGACCGTCGGCTACTCCCTCGGCGCCCTCGGCATGCTCACCGCCCTCACCACCCTCTACCTCGCCCTCCGCCCCGAACACCCCGCCGCCCGCCTCACCCCCGACGACGAGACCCGGCTCCGCGCCCTCCTCGACCGGCACGGCGGACGCGACTCCCTCGGCCACTTCGCCCTCCGCCACGACAAGGGCGTCGTCTTCTCCCCCAGCGGCAAGGCCGCCGTCTGCTATCGCGTCGTCTCCGGCGTCATGCTCGCCAGCGGCGACCCCATCGGCGACGTCGAAGCCTGGCCCGGCGCCATCGAACGCTTCATGGACGAGGCCCGCGCCCACTCCTGGACCCCCGCCGTCATGGGCTGCTCCGAGACCGGCGGACAGGTCTGGACCCGCGAGACCGGCCTCGACGCCCTCGAACTCGGCGACGAGGCCGTCATCGACGTCGACGCCTTCTCCCTCTCCGGCCGCGCCATGCGCAACGTCCGCCAGATGGTCAAGCGGATCGAGCGGAACGGCTACACCACCCGCGTCCGCCGCGTCCGCGACCTCGACGACGACGAACTCGACCTCGTCCGCCGCGCCGCCGCCGACTGGCGCGGCACCGACACCGAACGCGGCTTCTCCATGGCCCTCGGCCGCATCGGCGCCCCCGGCGACGGCGACGCCGTCATAGCGACCGCCCACCTCACCGACCCCGAAGGCACCCCCGAAAGCCCCTACGGCGACCTCAAAGCCATGATCCACTTCGTTCCCTGGGGCCCCGACGGCATGTCCCTGGAACTCATGCGCCGCGACCGCTCCGCCGACCCCGGCATGAACGAACTCCTCATCGTCGCCGCCCTCCAGGCCGCCCCCGCCCTCGGCATCCGGCGCGTCTCCCTCAACTTCGCCATGTTCCGCTCCACCCTCGCCCGCGGCGAACGCATCGGCGCCGGCCCCGTCCTCCGCCTCTGGCGCGGCCTGCTCCTCTTCCTCTCCCGCTGGTTCCAGATCGAGTCCCTCTACAAGTTCAACGCCAAGTTCCAGCCACGCTGGGAACCCCGCTTCGTCGTCTACCGCGCCGGCCGCGACCTCCCCCGCATCGGCCTCGCCGCCATGCAGGCCGAAGGCTTCCTCACCCTCGCCCTGCCCCGCCCCTTCGCCCGCCGCCGCCCCGCCAGGACGCCCCGCCCCTGCGCCCACGTCGTCCCCCCGCGCGGCAGCCGCGAGCAGGAGGTCAGCACGGCCTGAAACCGCCCCTCGCCCCGGCGGGCCCTACGCTGGTCGTATGAGTACGACGATCGACCGGGGCGCCCCCCTCGGCCTTCCCGAGTGGGACCGCTGCGCGGTCATGGGCGTGGTCAACGTGACCCCGGACTCCTTCTCCGACGGCGGCCGGTGGTTCGACACCACCGCCGCCGTCAAGCACGGCCTCGACCTCGTCGCCCAGGGCGCCGACCTCGTCGACGTCGGCGGCGAGTCCACCCGCCCCGGCGCCACCCGCGTCGACGAGGACGAAGAGCTCCGCCGGGTCGTCCCCGTCGTCCGCGGCCTCGCCGCCGAAGGCGTCACCGTCTCCGTCGACACCATGCGCGCCTCCGTCGCCGCCGCCGCCGTCGCCGCGGGCGCCACCCTCGTCAACGACGTCAGCGGCGGCCTCGCCGACCCCGCCATGGTCCCCGCCGTCGCCGCCGCCGAGGTCCCCTTCGTCGTCATGCACTGGCGCGGCTTCAGCGAGTCCATGAACAGCCTCGCCGTCTACGACGACGTCGTCACCGAGGTCGTCACCGAACTCCGCACCCGCATGGAGGCCGTCGTCGACGGCGGCATCGCCCCCGAGCGGATCGTCATCGACCCCGGCCTCGGCTTCGCCAAGCTCGCCCCCCACGACCTCGCCCTCGTCGCCCACCTCCCCGAGCTCCGCGCCCTCGGCCGCCCCCTCCTCGTCGCCGCCTCCCGCAAGCGCTTCCTCGGCCACGTCCTCACCCGCGAACCCGGCGCCGCCCCGCCGCCCGCCCGCGAACGCGACGCCGCCACCGCCGCCGTCTCCGCCCTCGCCGCCCACGAGGGCGCCTGGGCCGTCCGCGTCCACGAGGTCCGCGCCACCGCCGACGCCGTCCGCGTCGCCCGCGCCGTCGAAGGAGCCCGGTGACCCCGGCCCGCGAGGCCGACCGGGCGGCCGTGGAGGCCGCCAACACCGCCTTCTACGCCGCCATGGAGGAGGGCGACTTCGACCGGCTCGAAGACCTCTGGCTCGACGACGGCGCCACCGACATCTCCTGCGTCCACCCCGGCTGGCCCGTCCTCACCGGCCGCGGCGAGGTGCTCCGCTCGTACGCGCTGATCATGGCGCACACCGACTACATCCAGTTCTTCCTCACCGACGTCCGGGTCTCCCTCTCCGGCGACACCGCCCTCGTCACCTGCACCGAGAACATCCTCAGCGGCGGCCCCGCCGAGGACGGCGACGAGCTCGGCCCCCTCGTCGGACAGCTCGTCGTCGCCACCAACGCCTTCCGCCGCACCCCCGAGGGCTGGCGGATCTGGTCCCACCACGCCTCCCCCGTCCTCGCCGGACCCGACGACGACACGCCCCCCGCGCCCGGCGCCGACGACCCCGGCCCCATCGCCTGACGGCCCCCGACAGCCGACGCTGTCGGGGGCCGCAGGTAGATTCGATGGTGGACACCCGGCCGTCCGCACCCGGCCGCGTGCCTCCGCACCTACGACAGCAGGAGTGATTCGCGTGGATCGTGTCGCGCTGCGCGGCCTCAAGGCCCGAGGTCACCACGGCGTCTTCCCCAAGGAGCGCGAGGAGGGGCAGACCTTCATCGTGGACCTGGTCCTCGGCCTCGACACCCGCCCGGCGGCCGCCGACGACGACCTCACCAAGACCGTCCACTACGGCGTCGTCGCCGAAGAGGTCGTCGACGTCGTCCAGGGTGAGCCCGTCGACCTGATCGAGACCCTCGCCGAGCGCATCGCCCAGCAGTGCCTCAGCCACGCCGGCGTCCAGGAGGTGGAGGTGGTCGTGCACAAGCCCGACGCCCCCATCACCGTCCCCTTCGACGACGTCACCGTCACGATCACCCGGAGCCGACGATGAAGCCGACCCAGAGCGACCCCACCGTCCAGCCCGTGCCGGCGTCGGTCGTCGCCGCCGTCGACGCCGCCGACAGCACCCTCTCCAACCCGCGCTGGGCCGTCGTCGCCCTCGGCGCCAACCTCGGCAACCGCCTGGAGAACCTCCAGGGAGCCCTCGACGCCCTCGCCGACACCCCCGGCCTCCGCGTCAAGGCCGTCTCCCCCGTCTACGAGACCGAGCCCTGGGGCGTCGAGCCCGGCAGCCAGCCCTCGTACCTCAACGCCGTCGCCCTCGTGAAGACCACCCTCCCGCCCTCCTCCCTCCTGGAGCGCGCCCAGGCGGTCGAGGAAGCGTTTCTGCGCGTCCGGGACGAGCGCTGGGGCGCCCGCACCCTGGACGTCGACATCATCGCGTACGCGGACACCGTCTCCGACGACCCCGTCCTCACCCTCCCGCACCCCCGCGCCCACCAGCGCGCCTTCGTCCTCGCCCCCTGGCACGACGTCGACCCCGAGGCCCAGCTCCCCGGCCACGGCCCGGTCGCGGCCCTCCTCGCCGCCGCCGACCGCACCGGCGTGACGCCCCGGACCGACCTGGAACTCCGTCTCCCCGAGTAGTCGTTACGCTACGTGGCAGACCACCCGCGACCACGTGAAGGACTCCCGGTGAAACAACTGCGGCTCAAGGTGCTCGCCGGACTCTTCGTCGCCGCCGGCATCCTCTCCTGGGGCGGCGCCCGCCTCTGGAACTCGGTCGGCACGCTCCCCAGCGTGCCGCTCGCCGCGCCCGTCGTCCTCGCCGTGATCGCGGTGGTCCTCACCGCCACCGCCCTCTCCCTCCGGGCCCGCCTCAAGGCCCAGCGGGAGCGCCGCCCCGGCGCCAAGGGCGTCGAGCCCCTGATGGCCGCCCGCGCGGTCGTCTTCGGCCAGGCCAGCGCCCTGGTCGCCGCCCTCGTCGCCGGCCTCTACGGCGGCGTGGGCGTCTTCCTCCTCGGCTCCCTCGACGTCCCCGCCCGCCGCGACCAGGCCCTCTACGCCGCCGCCGCGGTCGCCGCCGCCTTCGCCGTCATCGCCGCCGCCCTCTTCCTGGAACGCGTCTGCAAACTCCCCGAGGACGACGAAGGCCCGGGCGGCGCCCGGGCCTGAGGCCGTTCTCCCCGCGCGTCAGCGGGCCATGATGAGGCTCATCGCCTCGGCCCGGGTCGCGGGGTCGCGCAGCTGTCCCCGGACCGCCGAGGTGATGGTCTTCGCACCCGGCTTGCGGATCCCGCGCATCGACATGCACATGTGCTCGCACTCGAAGACCACGATGACGCCGCGCGGCTCCAGGATCTCCATCAGCGAATCCGCCACCTGGGTGGTGAGACGTTCCTGCACCTGCGGGCGGCGGGCGTAGACGTCGACGAGCCGGGCCAGCTTCGACAGCCCCGTGATCTTGCCGGTGGTGGAGGGGATGTACCCCACGTGGGCCACCCCGCGGAACGGGACGAGGTGGTGCTCACAGGTCGAGTACACCTCGATGTCCTTGACCAGCACCATCTCGTCGTGACCCAGGTCGAACGTGGTGGTCAGCACGTCCTCGGGCTGCTGCCACAGCCCGGCGAAGATCTCCTTGTACGCCCGCGCCACCCGCGCCGGCGTCTCGCGCAGGCCCTCGCGGTCCGGGTCCTCGCCGACCGCGATGAGGAGCTCGCGTACGGCGGCCTCGGCGCGCTTCTCGTCGAACTCGCCGATGGTTCCCTCGCCGTCCAGCGTCACCGGGTCGGTCATCTGTGCCTCGTTCCGTCTGGTCTGACTTGGCGCGAAAAAGGGCCGCGCCCTCACAGGCTAGATCCTGGGAGGGCGCGGCTTCCATTCCGGGGGGCCGGGGGTCAGGGCTCCGGGGTGTCCTCCGGGGCGACCTCGATGCCCTTGGTGGTGTCCACCGCGGCCGTGCCGTTCGCGCTGTTCGTCAGGGCCAGCTCCTTGGGGGAGAGGACCGGCGGGCGCGTGGACGGGGTGCGGCGGGACGAGCCGGTCCAGGCCGGGCGGGCCGGGCGCTTGACGATCGGCGCGAAGATCTCGGCGATCTCCTCCTTGCCCAGGGTCTCCTTCTCCAGGAGGGCCAGGACCAGGTTGTCAAGGACGTCGCGGTTCTCGACCAGGATCTCCCACGCCTCGTTGTGCGCGGTCTCGATGAGCTTCTTGACCTCTTCGTCGACGAGCGCGGCGACCTCTTCGGAGTAGTCGCGCTGGTGCGACATCTCGCGGCCCAGGAAGGGCTCGGTGTTGTCGCCGCCGAACTTGATGGCGCCGAGCCGCTCGGTCATGCCGTACTGGGTGACCATCGCGCGGGCGGTGGCCGTGGCCTTCTCGATGTCGTTCGCGGCGCCGGTGGTCGGGTCGTGGAAGACCAGTTCCTCCGCCGCCCGGCCGCCCAGCATGTAGGCGAGCTGGTCGAGCATCTCGTTGCGGGTGGTGGAGTACTTGTCCTCGTCCGGGAGGACCATCGTGTAGCCCAGGGCGCGGCCGCGGGACAGGATGGTGATCTTGTGGACGGGGTCGGCGTTCGGGGAGGCCGCCGCGACCAGGGCGTGGCCGCCCTCGTGGTACGCGGTGATCTTCTTCTCCTTGTCCGACATAATCCGGGTCCGCTTCTGCGGGCCCGCGACCACGCGGTCGATCGCCTCGTCCAGCATGTGGTTGTCGATCAGCTTCTTGTCCGAGCGGGCGGTGAGGAGCGCCGCCTCGTTGAGGACGTTGGAGAGATCGGCACCGGTGAAGCCGGGGGTGCGGCGGGCGACGGCGCCCAGGTCGACGTCGGGCGCGACCGGCTTGCCCTTCTGGTGGACCTTGAGGATCTCCAGTCGGCCCTGCATGTCGGGGCGGTCGACGGCGATCTGCCGGTCGAAGCGGCCCGGGCGCAGGAGGGCGGGGTCGAGGATGTCGGGCCGGTTGGTGGCGGCGATGAGGATGACGCCGCCCTTCACGTCGAAGCCGTCCATCTCGACCAGGAGCTGGTTGAGGGTCTGCTCGCGCTCGTCGTGTCCGCCGCCGAGGCCGGCGCCGCGGTGGCGGCCGACCGCGTCGATCTCGTCGACGAAGACGATGGCCGGGGCGTTGGCCTTGGCCTGCTCGAAGAGGTCGCGGACGCGGCTGGCGCCGACGCCGACGAACATCTCGACGAAGTCGGAGCCGGAGATCGAGTAGAAGGGCACGCCGGCCTCGCCGGCGACGGCGCGCGCGAGGAGCGTCTTGCCGGTGCCGGGCGGGCCGTAGAGGAGGACGCCCTTGGGGATCTTGGCGCCGACGGCCTGGAACTTGGCGGGCTCCTGGAGGAACTCCTTGATCTCGTGGAGTTCCTCGACGGCCTCGTCCGAGCCGGCGACGTCGGCGAAGGTGGTCTTCGGGGTGTCCTTGGTGATGAGCTTGGCCTTGGACTTGCCGAAGTTCATGACCCGGCTGCCGCCGCCCTGCATCTGGTTCATCAGGAAGAGGAAGACGACCACGATGAGGACGAAGGGGAGGAGCGAGAGCAGGATCGAGACGAAGGGCGACTGCTTCGTCGGGGAGACGGTGTAGCCCTTCTCGATCTGTCCGGCCTCGAACTTCTCCTGCAGCTTGTCGGCGATGTCGACGCCCTGGCTGCCGATGTAGCTGGCCTGGACCTTGCTGCTGCCGTCGATCTTCGTGTCGCCGGTGAGCTCGATCTTGACGAACTGCTCGTCACCGGTGGTGATCTTTGCCTGCTTGACCTGGTTCTTGTCGATCGCCTGGACGACCTTGCCGGTGTCCACCGTCTTGTAGCCCTCGGACGAGCCGACGACCTGCATCAGCACGACCACGGCGAGGACGGCCAGCACGATCCACATGACCGGCCCACGGAAGTATCGCTTCACGTCCATCCATACGGGGCGCGAGCGCCCCGTCCCTCCTGCCCGTAGGTAAATGCCTCTGTGAGAAATGCGGTGTGAAAAGCGGTGTGAGAAAAGCTGTTCTTCGGACGGTACCTCAGCATCGTCGCCCGCGACCGCCTTCCCGTGGTTCAACGGGGGGAAGGCGGTGCGGGTTCCCCGGGGAGGGGGGCGGTTCAGCCGCCGTAGACGTGCGGGGCGAGGGTGCCGACGAAGGGGAGGTTGCGGTACTTCTCCGCGTAGTCGAGGCCGTAGCCGACGACGAACTCGTTCGGGATGTCGAAGCCGATCCACTTGACGTCGATGGCGACCTTGGCGGCCTCGGGCTTGCGCAGCAGGGTGCAGACCTCCAGGGAGGCCGGCTCGCGCGAGCCGAGGTTCGACAGAAGCCAGGAGAGCGTCAGGCCGGAGTCGATGATGTCCTCGACGATCAGGACGTGCTTGCCCTTGATGTCGGTGTCGAGGTCCTTGAGGATGCGGACGACGCCCGAGGACTGGGTGCCGGCGCCGTAGGAGGAGACGGCCATCCAGTCCATGGTGACGGGGGTGGACAGGGCGCGTGCCAGGTCCGCCATCACCATCACGGCGCCCTTGAGGACGCCGACGATGAGCAGGTCCTTGCCCGCGTATTCCGCGTCGATCTTCGCGGCCAGCTCGGCCAGCTTCGCGTCGATCTCTTCCTTGGTGATGAGCACCGACTGGAGGTCGGTGCCCATGTCCTTCTCGTTCACCCGGGTCACTTTCGTTGCAGCGTGCGTCAGCCTTGCCGGATGACCAGTCTGCCACCCTGGCGGCGGGCTTCGACGCGGCCGGGCAGGTTGATGGCGCCCTGGCCGCGCCATCCGGTGATGAGCCGGTCGAGTTCTTCGATGTGGCGGGCGAAGAGGGAGCCGGCGGGGGCGCCCTCGGCGATGACGGCCCGGCGCAGGACGCGGCGGCGTACGGCGGGGGGCAGCCCGTGGAGCTTGTCGCAGGCGAGGGCGCCGGCTTCGTCGCGTACGGCGGTCTCGGCGTCGGCGGCCCAGGTGTCGAGGGCGTCGGCGTCGTCGCGGGAGAGCTGGGCCGTCCGGGCGAGGGCTTCGACGACGCCCTTGCCGAGTGCCTTCTCCAGGGCGGGGAGACCTTCGTGGCGGAGGCGGGAGCGGGTGTAGGCGGGGTCGCTGTTGTGGGGGTCGTCCCAGACGGCGAGTTCCTGGGCGATGCACGCCGTGCGGACGGTCTGGCGGTCGAGCTGGAGGAAGGGGCGGCGGTAGCGGCCGTGGGTGCCGGAGACGGCGGCCATGCCGGAGAGGGAGCGGATGCCGGAGCCGCGGGCGAGGCCGAGGAGGACGGTCTCGGCCTGGTCGTCGCGGGTGTGTCCGAGGAGGATCGCGGCGGCGCCGTGGCGTTCGGCGGCGGCGTCGAGGGCGGCGTACCGGGCGTCGCGGGCGGCGGCCTCGGGGCCGCCTTCGCGGCCGACGGTGACGGACACGGCTTCGGCGGGGGCGAGGCCGAGGGCGGTCATGCGGCCGGCGACCTCGTCGGCGCGGGCGGTGGAGCCGTCCTGGAGGCCGTGGTCGACGGTGACGCCTCCGGCGCGGAGGGGGAGTTTGCGCGCCTCGAAGGCGAGGGCGGAGGCGAGCGCCATGGAGTCGGCTCCGCCGGAGCAGGCGACGAGCACGAGGGGGTGCGTGTCGCGGGGGGCGGCGGGGTCGGTGGGGTGCTCGGTGAGGACGTCGTGGAGTACGCGGCGGACCGCCAGGCGTATCGCCGCGACCGCAGGATGGGGACCCATGGTTCGGTGCCCTTCGTGAATGGGGTGGGGTGCCTCGGTCGGAGTGTTAACGGTCGGAATGGGGTGTTCGGTCACTCAGAGTGCGTCGATGGTGACAGAAACGTGGCCCTTACCCGAGCATTGCACGCCTCACCCCACGGCCAGGGTCCCTCGGATGGGTGATTGGTGGGGTGTGCGCCGGTGTCGTGGTGCCGTGCGGCGCTTCCGCCCCAGGAGTCTGCCGTACGGTTCGGCCCCGCGCCGGGGCCGGCCGTGCGGTCCGGCCTCGTGTCAGGAGTCGGCCCGGCGGTGCACGCGGGCGATCCAGTCGGCGGGGGCGGCGATCTCGCTCTTGGTGGGGAGGGTGTTGGGGGAGGTCCAGACGCGGTTGAAGCCGTCCATGCCGACCTCGTCGACGACGGCGCGGACGAAGCGTTCGCCGTCGCGGTACTGGCGGAGCTTGGCGTCGAGGCCGAGGAGCTTGCGGAGGGCGAGGTCGAGGCGGGAGGCGCCGCGGGCGCGGCGCTGCTGGAACTTCTCGCGGATCTCGGCGACGGAGGGGACGACCTGGGGGCCGACGCCGTCCATGACGTAGTCGGCGTGGCCTTCGAGCAGGGACATGACGGCGGTGAGGCGGCCGAGGATCTCGCGCTGCTCGGGGGTCTGGACGAGTTCGACGAGGGAGGGTGCGGGGTCGCCCTCCTCGGCTTCGGGGCGTCCGCCGGCGAGGGTCTGGGCGGCTTCGCGGAGGCGTTCGAGGAAGGTGCCCGGGTCGACGTCGGTGGCGGCGAGGAATGTCTGGATCTCGCCCTGGAGGTGGTCGCGGAGCCAGGGGACGGCGGTGAACTGGGTGCGGTGGGTCTCCTCGTGGAGGCAGACCCAGAGCCGGAAGTCGTGCGGGGAGACGGCCAGCTCGCGTTCGACGTGGACGATGTTGGGGGCGACGAGGAGGAGCCGTCCGCCGCCTTCGGGGGCGCCGGGGAGGTCGCGGGTGACGGGGGCGAAGGTCTCGTACTGGCCGAGGATGCGGGAGGCCAGGAAGGAGAGCAGCATGCCGAGCTCGACGCCGGTGACCTTGCCGCCGACGGCGCCGAGGACGGCGCCGCCCGGGGTGTCGGCGCGGCGTTCGCGCATCTTGCCGAGGAGCGGGGTGAGGAGTTCGCGGAAGCCGGCGACGTTGGCCTTGATCCAGCCGGCGCGGTCGACGACGAGGACGGGCGTGTCGTGGGCGGTGCCGTCCTCGGGGAGCATCCGGGTGTAGGCGCGGACGTGTTCCTCGGCGGCCTTGGCGTGCCTGCGGAGTTCGGCGACGACGGCGCGGGCCTCGTCGCGGCCGACGTCGGGGCCGGGTCGGACCAGCCTGGTCGCGGTCGCCACCGCGAGGTTCCAGTCGACCATTCCGGACGTGCCTGCACCACCGATGCTCGTCATGTGTCAACCGTACGGGTTCGGGGCGGGTTCGGGCCCGGTCCGGCGGGTGGTGCCGGGCCGGTTCCGGCCGGTCGCGGGTGTCATTTCTGGCCGGTGAGGGCGGCGGAGAGGCGGTCGAGGGCGGGCTGGGCGAGGTCCGGGGAGGGGGTGCGGCCGGCGAGGAACGCGAAGGCGAGGAGGCGTCCGTCGGCGGTGACGACGGTGCCGGCGAGGGTGTTGACGCCGGTGAGGGTGCCGGTCTTGGCGCGGACGAGTCCGGCGCCGGCGGGGGCCTGGCCGAAGCGGCCGGCGAGGGTGCCGGTGAAGCCGCCGACGGGGAGGCCGGTGAGGAGGGGCCGCAGCTCGGGCCGGGCGGGGTCGGCCGCCCGGGTGAGGAGGCCGGTGAGAAGGGCGGCGGAGACGCGGTCGCGGCGGTCGAGGCCGCTGCCGTCGGCGAAGCGGGCGCCGGCGAGCGGGAGGCCGAGGGTGCCGAGCTGGTCGCGGACGGCCTTCTCGGCGCCGCGGAAGGAGGCGGGCTGCTCGCGGGCGAGGGCGGTCTGCCGGGCGAGGGCCTCGGCGAGGTCGTTGTCGCTCTGGGTGAGGGTGCGCTCGACGAGGTCGGCGAGCGGGGCGGAGTGGGTACGGGCGACGGGGGCGCCCTTCGGGGTGCGGCCGGGCGCGGGGGTGCCGGTGACCGCGACGCCGGCGTCGGCGAGATGGGCGGCGAAGGCGGTGGCGGTGTCCCGGGCGGGGTCGCCGGAGCGGGGGGCGGGGCCGCTGTCGCTGTCGTCGAGGCGGCCCGCCCGGGTCATGAGGGCGGTGACGGGGGCGAGGTTCTCGTTGGGGCCGATGGGGTGGCGGGCGGGGCCCTGGTAGAGGCTCGTGTCGTAGGCGAGGCGTACGGAGGTGCGGCCGCGCTGGGTGAGGGCGCGGGCGGTGTCGGCGGCGAGGGCCTTCAGCCGGGCGTCGTCGAGGGTGGGGTCGCCGCCGCCGGTGAGGGTGACCGCGGTGCCGTCGGGGGCGGCGGTGACGGTGGTGGCGATGCGGTGGTCGGCGCCGAGGGCGGAGAGGGCCGCGGCGGCGGTGGCGATCTTGACGGTGGAGGCCGGTGTCATGGGGGTGCCGGCGCCCTCCCCGTACAGCTGCTTCCCGGTGGCGGTGTCGACGACGGAGGCGGTGCGCGCGGTGCCGAGGCCGGGGTCGGCCAGGAGGGGGACGAGGGTCCGGGCGAGGTCGGCGGGGCGGCCGGCGGCGGCGGGTTCCGGCAGGGCGGTGAGGACGCCGGGGGCGCTGGGCGCGGGGGCGGGTTCGGCGGGCTTCGGGGCGGCGGGGGCGGCGGCCGGGCCGGGGTGACGCTCGCCACCCGTCGCGGGGGCGGCGGCGCGGGCCCGCTCGGCCGTACGCTGGCCTCCGTCCCAGGGGCCTGCCGCGGTCGCCGCCGCGGCGGCGAGAGCCAGACCGAGCACGGCGGAGCCCGCCGTCAGCTGCCACACCCTCGGCTCCGGCATAGCTGACCAGCCCCTTTCGCGATCACGTACGTGCGTGAGAGACACTTAATCACCGCGCGTCGTCGCGAGCATTCACTTGTGTTGATTCAGGAGGAGCCCCACCGTGGAGTTCGACGTTCTCATCGAGATCCCCAAGGGATCGCGGAACAAGTACGAGGTCGACCACGAGACCGGTCGCATCCGTCTGGACCGTCGCCTCTTCACGTCGACGGCCTACCCGACCGACTACGGCTACGTGGAGAACACCCTCGGCGAGGACGGCGACCCGCTGGACGCGCTGGTCATCCTCGACGAGCCCACCTTCCCGGGCTGCCTCATCAAGTGCCGCGCCATCGGCATGTTCCGCATGACGGACGAGGCCGGCGGCGACGACAAGCTGCTGTGCGTGCCGGCGACGGACCCGCGCATGGAGCACCTGCGCGACATCCACCACGTGCCGGAGTTCGACCGCCTGGAGATCCAGCACTTCTTCGAGGTCTACAAGGACCTGGAGCCGGGCAAGTCGGTCGAGGGCGCCGACTGGGTCGGCCGCGCCGAGGCCGAGGCCGAGATCGAGAAGTCGATCGCGCGCGCCAAGGAGCAGGGCGCTCACTGACGCCCGGGGTCCTTCACGGAAGGCGGTGCACCCTTCGGGGTGTACCGCCTTTCGCGCATCCACGTTTCGCACGCCCGTCTGACGCCCATACTGGAATCCACGATTCCCTGGTGTGAGGCGGAGAGCGAGTGGTGGCGGAGCCGGAGGGCCCCGAGGAGGCTCCGGAGGACCGGAAGCCCCTGTCGGACGAGGCGACCTCGGAGTTCGCGCTGCCGGAGGGGCTGGTGCCCGAGCCGCCTCCGGAGCCGGAGGGCTCGGCGTTCGTGGTGCCGGAGGGACTGGTGCCGGAGCCGCCGCCGGAGCCCGAGGGGTCGGCGTTCGCGGCGCCGTCGACGTACTCCGCGAAGGACTCGCCGCCCGCCTTCGCCCCGGCGTACGGGGTGCCGCTGGCGCGGCTGCCGCACAACGCGCCGTGGCAGGACCGGATGCGGACGATGCTGCGGCTGCCCGTCGGCGACCGGCCGGTGGTGCCGGAGACCGCGGACGCGAAGGACGAGACGGGGCCGTCGGTGCCGCGCGTGCTCGACCTGAGCCTGCGCATCGGGGAGCTGCTGCTGGCCGGCGGCGAGGGCGCGGAGGACGTCGAGGCGGCGATGTTCGCGATCTGCCGCTCGTACGGCCTGGACCGCTGCGAGCCGACGGTGACGTTCACGCTGCTGTCGATCACCCACCAGCCGTCGCTGGTGGACGACCCGGTGACGGCGAACCGGACGGTACGGCGCCGGGGCACCGACTACACCCGGCTGGCGGCCGTCTACCAGCTGCTCGCGGACATCAACGCGCCGGCGCACGAGGTGTCGCCGGAGGAGGCCTACCGGCGGCTGGCGGAGATCCGGCGCAACCGGCACCCGTACCCGGGGTGGGTGCTGACGGGAGCGGCGGGCGTGCTCGCGGGCGCGGCGTCGACGCTGCTCGGCGGCGGGCCGTACGTGTTCTTCGTGGCGGCGCTGGGCGCGGTGCTCGGCGACCGGCTGGCGTGGCTGTGCGCGGGGCGCGGGCTGCCGGAGTTCTACCAGTTCCTGGTGGCGGCGATGCCGCCGGCCGCGATGGGGGTGCTGCTGACGCTGCTCCACGCGGACCTGCGGCCGTCGGCGGTGATCACCGGTGGCCTGTTCGCGCTGATCCCGGGGCGGGCGCTGGTGGCGGCGGTGCAGGACGGTCTGACCGGCTTCTACATCACGGCGTCGGCGCGGCTCCTGGAGGTCGCCTACTTCTTCGTGGCGATCGTGGTGGGCGTGCTGTCGGTGCTGTACGTGGCCGTGCAGTTCGACGCGCAGCTCAATCCGGAGGGGACGCTGCGTCCGGTCGAGCGGCCGGTGACGCAGATCGTGTCGTCGATGGTGCTGTGCGCGACCTTCGCGATCCTGCTGCAGCAGTCGCGGGCGACGGTGCTGTTCGCGACGCTGAACGGCGGGGTGGCGTGGGTGGTGTACGCGTCGATCGCGATCACCGCCGGGGGTTCGGCGGTGATGGCGACGGCGGCGGCGTCGGGGCTGGTGGGCCTGTTCGGCCAGCTGATGGCCCGCTACCAGCACACGTCGTCGCTGCCGTACGTGACGGCGGCGATCGGGCCGCTGCTGCCGGGTTCGGCGACGTACTTCGGTGTGCTCGCGATCGCCCAGAACAACCTGGACCAGGGCTTCACGTCGCTGGCGAAGGCGGCGGCCCTCGCGCTGGCGATCGCGATCGGGGTGAACCTGGGCGGCGAGCTGGCGCGGCTCTTCATGCGCGCGCCGGGCGCGCGCTCGGCGCGCAGCGCGGCGAAGCGGACCCGCGGCTTCTGAGGGCTCTGGGGATGTGACGAGGCCCCGCGCCCGGCCGGGTGGCCGGGGGCGGGGCCTCGTCACGTCGCGGGTCCGACGCGGTCAGCGCTCGCCGTACGGGTACGGGGGCTGGTTCTGGCCGCCGTAGCCGTGCTGGTCGCCGTGGCCGGGCTGCTGGGCCTGCTGCGGCTGCTGGGGATGGCCGGGCTGCTGGGTGTAGCCGGGGTGGTTGCCGTAGGCGGGCTGCTGGGGGTGCTGGGGCTGCTGCGGCTGGCCGTAGCCGGGCTGGGGGGCCGGGTAGCCGTAGCCGCCCTGCTGGCCGTAGCCGCCGCCCTGCTGCCCGTACGTCCCCTGGTCGCCGTAGCCGCCGGGCTGGGCCTGGTAGCCGCCCTGCTGCCCGTAGCCGGCCTGCTGCTGCCCCTGCCCGTAGCCGTACCCCTGCTGGTCGCCGTAGCCGCCGTACCCGCCCTGGTCGCCGTAGCCGGTCTGGCCCGCGTAGCCGTCCTGGTGGCCGTAGCCGCCCTGGCCCTGGTCGCCGTAACCGCGCTGGTCGCCGTAGCCGCCGTGGCCGGGCTGGTCGCCGTGGGCGGGCGGGGCGGCGTGCGGCGCCTCGGGGCCGGCGGGGGGCGCGTCCTGCCGGGCGGCGGCGGCCTTCTTCGACTGGGAGCGGGCCTTCAGGTACTCGATCACGATCGGGACGACCGACAGCAGGACGATGCCGACGAGGATCGCCTCGATGTTCTTGTGGACGAAGTCCACCTTGCCGAGCGAGGCGCCGAGCAGGGTCACGCCGGCGCCCCACAGCACGCCGCCGATGATGTTGAAGGTGATGAAGGAGCGGTAGTTCATCCGGCTGACGCCGGCGATGATCGGCGTGAAGGTGCGGATGATCGGGACGAAGCGGGCCAGGATGAGGGACTTCGGGCCGTGCTTCTCGAAGAACTCGTGGGCCTTCTCGACGTTCTCCTGCTTGAAGAACTTGGAGTCGGGGCGCCGGAAGAGCGACGGACCCACCTTCCGGCCGAACAGGTAGCCCACCTGGTCGCCGATGATCGCCGCGAGGACGATCAGCGTGCAGACCAGCCACAGCGGCGAGTCGAGCTTGCCGGTGGTGACGAGGAGGCCGGTGGTGAAGAGCAGCGAGTCACCGGGCAGGAAGAACCCGATGAGGAGGCCGGACTCGGCGAAGACGATGACGAGGACACCGATCAGGCCGAAGGTCTGGATCAGGTAGTCCGGATCCAGCCAGCTCGGTCCGAGGGCAAGCGTGTTCACGGGTTCCGGGCTCCTGGGTTCGGGGTGGGGGGCATGTCGAGGTGCGGGCGGGACATGCCCTGCGGCGCGCCCCAAGCTATCAACGCGGAGCGGCGTCCCCCGGTTCCGCCCGGGTCGTACGGGATGCGGGCGGGCGTCCGCGCGGCGACCCTGGGTGACCAGGAGGTGAGTGCCGATGGGCATCGAGGAGTACGGAGGCGGTCAGGGACCGCACCCCGACGTGCTGGTGGTGACGACGAACGACGTCCCGGGGTACGAGGTGCGCCAGGTGATCGGAGAGGTCTTCGGGCTGACGGTCCGGTCCCGTCATCTGGGCAGCCAGATCGGCGCCGGTCTGAAGTCGATGATCGGCGGTGAGCTGAAGGGGCTGACGAAGACCCTGGTGGAGACCCGGAACCAGGCGATGGACCGCCTGGTGGAGCAGGCGAGGGCGCGCGGCGCGAACGCGGTGCTGATGTTCCGCTTCGACGTGACCGAGGCGGCGGACGTCGGCACCGAGGTCTGCGCGTACGGGACCGCGGTCGTCATCGCCCCGAGTCCCTGAGCCGCGAGCCGCCGCGCCGCCGGGCCACGGACCCTGACGCCCTGTGAGACGCGGGCCCACCCTCGGGGGTTTTCGAGGTGTTGTGCGGCATTTGCTCACTTATGGTGGGGCGGTGGCCACCGATCATGACGCGACCGCCCCCGCCGAAGCACCGGTACGGCTCCTGCTCCCGCAGGTGCTGCCCGCCCTCGTGGTGGGCGTCGGATCGGGCCTGCTGTTCCTCGGCATCAGCCTGGTCGCCGAGGAACTCCAGGCGGTGCTCTGGGAGACCGTGCCGGACGCCCTGGACATCGGCCGGTACTCCTCGCTGTGGATGATCACCGTCCTCACCGTCACCGGCGTCGCCGCCGGCCTCGTCGTCTGGAAGGCCCCCGGGCACGCCGGACCCGACCCGGCGTCCGAGGGGCTCGGCGGGCCGCCGCTGCCGCCGCTCGTGGTGCCCGGCCTCCTCGTCGCCTCCACCCTCGCCCTCGCCGGCGGCGTCAGCCTCGGCCCCGAACAGCCGACGATCGCCGCCGCGATCTCCCTGGCCGCCTGGCTGGGCCTGCGGGCCGCGCCGAACGTGCCCGGCGCCTTCTGGGTCTCCCTCGCCATCGCCGGCACCTTCGGCGCCCTCTTCGGCACGCCCGTCGCCGCCGCCCTGGTCCTCTCCGAGGCGCTCACCGGGCAGCCCGGCCGCGGCTCGCTGTGGGACCGGCTGTTCGCGCCGCTGCTCGCCGCCGGCGCCGGCTCGATGACCACCCAGCTGCTGTCGGACCCCAGCTTCGCGATGGGCCTCCCGCCGCTGACCGACCCCGGCTGGGAGGACCTGCTCGCCTCCCTCGTCGTCGCCTCCCTCGGCGCCGCCTTCGGGCTCCTCGGCTGCTACGCCTTCCCCCACCTCCACCGCGCCTTCGGCCGGCTGCGGCACCCGATGCTGATGCTGCCCGCCGGCGGGCTGCTGCTCGGCCTGCTGGGCGCCCTCGGCGGCCACCTCACCCTCTTCAAGGGCCTCCACGAGACGAAGGAGCTCGTCGCCTCCCTCGGGGTGTACTCCTCCGGCGAGCTGGCCCGGCTGGCCGTCGTGAAGCTCGCCGCCCTGCTGGTCGCCGCCGCCTGCGGCTTCCGCGGCGGCCGGGTCTTCCCGGCGGTCTTCCTCGGCGCCGCCCTCGGCCTGGTCGCCCAGGCCCTCGTCCCCGAGATCCACCCGGCGGTCGCCGTCTCCTCCGCCGTCCTCGGCGTCCTCCTCGCCACCACCCGGCAGGGCTGGGTGAGCCTCTTCATCGCCGCCGTCATCGCCTCCTCCCCCGCGATGCTCTCGCTCCTCTGCCTGGCCACCCTGCCCGCCTGGCTGATCGTCACCGGCCGGCCCCAGCTCGAACTCGACCACCACGGCAAGCCCCTCCGCTGACCCGCCCCCCGCCGCAGAAGGAGCCCCGATGGCCCCCCTCCACCAGGGAACCGACGACCCCGACGCCGCCCCCTTCCGGCGGCTCGCCCTCAACCCCTTCTACGGCGAGGCCGACCCCGTCGGCGGGATGACCGAGGCCCCGCCCCGCCACCGGCTGCCCGACGGCCCGCTCCCGCCGTCCAGCGCCTACCAGCTCGTCCACGACGAGCTGATGCTCGACGGCAACTCCCGCCTCAACCTCGCCACCTTCGTCACCACCTGGATGGAACCGCAGGCCGGCGTCCTCATGGGCGAGTGCCGCGACAAGAACATGATCGACAAGGACGAGTACCCGCGCACCGCGGAACTCGAACGCCGCTGCGTCGCCATGCTCGCCGACCTCTGGCACGCCCCCGACCCGGCCGCCGCCGTCGGTTGCTCCACCACCGGCTCCAGCGAGGCGTGCATGCTCGCCGGCATGGCCCTCAAGCGCCGCTGGGCCCGGCGGAACGCCGACCGCTACCCGGCCACCGCCCGCCCCAACCTGGTGATGGGCGTCAACGTGCAGGTCTGCTGGGAGAAGTTCTGCACCTTCTGGGAGGTCGAGCCCCGCCTCGTCCCCATGGAGGGCGACCGCTACCACCTCGACGCCGCCTCCGCCGCCGCGCTGTGCGACGAGAACACCATCGGCGTCGTCGCCGTCCTCGGCTCCACCTTCGACGGCTCCTACGAGCCCGTCGCCGACATCTGCGCCGCCCTCGACGACCTCCAGGCCCGCACCGGCCTCGACGTCCCCGTCCACGTCGACGGCGCCTCCGGCGGCATGGTCGCCCCGTTCCTCGACGAGGACCTGGTGTGGGACTTCCGCCTCCCCCGCGTCTCCTCGATCAACACCTCCGGGCACAAGTACGGACTCGTCTACCCGGGCGTCGGCTGGGCGCTGTGGCGGAGCGCGGAGGAGCTTCCCGAGGAGCTGGTCTTCCGGGTCAACTACCTCGGCGGCGACATGCCGACCTTCGCCCTCAACTTCTCCCGCCCCGGCGCCCAGGTCGTCGCCCAGTACTACACGTTCCTCCGGCTCGGCCGGGACGGCTACCGGGCCGTCCAGCAGACCAGCCGGGACGTCGCCCGCGGCCTCGCCGAACGCATCGAGGCGCTGGGCGACTTCCGCCTCCTCACCCGCGGCGACCAGCTGCCCGTCTTCGCCTTCACCACCTCCCCCGACGTCACCTCCTACGACGTCTTCGACGTGTCCCGCCGGCTCCGCGAGCACGGCTGGCTCGTCCCCGCCTACACCTTCCCCGCCCACCGCGAGGACCTGTCCGTCCTGCGGATCGTCTGCCGCAACGGCTTCTCCGCCGACCTCGCCGGCCTCCTCGTCGAGGACCTGCACCGGCTGCTGCCCGACCTCCGCCGCCAGCCCCGCCCCCTCACCCACGACAAGGACGCCGCGACCTCCTTCCACCACTAGGAACCGCCCGCCGAGGCGTCGCCGCCGCACGCCAGCTGGAACGGCGACCAGCGGACGCCGTCGCGCGTCAGCTCGTACCGGCAGCGGGCGTCCTCCCGCAGCAGGCCGATCGCGGTGCGGCGGACGTACGCGCCGCCGTCGTCCAGCTCCCGGAACGTCCGGCCGCCGTCCACGCTGCCGTACGGGCCCGACTGGGCGGCCAGCTCGATCCGGCCCCCCGGCCCCGGCACGGGCAGCCCCTCCACCGAGCGCGGCTCCCGCACGGGGCCCGAGGTCCACACCCGCTGCCAGGTCCGGCCGCCGTCGCCCGAGCGGTGCAGCGCCCGCAGCGGGTTCTTCACCGGCTCGCCGCCCTCCAGCTCGCCGGCCTCCGCCGCGTACACGGCGTCCGGGCCCACCACCACCGACGTGTACCAGGACGGGCCGGCCGGGGAGCCCGGGCTCGGCAGCCGGCTCACCGACCAGCTGCGGCCCCGGTCCCGGGAGACCGCCACCACCGCCCGGCCCGTCCCCGGCTCGGTGCCCGACGCCCACCACGAGCCGTCCGGCTCCGCGACCGCCGCGGGACGCGGATGCGCCCCCAGCGCCGGCTGCGCCACCAGCACCCGCCGCCGCCCGTCCCGGGGCGAGAGCACCGCCAGCCGCTCCCGGGCGCACTCCTCCGGCGGAGCCCCCGGATCCGACACGCACACGGCGGTGAGTCCCGCCCCCGCGGGTATGTCCACCGCCCGGCCGGCCGGGCGCGGATCGACGCCCCGCCAGCTCCGCCCGCCGTCGGCGGTGAACCACCCCCGCACCGGCTCGTCCCCGCCGCCGTCCTCGATCAGCGCCCGGCCCGGGCCCAGCACCCACAGCTGCGCCGACACCCCTTCCGTACCGCGCAGTTCGGGCAGCGGCGAGGCGCGCGGCTCCCAGCGGCCGGCGCCCGCGTCGAGCACCGCGACCCGCTGGCGGCAGAAGCCGTTCGCCGGCCGGGCGGGGTCGGTCACGCACTCCGCGAGCAGCGCGAAGCCGCTGCCGTCGGCGGCGAAGTCGAGCCCCGCTACGGTGCCCGGCAGCGCGGCGCCGTCCGCGATCCTCGGCGGCGCGCCGAACACCCCGTCAGCGGCGGGCCGTTCACTCCTCAGGGCCGGCCCCGGCCCGCCCGTACAGGCGGCGAGCAGGCCGGTGAGCAGCAGGGCCACGAGCGCGCGGAGCGGCGCCGGCGCCCGGGAAACGGGAACGCGCATCGGACTTCCCCCTGTCCGTCGGGCGGTTCGCGGTGAACCGTCTGCTTCTTGTACACCGCTCACCGCCTTCGGGTTCCCACCCCCGCGAGGCATTCCCGGACGGGCTCTCAGCCCTCGCGCTCCTGCGCGATCAGCTCGAAGGAGGTCCTGCCGTCCAGGGACTCGCGGATCACGTCCGCCTGCCCGGCGTGCCGTCCCATCTCCTGCACCAGGTGCAGCAGCATCCAGCGGACCGTCACCCGGCCCTCCGGCGGGAACCAGGGCGCAGGCGGCAGCGGGAAGGTGTCGTCGAGGCTCGGCACCGTCCGCACGAACTCCTCGGTCTCCCGGGCGACGCCGTCCCAGAAGGCCAGGACGCCGGGGATCGTCTCCCCGTCGACGAGCCGGAACGCGTCGCCCCAGGTCTCCTCGGTCCGCTGCCGTTCGTTCGGCTTGCCCTGGGCGAGCCGCAGCCAGTTCAGCTCGACCTCGGCCACGTGCTTGACCAGGCCGGACAGGCTCAGCTCGCTGACGCTGGGCCGGCCCGCCGCCTGCTCCTCGGTGAGGCCGAGGAGCGTGCGGCGGAGCGCGGCGCGCTGGGCCTCCACGAAGTTGAGGAACGCGCCGCGCTCGTCGCCGGGAGCCTCCGCAGGAACCAGAGCCACCATGATGTCCGCCTTCCGTACCGGTCCTGCCCGGGGTCTTCCCGGGCAGGACCTACGCTACGGAGCGAACAGGACAGATCCCGTCCTAGAAGGGGAAGCGGCTCCGGCCGTGCTGGATGGAGATCCACTTCTGGGTGGTGAAGGCGTCCACCATCGCGTCGCCGTTGAGCCGCCCGATGCCCGAGTGCTTCTCGCCGCCGAAGGGGACGATCGGCTCGTCGTGCACGGTGCCGTCGTTGATGTGGATCATGCCGGTGTGGATCCGCTTGGCCACCCGGACGCCGCGCTCGACGTCGGCGGTGTGGACGGCGCCGCTGAGCCCGTACGGGGTGTCGTTGGCGATGCGTACGGCCTCGTCCTCGCCGTCGAAGGCGACGATCAGCGCCACCGGGCCGAAGATCTCCTGGCCGAGGACGGGGGCGTCGGCGGGGATGCCGGTCAGCACGGACGGGGAGACGAGGTTGCCCTCGACGGTGCCGTGCAGCAGCGCGGTGGCGCCCGCGGCCACGGTCTGCTCGACGACGCCGGCGACGGACTCGGCCTGCTGGGAGTTGATGAGCGGGCCGATGTGGGTGCCGGGGTCGGCCGGGTCGCCGACCCGCAGGGTCTTCACCTTCGCCACGAACTTCTCGGTGAACTCCGCCTCCAGGCGGCGGTCGACCAGGATGCGGTTGGCGGCCATGCAGACCTGGCCCTGGTGGACGAAGCGGCTGAAGACGGCCGCGTCGACCGCGTAGTCGACGTCGGCGTCGTCGAGGACGATCAGGGCGCTGTTGCCGCCGAGTTCGAGGACGGCGTGCTTGAAGTTCTGGGCGCAGACGGTGGCCACGTGGCGGCCGACCTTGTCGGAGCCGGTGAAGGAGATGACCTTCGGGACCGGGTGGGTGAGCAGCGCGTCGCCGATCTCGGCGATGTCGGTGACGACGACGTTGAGCAGCCCGGCGGGGAGGCCCGCGTCCTCCATGATCTTCGCGACCAGGGTGCCGCCGCAGACCGGCGTGTTCTGGTGCGGCTTGAGGACGACCGCGTTGCCGAGCGCGAGGGCGGGGGCGACCGACTTCAGCGAGAGGAGGAAGGGGAAGTTGAACGGGGAGATGACGCCGACGACGCCGACCGGCAGGCGGTAGACGCGGTTCTCCTTGCCGTCGACCGGGGACGGCAGGATGCGGCCCTCGGGGCGCAGCGCCAGCTGGACCGCCTCGCGCAGGAACTCCTTGGCGAGGTGGAGCTCGAAGGCGGCCTTGAGGCGGGTGCCGCCGAGCTCGGCGACGATCGTCTCGGCTATCTCGTCCTCGCGGTCCTCGACGATCCGCAGGGCGCGCTCGAAGACCTGCCGGCGGGCGTACGGGTTGGTCTCGGCCCAGGCGGTCTGGGCGCGCTCGGCGGCCCGGTAGGCGCGGTCGACCTCGTCGGCGGTGGCGACCGTGATCGAGGCGAGCTTCTCGCCGGTGTACGGGTTGAAGTCGATGATGTCCCAGGAGCCGCTGCCCGGCTTCCATTCGCCGTCGATGAACTGGTGGGCCAGGTCGGTGAAGTGCGACATGGACGTGAGGACCCCTCTGCCGGCTGCCGGTCGGCCGGGAGCGCGCGGGCGCCCGGTCGCCGGGGCTACTGATGCGCCGTCATCGTACTGATGTGTCAGGAGAGTTGGAGGAGTCCGCGGAGAAGATCACGGCTTTCGGCCGGATCCGGACTGTCCTTCGCCAGCTTCTCCATCACGGCGGCGTACTGGCCGACCTCCTCGCGCTTGTCGAGGTAGAGGGCGCCGGTGAGCTGTTCCAGGTAGACGATGTCGGAGAGGTCGGACTCCGGGAAGCTGAGCATGGTGAAGGCGCCGCTCTCGCCCGCGTGCCCGCCGAAGCTGAAGGGCATCACCTGGAGGGTGACCCCGGGGTGCTCGGAGACCTCGATGAGGTGCTTCAACTGCCCGCGCATAACGGCCCGGTCGCCGTACGGGCGGCGCAGCGCGGCCTCGTCGAGGACGACGTGGACGTGCGGGGCGTGCTCGGAGACGAGGACCTTCTGGCGCTCGACGCGGAGGGCGACGCGGCGGTCGATCTCGGCTTGCGTGGCGCCGGGCATGCCCCGGGAGACGACCGCGTGGGCGTACTGCTCGGTCTGCAGCAGGCCGTGCACGAACTGCACTTCGTAGACGCGGATGAGGGAGGCGGCGGCCTCCAGGCCGATGTACGTCTGGAACCAGCCCGGCAGGACGTCGCCGAAGCTGTGCCACCAGCCGGCGAGGTTGGCCTCGCGGGCGAGACCCAGGAGCGCGCCGCGCTCGGTCTCCTCGGTGACTCCGTAGAGAGTGAGCAGATCCTCTATGTCCCGGGCCTTGAAGCTCACCCTTCCCAACTCCATACGGCTGATCTTGGATTCGGAGGCGCGGATCGAGTAGCCGGCGGCCTCGCGGGTGATGCCCCTCGATTCGCGCAGGCGCCTCAGCTGGGAGCCCAGAAGGATGCGCCGGACGACGCTCCCGCCCGCTCCGTTCATTTCGCCTGCGGTCACGGCTCCAGCCTTCCCTTCACGGTGACGAGCCCCCGTCGAGCCCCGGATTCTGCCACCAAACGCTTCAGCGCGTACACATCTGGTTACGGAAGGGGAGGCGGAGGGGTGAGATCCGGACGGGGGCGGCGGAGGGCCGGGGGCGGCGGCGTCAAGAAGATTTCCACAGATTCGCCACAGGGTCGGACAGGTCCGGCACCCGGGGGGCGCGTGCACGTGCATCTGCCCTTGCATCCCGTGGTCGCATTCGGAACCATGGAGCCCGCGCAGCCGCGTACTCGTTCGCGTTGTCGTGTTGGCGTGTTGTCGCAATGTTTCGCGCTGTTCGCACCGTTGTCGCACCACCACCGCGATACCCGGGAGTGCCTCGCATGGGGACGAATGGATCGACCGTGCTCGAGCCTTTACGGCAGGGTCTCCCGCCGATCGATCCCGGCGCCGTCTCCACCTCCGCCTCCTGCGCCCTGCCCGCCCGGTACGAAGCGGTGCGCGGTGCCCGGACGTTCACGCGCCAGACGCTCAGCAGCTGGGACCTGGCCGACCGTTTCGACGACGTGGCCCTGGTCGTCTCCGAGCTGGTCACCAACGCGCTGCGGCACGCCGTGCCGGACGCCGGCCCCGACGACCTGCCGGGCCCGCCGGTGCGGCTGCACCTGATGCGCTGGGCGTCCCGTCTGGTGTGCGCGGTGCGCGATCCCAGCCGGGAGAGCCCGGAGGCGCGCGGCGGCGAGGAGGACTTCTCGGCCGAGTCGGGCCGGGGGCTGTTCCTGGTGGAGTCGTTCAGCGACAGCTGGGGCTGGCACCCGCTCGCGGGCCGGCTCCAGGGCAAGGTGGTGTGGGCGCTGTTCCGGGTGGGCCCGGAGGAGTAGGCGCGCCCCGCAGGACAGCGACAGGGACAGCGACAGCGACAGCGACAGCGACAGCACGAGGAAAGGCCCCGGCGGTGACCGCCGGGGCCTTTCCTCGTGTCCGCGGTCCGGGCGGCCCGGTGGTCCGCCGGGCCGGTGCCGCGTCAGACCAGGTGGTCGAACTCCCCGTCCTTGACACCCAGCAGAAGCGCCTCGATCTCGGCCGGCGTGTAGACGAGCGCGGGCCCGTCCGGGTGGCGGGAGTTGCGCACGGCAACGTTTCCCCCCGGCAGTTTGGCGAACTCCACGCAGGAACCCTGGGAGTTGCTGTGCCGGCTCTTCTGCCAGACGACGCCCCGCAGCTCCGTGGCCGCCATGCCGTTGTACGCGTGGTGCGCGTGGTGCACTGGTAGCTCCCCGAGTTGCTTGGTACAGGTGTCAACTTCCCCGGATCATAGCTGCGTTCACGTGCGCCTGCATGAGCAGATGCACGTGCACGAGGCGTGGCGTAGCCACTACGCGACACACCGTGCGAGCTGCCGCGATCTTCCCATCCGAGTGGACGGCCCGGCGGCGCCGGGGGTTCCCGCCGGTCAGGCGTCGGCGAGGGCGGCCGACAGGTCGTCCAGCGCGGCCAGGAGCAGCCGGGCGGCCTTCCGCAGCAGCGGGTCGGCGACCTCGGTGTCCCAGGCGGCGACGGTCTCGCGGAGGTCGTCCCAGGCCGGGACCGTCCGCTCGCGGACCGCCTTCGCGCCCCGCTCGGTCGCCTCGCGCAGCGCCTCCGCGAGGCCCGCCGCCGCCGGCACCGGCGGGGCGTCCCGGTCCGGGAGGTGCGCCTCCAGGAGCATCGCGGCCCGCCCGAACTCGGCGATCGCGTGCCCCGCGTCCTCCGCCGCCGCGTGCGACAGGCCCCGGTGCCGCACCGGTTCGTGGACGGCCCGCCCCAGCGCCTCGTGCCAGGCGACGCGGGCGGCGCGGGCGTCCAGCAGCGCCTCGCGCACCTCGGGGCCGCCGGGCCCGGCGGGGTCCTCGTACCGGGCGGCGACGGCCGCCGCGTACCGCCCCGACGCGGCCAGCCAGTCGGCGAGCCGGCCGCGCAGCCGGGGCGTCTCCCAGGCGGGGTAGAGGGCGTAGCCGAGCATCGCGAGGAGGCCGCCGAGGAGGGTGAGCGCGACCCGGTCCCGCACGGTCTGGGTCACGCCCGAGCCCTCCATGCCGAGGAGGAAGACGACGTACGCGGCGACGCAGACCTGGCTGACGGCGTACCCGGTCCGCATCAGCAGGTACATGCCGAAGGCGCAGAGGACTGCGAGACCGGCGGAGAGGTACGTCCCCGGGTGCGCGGTCCGCACCACGGCGGTGGCGAGCGCGACGCCGACGAGCGTGCCGCCGAAGCGGGCCACGGAGCGCGCGTACGTCTGCGAGAAGTCCGGGCGCATCACCATCACGGACGCCATCGGCGCCCAGTACCCGTGCCCCAGCGGCAGCACCTGGCCGAGCAGGTACCCGGCGGCGGTGACGGCCGAGACCCGGAGCGCGTGCCGCAGGATCGGCGACCCCGGCCGCACCTCGGCCCGCATCGCGGCGAGGACGAGCGGGGCGAGGCGGAGGAGGGTGGGCCGGGTGAGGGCGGGTGGGGTGGTGCGGGGGGCCGCCGCCCACGTTCCCGCGTCCGCCGCCGGGCGCGTCTTCGTGTCGGTGTCCGGGCGCTGCGTGCCGGTGTCCGGGCGCGTCTTCCTGTTCGTCTCCGTGCGGGGTTCGGCGGTCTCGACGACGTCGTCGAGGAGGGCGATCAGGCGGAGGGCGGCGCGGTGGGAGCGGTCGTCGAGGATCGTGCCGGTGTCCGGGGTGCGGAGGGCGGCGACGGCGGACGGCGGCAGGCGGACCGGTTCGCCGTGCCGGATGGCGCGCGCGGCGGCGTCCAGCACCTCCCCGGCCGCCGCGAGCAGTTCGCGGACCCGGTCGCGCCGAGGTCCCTCGGCGGGGGCGCCGACGGCCGGGTCGGCGAGCGAGGCCAGCACCGGCCGGATCCGCTCGGCGAGCCGCCGGGGCCCGTGCAGTTCGGCGGGCCGGCGCCGGGCCTGGCGGGGCGTGACGGTGGCGGCGCTGCGGGCGGTCATGAGCGGGACCGGGTCGAAGGGCGCGACCGGGTCGTGGCGCAGCCGGCGGGCGTAGTCCGCCTCGGCGGCGAGCGCGTCGGCGAGGGCGTCGCGCTGGGCGCCCCAGGGACGGACCGGGAGCAGCACGATCAGCGCGGCCTGGACGACCCCGCCCGCGAAGATCATGGCGGCGTGGCCGGCGGCGGTCGCGACGGAGGTCGGCAGGGTGACGGTGACCAGCATGATCGCCACGTTGGAGGAGGCGATGATCCCGGCCGTGGGTCCGGCCGCCCAGACGAGCCCGGAGAGGAACGTCCACAGCAGCAGGAGGGCGAGGAAGAGGGCCGGGTGGGAGCCGGTCAGATAGCCGAGGAAGGTGGAGACGGCGAGGCTGCCGCCGGAGGCGAGCGCGAGGGTCGGCCGGGGCCGCCAGGACCGCTGGAAGGTGGCGATGGCCGCCTGGAACGCGCCGAACGCGGACGACGCGGCGACGCCCGGCCCGAAGACGGCCAGCGAGAAGCCGACGACGAGCGCGAGCCCGAGGGCGCCCCGGGCGGCGACGGCCGGGGCGAGCCGCCGCCGCTCGACGGTGAGGCCGGAGCGGGCGGTCTCCCTCAGCGCCCGGAGCCAGCTCATGGTCCGAGCGTAGCGACGACTCCGCCGTAATCCGACATTTCACCCGGCGGTCGGGTGCCCGGGCGGCCCTGTGCTCTCCGGCCCTGTGCTCTCCGGCCCCGTGGTCTCCCGCCCCACGGCGTCGCCCCACGACGTCGCCCCGCCGCGTCAGTCCCGGCTGCGGTGCTGCCCTCGGTCCAGGCGGGTCCGCTCCGGGGTGAGGGTGGCGGACTCGGCGGCGGTGGCGCCGTGGTTCCAGCCGGCCTCGTCCCACATCGCGCGGACCCGGGTGGTCCGCGTCTCGGGGAAGAGCTCGTCCGTGCGGGCGGTGACCGCGACCTCGCGGGAGGCGAGGACCGGCAGCAGCGTCGGGGCCTCGGCGGCGACCCGCCGGGAGGTCGCCTCCAGCCGGGCGCCGAGCCGGTTCGCGTACGCGAGGAGGAAGGACTGCCGGAAAGACTTGGTGCGCTTGCGCCCGCCCTTCCGCTGCTCGGCCTCCGCGCGGGTCATCGCCGCGGTGCCCTGCACGAGGAGCGAGGTGTAGAGCAGTTCGACCGGGTCGAGGTCGGCCTCGAAGCCGACGACCGTCGAGAAGCCGTACGCCTCGTTCCACACTGCCCGGCAGTGGTTCGCGGTCGCCACCGCGTCCAGCAGGATCGCCTTCGCCTGCTCGTACGGGGGCTCCACCCCGATCCGGATCGCGCCGGGCGTCTGCGGCGACGGGGCGCCCGCCGCGAGCCCCGCCTCGTCGAGGCTGTGCCGGGCCATCAGCTCCTGCGCCTTCGCGGTCAGCGCCTCGGCCTCCTCCGGGTAGCCGGTGGCCTCGGCCTTGGCGAGCAGCGCGCGGATCCGGGTGAGCATCCGCGGCTCCCCGACGGCCGCCGGCGGCAGCGCCTCCCCCGGTACGGGTCCCACCGCGTCGAGCCGGGGCAGCCGGACGAACAGCCGGTACAGCTCCAGGACGGCCGTCGCGTACGAGAAGCGGTCGGCGGGCACGGGCCCGGCGGCGTCCGCGTCCAGCGCGTCGAGCTGCTCGCGCCAGCGCCGCGGCAGGGTCGCGTACCGGGCCGTCTCGGCGCGCACCAGGCCGCCGAGCAGCCGCAGGTGCTCCTCGGCCAGCTCGCGGCGGACCGTGCGGGCGAGGTCGGCGGGCTGCCAGCCGCGCTCCCACAGGGTGCGGACGAACTCCTCGCCGCGCCGTGCCAGCCCGGCGTCGGCGCCCGGGTCGGCGGCGAGCAGGGACGCGGCCGTGTCGAGGGAGCGGTCGTCGCGGGCGTGCAGCGACTCCCGCAGCGCCCGTTCGACCGTGGACTCCCGTGCCTCGTCGCCGCTGCCGGTGCCGCGCGGCGGGGCCGTCGGACTGCTCGTCCGGCAGAACGGGGCGGCGGCCGTCCGCCGCACCGCCGCCGTCGCCGCGCCCGTCCTGGTGACCGTGGCGCTCGCCGGGACGCTGTTCGGCGCGTCGGAGAGCGTGACGCTGGCCAAGGAAACCGAGGCGCGGGGCCGCGCGGCCGCGGCGGCGACCTCGCTCTTCGTCCGGGACGGGGCCGAGGCGGTCGTGAAGTACCAGGCCCGGGCGGTCACCGACGGCGCGGCCTTCGCGGCCGGCACCCGGCTGCCCGTCGTGGCGGGCGACCCGCGGGACCTCGACGACCGGTCGATCGTCGTCAACGAGGACTTCGAGAAGCGGACCGTCGGCGAGGAGGTGGAGGTGTGGCGGGCCGACGGGAGCGGTCCGGTACGGCTCCGGATCGCGGCCGTCCTCGCGCGCGGCACCGGCGACAACGGGCCGTACGTCACCCGCGCCCAGGCTCCGGGTGCCTCCCCCGTGGCGGAGGCACCCGCGGCGCCCCCCAACCAGGCGGCCCGCACCGGACTCCGGATGATCCTCGTCCTGGTCCTCCTCTACACGGTCATCGCGCTCGCGAGCACCCTGCTCATGGCGACGTCCGTGCGCGGCGGCGAACTGGCCTCGCTGCGGCTGGCCGGCGCCACCCGCGCCCAGGCCCTGCGCGCGGTGACCGGCGAGGCGGTGCTCGCGGTCGCCCTCGGCGCGGCGCTCGGGATCGCCGTCACGGCGCTGGTCCTCGGCGCGCTCGGCGCGGGGCTCGCCGCGCTGTCCGCGCCGGTCGCCCTCGCGGTGCCATGGGTGCAGGCGGGCGCGGCGGCGGGGGTCTGCGCGGTGGTCGCCGTCGCCGCGTCGGTCCTTCCCGCGTGGCGGCTCACCCGCTGAGCCGCCACCCTGGAGAGGGCGGTGGCCGGGGTCGGAGCCGGGCCACCGCCTCCCCGCGTCCCGCTTCACGCCCGGCGGGGCGCTCCGGGACAGGACCCGGGATCCCCTTCCGGCGAGGGCGCTACGGGACCAGGATCAGCTTGCCCCGGGTGTGGCCGGACTCGCTGAGGTCCTGCGCCCGGGCCGCGTCCTTCAGCGGCAGCGACTCCGCGAACCGCAGCCGCAGCGTCCCCGCGAGGACGCCCTCCGCCTGCGCGGTGAGCCAGGCCCGGACCCGCTCGGGGTCCTGCTCGGGGACGCTGTAGACGATGCCGTACTCCGCCGCGTCCACGGACGCGATCGTCGCGATCCGCCGCTTGTCTGCGACGCCCTCCCCGCCGAGCAGCGCGAGGGCGACCGGCAGCACCCCGTGCCCCGCCGCGTCGAAGACGGCGTCGACGCCCTGCGGCGCGGCGGCGCGGACCCGGTCGGCGAGCCCGTCGCCGTACGTCACCGGGATCGCGCCGAGTCCCCGCAGATACGCGTGGTTGGGCTCGGACGCCGAGCCGACGACCGTGACGCCCGCGGCGACCGCGAGCTGGACCGCGAGGGTGCCGACGATGCCGGCCGCGCCGTGCAGGAACAGCGTCTCGCCCTCCCGTACGCCGATCTGCTCCAGGACCCGGGCCGCGGTCTCGCCGGCGACGGGCAGGCTCACCGCCGCCTCCCAGGACAGGCCGGCCGGCTTCGGCAGGACGTGTCCGGCGATCGCGTACTGGGCGTAGCCGCCGGTCTTCGACCAGCCGAACACCTCGTCGCCGACGGCGAGTCCGGTGACGCCCTCGCCGAGCGCGTCGACCGTGCCGGCGACCTCGATCCCCGGCACGGCGGGGAACGTCGTCGGGAAGAAGTCCTCCAGGAGCCCCCGGCGCACCTTCCAGTCCATCGGGTTGACGCCGATCGCCACCACCCGCAGCCGCACCTCGCCGGGGCCCGGCACCGGCACCGCGGCGTCCGTCGTGTGCCGCAGCACCTCGGATCCGCCGAACTCCTCGAAGACGACGGCCTCCATCGTCCTCCTCGCCGCCCCCGCCTCCCCGGCCGTCCCCGCAGTCCCCGGCGTTCCCGCAGTCCCCGTCGTCCCCGTGGTCATGTCGCTCTCCTCGTCGGCGCGTTCACTGATCGACAGGGTCAAGCGTGCGCCGGGCGGCGGCTGTTCCCGGCCCTCCCTCCGGCCAGTCCCGCCTGGCCGAAAGTCCAGCCCTGCCCGGCCACTTGACGCCTAGGCTGGCCGGTATGGACCCGCTCACGCTGACCACCGTGTACGAGATCCTCAGCCGGCCGCTCGACGGCGTCCTCGCGCAGCTGTCCGCCGCGCTCGCGCCGGTCGTGCCGCACACCGGCGCCGCCGAACTCGCCACCCAGTGCGCCCACTCGCCGTTCAAGACGACCGGCGAGACGGGCGGCCTGACCACCGCCGAGCTGGCGCCGCTGCTCGCGTCCGGCGTGCCCGGCTCACCCTGGCAGGGGACGGTCCGGCTGGCCGGCCGGCCGCGTACGGTCCTCGCCGTGACCAGCGGCGCCACCGCCCGCCACGCGCTGCTCGTGCTGCTGCGGGAGGACGGCGCCGCAACGGCCGGGCCGGCCGCGACCGCCCTGGCGCAGGCCCTGTGGGACGTGGTGACGAGCCACCTGGACCGGTTCGCGGTCGAGGCGATGCCCGGGGCGCTGGCCCGTTCCCGTACCGCCGCCGACACCCGGGCCCGGGTCACCGCCGAACTGGCCACCTCGCACGCCGCCGCCCTCTCCGGGATGCTGTCGGTGCTCCGCAGCGGCACCCTGGACGACACCGCCGCCCGGGCCGCCGCCACCGAACTCGCCGACGCCGCGCTCCGCGAGGTCCGGGCGGTCCAGCGGCAGGACCGGGCGATCGCCGAGGAACCGGCCGGCGACGCCTTCGCCCGGCTCGCGGACCAGCTGCGGCCGATGCTCCGGCACAGCCCGGTCCGGCTCGAACTCGGCCCGCCCGACGACACCCGCTCGCTCGCCGCCGACGTCGCGCACGGCGCCCGCGCCATCGTCCGCGCGCTGCTCCTGATCGTCCTGGAACAGGACGGCCTGAGCCGCGTCCACGTCGGCTGGCAGCTCACCAAGGACGAGCTGCGCGCGGCCGTCCGCGACGACGGGCCGGGGCTCTTCGGCGCCTGCGAGACGGGCGCGGGGACCGTACGGGACCGGCTGGACGTCCTCGGCGGGCGCCTGGAGATCGAGGCGGTGCCGCACTGGGGCACCACCATGACCGCCGTCCTGCCGCTCGCCGCGCCGGACGCCCCGGCGGGCCCCGCGCACCCGCTGGCGTCGCTGGGCGAGCGGGAGACCGAGGTGTTGCGGCACCTGGCGCTCGGCCACCGCAACCGGCAGATCGCCGGGGAGCTGCACATCAGCGAGTCCACGGTGAAGTTCCACGTGACGAACATCCTCGGCAAGCTCGGCGTCGCCTCCCGCGGCGAGGCCGCCGCCCTCTTCCACGCGGCGGCGTGAGCCTCCCGCGCGGGACGGGCGTCGTGACCGGCGGCTGTCAGTGGCGGGTGCCAGACTCGCTTGCATGAGCGAGAGGTGGGCGCTGGCGCCGGAGCCGGAGGGGGAGGGCGCGGTCCTCGTCCCCCTCGGGCCGGACGGCGCGCCCGCGGGGGAGGCGCGCCGCGAGCCGGAGCTGGTGGCGGCGGTCCGCGCCCGGCCGGAGGTGACGCGCTGGGTGTGGCGGTCGACGGCCGAGGTGTACCCGCGGCTGCTCGCCGCCGGCGTCCGCGTCGAGCGGTGCTACGACGTGGAGGCCGCCGAGCAGCTGCTCCTCGGCCACGAGGGCCGTCTCGGCGAGCCGCGTTCGGCCGCCGCCGCGTGGGCCCGGCTGCGGGACGCGCCGGTGCCGCCGGACCCGCCGCAGCGCACCGCCGAGCCCGGCTCCCAGGACTCCCTGTTCGAACCGGGCCCCGTCGCCCCCGTCCCCTTCGAGGGCCTGCTCGCCGTCTACGCGGAGCAGCAGCGCCGCCACGACCGGGCCGAGCACCCGGGCCGGATGCGCCTGCTCACCGCCGCCGAGTCGGCCGGGATGCTGGTCGCCGCGGAGATGCACCGGGCCGGGCTGCCGTGGCGGGCCGACGTGCACCGGGACGTGCTGCACGAACTGCTGGGCGAGCGGTACGCGGGCGGCGGCGAGCCGCGCCGGCTGGCGGAGCTCGCGGACGAGGTGTCGGCGGCGTTCGGCCGCCGGGTCCGGCCCGACCTGCCCGCCGACGTGGTGAAGGCGTTCGCGCAGGCCGGCATCCGGGTGCGGTCGACCCGCCGCTGGGAGCTGGAGGAGATCGACCACCCGGCGGTGCCGCCGCTCATCGCGTACAAGAAGCTGTACCGGATCTGGACCGCGCACGGCTGGTCCTGGCTGGCGGACTGGGTGCGGGACGGCCGGTTCCGGCCCGAGTACCTGCCGGGCGGCTCGGTCAGCGGGCGCTGGACCACCAACGGCGGCGGGGCGCTCCAGATCCCGAAGGTCATCCGCCGGGCGGTCGTCGCCGACGACGGCTGGCGGCTGGTGGTGGCGGACGCCGACCAGATGGAGCCGCGGGTGCTCGCCGCGATCTCCCGCGACCCGGGCCTGATGGAGGTCGCCGGCCACCCCGACGACCTCTACACCCGGCTGTCCGACCGGGCGTTCTCCGGCGACCGCGACCACGCCAAGATCGCCCTGCTGGGCGCGATCTACGGGCAGACCAGCGGCGACGGCCTGAAGAACCTGGCGGCGCTGCGCCGCCGCTTCCCGCGCGCGGTCGCCTATGTGGACGACGCGGCGAAGGCCGGCGAGGAGGGCCGGCTCGTGCGCACCTGGCTCGGCCGGACCAGCCCGCGGGCCGTCGGCGCGGGCGACGACGGCGAGGCGGGCCTCCCACAGGAGGGCCCCGCGCAGGCAGCCGAGGAGTACGGGATCATCCCCGGCTACGCCTCCGGCAACGCCCGGGCGCGCGGCAGGTTCACCCGTAACTTCGTGGTCCAGGGCAGCGCCGCCGACTGGGCGCTGCTGATGCTGGCGGCGCTGCGCCAGAGGCTGTCGGCCGCCGGGATGCGGGCCGAGCTGGTCTTCTTCCAGCACGACGAGGTGATCGTGCACTGCCCGGCGGAGGAGGCGGAGGCGGTGACGGAGGCGATCAGGGCGGCCGGCGACGAGGCGGGCCGCATCGCGTTCGGCCCGACCCCGGTCCGCTTCCCGTTCACGACGGCGACGGTGGAGCGGTACGCCGACGCGAAATGACGGGGGCGGTACGCGGCTCCATGAGCCGCCGCGTACCGCCCCCACGTCACTCCGCCTACTTCGCGGGCAGCTTCGCCCACTTCGGGTCGAGGGCGATCGCCTTCAGCTGCTCCATGGTGAGCGCGGGCTCGGCCCGGGTGGCCGCCTCGTGCTGGGCGCCGCTGTTGAAGGCGCTGACGACGACCCGGAAGCCGTCCTTCCGCATGGTGTCGGCGGTCCACCAGACGACGCCCTCGCCGCCCTTCTCTCCGGGCTGCTGGGTGAGCTTCACCTTGCGCCCGTCGGGAAGGGTGGTGACGTCGCCGGAGCCGAAGAGGTCGTGGGCGACGTCGTCCATGCCGTACTGGACGTTGACCTGGACGAGACTCGTGCCCTTGCCGTCGTCGACGACGACGAAGCCGAACTCGCCCTCGCCGCCCTCGTCCGCGACCGTGAGCCCCTTCGGCAGCAGCGACCGCAGCGTGGCGGGCACGGAGCCGCCGGTGATCTGCGGCGGGGGCGTGCGCACCTGGCCGGGCTTGCCCGCCGCCGTCGGCAGCTTCGGGAGCTGTGCGAGCAGGGGCCGCCAGGCGTCGGTGGTGACGAGCGCCTGAAGCTGGGCGGCGCTGAAGGGCGGGTTCTCGCGGCTGACCGCGGCGCCCTTCTGGGCGGGCGCGTTCCACTCGTTCACGTCGACGAGGAACCCTTCCTTCGTGAGCAGCGTGGCCCGCCAGTTCTTCGTCTCCTCGCGCTTGTCGGGGTACTCGTACCCCTGGAGGACCATCCACCGCGAGCCGTCGGGCAGCCGGCCGGTGTCGCAGTCGTCGTAGGGGACGTACACCTTCTCGGGGCAGGTCACCATCTCGGCGCCCGCCTCCGGGTTGGTTCCGGCGCGGGAGAGGAAGACGCCGAAGGCGGCCTCGCCGTCGCCGTCGTCGTAGGTGCCGCTGATGCCCTGGCCGGTGCCCTCGATGCCCTCGATCCGCCACTCGCCGGCGGGGGTGTGGGCCTTGACGACGTCCGCGATCCGGGCCAGCGGGATCTCGGCCTCGCCCGGCTTCAGCGACTCGGAGGCCGGCTCGCCGCCGGACTCCGGGGACGGCGCCGCGCCGGTCTTCGGGGCCGCGGCGACGGACGCCTTCCCGGAGTCCTGGTCGGGGGTGACGACGGAGCCGGCGTAGACGCCGCCGACGCCGACGGCGGCGAGCGCGAGGGCTCCGCCGGTGACGGCGAGGCGGCGGCGCAGCAGCCTGCGGCGGCCCCGGGCGAGCCCGCCGGCGACCAGCTCGGGCCGGCCGTCGAGCGCGAAGCTCTCGCCGGTGGCGCGCAGGGCCGGACCGAGTTCGTCGGCGAACCCCGCGTCGGGGTCGTGGTGTTCGTGCTGGGACATGACGAGATCACCGTCTCTGCTTCGGAGGTACGGGAAAGGGGTACGGGCGTCCGCGGACGACCCGGGAACGGGGGCGGGGCCGGGCCGGGGACCAGGCGCCCGTGGGGCCGCCTGGTGCCCCGCGCGAGGGGGCGCGCCGCCGCCCGGCAGGCGGGCTACCGCCCGGCGAACTCGGCGATGCTGCCGCCGAGCCGCTGCCGCAGCTTCCCGAGCGCGCGGGTGGAGCGGGTGCGGACGGCGGCGGAGCTGGTGTGCAGGGCGTCGGCGGTCTCCTCGACGCTGCGGTCCTCCCAGTAGCGGAGCACCACGACCGCCCGGTCCTTCGGGGGCAGTGCGGCGAGCGCGTCGAGGAGGGCGATCCGCAGCAGCGGGTCGGAGCCGTCGTCCGGGGTGTGGTCGGGCAGTTCGCCGAGCGGGCGCTCGGTCGCGGAGCGGCGCCGCTGGTGGCTGAGGAACGTGCGGACGAGGACGGTCTGGGCGTAGGCGGCGGGGTTGCCGATCCGGGACGTCCGGCCCCAGAGGGCGTACATCTTGCCCAGCGTCTCCTGCGTGAGGTCCTCGGCGAGGTGGACGTCCCCGCTGGTCAGCAGGCAGGCCGAGCGGAACAGCTGGCCGGTGCGCGCCGAGGCGAACTCCAGGAACTCGTCCGCGCGGGACGTTCTCATGCCCCTCCTCTCCCTGTCAGTCGTGGTGGGCCGACGGGCCGACGGCCGTCTCCGGACCGCCGGTCGCTCGGTCGTACACCCCATCGACGCGGCGGGGCCGCGGAAATGTTTCACCGAACTGTCCGGGACACGCATCCGATGAAGCGGAATCGGGTAATCCTCTTCTATGAACACTCTCAGCGCAGAGGTCCTGGCCGCTGGGGTCTGGCAGTCAGGTCTGGCACAGGTGCTCGGCGGCCTGATCCTCGTCGCCGTCCTGCTCACGGCGTTCTGGTTCGGATACCGCGTCCGCACCAAGGAGTCGCGTCCACCACAGCCCGAGGAACAACCACACCGCCCGGACACCGGCGCGCTCCCCGGCGAGATGTCGGAGTACCGCCGTCCGGCCGAGATGCCGCATACCGACGGCGCCCACCGGCTGATGCCGTACCAGCTGAAGGACGGCGGCACGTCCGGCACGGAGACCTCCCCCGAGCCACCGAGCGAGGAGAAGCGCAAGTGGGGCGGCATCTCCAGCGGCGGCTTCGGCAGCGGCGGCCCCGGACACGGCGACTGACCCGGCGGCCGGCGTGCGGATCACCGCGCACACCCGGACCAGGCTGCGGGCGATGGCCCGCGGCCTGCTCGGCTCCGCCCCCGAGGCGGACCGGGCGGTCCGGACCACCGAACGGCTCCTCGCCCCGTACGGCCCCGGCCCCCGCGCCCGCCGGGGCCCCGGACCCGTCCCCGACCCGGGCCCGCCGCCGGAGGCGGTCCTCGCCCGGGTCTGCCTCGGCCGGCTGCGGGCCCGCGAGGCCCGCCGCACCGACCCGTGGGACCCCTGGTCCGACGGGCCGCGGGACTCCCCGGGCCTGACACCCGCGGAGCGGCTGGTCCTCGTCCTCCACGACCTCTTCGACGTCCCGTACGCCTCCGGGCCGCCGTCGACGCGGTCCTCGCCGCCGCCCGGGAGGGCGACACGGCGGCCCTGCGCGCCCTGCTCGACCCGGACGCGGTGCTGCGGGCCGACCCCGGGGCGGTACGCGGCGGAGTCCGGCCCGCGCACGGCGCCCCGGCGGTGGCCCGGGTCCTCGCGGCCCGCGCGGCGGTCGCCCGGCCGGTCCTGGTGGACGGCGCGCCGGGCCTGGTCGCCGCGCCGGACGCGGTCTACCGCTTCACGGCCCCGGCCGGCCCGATCACCTCGGTCGACGTCCTGGCGGACCCGCCCCACCTGTCCCGCCTGACGATCTCCTAGTCCGACTCGCCGCCGCCCCCGTCGGCGCGCCGCCCGGCCCGCTCGGCGACGTGCCCGGGGACGGCGGCGGCGAGGTCCGCCGGCAGCGCCGGGTCCGGCACGGGCGTCCCGAAGGTGGTGACCACCGGCAGCACGCCGGCCCACAGCCCCAGCTCCGCGTCCGGGGAGTCGCCGTCGTCCGGCGGCCCGCTCCGCGTCTTCACGGACGCCTCGGTGAGGTCGAGCGCGAGCAGCGAGGTCGCGGCCAGTTCCTTCCGGCTGGGCCGGCGCACGTAGTCCCACTGCCCCGGGCTGCTCTGCTCGGTCAGCGCCCGCAGCCCCCGCAGCTTCTCCTCCGGGTCGGTCACGAGCTCGGGCATGCCGTAGACCATGGCGCACCGGTAGTTCACCCCGTGCTCGAACACGGACCGCGCCAGCACCAGCCCGTCCACGTGCGTCACCGTCACGCACACCGTGGACCCCGGCGCCTGCACCAGGCTCCGGCTGGCCACCGACCCGTGCACATACAGCCGGTCGCCGTCGACGCCGTACGCGGTGGGCACCACCATCGGCACCCCGTCCACGGTCACCCCGAGGTGGCACAGCCACCCGGCCGCCAGCACCGCGTCCAGGTCCTCCCGCCGGTACGACCCCTTCTCCCGCATCCGCCGCAACCGCGTCCGCTCGGTCACATCCAGCCCGCTCGCACCCACGCCGCCCCCTGTTCCCCGTTCCGTCCGGTCCCTGAACCACGAAACCCCAGGTCAGAAAGATCTGACCTGGGGTTTCCAGTGAGCCGCCTTCGGGATTCGAACCCGAGACCTACGCATTACGAGTGCGTTGCTCTGGCCAACTGAGCTAAGGCGGCGCGCTGCGCGTCACCATGGTGGGTGCAGCAGCGTCGCCAAGTCTACACAGTTTCCGGGGGTGCTCCGACCAGGGGCGGAGCGGGCCGGGGCGGGGGTCAGGAGCAGCGCTTGCCGGGGGCGGGCGGGGTGCCTTCCAGGAGGTAGGTGTTGACCGCGGTGTCGACGCAGTCGCTGCCCCGGCCGTAGGCGGTGTGGCCGTCGCCCTCGTAGGTGAGGAGGGTGCCGGAGGAGAGCTGGTCCGCGAGGGACTCGGCCCACTTGTAGGGGGTGGCCGGGTCGCGGGTGGTGCCGACGACGAGGATCGGGGCGGCGCCGTCGGCGGTGATGCGGTGCGGGCGGCCGGTGGCCGGGGAGGGCCAGTACGTGCAGTTCAGGGCGGCCCAGGCGAGGCCCGTGCCGAAGACCGGGGACGCCTTGTCGAAGGACGGGACGGCCCGCCGGGCGGCGGCCGGGTCCGGGTAGGCGGGCGGCAGGTCGAGGCAGTTCACGGCGGCGTTGGCGAACATGAGGTTCGCGTACGAGCCGTCCGGCTCCCGCTCGTAGTAGCTGTCGGCGAGCGCCAGCAGCCCCGAGCCCTCGCCGCCGATCGCCCGGGTCAGGGCCTCGCGCAGCTGCGGCCAGGCGCCCTCGTCGTACATCGCGGCGATGACGCCGGTGGTGGCCAGGGACTCGCCGAGCGCCCGCTCCTCCCCGGTGGGGACGGGTTCGGCGTCCGTGGCGCGGAAGAACGCGCGGAGCGCCTTCCCGGCGTCCGCGACCGAGCCGGTGCCGAGCGGGCAGTCGGGCCGGGTGACGCAGTCGGCGGCGAACGCCGTGAACGCGGTCTCGAAGCCGGCCGTCTGGTCCCGGTTGAGGTCGAGCGCCGACAGCGACGGGTCCATGGCCCCGTCGAGGACGAGCCGGCCGACCCGGCCGGGGAACAGCTCGGCGTAGGTGGCGCCGAGGAAGGTGCCGTACGAGGCGCCGACGTAGTGCAGCCGCTCGTCGCCGAGCACCGCGCGCAGGATGTCCATGTCGCGGGCGGTCTCCACCGTGGACACGTGCGGCAGGACCGTGCCGCTGCGCTTCTCGCAGCCCGCCGCGAACCGGCGGAACGAGGCCGCCAGCGCGTCGACCTCCGCCGCGTCGTCCGGCGTCTGGTCGACCTGGGTGTACGCGTCCATCTCGGGGCCCGTCAGGCAGTCGACCGGCTCGCTGCGGCCGACCCCGCGCGGGTCGACGGCCACCATGTCGTAGCGGGCCCGCACCGGCTCGGGGTAGCCGATGCCCGCGTACCCCTGGAGGTAGTCGACGGCCGAGCCGCCGGGGCCGCCCGGGTTCACCAGCAGGGAGCCGATCCGCTCCCCCGGGCCGGTCGCCCGCACCCGGGACACGGCCAGCTTCACCGCCGGCCCGTCCGGGCGCGCGTAGTCGAGCGGGGCGCGGAGCGTCGCGCACTGGAACCCCTCGACGCCGCAGTCCCGCCAGGCGAGCTTCTGGGCGTAGTACGGGCGCAGCGCCTCGGGCGACGGCGACGGCGACGACGACGCGGCCGGGCGCCCGGACCCGGAGCCGGGGCCGGGAGCGGCGGCGTCGCTCCCTCCCGTGCAGCCGGAGAGGATCAGCCCGGCGGCGGCGAGCGCCGTGGCGGAGGTGCGGAGGAGACGCCTGGAGTCCATTCCCGGAGCGTATCCGGACGAGTACGGAACGTGTCCAATCGCGGGTCCGGAGCCGGGCGGCTCAGCGGAGCGCCATCGTCATCGCCTCCACCGCGAGCAGCGGCGCCACGTTCCGCTCCAGGGCCTCGCGGCAGGCGAGGACGGCTTCCACGCGACGGAGGGTCCGCTCGGGGGTGGTCGCGCGGGCGATCCGTTCGATCGCGTCCCGCACGTCCTCGTTGGCCAGCGCCGAGCGGGTGCCGAGCTGGAGCGTGAGGACGTCCCGGTAGAAACCGGTGAGGTCGGTGAGCGCGAGGTCCAGGCTGTCGAGCTGGGTGCGGCGGCCCCGGCGCTTCTGCTTGTCCTCCAGCTCCTTCATGATCCCGGCGGTGCCGCGCGGCATCCGGCCGCCCTGCGCGGCGCCGAGCGCCGCCTTCAGCTCCTCGGTCTCCTTGGCGTCAACCTCCTCGGCGACCTCCTTCGCGTCCTCGGCCGCCGCGTCCACCAGCTCCTGCGCGGCCTTGAGGCAGCCGCCGATGTCCGCCACCCGCAGCGGCAGCTTCAGGACGACGGCGCGGCGGGCGCGGGCCCGCTCGTCGGTGGCGAGCCGGCGGGCCCGGTCGATGTGGCCCTGGGTGGCCCGGGCCGCCGCGTGGGCGGCCTCCGGCTCGATGCCGTCCCGCCGGATCAGCACGTCGGCGACGGCCTCGACCGGCGGGGTGCGCAGGGTCAGGTGGCGGCAGCGGGAGCGGATCGTCGGCAGGACGTCCTCGACGGAGGGGGCGCAGAGCAGCCAGACCGTGCGCGGGGCGGGCTCCTCGACGGCCTTCAGCACGGCGTTGGCGGACTTCTCGTTGAGCCGCTCGGCGTCGGTGACCAGGATGACCTGCCAGCGGCCGTTGGCCGGCGAGGTGAAGGACTTGCGGACCGTCTCCCGCATGTCGTCGGCGAGGATCTGGGTGCCCACGGCGGCGATCGTGGTCACGTCCGCGTGGGTGCCGACCAGCACCGTGTGGCAGCCGGTGCAGAAGCCGCAGCCCGGCGTCCCGCCGAGCGCCCGGTCGGGGCTCACGCACTGGAGGGCCGCCGCGAACGCCCGCGCGGCGTCGACCCGGCCCGCGCCGGGCGGGCCGGTGAAGAGCCAGGCGTGCGTCATCTTCGACGCCTCGGGGGCGGGCTCGCCCGCGGCCTGGGCGGTGACCAGCGCGTCGGCGTCCCGCGCGGCGGCGGCGAGCTGCTCCTCGACCCGCTCCTGTCCGACCAGGTCGTCCCATACGGCCATGTCTGCCCCTCCTGAAGGTACGCCCTCCATTGTGGGGCAGGGCTCCGACAACGCGGCGACCGCCGGCGCGAGGGGCGCCACCGGGCGGGCGGGCGGCGGGCGCGCCGGCGACGGTCCTCGCGCGGCGCGCCCGCCCCCGGCGCCCGTCCTCAGCGCCGCCGGCGCCCGTCCCGCTCGTCGTCCCCGTCGTCGTACCCGCCGAACAGCTCGTCCGCGAGCGTCGGCAGGTCGTCGAGCGGGGTCTCCTCGGCCCAGTCGGAGCGGCGGCGCGGCCGGCCCTGCTCGTCGAGCTGGGGCAGCTCGCGGGTGGCGTCGTTCGCGCCCGCGCCGGCCTCCGGCTCGTCCCGGAAGAAGTCCCGCGGCACCCGGTCCACCGGATCGGCCGGCCGCGCGTCCCGCACGGGCGGCAGCACGGCGGTCTCGTCCGCCGCCCGGTCGTCGCGGACCGGCGGCAGCACGGCCGTCTCGTCCGCCGCGCGGTCGTCGCGGATCTGCGGCAGGACCGCGGTCTCGTCGTCCGCCGGACGGGCGCCGGACGGCCGGCGCGGGTCCTCCGGGCGGACGACCGGGGTCGGGACGGTGACCTCGTTCGGCGAGACGGTGGGGGCGTCGCCGCCCGCCGCCGGAGCCGTACCGGAGCCCGTGACGGCACCCGCACCGGAGCCCTCGCCGGCGTCCGTGCCCGCGTCCTTGCCGAGCCGTACGACCGGCGTCTGGACCGTGACCTCGTTCGCCGACTCCTCGGCCGCCTTCCGCTCCCGGGCGGCCCGCTCGGCGGCGGCCTTCTCCTGCGCCGCACGCTCCTGGGCGGCCTTCGCGCGGGCCGCCTTCTCCCGCGCGGCCTGCTCCTGGGCGGCCTTCTCCGCGGCGGCACGGCGCTCCGCCGCCTTCGCGGCCTGTTCGGCGGCCAGCCGCTGCGCCGCGGCGGCCTCCTCCGCGGCCTGGGCGGCGGCGGCCGCGGCGGCGAGCTTGCGGGCCTCCTCGGCGCGGAGCAGCGCCTCCTCGGCCTTCCGCCGCTTCTCCTCGCGCAGCGCCTCGGCCTCGGCCCGGAGCCGGGCCTCCTCCTCGGCCTGCTTGCGGAGCCGTTCCTCCTCCTCGCGGCGGGCCTTCTCCTCGGCCGCGCGGCGGCGGGCCTCCTCCTCGGCGGCGATCCGGGCCTCCTCGGCCTTCCGCCGGGCCTCCTCCGCCTGCCGCTCGGCCTCCAGGCGGCGCGCCTCTTCCTCCTCGCGCCGCTTGCGCTCCTCCTCCTCGGCGCGCAGCTTCGCCAGCTGCTCCTGGCGCTCGCGCTCCAGGCGCTCCTCCTCGGCCTTGCGGGCGGCCTCCTCCTCGGCCTTGCGCCGGGCTTCCTCCTCGGCCTTCCGGCGGGCCTCCTCGGCGGCCTTCACCTCGGCCTCGGAGAGCGGCAGCATCCGGTCGAGCCGGTGGCGTACGACGGTGGTGACGGCCTCGGGCTCCTGGCTGGCGTCGACGACGAGGTAGCGGCTCGGGTCGGCGGCGGCGAGCGCGAGGAAACCGGCCCGCACGCGCGCGTGGAACTCCGGCGGCTCCGACTCCAGCCGGTCCGGCGCCTCGGTGAACCGCTCCCGGGCGGTCTCCGGGGAGACGTCCAGCAGGACGGTCAGGTGGGGTACGAGACCGCCGGTCGCCCAGCGGGAGATGCGCGCGATCTCGGTCGGCGAGAGGTCGCGGCCCGCGCCCTGGTAGGCGACGGACGAGTCGATGTACCGGTCGGTGATGACGACGGCGCCGCGCTCCAGGGCGGGCCGGACCAGCGAGTCGACGTGCTCGGCGCGGTCGGCGGCGTACAGCAGCGCCTCGGCGCGGTTCGACAGGCCGGCCGAGGAGACGTCGAGCAGGATCGAGCGGAGCCGCTTGCCGATGGGGGTGGCGCCGGGCTCGCGGGTGACGACGACCTCGTGGCCCTTGGCGCGGATCCAGTCGGCGAGCGCCTGGACCTGGGTGGACTTGCCGGCGCCGTCGCCGCCCTCCAGGGCGATGAAGAAGCCGGTGCCGGACGGCGCCTGGGCGGGGTCGGCGCCGCGCAGCGCGTCGCGCAGGTCGCGGCGGAGCGGCACGCCCGCGCGGTCGTCGGTCTTCGCGAGGACGAGCGCGGCGACGGGGAGCAGCAGCGCGCCGACGAGCGCGAGGGTGAAGGCGGCGCCGCCGTGGTCGAAGACGAACTTCCCGGAGTCGGAGACGAAGCGGTGCGGGCCGATCGCGGCGGCGAGCAGCGGCGAGGCCAGCGCGCCGACGGCGATGCCGACGCGCGCGGTGGCCTGGAGGTGCGCGGTGGTGCGCTCCCTGCGCGGCTCCTCGGTCTCCTGGTCGATGAGGGTGTGCCCGGTGTTGGCGGCGACGCCGGCCGCGTATCCGGCGAGGGCGGCGAGCAGGAGCACGGTCGCGGTGTCGGGCACGAGGCCGACGGCGATCAGGGCGATGCCGGTGACGGTGATCGCGAGGGCGAGCATCCGGCGGCGGGAGAGCACCGGCAGCACGGCGCGGGCGGTGCGGATGCCGAGGGCGGTGGCGCCGCTGAGGGCGAGCACCAGCAGGGCGTAGGTGACGGGGCCGCCGCCGAGGTCGTGGGCGTGGAGGGCGGCGAGCGAGGCGGCGGCGCCGATGGCGCCGGCGACGGTGGCGCAGGCCAGGACGAGCAGGGGGACGGCTCCGGTGCGGCCCTTGTCGGCGGCGGGGCGGCGCAGCCCCTCCAGCGGGGAGCGGGGGCGCGGGGTCCGGCCGCCGGGCAGGGTGATCGCGGCGAGGACGGCGACGGAGGCGGCGAAGAGGCCGGCGGCGGCGTACCCGCCGAGGGCGGCCTGGTGGCGCCCGAACCAGTCGATGCCGGAGCCCAGCAGGTTGGAGACGAGGGTGGCGCCGAGCAGGCCGGCGGCGGCGGCCGGGACGGCGAGGAACGCGGTGCGCTGGGTGAGGGTGCGCAGGGCGCCGAGGTGGTCGGGGAGCGGCCGGACGGCGTCGCCCTCGACGGGCGCGGCGGGCAGCAGCGCGGGCGCGGCGCCGTCGCGGCAGACGGCCCACAGGCGCTCGGCGGCGCCGGTGAGGAGGACGGTGCCGAGCAGGAACCACAGGGCGCTGCCGGGGACCCAGTCGATCCACAGGGGGGCGACGACCAGCAGCGCGATCCGCAGCCCGTCGGCGCCGATCATGGTCCACCGCCGGTCGAGGGCGGCGCCGGGCGCGGTCAGCGCGGTGAGCGGGCCGAGCAGGACGGCGCCGAAGAGGACGGTGGCGAGCAGCCGGGTGCCGACGACGGCGGCAACGGCGAAGGCGGCGCCCCGGTTGCCGCCGCCGAGGGCGCCCTCGGTGAAGGCGGTCTGGAGGCCGAGGAGGACCAGGACGAGGAGGGCGAGGGCGTCGCCGACCCCGCCGACGGCCTGGGCGCTCCACAGCCTGCGCAGCGGCTGGTGGCGGACGAGGGCCCGTACGGCGCGCTCCCGGGAGTCCGCGACGAGGGCCGCGTCGGAGACGGGGGCGGCGCCGGGGGCGGGTGCGGCTTCGGAGTCGCCCAGAAGCTCTGGCTGCTCTGCTCGCGTCATCCGTCCACCCTATCCGGACGGCCTCCCCGACCGGGGCCGCGACCGAACAAACGTAGGAGGGGCGGGAGCCCTCGCTCCCGCCCCTCCCGTCGCCGTGTTCCCGCCGGACCTGCCGGACCCGCCGGACCTGCCGGACCCGCCGGACCTGCGGGACTACTCCGGCTTGGCCGCCGCGGTCTTCTTCGCCGCGGTGGTCTTCTTGGCGGCCGTCGTGGTCTTCTTCGCCGCCGTCTTCTTGGCCGTCGTCGTCTTCGCGGCCGTCTTCTTCGCCGCCGTCTTCTTGGCGGCGGTCTTCTTGGCCGGCGCCTTCTTGGCGGTCTTCTTCGCCGGTCCCTTGGCGCGCTTCTCGGCGAGCAGCTCGTAGCCGCGCTCGGGCGTGATCGTCTCGACGCTGTCGCCGGTGCGCAGGGTCGCGTTGGTCTCGCCGTCGGTGACGTACGGGCCGAAGCGGCCGTCCTTGACGACGACGGGCCGCTCGCTGACCGGGTCGGTGCCGAGCTCCTTCAACGGCGGCTTGGCGGCGGCCCGACCGCGCTGCTTGGGCTGGGCGTAGATCGCCAGCGCCTCGTCAAGCGTGATGGTGAAGAGCTGGTCCTCGCTGGTCAGCGACCGCGAGTCGGTGCCCTTCTTCAGGTACGGGCCGTACCGGCCGTTCTGCGCGGTGATCTCGACGCCCTCGGCGTCGGTGCCGACCACCCGCGGCAGCGACATGAGCTGGAGGGCCTCCTCCAGGGTGACCGTGTCCAGGGACATGGTCTTGAAGAGGGAGGCGGTGCGCGGCTTGACGGCGTTCTTGCCGGTCTTCGGCACGTCGTCGGGGAGGACCTCGGTGACGTACGGGCCGTACCGGCCGGCCTTGGCGACGATCTGGTGGCCGGTGGCGGGGTCGGTGCCCAGCTCGAAGTCGCCGCTCGGCTTGGCGAGCAGTTCCTCGGCGTACTCGACGGTGAGCTCGTCGGGCGCGAGGTCGTCGGGCACGTCGGCGCGCTGGTGGCCCTCCTGGTCCTTCTCGCCGCGCTCGACGTACGGGCCGTAGCGGCCGACGCGCAGGACGATGTCGTTGCCGACGGGGAAGGAGGAGATCTCGCGGGCGTCGATGGCGCCGAGGTCGGTGACGAGTTCCTTGAGGCCGCCGAGGTGGTCGCCGTCGCCGTTGCCGGCGTCGGCGGCGCCGCCGGTCGCGCCCTCGCCCTCGCCGAAGTAGAAACGCTTCAGCCACGGCACGGACTGGGCCTCGCCGCGGGCGATGCGGTCGAGGTCGTCCTCCATCCTGGCGGTGAAGTCGTAGTCGACGAGCCGGCCGAAGTGCTTCTCCAGCAGGTTGACGACGGCGAAGGAGAGGAAGGACGGCACGAGGGCCGTGCCCTTCTTGAAGACGTAGCCGCGGTCGAGGATGGTGCCGATGATCGAGGCGTACGTCGACGGGCGGCCGATCTCGCGCTCTTCCAGCTCCTTGACCAGGGTGGCCTCGGTGTAGCGGGCGGGCGGCTTGGTGGCGTGGCCGTCGGCGGTGATCTCCTCGGCGGCGAGCGCGTCGCCCTCGGCGACCTGCGGGAGGCGCCGCTCGCGGTCGTCGAGCTCCGCGTTCGGGTCGTCGGCGCCCTCGACGTACGCCTTCATGAAGCCGTGGAAGGTGATCGTCTTGCCGGAGGCCGAGAAGTCGGCGTCGCGGCCGTCGGCGGAGGTGCCGCCGATCTTGACGGTGACCGAGTTGCCGGTCGCGTCCTTCATCTGGGAGGCGACGGTCCGCTTCCAGATCAGCTCGTACAGCTTGAACTGGTCGCCGGTGAGACCGGTCTCGGCCGGGGTGCGGAAACGATCACCCGAAGGCCGGATCGCCTCGTGCGCCTCCTGCGCGTTCTTGACCTTGCCCGCGTAGACGCGCGGCTTCTCCGGCAGGTAGTCGGCGCCGTACAGCTGCGTCACCTGGGTGCGGGCGGCGGCGACGGCCGTGTCGGAGAGCACGGTGGAGTCCGTACGCATGTAGGTGATGAAGCCGTTCTCGTACAGCTTCTGCGCCACCTGCATGGTCGCCTTCGCGCCGAAGCCGAGCTTGCGGCTGGCCTCCTGCTGGAGGGTGGTGGTGCGGAAGGGCGCGTACGGGGAGCGGCGGTACGGCTTCGACTCGACCGAGCGGACGGTGAAGCGGGTGTCGGCGAGGGAGGCGGCGAGCGCGCGGGCCCGCTCCTCGTCGAGGTGGAGCACGGTCTCGCTCTTCAGCCGCCCGTCGGCGCCGAAGTCGCGGCCCTGCGCGACGCGCTTGCCGTCGACGGCGGCGAGGCGGGCGGTGAGCGACGAGGGGTCACTGGGGTCGCCGGCCCGGCCGGTGGAGAAGGTGCCGGTGAGGTCCCAGTACTCGGCGGAGCGGAAGGCGATGCGCTCGCGCTCGCGCTCGACGACGAGCCGGGTGGCGACCGACTGCACGCGGCCGGCGGAGAGGCCGCGCATGACCTTCTTCCACAGGACCGGGGAGACCTCGTAGCCGTAGAGGCGGTCGAGGATGCGGCGGGTCTCCTGGGCGTCGACCATCCGCTTGTTCAGCTCGCGCGGGTTGGCGACGGCGGCCTGGATCGCGTCCTTGGTGATCTCGTGGAAGACCATCCGGTGGACGGGGACCTTCGGCTTGAGGACTTCCTGGAGGTGCCACGCGATGGCCTCGCCCTCGCGGTCCTCATCGGTGGCGAGGAAGAGCTCGTCGGACTCGGCGAGCAGGTCCTTGAGCTTCTTGACCTGCGCCTTCTTGTCCGCGTTCACGACGTAGATGGGCTGGAAGTCGTGCTCGACGTCCACGCCGAGGCGGCGCACCTCGCCGGTGTACTTCTCCGGCACCTCGGCGGCGCCGCTGGGGAGGTCACGGATGTGCCCGACGCTCGCCTCGACGACATAGCCGGGGCCGAGGTAGCCCTTGATCGTCTTCGCCTTGGCAGGCGACTCGACGATGACGAGTCGGCGGCCGCCGTGTGCGGTCTCGCTGGTCGGGGACAACTTCGCTCTTCTCTCCGGTCGACGCGGTCTGCGCTGGCACGCACGTCAGCGGCACCCACGGTGACGCTGGCGTCGCTGCGGAGTGTGACGGTACAACCCGCCCCCGTGTCAAACAGGGAAAGCCCGCAACGGCCACTCGAACGGTAACCCGACTCCTGCCCTTCCTGCCGCCCGGACTGCCGGACCGGCGGGGCGGTTCCCTGTGGGGCGGGTCTCAGGGCGGCGCCCGGAGCGTGTCCCGGGACGCGCTCAGAGGCGGCCGAAGCACCAGAGGCCGAGGCCGAGGAAGAGGGCGCCGGAGAGGCCCGCGAGGGCGGCGGCGGCCCGGGGCGCGACGCCGAGCGCGACCGGCTCGCCCTGCCGGACCCGGACGGACGTCCACAGCAGCAGAGCGCCTCCGAACAGCGTGAACGCCGTCCCCGCGAAGATCGCCGGCCCGCTCTCCATGCCCGTACCCGCTTCCCGTCCCGGCGCCGTCCCGCGCGTGGTGTGTCTCCCGAGGGGAGGCTGGCACCCTCCGGCGTCAGCGACGCGAATTCCGGGTGAACGACGCGGGCCGGGCCGTCCGGTTTCACGAGGATGGCCGGTAGTGTCCGACTACTCCGGAGCGCCCGTCTGCTCCGGAAGCAGTGATTCCGGCGTGAGGAACCCCTCTTCGACCAGGAGGCGGATGGACTGCGGGGTCCGGTCCCGCAGCAGCACCGGGTCCTCGCCCATGAGCTGGGCGATCGCGTCGAGGATCCGGCCGGCGCTGAGGGTGCCGTCGCAGACGCCCGCGAACCCGGCGCCCACGTGGTCGACCCGGGTGGCCCGGCGCATGCCCCGGTTCTGCCGGAGGACGACGTGCTCGGGGTCCTCCGCGCCGGGCAGCCCGACCTGCTCCTGGACCACCTCGGGGGCGAGCGTGAAGCGGTCCGCGAGCAGGGCGGCGTCGTCGTGCGTCCGCAGGTACTCCTGGCGCTCGAAGTGGGCGCGGACGGCCGGGCCGAGCGGCTGCTCCACCGGGTGCGGCCACTCCTCGATCACGATCGACGGCTCGGCCTTCCCGGCGGCCACCGCCGGATCGCGCCGCAGGGTGATCCAGCCGAAGCCGATCGACCGGGTGCCGCTCGCCTCGAAGGCGTCCATCCAGCGCTCGTACGCCGCCCGGTACGCCTCCGGGTCGCCCCGGTGGTCGCCGCTGTCGCGCAGCCACAGCTCGGTGTACTGGGTGACGTCCTGCACCTCGCGCTGGACGATCCAGGCGTCGCAGCCGCGCGGCACCCAGGAGCGGAGCCGGTCCTGCCACTCCTCGCCGTCGACGTGCTGCCAGTTGGCGAGGAACTGGGCGTACCCGCCGTCGTTCAGCCGCTCCCCGGCCTGCTGGACGAGGGTGCGGCACAGGTCGTCGCCGCTCATCCCGCCGTCCCGGTAGGTGAGGCCGGAGCCGGGGGAGATCACGAACGGCGGGTTGGAGACGATCAGGTCGTACGTGTCGCCCTCCACCGGCTCGTACAGCGAGCCCTCCAGCAGCTCGGCCTCCCGCGCCCCGGACAGGGCGAGCGTCAGCCGGGTGAAGCCCAGCGCCCGCGGGTTGAGGTCGGTGGCGGTGACCAGGGTGCTGTGCTGGGCGGCGTGCAGGGCCTGGATGCCGGAGCCGGTGCCGAGGTCGAGCGCGGCGGCGACCGGGGTGCGGACGGTGATGCCGGCGAGCGTGGTGGAGGCGCCGCCGACGCCGAGCACGACCCCCTTCTCCTTGGAACCGATGCCGCCGGCGCCGCCGACGGCGCAGCCCAGGTCGGAGACGATGAACCAGTCCTCGCCGTCCGGGCCGCCGTACGGCCGCACGTCGACGGTCGCGCGCACGGCGCCGTCCTCCTCGACCACCCAGCCGTCGGCCAGGGCCTCGGCCAGCGGCAGCGCGGCGGCGGCCCGCGCGGTCTCGACGGGCCGCTGCAGCAGGAAGAGCCGGACGAGGGCCTCCAGCGGGGAGTCGCCGCGGGTGGCCCGGAGGGCGGGCACGGTCTCGCTGCGCGCGAGCGCCGCGTAGGCGGGGGCGCCGAGCAGGTCGAGCAGCCCGTCGGCGGTGAAGTCCGCGGCGAGCAGGGCCTCCCGCAGTCGGTCGGCGTGCGCGGGCACCGGAAGGCTGGTGGTCAGACTGGTCGTACTCACGCCCCCCATTGTGACCCCCGCCGTGCTCCCGGTCCCGGCAGCACGACGGCCGGCACCGGGAAGACCGGACCGGCCGTGGGGGCACCCGGTCGTCGGCGGCGCGGAGGACGGGGCCGGCCCTGGGCGTGGCCGGCGCCCGAGGACCGGGCCGGCCGTCGGGGCGCCTGGTGGCCGGCGAAGGGCTTACGACTCCGGGGAGCCGGAGGACGTGGGCTTCGGCGCGGCCGAGGCGGCGGCCGACGCCGTGGCGCCCGCCTTCGGGGAGGCGGAGGCCGAGCCGGACGGCGTCCTCGGCACCGACGGCGTCGGCTTCTGGCAGCCCGGCTGCTTGGCCATGGCCTGGCCCAGTTCGCCGTTCTCCAGGCTGGCCAGCGCGTTCTGGTCCATCTTCTCGATCTTGGTGAGGCCGTCGGCGACGTCCTTCAGGCCCTCGGCGAACTTCTGCTGGTTCGTCGGGTCCAGCGCGTCGACCTGCTTCTTCAGCCCGTCGTAGGCGAGGGCGGTCGCGTTGAGTTCCTTGACGACGTCCTTCTGGACCTGCTCGCCGTTCGCGATCGGCGGGACGCCCGCGCTCTCCACGGCCTTGGCGAGCGCCCGGTCGGCGTCGGCGATGTCCTTGAACGCCTTGGAGTCCGCGGCCTGGATCTCCGCCGGACGGCTGTCCGCCGCCGTCGAGATGATGATCTGGTGGGCGTCGGCCCGCTTCTGGATCTGCGGCTTCGCCTGGTCGCAGAACGACTTGGCCCAGTCGTTGGCCTTGTCGCCCTCGTCCTCGCTGCAACCGGACAGCACGAGCACCAGTACCGCACCGCCGGACAGCGCGGCCGCAAGCTTCTTGTTCACCGGATCGGTCCCTTCCAAGACTCTCGGCCCCGGAACATACACGCCGCGCGGACGACTTCCACCTTTCGTACGACGGATTCCTCCCGTGTTGAATCCGTTTGAACCAAGCGGCGCCGGGCTTCCGGGCACCTGGCGCGCCCGCGGAATGAGACGGACGCCACGTCAGGCGACGGTCACCGCGCGCCGTTTGGAGGCACGGACGGCGACCGCCACCACGAGCAGCGCGAGGACGGCGATCCCGGCCCGCACCCACGCGTTCGCGTCCTCGCCGTAGCCGAACTTCACCACCGCCGGGGCGATCAGCAGCGCCACCAGGTTCATCACCTTCAGGAGCGGGTTGATCGCCGGCCCCGCGGTGTCCTTGAACGGGTCGCCCACCGTGTCGCCGATCACCGTCGCCTCGTGCGCGGGGCTGCCCTTGCCGCCGTGGTGCCCGTCCTCGACCAGCTTCTTCGCGTTGTCCCAGGCGCCGCCGGAGTTCGCGAGGAAGACGGCCATCAGCGCCCCGGTGCCGATCGCCCCGGCGAGGTACGCGCCGAGCGGTCCGACGCCGAGCGCGAAGCCGACGGCGATCGGCGCGGTGACCGCGAGCAGCCCGGGCGTGGCGAGCTCGCGCAGCGCGTCCTTGGTGCAGATGTCGACGACCCGTCCGTACTCGGGGAGTTCGCTGCCGTTCATGATCCCGGGGTGCTCGCGGAACTGCCGCCGCACCTCGTACACCACCGAACCTGCCGACCGGGACACCGCGTTGACGGCCAGTCCGGAGAAGAGGAAGACGACGGAGGCGCCGAGGATCAGCCCGACGAGGTTGTTGGGCTGGGAGATGTCCAGGGAGAGGGTCATCTCGCCGGCCTTCGCGCCGACCTCCGCGACCGAGGTGGCGATGGCGTCGCGGTAGGAGCCGAAGAGCGCGGCGGCGGCGAGGACGGCGGTCGCGATGGCGATGCCCTTGGTGATCGCCTTGGTGGTGTTGCCGACCGCGTCGAGCTCGGTGAGGACCTGCGCGCCGGCGCCCTGGACCTCGCCGGACATCTCCGCGATGCCCTGCGCGTTGTCGGCGACCGGCCCGAAGGTGTCCATGGCGACGATCACGCCGACGGTGGTGAGCAGTCCCGTCCCGGCGAGCGCGACCGCGAACAGCGCCAGCATCACGGAGGCGCCGCCGAGCAGGAAGGCCCCGTAGACGGAGAGGGCGATCAGCAGCGCCGCGTACACGGCGGACTCCAGGCCGATGGCGACGCCGGCGAGGACGACGGTCGCGGGGCCGGTCAGCGCGGACCTGCCGATGTCCTGGACGGGCCGGCGGTTGGTCTCGGTGAAGTAGCCGGTGAGCCGCTGGATGAGTGCGGCGAGCAGGATCCCGATGGCGACGGCGGCCAGCGCGAGGACCCGCGGGTCGCCGTCATGCCCGGCCAGTCCGGGCTCGGTGACGCCGGCCAGGTCCGCGTAGGACGACGGCAGGTAGACGAAGGCGGCGACCGCGACGAGCACGAGGGAGACGACCGCGGAGACGAAGAAGCCGCGGTCGACGGCGCGCATCCCGCCGCCGTCGGAGTGCCGGGGGGAGACGGAGAGGATGCCGATGACGGCGGTGAGGACCCCGATCGCGGGCACGATCAGCGGGAAGACCAGGCCGTGGTCGCCGAAGGCCGCCTTGCCGAGGATGAGGGCGGCGACCAGGGTGACGGCGTACGACTCGAAGAGGTCGGCGGCCATTCCCGCGCAGTCGCCGACGTTGTCGCCCACGTTGTCGGCGATGGTGGCGGCGTTGCGCGGGTCGTCCTCGGGGATGCCCTGTTCGACCTTGCCGACCAGGTCGGCGCCGACGTCGGCGGCCTTGGTGAAGATGCCTCCGCCGACCCGCATGAACATGGCGATGAGGGCGGCGCCGAGGCCGAAGCCCTCCAGCACCTTGGGCGCGTCGGCGGCGTAGACGAGGACGACGCAGGCGGCGCCGAGCAGTCCGAGCCCGACCGTGCACATGCCGACGACGCCACCGGTACGGAACGCGATCCGCATCGCCCGGCGCGCGGCCTCCGCGGGCTCCCGCCCGGGCTCGCCGGGCGAGGGGGCGGCCTCCCGCGCCGCCGCCGCGACCCGGACGTTGGCCCGCACGGCCAGCCGCATCCCGACGTACCCGGTGACCGCCGAGAACAGCGCCCCGACCAGGAAGAACAGCGACCGCCCGGCCCGCTGCGACCACGAGTCGGCGGGCAGCGCGAAGAGGAGGAGGAAGACGACGACGGCGAAGAGGCCGATGGTACGCAGCTGGCGGGCGAGGTAGGCGTTGGCGCCCTCCTGCACGGCGGCGGCGATCCGCCGCATGACCGGGGTGCCCTCGTCGGCCTTGAGCACCTGGCGGCTGAAGAGCCGGGCGGTGACCAGCGCGGCGAGGGCGACACCGGCGACGACGGCGACGATCGTCCGGTTCCCGCTGGTGAGCACCGCGGCGGCGAGGGCGGCGGGGTCCTGGACCACTTCCGTTTCCGGATACATGGGCACGGATCATAAGCACCCGAACCACTACGAACCGCCGTCCGGCGGCGGCACCCCGCAGGAATCCATCGATTGCCCGCGAGCACAGCCCGACCCCGCCCCGACCCCGCCCCCAGCACGCGCCGAGCACGCGCCCCGCCGCGCGACTGAGGCCCTGCCGTCGTCCCCGTCCGCCCCGCAGTCCTGGACCCAAGCGAAGAGGCCCCGCCGTCAGGGCGGGGCCTCTTCGCGTGTGTCTCTTCGGTACGTCTCCGCGGTACGTCCTCGCGGGACGTCTCCGGGGGCGCGGTCAGGACAGGACGTCCGCGTCCGCCTCCGCCGGGGTGGTGGGCCAGGTCATGCGGATGGTGCCGCCGTCCTCGCCGGCGGTCACCTCGACGTCGTCGACGAGCCCGCGGATCACCGCGAGCCCCATCTCGTCCTCACCGCCGCCCTCGGAGTCCTCGGCGGCCTCCGCCGGGGACTCGGCGCGCGCGCCGGGCACCCCCGCCGCCCGCGCACCGGGCACCTCGTCACCGACCTCGATGGAGAACGTCTTCTCCTCCTCGGTCAGCACGACCCGGATGGGCGTGGTGAGACCGCTGCCGCGGTGCAGCCCGACGGCACGGGAACACGCCTCGCCGACGGCGAGCCGCACCTCGTCGAGAACCGCCTCGTCCACCCCGGCCCGGCGGGCGACCGCCGCCGCCACCAGGCGGGCGGTACGGACGTGCTCGGGCTGGGCGCTGAAGCGGAGTTCAACGGTGGCCATGGGTCAGTCGACCGCGTTGACGGCCTCGTCGACCGAGGTGTGGATCGGGAAGACCTTGGTGAGGCCCGTGATCCGGAAGATCTTGAGAATGCGCTCCTGGTTGCAGACCAGGCGCAGCGAGCCCTCGTGCGCGCGCACCCGCTTCAGGCCGCCCACGAGCACGCCGAGGCCGGTGGAGTCGAGGAAGTCCACTCCCTCCATGTCGACGACCAGGTGGTAACTGCCGTCGTTCACCAACTCGACCAACTGCTCGCGCAGCTTGGGCGCGGTATAAACATCAATCTCGCCACCGACCTGGACGACCGTACGGTCGCCGCCAGCTCCGGGCACAGTGCGAGTCGACAGGGACAGGTCCACGGATCCTCCAGCACCTTGCTATCGGGCGTTCGACCCCTCGGATCTCCCGGACGGGAGTCGGAGAACGAATCGCCAGCCGCGATGGCATTCAATCACTTACCAGCAGCCATGCACGACGCCTTGGAAGCATTGTCCGTCACGCCGGTGACACACTCGGTGCCGATGGCCAAGAATCAGCGCACCGCTCGACCCGCCGGGGACACGGGCAGCCGCCCCTCCCCGCACCGGGTCCTCGAACGGCTCACCTCCGGCGAGAGCCGGGCCGCGCGCATCACTCATATGGAGCACATGCCCGCCCGGGCGGGCCGTCATGCCGTCTGGCCGGACCGCATCCGCTCCGAGGTGATCGCCGCCGTCCGGGACGCCGGGATCGAGCACCCCTGGGCCCACCAGGCCAAGGCCGCCGAGCACGCCCTCGACGGCGAGTCCGTGGTGATCGCCACGGGCACCGCCTCGGGCAAGTCGCTCGCCTACCTCGCCCCCGTCCTCTCCACCCTCCTCGACGGCGCGGAGGCCCCGAACGGGCGCGGCGCGACCGCCCTCTACCTCGCCCCCACCAAGGCCCTCGCCGCCGACCAGCGCCGGGCCGTCCGCGAACTCGCCGCCCCGCTCGGCACCCGGATCCGCCCCGCCGTCTACGACGGCGACACCCCGGTCGAGGAACGCGAGTGGGTCCGCCAGTACGCGAACTACGTCCTCACCAACCCCGACATGCTGCACCGGGGCATACTCCCCTCGCACCCCCGCTGGTCCTCCTTCCTGCGCTCCCTCCGCTACGTCGTCATCGACGAGTGCCACACCTACCGCGGCGTCTTCGGCTCCCACGTCGCCCAGGTCCTGCGCCGGCTGCGCCGGGTCTGCGCCCGGTACGGCTCCGATCCGGTCTTCCTCCTCGCCTCCGCCACCTCCGCCGACCCGGCCCGCGCCGCCGGCCGCCTCACCGGCCTGCCCGTCACCGAGGTCTCCGACGACGCCTCCCCGCGCGGCGAACTGGTCTTCGCCCTGTGGGAACCGCCCCTCACCGACCTGCACGGCGAGCGCGGCGCGCCGGTCCGCCGCACCGCCACCGCCGAGACCGCCGACCTGCTCACCGACCTCACCCGGCAGGGCGTCCGCTCGGTCGCCTTCGTCCGCTCCCGGCGCGGCGCCGAACTGATCTCGGTGATCGCCCAGGAACGGCTCGCCGAGACCGACCGGGCCCTCGCCCGCCGGGTCGCCGCCTACCGCGGCGGCTACCTGCCCGAGGAGCGCCGCGCCCTGGAGCGGGCCCTGCACTCCGGGGAACTCCTCGGCCTCGCCGCCACCACGGCCCTGGAGCTGGGCGTGGACGTCTCCGGTCTCGACGCGGTCCTCATCGCCGGCTACCCCGGCACCCGGGCCTCGCTGTGGCAGCAGGCCGGCCGGGCGGGCCGCTCCGGCGAGGGCGCCCTCGCCGTCATGGTCGCCCGCGACGACCCGCTGGACACCTTCCTCGTCCACCACCCCGAGGCGATCTTCGACCAGCCGGTCGAGTCGACCGTCCTGGACCCCGACAACCCCTACGTCCTCGCCCCCCATCTCTGCGCCGCCGCGTCCGAACTCCCCCTCACCGAGGCCGACCTGGCCCTCTTCGGCCCCGCAGCCCCCGGCCTCATGCCCCAGCTGGAGGCGGCCGGGCTGCTGCGCCGCCGCAGCGGCGGCTGGTACTGGACCCGCCGCGAGCGGGCCGCCGACCTCGCCGACATCCGGGGCGGCGGCGGCAACCCCGTCCGGATCGTCGAGGAGGGCACCGGCCGGCTCCTCGGCACGGTCGACGAGGCCGCCTCCCACACCGCCGTCCACGAAGGCGCCGTCCACCTCCACCAGGGCCGCACCTACCTGGTGAGGAAGCTAGACCTGGAGGACTCCGTGGCCCTCGTCGAGGAGGCCGTCCCGCCGTACTCGACCACCGCCCGCGACACCACCTCCATCCGCGTCCTGGAGACCGACACCGAGATCCCCTGGGGCGCGGGCCGCCTCTGCTACGGCTCCGTCGAGGTCACCAACCAGGTCGTCTCCTTCCTGCGCCGCCGGCTGATCACGGGCGAGGTGCTGGGCGAGACCAAGCTCGACCTGCCGCCCCGCACCCTGCGCACCCGGGCCGTGTGGTGGACGGTCACCGAGGACCAGCTCGACGCCGCCCGGATCACCCCGGAGATCCTCGGCGGCGCCCTGCACGCCGCCGAGCACGCCTCCATCGGCATGCTGCCGCTCTTCGCCACCTGCGACCGCTGGGACATCGGCGGCGTCTCCGTCCCGCTCCACCCGGACACCCTGCTGCCGACGGTCTTCGTGTACGACGGGCACCCGGGCGGCGCCGGGTTCGCCGAGCGCGCCTTCCACACCGCCCGGGCCTGGCTCGCCGCCACCCGCGAGGCGATCGCCTCCTGCGAGTGCGAGGCGGGCTGCCCGTCCTGCATCCAGTCCCCCAAGTGCGGCAACGGCAACGACCCCCTCCACAAACGCGGCGCCGTCCGCCTCCTCACCGAACTCCTCCGCGAGGCACCGGAGGTTGGGGCGTCGGGGGGTGAGACACCAGAGAGTGCGGCGCCGGCCGATGAGCCTCCGGGGGCTGAGGCGTCTGCGGATGGGGCGCCGGAGGGTGAGGCACCCGAGGGTGCGGCGCCGGCGCGGCGGGACCCGCACGGGCCCTGACCGCGGGGGCCCAGAGGCCCCGGACGACCCGCGTCGTCACCTCCGCCTCCGCGCCGGCCACCCCGCACTCGACCAGCTCGGCCCCCTGCGCGGCGGCGACCCGTCCGGCCGCCGCGCACGCCACCTGCTCGCCCCACAGCACCCGGTCGGCGGCGGCGAGGGCGGCGAGATCGGCGGCGCCGCCCGCCCGGTGCCGGACGGCCACCGCCTGCCCGAGCGCCAGCACGGCCCCGAAGACCACGCACAGCGCGCAGACGGCGAAGGCCGTCCAGACGGTCGCGGCCCCCCGGTCCCCGTCCCGGCGCCTCCCGCCAGCCGCCGCGCCCCGCACCCCCTCTCCGCGTCCCCCTCCGCGTCCCCGGCTCACGCCGCTCCACCTCCTCCCACCGTGTCCTCGGCGAGCGCCGCCGCCCCGGCCCGCAGGGTCATGCCCAGACCACCGGGACCGGGCGCCGCCGCCTCCACCGTCACCCGCCACAGATCCCCCTCCCGCGCCACCGCCACCCGGGCACCTTCCGGCGCGGCGGCCCGGGCGGCGGCGGTCACAGCCGCCACCGGCTCCGAACGGGCCGCCGCCCGCGCCCCGGCCCTCGCCGCGTCCACGCACCGGATCTGCGCGGCGGACGCGGCCAGCGCCCACAGCAGCGCCATCGCGAAGAGCGCGAGCACCGGCAGCACGATCGCCGCCTCCACGGTCACCGACCCCCGGTCCCGGGCCCGCCGCGCCCCGGCCCCGGACCGGTCAGAACGGCGCATCGAGCGCCTTCGTGACCATCGACTCCAGGGCGCCCGCGACACTGCCGCCCGTCATGACCTTGTAGAACATCACCGCCACACCGGCGGCCGTGAGCAGCCCCAGCGCGTACTCGACGGTGCTCATCCCGCTGTCGGTCCGCAGCGCCGCCCGCCGGGTGGCCCAGAACGCCCCCAGCGCCTTCCGCGCCCGCTCGTACGTCGTCTTTCCCATGACATCGCTCCCCTTCATTCCGCTCATTCCGTTCACTCCGTTGGTTCGTTCGTGTGTCGTCCGTCAGCCGCCGAGCAGGCCCGAGGCCAGGCCGATCACCACGGGGGCCACCCCGACCACGAGGAACGCGGGCAGGAAGCACAGCCCCACGGGTGCGCTGATCAGCACCTGGGCCCTGCGGGCCCGCGCGGCGGCGGTGCGGGCGCTCGCCGCCCGCAGCCCGGCCGCGTGCCGGGCGACCGCGTCCGCGGCGGGCGCCCCGGAGGCGCCGGCCCGCTCCATGCAGCGGGCGAGGCCCTCGGCGCCCGGTATCGCGCCGAACCTCCCCCACACCTCGGCCGGATCGCCGCCGAGCCGCAGTTCGGCGGCGGTCCGCAGCAGCCGTTCACCGAGCGGCCCGCCCATCGACCGGCCCACGGCCTCCGCCGCCTCCGCCGGACCGGCACCGGCCGAGGCGCAGGCGGCCAGCAGGTCCGCCGCCTCGGGCAGCCGCCGTACCGCCTCCCGTTCCCCGGGCGGCACCCGGGAGGCCGCGGTCCGCCGCATCCACCACCGGGCACCGAGCACTCCGCCCGCGCCCGCCGCGAGCGCCGCCGGCCATCCGAGGAACAGCCCCGAGCCGAGCACGCCTCCGGTGACCGCGGCCCGCACCGGCCCCGGCACCTCCCGCACCGCGCCCGCCAGGCGCGCCCAGGCCCCGGTCACCCGCCGCGCGGCGGACGCTCTCCCGAGCCGCCCGTCCCGCCCGGCCGGCGTCAGGCCGTCGAGCCGCCGCCGGGTGCCCCGCGCCCGCCGTACCCGCTCCAGCCGGAACCACAGCCGGACGGCCAGCCAGCAACCGAGCAGCAACAGCGGTGCGAGGTCCGTCAGTTCACTCCTCATCGCCGCCCCCTCCCCGTACGATCCGGCCGGCCCACCACAGACCTGCGGCCTCCAGTGCGCAGCCCAGGAGGAGGCAGATCGCCCCGGCGGGGGTGTGGAGCAGGATCCGCAGCGGTTCGGCGCCGAGGGCCGCTCCCATGCCGAGACCGGCCAGCGGGAGGGCGGCGAGCACGGCCACCGTCGCCCAGGCTCCGGCCAGTTCGGCCCGCAGCCCTTCGCGCCGCTCGTGCCGTTCGCGGAGGGCCGCCTCCAGCCGGTCGAGCCCGGCGGCGAGGCCGGCCCCGCTGTCGACGGCCACCTGCCAGCAGGCCGCCAGACCCGCGAGCCCCTCGGCCCCCTCCCTGCGAGCCGCCGCCCGCAGGGCCTCCGGCACGTCGCCGCCGAAGCCGACCGCGGCCAGCACCCGTGCCTCCTCCGGGCCGAGGGCGCCGGAGCGGCGGGCCGCGTAGGCGAGGGCGGCCCCCGGCTGCCGGCCGGCCCTCAGCTCGCCGCCGGCGGCCTCGCACAGCGCCACCACCCGTCCGGCCAGCGCCTCCCTCTCCTCGCGCCGGCGGGCGGCCCGCAGCCTGCGCCGCACCAGCGGAACGGCCACCGCCCCCGCCGCCAGCGGCAGCGGCGACTCCCCCAGCAGCGCGACGAGACCCGCCGCCGGCAGGCACAGCCATTCGGGCCGTCCCCGGGCCGCCGCCCACAACCGCGCCACCGCCCGCCGCGCCCTCCCCCGGCCCGCGTACGCCCCGCCCGGCCCGAGGAGCAGGGCCCCGGCCCGCCGCACGCCCCGCCGCCGCCAGGCGGCCTGCCGCACGGCGAGCAGACCGCCCGCCACCGCACACAGCACGGAGCCCCACGCGGCCGTCACGCGACACCTCCGACCAGCGCGCGCAGCCGGGGCCAGCCCCGCTCGTGCCGGAAGCCGTCCGCGCCCCACCGGAGCGCGGGCACCGTCCGCACCAGACCGGCCCGGTCCCGCTCGAGTACATGGATCTCGGCGATCCGGCGCCGCCCGTCCCGGTCCCGGACGAGGTGCAGCACGGCGGACAGTCCGGCGCCCAACTGGCTGTGCAGGGCGGCCCGGTCGAGTCCGGCGGCCGTGCCGAGCGCCTCCAGCCGGGCGGGCACGTCGGTCGCCGTGTTGGCGTGCAGCGTCCCCGAGCCGCCCTCGTGGCCGGTGTTGAGGGCCGCCAGCAGATCGACGGCCTCGCCGCCGCGCACCTCGCCGACCACCAGCCGGTCGGGCCGCATCCGCAGGGCCTGGCGGACCAGGTCCCGCAGGGTGACGAGCCCGGCGCCCTCCTGGTTCGGCGGCCTGGCCTCCAGGCGCACCACGTGCGGATGGTCCGGGCGCAGCTCGGCGGAGTCCTCGGCGAGGACGATCCGCTCCCGCTCACCGACCAGGCCGAGCAGGGCCGCGAGGAGCGTCGTCTTGCCGGTGCCGGTGCCCCCGCTCACCAGGTACGACACCCGGGCGTCGATCAGGGCGCGCAGCACCCGGTCGCCGCCGGGCGGCACGGTCCCGGCCGCGGTCAGCTCCTCCAGGGTGAAGGCACGGGGGCGCATCACGCGCAGCGACAGGCAGGTGGAACCGACGGCGACGGGCGGGAGGACGGCGTGCATGCGGGTCCCGTCGGGCAGCCGCGCGTCCACCCAGGGCCGGGCGTCGTCGAGACGGCGCCCGGCGACCGCCGCCAGCCGCTGGGCGAGCCTGCGTACGGCCGCGGCGTCGGCGAACACGACCGGCGCCCGCTCCAGGCCGGCACCCCGGTCGACCCACACCCGGTCGGGTGCCGAGACGAGCACGTCGGTGACGTCGGGGTCGGCCAGCAGGGGCTCCAGCGGTCCCGCGCCGGTCAGTTCGGAGCGCAGCTCCTCGGCGGCGCCCAGCACCTCGGCGTCCCCCAGCAGCCGGCCCTGGGCCCGCAGGGCCGCCGCGACCCGGGCCGGGGTCGGTTCGGCGCCGCTGGCCGCGAGCCGCTGTCGCACGGCGTCGAGCAGCCCGGTGCCGCCCGCCCGCGCGACCGGCCCGGCACCGTGCGGGGCGGCCGCCGTCCCCGTCTCCAGCGCGCCCGTCCCCGTCATGCCGCACCCCCGGCGGGCAGCGCGCGCTCCCAGAACGCGGCGCAGAAGCGGCCGAGCGGTCCGCGGGGCTCGGCGCCCGGCGGGGCGCCGGCGTCCTGGTCCGCGACGATGCCGGGGTCGTAGGGGAGTTCGCCGGCGAGCGGCAGCCGCAGCGCGTCGGCGACCCAGCGCTCGTCGAGGCCCGCCGCGTACGGCCCCCGGACCACGGCGCGGAGATCGCGCACGAGCAGGGAGAGGGTGTCGGTGATCCGGTGGGCCGCGGCGACCGCCCGCAGCTCGCCGGGGACGACGAGGAGGCCGAGGTCGAGCTGGGCCAGCACCTCGGCTCCGGCCTCGTCGACGGCGCGCGGCAGGTCGGCCACGACGACCCCGCCGCGGCGGCGGGCCGCCGCGAGCACGGACCGGACCGCGTCGGGCGGCACGGCGGCGGTGGGCTCCCGGCCCCAGCTGAGCACCCGCACGCCCCGGGCGGCGGGCAGCGACTCGTCCAGGGCGCCGCCCGCGAGCCGCCCCTTCGATGCCGCGAAGTCGCCCCACCGGCGCCCCTCCTCCCGTTCCGCGCCGAGCAGCACGTCGAGCCCTCCGCCGAGCGGGTCGCCGTCGACGAGCAGGGTCCGCCGGCCGGTGCGGGCGGCGGCGAGCGCGAGCCCGCAGGCGAGGGTGGAGGCACCGGCTCCGCCCCGCCCGCCGACGACGCCGACGGTCAGCGCCGTCCGGCCGACGCCCTCGGCGGCGTCGGCGATCCGGTCGACGAGCAGCGCCTCCGCGCCCGGCAGCCGCAGGACGCTGTCGGCGCCGATCTCGACGGCGAGCCGCCACACCGCCGGATCGTCCTGGGCCCGCCCGACGAGGACGACGCCGGGCCGCCGTGTGGCGCCCCGGCAGCGGGCCGCCACGTCCTCCCCGACCAGGACGAGCGGCGGGTCGCTCCAGCTCGCCCGCCGCTCGGGCACCCGGTGGTGCACGTCGGGCTCGACGCCGGCCGCGGCGCACAGCCGCAGCAGATCGTCGAGGAGGACGACGTCCTCGGTGACGATCAGCGGGCCGGGCCCGCGCAGTCCTTCCCCGTCCCGCGCCGCGCCCTCGCGCGCCCCGCCGTCGTGTTCCGCTCCGCCCGTGCGGGAAACCATCGGCTCCTGCATCGCGCACACCCCTCTCGTGATTCCGGTCGGCCGCGAACTTCGCGACGGGAATCACGGTGAGGCCGCCGGGGAAATCGTGCGGAGGCCCACCAAAAACTGTGGACAAACCACCGCCTGTGAATAACTCGACCACCCGTCCGAGGACTGCCCGGAACGCGATCCGCCGGTTACGGTGAGTGACAAGCGAAGTGCTCGGCGGTCCGGGGGCGGCCGGCCGCACGACGACACAGAGAGAGGAGCGAGCGATGGCTCAGCGCGGAAAAACGGGTCCGGACATGCGACGACCCCCGCCGGGGGGGAGAGCGGGGGTCGTCTCTCCGGCCGACTCGGGGGGGGAGGAGCCGGTCCGGGTTAGCACGGTCGCGAACGATCCGTGACTTCCATGGTGTACCCGAGAGCCTTCTCAGGCAAACCCACGCGCCCCAGCGTACGCCGAATGGCGGGCACCTATGCTCAGCGTTGTGGAAAACCACTCCTTGCCGCGCGCAGCCGCGTTCTTCGACCTGGACAAGACGGTCATTGCGAAGTCTTCGACGCTGACCTTCAGCAAGTCCTTCTACCGGGGCGGACTGATCAGCCGCCGCGCCGCCCTGCGGACGGCCTACATCCAGTTCGTGTTCCTCGTCGGCGGAGCCGATCACGACCAGATGGAGCGGATGCGCGAATACCTTTCCGCGCTCTGCAAAGGCTGGAACGTGGCCCAGGTCAGGGAACTCGTCGCCGAGACCCTGCACGACCTGATCGACCCGATCATCTACGACGAGGCGGCCTCCCTCATCGAGGAGCACCACGCCGCCGGCCGTGACGTCGTGATCGTGTCCACCTCCGGTGCCGAGGTGGTCGAGCCGATCGGGGAGATGCTCGGGGCCGACCGGGTCGTCGCCACCCGGATGGTGGTCGGCGAGGACGGGTGCTTCACCGGCGAGGTGGAGTACTACGCCTACGGCCCGACGAAGGCCGAGGCCGTGCGCGAGCTGGCGGAGTCGGAGGGGTACGACCTGTCCCGCTGCTACGCCTACAGCGACTCGGCGACCGACATCCCGATGCTGGAGGCGGTCGGGCACCCGTACGCGGTCAACCCGGACCGGACGCTGCGCCGCGAGGCGACCGCCCGGGAGTGGCCGGTGCTGGTGTTCAACCGTCCCGTGCGGCTCAAGCAGCGGCTGCCCGCGTTCCGGATGCCGCCCCGGCCGGCGCTCATGGCTGCGGCGGCCGTGGGTGCGGCGGCGGCCACCGCGGGGCTGGTCTGGTACGCCACCCGCCGGCGGCACCGGGCCGTGGCCGCGGCGGCTCTCGCGGGGCACTGACCGCTTGCCCGGGTTTCACCCGATCCGGAAAGCGGGCAAAGAAGCGGATCCACCACTTTCGCTTACCGGCGGACAGGAGTAGAAAGGAATCAGGCCCGCGAGACCTGGGACATCCGAGAGGATCACCTGTTGAGCATCAAGGCCCCACGGACCTGACGCACAAAAACCTGGCACCCACGCGACGTCGACCCGTCGATTACGGGCCAGCCGCACCAGGCGAAGGGCAAAGTACCCCGCCTGATGGGCACATATCGAGGACGCTTGGTAACTGGGTGGACGTGCCAGCGGCGGTACTGATTTCTCCGGTACCGCCGCAACCCATGTCGGGGGTTCTCAGGCCGCGCCGCGCTGGAGCGCCTCGCAGACGGCGGTCGACTCGCGGACACCGAGCTCGACCGAGCGCCCGCAGTGCGTGATCCACGCGCCGACGCCCTCCGGGGTGCCGGACAGGTACCCCTCGAAGGCGGCCAGGTAGGCGGCCCGGCCCTGTTCGGCGTGGCCGACCTCGGCGGGGCAGATGCCCTTCGGGTCGAGGCCGCTGCCCTCCAGCACGATCCGCTCCGCGGTGCGGGCGACCAGGCCGTTGTGCGAGGTGAAGGGGCGCAGGGCGAGGAGTTCGCCGTGGACGACGGCGGAGACGACCAGCGCGGGGGCCTCGCTGCCCGCGACGACGAGTTCCGCCAGGCCGTCGAGCCGGGCGGCGACCTCGTCGGGGCCGGGCAGGGGGGCCTCGATCAGCGGTTCGGTCACGGCTTCGCCGGCCTGCCGGGGGCGGCCCGTCGAGTCCTGGTGCTCGCCCGCGGCGACCAGATGGAGCCGGGCCAGGACGCGGAGCGGCGACTGGCGCCAGATGGAGAGCAGTTCGCCCGCCTCGGCGCTCAGCCGGAGGGCGGCGCCGACGGTGCGGGCCTCGGGGTCGGCACTGAAGTCGGTCCGGCGGCGGACCTCCTCCAGGGCCCAGTCGGCGCCGGCCAGCGCTGCCGAGCCGCGGGCGCCGCGGAGCGCAGCCTCGTGGGCGATCTCGTTGCTGCGGCGGCGCATCACACGGTGGCCGTAGACCCGGTCGACGGCCTTGCGTACGGAGTCCACCGCGTCGGCGACGCCCGGCAGGGAGCCGAGGGCGGCCAAGGGGTCAGAGGCGTGCGTACTCATAGGTAAGGAGGCTACGCGTCCCCGGGGCCCGCCCCACGATGGAGTGGTCTTCTTCATAGAGCTTGACCACTAAGCGCGTTCATGCCACTACGCTAGGTGAACATGAAGATCGCTTTCGTCGGGAAGGGCGGCAGCGGCAAGACGACGCTGTCCTCGCTCTTCGTCCGCCACCTCGCCGCCATCGAGTCTCCGGTCGTCGCCGTCGACGCGGACATCAACCAGCACCTGGGGGCCGCGCTCGGCCTCTCCGAGGCGGAGGCCGCCGCGCTGCCCGCGATGGGGGCGCACCTGCCGCTCATCAAGGAGTACCTGCGCGGCAGCAATCCGCGGATCGTCTCCGCCGAGACGATGATCAAGACGACACCGCCCGGGGAGGGTTCACGGCTGCTGCGGGTCCGGGAGGACAACCCGGTGTACGAGGCGTGCGCCCGGCCGGTCCGGCTCGACCCCGGCGAGGTGCGGCTGATGGCGACCGGGCCGTTCACCGAGGCGGACCTCGGCGTGGCCTGCTACCACTCGAAGGTCGGCGCGGTGGAGCTGTGCCTCAACCACCTGGTGGACGGGGCCGGGGAGTACGTGGTCGTCGACATGACGGCGGGCTCGGACTCGTTCGCGTCGGGCATGTTCACCCGCTTCGACATGACCTTCCTGGTCGCCGAGCCCACCCGCAAGGGCGTCTCGGTGTACCGGCAGTACAAGGAGTACGCGCGGGACTTCGGCGTCGCGCTGAAGGTCGTCGGCAACAAGGTGCAGGGGCCGGACGACCTGGACTTCCTGCGCCAGGAGGTCGGCGACGACCTGCTCGTCACGGTCGGCCACTCGGACTGGGTGCGCGCGATGGAGAAGGGCCGGCCGCCGCGCTTCGAGGAGCTGGAGCCGGAGAACCACGAGGCCCTGCGGACCCTGCGGGAGGCGGCGGACGACACGTACGCGCGGCGCGACTGGCAGCGGTACACGAGCCAGATGGTCCACTTCCACCTGCGCAACGCGGAGAGCTGGGGCAACGCGAAGACCGGGGCCGACCTGGCGGCGCAGGTCGACCCCGACTTCGTCCTCGGCGAACCCACGACCGCCGGCGTCCACTGACCCACCGGGCCGGCCGGACCCACTCGGCCGCAGGCCCGCCCGGCCTCGGCCCCGCCGCCGCAGGCCCGCCCAGCCGCAGGCCCGCCCAGCCGCGGGCCCGGCGGCTGCGGGCCCGGCGGCTGCGGGCCCGCTCGACCGCCGACCCGGTCAGCCGCGGGTCGGCTGCTTCGGGGCCTGGGGGGCGGCGGGGGCGGCCGGCTGGGGGGCGAGGAAGGCGGGCCAGCCGCCGGCGGGGGCTTCGCCGACCTTCAGGGTGCGCATCTTGGCGATGACGGCGGGATCCTGGGCGTCGAGCCAGTCCGCGAGCTGGCGGAAGGAGACGCACTTGACGTCCTTCTGGACGCAGACGGTGGCGATGGTCTCCTCGATGGCGCGCATGTAGGTGCCGCCGTTCCAGGACTCGAAGTGGTTGCCGATGATGACCGGCGCCCGGTTGCCCCGGTACGAGCGCTCGAACGCCTGGACGAGGCCGTCCCGCATCTGGTCGCCCCAGTAGCGGTGCATGCCGGGGTCGCCCTGGGTCGTGCCGGGCGACTGGTTGACCAGGAAGTTGTAGTCCATGGCGAGGGTCTGGAAGGCGCGGCCGGGCACCGGGACGAGGTGCATGGACAGGTCCCAGAGGCCGTGGTCCTTCTCCGGCCAGATCTGGTCGTTGACGCCGCTGGTGTCGTAGCGGAAGCCGAGCTCGGAGGCGGCCTTCACGAAGTTCTTCCGGCCCTCCAGGCAGGGCGTGCGGGCGCCGACGAGCTCCTTGTCGTAGTCGAAGGGCAGCGGCTGCTCGGCGCGCAGGCCGGCGTTGGTCTTCCAGTTCTTGACGAAGGACTTGGCCTGCTGGATCTCGCTCTTCCACTCCTCCACGGACCAGGTGCCGACGCCGCCCTCGGCGCCGCAGAAGTGCCCGTTGAAGTGGGTGCCGATCTCGTTGCCCTCCAGCCACGCGCCGCGCAGTTCGCGGACGGTGTCACGGATGCCCTCGGTGTCGTTGAAGCCGATGTCGGAGCGGCCCGCGGAGTGCTTCGGCGGGTCGTACATCGCCCGCTTCTCCTCGGGCAGGAGGTAGACGCCGCTGAGGAAGTACGTCATGGTCGCGCCGTACTTCTTGCCGACCTTCCGGAAGTGCGAGAAGAGCTTCTGGCTGTCCTCGCCGGCGCCGTCCCAGGAGAAGACGACGAACTGCGGCGGGGTCTCGCCGGGCTTCAGCTTCTTCCACACCGGCTGGTGCGGCTGGGCGCCGGTGTAGGCGGTGGAGCCGTCGCCGATCAGGCGGACCTGGTTCTGCGGCGCGGCGGCGGGGCCCTTCTTCGCCCCGGCGCCGGCGCCGGCTCCCGCGCCGGGGGCGCCCTCGGTGCCGGCGGCGGGGGAGGACGGCTCCGAGCAGCCGGCCAGCCCGCCGATCAGGGCGACGGTGAGGGCGCCGGCGGCCAGCGTCCTCCTCCGGAACGTACTTCCTCGCACAGCGGCTGACATCCGCCACCTCTCTTCTCCGACGGGCTTCGGCGGGGGGATCGGCGGGGTTCTCCGCCGGACGACCGAGCGGCGTCAACCTCGCACCGGAGCGGCCGGAACGATGAAACGACAAGCGGCGGGGCGCCGTCCGTTCACCGGAATCGGTGAACCATTGCCCTGTTTGCCCCGAAAATAATGCCGGAGTCTTTACTCTCCATTACGATTCGTTTACTCAGAGTTGAGGTACCCGTTCGGCCCCGGAGGAGACCGGATGACCCTCTGCACCCCTGCCCGCACCACCAACCGGCCCCGCGTCCAGCGGCCCCACAGCCCGCCCGGCGGTCGCCGCTTCCGTCCCGCCGGCGCGGACGTCTCCGCGTCGATCGCCGTCTTCCTGATCGCGCTGCCGCTCTCGCTCGGCATCGCCCTCGCCACCGGAGCCCCGCTCCAGGCCGGCCTGGTCGCCGCCGCCGTCGGCGGTCTGGTCGCCGGCCGCTTCGGCGGTTCCCCGCTCCAGGTGAGCGGACCCGCCGCCGGCCTCACCGTCGTCACCGCCGAGCTGATCCAGCGGTACGGCTGGCGCACCACCTGCGCCATCACGGTCCTCGCCGGACTCTCCCAACTGGCCCTGTCCGCGCTGAGAGTGGCCCGCTCGGCACTCATGGTGTCGCCCGCGATCGTGCACGGCATGGTGGCCGGCATCGGCGTCACCATCGCCCTGGCGCAGCTGCACATCGTCCTCGGCGGCACCCCGCAGAGTTCCCCGGTGGCCAACGCCCTCGGGCTGCCCGCCCAGTTGGCGGACGTCGGCCCGGCCTCGCTCGCCATCAGCGGGTTCACCATCGTCGTCCTGCTCGGCTGGCCCCGGCTGCCGGGCCGCGTGGGCGCGCTGGCCCGGAAGGCGCCGGCCGCGCTGATCGCCGTCGGCGGCGCGACCGTGCTCGCGGTGGCCGCCGGGCTCTCCGTGCCCCGCGTCGACCTGCCGTCCTGGAGCAGCCACGCGCTGCCCGGACTGCCGGAGGGGCCGGTCCTCGGCATCGCCGCCGGCGTCCTGACCATCACCCTGGTCACCAGCGTCCAGTCGCTGCTCTCCGCCGTCGCCGTCGACCGGCTCGTCGCCGCCCGCCCGGACCGCGGCGCGGGCGTCCCCCGCTCCGACCTCGACCGCGAACTGGCCGGCCAGGGCGCGGCCAACATGGTCTCCGGGGCGCTCGGCGGCCTCCCGGTCGCCGGGGTCGCGGTCCGCAGTGTCGCCAACGTGTCGGCGGGTGCGGTCAGCCGGGCCTCCACCATGCTGCACGGCCTGTGGATCGTGCTGGCCGCGCTGCTGCTGGTGCCCGCCATCGACCTGATCCCGCTGGCCGCGCTGGCCGCGCTGGTCATGGTGGTCGGCATCCAGATGGTGAGCATCACCCACATCCGTACCGTCACCCGGCACCGCGAGGTCGTCGTGTACGCGGTGACGCTGACCGGCGTCGTCCTGGTGGGCCTGCTGGAGGGCGTCGCCCTCGGCATCGCCGTCGCGGTCGCGGTCGCGCTGCACCGGCTGACCCGCACCCGGATCACCCGGGAGGACCGGGACGAGCGCCCGCTGCTGCGGGTGCGCGGCCAGCTGACCTTCCTCGCGGTGCCGCGGCTGAGCCGGGCGCTGCACCAGATCCCCCGGGGCACGGACGTGACCGTGGAGCTGGACGGCTCCTTCATGGACCACGCCGCGTACGAGACGCTGAACGACTGGGCCTCCGGCCATCTGGCGCACGGCGGCACGGTCGAGCTGACCGGCCCCACCGGCGGCCGTATCACCGGCTCCTCCGGCTCCTCCGGCTCCTCCGCCCCTTCCGCCCCCGAGCCGGACGCCGACCCCGACTCGGACCACCCGTCGGACCGCGACTCCGCCCCCGCCACGGAGTCCGGCGGCCCCGGTACGGGCCATGCCGCGAAGGCGCGCGCCGCGGCCCACCCGGGTCCGGAGGACGCCTGCTGCCGGCCCTGGACGCCGTGGCACAACCACCGGTGCGCCGAGCTGCCCGCGCCGCAGCCCACCCCGGCCGCCGCGGACCCCGCGGCCACCGAACCCGCCGCCCCGGCGGCGGAGGAGCCGCAGCGCCCGACGGGGCATCAGCTGGCTCACGGCATCGGCAAGTTCCAGCGGAACACCGCGCCGCTGGTCCGGGACGAGCTGGCCCGGCTGGCCCGGGAGGGCCAGAGCCCGTCGCAGCTCTTCCTCACCTGCGCCGACTCCCGGCTGGTCACCAGCATGATCACGTCGAGCGGCCCCGGCGACCTCTTCACCGTGCGCAACGTGGGCAATCTGGTGCCGCTGCCCGGCGAGGAGAGCGGGGACGACTCGGTGGCGGCGGCGATCGAGTACGCCGTGGACGTGCTCCGGGTGCAGTCGATCACCGTCTGCGGCCACTCCGGCTGCGGCGCCATGCAGGCGCTGCTCGGCGCCGCCCCCGACGCGCCGGCGACCCCGCTGCACCGCTGGCTGCGGCACGGCAGACCGAGCCTGGAGCGGATGGCGAGCCGCCGGCACGCGTGGGCGCGGATCTCCGGACGGCTCCCGGCGGACGCGGTGGAGCAGCTGTGCCTCACCAACGTCGTCCAGCAGCTGGAGCACCTGCGGGCGTACGAGTCGGTGGCGCGGCGGCTCGCCGACGGCAGCCTCACCCTGCAGGGGATGTACTTCCACGTGGGAGAGGCGCAGGCGTACCTGCTGTCCGACGCGGACGAGGGGCGCGGGTACGACGCCGTCTTCCACGGCGTCCCGCCGGCTGCCCTGGCCGCCCGCGCGTCCTGAACCTTTCCCGGACCGCCTCCGTGAGAGTGTGTGGCCCCTTCTCCCTCCGCTCGGGACGAAGGGGCCACCGCCGTCAAGACGCTCACAGGTCTAAACCAATTGCCCGGAGGCTCTTGTCACCCGGGGCATCGGGCTGATGAGCTATGACGCGGGACACATACGCACAGAGGACGCCCTGGGAAAGGGAGATGTCGTGAGCAACGAGAGCCTGGCCAATCTGCTCCGGGAAGAGCGCCGTTTCGCGCCGCCCGCCGAGCTGGCCGCGCACGCCAACGTGACGGCGGAGGCGTACGAGCAGGCCGAGGCGGACAGGCTGGGCTTCTGGGCCGAGCAGGCCAAGCGCCTGACCTGGGCCACCGAGCCGACCGAGACCCTCGACTGGTCGAACCCGCCGTTCGCCAAGTGGTTCGCCGACGGCGAGCTCAACGTGGCGTACAACTGCGTCGACCGGCACGTCGAGGCCGGGCACGGCGACCGGGTCGCCATCCACTTCGAGGGCGAGCCGGGCGACAGCCGCGCGATCACCTACGCCGAGCTCAAGGACGAGGTCTCCAAGGCCGCCAACGCCCTGACCGAGCTGGGCGTCCGCAAGGGCGACCGGGTCGCCGTCTACCTGCCGATGATCCCCGAGGCCGCGATCACCATGCTGGCCTGCGCCCGCGTCGGCGCCGCCCACTCGGTCGTCTTCGGCGGCTTCTCCGCCGACGCCGTCGCCTCCCGCATCCAGGACGCCGACGCCAAGCTGGTCGTCACCGCCGACGGCGGCTACCGCCGCGGCAAGCCGTCCGCGCTCAAGCCGGCCATCGACGAGGCCGTCGCCAGGTGCCCGCAGGTCGAGCACGTCCTCGTGGTCCGCCGCACCGGCCAGGACACCGCCTTCACCGAGGGCCGGGACGTCTGGTGGGACGACATCGTCGGCCGCCAGTCCACCGAGCACACCCCCGAGGCGTTCCCGGCCGAGCACCCGCTCTTCATCCTGTACACCTCGGGCACGACGGGTAAGCCGAAGGGCATCCTGCACACCTCCGGCGGCTACCTCACCCAGGCCGCGTACACCCACCACGCCGTCTTCGACCTCAAGCCGGAGACCGACGTCTACTGGTGCACCGCCGACATCGGCTGGGTCACCGGCCACTCGTACATCGTCTACGGCCCGCTCGCCAACGGCGCCACGCAGGTCATGTACGAGGGCACCCCGGACACCCCGCACCAGGGCCGGTTCTGGGAGATCGTGCAGAAGTACGGCGTCACCATCCTGTACACGGCGCCGACCGCGATCCGCACGTTCATGAAGTGGGGCGACGACATCCCCGCCAAGTTCGACCTGTCCAGCCTGCGCGTGCTGGGCTCGGTCGGCGAGCCGATCAACCCCGAGGCGTGGATCTGGTACCGCAAGCACATCGGCGCCGACCGCTGCCCGATCGTGGACACCTGGTGGCAGACCGAGACGGGCGCGATGATGATCAGCCCGCTCCCCGGCGTCACCGAGACCAAGCCGGGCTCCGCCCAGCGCCCGCTCCCCGGCATCTCCGCCACCGTCGTCGACGACGAGGCGAACGAGGTGCCGAACGGCGGCGGCGGCTACCTGGTGCTCACCGAGCCGTGGCCGTCGATGCTCCGCACCATCTGGGGCGACGACCAGCGTTTCATCGACACCTACTGGTCCCGCTTCGAGGGCAAGTACTTCGCCGGCGACGGCGCCAAGAAGGACGACGACGGCGACATCTGGCTGCTCGGCCGCGTCGACGACGTCATGCTCGTCTCCGGCCACAACATCTCGACCACCGAGGTCGAGTCGGCGCTCGTCTCCCACCCGGCGGTGGCCGAGGCGGCCGTCGTCGGCGCCGCCGACGAGACCACCGGCCAGGCGATCGTCGCCTTCGTCATCCTGCGCGGCACCGCCAGCGAGGACGACGCCCTCGTCGCCGAGCTGCGCAACCACGTCGGCGCCACCCTCGGCCCGATCGCCAAGCCCAAGCGGATCCTCCCGGTGGCCGAGCTGCCGAAGACCCGCTCCGGAAAGATCATGCGCCGGCTGCTGCGCGACGTGGCGGAGAACAGGGAGCTGGGCGACGTCACCACGCTGACCGATTCGTCGGTTATGTCGCTCATTCAGACCAAGCTGCCGGCCGCGCCCAGCGAGGACTGACGACACCACGACCGCACGGAAAGGCCCGCCCCGACACCCCGGGGCGGGCCTTTCCGCGTCCACCCCCCGCCCCCCTGCCGCCGCGCCGAAAGTCGCATATCTTCCTAAAGTGATCCTCGCCGGACACACCTCGGGCTCGTTAGGTAAAGTAAAGAACGCGTCAGGAACGCGACAGAAAGACCTAGGTGCGCCGGGAAGTCTGGTCGGCATGTGCTCAGTGCTGCCCACCCGACCGGAGGCTCCTCGTGTCCACCGACCGCTCGTTCCTCGGCAGGCTCTCGCTCCCCGAGCGCCGCCACGTCACCGACGCCCTGCGCACCGAGACCGTCGGCGGCGTCCTGCTGCTCGTCGCCGCCGTCACCGCGCTCATCTGGGCGAACGTGCTGCCCGGCAGCTACGACGCGGTCTCCGGCTTCCACCTCGGACCCGCCTCCCTCGGCCTCGACCTGTCGATAGCGCACTGGGCGGCCGACGGCCTGCTGGCGGTCTTCTTCTTCGTCGCCGGCATCGAGCTCAAGCGCGAGCTGGTCGCCGGCGAGCTGCGCGACCCGAAGGCCGCCGCGCTCCCCGTCATCGCGGCGATCTGCGGCATGGCCACCCCGGCTCTCGTCTACGTCGCGGTCAACGCCGTCGGCGGCGGCACCATGGACGGCTGGGCCGTGCCCACCGCCACCGACATCGCCTTCGCGCTCGCCGTCCTCGCCGTCATCGGCACCTCGCTCCCGTCCGCCCTGCGCGCCTTCCTCCTCACCCTCGCCGTCGTCGACGACCTCTTCGCGATCCTGATCATCGCGGTCTTCTTCACCAGCGACCTGAACTTCGCCGCCCTCGGCGGCGCCCTCGCCGGCCTCGCCCTCTTCTGGTTCCTGCTCCGCAAGGAGGTCCGCGGCTGGTACGTGTACGTGCCGCTGGCGCTGGTGATCTGGGCCCTGATGTACAACAGCGGCGTCCACGCCACGATCGCCGGCGTCGCCATGGGCCTGATGCTCCGCTGCACCACCCGCGACGGCGAGGAGCACTCCCCCGGCGAGCACATCGAGCACCTGGTCCGGCCGCTCTCCGCCGGCCTCGCCGTCCCCCTCTTCGCGCTCTTCTCCGCCGGCGTCACCCTGTCCGGCGAAGCGCTCCGCGACGTCTTCACCCAGCCCGTCACCCTCGGTGTCGTCCTCGGCCTGGTCGTCGGCAAGGCCGTCGGCATCTTCGGCGGCACCTGGCTCGCCGCCCGTTTCACCAGGGCGGCGCTCAACCCCCAGCTGTCCTGGCCGGACGTGTTCGCCGTCGCCACCCTCGCGGGCATCGGCTTCACCGTCTCGCTCCTCATCGGCGAACTCGCCTTCGAGGGCGACGCGGCCCTCACCGACGAGGTGAAGGCGGCGGTCCTCATGGGCTCGCTGATCGCCGCCGCCTGCGCCTCGCTCCTGCTCAAGCTGCGCGTCCGGAAGTACCTGCTGCTGGTCGCCGACGAGGAGCGGGACGAGGACGAGGACGGCATCCCGGACGTGTACGAGGAGGGCACCGAGGCGTACCACCTGCGGATGGCCGAGATCCTGGAGCGGAAGGCCGCAGAGCACCGGGAGCGCGCCCGACTGGCGGGGGCACCGCGCGACGGGGCCGACCGTCCGGCATGATCTGAGGCGGACCGTACAAAGAGTCTCGGACCGTACAAGAGGAGAGGGAGAGCGATGAGCGACCCGTTCGACGGAACCGAGCGCAGCCTCGGCCAGCTGGTCGCCTCGGCGACCGCCGAGATGTCCGCACTGGTGCACGACGAGATCGCCCTGGCCAAGGCCGAGCTCCGGCAGGACGTGAAGCGCGGCGCGATCGGCAGCGGCGCGGCGATCGCCGCCGCCGTCGTGCTGCTGTTCTCGCTGCCGATGCTGAGCTTCGCGCTCGCGTACGCCATCAACACGTGGACCGGCGGGCACAACGGCAACGGCGGCTGGAACCTCGTCTGGTGCTTCCTGCTGTCCTTCGCGTTCAACGTGATCGTCGCCGGTCTCCTGGGCCTGATCGCGATGCGGAAGTTCAAGAAGGTGAAGCCGCCGCGGAGGACCATCGCGTCGGCCAAGCAGACCGCCGCGATCATGCAGAACGTGAAGCCGCACCCGCGCCCCGAGGGTGTCCCCGCCGCCGAGGTGACGATGGCCAAGGCCCAGTCTGTGGCACGCTCGTCCGTATGACCCTCCCCGAGAGCAGCACCCCCGGCGGCGGGCCCGTACGCCTCGACGGTCCGTGGACCCACCGTGACGTCGCGGCCAACGGCGCCCGCTTCCACATCGCCGAGATGGGCGACGGCCCCCTCGTGCTGCTGCTGCACGGCTTCCCGCAGTTCTGGTGGACCTGGCGCCACCAGCTGCCGGCGCTCGCCGAGGCCGGCTTCCGGGCGGTCGCGATGGACCTGCGCGGGGTCGGCGGCAGCGACCGCACCCCCCGCGGTTACGACCCCGCCAACCTGGCCCTCGACATCACCGGGGTGGTCCGCTCGCTCGGCGAGCCGGACGCCGCGCTCGTCGGCCACGACCTGGGCGGCTACCTCGCCTGGACGGCCGCCGTGATGCGGCCCAAGCTGGTCCGCCGGCTGGCCGTCTCCTCGATGCCGCACCCGCGCCGCTGGCGTTCGGCGATGCTCTCCGACTTCGCGCAGTCCCGGGCCGGCTCCCACATCTGGGGGTTCCAGCGGCCATGGCTGCCGGAGCGTCAGCTGGTCGCCGACGACGCCGAACTGGTGGGGCGTCTGATCCAGGACTGGTCTGGGCCGCGCCCGGCCGACGACGACGCGGTAGAGGCGTACCGGCGGGCGATGCTCGTCCCGTCGACGGCGCACTGCTCGATCGAGCCGTACCGCTGGCTGGTCCGCTCGCTGGCCCGCCCCGACGGCATCCAGTTCAACCGGCGCATGAAGCGGCCGGTCCGGGTGCCGACGCTGCACCTGCACGGCTCGCTGGACCCCGTCATGCGCACCCGCAGCGCGGCCGGTTCGGGCGAGTACGTGGAAGCCCCGTACCGCTGGCGGCTCTTCGACGGCCTCGGGCACTTCCCGCACGAGGAGGACCCGGTCGCCTTCACCACGGAACTGGTGAACTGGCTGAAGGACCCCGAGCCCGACCGCTGACGGGTCCGGTACGGCCTCCGGCCCGCACCGCCCCGCACGCCCCCGTACGGGCGTGCGTCGAACGTCCCTTGCCCCGCGCATACTCCGATTGGCGGGCCCCTGAGCGGTTACCGGGCCCGGCCCCCGGGCAGACGTCCCGGTATGGGCTGGACGCACGACTACGGTGACACGGCACGCGACCGCCGCTCCGCCTCCGGGCCGGGCTCCCGCGAGCGGGGAGGCCCGCCGGACGAGGGCCGCGCTCCCGGCGGGCAGGTCGGGATCTCACGCATCCTCAGGCGGCGCGCCCGCTGGGTGTCGGCCCGGCTCCGCCATCCCCGCGACACCGCCTAGGCAGGATGGGGACGGGCCCGCGCGGCGGGCTCAGAGGGCGCAGCCCTGGGTGTCCACCTGCTGCCCGGCGGTCCGGCCGAGCTCGATGTCCTCGCGGATCTCCTCGACCGTCAGCGCGTAGCCGGTCTGCGCGTCGTCGCGGGAGCGGGCGAAGATGACGCCCGAGACGGTGCCGTCCTCGGTGAGGAGCGGGCCGCCGGAGTTGCCCTGGCGGACCGTCGTGTACAGCGAGTACACCTCCCTGCGCACGTCGCCCCGGTGGTAGATGTCGGGGCCGTCGGCGGTGATCCGGCCGCGGACGCGGGCGGAGCGGACGTCGTACGAACCGTTCTCGGGGAAGCCGGCGACGATGGCGTCGTCGCCGCTGCGGGCCTCCTCCCCGGTGAAGCGCAGCGGGGTGGCCTTGAGGTCCGGCACGTCGAGGACGGCGATGTCGCGCTGCCAGTCGTAGAGGACGACCTTGGCGTCGTACAGCCGGCCCTCGCCGCCGATCTGCACGGTGGGCTCGTCGACGCCGCCGACCACGTGCGCGTTGGTCATCACGCGGCGCTCGGCGAAGACGAAGCCGGTGCCCTCCAGGACCTTGCCGCAGCTCGGGGCGGTGCCGACGACCTTGACGATGGAGCGCTGCGCGAGGGTGGCGACGGGGCTGCCGGCGAGCGCCGGGTCCGGGGGCAGCACCTCGGTGATGGGCTCGTTGGCGAACGGGCTGAAGACCTGCGGGAAGCCGCTGCGGGCCAGGGTGGCGGTGAAGTTGCCGAACCACTCGTCGGCCCAGTCGGGCATCGCCTCGGTGACGCCCTGGAGCACCTTGGAGCCGCGCACCTCCTTGCCGAGGGTCGGCAGCGAGGTGCCGGCCAGCGCCGAGCCGATCAGCCAGGCCACGAGGAGCATGGCGACGACGTTGACCAGCGCGCCGCCGGTGGCGTCGAGGGCGCGGGCCGGCGACCAGGTGATGTGGCGGCGGAGCTTGTTGCCGAGGTGGGTGGTGAGCGCCTGGCCGACGGAGGCGGAGACGATGACCGCCATCACGAAGATCACCGTGACGGTGGTGGTGATCTCGCTGTGGTCGGTGAGCCGGTCCCAGAGGATCGGCAGCAGCCACATGGCGGCGAGTCCGCCGCCGAGGAATCCGATCACCGAGAGGATGCCGACGACGAAGCCCTGGCGGTAGCCGATGATCGCGAACCACACGGCCGCGAGCAGCAGCAGGATGTCCAGCACGTTCACGGTCGTCAGCCTCGCAGTGTCGTTTCCGGTCGCCGCTTCGTCTCCGGTCGCCCGGGGGCCCAGCCTGTCACGAGCGCCAGTCGAGCGGGACCTCGCGGGAGGCGTCCCAGGGCCGCTCCCAGCCGGCGAAGTGCAGCAGCCGGTCGATCACTCCGGCGGTGAAACCCCAGACCAGGGCCGACGCGACGAGGAACGCGGGGCCCGCGTGGCCGGCCGGGTGGACGGCGGTGGCGCGGTTGGCGGGGTCCGTGAGATCCGCCACGGGGACCGTGAAGACCCGGGCGGTCTCGGCCGGGTCGACGACGCCGACCGGGCTCGGTTCGCGCCACCAGCCGAGGACGGGCGTGACGACGAAGCCGCTGACCGGGATGTAGAGCCGGGGCAGGACGCCGAAGAGCTGGACGCCCGCCGGGTCGAGGCCGGTCTCCTCCCGCGCCTCGCGCAGGGCCGCCCGCAGCAGCCCGCCGTCCGCCGGGTCGCCGTCCTCGGGGTCGAGGGCGCCGCCGGGGAAGGAGGGCTGTCCGGCGTGCGAGCGGAGGCTGCCGGCGCGCTCCATCAGCAGCAGCTCGGGGCCGCGGGCGCCGCGGCCGAAGAGGACCAGGACGGCGGACTGGCGGCCGGAGCCGTTCGCGGGCGGCAGGAAGCGGCTCAGCTGCTCGGGCGCGACGGTGCGCGCGGCCCGGTCGACCGGCGCGAGCCAGTCGGGCAGGCCGTCCCGGTCAAGCAGGCCGCCGGTGCCGGGGCCGTGGGTCTCTTCGTCCGTACGCGTCATGGGCACCCCCGAGTCGTCCAACGCCGTCGCCGTGTCTCTTCGTTCCCGCGGGTCCGTCCCGGTCCGCCGCGGCTCACTCGGCGCCGGAGGGGGGCTGGGCGGCGCCCGGGGCCACGCCGGGCGCGGGCGGGGCCGGGCGGCCGGGGTAGTCGGCGGGCGGGTTGAGCCGCTGGCCGGGGAAGCCGCCCTTCTCGTACTTGAGCAGCTTGGCGGCCTTCTCCGGGTCGGTCTCGCCCTCGCCGTACGCCGGGCAGAGGTGGGTGATCGGGCAGGCGCCGCAGGCGGGCTTGCGGGCGTGGCAGATGCGGCGGCCGTGGAAGATCACCCGGTGGGACAGCATCGTCCACTCGCTCTTCGGGAAGATCTCGGCGACCTCGGCCTCGATCTTGACCGGGTCGTCGGACGCGGTCCACCGCCAGCGGCGGGCGAGCCGCATGAAGTGGGTGTCGACGGTGATCCCGGGGACGCCGAAGGCGTTGCCGAGGACGACGAACGCGGTCTTCCGGCCGACGCCGGGCAGCGTGACGAGGTCCTCCAGGCGGCCGGGGACCTCGCCGCCGAAGTCGTCCCGGAGCGCGGCGGCCAGGCCCATGATCGACTTCGTCTTGGCGCGGAAGAAGCCGGTGGGCCGGATCAGCTCCTCGACCTCCTCCGGGACGGCGGCGGCCAGGTCCTCGGGGGTCGGGTACTGGGCGAACAGCGCGGGCGTCGTCTGGTTCACCCGCAGGTCGGTGGTCTGCGCGGAGAGCACGGTGGCGACCAGCAGCTCGAAGGGGTTGCGGAAGTCGAGCTCGGGGTGCGCGTACGGGAACACCTCCGCGAGCTCCCGGTTGATCTTCCGCGCCCGCCGCACCATGGCCAGCCGCGACTCGGGCTTGGGCGTGGCCTTCCGGGCGGGGGCGGCGGCAGGCTCGGCCTCGGCCTTGGCGGCCGGGGCCTTGGTCTTACGGGCGGAGGCCTTGGCCTCGGCGGCGGGGGCGGCGGCCTTCGCGGCCGGTGCCTTGGCGGCCTTGGCGGGCTTTGCGGGCTTCGCGCGCTTCGCCGGGGTGGCCGGGTCCGCGGGGTTCTCCGGGGTTCGGCTCCTTGGGGGCGAATCATCCCGATTCACGGCTTTCGACCGCTTCGACACGCCGTGTTCGCCCACAGCGGAATTCCCTTCGGCCGACACTCTTTCAGCCCCCTTGGCCTGCGTTCTCACCGGCGAGTTGGACACCCGGCCAGCCTAGGGGCCACGGGCCTCTTCCGCCCCGCCCGCCGCCGATCGGACCCCGATCGGGCCCCTGACGTTCGGCAATGGCGTCCGGTGCGTCAAACTTGTTGTGATTGATCGCACTGTTTGGCACGTCCGGCATCATGGGAGCTCAGGTCCCGTGAGCAGGTCGACAGGAGGAGTGAACTCGTGGACGACGTTCTGCGGCGCGCCCCGCTCTTCGCGGCGCTCGATGACGAGCAGGCCGCCGAGCTGCGCGCCTCGATGAGTGAGGTGACGCTCGCCCGTGGCGACGCGCTCTTCCACGAGGGCGACCCCGGCGACCGCCTGTACGTGGTCACCGAGGGCAAGGTGAAGCTGCACCGCACCTCCCCCGACGGGCGCGAGAACATGCTGGCGGTCCTCGGCCCCGGCGAGCTCATCGGCGAGCTGTCCCTCTTCGACCCGGGCCCGCGCACCGCGACCGCGACGGCGCTGACCGAGGTCAAGCTGCTCGGCCTCGGCCACGGCGACCTCCAGCCCTGGCTGAACGCCCGCCCCGAGGTCGCCGGCGCCCTGCTGCGGGCCGTCGCCCGCCGCCTGCGCAAGACCAACGACCAGATGTCCGACCTGGTCTTCTCCGACGTGCCGGGCCGTGTCGCCCGCGCGCTCCTCGACCTGTCGCGCCGCTTCGGCGTGCAGTCGGAGGAGGGCATCCACGTCGTCCACGACCTCACCCAGGAGGAGCTGGCCCAGCTCGTCGGCGCCTCCCGCGAGACCGTGAACAAGGCGCTCGCCGACTTCGCGCAGCGCGGCTGGCTGCGCCTGGAGGCCCGCGCCGTGATCCTGCTGGACGTGGAGCGCCTCGCGAAGCGCTCCCGCTAGGGATCCCCGTACGCACGGGAAGGGGGCCGCCCGGTCGACCGGGCGGCCCCCTTCCGTACAGCTCGTGCACGTCGTACGGGTCGTACGCGTCCCTCGGGTCAGCGCTTCGAGCCGTCCACGATCACCGGGGCGGACGCGCCGGCGGAGCCGCAGGGCACCGCGTACACCGGGTTCTTCGCCGCCGCCTCCTTGAAGGCGTCGATGCACTGGTTCGCCAGGACCTTGTCCGTCAGCGAGTCGTTGAGGATCTTGTTGGCGCGGGCGATGCCCTCCGCCTCGATCCGGCGCCGGTCCGATTCGGCCTTGGCGGTACGGGCCGCCTCCAGCGCCCGCTCGGTGGCCTGCTGCTGCTGGATCTTGCGGTCGATCTGACCCTGGAGCGCGTCCGACGGCTTCACGTTGCGCAGGTTGACGGTGGTGACGACGATGCCGCGCGGCTCCAGGCGCTCCGTGATGAGCTTCGCGATCTCGGCGTTGATCTTCTCGCGGTCGGAGGCGTACCCCTGCTCGCTGGTGTAGCGGGCGAACACGTTGCGGACGATCTCGCGGCTGTCCGGGTAGACCAGGCGCTGCTGGATGGCGTCCTCGCTGCCCGCGAGCTTGTACAGCTCGACGGCCTTCGACGGGACGACCGCCCACTTCACCGTGACCTCCGCGTACATGACGCCACCCTGCGAGGAGCGGACCTCGACCACGTCCTTGTCGGACAGGTTGAGGTCGACCGGGCGGGTGGAGAAGGTGGTGACGTCGGTGAACGGCGACTTCACGTGCATGCCGGACGTCATCGGCGAACCGACCTTGCCGAACGCGACCGGCACGCCGACCTCGTACGCGCTGATCACGTACGTCATGCTCACGATCACCGAGAAGACGCCGGCGACCAGCGCGCCCGCGGCACCCAGCTTCCAGCCGGTCGAGTCCTGCGACCGGCCGACGAACCAGAGCACCACCGCGGCGATCACCAGCAGGATGGCTATGACGAACATGGGCATTCCCCCCGAGGGCTACGGCCTGATGTAAGCGGAGCGTAAGACACTCGGGGAGCCCGGAGGGTTCCCGGGGTACGTCTCAGAGCAGCCCGCGCTCCCGCAGGTACGTCAGCTGCGCCCGTACGGAGAGCTCCGCCGCCGGCCACAGCGACCGGTGCACGTCCGCGTAGACGTGCGCCACGACCTCCGGCGCCGTCCGGTGGCCCGCCTCGACCGCCGTCTCCACCTGCGCGAGCCGGGCCGCCCGGTGGGCCAGGTAGTACTCCACGACGCCCTGGGCGTCGTCCAGGACCGGCCCGTGCCCCGGCAGGACCGTGTGCACGCCGTCGTCCACGGCCAGCGAGCGCAGCCGGCGCAGCGAGTCCAGGTAGTCGCCGAGGCGCCCGTCCGGGTGCGCGACCATCGTCGTGCCGCGCCCGAGGATCGTGTCGCCGGTCAGCACCGCGCGGTCGGCGGGCAGGTGGAAGGAGAGCGAGTCGGAGGTGTGGCCGGGCGTCGGCACCACCCTCAGCTCCAGGCCGCCGACCTCGACCACGTCGCCCGCGCCCAGTCCCTCGTCGCCGAGGCGGAGCGCCGGGTCGAGCGCCCGGACGGCGGTGCCGGTCAGCTCGGCGAAGCGGCCCGCGCCCTCGGCGTGGTCCGGATGGCCGTGCGTCAGCAGCGTCAGCGCGATCCGCTTGCCCAGCCGCTCGGCGGTGGCGATCACGTGCCGGAGGTGGCCCTCGTCGAGCGGCCCCGGGTCCACGGCGACGGCCAGCGGGGAGTCCGGCTCGGAGAGCAGCCAGGTGTTGGTGCCGTCCAGGGTCATCGCGGACGGGTTGGGCGCGAGCACGTTCACGGCCCGCTCGGTCGCCGGACCGGAGGTGACGAGCCCGCGCGGCTGGCCCGGCAGGGCGGCGGCGTCGGTCACGGCGCCCCTCCCCCGACCGTCCTGGTGAACTCGTCGTGGCCGGGCCACGACAGCACCACCTGGCCGCCCTCCACGCGCGCGCGTGCCAGCACCGGCGTCATGGACTGCTTCCCGGCCGCCGCCAGCGCCTCCGCGGCCGTGCCGCACGGCTGCAGGGACCGCAGGGTGGCGATCGTCGGCGGCATCATCGTCAGCTCACCCCGGTCGTAGCCGGCGGCGGCGTCCTCCGGCCGGATCCAGACCGTGCGGTCGGCCTCCCCGGAGACGTCCCGGGTCCGCTGCCCGGCCGGGAGGACGGCCACGAAGAACCAGGTGTCGTACCGGCGCTGCTCGAACTCGGGGGTGATCCAGCGGGCCCACGCGCCCAGCAGGTCCGAGCGGAGCGCGAGGCCGCGCCGGTCGAGGAAGTCCGCGAACGACAGCTCGCGGGCGACCAGCGCCGCCCGGTCGCGCTCCCAGTCCTCGCCGGTGGTGTCGCCGACGACGGTGTCCGGGGTCTCGCCGGCGAGCAGCACGCCCGCCTCCTCGAAGGTCTCCCGGACGGCCGCGCAGACCACGGCCTGCGCCTGCGCCGGGTCGTCGAGCCCCAGCCGCTCCGCCCACTCCTCCAGCGGCGGCCCGGCCCAGCGCACCGGCTGCTCGTCGCGCGGGTCGACCCCGCCGCCGGGATAGGCGTACGCGCCGCCGGCGAAGGCCATGGAGGCGCGGCGGCGCAGCATGTGGACCTCGGGCCCGCCGGCCGCGTCGCGCAGCAGGAGCACGGTGGCGGCGCGCCGCGGCGTCACCGGCACCAGCTCGCCGGCGGCGAGGGCGCGGATCCGGTCGGGCCATTCCGGCGGGTACCACTGACCATTCGACATGGGGCGGATGCTATGCGCATCGAACCGAATGCACGAGAGCCGGCCGCCCCGGGGAGGGGCGGCCGGCCGGGGTGCGTACGGCCCGGGGCCGGCGGGCTCGCGTCCGGCCTCGTCCTGTCCGCGTGGGTCAGGCCTCGGTCAGCTCGACCTGGACCTCGACCTCGACGGGGGCGTCGAGGGGGAGGACGGTGACGCCGACGGCGCTGCGGGCGTGCACGCCCTTGTCGCCGAGGATCTCGCCGAGCAGTTCGCTGGCGCCGTTGATCACGCCGGGCTGGCCGGTGAAGTCCGCGGCGGAGGCGACGAAGCCGACGACCTTGACGACCCGCTTGATCCGGTCGAGGTCACCGGCGACCGACTTCACGGCCGCGAGCGCGTTCAGCGCGCAGGTCGCGGCAAGCGCCTTGGCCTCCTCGGGGGTCACCTCGGCGCCGACCTTGCCGGTCACCGGAAGCTTGCCCTCCACCATCGGGAGCTGGCCCGAGGTGTAGACGTACACGCCGGACTGGACGGCCGGCTGGTAGGCGGCGATCGGCGGGACGACCTCGGGCAGCTTCAGGCCCAGCTCGGCGATCCGCGCCTCGACGGCCCCGCTCACGGCTTGGGCCGCTTCATGTAGGCCACCAGCTGCTCCGGGTTGGGCCCGGGCACGACCTGGACGAGCTCCCAGCCGTCCTGGCCCCAGTTGTCGAGAATCTGCTTGGTCGCGTGCACCAGAAGCGGCACCGTGACGTACTCCCACTTGGTCATGGGCCCGACTGTAGCCGCTGCGGCGGGGTGCTCCGCCGAGGCTCCCCCCAGGGTCCGGACTCGGGGGCCTCTCCGGGGCGGTCCGCTGATTGCGGGGGCCCGCCAGTGGTTAGGCTCGACAGCGTGAGCAGGCTCCAGGTCGTCAGCGGCAAGGGCGGTACCGGTAAGACGACGGTCGCCGCCGCCCTCGCCCTCGCCCTCGCGACGGAGGGGAAGCGGACGCTCCTCGTCGAGGTCGAAGGCAGACAGGGCATCGCACAGCTCTTCGAGACGGAGGCGCTTCCCTACGAGGAGCGCAAGATCGCCGTGGCTCCGGGCGGCGGCGAGGTGTACGCGCTGGCGATCGACGCCGAGCGCGCGCTCCTCGACTACCTCCAGATGTTCTACAAACTGGGCGGCGCGGGCCGGGCGCTGAAGAAGCTCGGCGCGATCGACTTCGCGACGACGATCGCGCCGGGCGTCCGGGACGTGCTGCTGACCGGGAAGGCGTGCGAGGCGGTCCGCCGGCGGGAGCGGGACGGCCGACCGGTCTACGACCACGTGGTGATGGACGCGCCGCCGACCGGCCGCGTCACCCGCTTCCTGAACGTGAACGACGAGGTGGCCGGGCTGGCGAGGATCGGCCCGATACACCACCAGGCGCAGGCGGTGATGGGGGTCCTCAAGTCCCCGGAGACGGCGGTGCACCTGGTGACGCTCCTGGAGGAGATGCCGGTCCAGGAGACGGCGGACGGCATCGCCGAACTGCGCGCGGCGGGGCTGCCGGTGGGCCGGGTGGTGGTGAACATGGTCCGCCCGCAGGTCCTCGACGAGGCGGCGGTACGGGCCGCCTCCGGCGACCACCGCGAGGCGATCGCGCGGACGCTGGTGTCGGCCGGCGTCGCGGGCGGCGCGGGGCTGGTGGAGCCGCTGCTGGAGCAGGCGGCCGAGCACGCCCGGCGGGTGGAGCTGGAGCGGGCCCAGCGGGCCGTCCTGGACGGTGTCGGCGTGCCCGCGTACGAGCTGCCGTACCTGGGCGACGGGGCGGACATCGCGGGCCTCTACCGCCTGGCGAAGGAACTGCGGAGGCAAGGGGTGGGTGCGGCGTGACGAAGGGGGACCCCGTGGCCGAGGGCGTCACCGCGGGCGGGCTGGACGCCGTGCCCGCCCTGGACATCGACCCGATCCTGGACGACCGCGGCACCCGGATCATCGTCTGCTGCGGTTCCGGCGGCGTCGGCAAGACGACGACGGCGGCGGCGCTGGGCGTGCGGGCGGCGGAGCGGGGCCGCCGGGTGGTCGTCCTCACCATCGACCCGGCCCGCCGGCTGGCCCAGTCGATGGGCATCGACGCGCTGGACAACACGCCCCGCAAGGTGGACGGCGTGAAGGGCCCGGACGGCGGCGAACTGCACGCCATGATGCTGGACATGAAGCGGACCTTCGACGAGATCGTCGAGGCGCACGCGGATCCGGCACGGGCCAAGGCGATCTTGGAGAACCCCTTCTACCAGTCCCTGTCGGCCGGTTTCGCCGGTACGCAGGAGTACATGGCGATGGAGAAGCTGGGCCAGCTCCGGGCCCGGGACGAGTGGGACCTGATCGTCGTCGACACCCCGCCGTCCCGTTCGGCGCTCGACTTCCTGGACGCGCCGAAGCGGCTGGGGTCCTTCCTGGACGGGACGTTCATCAAGCTGCTGATGGCGCCGGCGAAGGTGGGCGGCCGGGCCGGGATGAAGTTCCTCAACGTCGGCATGTCGATGATGTCGGGGACGCTGGGGAAGCTGCTGGGGGGTCAGTTCCTGGGCGACGTGCAGACGTTCGTCGCGGCGATGGACACGATGTTCGGCGGCTTCCGGACCCGGGCGGACGCCACGTACCGGCTGCTCCAGGCGCCGGGCACGGCGTTCCTCGTGGTGGCGGCGCCCGAGCGGGACGCGCTGCGGGAGGCGGCGTACTTCGTGGAGCGGCTGGCCACCGAGGGCATGCCGCTGGCCGGTCTCGTCCTGAACCGGGTGCAGGGCAGCGGCGCGGCGCGCCTCTCGGCCGAGCGGGCGCGGGCGGCGGCGGAAAATCTTGACGAGGGCCGCATGGCGGATCGGCCGGCCGGGAATGCTGGAGGGGGTGACGTTCCGGCTCCGTCGTCCGGGCCGTCGCGCCCCGCCACCGCCGCCGACTCCTCCGCACGTCCCTCCGACGCGCCCGAGGCCGCCCCCACGGCCGACGTGCCCGAAGACCACCCGAGCGACACCGATCCGGACATCGCGCGGCTCACCGCGGGCCTGCTGCGGCTGCACGCCGAGCGGATGCGGGTGCTCGCGCGCGAGCGGCGCACGTGGGACCGATTCACGGCCCTCCACCCGGAGGTGCCGGTGACCGAGGTGGCCGCCCTGCCCGGCGATGTGCATGACCTCGCCGGGCTGCGGGCCGTCGGTGAGCGCCTCTCCTCCCCGCGCGACCGGTCCTGACCGGCCCTCACGGGGCGAGCGGGACTAGCCGACCGCGGCGTACTCCTCGTACGTCGCGTCGTCCTCCATGGCGACGGGCAGCAGACCCGCGCCGCGCTCGTACTCGGTGCGGGCGGTCTCCAGGAGCCGCCGCCACGAGGTGACCGTGGGACGCCGGCGCAGCAGGGCACGGCGCTCGCGCTCCGTCATGCCGCCCCACACGCCGAACTCCACACGGTTGTCCAGGGCGTCGGCCAGGCACTCGGTGCGCACCGGGCAGCCGGTACACACCGCCTTCGCCCGGTTCTGTGCCGCTCCCTGCACGAAAAGTTCATCCGGATCGGTAGTGCGGCAGGCCGCCTGCGCACTCCAGTCAGCTACCCAGCCCATACCGGCGCCGTCCTCTCCCGAATCGAGGCTCCCCCACGGCGGCAGCGGCATATTCACCGCTGCCGGTTGGGACGTTACGGAAGGCGGGGACAGCGCAACACCCCCTTCGGGCCCAATCTTGAATGGTCCGAACGGACTATGCGTGCGCGTCAGATCACCCAGGGGAGTGACCGCAGGACATGCGTGTGTTATAGGACACCGCGCGACACACGCACCGGAATCGGACACGCCTTTCCGCGGATTCGGGGACGCGGAAACCCATGCCGGAAATCAGGCGATTGTCACGCACGAGGGCCGATACGGGACCGCACTCCTGTGACAGTTGGGAGCAGCTTAGGCCAAGGCATATACGCGTGTCCGGCGATTGAGAACGTAGGCTGCCCCCATGGCAAAGAAGCGCTCGGGCGGTGGTCTGACCGGGACCCAGCAGGCCGCCAAGTTCCTCGGTGTCAGTGTGCTCTCCGGAGCCGTGCTGGCGGGCATCGCCCTGCCCGCGGCCGGCGCACTGGGTCTGGCGGCCAAGGGCACCGTCGAGGGATTCGACGAGATCCCCTCGAACCTGAAGACCCCGCCCCTCAGTCAGCGCACCACCATCCTGGACTCCGAGGGCGGCCTCATCGCCACGGTCTACTCGCGGGACCGCAAGGTGGTGCCGCTGGAGAAGATCTCCCCGTACATGCAGAAGGCGATCGTCGCCATCGAGGACTCGCGCTTCTACGAGCACGGGGCCATCGACCTCAAGGGCGTGCTCCGCGCGATCAACAAGAACGCGCAGTCGGGCGGCGTCTCCGAGGGCGCGTCGACGCTCACCCAGCAGTACGTGAAGAACGTGTTCGTCGAGGAGGCCGGCGACGACCCGGAGAAGGTCGCGCAGGCCACCCAGCAGACGATCGGCCGCAAGGTCCGCGAGCTGAAGTACGCGATCCAGGTCGAGGAGGAGCTGGGCAAGAAGAAGATCCTGGAGAACTACCTCAACATCACGTTCTTCGGGCAGCAGGCGTACGGCATCGAGGCCGCCTCGCAGCGCTACTTCTCCAAGCCCGCCGCGAACCTGGAACTGGGCGAGGCCGCCATGATGGCCGGCCTGGTGCAGTCGCCGAGCCGCTTCGACCCCATCAACGACCTCGAAGAAGCCACCAAGCGGCGCAACATCGTCCTCAAGCGGATGGCGGACGTCGGCGACATCAGCGAGGCCGAGTACGAGAAGGCCAAGGCCGCGCCGATCAAGCTGAAGGTGAAGGCGCCGAAGAACGGCTGCATCACCGCCGTCGACGGCGCCGGCTTCTTCTGCGACTACGTCCGCAAGACGATCCTCAACGACCCCGTCTTCGGCAAGACCGCCGAGGAGCGCCAGAAGCTGTGGAACCTGGGCGGCCTGACCATCCGGACCACGCTCGACCCGAAGGCGCAGGCGGCGGCGAACGAGGCCGCGGTGGCCAAGGTGAACAAGGACGACGGGGTCGCGACCGCCGTCGTCCAGGTGCAGCCCGGCACCGGCAAGATCCTGTCGATGAGCCAGTCCCGCCCGTACGGCCTGGACCAGAAGCAGCACCAGACCACGCTCAACCTCGCCGTCGGCAGCAAGATGGGCGGCACGACGTACGGCTTCCCGGTCGGCTCGACCTTCAAGCCGATCACGGCCGCCGCCGCCCTGGAGAAGGGCCTCTCCCCCGCGACGAGCTACGACACTCCGTGGAAGATCACCATGGAGAAGAGCGACTACAAGCGCTGTGACGGCAAGCCCGCCGACTACGGCGACTGGCCCGTGCAGAACGAGCTCAAGTCGGAGAAGGGGGCGTACGACATGACCAGCGCCCTCGGCAAGTCCATCAACACCTACTTCGCCAAGCTGGAGCAGGCCGCCGGCCTCTGCGAGACGCTGACGATGGCGAAGAAGGTCGGCTACGAGCGCGAGCTCGGCAAGCCGATCAAGCAGAGCCCGTCGGCGACCCTCGGCTCGCTGGAGAGCACCCCGCTCGACATGGCGAACGTCTACGCGACCTTCGCCAACCGCGGCATCTACTGCACCCCGGTGGTCATCGACTCCATCAAGGCCGCCAACGGCGACAAGCTGAACGTGCCGCAGACCAAGTGCACGCGCGCCATGTCCGACCGCACCGCCGACATGATCAACCAGATGCTCAAGGGCGTGGTCGAGGACGGCACCGGTACGAAGGCCGGCCTGAGCGACCGCGACAACGCCGGCAAGACCGGTACCACCGAGGGCCGCAAGGACGCCTGGTTCGTCGGCTACACCCCGGACCTCTCCACCGCCGTCTGGGTCGGCGACGACGTCGGCAAGCGCGAGGAGATGTTCGACATCACCATCGGCGGCGTCTACTACGACAAGGTCTGCGGTGGCTGCCTCCCCGGCCCGATCTGGCGGATCGCGATGACCGGCGCCCTCGGCGACGAGGCCCCGTCCTTCGTCGGCATCAAGGTGCCCCGCGCCGAGAAGCCGAAGGACCCGAAGAAGGACGACAAGCGGGACGACGCCAAGCCCGCCGACCGGGACGACGACAAGCCGGCCGACCGGCCGACCAACCCGTTCCCGGACATCACCCTCCCCGACCTGGGCGGCGGCGGTGACGGCCGGCCCGGCAACGGCCGCGGCAGGGACTGAGCCGCCGGCCAGTACACGCGAAGGGCGCCCCCACCGGATGCGGAATCCGGCGGGGGCGCCCTTCGCATACGCCGACGTACGCCGACGTACGTCCGCGCGCGTGCGGTCAGCCCGCGAGCAGCTTCTTCACCGCGGCGGCCACCCGGCCGCCCTCGGCCTGACCGGCCACCTTCGGGTTCACGATCTTCATGACGGCGCCCATGGCACGCGGACCCTCGGCACCGGCGGCCCGCGCCTCCTCGACGGCCTCGGCGACGATGCCCTCCAGCTCCTCGTCGGTGAGCTGCTTCGGCAGGTACGCGTCGAGGACGACGCCCTCCGCCCGCTCGCGCTCGGCCGACTCGTGGCGACCGCCCTGCTCGAAGGCGTCCGCGGCCTCGCGCCGCTTCTTCGCCTCCTTGGCGATCACCTTCTGCACCTCGTCGTCGGAGAGCTCGCGCTTGGTCTTGCCCGCGACCTCCTCCTTGGTGATGGCGGCGATGGTCAGCCGCAGGGTCGAGGAGCGCAGCTCGTCGCGCTCCTTGATCGCGGCGTTGAGGTCGTCCTGCAGTCGTGCCTTGAGCGTGGTCATGGCATCAAGTGTGGCAGGTGGTCCACGCGTACCGCCCGTGCATTTACGCCCCGCGGGTCTGGAACGATGGGGGGATGCGCGCACGGTACGGGATCCCCCTGAAGATCACGGCAGGCGTCGCGGCGACGGCCGCGGCCGGACTCGTCTACGCGGCGGGCTTCGAGGCCCGCTCCTTCCGGCTCCGCCGGATCACCGTCCCCGTCCTGCCGCCGGGCATGGCCGACCTGCGGGTCCTCCAGGTCTCCGACGTCCACATGGTGTGCGGCCAGAAGAAGAAGCGGCTCTGGCTGCAGAAGCTCGCCGGGCTCCGCCCCGACTTCGTCGTGAACACCGGCGACAACCTCTCCGACACCGAGGCCGTCCCGGAGCTCCTCGACGCCCTGGGCCCGCTCATGGACTTCCCCGGCGTGTACGTCTTCGGCTCCAACGACTACTACGGCCCCCGGCTGCGCAACCCCGCCCGCTACCTCGTGGAGAAGGCGCAGGGACGGCACGGCCTCAACGGCAACAAGCCCGTCGTCGGCGCCGTGCACAACCCGTGGGAGGGCATGAAGGACGCCTTCGACGCGGCCGGCTGGATCGACCTCACCAACACCCGCGGCCGGCTCAAGCTCCCCCAGGCCGACCTCGCCTTCACCGGCCTCGACGACCCCCACATCAAGCGGGACCGGTACGAGCGGGTGGCCGGCGGCCCCGACACCTCGGCGGACTTCTCCCTCGGCATCGTGCACGCGCCGTACCTGCGCACCCTCGACGCCTTCACCTCCGACGGCTACGAGCTGATCCTCGCCGGGCACACCCACGGCGGGCAGCTGTGCGTCCCCTTCTACGGCGCCCTCGTCACCAACTGCGACATCGACACCGACCGCGCCAAGGGCCTCTCCACCCATACCGCCGGCGGCCACACCTCCTACCTGCACGTCTCCGCGGGCTGCGGCACCAACCGCTTCACCCCGGTCCGCTTCGCCTGCCCGCCCGAGGCGACGCTGCTGACCCTGACGGCACGCGCCTGACGTCCGTACGGGGGCGGCCCCGCCCCCGTACCGTGACCGCATGCCGAACCGTTTCATCGCCGTCGTCCGCGGCCTGATCGCCCTCGCCGCGGCGACCGGCGTCACGATCGACTGCGTCGCCGGGAACCCGCTGGTCGCCTTCAGCTTCTTCACGATCTGGACCAACACCGCCGTCGCCGTCGTCCTCGGCCTCGGCGCCGTCCGCGCCTGGACCGGCCGGCCGTCGCTCCCGCCCGCCTGGACCGGCGGGACGCTGCTCTGCATCACGATCGTCGGCCTCGTCTTCCACCTGGTCCTCGCCAACCCGTCGAGCCCGTTCGACCAGGCCGCCGCCGTCGACGCCCTCACCGGCGCCCGCGCCCTCTCCAACCAGCTCCTGCACACCGTCACCCCGATCGGCGTCGCCCTCGACTGGCTGCTCCTCACCCGCCCCGGCGCCTACTGCCCCCGGCACGCCGTCCTCTGGCTCGCCGCCCCCGGCACCTACCTGGCCTTCGCCCTCGTCCGCGGCGCGCTCCTCCCCGCGGACCACCCCACCCGCTACCCGTACCCCTTCCTCGACGTCGCCGCCCACGGCTACGCCGGCGTCCTCCTCAACGCCGTCGTCCTCGGTCTCGCCTTCACCGCCCTCGGTCTCCTCCTCGTCCTGGCCGACCGCTTCCGACCTGCGGCGGCACGCTCCGAGAACCGGATTTCGTCTCTGGGCGCGGGTGGGCTAAAGTAATCGATGTCGCCGCGACGTGAAGAACAGAGCAGCGAAATCGGGGTGTAGCGCAGCTTGGCAGCGCGCTTCGTTCGGGACGAAGAGGTCGTGGGTTCAAATCCCGCCACCCCGACAGCCAGTAAGAACAGGCGGGGCAGTTACTGAAAAAGTAACTGCCCCGTCTGTTCGTGTTCTCCTGCCTTCTCGCACGACGGACGGCAGGAGCGGGCAGCGGGGCAGGGGGCGCGGTGGACGGGCTGGTGTGGGTGCACGGGGCCGGGGGGAGTGTCGAGGGGCACTTCGGGGGGCTGGCACAGCGGTTCGGGGAGCGGTTCCGGTGCGTGGCCGGGGAGTTGCCCCGGCGGACCGGGGGCGGGGTCGACGCGGCCGTGGACGGGATCGTGGCCGCCGCGGACGCCGCCGGACTGGAGACGTTCGCCGTGTGCGGGTACTCGCTGGGGGCGCCGCTGGCCGTACGGCTCGCGGTGCGGTGCCCGGAGCGGGTCACGCGCGTGGCGCTGACGGCGCCGTTCGCCCGCGCCGACCACCGGATGCGGCTCGGGATCTCGCTGTGGCGCGGCCTCCACGAGAGCGGGCGGACCCGGCTGCTCGCCCAGCACCTGGCGCTGACCGGACTCGGCGCCGGCTTCCTCGACCGGACCGACCCCGGACGGCTGCGGGCCATGCTCGCGCTCGCGCCCGCCCCGCCCGCCACGACCCCCGCCCACCTGGAGCTCGCCGAGCTCATCGACGTACGCGACGACCTGGCGCGGCTCGCGGTGCCCGCGCTCGTCGTCGTCACCACCGAGGACCCGCTCGTCTCCCCCGACCGGCAGCGGGAGCTCGCCGCGTCCGTCCCCGGCGCCCGCACCGCCGAACTCGGCACCGGGCACCTGCCGTTCTGGGAGGACCCGGACGGCTGGGCGGACCTCGTCGAGGACTTCCTGGCGGCCGGCGTCAGATGATCGGCGGACGGCCCAGCCGCGTCATCCGCAGCACCGTCGACCAGCGCATCGGACGGCGCGGCCCCGCCGGCGCCTTCAGGCCCTCCGCGAACCCCGCGAACCAGGCGCGCAGACCCCGCACCGAGCGGGTGCGGGCGACGGTCAGCAGGACCCAGACCACCAGATAGAGCGGGACCAGCGGGGCCGGCAGGTTCCGCTTCGCCAGCCACACGCGGTTCCGGGCGGTCATCCGGTAGTAGACGTCGTGCCGGGCCGGGCTCGTCTTCGGGTGCTGGAGCAGCAGCTCGGGCGCGTACTTGATCCGCCAGCCGTCGTCCAGCGCCCGCCAGGCCAGGTCCGTCTCCTCGTGCGCGAAGAAGAACTCCTCCGGCCACCCGCCGATCCGCTCCAGCATCGGCATCGACAGCCCGTGACCACCGCCCAGGAACGTGGTGACCTCACCGCCGCGCATCGGGTCCTTCGCCCCCAGCCGGGGGATGTGCCGGCGCTGCGTCTCACCCGTCTCATCCGCGATCCGGAACGAGACCACGCCCAGCTCCGGCTCCCGCTCGTACAGGTCCACCAGGCGGCGGAACACGTCCGTGTCGACCAGCAGTCCGTCGTCGTCCAGGTCGACCAGGACGTCCACGTCACCGAACGAGCGGAGGGTGTCGATGGCCACGTTCCGGCCGCCGGTCACGCCGCGGTTCTCCGGCAGCTCCACGCCCGTCACACCCTCGGGGAGCTCGGGCAGCGAACCGGTGCCGTTGCCGACCACGACGATCCGGGCGGCGGGCTCGTCCTGCTTCGCCACCGAGTCGAGCAGCGCGCCCAGCTCCGCGGGGCGGGTGCCCATCGTCAGTACCGCCACGCCCACACGCGGTCGCGCCACGGTCCACTCCGTTCCAGCTCGGGGTCGGGTCTCGGCACCCATTGTTCACCCTTCGGGAACCCGGGCGGAACCCGGAAGGTACCCGGGCGGTGCCTGGGAGGGTAGCGGGGTGGTCGCCCTCGGGGGGGGCGCCGGTCCGTGGGGGCGGTCGGTGGGGGTGGTCTGTCGGGGCGGTCTGCAGGGGCGGTCTGCAGGGGCGGTCTGCAGGGCGCGCCGGCGGGGCCGGGAATCGGGGGGCTCGCGGCGGAACCTGCGAGGGGTCTCGCTGCGTCCGTGCGTACGGCGGCGGTTCCACCGTGGTTCCGGGGTTCTCCGGTGCGGTTCCGGGTGCGTTCCGGTCCGGTTGCGCCTTCTCCAGCCCGGTTTCGGGTCCGGTTGCGGGCTACTCCGGTCCGGTTCCGGGTCCGGGTCCGTCGTGGTTCCGCTTCGGGGGGAGCGCGGCGAGAGCGCGCGGTCAGCGGCTCTACTCTGGTCCTCTGCCGTCAAGTGATCGATTGTCGAAAGGGCGTCTCCTGGTGCTGGTCGCGGACCGATATCGGCTCCACGGGTGTATCGGCCGTGGCGGCATGGGCGAGGTGTGGCAGGCCACCGACGAGGTCCTGGGCCGGCCGGTCGCCGTGAAGCTGATGCTGGCCCAGTCCACCGACCCCTCCGGCGCCGACCGCTTCCGCCTGGAGGCGCAGACCGCCGCACGGCTCAGCCACCCGCACGTCGTCGGCGTCTTCGACTTCGGCACCTGGGACGGCAAGCTCTTCCTGGTGATGGAACTCGTCGAGGGCGACAGCCTCGGCTCCTCCCCCGCCAACCCGCTGGTCCTGCCCGCCGAGCGGGTCGCCGTCGTCGCCGCGCACGCCGCCGCCGGCCTCGCCGCCGCCCACCGGCAGGGCGTCGTCCACCGCGACATCAAGCCCGGCAACCTGCTCATGGACGCCGAGGGCACGGTCAAGCTGGCCGACTTCGGCATCGCCCGCTTCGTCGACGACCCGTCCGCCGGGCTCACCACCACCGGCCAGATCGTCGGCACCGGCCTCTACCTGGCCCCGGAGCGGGCCCTCGGCAAGCCCGCCTCGCCCGCCTCGGACGTGTACTCGCTCGGCTGCGTCCTCTACCAGCTGCTCACCGGCCACCCACCGTTCCGCGCGGACACCGCGACCGCCCTGCTCTACCAGCACATCGACAGCGCCCCGACCCCGCCGAGCCGGCTCGGCGTCGTGCTCACGCCCGCCTTCGAGGCGTACCTGCTGAGCCTGCTGGCCAAGCAGCCCGAGCAGCGACCGCCCGCCCAGGCCATCGCCGACTGGTTCGGGTCCGGCGCCTGGCGGGAGTACGCGCCCCGCCCCGCCGCCGCGGCCATGCCGGGAGCCGTCCCCGCCGGCCCGCCGGTCCAGGCAGCGCCCGCGCCGGGGGGCGCGCACCGCGGGGCGGGGGCTCCTTCAGCGGCCATGCCCGCGCCTCGTCGCCCGGGGGGCTCCCCCTCCCCCC
>JOFO01000021.1 GCA_000721275.1 Microtetraspora glauca | reverse complement strand
GAGCGGGTACCACCGCGCTGCGCGCGGTGCAGCGAACCGCCCCGCGCAGCGGGGCGGTGAGCCGGGGCGCTTCGCGCCCCGCCCCGGGCGAAGCCCGGGGACTCCGCTGCGCTCCGTCTGTCCGGCGCAGCCGGACAGGGTCCCGCTTCGCGGGACCGTGAACCCCCGGGCGAAGCCCGGGGGTTCACTCCCTGGGGGCGCAGCCCCCAGGGGGCCCTTTCGCTGCGCTTCAGGGCGCGGGCTCCGCTGCGCTCCACCCGCCTGGCTGGCGGGCCGTCAGTCCCGGTGCGGGTGGAGGGTGGTGGGCCCGTCCGCTGCGCTCCCGGGCCCGGCCCGCATTCGCGGGCGGCTGGCTACGGGAGGGGGTGGGGGCGGGTGGGCTGCATCAGGTTTGATGCAGCATGTTGGATTGGCGGAACGGGGGCACTGCCCCCGTTCCGCCTTTCGGCTAGACGCCCGGGAAGAAGATCCGGGCGGCGTACGGGTGTCGCGGAATCCGGCTGAGGTATTCGGCCTGGAATGCTTCCCGGCCCGCGATGTCGGCGGGCATGAGCGTGCTTACTCCCTTCTTCGTTTTGACGATCACGCCGTCAATGATGCTGATTCCGGCCCCGCCGAGGTCCGAGAAAAGGTTCACCCGCAGGTGCAGGTAGACCTTTCCGGCCTGTTCGGCGATCGTGACGGCGTACGCCAGATCGGCGAGCGGGTAGACGTGGGTGTCGCGGGCCCGGTCCCGCCCCCGGCCCTCCGCCAGCGCTTCCGGCCGCAGGGCGCGCAGGTAGTGCGCGAGGACGGCGCGGGTGGCGGGGCGCAGGGGGACGCTGATGTCGTCGGGGTCCAACTCTCGGACCATAGGCCGCTGCCAGTGGCCGGTAGTGCCGGTGGTGGCGACGCGGACGATCTCGTCGTACGTCCGGCGCAGCTTGCGGTGGATGTAGGTGATGTCGTCGTACAGGGCGGGGTGGGTGAGGCTGGTCCAGCCGTCGGGGAGTTCGAACTGTGCGGTCACGGTGGCTGTGGGGGTGCTCAGGGCCGGGACGGGGGCGAGGACGCGCAGGGCGTCCAGGTCCACGATGTCGGCGCTGATGAGGGAGCCGAGGACGGACGCTTCTTCGACGATGCGGCGGGCGCGGGTGGCGGAGAGCTGTCCGGCGGGGACCGCCTTGGCCGCGACGGTCGCCCGTTCGGCCAGGGTGCGGCCGACGAGGTGGGCGTGGAACCGCTTTTCGCCCTGGATGGACTCGCGGTCCAGGGTGGCGGGGTCGTAGCTCCACGAGACCACGGGGGTGAGGTCGTAGGGGCGGCAGTGGGCGGCGAACGCGTCGGCCATGATGCCCAGTCCCCGGACGAACTCGGCGGAGTGGTCGTGCAGGCCGGGGCGCTGGGACGTGCCGCCGGAGATGACCATCAGTTCGTACAGGGCGTGGGGGGCGCGCTTGTTGGTGAGGGCGTATGCCTCGTCGGGCGAGAGGGTGATCCGGCCGAAGACCTTGGTGCGGTCGTAGAGCTGACCGATGCTGCGCAGGCGGCCGGTCCCGCCGGTGTAGCCGGGGTAGCCCTTGGCGGGGAGGGAGTCGAGCACGGGGACGGCCGCGCGGGCGTCCTCGATGTGCTGAGGCAGAAGGGATCGGGCCACGGTGGGCCCTCCTTTCGAAGTAGTTCGCGTTTGGTGCCGGTCGGGGTGTGCCGCCCCTTCCAACAAGGACAACTTTACCGCACCAAAACCCATTCGTCTATGGAAAACGCCAGTTCAGAACGGGTTTTCGGGCACCTGTCGCCCCCTCACCTGCCGAGCCGTCAGGGTGTCCGGGCCGCTGACGCGGCCTGCCGTGGAGCCAGACTGTCAAGGGTGGGCGTAGCCCAGCGCGTAGCGCCGCCGCAAGGCGCCCTTGACCGGCTGGCACGGCCCGTACACTCCACGGTCGGGCGGCCCCGCCCCACCCCCGTCGGCCGCGAAGCGGCCGAGCCTCACTGCCGTGGAGCGCAGCGGAACGGCCCCGTGGAGCGCAGCGCAACGGGGCCGCTACGCACCCCCGGGCGCGAAGGGCCCGGGCCCCACTGCGGGGTGCGCAGCACCCCGCCGCCGCTCCGCAACGCCCGGAGCGAAGCGGAGGGCGCTCACCGGGCTGCGCAGCAGCCCCACCGTGGAGCGCAGCGGAACGGCTTCGCTGCGCACCGCCCGAAGCGAAGCGCCGGGCCTTCACTCCGCATCAACGGCCCTGCTGCGCACCGGCGGCGCTCTTCCCCCGGCTGCGCCCCGGTATGGGGAGCCCTGGGAGATCCCCGGCGGAGCGGTCGAGGCCGAGGAGTCGCCCTGGGCCGGCGCCCGCTGCACTGTCAGGCTCTGGCCGTTTCCGGGCACGTACCGAGTGTCTAGGACGGTCTTCTTTGGCCCCAGGGGAACGGCTTCGTCTGGCCCCACCGACGGACGGTTTGAAGTGGCCCCACCTGGCTGCCGGCGCGATGGGAGTGCGCTCGCTTGGAGCAGTGGCGCGTTGGTTCGCGAGCACCCGGTGTTGACGACTGCTGACCGGGCTACGCTGACGTCATGTCACCGTCAGGCTGGGCACGGCTCACCGAAGCGCGCGGAACGCGGCGCCGATTGGCCATCGTGGGCGGTCACGTCATCAGGCGCCCCTTCCTGATCCTCGCCCTGGCGGGCCTGGCGTTCCTCATCACCCGATACGGCAAGGACTTCCCCGTGCTCTACGGAGCGGCCCCTCTTGGGACCGTCCTGATCCTCGGGAGCATGGGCCGCTACCGCCCGGCCAGTCCGGCCGGAGACAGCGACGACGAACCCTTGCCGCAGGACCCCAAGTCGAACTGACCACCGACTGGAGCCGCGGCTGAGAACCGTCCCGCACCGCAGACAGCCGCTGGCAGAGCGGTCTGTGTTGCTCACGCGATCGGGGGACTGGGGCCACTCCAAACCGTTCCTCTTCGGCACCGCCCTGACTCGTCACCCACACGGCTCAAAAGTGGGGCCAGCCAAAACCGTTCTGGTGGGGCCAAAACACACCGTCGAAAACATACCGAGCTTTCACGCCCGGTTGACATGCCGTGGCTCTCGCTTCCCGAGCTGCTCCCCCGGCGCCCTCAGGCGTCCTGTCCGCCCGCTGCGAGGAGGAGGAGAGGGCGAGTGCCGGGACGCGGGCCCGCATGGCCCGGGCCTGGGCCATGCCCCGCCTCGCCGGCCTTCCGCGTTCCTCTGCGCGCCGGCTCTTCCCGCCTGTGCCCGCAGGAGCGCCAGGACCACGGCACGCCTGGCGGGCAGCCCGGGGACGACGGTCCGGTAGAAACGGCGGGGGCCCGGCCGGAGCCGGGCACGGGGAATTCAGGATGCATGCAGGAAGGAGAGGGTTTGAAAAGTGCGCGCCGCTTTTTTGGGATCGGGCATAATGATTCCTCGACACGACGTACGGAAGAGGAGGAATGATCGGTGAAAAAGGTGGCTCTTTTCGGTCCTCCGGCGAGCGGGAAAACGACGGTCGCCCGGAAGATTTCCAGTGTGTTGGGACTTCCGCACACCAACCTTGATGACGTTCTGTTCTCCGATTCCGGAACTCTTCCTTTTGATGATTTCCGTGCAGCAGCCGAGCGGATCACGCGCGGGGAGTCGTGGGTGGTCGAGGGGAATTACTCGAAGCTCGCGGACGTCGTCTGGCACCGCGCTGACGTGCTGGTCTGGCTGGACCTGCCGCTGTGGCTGGTCGTCCGCCGCATCATCACCCGCAGTCTCCGGCAGCTCGCCGGCCTCGACACCAGCACGCAGGCCCGGCGGCTCACCTGGAGGCGTGCGTTCTTCGACAGGCGCTCCCTGCTGCGTACCGCTGTGCGCAAGTACCGGCACAACCGCCCCCGCTACGCCCGCCAGGCCGCTGCGACGGCCGCCCTGGGCGTGCAGGTCGTCCGGCTGCGCAGCGGGCGGGAAACGGACGCGTGGCTGGCGGAGCAGCTTCGCCGGTCCTGACCCCGCCGGGCGCAGGTGCCCCGGACCCCATCGAGGTTCGAAAAGCTGTAAAGTTACGCCTGTCACATCCAGGTCCGGAAACGGGTGAGGCCGGCGGAGGACCGCCCGGAAGCGGTCCGGCACACCGCCGGCCTCGAACCAAACGCAGCTCCGGAAGGACCGGACTTCTGCACGCCCACGATACCCGGCCGCACCCGCGGCCCGACAGACCTCAAGGAGACGACGTGATCCCCCGCAGCCGGCCTGTCATCAGCGAAGCCGACATCGCCGCCCGTGCCGGCATCCCCATCACCACATGGCGCCGCCGCGACGCCCCCGCCTTCCGCGCCCGCGTCCCCTCCCTCCTGCCCGACAGCCGTACCTCCCTCTACGACCTCGCCCAGACCGAGGCATACCTCGCTGGCCGGCCCGTCCCCGAACTCCCCACCGGCGAGCACCCCGACGACCTCCTCACCGACAAGGAGGTCGCCGCCCTCCTCGGCATCAGTACCGGGACCGTCCGCGCCTACGCTGCCCAGGGCTACCTCTCCCCCGGCACCACCCGCTACGGCGCCCGCCTGTGGACCCGCCAAGAAGTCCACGACCGCCTCCACAACGCCCCCGGACAAGGCAAAGGCGGCGGCCGCCGCACCGGCGAACCCCAAGGCCCCCGCAAAACCCACCCCTACGAGGGAGACCCCCGCCTCGACATCGCACGAAAGGCACGCGCCCGGGCCGGCGGCGCGCCCAAGGGGCGCCTGGCCGCCGAACTCGCCGCCCTCCACGGCTCCACACCCCGCACCTGGGAACGACTCCTCACCACAGCAGCAGAACACCCCGACAACAACTAACCGACAGACCGCCCCAGGACCGGCACGGCCGGAACACAAGCCCGCAGAGCCGCAGCCAGAACGGAAACCCCGGCCTCGGCACGCGCACAACGGCAGGGACCTGCTCGCCGCAAGCGCGGGGAACAGGTCCCCGACGGCCGAGCAGCTCAACGACCCCGGGGGGCCATCCCCGCGCGAGCGGGAAGCAGTGCGCCGTGTCCACGGTGACGAGGTCCGGCTCGGGGCCATCCCCACGCGAGCGGGGAGCAGCGATGGCCCTTCTCGAGCGGATCGACTCCTCAGGGGACCATCCCCGCGCGAGCGGGGAGCAGTCGCCGGTGCCGTGCCTGCCCACCCGGTAGGGGGGACCATCCCCGCGCGAGCGGGGAGCAGTCCAGACCCGGAACCGACGGAAGCGGCGCCTTGGGACCATCCCCGCGCGAGCGGGGAGCAGTAAGCCGTCAGGAGGCGGTAGGCGTGCTGCTGGGGACCATCCCCGCGCGAGCGGGGAGCAGTCGATCCCGAGTGCGCGGAGATCCTCTCCGTCGGGACCATCCCCGCGCGAGCGGGGAGCAGACTTCCTGACCTGCAGTTCTACCCGACTCCGGCCCGCTCCCAAGCAACTTTCACCGAAACAGACAAAAACCCCAGACCCAGCCCCGGCCCCCGCACGTTCGGCGAACGCGACGAGCTTCCCGAGGACATCGCCCAGGCAGCCGCCGAACAGGGCTCATCCCCGCAGAGCGGGGAGCAGTCGTCGCCCCGACCGGAGCGGAACCGTCGGAGGGAACCATTCCCGCGCAGGCGAGGGATCCAGCCGCGGGGCGCCCAGGCGTGCCTGGGTCAGCGTCCACTCCAGCAGTTCGGGCGGGGCCCAGGCCGCCTGTGCAGTGCGCGGCGACGTGACCGCCGGATTCTGCATCGGCGACGGTGAGCGGCCCGTTCATGAACCGCGTGCTCGCCGCCACGGGCCGCAGCGGCAGCCGGATGACCGCGCCCGGTGGGCCGCACGCGAAGCCGGACGAGGAAGGAACAGCAGCCCGGACCGCATGACCAGGGGCCTGGTCCCGGTGTCCGCGGGCCGGCCGCTTCCTCTCACCGCCCGGTGGTCAGAGAAGCCCCGACGCCCTATCAGGTCACCTATCAGCAAGGCCATCCACCTGGGAGAACAGGGGAGCGACCTATCAGGTTCCCAGGCCCACTCACCACGAACGCGCCGCTTACCGCGGCTCCGCGAACGCCCGACGGCGCTACTGGGCCGCAGTGGCGGTCTCGCCCCGCCCGCGCCCCTGCCGCCCGCATGCGATCAGTGACGTGAACGCCCTCCGGGCCCGCCCGGGTCCCCGTCCGGTCCAGCCCTCCTGCGACTTCTGTGCGTGCGGGAGCGGTCATGCACTACGGAACTGCCGCATTCGTCATCACCCGGCACGGCGGACCAGTACTCGGAATGCCGGTTGTACGCCTGCCCCGGCTGCCGGACCCCCTTGTCGGTTCCGGGGAGTGGCCGGGGCTGATCGCCTACGTCGGCCTCGAACCCACGGGTGCCCGGGGCGTACGCGGCTTCCGCGACCACCACACCCCTGGCGCCGTCGCCTTCACCCCCGGCACCCCTTGGCCAGGCCGGCCGGAGACAGCCACCCGTCCCGCCGCCAAGCGCCGGGCCATTCGGGCCGCGCAGGGCTGTGACCTGCGGTGGTAAGCGTGGCGGTAAGCGACGTCTGGCCGTGGTGAGTACCCGTCCAGGTCCGCGTTCCAGAATGGTGCGCTGCTGCGGGCCGTGACTGCGGCCGCTCCACCGGCACAGCACCGGGCGCCGCGCACCTTGGGAGGGGATCGTCATGAGCCAGGACACCGGCTGGGGGCGTCAGCAGGACTCCGGCTGCCGGCCGGCGCGGTGATGTCGGCCGGGGCTTCGATCCGCGGTGGTGCGTGGTCGGCGCCCGCTGAGTCCCAGCACGCACAAGGCCCGCCCCAGGCGAGTCTCGGGCAGCCGGCCTTCCTGCTGTGCTGATGAGGATCGTCGAATTGGGCTCAGGCCGGGCCTACCGCCTTGCCTGACCTGCGGATCGGCGGGCCAAGAACTTTGTCGACCTCCGTGGCCGCGACGTCGAGAAGCTCCTCACCGAACAGGCAGAGAGACTCTTCCCAAGGGTGTCCAAAGCTGCCTATGCGGAAGTCCTCTGTAAGGAAGATGTAGTAGTCCCCGTCGGGATACGGGCTCAACGGCCAGGCCGGTTCACCAGGACCGCCCACCTCTTGCGGTGCGAAGCGGTACGACGGGTGCTGCCAGTCGAGGCCGAACAGAGTGCCTGACGGGCCCACGCAGGAGGACAGTCCCTGCTCGACGACGGCGACCAGGCGGTCCAGACGCTCGTAGTCAGGGTCGTCGGGAAGCGTTGCCAGACTCCATGTAACTGACGCACCGGGCTCTTCAATGGCTGGCCACTTGGACGGACTCGTGCTCGGCTGGAAGCTGAACTTCTCGTAGAAGCGGTCCCAGACGCGACGGTCCTCAGCGTCTGACAGCTCCATCACCGGTTCGTCCATCACCCGTCGATCGTACCGACCGGCCAGCGGAGAGGGTGCTGAGAGATCGTGTCCGGTGTGGTGCGGGCCGCGCCGGCCGGAGTCGTACCGCCCGTCGTCATGTGTGTTCGTGTCGGGCGCCTGCCCGTCTGTGGGCTCGGGTGCGCCTGTCCGCGGCCACACCGCCTGGAGCACGCAGACGGCGCGGCTCCCCGCTCAGCCGTAGGTGATCGTCACCCGCTCGAAGCCCAGCCCGCCCAGGAGGCTCTTCAGCATCGCGGTCGTGTTCCGCTCGGCCCGTGCCGTCAGGCCGGACTCGCGGGCGGCGTCGCCGATCCGCTGGGCGGCGAGGACGTTGACGGCTTGCTCGCTGGACGGGTTGTCCGAGAAGAGGTCGCCCAGACGGTCGAGCAGACCGCGCTGCTTGGACACGGCGTATGAGCGCTCGGGGTCGAGCGCCGGGGCGGCCAGCCGGGCGTGCGGCAGGCGCAGAGAGGCCTCGGTGCGGTCGGCGTCGACGGTCACGGCGTCGTCCCCGAGGGCGCCCAGGTCGACGTAGGCGCCGACGCTGCCGTGGGCCACGTACAGGGTCCGGGTCCCGCGGATCGCGTCCGGCAGGAACCGCGCGTCGTGCTCCAGGTCGACCACCACCTGGTAGCTCCCGGAGGCGCCCTCGAACCTGCTCAGGTCCTGGACGGACTTCAGGACGGCGGGACCGGAGCGGTCCTTCACGTCCGTGGCGAAGATGCCCGGCAGGGCGATTCCCTGGAGCCAGCTGATCAGCATCAGGATGGCGGCGAGCACGAGCAGCACGGCAGTGACCACGCGCCACCTCCCGTCGGATCGCGCGCGCGTCCGGGCGGCCGGCGAGGGTCTGCTCTCGGTGTCTTCTCCCATGGAAGCCGAGTGCCCGTGCCTGCCTTCTTCATGCTCAACTCCATTGGAATCGGCAGCTGTTGATGCTGCCGATGCGCGTGGTCCGGGTGAGGCGGCTCCTGCGGAGCGCGCGGCATGCGGGACCCCGGCGGGGGTACGCGGGGTCCGTTCGCAAGCGCTCGTCAGGCGGTCACCGAGCGACCGCCGAAGGGGAGGAAGAGGCACATGGCCGGTTGGAGACCGAGGAGAAAGCGGGCCGGAGCGGAAGGGGGCGGTACGACGGCGCCTGCCGTGAGCCGCGAGCGGCAGAGCGCTGGGCACCCGGACGGGAAAGGGCCGCGCGGGAAAGGACCGGACGCGGACGGCCCGGGCAGGACGAGGCCGCACGCCGGGGGGCCGGAGGGGGAGCCGAAGAAGACGCCGGAGCCCGCGGCCCCGGTCCGCCGCGGGCCGGGGCGGTTCGTGCGGGCGCTGGTCGCCCTGCTGGCCCTCATGGGCATGGTGGCCTTCGCCGTGGTCCTGGCCCGGCTCACCCTGGAGGCGTCGCCCGAGTCCGTGCCCCTCACCCACAGCAACCTGACACCAGGCCGGTCGATCGAGAGCTACCTCAGCCGGCCCGAGTTCGTCGACACCGTCAAACAGCTCGGGGGCAACATCGCCCTGGGCATCCCCTTCGGGGTCCTTCTGCCGCTGCTGTCCCGCCGGGCCCGCGGCTTCCTCCGCGTCGCGCTCCTCACCGCCGCCACCATGCTGCTCGTGGAACTCGTGCAGGGCGCGCTCATCACCGGCCGCGCCTTCGACATCGACGACGTCCTCCTCAACACAGCCGGAGCCCTCCTCGCCTACGTGCTCATCGGCCGGCGGATGGGACGCGCCGTCCACCCCCGCACCCGAACCCGCCGGTGGTGGCACCGGCACCCCGTCGAACCGTCGCTCTGAGGAACCGGCACCGAGCGACACACGACCGGCGGAGCATCCCGAACAACCCGACGCCGGCACACCGACCCCCTCCAACGGGGGCAACGTGTTCGGAGTTGGTGCTGGTCAATCGGCACGCCCTACCGCCAGGGGGAGGTCGCGGAGCTGGCGGCGGGAGGTGACGCCGAGCTTCTTGAAAACGTTCCGCAGGTGGGCGTCGATCGTGCGCGGGCTCAGGAAGAGCTGGGTGGCCACCTCTCTGGAGGTGGCGCCGGTGGCGACGAGCCGGGCGATCTGGAACTCCTGGGGAGTCAGCGGGTGTGGGGTTCCGGTTCTCCGCGCCGGCACCCGTTCGCCGGACGCCTCCAGTTCGCGGGCGGCTCGTGCGGCGAACGCGCCGGCACCGATGGCGGCGAGTTCCTCGTGTGCGGCGCGCAGTTGAGCACGGGCCTCCGTGAGGCGTTCCGCGCGCCGCAGCCACTCCCCGTGGAGGAGTCGCGCCCGTGCGAGGTGGACGGTTCCTTCGCTGCGGCCGAGCTGGACGATGGCTTCACGGTAGAGCTCGTCGGCGGCCGGCCCGTCGGTGAGCAGCGCCCTGGAGCGCAGCTCAACCCCGGTCGCCCAGTGGGTGCCGCCGGCCGCGGTGCGTTCGGAGAGGCGTTCCAGCACCGGGACGGCCAGGTCCCGGCGGCCGGCTCGTACCGCGGCCTCCACGAACTCGACGGGCACCCAGGAGTTGAAGCCCGGTTCGTCGAGATCGCACGCGGGACGCGACGCCTGCAACGCCGACTCGTACTGGCCCAGACCGTTGTACAGGACGGCACGGGCGTACTCCGTGACATTGGCCAGCCGGCCCTCTCCCCGCTCGTGCGAGGCGCGTGTCGCGACATCGGCGAAGGCGGCGGTCCCGGTCTCGTCCCCGCGCCAGGCTGCGAGGGAGACGTCGACGTACACCACGGGGGGAGCTCCCGCGTCGACCGCGATCGTGTGCGTCTCGTCGACCAGTGCCGCCGCGTGGCTGAACTCCCCCGCGTGGATGTGCGCGAGGGCGCGAAAGCTCAGCAGGACCGGCAGGTCCGCCAGGGCGCCGCGCCGTCGGGCGAGGGCGATCTGCCGGTCGGCCAGCGTCCGCCAGGCGGCGTCGTCCCAGAGGTCCATCGCGGCGTTGCAGGCCATCCACACCTCGCCCAACCCGTATTCGTCACCGTTCCCCGCACGGCGGTAGGCGTCGATGGCCCGGCGCAGCAGCGGGGCGGCGGGGGCACAGCCCTCACTCACCTGGGTGGCCAGGCCGTCGAGGAGCAGGTCGAGAGGGCGGGCGGGCCCGACGAGGGGCGGCAGGGCCCGTGCCGCGCCGGCCGCGTCGAGGAGGCGCGCCCCGTGGGCGAACCGGCCGACGAACACGGCCGCAGCGAAGGCGTCGAGTACCAGTTCGCGGGCTGCCGCCGGGTCGCTGTGGGCCGTCACCTCCGCGGCCCTCAACAGCTTCGTCACCGCTTCGTCGTCGCGTTTCCTGTCGAAGGAGACGCGGGCGCGGAGGGCGGCTGCTTCCGCCCGCCGGGGGGTGTCGTCCGCCCTCAGGTCCGTCTCGGCCATCGCCACCAGCTCCAGAGCCGCGTCGGCGGCGCCGGTGTCCCGTTTGGCTCGGGCGGCCGCCAGGGCCCGGGTGGCGCGGCGGTCGGGGTCCGGTGTCAAGGTGGCCGCCCGTTCAAGGAACGCGGCGGTGGCCGCGATGCCGCCGCGTGCCCGGGCTCGTCCGGCGGAGCGTTCGAGCGAGGCGGCGACATCTTCGTCGGGGCCTGCCGCCGCCATGGAGCGGTGCCAGGCCCTTCGGTCGGGCTGATCGTCGTCGGTGACCTCGGCAAGTGCCCGGTGTACCGCGCGGCGGTCTTCCGGGAGCGCGGTGCGGTAGACAGCCGAACGCACCAGTGGGTGGCGGAACCTGACCCATGGGCTGACGGTCAGCAGCCCGGCGTCCTCCGCCGGTGTCGCCGCTTCGGGATCGACGCCGAGGAGTCGTGCGGCGCGGTGGAGCAGGGAGGGCTCCCCGATGGGTTCGGCCGCGGCGGTCAGCATCAGGAGCCGGGTCGGGGCGGGCAGTGCCTCCAGCCGCGTCCGGTAGCTCGCTTCGACGCCTCCCGGTGCGGGCCCCGTCGCCGGCGGCGCGAAACCGCCCGCCAGGTCCGCCGTCTGCGGCAGTTCGAGCAGTGCCAGGGGGTTGCCCCCTGCCTCGGCGACGATCCGCTCGCGCACCTGGCGGTCGAGCGGTGCCCGCAGCCGGGAGTCGAGCAGCCCTCGGGCGTCGGCGTCGGTGAGTCCGCTGAGACGCAGTTCCGGTAGCCCGGCCAGTTCCTCACCGCCCGCCGGCTCCCGGACGGCGAAGACGACCGTGATCGGTTCGTCCTGGATCCGCCGGGCGACGAAGGCGAGGACCCGCGCCGAGGCCCGGTCGAGCCATTGGGCGTCGTCGATGAGACAGAGCAGGGTTTGCTTCGCCGCTGCCTCGGAGAGGAGGTTGAGCACCGCGAGACCGAGGTGGAACCGGTCCGGTGTGCCGGTGCTCAGCCCGAAGGCCGCCTCCAGCGCGCCGCGCTGGGGGTCCGGCAGCCGCCGCAGCACACTCAGCATGGATGCGCAGAGCTGGTGGAGGGCCGCGAACGCGAGCTCGCTCTCGAACTCGGCCCCGGACACCCGCAAAGTACGGACTCCTGGTGCCGTCCTCGCGTAGTCCAGCAGAGTCGTCTTGCCGATGCCCGCTTCGCCGCGTATGACAAGGGTTTCACCCCGCCCCGCGCGCGCCCGGTGCAGGAGTCGGTCGATCACCTGGGCCTCGTGCGAACGGCCGAGGGGTACCTGGCGTTGCGGAGGCAGGTGGGGGGTGGGCATCGATGGTCCTCCGCCACCGTGGCACCTCGGTGTCCGGCCTCCGGGGGGCGGGGGCGTCGGGCTTGCCCGGGACGGCCGCCGAAGCCACACGGCACTGTCTCGGACAGCGGTGATACCCCCTGGTCACGAGCCTATGACATGCCTGATGGGCCGTCAACGAGGGAGTTGCGCGGGCGGTGCCGGTGTCGTCGTGCCGGTCGCGGCGGGGGGCGTGCCACAGGGGTTCGGGGAGGGGAATGGGACCGGTCGATGCGCACACCGTCCGGTCCCGCCGGTTCCGCGCGTCACCCGGGGTCAGAAGGTGACGGTCACCTTTCCTCGGATGTGTTTGGTGGCGAAGTCGGTCAGCGCGCGACGGGCTTCGGCGAAGGGGTAGTCGGCACCGATGGTGGGGCGGAGTTCACCGGTGGCCGCCAGCGCTGCCAGCGAGGCAAGCCTGCCCTCCGGGGTGGTGGTCCCGCCGTAGACGGCGGTGACGCCGCGTTCGAAGGCGGCCGGTCCGCGCAGCGGTGAGACCAAGCGGCCGCCCTTGCGTACCGCCGCCGCGGACCTCGCCAGCGCGGGCCCGGCGTTCGCCAGGTCGAAGACGACATCGACTCCGCCCGGTACCAGTCGCAGCGCCTCCTGGGCGATGTCCGAGTGCTGGTAGTCGATGGGGTAGCTGGCTCCCAGGCCGGCCAGGAACTCCTGGTCGTCGTTGCGCCCGGTGGCGAGGACGACGAGCCCCGCCCGGTCTGCGAGCTGCACGAGGTAGGAACCCACTCCCCCGCTGGCCCCCACCACGAGCACGGTGTCGCCGGTGTCGGCCCCGGCGAGGTCCAGGAGCGCCGCCGCGGTCAGGGCCGCGGTCGGGAGTGCGGCACCTTGTGCCGCCGTGAGGCCGGCGGGACGTACGGCCGCCGCGGCGGTGGCGTTCACCAGCGTGTACTCGGCCAGTGCTCCGGAACGGACGCCGTTCCAGGCGATGACGGACTCGCCGGTGCCGAAGCCGGTGACACCGGGGCCCACGGCCTCGATCACACCGCTGACGTCGACGCCCGGGACGAACGGGTGGCGCACGGGCAGTGCTCCCCGTGCCTCTCCGGTGATCAGCACGTGGTCGACGGCGTTGAGGGCGGCCGCCTCCATCCGTACCAGGAGCCGGCCAGGGCCCGGCTCGGGGTTGGGCAGTTCGGTGAACTCCACACTTTCCAGAGGTCCGTACGTCTGCGCGACGAAGGCTTTCACAGTGTTCTCCTCGGTCGCCCGTCGTGGGCGCGGGATCGGTGAGTGGGATGGTCGTCCGGTGTGGTGCGGGCCGCGCCGGTCGGCGCGGCCCGTTGGCCCGTGGGTGCGGAGGCGTGCCGCGAGGGGCCCTTCGCGTCACAGGGGCAGGGTGCGGTGCAGCCAGCGCACCCGGGCCGCCCTTGCCTCACCGGACAGCGTGGCCTGCGGTGCAAGGGCGTCGAAGCCGTGGAAGGCGCCCGGCCAGACGTGGAGTTCCGCCTGCCCGCCGGCCCGCCAGATCCGGGTCGCGTAGGTGACGGCCTCGTCGCGGAACGTCTCGGCCGAGCCGGCGTCGATGAAGGCCGGTGGCAGCCCGGACAGATCCGCCGCCCGCGCCGGCGCCGCGTACGGGGGGACGTCGGGACCGCCGCGCAGGTCCCCGAGCAGAGCGCCCCAGCCGGTGTTGTTCGATGTGCGGTCCCACACTCCTTTGCCGGCCATCTGGCGGCCTGACGGGGTGTCGTCGCGGTCGTCGAGCATGGGGCAGACGAGTAGTTGTCCCGCCGGCTGCGGGTCGCCTCGGTCGCGCAGGAGAAGGGACAGGGCGGCGGTGAGCCCGCCACCCGCGCTGGCACCGGCGACCACGAGCCGGCCGGGGTCGATTCCCATTGCACGGGCGTGCCGGATGGTCCACAGCAAGCCCGCGTGGACGTCCTCCAGTGCCGCGGGGTAACCGTGTTCAGGCGCCAGCCGGTACTCGACCGAGACGAGGACCAGGCGCAGGTCCTCCACCCAGTCCAGCATCTCGGCCAGGAGGGTGCGGTTGTCGCCGAGGACCATCCCACCGCCGTGGGTGAAGTAGACCGCCGGCAGCGGGACCGTTGCCCCGGCCGGGCGGCAGATCAGCAGCGGGACACCAGGCGCACCGGCCGGACCGGGCACGGTGCGCTCCTCGAACTCGACGGCACCGCCACGGCGCAGGTCCTCGTCGGACGGTCTGGTCGAGGCAAGGGACCGTCGTAGGGCCGGGATCATGCCGGGCAGGACCGTGGGCGGCATGATCGCGAAAAGAGGCCCGAGCGCTTCGGCCAGTTCCGGGTCGAACGGGGGCGGTGGTCCGGCGCTGCTCTCGGGAGTCATGACGAACTCCTGCTCGATCGTGGGGATGAAGAGGGGGGACGTGGGGGTGAAGAGGGAAAACAGGGTGCGGCTTCCGGGCCCCGGGCGAGCGGGGTCGTGGTCGGGCGCGACCGGACCGGACCGGCGGCGGGACGCCAGGTCACCGCCGCAGGCCGGCCCGTCCTCATGTCCGGGCGTCGTGTGGACCGATGGACCGACGGAGGAAGCCGCTCCCCGGGCCCCGGGGGGGGGAGCCGGTGTCACGCCTGGTCGAGTCCGAGGAGCTGGAGTTCCCAGGCGAGGCTCGTGCCGAAGCTGCCACCGTGCTGGAGCATGATGTCGGTGATGCCCGGGACCGTCTTCTCACGGGCCCAGTCCCGCTGCCACTCCGATATGACGGTGCCGGCGCAGGTGGGGACGACACCGGCCTGGATCATGCGCTGTACGCCGCGCTCGTGGGCCTCTGTCGTCGTGGCGCCCGAGGCGTCCGTCACGGCGAAGACCCGGTAGCCGTCGGCGATGGCGTGGACGGCGGGCCAGGCCAGGCAGATGTCTGTCCACAGGCCGGCCATGACGAGGTCCTTGCGACCGGTCGCGGCGACGGCGTCCACGACGCGCTGGTCTTCCCAGGTGTTGATCGCGGTACGGTCGATCGGCTCCTGGTCGGGGAAGACGTCCTGCAACTGGCGGATGATGCGACCGCCGCGGTCCTGCACCACGGTGGTCAGGATGGTCGGCACGTCGAACAGCTTGGCGCCCTTCGCCAGGGCGGTGACATTGTTGACCACCAGGTTGGTGTCCGCGCTGCCCATTCCCGCGAACTGGGCACCCTGGTGGTCGATCAGCAGCAGCACCGACCTCTCGGGGGTGAGCAGGGCGTCGAGGCCGGTGTAGGTGATGCCGTTGGTGGCTGCCATGGAGTCTCTCCGGTGTCCGTATCGGTCACGGCGCTCGCTTTCCGCCGCTGAACCGAAGTTCTCACGCGGCCGGCCGCCTCGGCATCGGTGATGATCGCCTACAGCCGTTGCCTAGTTCTGCAACGGTTTCCGCTGCGACGGTAGGCAGGTGGGGGACTCCCGCTCCCGAGCCGAAGTCGACACCGAACGGTCCGTGCGCCGCGGCGAACTCCTCCTCGCCGTGGCCACCGACCGCGACCTGAGCGCCCCCTCCGCCCCCTTCCCGACAGCCGGCTGCGGTCTCCTGCGAAGCACGCTCCGCACCAGGTCCACGGCCGTCCACGACCGCACCGGGTGCACCGGCTCTCCGTCGCCACCACCCCGACCCGCCTCGCCGAACGCAGCGAGGGCCTTCGAGCCGCCCGAGCCACCCACCGGGAACGCGTGGCCCAGCTCAACGGCTCCGCCCCCGTCCACGCGAACTCGGACCGCCCACCAGGAGCTCACGCTTCCAGCCTGCCGGTTCCCGGCGTGCCCCGGCCTGAGCGGTGAGGCAGGTCGGTGGTTGTCCAACGACGGGCACAAGCCCGGCCGGCATGGCTACAGGCTCATGGTGCTGCGGGCCGGGGTGGGACCGTGCCAGTCCAGGCACAGGACAGTGGCGTCGTCCCGGGGCGGACGGCCGTCATAGGCATCGCTGACCGCGCTGACCAGAGTGCGCACCACTTCGCGGGGATGGTCGGCGGCGGTCTTGCGCAGGAGGTCCGGCAGGTCCACGCTTTGGGCGTCCCGTTCCTGCATGCCGTCCGTGTGGAGCAGCAGGCGGTCACCGGGTCGCAGGTCGAGGGGTTGGACCTGGTAGGCGTCTTGGATGACGACGCCGAAGGGCAGGTTCACGGTCAGGCTCAGTTCGCTGACTGCGCCGTCCCGCAACCGCAGCGGCCAGGGGTGGCCGGCGTTGACGAGCTGGGCGCCGGTGCCGTCGAGGGCGATGCGCAGGAGCTGGCCGGTGGCGATGGTGTCCCGGCCGTGGTCGAGGAGCGCCCGGTGGACTTGGCGGGCCTGTTCGGCGAGGTCTTCGCCGGCGCGGCGGGCGCCGCGGGAAGCGTTGACCAGGAGGGTGGCCATCAAAGATGCGCTGACGTCGTGGCCCATCGCGTCGGTGATCGACAGGTGCAGGGTGTGGGCGTCGAGACTGTAGTCGTATGTGTCGCCGGCGATGTCCGAAGCGGGGACCAGGGCACCGGCGAGGGTGAACTGGGGAGCTTCGCAGGCGGAGGCGATGGGGAGGAGCTGGCGCTGGATCTCGGCGGACAGGCTCACGTCCGTAATGCGGTTGCCCCAGTGGTAGAGGTCGGTGAAGCGCCGGTCGGTGACGATGACGTACGCCAGCGCGTGCGCTGCCTCCTGGATCTGCTCCAGCACGTCCGGAGTGGCGTCGGCGAGGAAGAGTTCCAGGACGCCGATGGCGTCGCCGCGGTTGGTGACCGGGGCGAGGACCCGCTGCCCTCCCGGGCCGTCCGGTGCCCGGAGCAGGCGCTGGCTGCGCAGGACCTCGTCGTAGACGCCGCTGCCGGCCAGGGGAACCTGCTCGGCGCGGTTCTCCTGCTGCTGAGTGGCGGTGTCGTGGACCCGCAGCAGGCGTCGGCCGACGACGTCGACGAACAGGAACGACACATACCGGGCGCCGAATCGCTGTCGTAGATTGCGCGCCACCACGTCCAGCGAGTTCACCGGAGCAGCGGCCTCGGCAGCCGCCAGCACCTGCTCCAGCCCCATCCGGTCACCAGCCACGTCAGCCTCCAAGGGGTTGCGGGCTCTCCTTCTCGTTCGGCCGAAACAATCACCACGCGGACCTTGTCGGCAACCCCGACACACGTCGGAAGAAAGACATCCACCGATCTCGTCGCTCGCGGTGAAGCCCGGAAGCGCCTTCACGTCGCGAGACCTCCGGGACAGGTTCGCCGCAGTCCCGCGGGCGGCGGCGCTTCGGTCGACGGGGCAACCACGCCGAGGTGCAGATCCCGCCATGCCTCGACAACGGGGACCCTGATCGGCCGGACACGACCTCATCGGCGAGCAGCCCTGCCCCTGGGCGGAGCCGACCATGCCCTCCGCAAGGGCACGCCGACGGGATGAGCCTGCTGAGGGAGAGCAGGAGCAGGACGTGATCCACGAGGGGCGTCGGCCGTTACCACCTGCTCACCAACCCGGATCGAGGCATTCTGGCGGTGCTGGTCGAACCAACGATGTGTCAGCCAGTCACAGGTCCCGGAGCATGGGCGTCCTGAGCAGATCCTCCCGCCCGGCCCACTCGAAGAGGCTGACGCCAGCACGGCGTGATGCGTGGGGTGTGGCGTCTCCCCGACGTCGAGGAGCCGGGCGGCGTCGGGGTCGGAGTCCCACCGTTCGGTCAGGCCGTCGGAGTGGAGCAGGACGGTGTCGCCCTTCGCCAGTGGCGTCTCCGCGGCGGCGCAGGGCTGGTCGGGGAGGACGCCGAGGATGAGTCCGGGGCCTCCGGGAAGCGGGGGAAGGAGTGAGGCGTGGCCGTCTCGGAGGGGTACCGGGAGGGGCGGCCGCGCAGTTCCGGCGGAATACCTCGCGCTCGGCGTGGTAGCGGGCGATGACGGCGGTGGCTGAGGACTCGATGCCGTCGCCGCAGGCCATATGGTCGAGCCAGTGGGGAGTTGTTCGACGGGAACGTCGGTGGAGGCCGGCCAGGGCGTACCGGAGCTTGGCCATGAAGGTGACGGCCTCCAGGCCGTGGCCTCGGGCGTCACCGAGGGCGGGCAGGAGCCGCCCGCCGAGGAGTCTGCGGGCCTTGGCCAGTCACCGCCCGCCCCGGAACCGGTGGAGTCGGGACGGTGGACAACAGCGGTGTCGATGCCGGAGGAGGCGAGCCCGCCCGGGGAACGGGGCAGAACGGCCACGCGGAGGGACTCGGCGACCTCGCCGAGCGCCTCGGCCCGGCGCGCCGGTGGCGGGCCTCCTCACCGGCAGCCGCCGCCAGGGACCGGGCGACGGTGTCGTCGGTGATGTCGACGAGGACAGCGCTGACGGCCCGGACCGGGCCGCCACGCGGCCTGACCGGTTCGGCGAACGAGCCGGATGACGCGCTCATTGGAGGCCGCGGCACCGCTGTCCTTCTCTGATGAGGAGGACAGCGGTGCCGCCGTCGGCCATAGCGGGCACAGCGCGGTGCGCCGGCCGGAATCCAGGGCGCCACCGGTCCGCACGGATCCGGTTCACGCGGAGGGTCGCGAGGACCGTTCCCACAGCGCGGGGCTTGTGGAAGGCTCCCAGCCCTGCTGCGAGGTGTGGGCCTGCAGGCAGCGGTAGCCGTTCCCGTTGTAGGTGACCTGGTCTCCCACGGCGTAGGCGGCACCTGCCTGCCAACTGCTGGACGAAGTCGGGGTCGGGGTCGGTGTCGGAGATGGCGTCTGCGTCGGGGCCGGCGTCGGGCTCGGGGAGCCGGTGGTGCCGTAGACCTTCAGCTCGTAGAGCGAGTAGCCGTACGGAGTGGCCCGCTGAGTGCCGTAGACGCGGACATAGCGTGCGTCGCCCGTCACCGCGATGTCGTCGGTGCCGCCGTCGCCTCCCGTGACGGTGGCGAGGTCGGTCCAGGTGGCGCCGTCGGCGGAGGACTGGATCCGGTAGGCGGAGGCGTACGCGGCCTCCCAGTCGAGGCGGACCCGTGACAGCGCGGCGGCGGCGCCGAGGTCGACGCGGATCCATTGGGGATCGGAGCCTTCGGCGGAGGCCCAGCGGGTGGCGCTCTGGCCGTCGACGGCAAGAGCGGGCTCGAAGCCTGGGCCCTCGGTGGAGGAGGCCGTGGTCGGCCGGCCCTGGGAGAGCAGGGTCACGGTGCCGGGCGCCTGGGCGGTGGTGACGGTGAGGGGTGTGGACGCGGCCGAGCGGTTGCCGGCGGCGTCCCTCGCCCTGACGGTGTAGCTGTACGGGGTGGCGGCGGCGAGGCCGGTGTCGGTGTAGGTCGTGCCGGAGACGGTGGCGGTGAGGGTGGTGCCGCGGTAGACCTCGTAACCGGTCACGCCGACGTCGTCGGTGGCCGCGTTCCAGGCCAGCGAGGCGCTGTCGGCTGTGGTGCCGGTCGTCCGCACTCCGGCCGGGACGGTCGGCGGCTGGGTGTCGGGGCCGGGGGTGCCGCCGGTGAGCTGGTAGGCGCGCATGTTGCGGAGCAGCAGGTAGGTGTCGCGCAGGGAGTTGGAGGTGTCGCCGAGTGAGCGGTAGATGCCCCACTTGGGTCGGACCCGGTCGGCGAGGAAGGTGTCGACTCCGGTCTTGGTCGCGTCGACGACGGTGGTGGCGCCGTTCTTGACCACCCATCGCACCGAGCCGGCCGCGCCATCGCCGATCTTGATCTCGTACTCGATGTCGATCCACTTGTTCTGGAGGGGCTCCAGGTTGGTCCTGCCGACCAGGACGTCCCCGGCGATCACCTTGTGCTCGATGGTCTGCACGCCGTTCACCCGGCGCAGCGAGGTCACCGTGATCGGGGAGCTGCCGGTGCCGGGCTGCTTGGTCTGCATGATGTGGGTGAAGCTCGTCGTGGCCATCAGCGAGGTGGGGATGTACATCGAGTACGTCACCCGCCAGGTCTCGCCGAGCTTCCACTGGAGGTAGGCGGAGGACGAGGTCCGGTTGCCGGTGACCTCGTGCCGCTGCCGGTCGGTTGACGTGTCCCGGTCGACCACATGCATGTCGAATCGATAGGCGTCGCCGGCGACCTTGATGTGCGGCCCGCCCGCGGGGTGCGAGTCCGCCCGGTCGTCCTCGATGGTCTCGAAGGCGTCGAGACCCTGGACTCCCGGAGCGGGAGACCATCGGAGCGTCCAGACGGGCGCGGCTCCGGCGGGCCCTGAGGAGAGCAGCGGCCCGAGCAAGGCCAGCAGGAGCGCGGCCAGCAGGACCGGCAGCGCGCGGCGGTGCTTCATGCGTCACCCCTCGAGTGAGATTGTCAGGTACGCGGCATACTGCCGCAGGAAGTGAGCGTCAGTAAAGCTTCCTAACAAACAACGTCCGACGAGGACCGCCCCCGTCCGACGTCGGCCCACCATCCCGGGATGACTTCGGACCGGAGGCGGGCAGGAGAGTCTCCTCGGTCCCCTCGTCGCTCCGCCCACAGCCGTGGATCGCGACGCGTACCGCCCGGGCGAGCGCGCGTCGCCCGCAGAAGTCCTTGCGGGAGCACGCGGGTTCATGCCCCCGGTGGCGCACGTGAGGGACGTCCGCCTCGACCGGGTCCTGGAGCAGCGAGCGGGCGCCCGGGCGAGCGGCGAGACGGGCCCGCGGGCGAACTGGCGAACGGCCGCACCATCCGGTCGGAAGCCGCGTTCCACGGCTCTCGACGGTCTACGCCCGGACCTGCCGTGGACCTGCCCGGCTCGCCGACGCGTACGCCCCGAGCTCTGCGCCCGGGACGTGACGCGCCGGGCGCGGGGCTCGGGCACGCGGCACGCGGCACGCGGCACGCGGCACGCGGCATCCCCATGACCGGACCGGCACCAATCGGCCGTGCCCTGCTTGGACGCATCCTTCTACACCACCCACAGGTGACACACTGACGACCTTCCCGAGCGACGATGCGGCGATCGTCCACTTGGATTCGTCGGGAGCGCGGCGGGCGGTTCGGGATCGTGGAAGTCCTCCGCGTGGGTCGGCTGCCCCGACTTCAGGTAGCCCTGGAGCGGTCGGCGCGAGCGAGGTTGTCCATCTGCCCATCGGCAACACCAGCGGGTACAGCGCGACGGCGGCCGGCGGAGCCGGAAAGTGCGCCGCTCGCCGCGCGGGCAACCTGTGGCCCCATCCCGGCAGCGGATCGCTGACGAGCGGATGGACGCTGGTGAAGACCGACCGACCTGACAAGTCACGGCAGTCGTTCCGACCGCACACGCGCACCTCAAAGAGCGTTTCATTCCTTCTTATGCGTTTACACCCCCAATGCGGGACGCTATTGGACCATGAGAGGCGCAGTGGCAGGATGTACTGATAGGGATGATCGATAGCGACAGCGAAGCCGTCCAGTACGTACGGTTCCAATCGCCTCACCGGAACAGCCGAGGCCACTTCACCGGCGTTTTCGGGCTCGTCAATAATCTGGCGAGGGAGGGAAAGCTCTCGGACGAGCAGGAGAACTTCCGCCGCCGTAACAACAGTTGGTACGACGCCGCGTACACCGACCCCTCGACCGTTGACCCCCACGTCTACGACGATGAGATCAATCCCGGCGCGGCGGCATGGTTCAAGCCGTCTGCCATTCATCTCCTCGCTCGCGTCTCCGGTTACCTGGAGATCCTGTCCGCGCACGGCGTCGACTGTCGGGCTGTGCGTTCCGCAGACCCGGGGAGGGTCATTTACGAGGACGACGTACAGATCGTGGTCGTGCCACATGCACTGGACGAGACTGCCGCCCACGAGAGCACCCACACCCAGAAGTGACGCGGCGCGCGGCCAGGTTGCGCATCAGGTGTCGCGCAAGTTCGGAGTGGATTCGCGGGTGAGTCTCCGGCTTATGAGGTCGATCATGACGATATGGATCATGGCTTCGGAGCGGTGGGGTGAGCTTCGTAGACACGGGCGAGCCGGCGGTGGTGCGTGAGCCCGCCGAAGGTAGCCGGTGCCGGCCCATGCCTTGGTCACAGGCGGGTGGCGGCGATGTGGGGCATCAGGTGCAAGCCGCCGACGTTGTCGGAAACGCTCGCCGCGGTGACGCGGACGGCCAGGAGCAGGCCGAGGGTGTCCACCCCGATATGGCGCTTGCGGCCTGCAATTTTCTTGCTGGCGTCGATGCCCTGGCCTGTCGTTGGCACATTGCTGGAGGTCTTCATACTCTGCGCGTCCAGCACGCAGGCACTCGGCTCGAAGTCGCGGCCTTCGGCCCGGCGGGCCAGGCGCCGCCGCAGGAAACCGTTGAGCTGGTCGAAGAGCCTTCCTTCTGCCATGCGGCGAAGTAGCCGTAGACGGTTTCCCAGAGGGAGAAGTCGTGCGGCAGGTAGCGCCAGGGGATGCCGGCGCGGTCGACGTAGAGGACGGCGTTCATGATGCTGCGCAGGTCGCGCTCGGGCGGGCGGCCGATGTCCAGACCCTCGCCTCTCCGAACGGCCCGCCAGGCGGAGGGTGGGGCCGATCCGTTCCCCAGCGCGCATCGGACAGGTCGCTGGGATACGGGCGGTGTCACGTCATGTTTCGGCAGTGCCGTCGAGCAGACCGCCTCCCCAGGGCGCAAACGAGGCCAACCGGGGGCGTGAGCGGATCAGACAGGAGCGGACGGCACGAAACGGGTTGTCGACTGCCGACACGAACCCCACATCTCCCACCAGACACGTCTGCCCCAAAGGTTCTGTGCCGGATCGGCTCGCGAAACACCAAAAATCAACCCTGCTGGGACAAAAGCTCTTTCAGGCGCTGTTTCCGTTCTGCGCTTGCGGTGCATGGGCCTCGCTCGTCGGGATGACGCGAAGAGAACGGCGTTATGAAGCGTGTCGCCGAAGGCTTCGGTTTGCGCATCATTCCTTGTGGCATGAAGTTTTGAAGAGCTGAGCCGCTTTGGGTGGAGAGGTTCCCTGAGCTGCAGATGGGGCAGTTCGAGCAGTTGCTGAAGGCGGTGCGGGAACGGGGCGGAGCGGTCCGGGCGGCGGCCGTCCGTGGTGCCTGCCGCAGGCGGACCGGATGCTGCTGGTGGCGGTGGACTGAGGCCGCTGGCTCGACGGGGACCAGGACCATGGCGAGTCTCGTGAAACGGCGCGCACAGCCAGGACGTCAAGGCGGCGAACAGTTGACCGGCAGTACGGGTCCGGGTCTGCTGGTGGTAGGGCCGCGGCAGGCCCCCGGACCGTCGACGCCGCGGTGGAGGGGTGCCGGGCGACTTCAGGGCCTGCCCGACGCGCCGGTGGCCACGGGGAACCCAGCGCACGGGGCGCCTGGAGCAGAACCCAGGCGCCCGCGTCGTCCGGCCTGACGCTACTTCAGCAGGGTGCGGAACTCGTCGAAGTCGAGGACCCCGTCGTGGTTCGCGTCGGCCGCCATGGCCTTCTTGACCTCTTCCGCGAGGTGCCCATGGGCGCCCTCGGCCTTGAAGCCCTCCGCCAACTCGACGACGTTGATCCGTCCGTCGCCGTCCCTGTCGATCTCGTCAAACAGCGCCCTGAGTTCGGCCTCGTTCACGGTATACCTCTCTCATGTCCACGGGCCTCGGAGGCCCACGTCCCACCACCCTGCCACACCGTCGAGGGCACGCTGACGGCCAAGCCTTCGGGCGGGACCGCCTCGGTGACCATCGCCTCGGGCCACCGCACTCCGAACAACACGCGGGCCTGTCGAGACCGAAGGACGCCGGCGCGGACCCGCGCACCGGGAGCAGGAACCACGGGCGGGGGTGTCATGGCCGGCCTGGCGGCCGCATGGGGCGTCGGCATAGACCTTGATGGCGTCGGCCTCGGCCTGGTCCGCGCTGCCAGCGCGCGCTCCTGTGCCACGGCAAGCGCGGAACCACCCATCAGTCCTGCGGGTAGCCGATCTCGGTGATGTCCTCGGCCAGGTCTGCGAGAGTGACCTCCGCGTTCAGCGATGACACGAGCTTCTGGCTCAGTGGTCGCAAGGCGTACACGTCACGCACCGCTTGCAGGTCCACGGGAACCTCGTAGTAGTCCTCGGCGAAGCACCGGAAGGCTTCGGGCGAGCGGTCGACCAGGAGCTCGAACAGGCCCGTTGCCCCGTCGGGGTCGGAACTACCGGTGGGGAAGTCGATCACTCCGTGCCGCCACCGATCATCCGTCGCCTCCCGCCACAGGCAGGCCGTCACGACGGGGACGTCGTCCTCGTCGCTGAACGCCGGCTCGTCGACGAAAGGCTTGAAGACCTCCGGAACCTCGTCGATCACTCCCGGCCAGGGCTCGCCGTCGTTGCGGTAGGGGCTTGTCGGTGCTTCGTGGTCGAAGCCGCGGACGTACGCTCCGGCTGCCGAGAACACGATGGAGTACTCGTCTCCCGACCCGTTGCGCATCGAGGCCATCTCCTCGTCGTCGGCCCAGACGGAGTTGAAAGAGTGGTATCGGCCTTCCCAGTCCGGGCTCAGGATCGCGTCGAGCATCGCCAGTGAGCGGCACAGGTTCCGCAGGTCAGCGGTCGAAGGCAGCCGGCGGGCCACGTCATGGACAGTCACGTGCTCATCCAACCGGATGCCTCTGACACCCCTGAATCCTCCCCAGGGCTGTCACGCGCGCGAGCCCACCAGTACCGAGGCCGGTATCGCAGGCGCGTCAGCTGGTGAAGGCAGCGAGTAGGTCGGCGCGGGGGGCCGGGCGGGGGCGACGGTTGTCGAGGGCGGTGCAGGAGTGCCGGCCGCGGGAGGCCGTCCGCCGTCCGGGGTCTTCTTCCCAGCGGCGGGGCGGGCCCTGCTCCTGGGCGTCCGGTGAGAGGAACCGGCTATGCGCACCGCGCCCCGCGTGTAGGGTTGTTGTCGTGAACACCGGACCGGCACTGCGCCATACACGGATTGGCCACCCGGTGGGCGGCTGATCGCTCGGCGGGTGCTAAGCAGGCACCCCCGTTCGGCACGCGGACCTCCAGCGCTCGCGCACCTTGAGCCCCATTTCCGCCGTGTCGAGCGACAGCGAGGCCATCCTCATGACAGTCACGTTCAACCACACCATCATCGCGGCGAAAGACCGCCGCGAATCGGCTCGCTTCTACCGCGAGCTCCTGGAGATCCCAGAAGCGCCGTCCTGGGGCCCGTTCACGAACATCCAGCTCCCCGACGGTGTGCTGCTGCAGTTCGCGGAGCCCCCGATGGAGATCCAGATGCAGCACTACGCGTTCCTGCTGGACGACGCAGCGTTCGACCGAGCCTACGCGCGTCTGCGTGATCGCGGCATCGAGCACTGGGCCGATCCGCAGATGCGGCGCCCGCGCGAGATCAACAACGAGCACGGCGGCCGCGGCGTGTACTTCAAGGACCCCGCCGGCCACCTGATCGAGCTCATCACCCGCCAGTACCTGTAACGGTGTCCGGCCGGGTACCCAGACCTTGTACCCGGGCAGACGCGGTTCGGCCGAGCCGTCGTCCAACCAGCGGATTCCGAACCCGGCCAGCAGCTCGGATCAGCTTGAGCGCGGCCGCGCGGGGACGGCCTCAGTGCTGGGCCCTCCCGGGGGAAGGGTAGAAGCGCCTTGCGGCCGAGGTCGAGCGGTACCCAGCCCCGGGCCACGGGCTCGTCCCCACTGTCAGCCGTTCTGGCGGAGTCCGGGCAGTGCCGGCCGTTCCCGCAGGTCCAAGGTCGGTTCCGACCGCCCAGCCGGTCCGGTAGAACCCATGCGTGCCGTTCTCACGGGCCACGATGACGTCGGCTCGGTTTCCGGGTCAGGATGACCGGTCAGGAGGCTCTCGGCCATCCCATTTCGGCGTCGAGGAGGCGTGGCAGCCGGGACAGGCGTAGGACCGGTACAGAGGGCCGGTCCTACGCGCCTCGGGCGACCGGAACCTCGATCGTGCGGTAGTAGTCGACCGCTCCACCGCGCGAGCAGAAGCGGGCGGCGAACGCGCGGCCGTGGCGGAACCGCCGCCGTGACGGGACTTCCTCTGCGGGCGTTCGCCTGGTCCATGGTGAGCGGTCCGTGAACCTGATAGACGCCTCAGGCGCGCAACTCGTCAAGTCGGGCGGGTCGTTGTTCGAGTGTGCGTCGGTGCCAGGGTAGATCCCCAGCGTCTCGGACAGGCGGTCCGTCTCCCTTCACACGTCACGGGACCGCCATCACTCGGTGAGCGCCACGCCCGTGGTCAGTTCGCGGGGTGTCCCGCCTGCGTCAGTACGTCGGGCGGGGCCCGGAATACGTCCGCCGCCGCGATCCGACCCCCTCTCAGGCCCCTCTCGGGTCCCTGGCGACGAGGAGTTGGTCCGGTCGACCCAGACGGTATGGCAATCACGGTCGGCGCCGACCGCTGCCATGCCTCCTCCGATCACCCTGCCCGCGAGGGCACCGCCCTGCTCGCAGGCGAGCGGACGGCCCCGCCCGTCGCGGACGAGGCGGGCGGACGAACTCCCCACTCTGCATCGGACAGTCATGGCGACGTGTCACGCCACCACGATCCACCAACGGTGATCACTTGAAGACACCTCCCGGGGTGCGCGTCCTCGCGACGTCCGGCCGGCGCGTGTGCCCGGGGGGCCGGGGTGGTCAGTGGTGGGGGCGGCGCAGGCTTCGGGTCAGGCGGACCGCGCCGTACACCAGGAGGACGTTGACGGCCGCGCCGGCGGTGACGAGGGCGGCGGAGGCGAAGGGGTTGCCGGTGGCGTCCGGGTCCGGGTCGGTCTCCGGGTCGAGGAGCGCGAGCGGGTACAGGAGCCCGACGGTGACCAGGACCGAGCCGGGGAAGGTCGACAGGTGCAGGAGGTCGAGGAAGCCGTCGGGCCGGGCTCCGGCGAAGGCGCGGACGAGTCCGGCGACCGCGACCAGGCCGGTGTAGCCGATCGCGAGGACGCATCCGGTGCGGCGCTTGCGGCCGGTGGATGGGCCGGTGGACGGGGTGGGGCCGGAGTTCATGGGTTCTCCTCGCGGGTGCCGGATGCACGGTGGGCCCGCGCCCCGTGTTCGGGACGCGGGCCCACCGGCCCTCATTATTGAACATGTTCAATTGTTATGTCGACCTGGGGGCTCACCCCGGGGCGATCCCCGCGCGTCTCACCCGTGGACGAGCCGTGCGGGGATCTGCCCCGCGGAGTCGGCCCGGGCGTGTCCCGTGGGGGGTCTCTCCAGGCCGAGCCGGTCCGGGTCAGAACTTGTCGCGGACGACCTTCCGCAGGTTGCTGCCCAGCTTGTCCCAGTACTTCTTCGCCATCGCCTCGTTGAAGCTCCGGCCGAGGACTGCCGCGCCACCGCCGAGGTGGCCGCGGATCTCCAGCTTCATCCGGCCCTTCTTCTTGTAGAGGTCGAAGCCGACCCAGCCGCCGGGCCAGTCGGGGTGTCCGAAGCGGGCGCCGAGCTGGAGGTAGCTCTTGCCGATGCTGTTGACGTTCACGGGGAAGTACCACGAGACGCCGAGCACGACGGGCCGGAGGGTGAAGTCCTGTCCTTCCCGGGTGATCTTGTTCGGGCGGCCGGGGATCGGGAAGACGGCCTTGAAGTGGCTCTTCCAGTACTTGAAGACGGACTTGTCCGACGCGCCGGTCCTGCCCAGGTCGTAGTAGCGGTAGTAGTCGGCGAGGCCGCTGGTGTCGCTGCAGCCGACCGGGTCGCCGCCGCAGTAGACGTAGGCGTTCTTGCCGCCCGCGTACTTCGGGTCGGCCTGGAGGAAGCGGCCGGTGGCGGGGTCGTAGACGCGTGCGCCGGTCAGGACCCGGCCGCTGAGGGTCTCGCTGGAGACCTGGGTGGAGCCGAGCCAGCCGTAGCGGGCCGCGCGGGTGTCCTCGGCCGGAAGCCCGTACTCGTCGTAGCGCTGGACCGACGTGCCGGCGGGGGTGGTCAGGTCGAGCTGGACCGCGATGTCCCCGTGCAGGTTGGCCAGCTGGAGCACGACGCCGCCGCCGGGGCCGGTGATCGCGCCGAGTCCGCCAGTGAGGTCGTTGACGAAACGGGTGACCGTGCCGTCGGAGTGCGCCGCCCAGTCGGGGTTCGAGGAGTCGTCGCCGAAGTGCTGGGTGACGGTTCCGGCGGCGTTCCACACGCCGTCCTGGCCCCGGGCCCAGGTCGTGGCCACGGCGGGCCGGCTCGCGGCGTCGAGGTCCCAGACGCGGCGCTGCGTGCCGACGGTCTCCGACCGCAGCAGGTCGCCGGTGAAGTACTCCAGCGTGGCGGTGCCGTCGGTGGTGGCACGGCCGAAGGCGTCGTACGTCCGGCCGGAGCCGGTGAGCCGGTCCGCGCTGTCGTACGTGTACGACTCGGTGGTGACGGCCGCGTCCGCGGTGGCCCCGTCGCAGTCGTCCCGGGTCGTGGACTTCGACGTCCGGTTGCTGTTGGCGTCGAAGCCGTAGGTGCGGGCCAAGCACCCCGCCGCGGAGGTGTCGGTGGCGCCGGTCAGCCGTCCGGCCGCGTCGTAGACGAGGTCGGTGGAGACGCCGGTGCCGTCGGTCTGGCTGTGGCCGGCCATGCGGCCGTTGACGCGGTGCTCGGCGATGTCGGCGAGGACGGTGGTGCCGGCGGCGTCGGTGTACTCGCGGGCCGTCGTCCGGTCGGCCGGGTCGGTGGTCACCTTCAGCCGGTAGCCGCCCGGCATCGCCTGGGTGACCAGCCGGCCGTCGGCGTCGTAGCCGGCCGTGAAGGTGCCCGCCGCGGAGTCGGTGAGCGTGGCCAGCCGGCCGGCGGGGTCGTACCCGTAGGTGGTGCTCGCCCCGGTGGAGTCGGCCGACTTCACCGGCCGGTCCAGCAGGTCGTACTCGGTGGTGGCGGTGTTCCCCGCCCCGTCCTGGTACGAGACGAGACGGCCGAGCGTGTCGTACCGGTACGAGATCGTCTTCCCGCCGGACGTCTGGCCCGTCGTCTTCCCGGTCTCCGGGTCGTAGGTGAACACGGTCTCCGGCACGGCCGTGCCCGGACCGCCGGTCGAGCTCGTCCGGGCGCGCCGGCCGGCGTCGTCGTAGGTGACGGTGCTGGTCAGCGTGGCGCCGTTGGCGGTGCGGGTGGTGGTGGCCACGCCGCCCCAGCGGTTGTACGTGTACGCGGTGGTGGGCGCGTCGGCGGGTGTGCCGCCCGTGACCTTGCCCGCGGGCTCGGTCCGGCACAGCAGGCCGGCCCATTCCGGGCGTCCGGCGCACGCTCCGGTGCCGCCGGCGGTCCAGTACGTGTACGTCAGGGTGCCGGCGTCGGTGCCGTTCGAGGCAGGGAGGCTGGTGGTGGCCAGCTTGCCGTCCGCGCGGTACGTGGAACGGGTGTTGCTCAGCTGGTTGCCGTCGGCGTCCCGGGTGAGCAGGTCCTCGCCGGTGGCCCAGTTGTAGGTGGTGACCGAGGTCCGGGTGTCGGCGTCCTGGGGGTAGCCCTCGATCGCGGCGCCCGTGACCGAGGAGGTGGGCAGACCGGACACGGCGGCGTCGGCCGGACGGCCCTCGTCGTGCTTGTTGGCCGTGTGCTCGCGGGCGGGGACGAGCGCGCCGGCCGGCAGGGCCGGGTTGGCGCCGGATGCCGCGACCGGTCCCGCGAGGGAGACCAGGTGGAGGGGGCCGTAGGAGTGCAGCACCCGCTGGCCGTCGGCGGAGTACACCGTGGAGGCGGAGAGCCGCTCGGCCCGCTCGGCGGTGCTCAGGCCCGCGATGCCGAGGGCGGAGAGCTGGTCGGCCGCGTCCGGACCGGTGCCGAGGGCGAGGTCGCGGTTGGCGGCGGACAGCGAGGACACCTCGTTGCCGAAGGCGTCGTACTCGGTGGTGGTCAGACCGCCTCCGGGTGTGGCCGTGTTCGTCTCGCGCCCGTTGGCGTCGATGTAGGTGACCGAGGCGCGGCCGTAGCCGCCCGCGGCGAGGTCGGCTCCGGTGGAGGAGGCCGGGACGGAGTCGGCGGGGAAGACGGCCGTCGCGTCGGTGGGGACCTCGTTCTGCGCCCAGGCGCCGACCGTGGCCCGGTCCATCGTGCGCGGCGCGGCCGCGCCGGTCAGCGGGACGTCGTAGACGACGGTGCTGGTCGCGGTGGACTCCGCGGTGTCGACTGTGCCCTGCTTCAGGGTCGGGCGGGTCACCTTCAGGAGCATGCCCTCACCGGCGGTGAGCGACGAACCGGCCTTGCCGTAGTGGAAGTTCCACGGCTGCTCGGTGCCCGGCATCATCCAGAAGACACGGCCGGCCGCGTCGTACGAGTACTGGACCTGCGTGGCCTGCGAGTAGTGCGGGTTCCACTGCTGGCGCAGCCGCCCGGACTTGTCGTAGCGGTAGCGGGAGAGGACTTCGTCCCGGGCGGAGGCGGCACCGGGGTCGGTGGCCCACAGCTTGATCTCCTTGACCTGGCCCGCGATGTCGCCGAAGTCGGCGGCCGTCGACCAGCCGGTGGCCGTGGTGGCCGTCGCGTAGACGAACTCGATGACCCGGCAGCCCTTGGTGGACGGTGCGGCCTGGCAGGTCGCGGCCGGGACGGCCTCGGTGGGGGAGATGAGGTACTTCGGGCGGACGACCGTCGCGGAGTTCTGGGTGACGGTCTCGGACACGACGGCGACCGTCGAGTCGTCCACGGCGGCGGCGGAGGTCGCGAGCGTCCAGGTGGTGGCGCCCGTACCCGCCTTCGCGAAGACGGTGACCGTCGCGTCGGTGTCCTTCAGGGTGAAGGTGTCACCGGTGAGCGAGCCGGTCAGGGTCAGCGTTCCGGCCCCCGCCTCGGGCTCCCAGCCGCCGCCCGCCTTGGCGGTGAAGGCGGTGGAACCGCCGTCGGCGTCGAGGATCTCCACGGAGGTCGCCGACGTCTTCCGCAGCTGCGTGTAGCCGCTGCCGGAGGTCTCGGCGCTGACGGAGGAGACCCAGCCGGGGCCGAAGATGGCCGACTGGCCCTCCGAGTCGTCGGGGTTGGCGCGCGAGGAGGCGGTGCGGTTGACCGCCACGTCGAAGGCCTGGACGTCCTTGGCGCTCAGCTTGTAGTCACCGGTCAGCAGGTTCACCGACCCGGGGCCGACCTGCGCGGTCGGCGCCTCGCCCGCGTTGCGGTCGACGACGACCTCGGCCTCCGGGGAGGCGTCGGTGGTGGTGCCCTCGCCGAACACCGCGCGGATGTCCACGGGGCCGTCGTTGGCCAGGGTGTCGGTGATGTTCCAGTACAGGGACGCCGGCTTCCCGCCGGTCACGGCGAGCGGCCAGGCGCCGACCGCGGCGCCGTCGAGGGAACGGCGCACGTCGGCGACGGGCACGTCCTTCCAGGCGTCGGCCTCGCCGTGCCGGTACTGGTAGCGCACGCCCGTGTAGGTCGTGCGGCCCTCGGACGCCAGCGTCACCCGGCGGGCCGGGCGGTCCCCCTCGGCCGGGGAGACCAGGGCCGCGCCTTTGCCGGCGGAGAAGGAGTACACGGTGTCGGCCGACACGTTGCCCGCCGCGTCACGGGTGTGCGCGGTCAGGGTGTGCGCGCCCGCCTTGAACACGAGGGACCTGGTGACCGCCGTGCCCGTGGTGGCGGCGGTGATCCAGGCGCCGGAGTCGAGCCGGTACTGGACGTCCTTCACGTCGGCGACCGGCGGGGTGAAGGTGAAGGAGCCGGTGAAGTCGCCGTCGGCGTTCGGCGTGCCGGACCACTGCCCGGCCGGGAAGTCGGCCGAGGAAACGGCGGTGACGGCCGGCTTGGCGGTGTCGACCGTGAAGGTCTGCCAGGCGGACCAGGTGCCGTTCCAGCTGGTGCCGTCGTGGACCGCGGCGCGCCACTTGTAGCTGCCGGGCGCCAGCGCGGTCGCGGCCGTCCACGGCGCGTTGGCGCCGGAGGCGACGAAGGCCGACTTGCCCGTCTGCACGGCGGCGGTGCCGGTCGGCGTCCAGATCTCGTACGTGAGCTGGACGGTGTTGCCGTCGGCATCGGTGGCCTTGCCCGTCAGAGTCGGCGTGGTGTCGTTGGTCGACGTGCCCGACAGCGGGGAGAGCGGCGTCGCGGCGCCCGGCTTGGTGTTGTACGTGACGGTGAGGGACGGCTCGTACGCGGCGTTGTGGGAGCCGTCGGTCTGGTTGGCCGAGTGGTAACGGCGCCAGGTCAGCACGTCGGTCTCGTCCACGGCGGCGAGCCGCACGCCGTGGTTCGGCTGCCCGTCGGCCCAGGCCTGGACGATGGCGTCGATGTCCCACGACACGTGACCGGCCGGGCAGCTCGTGCTGTAGCCCTTGGCGGCCTTGTTCACCACGGCGCCCGCGGTGGTGGTGGCCGGCTGGTTGGACCAGGAGATCGCCGAGGGGTCCCAGGCGCCGGTGATCCGGCGGACCTCGTTGCCCGAGTTCGTGGTGGTGCAGGTGGACGAGTAGGACGAGTACAGGCGCAGATCGGTGTCCGTGATCACCTTGCCCTTGTACTTGTCCACGTTGAACTGCAGGAAGGAACGGGCCTTCTCGGCGCCGTTGTACGTACCCGCCTTGAGCTCGGTCGAGCCGCGCTGGGAGGTCAGGTAGTCGTCGTACTGGATCCAGGTGTCGGTGACCGGACCCATCAGCGAGTCGGTCGGGTCGATCGTCACCGGGTAGACGAGGTTCGGGTCCGCGAGGAACTTCGCGTCCGGCTTGAGGACCAGGACCTGGCCCTCGCCGTCCTTGCCCTTCTCGACCTGGACGTCGACGGCGGCGATGTGCCGGGCGTCGCCGGAGGCGCGGTCGTAGGAGGAGTCCCACATGACCGGGGCGGGGGCGGTGGCCTTCGCCTTGTTCCGGGCGTCGTCCCAGCGCAGCCGCTTGTCGGCGGTCTCCTTCAGGGTCAGGCCGCTCGCCTCGACCGGTATCCGGTACTCCACCGGGCCCTTGGGCTTCTCATGGAGGACGACGGAGTGCGAGAAGCCCTCCTTGAGGGCGGTGACGACGAGGTCGCCGCCCTCGACGGCGCCCTTGTACGTGGCGGTCGAGCCGCTCAGCTCGGGTGCGGGCAGCTTGCCCGCCCAGCCGATGCCGAGCGACTGCGTGCCGCGGGCCACCTCGACCAGGGGCTCGCCAGAGCCGCCGTCGGAGAGCGTCACGTCGGCCGCGGCCCGCTTGGGCCTGACGGCCGTGCCCGTGTCCACGAGCGAGGTGTCGATGGTCTGCCAGCGGCCGGCCGCGTCCTTGACCCGGATGGGACCGGTGTACGAACGCACCGACGTGCTGCCGTTCGGCAGCGCGTACGAGCTGGTGGAGTCGGTGCGCTCGTCGAGGATCTCGATCGCGCGCTTCTGGAGCCGCGCCAACAGGTGCGCGGTGGAAGCGTTCTGTGCCTCGGCGGCACCGAGGGCCGGCGTGACGGTGGCTGGGGTGCTCTCGGGCACGGCGACCGCCTGAGCGGCCACGGCCGTCTGAGCCGTGAGAGCGGCGACGGCCAGGGCGGCGACGGCGCGGAGCCGCCCGCCCGAGCGCCGGTCCGACGGCGCCGAGGCGCCGCCGGACCGGGATATGGAGTGGTTCACGTGGTGCGCAATCCTCTATGCGAAGGGTGCTGACCTGGGAAACCTCACACCATGCCCTCAAGTCCCCCACACACCGCCCCCCTCCTCGTTACCCCTTCGAGACAAGCACCCTGACGGAAACTCAGCTCGGAACGGGCGGTGGCGTAAGGAGGTTGAGGCGTTTTGACCTGGCGTCGGTTCTTCGGGAAATTCGGGATGACCGCGACGGGTGCATCCGGGTTTGGTGGTGCGTCGAAAAGCGGCAGCGATTCCTCGGAGTTCGGGGCGCTGCGCGGCTGGGCGGCGGCGTGCGGTCGTCACCTACATGCAACGGGCAGGAGACCAGTCCCGTCGGACCCCGCCCGGCACCGCCGGTCTGCCGGAAAACCGCCACGGGCATCGGCGCCCGGTACATCCCCCCCTCGGAAGAGGACTCCGGGCGCGGCCGGTACGACACGTACCGGCAGGCGCAGGAAACCTCCTCTGCCAGCCGTGAGGCGTTCGTGGCTGAGGCGACCACGCTGCTGCAGACGGCTCCCGACACGAGACGGCTTTCCGACAGCCAGACCTGCTGGACCCGACAGGTCTGACGGTCCCGGAACAGCAGCAGGGCTCCCAGCGCGACGCTAAGAGCCCTGCTGCGTTGGGTGGGAGTCTCCTGATGTGGGCGTGACACGTGACGACAGAACCCACCCAAGGGGGGCTTGGCAGGTCTTCATGCGGGCCCGGCCGCGCCTGGGTCTGGACGTCATGGCCGGGGCGGCTGACAGGCCGCTCCGGCCGGGTGGAACCGGGCGCTCGGGGGCCCACCTCCCCCCGTACATGCTGACCGTCCTGGGGTTACTCTTCGCCGTCGCGCCCGCCGTCGTCTGGATGGCGATCGCCCGCACCCGTTCCGTCGGATGCGCGGTCGGGGGCGTGCTGCTCGCCGGAGCCGGTCTGCTGGTCGGTGTCCAGCAGGGCTGGCTCGACGCTCCCAGACCCGACGCCCATCTCGTGTTCACGGCTCTCGCGCCTCTGCTCATCGCCTGCGGAGCGGGGTGGGAGGGACGGCACGGGAGCTCGCCTTCGCCGCAATGGGTCTCCCGTCGCAACGGGGCGATCGGCTTCCTGGGGATGCAGTTCGCCCTCACTCTCGTGGTCGGCCTCCTGTACGCGCTGTTGATCCGCGATGGTTCGGAGGCCCCGCCGTCCAAGGCTCTCCCGTCGTTGCCGCCGGGCATCAGCCTGGTCGACGAAGACGTCAGCTGCGGGTCCGGCGGCTGCTGGCGCGTCGCGACGGTCACCAGTGAGGCCGGCCTGTCCCGCCAGGACATCATCCGCGAGCTGGGTCTCCAGCGGGAGAGCTGCCGTACCAACGGCTGGCTGCTCGATCGGCGTCACCTGTGCGTCGGAGCCACGGACAACGGCAAGAGCGTCAGCATCTACGCCGGCTTGGGGTACTGAGAGAGTGCTTTCTGGTCAGCGGTGGTGGTCCTGAACGATGATCCGGAACAAGCCGCGCGCGGGTCCCTGAAGGCGTCGGCCCGGCGGCTGTCCCGGACCTTGCCCGCTCCCGGCTCCGCTCGGCCCCACGCCGAGCGGAGCCGGGAGTTCCTGCCGGTCAGGCGGCTGGAGTCGGAGCGGCAGTCTGCCACGTGCACCGGCCCCGCCCCGCCCCGCCCCGCCCCCGGAGACGTTCAGGAAGACCTGGCACCACTCGTGAACTGAGGCGGTGTGTCGGGACGAAGACGCCCGGGCGGCTCTCCGGTCGCTCACGCCGGGGATCGCAGCGCGCGCAGGTGGTCTACGGCGATGCGTGCGCTGGCGCCGATGACGGCGTCCGCCGCGGGCTGCCGTGCGGCGGTCCGGATCGCGCGGGTGAAGACGGCCACCGCGTACCGTCCCCCGTCCGGGTAGTCGACGACGCCCGCCTCGGCGCGCAGCGTGGGCAGCGTGCCGGTCTTGCCGGCGACGCGTACGTCGTCGAAGGGGAATCCTGAGGCGAGCCGGTGGGGCCATACCTGCAGGTTCAGGATCCGGCGCAGTTCCTCGGCTCGTTCCGGTGAGCATGCCTCATCACGCCACAGCGCCCGCAGCAGGCTCGTCATCTCGCGTGGGGTGCTGCGGTTGGTGCGCAGGGGGTCGAGTACGCGCAGGCGTGTCAGGACGCCGGGGTCGAGTTGGAGGAGCGACTCGTCGCCGTCGCAGTCCTCGGTGATGGATTCGATCAGCTCGCGGGTGGTGTGCACGGCGACGGTGTGGTCCAGGCCGAGTTCGCGCATGGCGGTGTTGACCGCGTCGACACCGACCCGTGCGAACAGGACATCCGCCGACGCGTTGTCGCTGACGGTGAGGGCCAGGGCGAGCAGATCGCGCAGGGACATGGTGACGGGGTCCCGCAGCATGGACAGTCCGGTCAGGCCCGGGGTCCGTTCCGAGGCTGCGATCTCCAGCCGTTCCGCAGGGTCGAGCCGGCCCGCGTCGGCGAGGCGCTGCACCGTGACCGCGAGGCACAGTTTGTGGACGCTCGCCGTGCTGACGAGGCTGTCGGCCCCGACGGCCACTTCGGCCCCGCTGTCGATGTCGATCGCGTGCAGCCAGCCGGTGACCTGGGCGTCTGCGAAGGCACTTCGAATGCGGCGTTCCGGTCCGCCGCCGGTGGATGGGCCCTTCACAGCGGGAACCCGTCGTACGCCGGGCGCGGCCGCGCAAGCCGCCGTGCCACAGCCGTCTCCGCCACAGGCACCATGTCTCCTCGCTCTGCAAGTACGCGTTCCAGGACCTCGGCGAAGAGGCGCACGGCCGGGTCCTCCCGGCGTCCGCGCAACCACGCCGCGGACACCTGCTCCATCAGCGGCGCCCCGGCCAGAGGACGCCACACCGCCCCCGGTGGGACGGCGCGAGCCCGTGGCGCGAACGTCACAGCGGTGCCGGAGAGGACCATGCCGTCCAGGAACGCCGCGTCCCGCCCCGCGATGACCGCTCCCGGCTCGAAGCCGTGCCGCCGGCAGGTTCCCAGTATCTCCGCATGCACGGCCGGTCCAAACTCGGGAGGGAAGAGCACGAGGTCCCGGCCGTTCAGGGCCGCGAGTTCGACAGGACCATGACCGGTCGAACCGGCCATCAGCACGCCCAGCGGGCGGCACATCACCACTCCCAGTCCCAGGCCCGCCACCTCGCAGGGATGCCGCAGGACGCCGGCGTCGAGCGTCTCCGCCAGCAGCGCGTCGAGCTGGTCTCCCGCCGAGAGTTCGCAGAGGTCGAGCCGCACGCCGGGGGACCGCCGGCCGAACTCTCCGACCAGTGCGGCCACCACCGCGCTGCCCAGTTCCTGCGGCACCGCGGCGCGCAGCACACCCGCCGTACCGCTGCGCACCCGGCCCGCGACCGCCAGGAAGCCGTCGGCGCGCTCGAGCAGGGGCCGGGCCTCCGCCAGGAGAAGGCGGCCCCCTTCCGTCAGGTCGACGCCGCGCGCGGACCGGTCGAAGAGCCGGACTCCCAGCTCCTTCTCCAGCCGTTGGATGCGCTGCGACAGCGTCGGCTGGGCGAGTCCGAGCCGCGCCGCCGCTCTGCCGAAGTGTCGCTCTTCTGTAACAGCGACGAAGTAGCGCACGTGCCTGATCAGGTCCACAACCTGCGATCATAGTCGTATCGCTATGGGCGTCTGCTGCATAGTGCTCTTGGACCGGTGACGTGAAGTGCTGCTGTCGTAGGCGCCATGCCCGATCACTTCGACCCCTATCCCCACCGCAGGCGCCGCCGTTCGCGCCGGCCCGTGCTCCTCCTGCTGGTGACCCTGGTGGGCCTGGCCGCAGGTGCCACCGTCGCGTGGCGCCTCCTGGGCGAGGACGTCCCCGACGAGCGGACTGCCGCTCTCGAGACGTTCTTCTCCGCCTGGTCCAGCGGCGACATCGGCCAGGCGGCCCGTCTGACCACCGAACCGTCCGCTGCGCAGGCCCGGCTGGCACAGCTCCGCAAGGACCTCCCGGTACCCGTCTCCTTCGAGCACGAGGCCCCGGAGGGATCCATGGGGACGTACCGCTTCCGGTCCACGTACGACCTCCAGGGCGGCCGGTGGTCGTTCGAGAGCTCTGCCGCCGTCGTGGAGCAGGAGGGAGAGATGCGGGTGCGGTGGAGCTCCGCCCTGATGCACCCGCGTCTGACCGACGGCAGCAAGCTCGCCCTGCGCGAAGGCAGCTCCGGACGCGGCGACATCCTCGCCGCCGACGGCCGGCCACTCGACGGGCTCGCCCCTGCCCTGGTCGGCAGCCCCGGCAGCAGCGGCCTGGAGTACCGCTACGACGACCGGCTCCGCGGCCGCCCCGTCCAGACCGTCGCGATCGTCGGCACGAGCACCGGCAGGGTGCTGGCCACGCTCCACAGCGGCGAGGGCCGCCCGGGGCAGAACGTGACGACCACCCTCGACCGGGATGTCCAGCGGGCCGCGGAGCGGGCGCTCGACGACGTGGACGAGAACGCCGCTCTCGTGGTCATACGCCCCAGCACCGGCGAGATACTCGCCGCCGCCGACAACCCCCGCACCGGGCAGAACCGCTCACTGATCGGCCGCTACCCGCCCGGCTCCGACTTCAAGGTCGTCACCGCGGCCGCACTGCTGGAGACCGGGCTCAGCGTCGACTCCCCCATGCCGTGCCCTCGGTACGAGACGGTCGCCGGGCAGCGTTTCGAGAACCAGGACCTGTTCAAGCTCCCTGCCGGCTCGACCTTCGGTGACGACTTCGCCCACTCGTGCAACACCGGCCTCATCGCCCAGCGAGGACGGCTCGGCGCCACGACCCTCAGGGACACCGCGGCGGCCTTCGGCATCGGAGTCGAATGGAACGTGGGAGCGGTCACCTTCGACGGCTCGGTGCCCGCGAACACCAGCGACAACGACAAGGCCGCCGCGATGATCGGCCAGGGACGCGTGGAGGCGAGCCCTCTCGTGATGGCCTCGGTCGCCGCCACGGTCAAGGACGGCACCTTTCGCCAGCCCGTCCTCGTACCCTCCGCGGTGAAACAGCGGGCGACGGCGCCCCGGGCACTGAAGCCGGGTGTCGCCGACAGCCTGCGGACGATGATGCGGTCGGTCGTCACCGAGGGATCGGGCGACGCGCTGCGAGGGATCCCCGGCGAACCGGGCGCGAAGACCGGCACGGCGGAGTTCGGCACGGAAACCCCGCCCCGCACCCACGCCTGGTTCATCGGTTACCGCGGAGACCTCGCCTTCGCGGTCCTGCTCGAGGACGGCGGCTCCGGGGGTGCCGACGCCGGCCCTGTCGCGGCCCGCTTCCTCCGCGCGGCCGGGACGCCCTAGCCGAACCCGGGGCGCGTGAAGGCGATGCGGACAAGATCGCCCTCTGCCCCGAACACGCCGATGTCCGAACGGCCTTACGCACTCTTCGCGACGGAGCCGCCGAGAAAGCGCGCTCCGCCACGGACTGACCATGCAAGACGAGGTCCGAGCACAGGAACCCCTGCGTTCCTGTACGCGGGTGGGCCAGGGAGGAGACATGTCCACCCGACGGAACCACCCGGCGCCGGACCGGCCGGCGACAGTCCGGACTCTGACCGACCGACACTCATGTGGAAGGGAACACACGTGACCAGCACAGGACCCCACCCCTCCCGCCGTACCGCGCTCGCCCTCGGCCTCGGCGCGGCCCTCGGCACCGCTCTGCCACTCGGTGCGCCGGCCCACGCCGCCGCCGGGCGGGACGGCGTCACCGCGCGCCTGAGGGAGCTGGAGCAGCGCCACGCCGCCCGCGTGGGCGTGTACGCCCGCAACATGCGCACCGGACGCTCGGTGGCCTACCGGGCGGACGAGCGCTTCCCGATGTGCTCGCTGTTCAAGACGGTCGCCGCGGCGGCGGTGCTGCGCGATCTCGACCGGGACGGCGAGTTCCTGGCGAAGCGCATCCACTACACCGCGGCGTACGTCGGTCGGTCCGGCTACTCGCCCATCACCGAAACGGCCCCGAACATCGCGAACGGCATGACCGTCGCCGAGCTGTGCGACGCCACCATTTGCCACAGCGACAACACCGCGGGGAACCTGCTGCTCGTCGAGCTGGGCGGTCCGACGGCCATCACCGCATTCTGCCGCTCGATCGGCGACGGCCGGACCCGGCTGGACCGCTGGGAGCCCGAGCTCAACTCGGCGGAGCCGTGGCGGCGGACGGACACCACCACGCCGCGCGCCATCGGCGGCACGTACGCCCGCCTGGTGCTCGGTGACGCGCTGGCCGGCGCCGACCGGGAGCGGCTCACCGGCTGGCTGCTGGCCAACACGACCAGCCTCGAACGGTTCCGGGCCGGCCTCCCGGCCGACTGGATCCTCGCGGACAAGACCGGCGGCGGCAGCTACGGCGGCAACAACGACGTCGGCATCGCCTGGACGCCGGACGGCACTCCGGTCCTGCTGGCCGTCCTGACGACCAAGCACGCGCAGGACGCCGTGGGCGACCATCCGCTGGTGGCCGCCACGGCAGCCCTCCTCGCGGCCGAACTCGGCTGACGGCCTCGCGCACGATGAGGGGCTGTCCCCTCACCGTGGCGTGGACGTTGCTTCTGGAGGACCGGCTTGCTCACGTCGGGCCGCAGCTCATCCTTCCGTGCGTGCGCATCAGGTGGGTCGCGGTCACGGTGTCAGGGCGGCCGCGGTGATGGCCACGTGTGCGGTGCCGCGGCCCCAGGGGTCGAGCAGGCGGCCCATGCGCTTGTCGGTGCGCAGGGTCAGGGTGCGGGCGTTCACCGCGAGCCGCGGGTGGTGGTGCAGTATCCGCTCCTCCAGTGCCGCGCAGTCCGCGGGTGTGCGCAACCACACCGACAGGAGCAGGTTGTCGGTCCCGGTGACGGTGGCGCACACCCTGGTCTCGGGCAGGGCCGCCAGGGAGCGGGCCACGGCGTCCACGCCGGGCCCGGGGACGGCGATCCGGAAGGTGGCGACGACCGGCCAGCCGGCCAGGTGCTGGGCGAGGTCGCAGCGGAAGTAGATCTCGGCGTGGTCGGTCATCCGCCGCAGCCTACGCCGCACGGTCGTCTCGCTCAGCTCGCAGGTCCGGGCCAGCTCGGCGTGGCTGCTGCGGGCGTCGGCGCCGAGGGCCCGCAGCAGCCTGCGGTCACTCTCGTAGGGCCCGGTGCCGGGTCGTGGCCGGGCGGGCCGTCTGCCGCCCGTCAGGTCGGAGCGCTGCTGCTCGTTGAGCGTGTGCACCAGCCATCCGCTGCCGTCCCGGTGCACCCCGGTGCACACGCTCAGCCGCACCGCGCGCACGCCGTCCATGGCGCCGAGCCGCCGGTGGACGAGGTCGTCGAGGGAGGGCAGGTCACGGGCGGCGACCGACAGGAACAGCTGGTGGGGCCCCGTGGTGCGTTCCAGGCTGAAGACCGGTCCCCACTGGCGCAGTCGCTCCGCCAGCCGGTCCACCGCCGCTGCTTCGCAGGCGAGGTCGACGTAGCCGACCACGGTGGCGTGGTGGGTGGGGTAGGCGGTCATCCAGGCGGCGCCGCTGTCGGTGAGCCGTCGCCACCGCCGGGCGGTGGTGGTGGCGTCGATCCCGATCACCGCGGCGATCCGCGACCAGGGGGCGCGGGGCTGCAGCTGGAGTGCCTCGATCAGCGCCAGGTCGATCTCGCTCAGTTCGGTGACCAGAGCCGGAGACGACGCCTCGGGGGACGGTGGCCGGGGAGGAGCGGGGGCGGCGGTGGGCAGCACGGTGCTCATCCTGTCAGCGCCGCCGGTGGAACAGAAGGGCCGCTGGACCCCGGTCCGTCGTAGCGGATCACGGGCCGACCGCCTGACTCGACCTCGGGTCGTCATGGCCGGGCCGTCCTCGTGCGGCGGCGGATTCGGGCGGGGCATGCGCGCCGGGAAGTGGAATCCGGCGATACGGGGGTGGCGACCGGGGCGCGGTGCAGGGTGTCCGCCAAGCGTCATCCAGCCGGGCAGGAGGACCCCCTGTGCTGAGAACCACCCGGACGACCGCCGTCCTGCTCTTCGTCGCCTGGGCCGTCGACTACATCGACCGACAGGTCATCAATCTGGCCCTCCCGTTCATCGGGGACACGTTCGACCTGACGCACGGCGAACGCGGCATGATCATCTCCGCGTTCTTCCTCACCTACGCGCTCACCCAGATCCCCGCCGGCTTCCTCGCCCACCGCTTCGGCGGGGTCCGGATGGTCTGCGTGGCGCTGGTCCTGTGGTCGCTGTTCACCGGCCTCACGGCGATCGCCTGGTCGTTCACCGCCCTGCTGGTCTTCCGCGGCCTGTTCGGCGTGGCCCAGGGCCTGTTCCCGGCAGCCGCGATCGACACGCTCAGCCGCCGCAGCATCCCCGAGCAGCGCCTGACGGCCAACGGCTGGATCCAGAGCTCCAACGCGATCGGCGGCCTGCTGGCCGCCGTGCTCGGCGCGCTGCTGCTGGCGCACTGGGACTGGCGGGTGATGTTCGTCGCCGTCTCGGTCCTGGGACTCGTGGTGGTGGTCGCGATCCGGCGCCACATGCCCGCTCCCCTGCCCGCCGAGAAGACGGGCCCCGTCCTGCGGCGCACCGGGCACGGCCCGTCGGCGCTGCTGAGGTCCCCGTCATCTGGGGTTTCGCGGTGATGTTCTTCGCGTACGACATCGTGGTCTGGGGACTCAACAGCTGGAGCGCCTCCTACCTGATGGACGAACGCGGCCTGGAGGTGGCCGACGCGGGACTGGTCGCGCTGGGGCCGACGCTGCTCGCGGCGGTCACCGCCGTCGTCGGCGGTCGTCTCTCCGATCGGTTCGAGGGCCGGCCGCGGCGCATCGTCGTGCCGGCCATGACGGCGGCGGCCGTACTGATCGTCCTGCTCCCGCTCACCTCCTCGCTGACCTGGTTCGTGGTCGTGGCCACGCTCACCAGCGCGGCGATGGGCCTGTGCTACATGCCGTGCTTCTCGGTTCCCCTGCGCAGTCTGCCGCCGGGGCTGACGGGCGCGGCGGCCGGGGTCATCCTCTTCGGCGGCCAGTTCGCCGGGATCGTGACGCCGGTCCTCTTCGGCCACGTCGTCGACGCCTTCTCCTACCGCGTCGCCTTCTGGTCTCTGCTCCTCGGGCCCCTGCTCGCGATCACGGCCGTCCTCTGCCTCCCGCAGACCTCGCAGAGCTTCCTGGCCCGCCTTCACGCCCTTCCGGTCCGCGACCGTACGACGAAAGAGGAGATCGACAGCGATGCGTCCACAGCTCCCCCCTCCGCCTGAGAACTCCCTCACCGGGGACCTCACGGCCCGCCTCCCCCACTGGGAGCAGGTCTACCGCGACCTGCACACCCACCCGGAACCCGCCTTCGAGGAGCACCGCACCGCCGCGGTCGTCGCCGAGGAACTGGCCCGCATCGGGGGCTGGGAGGTCACGACCGGGATCGGCGGCACCGGTGTGGCGGCCGTCCTGCGCAACGGGGCGGGGCCGGTGGTCTGGCTCCGGGCGGACATGGACGCCCTGCCCGTGCACGAGGAGACCGGCCTCCCCTACGCCTCCGCGTCGCCAGGCCTCATGCACGCCTGCGGCCACGACGTCCACGTGGCCGCCCTGCTGGGCGCCTGCCGGCAGCTCGCCGGCCGCCCCGACGCCTGGCGGGGCACCGTGGTCGCCGTCTTCCAGCCCGCCGAGGAGGTGGGCCGCGGCGCACAGGCCATGCTGGACGACGGCGTCCTCGACCGGCTCCCGCGCCCCGAGGTGGTCCTGGGCCAGCACGTGGGCCCGCTCCCCGCCGGCCTGGTGATCACCCGGCCGGGCGTGCTCATGGCCGCCGCGGACAGCGTCCGCGTCACGCTGTACGGAGCGGGCGCGCACGCCTCAGCCCCGCACCTCGCGGTCGACCCGCTCGTCATGGCGGCGGCCGTGGTCATGCGCCTCCAGACGGTGTCGGCCCGGCTCGCCCCGCTGACCCCCTCCCCGCTGCTCACCGTGGGCGCGCTGCACTCGGGCACGGTCGCCAACGTCATCCCGCACACCGCCGAACTCCTCTGCAGCCTCCGGACGTTCGACGAGCGGACCCGCGACGGCGTACTGGACGACCTGCGCCGGGTCGTCGCCGCCGAGGCGGCGGCCCAGGGCGCCGAACGCATGCCGGACGTGCGGACCTACGACTCCTTCCCCGCGACGGTCAACGACCCGGAGGCCACCGACCGCGCGCTGCGGGCCCTGACCGACGGGGGCGCCCTGGGCCATGTGCTGCCCGTTCCCCTGGCGGCCAGCGAGGACTTCGGCCGCTTCGGGACCGCGGCCGGCTGCCCGTCCGTCATGTACCACTTCGGCGGCGCCGATCCGGAGACCTTCGACGACGAGGCCGTCGCCGCCCTGGAGCGCGGCGCGCTTCCCCCGGGCACCGTCATGCCCCACTCGCCCCGCTACGCGCCGTCCGACCGCCATGCCGTCGCCGCCGGGGTGCGTCATCTGCTCGCCGCCTCCGCCGCGTGGCTGGGCGGCGGCAGCGGCACGGAGGGGCCGCATGCGGCCTGAACCCCACCCCAGGACACGACGAAAGGAAGAACTCATGAGGTACGGGAAACCGCTTCTGCTTGCCGCCGCCCTCGCCCTCGCCCTGTCGGCGACCGCGCCCGGCGCCGCCGCGCAGGCCCGTCCCCAGGAACCGGCCACCCCCGCCTGCGCCTGGCAGCCGCTGGGGTACCGCACCTCGAACGTCGCCTACCCCGACACCCACACCCAGTACTGGCTGCTGCACTACACCAAGCAGGACGGCCTCGCCATCACGCTCGAAGGCCGCTACCCGGACGCCCGCTACGCGTCGTTCACGTCGTACGACGCCCGGCACGACAGCTTCACGGGCCCCGACGGCTCCGCCTCCGTGCTGGCCGACCACCGGATCGCGCCCGACCGGGGCAGCGCCAACCCCTTCGAGGAACCCGCCCGCGCCGGCGGAAAGTACACGGTCACCGTCACGGACGAACCCGTCCGCCGGCCCAACGTCCTGCCGCTCTCGCCCCCGGAGGCCCCCGAGGGCGCCGCGGGCACGGTCATCTACCGGGTGTACCTGCCCGAGGGAGAGGTCCGGCTGCCCTAGGTCACCTTCCACCGCGACGGCCGGAGCGCCCGCGTCGCGGCCTGCGCCGACGCGCTGAACGCCGTCGCGTCACCCGCCCCGGCAGGCTCCGGCACCCCCCGTCAGGCCGCGGCGGCGCCGGCCGCCTCCCCGGCGCGGCCGCTCTTCGCCAGGCTGCCGGGCTCAGGTCTGTACCCCCTGCCCGACAACGCGTACGTCGCCGCCGGCTTCGACGCCCCGCCCGCCGGTCAGGTCCTGCTGGTCCGGGGCAAGGCCCCCACCGCGACCGCGCATCGCGGCGCGCAGCCCTGGCCCGACCCGAACGCCCAGGTCAGGTACTGGTCGATGTGCAACAACCTGTGGTTCGGTCCCGGCGAGGTGGTGGCCAACCCGCGCCCCGACGGCGCGGTGGAGCCCGGGTGCCGGGCCGACTTCGACACCCGGCTCGCCACCGACGGCACGTACACCTACGCCATCGGCACCGAGGAGCAGCGCGCGGCGATCGAGGGGATCCCGGGCGTCACCTTCCTGCCGCTCTCCGCGAAGACGCCGACGGCCAGACACCTGCTGATCCTGCGGAACATGCTCGCCTCCCCCGGCTTCGCCGAAGCGATCCAGCGGGTACCGGCCGGCAGCGACCCCGCCCGCACGGCGGAGACGATGGGTGCCTACTACCCGGAGGCGACGTACTGCGACCTCACGGCGCTCACCGCTTCCGGCGCCGACGCCTGTCCGACTCCCTGAACTCGACCGTCCTTCCGCTCCGTGACGCAGCCGTGCAACCGGGGGCACCCCGCAGCTGTACCTGTCGAAGCGCCTGCGGCACCCGGTCCTCCCCGATGGGCGTCGGGCGGATCGACGGCAGGAGCTCGTACGTCGCGGGCCGAGGCGGCGCGCGGGCCGGGGGACGGCTTGAGGGCGTAGGACTGCGACGCGAGCAGGACCATACGGCCCAATCCCTGCCACACCGCTGCATCCGCGGGGCACTGAGGGAACGAAGCCCCTCACGCACCGCCCTGCCAGACGCCCGGCAGCAAGGGAATCCACATGCAGACGATCGAGCCGCACACCGTCGACCGCGACGTCACCGCGGCGCTGGACAGTTTCCTCCACGACCTCTTCCGACAACGCCTCGACGAAGCCCTGGCCATCGACGGGACCTTCGCCGCGGACATCGCCCGGCGCGTGGCCGCCTTCACGGCCGGCGGCCACCGCCGCAGGGCCGGCCTGCTGTGGTGGGCCATGCGCGCGGTCGGCGGGGAGGAGGACGAGGCCGCGGCCACGCTGCGCGCCGCCGCGGCCGTCGAGCTCGTCCAGACGTGCGCGCTGATCCATGACGACGTCATGGACGATTCCGGGACGCGCCGGGGTGAGCCAGCCGTCCATGTGGCGCTCGACCACCAGTACGGGACGGAGGGGCGCACCGGCCCTGTGGCGGGCTTCGGCAGGTCGGCCGCCGTGCTCGCCGGAGATCTGGCCCTGGCCTGGGCGGACGACCTGTTCGCGGAGGCCCTGCTGAGGACCCCACACTCGGCCGGGCTCGGCGCGCAGTGGCGGGCGATGCGGACCGAGATGGTCGCGGGGCAGTATCTGGACCTGCACGCGCAGGTGACCGGCGCGGGCTCGGCCGGGCTCGCCCTGCGGACCGCGGTCCTGAAGACGGCGTGCTACTCGGCGGTGCACCCGCTGCTCCTGGGGGCGCGGCTCGCGGGGGCCGGGGAGGGGACCGTCCGGTCGCTGCGGCGGGCCGGCCTGTGCGCCGGGATCGCCTTCCAGCTGGAGAACGACCTGCAAGGGGTCTTCGGCGACCCGGCGCGTACCGGAAAACCGGTCGGCGAGGACCTGCGCGAGGGCAAGGCGACGTACCTCATGGCCGTGGGACGGGCGCTGTGCGTCCGCCGCGGCGACACCGCGGGGCTCCGGCTGCTGGACACGGTCGTCGGCTCCCCCACGGCGACGGACGCCGATCGGCGCCGCGTACGGGATCTGCTCGACGGGCACGGGGCCCGCGCGCACGTCACCGCGCGGGTGGACGGTCTGTGCGCGCGTGCCGTCGACGCCCTGCGGCGGACCGATCTGGTGGCCGGGCCCGCCGAGCGGCTGGAGCGGCTCCTCCTGGACGCCTGCGGCCGGACACCGGCGGGGGTCGCCTCGGCACGGCGTGCCGGTGCGGGGGGACCGGGCCTGAGGGAAGCGGCGCACCGGTCGTCGGCCGCGGTGACGGGAGGGGTGCGGTGAAGAGGGTTCCGGGGGCGACGGATCACGTCGTCGTGGTGGGCGCGGGGTTCGCCGGTCTGTCGGCGGCGCTCCATCTGCTGGGCGCCGGACGGAAGGTGACCGTCGTCGAGCGCGACCCCGGGCCCGGCGGGCGGGCCGGGCGGCTGGACCTCGGCGGGTTCCGGGTGGACACGGGGCCGACCGTCCTCACGATGCCCGACCTCCTCGACGAGGCGTTCGCGGCCGTCGGGGACTCGCTGCGCGAGCGGGTCGACCTCGTACCGCTCCACCCGGCGTACCGGGCGCTGTTCCACGACGGGAGCGGCGTCGACGTCCATACGGAGGCCGAGGCGATGGCGGCCGAGGTGGAGCGCTTCGCCGGGGCCCGGGAGGCCGACGGCTATCTCCGGCTGCGCTCCTGGCTGGCCCGGCTGTACGCCGTGCAGGAGCACCGGTTCATCGGCGCGAACTTCGATTCTCCGGCGCAGCTGCTCCATCCGGATCTGGCCCGGCTCGCGGCGCTGGGCGGGCTGGGACGCCTGGACCGCGCGATCGGGTCCTTCCTGAAGGACGAGCGCCTGCGGCGGGTCTTCTCGTTCCAGGCCCTGTACGCGGGCGTGCCGCCGTCGCGGGCGATGGCGGCGTACGCGGTGATCGCGTACATGGACACCGTCGCCGGCGTGTACTTCCCCCGCGGCGGGATGCACACGGTGCCGGTGGCGATGGCCGAGGCCGCCCGGCGGGCCGGGGCCGACCTCCGGTTCGGGGAACGGGTCGAGGCGCTCGAACGGTCGGGGCCGCGGGTGACCGGCGTGCTGACGGAACACGGGCGGATCCCGTGCGACGCGGTGGTGCTGACCACAGAGCTGCCCCACGCCTACCGGCTCCTGGGGCGGGCGCCGCGGCGGGCGGTACGCACGCGGCACTCCCCCAGCGCCGTGATCCTGCACGCGGGGACGGACCGCACCTGGCCGGTCCTCGCCCATCACACGCTCCTCTTCGGGAGGGCGTGGGCGCGCACGTTCGACGAGCTGACCCGTACCGGGGAGCTGATGACGGATCCGTCGCTCCTCGTCACCCGGCCCACGGCCACGGACCCGTCGCTGGCGCCGCCCGGCCGGCACCTCCACTATGTGCTGGCGCCGTGTCCGAACACCGACATCGGGCCGGGCGCCCTGCACTGGGGTGAGCTCGGCCCCGCGTACCGGGATTCCCTCGTCCGTGAGCTGGAGCGGCGCGGGCTGGACGGCTTCGGCGACGCGATCGACGCCGAGTGCCTGGTGACGCCGGCCGACTGGGCGGCCGTGGGGCACAGCGCGGGCACTCCCTTCTCGGTCGCGCACACCTTCGCCCAGACGGGGCCGTTCCGCCCGCGCAACCTGGTGCGGGGCACGGAGAACGTGGTCCTCGCGGGCTGCGGCACCACGCCCGGCGTCGGCGTGCCGCCCGTGCTGGTCTCGGGGAGGCTGGCCGCCCACCGCATCACGGGAGCGGCACCCGGAGCGCGGCGGCGTGCGGTGCCCGCCGTCGCGGGCGGCCGGCGGGAGGTCTCGTGACCTCTCGTGAACTGGACGCGGCCGGGGCGCACGACCCCGCGCTGCGGGCCGCCTACGCCGAGTGCCGGCGGCTGAACGCGCGGCACGGGCGGACGTACTTCCTCGCGACGCGGCTGCTGCCGCTCGACCGCAGGAGCGCGGTCCACGCCCTGTACGGTTTCGCCCGGCGCGCGGACGACATCGTGGACGAGAACGGCTCCGCGTCGGCGGAGGAGCGCGCGGCGGCGCTGGACGTCCTGGAGGCCGAGTGGCGCCGGGCGCTCCGCGGCCAGGAGGTGGCGGACCCCACCGTGACCGCGGCGGCGCACACGCGTGAGCGCCTTGGGATCCACGCGGGGCACTTCGACGACTTCCTCGTCTCCATGCGCAGCGACCTGTTCGTGAAGGAGTACGCGACCTACGCCGAGCTGCGCGCGTACATGCACGGGTCGGCCGCGGTCATCGGGCTGCAGATGGTGCCCGTCCTCGGGACCGTCGTGCCGAGGGAGGAAGCCGAACCGTACGCGGCGGCGCTGGGGATCGCCTTCCAGCTGACGAACTTCCTCCGCGACGTCGGGGAGGACCTGGACCGGGGCCGGGTGTACCTGCCGGCCGACCTGCTGGCGGCGTCCGGGGTCGACGGGGAGCTGTTGCGGTGGAGCAGACGGACCGGACTCCACGACCGCCGGATCACGGAGGCGCTGCGGACGGCCGTGTCGCTCACCCGTGACGTCTACCGGGACGCCGAGCCGGGGATCGATCTGCTGGATCCGGTGTCCGCGCCGTGCGTGCGCACGGCGTTCGTCCTGTACCGGGACATCCTCGCGGTGATCGAGAGGGAGGGGTATCCGGTGGTGCACCGGCGGGCCGTGGTCGGCGCGCGCCGACGGGTGTCGATCGCGCTGCCCGGCCTCATGAGGGCCTTGGCCGCGCGGGCCCGCCAGGGGACCGGATCTCCCGTCGTGGGCGGGGGTGCGCCGGGGGCGCGGGGTCTCCGGGGCCGAGAGGGCGCGAACGCGCCGGAGAGGACCTGAGGTGACGGAACGACACGGGCGCGGCGACCGCGGTCGCGTGCCGCTGAGCTTCCGGCGCGACGCGGTGCGCTGGGAGAGCCAGCGGTCCACGTGGCGGCAGGCGCGTCCGGCGGCGATCGCCGCCGGGCTGAAGCGGGCGGTGTCCCGGCCGTCGGGCAACTGGTACGTCGTGGGGGCGAGCGCGGACATCCGGTCGGATCGTCCCACGGGCCGGACCGTGGCGGGCACCGAGGTGGTCCTCTGGCGCGACGCCGGGGGCGAGGTGCGCGCGGGCTCCGGTGTCTGCCCGCACCTCGGCGCCGCTCTGAAGGACGGCGTGGTCCGGTGCGGGACGCTGATCTGCCGGTGGCACGGTCTGGCTCTGGACGGCTCCCCGTTCGCGGGCTGGGAGCCGTGGCCGGTCCACGACGACGGCGTCCTCGTGTGGGTGCGGCTGGATCGCGTGGGGGGCGAGGAGCCGACGGCGCGCCCGGTGGTGCCGCCCCGGCCGCCGGGCGGGGCGGCGATCGCCGCCGTCTACACCGGCGTCGGCGGCTGCGAACCCGAGGACGTCGTCGCCAACCGGCTCGATCCCTGGCACGGCGCCTGGCTCCACCCGTACTCCTTCGTCGACCTGGAGGTGCTGTCGGCTCCGGCGGACGACGCCGCCGGAGCCGACGACGCCCTCGTCGTGCGGGTGTCGTTCAAGGTGGTGGGCCGCGCCGTGGTGCCGGTGACGGCCGCCTTCACGGCGCCGGAACCCCGTACGGTCACCATGCGGATCACGGAGGGCGAGGGCGTCGGCTCGGTGGTCGAAACGCACGCCACGCCGCTGACCCCGGCCGGGGCCGGCCGGCCGCGCACGGCCGTGGTCGAGGCCGTCCTGGCGACGTCCGACCGTCCGTACTTCGGTGCGGTCAGGGCCCTGGCGCCCCTGCTGCGGCCCGCGATGCGGTCCGCGGCGGGACGGCTGTGGCGCGACGACCTGGCGTACGCGGAGCGCCGCTGGCGGCTCCGGAGCACGGGCCGGTTCCCGGGCTAGGGCGCTTCCTCGGCGCTGGCCGGGCCAGTCCGGTTTCCCGGCGGGTGCCGGGCTGGTGCGGTTTCTCGGTGGTCGCCGGACGCCGCGCGCCCGGCGACCGCCCACGAGGGCACGGCCCGGGCCGTGCGCGGTCCCTTCGCGTGTCAGGGGGTGGACCCGGAGGCCGCGCGGGCGAGGAGCCTCAGTGCGGCGGAGCGCCCGGCGGTGGGGACGGTCCACAGCGTCTGGCCGCGCAGGCCCCACCGGTGGAGATGGGCGTTGGCCGCGAGGAAGCCCGTGGTGGCCGCCCGCTCCATGAGGGCCACGGGGTGTTCGGTGCGGACGAGGTCTCCGGCGACGGTGACCGTCGGGTCGGAGGTGTGGACGGTGGGGCGGTTCCGGTGGCCGCCCACCTCGAAGAGCGGGCAGTCGGAGCGGAATTCGTGCCGCTCGTCGACCACGTTCGCGGCACGGGTCTCCGGCCAGGCGCGGTGCAGCCGCGCCACCAGTTCGCTGGAGAGCTCGCGGGGGTCCGTCGACGGATCGACCGCGTAGGCGTGCAGTTCGACGACCGAGCCGCCGGTGCGGGCGGCCCAGCGAGCGGCTTCGCCTTCCCAGCGGTCGAGCACGCTGATGTTGTCGAGCGGGCCGTATCCGCTGGTCCCGAGGAAGCCGGGGCGCTCCGGGCGCACGGGACGGTCGAGCCACAGACGGGACACGAGGAAGGGCGGCGCGGTGCGGAGCGCGCCGATCCGGGCGCGCCAAGGAGCGTCGCAGAGGGCCGGGGACGCGGCGACGATGCCCTGGAGCCCCGTGGTGTCGGCCGCGAGCACGAGGGCGTCGGCGTGCCGGGAGTCGTCGGTGGAGAGGAGCGTGTGCCCGCCTTCCCGGGCGGGCACGATCTCCTGGACGGCGGTGTCGGTCAGGATGCGGACCCCGTGGCCGCGCAGGTAGGAGGCGAGGGGGTCCCACAGGGCCTGCGGGTAGGGCTCGTTGGGCACGTCGAAGAGCAATCCCTCGGAGGAGCCGAGGAAGTAGATGTGGAACATCAGCACCAGCTCCGCGGCGGACAGTTCCCCGGGGTCGGCGAAGAAGCTGCGGGAGAAGACCTCGAAGGCGAGGTGCTGGGCGGCCGGCGGGAACCGGATGTCGTCGAGGAAGTCCCGCGCGCTGACGTCGTCGTACCGCCGGTAGACGTCGGCGATGCGTACGTCGAGCAGGGGGAGCGCGGCCGGGGCGTTCATCCGGGCGAGGTCGCGCCAGCCGAAGCTCGGGCTGAGGGCCACGAAACCGAGGGCGCTCCAGGGCGGTGTGCGCGGCACCCGCGCGAAGCTGTCCTGGAGGCCGGAGCCGTGCCGCAGGGGGTAGTCGGGCAGGCCGGTCAGCCGCTCCAGGGAGGGGTCGATCCTGCGCAGCAGTCCGCGCAGGTTGTAGTACTGCCGGAAGAAGGCGTGGAATCCGCGGCTCATCGTCACGTCCGAACCGTCCTTCAGCCGGTCCGGCCAGCCGGCCAGCCGGCCGCCGAGAACGGGCTGCCGCTCGTAGAGCGTGACGTCGACCCCGCGTTCGGCGAGGATCGTGGCCGCCGCGATCCCGGCGATCCCGCCGCCGACGACGGCGCAGGTGGGACGTCGGCCGGCGGGCGTCCGGCCGAGCCCCGGCGCGGCGGGCACGACGACCGCTCTGCGGTCGCGGCCGCGTGGGGCACGGGCGTGGCGGGTTGGGCGCATCGCGTGGGCTCGCTCTCGTGAAGGGGGGCCGGTTCAGCGCCGGCGGGAGAGGAAGGGCAGTTCCGCCGTGGTGCGGAGCATGGGGAGGACGGGGGTGTGCAGGCCGATGCGGAACTCCTCCGCCGGGCGCGTCCCGCCGTCGAGGAACCGCAGGAGCGTGTCGACGGGGACCTCGGCGAACAGACGGGTGAAGACGCCGGGACCGGAGATCCTTCCGGTGTCGATGCCGCGCAGGAGGACGGCGTCCATCGCGAGGGCGCGCCGGGGGTGGGCGGGGGGAGGCAGTGGTTCCCGGCCCGCGTGCAGGAGGGCGGCGACGGCGCGCGTCTGCCGCTGGATGGCGGCGAAGGCGTATCCGGTGGAGGGCCGCACGGCTCCGCCGGCACCGCCGATCCGGAAGGTGCTCAGGCCCGCCCGCCGGGGGAAGCGGGCATCGGTCATCGGGATGCGCCCGCGTTCCACGGCGCGCACGTCGAAGGGGCCCAGCCGGAGGACGGACCCCGTGTAGTGGCGGAGGGCGGCGTCGTACTCCCCGTCGGTCAGGGGCTGCCGGCCGAACTCCGTGTACTCGACGAGGGCTTCGTGCGGGGAGAGCGGCAGCACGTAGCCGAAGGAGAGGCCGTGCGGTGGTTGCGGCGTCCGGAAGTCCATGAGGTCGACGGCGTCCGGCGCGAAGGCGGGTTGTTCGGTGCGCAGGAACCATCCCTTGAAGTGCTGGACGAGACGGACGCGGGCCGCGGGCTCCGGGACCGGGGGCCGGGTGTCGAAGGCCCAGCGCGCGTGGACGCGGAACTCCGCACCGTCGGCGGACCGGCAGGTGACGGTGACCAGGTCGGGCCGGTCGTCGACGCCGTGGGCGGTGGCCTCGATCCGGCGCAGCCCGCGGAGCAGCGGGCGCAGTCCCCGGGAGAACGACTCGGACGTCAGCATCTTGTAGCGCAGCCCGCCCAGGTCGCGGTGGAAGGAGCGCCCGCCGGCCTCGTGCAGTCTCACCCTGCGCCACGACGACGTCAGCCAGGCGTCGTACGGTCCGGGGCCGTTCTCCCAGTAGCACCAGGTCCGCGGGGGCGGACGGAGGGGGCCAGGGGGCGGGTCGAGCAGGACGACGGCGGGAACGGGTGCGCCGGGCGGAGGGGCGAGGAGACGCCAGGCCAGGGACAGGCCGGCCGCCCCCGCTCCGATGATGACCACATCGCACCGCATGAACCCCGTCTCCTCTCGGTCGCGCGGACACGTTCCCGGTCGTCACCCGCGGAACGGCGGGGGCGATCCGTTCTGCGTGTCCGGGCAGTCCACCAATACCCCAGCCGCCGCTCCCCCGAGGACCGACGTCGCCGAGGGGGAGCGACGGATCTCCCCGTGCCTCCGAGCCCATCGCGACGGTGGCGGTCGCCGGAGGCGCGGCGGAGACTCGTCCTGCGGCAGGGATGCGACGCATGTGCTGGTTACTCCTCGCTGCTGTCCGTGCACGGCATTCGGCGCTCGCACCGTCCCCGGATGCACCGAAATCCGTCGAGCCGCTTGTCGCGGTTCGCCATGACGGGCAGGACACCGGGTCGAGGGCCCGGTGTCATCTTCCCTGTTCGGCACGGTGCTTGAGGTGGTGGAGCCAGTCGTCGAGGGACGCGTCCAGGGCTTCCTGGAGGTACGCGGTGTGGGCGTCGACCGGCTCGCCGGTCCAGGACTCCTCCGTGCGCACGACGACTCCGTCCTCGGTGGGCTCGAAGGTCCAGACGTGGACGGCGGTGATGCCCGCGGCCGGGCCTCCCCACACGATGCGACGTCCGTGCTCGACCTGCTGGACGGTCGAGGTGATGTTCTCCAGCCCTTCGGTGGACCACACCCAGGAGGAGCCCGGCCGCAGGGCGCCCTCGGTCTTCTTGACGACGGAGCTGACGCCCGGCTGCCAGGTCGGCCATCCCTCCACGTCGGTCTGGAGACGCCAGACGCGAGGGGCCGGCGCGTGGATGACGATGGCGTCGCGGGTGATCACCGGGGCCGTTTCGTCGATCGTCACCGGCTGGGGGGCGACGTGGACGGCGCCGATAGCGGCGGCGAGGAGTCCAGAGGCGGCGTGAACAAGGGAAAGCACGAGTGTCTCCTGCTGGTGTCGGAGAAAGGGGCATGGAGAGACGGACGGCCGAGCGGTGCAGCACCACCCGACTTGCCGTGTGAGTAGTCAATCACTCACCAGCCTGAGCGTCAAAGCTGCTGTTCGGGCACGCTTCTGCCGGGCAGCGCTTGACGGAGCAGATGGGTGAGTGATTGAGTACTCACATGAACACGGAACCCCGCCGACTGTCCACCGCGGAGGAGCGCAGGGAAACAGTGCTGCGCACCGCCATCGGGGCGTTCGCCGCACGCGGCTATTTCGGCACGACGACCGCGGAGGTCGCCAAGGCGGCCGGCATCTCGCAGGCGTACGTCTACCGCCTCTTCCCCAACAAAGAAGCCCTGTTCACCGCGGTCGTCGCGCACTGCTTCACCCGGGTGCGCGCCGCCCTGGAGCGGGGGGCGGCCGAGGTCGCCAGCAGCGAGCCGCAGGCGGTGCTCGACTCCATGGGAGACGCCTACGCGCGCCTGATCAGCGACAACGATCTGCTTCTCGTCCAGTTGCACGCCCAGGCGGCGGCCGTTTCCGAACCAGCGATCAGGGAGGCCGTGCGCGCCGGGTACGCCCGCACGGTGGAGTACGTCCGCGGCGCGTCGGGCGGCAGCGAGGAGCAGGTCCAGCAGTTCTTCGCCGCCGGCATGCTCTGCCACCTGATCGTGTCCCTGGACGCTTCCTCCGTGGACGCTCCGTGGACCCGCACGCTGACCGCGGGCATCGTCCACTACTGACCTGACCCGCTCCCCTGCTCCCGGCAGGCCGCCCGGCTGCCGCTCGCCCCGAGCGGCGGCCATCCTTCCGGGCCAGAGAGTGAGTGATTGACCACTCCCTCACTTGTCCTTATTTCTGATCCCTCCCCTCATCGAGGAGCACCTGTGCACATCACCGAGATCGTTCTCCCTGCCATCGGCGAGCCCGAGAGCCTTGAGGTCCGCCTGCGGGAACGCCCCCAGCCGGGCCCCGGCCAGGCCCTGATCCGCGTCGAGGCCAGCGGCGTGAGCTTCGCCGAACAGCAGATGCGCCGCGGCAAGTACTACGACATGCCGGCGTTCCCCTTCGTCCCCGGTTACGACCTCGTCGGCATCGTCGAGGAGCTGGGGGCGCCGGCCGACGGCGGGCAGCCCGGACCGGTCGTGGGCCAGCGGGTGGCCGCTCTCACCAAGACCGGCGGCTGGGCCGACCACGTACTGCTGGACGCCGCCGACCTCATGCCCGTACCGGAAGGCGTCGGCGCCGTGGAGGCCGAGACGCTCGTGACGAACGGTGCGACGGCCTGGCGGATGCTCTTCCGCACGGCGCACGTCCGGCCGGGTGACACCATCGTCGTCCACGGAGCCAACGGCGGCGTCGGCAGCGTACTGGTCCAGCTCGCCCGGACCCGGGGCGTGCGCGTCATCGGCACCGCCTCGGCCCGCAACCAGGAAGCCGTCGCCGCGCTGGGGGCGCTGCCCGTCGACTACCGCGACGACGTTCCCGCCCGGGTTCGGGAGCTGGCCCCGCACGGGGTCGCGGCGGTCTTCGACCACGTCGGCGGCAAGGGCGTCAAGGACTCCTGGCGCATGCTCGCCCCCGGCGGCACGCTCGTCTCCTACGGCAGCGCCTCGACCCGCGACCAGGCGGGAAACGGCACCCTCACGGTCCTCCGGCTCGTGGCCCGGCTGGCGCTGTGGAACGCCCTGCCCAACGGGCGCAGCGCCCACTTCTTCAACCTGTGGGCAGGAAAGGCCCGCAATCCCGGCACGTACCGTGCCGCCCTGCGCGACGACCTGACCGAGGTGTTCGAACTGCTGCGTGCCGGAACCATCCAGGCGCAGATCGACCGCGTGTACCCCCTGCACCAGGCGGCAGCCGCGCTGCGGCACGCGGAGTCCGGCACCGTCGTCGGCAAGGTCGTCCTCGCGCCCGGAGCCGACCCCGCCGCCTGAACGGCCGACCGCCGAGATGCCGCGCAACAGGGCCTCCGGAGCCCGGCCGCAGCGCTGGACGTGAAGGACGTCCGGCGCCGCGGCACGGCCACCGCGGGCCGGTGTCACACCAGGCACGGAACGGGGCGCGCCGGACAGGGAGCTTCTGAACACCGCGCCGAGACGGCGCGCTCCCCACGCCAGCCGCCGGCCCGCTCCTCACTCGTTCGCGCCGCTACCCGAATCGCACTCCTGCCGTGCTGCCGCTCGCTTGCACCGCGGGCAGGGCGCCGCACCGGCGCCGTTCCGCCGCCAGGGAGATGCGAAACATGCCAGATTCGGAAGAATTGCCCGGGATGCAACCACCTGAACCCGGGAGGACTCCCATGACTGTCGCCGATACTCCGATGCACCTCACGCGGGGCGCTCACGTAGGGATCTCGGTGTCCGACCTGGACGCCTCGATCGCGTTCTACTCGGCCCTGACAGGACGCGAACCCGTCGCGCGGGGAACGATGGACAGCGAACCCTTCGGCCGCACCCAGGGACTGCCGAACGCGAAGCTGAGGTACGCGACGATCAACATGGACGGGCTCGGCATCGACCTGATCCAGTTCGAGGACCCGGTCGGCGAGCGCACCAACGGCAGGGCGAACCGGCCCGGGTCCATGCACCTCTGCTTCAAGGTCGACGACTTCGACACGGTGTACCAGCGGATGAAGGACGCCGGATACGACTTCCTGGGCGACGACTACACGTTCGTCGCGGGCGAGGTCACCCCGGAGGCGGCACTCGGCACGAGGGTCGCCTACTTCAACGACCCCGACGGCACCAACCTGGAGATCATCGAACCCAAGGGCGGCTTCGCCAACTGACCCTTCCGGATCGGCTCCGGCAGATCAGGGGTAGGCCGGATCCCGCTGCACGGGGTGGACACCGCCGACGGTGCGCCCGCGCCCCTCGGTCACGCGGGCGAGGGGCGCGAGTCGCCGGCCCTCGGCAGCCTCGGCGAGGCCCCGTACAGAGCGGCCCCCTCGGGGACGGACCTCCTTCAGGAGCCACGGCCCCTCACCGGAGACATCGGCGGAGCCGCCGCGCCGGCCAGTGGAGCACGGGCGGCACACGAACAGGAACAGGCCCTCCTACCGGGCGCGCTCCGTCGGGTGGCGGCGCCCGCACAGCGGGCGAGGGCGTCGGACACCGCCCTTGACAGGCCGGTCCTCCTCATCGCCGGTGGCATCTCCGTTCACCTCGACGACCGCCTCGTCGGCGCGATCGGCGTCGACGGCGGCACCCCCGAGCAGGACCACTCCTTCGCCGCCGCGGCCGTCGACGCCCTTGCGGGGCGGGGCCGATGGGCCGCGCCCCGTAGGGGGTCTTCGCCGTCCACGGCAACCGGCTCGACACCGGTGGCCTCGAACCGATCAGCCGGAACCACACCGAGGACGCCGTGCTCCTCACCCCCCGAGGGCACCCTCGCGGGACGCGAGGGACTGCAGCGGGGCATCGGCGCACTGCTCGCCGAACTCCCGGACGCCGCATGGCACCTGCCCCCCGGTTCGTCGGCGACGTGCTGTTCCTGCAGTGGAGCGCCCGCACCGAGACCCACGAGGTCACCGACATGGTCCACACGTTCGTCTTCCGTGACGGACTCAGGGTGATGAACAGATGCTCACGGGTAATGCCGGAGGACGCGAGAGCCTTGCCCACGCCGGCCTCGTTGCCGTAGATCGCCGCAGCGTCGATGGACCGGTAGCCGGCCTCGAGGGCGGAGGAGACGGCAGCGGTGGTCCCGCCATCGGGAACCTGGAAGACGCCCGAAGCCGAGCTGGGGGTCTCGACGCCGTTGTTCAGGGTGACGGTGGGGATCCGGCGGGTGCCATGGTGGCCAAGCTGTGGAACGCCGACCAGGGCTACGACGCCGCCCGCCGCGCCTTCGACGACAGCCTGGCCGAGCTGGGCCTCGACTACGTCGACACGTACCTGATTCACTGGCCCGCCCTAGCCCGTGACCTGCTACACAGGGAGACCTGGAAGGCCATCAAGAAGCTCGTCGCGGACGGCCGGGTCCGCACCGCGGGCGTCTCCAACTTCCAGCCCGACCACCTGAAGCGGCTGATCGACGGCGCCGAGCTCGTCCCGGCCGTCAACCAGGTCGAACTGCACCCCGGCCTGCAGCAGAAGGAACTGCGCGCCGCGCACGCTGAACTGGGCATCGCCGCCGAGGCGTAGAGTCCGCTCGCCCAGGGCGCCGTCCTGAAGGACGAGGCCGTCACGGCCATCGCGGGCCGGCGCGCCACGTCCCCGGCGCAGGTGGTCCTGCGCCGGCACCTGCAGCTCGGCAACATCATCATCCCCAAGTCGGTGAACCCGGAGCGCATCCGGCAGAACCTCGACGTCTTCGACTTCACCGGCGACGAGAGGGCCGCGATCGCCGGCCGGACCGCGACCTGCGCACCGGACCGCACCGGACCAGTTCAACAGACCCGGCCCGAACCAGAGCCGACCCCGCGGAGATCCTGAGGACTGGGCCTCCGCGGGCCGGCGTCAGATGCCGGGGCTCTCCGGTCAAGCGGCGTTCCAATCGCCCCGGGCGGACGGGATCCACGACCGCCGCTCGGCGGTCGCGCCCGTCGCCCACCCCCACTGGCGCCCCGCGGAGCGCGAAGGAACGCCTCGGTTCCCATGAAGCCGCCGGGGTCGTGATGCCAAGCGCCGACCAGACATCGCGGGGCCGCTCGTCCGCGAGCCGACCGCCGACCGGGACGCGGTCCCGGTGCGAGCGACCACGCTGACCTGTCCGGGACGGCGGTCGGTCGTCCGGGCGCGGGAAGGGCAGCTCGATGCCCTGGTGAACGCGGCACCAGGACGCGCGGGTCGTCCGAAGCGCCGAGATGGCCGTCCCAGGGGGCGTAACCATCCACGCGCGCGCCCCGGGGGCGGCCGACCGGCCCGGGTTCCCGAGGCCGGTCGGCCGCCTCCGCCGCCCGTACTGAGGTCGACGTCCGCGCCGAGCCGTCGCGGGGTCACGCGCGGAGGGACGCACCCCACAGGGCGGACGCGCATATGAGGCGTTTGCATTAGTCGGCGCTTGCAAGTATTGTTTTCCTCGCCAGGTGCGGTTCGCACGCAGATGTGAGCGCACCGGGGGCCTTCCGGCCCTCCTCCCCCACCTCTCGCAAAGGCACTTCGCATGTCGCTCAAGAACATCCTTCCCGGACGCCTCGGCTTCGGCACCGCCCCGCTCGGCAACATGTTCCGCGCCATCCCCGACGACGAGGCCGCCGCCACCGTCGAGGCCGCCTGGGACCACGGCATCCGCTTCTACGACACCGCGCCCTTCTACGGCGCCGGCCTCGCCGAGGAACGGCTCGGCCAGGTCCTCGCCGGCAAGCCCCGCGAGGAGTACGTCCTGTCCACCAAGGTCGGCCGGGTGATCCTCGACGAGCACGAGACCGACGTGCCGGACTTCGGCGAGAAGGGCGGCCTGTTCGAGCACGGCAACCCGAACAAGATCCTCCACGAGTGGACCGCCGACGCCACCGAGCGCTCCATCGAGGACAGCCTGCGGCGCCTGCGCACCGACCGCCTCGACATCGTCTGGGTCCACGACATCGCCCAGGACTTCCACGGCGACGCCTGGCTCGCCAAGTTCGAGGAGGCCCGCACCGGCGCCTTCCGCGTCCTGTCCCGCCTCCGCGACGAGGGCGTCATCAAGGCGTGGGGCCTCGGCGTCAACAAGACCGAACCCATCGAACTGACCCTCGCCCTCGACGAGCCGCAGCCCGACGGCTTCCTCCTCGCCGGCCGCTACACCCTCCTCGACCACGAGCACGCCCTCACCCGCCTGCTCCCCATGGCGCAGGAGCAGAACGTCGACATGGTCGTCGGCGGCCCGTACAGCTCCGGCATCCTCGCCGGCGGCACCCACTTCGAGTACCAGCAGGCCCCCGCCGTGATCGTCGAGCGCGTCGGCAAGCTGAAGGCCCTGGCGGACAAGCACGGCATCTCCATCAAGGCCGCCGCCCTCCAGTTCTCCCTCGCCCACCCGGCCGCCGCCGCCGTCATCCCCGGCGCCACTCGGCCCAGCCGCATCGCCGAGGACACCGCCGCCCTGAACGAGACCGTTCCGGCCGCGTTCTGGACCGACCTGCGCGCCGCCGGCCTGGTCAGCCCGGCCGCCCCGCTCCCGAACAACGCCTGAGTCCCACGCCCTCCCCCACGGAGCACCATCATGGCTTCCACGTCCGTCTCCCGCGCCGTCCCCGCCTCCCCCCAGCAGGTCTGGAACCTGATCGGCGGCTTCGACACCCTTCCCGACTGGCTCCCCTACATCCCCGAGAGCACCGCCCTCGAAGGCGGCCGGGTCCGCCGCCTGAAGAACCCCGAGGGCGAGGTCATCGTCGAGCGCCTCGTGGACTTCAACGAGGCCGAGCGCCGCTATTCGTACACGATCCTCCAGGCTCCGTTCCCGGTCACCGGGTACGTCTCCACCCTCCGCGTCCACCCGGTCGACGGCCGGGACGACATCGCCGAGGTCCAGTGGTCGGGCCGATTCACCCCGGCGGGCGTCACCGACGCCGAGGCCGAGGAACTGTTCGCGGGCATCTACCGCGACGGCCTCGACGCCCTGCACCAGGCCCTCGCCGCCTGACCTCCGCCACCCCGCACGGCCCGGACACGCACCCGCGTGCCCGGGCCGCGTCCGGTCCGGGCCCGTTCGCCGACGACAGTCGAAGTCGTCCCCGCGCGCTCACCCGTACCGACGCCGTCCACCGAGCGTTGAAGGAAGCGCCCTAGCCGTTGAGGAACTCGGGACACCGGTACGGTCCGAGGGGCTGGGCCTCCGGCGGGCGCAGGGTGACCTCCACGTCCTCGGTCCTCACCCCCGGATCGAGGACGGACTGGGCGCGGGCCAGTGTGCACACCAGCTGCCCCGTGCCCTGGTCACGGCCCGTCGCCCCGTAAGGGTCCTCCAGGCGCACCGTGACCCTGGCGCCCCGCCCGGTCACCGTGTAGCCGCCCAGCTGGACGAGGTTGGTGAGGCCGTCGCGCTGTTCGGCGGGCGGCGGGCCGCTCATGAGCAGCTTCACCACCGAGTCGAGGCTGTCGACCTCCCTGTCGAGCACCGGCACGCCCCGCAATCCGCCGTCCGACGCGTAGTACAGCCGGATCCCCCGCGTCAGCCCGGTCGCCGGCTCGCCCGCGCCGATCACCCCGGTCGGCTGCACGCCACACCCTGCCAGGGCGATCCCCAGGACAAGCGCCGGCGCTCCCGCCCGTACCCTCACTCCGCGTCCTCACCAGTGTGCCGCAGGGGCAGTCGCAGGGTGAACACGGCGCCGCCTTCCGTCCCTTCGGCGACGTCGATGGTGCCGCCGTGCAGCCGCGCGTTCTCCAGCGCGATCGCCGTGCCGAGGCCGCTGCCCTGCCCGTCGGTGTCGGATGCGCTCCGGGTGCGCGCCGCGTCCGCCTTGTAGAAGCGGTCGAAGACCCGCTCCCGGGCCTCCGGCGGCAGGCCCGGGCCGTGGTCGGCGACCTCCACCGTCACCCACTCCCCCGTCGCGCCGTCCGTCCCGAGGGTCACGGTGACCGGCGGGGCTCCGTGCCGCAGCGCGTTGCCCACCAGGTTGGCCACGATCACGTCGACGCGGCGCCGGTCGACCACCGCCCGTACGCCCTCCTCGAGGCGGACCTCCACGCACTCGGTCCAGCCGCGCAACGCCAGGCAGGCCCGTACCGTGTCGGCGAGATCGGTCTCGGCCGCGTTCAGCCGGACCGCCTTCGCGTCGAAGCGGGAGATCTCCATCAGGTCCTCGACGAGCCGCGAGAGCCGCGCCGTCTCCCTGCCCACCGTGCGCGCCGCCCGCGCGGCGTCCGGCGGCAGCTGGTCGGCGTCCTCCTCCAGCACGGTCGCCACCATCGTCATCGCCGCGAGGGGGGTCCGCAGTTCGTGGGAGACGTCCGCGACGAAGCGGCGCGCCTTCGCCTCCTGTTCGCGCAGGCGCGCGTCGGAGGCCTGGAGGGCGTCCGCCGTGTCGTTGAACGTCTGTGCCAGATCGGCGAGTTCGTCGTGCCCCTTGACCGGGACCCGGCTGCCGAGGTCGCCCTTCGCGAGCTCCCTGGTGGCCCGTCCCAGCTGCCGTACGGGGCGGAGGACCGTACGGGCGGCGAGCAGCGCCAGGACGGCGGTCAGCACCATCACCGGCAGGATGCCGGCGCGTACGGAGTCCACCAGGGCGGCGGTGTCGTCGCGCTCGGCCCGGAGGTCGGTGATCGCGAAGACCTCCAGACCGGAGAACCGCCGGTCGCCGTCCGCGTACGTCACGGGCATGCCGACCACCAGGTACGGCTCGTCCCGCCATGTCACCCGCTGGAACCGGGCCCCGTCCCCGGCCCGGACGGCGGCCCGCAGCTCGGCGGTGATCCGGCCCTGCGTGTCGGCGAGCGGGTCGGACACCGCGGCGAGGTCCTGGTGGCGCGCGACGACGATCCGGGCGCCGAGGCCGTCGGAGACCTTCGCCGCGAACCGGGCGAGCGACCGCTGGTCGGGCGGCAGGTCGAAGTCGGCGGCGACCGCGGTGACCCGCGTCCGTACGTCGTTCACGGCGGCGTCCTGGGTGCGCCGGAGGACGGCGGTCCGCGCGTCCCGGTAGGCGAGCGCGGTCGCGGTCACCGCGCTGACCAGCGCGACCACGACGAACGTGACGACGAGCCGGGTCCGCAGCCCCCCGACGAGCCTGCGGGAGCGCCGCCTCGGGGCGTGGGCGCCGGCCCCGCCGTTCGCCGCGCCGTTCGCCGCGCCGGCGGCGCCGCGCGTGCGCCTCACAGCGGGCCGAAGCGGTAGCCGAAGCCCCGCACGGTCTGGACGTACCGCGGCCTCGCCGGTACGTCCTCCAGCTTCGCGCGCAGCCGGCCGACCGCCGCGTCCACCAGCCGGGAGTCACCGAGGAAGGTGTGGTCCCAGACCGAAGCCAGGAGCTGCTCGCGGCTGAAGACCCGGCCCGGGGAGGCGGAGAGTTCGAGCAGCAGCCGCAGCTCGGTGGGCGGCAGCGGGATCACGACGCCCCGCTTGGTGACGGTGAGACCGGCGCGGTCGATCACCAGGCCCGCGAGGTCGGCGCCGGCCGCCCGGGACGGCGCCGACGGCTCCGCGCGCCGCAGCGCGGCCCGGATGCGGGCCTCCAGGACGGGCGCGGTGACCGGCTTGACCACGTAGTCGTCGGCGCCCGCCTCCAGGCCCGTCACGATGTCGTGGTCGTCCCCGCGCGCGGTCAGCATGATCACGGGAAGCGTGGTCGTCCGGGCGCGGATACGACGGCACACCTCGAACCCGTCCATCCCGGGCAGCATCAGGTCGAGGACGGCCAGCTCGACCTTCGCGCCGTCGGAGGAGTCGAGCAGCGCGAGCGCCTCCTCGCCGGTGGCGGCCGTGGCGACGCCGTACCCGTGGCGGCGCAGCACGAGCTCCATTCCGTCCCTCACGGACGCGTCGTCCTCGATGAGCAGTACATGCGGCATGCGGTCGATTATGGGTGCCGCAACCACCGGCCCGCCGCCCGAAGGGGGACTGAAGCCCCAGGTCGGGGGCATTGTTACGTGCCCATCATGTCGTCATGGCATCGTCATCACGTGGCCTCAGCAGGGTGGTGCGCATGAGCCCGAAGACAACCTTCCGCGCCGCCGCCCGGCTGCGCCTGACCGCCCTCGCCGTGCTTCCCGTCCTCGCCTTCTCCGCGGCGTGCGGCAGCGGCGGCGACAGCACCGCCGGCGACCGGACGAACGACGAGATCGCCTCCGTGCCGGAGGCCGCCACGGCCTCGCCGTCCGCGAAGGACGGCAGCGCCCCCAGCACCCGGCCCGCCGGCAAGAGCGCCTTCTACGACGCGCAGCTGCTCTACGTCCGGTGCATGCGTGACAAGGGCGGCTACAAGGACTACCCGGACCCCAAGCTCAGCGGCCACCTCGACTGGGCGAAGATCGAGGAGATCTCCTCGCGGCCCGGCCAGATGGAGGCCGCCAAGGGCGGCAAGAACGGCGTGTGCGCCGCCGAGCTGCAGAAGGCCATGCTGGCCGAGCCGCAGCGCGACCAGCAGAAGGACTACGAGTCCATGCTGGCGCACGCCAAGTGCATGCGCGACAACGGCGTCTCCCAGTTCACCAACCCGACGATGAGCGGCGGCAACGTCCAGCCCGGCGGCGATCCGAACCCCGCCTCCCCGACCATCGACCACGACTCGCCCGCGTACAAGCAGGCCCGCGAGGCGTGCAAGACGAAGCTCCTCGACGGTCTGGACGGCATGCAGTGAAGCGCCGCACCGTCTTCCGTACCGTCGGCGCGGTGGCGGTCGCCGCCGCCGTGACCGGCGGAGCCGTCCACTTCGGCGTCCTCGGGGACCTCGGGAGGGCCCACGAGGGGAACGACCCGGGGGCCTCCGGGAAGGGCGGCGGACTGCCGCCCGCCACCACGACCGTCGTCCGCACCGACCTCGTCCAGTCCAAGACGGTCGACGGCAGGCTCGACTTCGCGCAGCGCCGCCCCGTCAAGTCCGCCGTCGACGGCACCGTCACCGTGGCCGCCTCCGAAGGACGGACGCTGACCATGGGGCAGGCGCTGTACGAGCTGAACGACAAGCCCGTCACCCTGCTGTACGGACCCGTCCCCATGTTCCGCGAGATGAAGCCGGGAGACCGGGGCAGTGACGTGCTCCAGCTGGAGCGCAATCTGCGCGACCTGGGATACGGGGCGGGCCTCTACGTCGACACCCGGTACGGCAAGGACACCGAGGCGGCGGTGAAGCAGTGGCAGAAGTCCCTGAACCGCGAACCCACGGGAAGGGTCGGCAAGGGAGACGTCGTCTTCCAGCCCGGCCAGGTCAAGGTGGTGTCCGTCGACGCCGCCCTCGCCGACCAGGTCGCCCCGGGCGAACCCGTCCTGACGATCGCCTCCACCAGGCCCGTCGTCCGGGCCCACCTGGACCAGACCGACGGCGCGCTCACCGACGCCGGCACCAAGGTCGAGGTCACCCTGCCCAGCGGGAAGACCGTGCCCGGGCGGGTCGCCGGGACCGTACGCCCCGAACCGGGCGGCTCCGGGGAGGGCGCGGCCGCGCAGGAAGGCATCGTCGTCGAGGTCGTCCTGGACGGCGGGGCGCGCGCCGCGTCCGGGGAGGACGCCAAGGCACCGGCCAGCGTGAAGTTCGTCAGTGAGGCACGCGAGGGCGTTCTCGCCGTCCCCGTCGAGGCGGTCCTCGCCCTGCGCGGAGAGAACGGCGGCTACGGACTTCAGCTCGTCCAGGGCACCACCACGCGGACGATACCGGTGGAGACGGGGATGACCGCCGACGGGCAGATCGAGGTCAGCGGACCGCACGTGCGGGAAGGCATGACGGTCGGGATGGCGGCCTCATGACCCCTGCCGCCGCCGCGTCGCCGGCCTCTCCCCTGCCCCTGGGCCCCGCCGCGTCGCCGGCCTCTCCCCTGCCCCCGGGCCCCGCCGTGTCGCCGACGTCCCCCCTGCCCCCGGGACCAGCCGCGCCGCCGACGTCCCCCCTGTCCCCGGAGCCCGTCGTGGAACTGCGCGGCGCGACCAAGACGTACCCCGGAGGCGTCCACGCCCTGCGCGCGGTGAACCTGTCCGTCGGCGAAGGCGAACTCCTCGCCGTCGTCGGCCCGTCCGGCTCCGGCAAGTCCACGATGCTCAACATCATGGGCACCCTCGACAAGCCCACCAGCGGCACCGTCCGGATCGCCGGCCACGACGTGACCGCGCTCTCCGACAACCGCCTCTCCGCACTCCGCGCCCGCCACATCGGTTTCGTCTTCCAGCACTTCCACCTGGCGGCGGGGCGCGACGCCGTGGACAACGTCGCCGACGGACTGCTGTACGCGGGCGTGCCGCTGCGGGAGCGCCGCGCGCGGGCGCGGCACGCACTCGACCGGGTCCGCCTCGCGCACCGCCACTCCCACACGCCGAACGAACTGTCCGGCGGCGAGAAGCAGCGCGTGGCCATCGCCCGCGCGCTGGTGGGAGAGCCCAGACTGCTGCTCGCGGACGAGCCGACCGGCGCCCTCGACACCGCCTCGGGCGAGGTCGTCATGGACCTGCTGCGCGAACTGAACGAGGCCGGCACCACGATCTGCGTCATCACCCACGACCAGGAGATCGCCGACTCCCTGCCGCGCCGGGTGCGCTTCAAGGACGGCGAGATCGTCGCGGACGAACGCGGCGCCGCCCGGACGGAAGGAGTCCCGGGGTGAAAGGCACCCTCAAACCCTCCCGGCTCTCCCCCGGCGACATCCTCCGCGTCGGCGCGGTCGGCCTCCGCGCCCGCCGCGCGCGCGTGGTGCTCTCCGCCCTCGGGATCGCCATCGGCATCGCGACCATGGTCGCCGTCGTCGGCCTCTCCGAGTCCAGTCGCGCGCACCTGATGGCCCGGCTCGACCGGCTCGGCACCAACCTCCTCACCGCCGAGGCGGGCAAGGACACCCAGGGCAAGGAGGTCAAACTCCCCAAGAACGCGGTCGCGATGGTCGAGCGCATCGGCCCCGTCCGACAGGCCACCGGGACCGGCGACGTCGACGCCCGGATCCGCCGCAGCGACCTGGTCCCCGAGGAGCGCACCGCCGGCGTCACCACGCAGGCGGTCCGCACCGACCTCCTGGCCACGCTCGGCGGCGAGGTCGACAAGGGCGCCTGGCTGGACCCGGCCGGCGAGCGGCTCCCGGTCACGGTCCTCGGATCGGTGGCCGCCGACCGGCTCGGCATCACCGGCATCGGCGAGACGATCATGATGAACGACACCCGTGTGGTGGTCGTCGGCATCCTGAAACCGCTGGAACTGGTCCCGACGCTCGACCGGGTGGCGATGATCGGATTCCCCGCCGCCGAGCGCCACTTCGGTTTCGACGGCCACCCGACCACGATCTTCGAGCGCTCCACGGACGCGTCGGTGGAGGACGTACGGGCGGTCCTGGCCCGCACGATCAGCCCCGGCGGCGAAGCGGCCGTCAAGGTCTCCCGGCCCTCGGACGCGCTCGCCGCCCGAGCCGCCGCCGACGAGGGCCTGACCACCCTCATGCTGGGCCTCGGCGCGGTGGCGCTCCTGGTCGGCGGCGTCGGCGTCGCCAACACCATGGTCATCTCCGTCCTGGAACGCCGGCAGGAGATCGGCCTGCGCCGCTCCCTCGGCGCGACCCGCAACGCGATCCGGCTCCAGTTCCTCACCGAGTCGCTGCTGCTGTCGGCACTCGGCGGGGCGTCGGGGGCGCTGCTCGGCGCGGCGGCGACGTACGGCTTCGCGCGGACCCAGGACTGGACACCGGTCGTCCCGCCCTGGTCCCTCGCGGGCGGCCTGACCGCCACCCTCCTGATCGGCATGATCGCCGGCCTCTACCCGGCGATCCGCGCGTCCCGCCTCCACCCGACGGCGGCACTCAACGCGCCGTGAGGCGGGCCGGGCGCGGCGCCGACTGGGCGGTGGGCGGGGCTCACGGCAGCCGCCTCCGAGGAGAAGGACATACGGCTGCGTCCCGCCCGAGTCATGCCGGCGCGGGTCGACCAGCCGACTGTTCCGCGCGCGTCTGGCCCGGGGCGCATCTGGGAGCAGGGCGTGGGTGGCGCGGTGGCGGGTGGTGAGGTCATGGGTGGCACGGTCGTGGACAGGCCGAGGCTCTGCTGGACGGCCGAGGAGGGCAAACCGGGGTCGGCAGCACGCGGTTCGCCGACCCCGGGGCAGGGCCACGGCATCCCGCCCTTGCCCGCGTCGAACGCCCCTGCGAGCCGCCGGCGGCGAGGAGGGCGTGACTCCTCGATGCTTTGCACGATCCCCCGGCGGGGCCGTGCCCGACCCCGGCTCAGGGAGGGCCGGGGCCGGGCCATCCGCATTCCGCCCCGCGGCCCCCTACCTTCCTGCGCTCACCGTCGCCGGCGCCGGTGAGGTGCACCCGGTGGAGCACTGGACCGCCGCGGGCCCGGGGTCCAGGCCGGTACGGCGCCTGTTCCGTGTGGGGCCCACTCAGAGCGGGTTCGGACGCGGCCACGCGAAGACTGCACTCGGCCATCATCGTGCTGGTCGTGGCGCCCCCCACCGGAAGCCCGGGCTGTTCCCGCAATGCGCTTCCGTGCCCACCGACTACCCCGCCCCTCGGCAATCGACTCATGCCCTGTCGGCGCGGTGCCGTCCGACTGCCGTTTGCGGGGACCGCGGCCGGGCAGGCGCCGGAGCGACGCGAACCGCCATGGAGGCGCATGTGAAGTGGTCCCGCCGCACGGTTCTCCTCGGCGCCGGACGGGCCGCCGCCCCGGCCTCCCCTGCAAGGTCCGGCGGGCGGTCCCGGACGACTCGGAGACGCTCGTCCGTGCCTCCAGCGGCATCACCGCCGAGGCGACGACCACGTACCCACGACCACGTCATACCGCGACTGCGCCCGCAGACCGACAGTCCGACGGCGCTACGGCACGCCGTCCGCGTCTCCCGCACCGCCGACACCATGTCCGTCCTCGGCATATTCACCGGAGCCGGCGACGAGCCCCCCTCGGCGCGCAGACCCGAACGAAGCGCCGCGGAACCCGCGTCACGTTCACGGCGGACGGATGCGTCCGCACCGCATCCGCCCCGGGAGGACGTCACACCGGCCCTCGATCCTCCCAGGCGAAAAGGAGAACCGTCATGACCACCCACCCCCGCACCCCTGCCCGGACGCCCGTGCAGCTCGCCGCTCTCGTGGTGGGAGTCGTCTTCCTGCTGGTCGGCGTCCTCGGTTTCATCCCCGGGATCACGACTGACTACGACTCCCTGAAGTTCGCCGAGCACCACTCGGAGGCCAAGCTGCTCGGCGTCTTCCAGGTCTCCGTCCTCCACAACATCGTCCACCTGCTGTTCGGCGTCGCCGGCATCGCCATGGCCCGCGCCGCCACGACCGCCCGCACCTACCTCATCGGCGGAGGCCTGATCTACCTCGTTCTGTGGATCTACGGCCTGCTGATCGATCGCGACAGCTCCGCCAACTTCGTCCCGGTGAACACGGCGGACAACTGGCTCCACTTCATCCTCGGCGTCGGCATGATCGCCCTTGGCGTCCTCCTCGGGCGCCGCCGCGCCCTGCACACCTGACAACCACCTGGTGCCCCTGCCCCTTTCGCGACAGGGCGTCGAGCAGTCGCGAAAGGGACGCCGGCGTAGCGACCCGCCAGCGCCACGACCACGCGGAGCCGCCTGAGCAGCCGTACAAGTCCCCCCAGGCTGACCAATAGACGCTGCAGAAGCGCTCAGAACGGGACGGCGGCAGGCCGGACATGGGGGCCAGGAGGTCGGCGTCGGCAGGTAGCCGGCCTGGGCGGCGAAGGCTTCACGCGGACAGGCCCGGCGGTCAGCTGGCGCCGGCCTCCATGAGTGGCGTGCCGGCTGCGGCGTGCCCTCGGGTGGCGGCCGCTGCGGCGAAGGAGCGGATGACGGGGAGGGAGCCCACCCGCCGTTGCGCAACCGCTGTCCCGTCTCTTCTCGTCATCGACGTTGGCGTGGTCAGCCGCCGGCTCGGGACGGCCACCGGCTCGGCCACCCGCTCCCGGCCTATGCGCTTCCGGCAGTCTCCCCAGCCATGACGCAGGAGGTGTTCACCTGCCCGATGACACACTCCCGTCCGTCAAGCTGCTCACCGCCGAGGCGAGCATCACCCAGCCCAGCGCAGAAGTGCTGTACGAGACGGCGCTCAAAGAGCTGCGCAGCATGGGTGTACGCAGCCGGGTCCCGCTCTGCCGCTGCCGCTCGCGCGGGCGAGGAGGCCGGGGGGTGTCACCGGTAATCAGAGGTCATCCGTACCTCGCCGAAGCGAGGGAAGATCCGCTCCACGGCGAAGTCGTGTTCGTCCGCGGCCAGTGCGGACATCGCGTCGGCCACGAACTCCAGCCGGTAACCGTGGTCGGACGCGGCCCGCGCGGTGGACTCGACGCCCATTGAGGTGACCAGTCCGGCAAGCACCAGCGTGTCCACGCCCAGGGCGCGCAGGCGCTCATTCAGGCCGGTGCCGTAGAAGGCACCGACGGTTCGCTTGACCACCACGAGGTCGCCGTCGTGCACCAGGCCGTCCGCGAAGCCGCTGCCGGGCGGCTGTTCAGCGACGCCCGGACGTTCCGCCCGCACCATCACCACGGGCCGCTTCCGTACCCGGAACGACTCGGCCAGCTCGCGGCCGCGCTGCAGTACTTCCTCTCCCGTGCGGGGGGCGAGAGGAAGAGCGATGATGCGGGGCATCAGGTCGATCAGGACCAGGGCGGAAGGCATGCCGGTGATCATAGGACCGACCCTGTCCAGAAGAACAGATCTTCGAACCGAGCCCCACCGTCCCATCGATGCGGCGTCGAAGACGCCCACCGGCCGAACAGCTGACGTTCCCGAAGACGGCCCCGTCCAGGGGCCGGACCTGTCAGGACGAGCTTCAGAGGCCCTTGCCCCTGCGCCGGCAACAGAACAGCGGCTTCATACCGGGACCGGAGTAAGGCCGGTCGGCCCGGGGACGAGCAGACGCCGGCCGAGAGCGGCAGGCCGAGGAAGCGCCCTGAGGTAGCTGTCCGTGAGGTGCTCCCTCACAGGCCCCTGCGGTACGGATGGCCCGCGCCGTTGCGGGTCACCGCTTCAACTTCCAGGGCCGCCTGGCGGCCCGAGCAACGAGAACGGTAACCGCCCGGCCTCCGACTTGTGCGCCGCGCGGGCCACGGCGCCTCGGGCGCTGTCCCTTCGCCGAGGGCAGCGAGGCGGGCGGTCGGGGCCACCGGCTGGCGGCAGCTGGTCGGTGACGTCAGGGCCGGGGGTGAGGGGACAGCAGTGTGATGCGGTACTCGCCGCACCCGTCTCCCCCGCCCCGCACGCCCTGGCAGGCCGCCCCGGGTGCCGAGGGACGACCCGCGACGGCGAGTCCGGGCCTGTCCAGGGCTCGGGTTCCGCAGCCGGGCCGGCTCGAGCGCGACGCAGACGCGCGCGCCCGGGGTGGCCGCCGGCCGGCGCGGTACCCGGCCGCACCCGTCCCTTGCGTCCGGGAAGACCAGCGCCCGCTTCCGTGTCGCGGGCGGCATGAGGGGTAGACGCCAGCGGCACGAATACGCAAGGAGGCGTAGATGATGCCCGCACACGTCGAGAGGTGCCGACTGCCGGCGGCGCAGCGCTCCGGCGTCGCCTCCGGCCCGGCTCCCGTCGGCTGGGGGCGCTGATGGCTCCCCGTCCCTCCCTTCGTTCGCTGGCCAGCGGCCTGGCACGATGCCGGGGCCGAAGGCCTGCTCTGCATCCGGACGGCGTCGTCCTGTCCGGAGTGCTCGAAGTCCTTCCGGCCGGTCACCACACCTGGGGCGTGGCGTGGCTGGACTCGGCAGGGCGGTATGACGTCACCGTGCGTTGGTCGAGGGCGGCCGGACTGCCCGGGCGACTGCCCGACGGGCTGGGGCTGGCGCTGAAGGTAGAGGACGCCGCCGGTCCGGACCGGCCGCTGGACCTGCTGCTCACCTCAAGCGGCAGCGGTTCCCTGACACGGCACGTGCCCCTTCCCCGTACCGACGCCCTCGCCGGCCCCTACTCCACCCTGAGCGGCTACCGCTTCCCGGACCGGGTCCGGGTGATCGCTGCCTTCCCCGACGAACCCGGCCGCGGGCTTCCCGCGCGCCCGTCGGAGCTCGCCGCGGCGCTGGCCCGCCGCCCGGCACGCTTCCGGCTCTGCGCTGCGGCGCGCGGGGAGCCGTGGCGGCAGTTCGCCGCCCTCTCCGTACACACGGCGCTCCCTGCCCCAGCACCGCTCACGGTCGCTTTCGACCCGTATGCGGCGAGCCTCACAGACCTGCAGCCCACCGACACTCTCCGTCCCCTGCGCGAGGCGGCCTACGCCGGATCCCGCCAAGGCCGCGGAGCCACGGCGCCACCGCAGTAAGGCCGGCCGTCGCGGGTGCCAGGGCGCCGGCCCTTCCCTCGCTGTCGCCACCCCACCACCGCGCCCACTCCCCGGCAGCCTGCGTCAGGCCCGCGGGATCGGCGTCTGGACGGCCCTCACCTTCCCCGCATCGACCGCGTGAAGTCCCGCCGGTCGCGCGAGCCAATCGTAGGCACCAGCTCACCACTTCGTACCCGTTGAGCATTCGGCATCGCCCGCCGGTCCGGGGCAGCTCGTGGGTTGCAACGGTCAGCGGGTGGGCAGGCGGTGCAGGACCAGCTCGCTGAGCATGCCGTCGGGCACGGGACGGAACGATCACGCCCGCAGGAACACGACGACAAGACCACCCCGATCCCGCTGCCTGCGACCCTCGCGGCCGCACCCAGGGCCGGTGCCATCACTCCCGCCCTGCCGGAGTACTTCGGCGTCGATCCCACCACCGTCCGGCCTGAAGGACCGATGCGCGACACCATGTCCGACGACACCTCGGTCCGCGACCGCGACCAGCCGCTGCACGAGCACACCCTTATGCCCACCCACATGCGCGGCGCTTCACCCGCCGAGCTCGTCCCGCCCCTCGCCTTCACCAACAACGTCCCGCTGCTCAAGCTCCCGGGCCACACCCTCCCCAACCCGTACGCCTTCGGCACGCACCTCTTCGTCCTGCACACCGACGCCGACCAGGCCCCTCCCGGACGACAACCTCGAACCGCGCATGGTCACCCTGCGCACCACACAGCCCCGCGTCGCCGGCACTCCCCGGAGCAGTACGAGCGCCTCAACCTGCCGCCCGCGGGCCCGTTCACCGAGCGCCTCCTGGCCTGTGCCCAGAAGGCACGGGCTGACGCGGCCCACCAGCTTCACCGTGCCCCGAGGACTTCCCCAGCCGGCCCGCTCAGCGCGCACGCCCTCGTCGCCCAACCCGCCCTCAGCCTCTCCCGCCTCCGGATAGCCGACCTCACCGTCGGACTCAGATTCACCGACCGGCTCCACGGGGTCTCGTTGCGGAGCCGACCTGTCGCCTGCAGGGGGGAGCTGGGCCGGCGTTTCTGAAGGCTTCACGGTCCGAAGGGCGGTGGTTCTGGACCGGGAGGGCTATGGGGGCTCTGCTCCGCGGCTTGTCGCGGGGGTCAGGCCACGGAATAGAAGCGGATGGCGACTTCCGAGTCGTCGCCGCGGGCGAGGCCGATGAAGACGGTGCGGGCGAGCCAAAGGTGGGCGGGGGCATCGGTGCGGAAGACGGGGGAGGTTCGGTAGTACACGCCTGCCTCGGACACCTGCTCGGTGCCGTCGTACTGGGCGGGGGCGGCGGGGTTGTCCTCGTGGTAACAGCCGCGGTTGGTGATGTCGATGACCGCGCCGTCATCTGCTTGCAGGAGGTATCGGGCGTCCCGCTGGTAGACCTCGCGGCGCCTGTCGAACCAGTCGCCGCCGCCGGCCAGGACCGTGCCGCGCAGGCGGGGGCCGTCGACGGTGCCGTCGATGATGGGGACGTACTCGGTGACTTCGCCGGCGCCATGGCCTATATGGAGGGAGGGGGCGAGGAAGGCCCGGACCTCGAAGGCGAAGTGGAGGGCGGGGGTGAAACCCGACCGGGCGGCAGGGTGTGACTCTGGGGCGATCACGGCGCTCACTCCGTAAGAGCTGCGGGGCTGGCGGGGCGGTTCGCCAAATGCTGGCAAGGCGCAGCCAAATGGTCAACGATGTTGACGTAACGCAGCCGCGCGGTCGCCTCGCCGAGGACACGTCCTCGTCCCGCGACTCGGCACCGGGTCCCGGTCAGCCGCCATCGCGCTCGCTTCCTCCGACGAGGCTCCGGACGTGTCCCTCGTGAATGGCGGTCGCCCACTCCCAGCCGGGCTTGGGCGATACGATTCTTGGATCGTTGGAAACCCGGGCGTCCCGCAGGTCCTCCACGTACGCCCGATCCAATCTGAGCCTTGCGCGTACCTCATCAGCCCTGGCGACGGACCCGTGGCCGGGGACAAGGACATCGACGTCGTCCGCCACGCCTTCGAGCAGACCCAGCACGACGAGGTAGTCCGGAATCGGATTATCGGTGTCGTCAAACATCGGGACGAAGACATCGGAAAGCATGTCGCCGGCGACGAGAACTCGGCGTTCCTCGATCAACAACGCCGCATGGCCCGGGGCGTGCGCCGGATGCTCGATGATTCGCACCTTGGGGCCGTCCCAAGGGAGCTACGCGGTTTCAGCAGGCAAACCTGTGATGAGACCGTAAAGGTCCAGCGGTGTGTCCTCGGCGATTTCCGGTGGCAGACCCTCGGCGACTTCGGCCCTCCAATCCGGATTCGACCGCACATCCCGCATGAAGGCTGCGCAGCGCGCTGTGCCGTAACGCGGTGCTTCGCCAAGTTCGGGGTGCCAGAGCACGTGATCCCAGTCAGGGTGCGTCGAGAAGCCGGCCACCACGGGTTGGCCAAGCTCATGAAGGTCGTTCGCCAGGCAGACCATTTCAGCGCCGGTGATCCCGGCGTCCACGAGGAGCACACCGTCGCTGCCCTGCACGACAACGGTATTGTTCTCGAGCAGCTCACTCTTGTGGACCAGCACGCCCTCGGCGACCTGCTTCAGCATGGGGATCCTCCCGCTTGACGTCTGCAGCCGCGCCTCGACCGGCGCCCGGTCGCTGCTCCTGTGCAAAGCCGGAGCGTCTCATCGGTTCGCATTACAGCCCACATCTCGGGCCTCCGTCCACCACTTCGGCCAGGTCGAGTTTCGTCGGAGCGCGGATGCCGGGTTTCGCCGGAACCCCATCCGGGGGGGGAGACGAGCAGGCACGAAAAGTAGCTCTCCGCTACGACGGACAGACGGACGCCCAACGACAAGCCTCGGCGGATGATTCCGAGGCACCTCCGGATATGGCCAATCGCCGCCCCACGCCTCCTGTCCGTGCTGTCAGTCCGAACTGGTTCGATGGAATCCCAGCGACAGCGACATCCCACGCAATGAGACCTCGTGGGCACGTGGGGCAGTGGAAACTTCGAGAACGGCACCGCGGCGGACTACCTGGCGGAGGTCATCGACCGTCTTGTCACCGAGGTCGCCGCGTGGGTGGCCGGCGTTCCTGGGCCATCGAGCCTGATGAGTATGGGGGCGTCGTCGTGCCGTGCAACGTGGAGCTGCTGCACCTGCTCGCCCGGTCCGGCTATGGCGCCGGCAGCCTTCCGCAGGCCCAGGTGGCTTCGTTCATGAACGCGGACAGCGTTTGTCGATGACTTTGGGCGGCAATCGGTGATCGCTGTGCCTCAACTTGTCGACGAGTTTTGACGGCGCTGGGGAACTCCCCGACTATCGCTTGTGCTCCGAACTGAGCCCGCGAAGTTCAGGCGACGGGTGGACGCCTTGGATCGGTCGGAAAAATCCCGTGCTCGTCGGAGAGCTGCTCAAGGGCCTCGTGACCGTGCTCGCGGCGGTATGCCGTCCCGGCAGCGGTGACCGGCAGCGCCCAGAGGTTGCGGGCATGGCCGTCCGGCAGCGGGCAGCTCTCCAAATTAGGGCCATGGAGGTAGGGGAGGCTGATCGGCAGGTGGCCGCAGTGGGACCCAGGCGACCACGGCTCCCGATGGGCAGGCTGTGCACGGCATCGAGGTGCACAACGCGCGGCGCGGTCTCCTGGCGTCTCGCACCGCGGCGGGGCCGCCACGGCCCGGCGGGCTCCTCTCTCCCACCCCCTTGACCACGGCTTGATCATGAGCCGAAGCCGGCGATGCCAAGACATCTCGGGGACCTAGGCAGTCAAGCTGGTCTCCTTGGTAGTCGGCTTGCGGGCCAGAAAACTGGCGAACTTCCCGTTCCGTTCCTCGTCGGGCTCCTGCAGCAGCTGGGCGGTGATGGTGAGTTCGGCCTGGTGGAGCAGTTCGGCGAGTCGGTGTGCGGGCAGCCGATAGGACGTGTAGGACACGGGGTGGCCGCCATGGCCGTGTGTGGGGCGGCGCTGCTCACCGGTGCCCACGTGGCCGGCGAGGAGGAGATGTCCGCCGGGTGCCAGGGTGCGGTGGAACTCGGCGAACACGGTCGGCAGCAGCTCCGGAGGTGTGTGGTGGGTGGAGTAGTACGCCAGGATGCCGCCGAGCGCGTCGTCCTCGATCTCCAGCGCGGTCATGGAGCCCACGGAGAAGCGCAGGTCAGGGTAAGCGCTTCGGGCCAGTTCGATCATCTTGGGGGACACATCGATGCCGAATGCAGAAACGCCGAGTCCGGCCATGTGCGCCGTGACTCTTCCGGGTCCGCAGCCCAGGTCCGCTACCGGTCCTCGGTCGGATGCCCGCACCAGCTCGGCGAAGGCGGTCAGCATCGAGCGAGACAGGGGATCCAGTTCAGAGGGGGTCTTGACGAGGGCGACGTAGTCGTCGGCCACGGTGTCGTACGACTCCCGGACGGCGGCAAGGTAGGAAGGCTCAGTCACGCCGTGAATCTAGACGGGCGCGGTGCGCGGCGGCGGCCGGGAGGCGCTCGGCACGATGTTGTCCGCGCTCGCGAGCCCACCGGGTGCCGGTCGCGTCGCCGGCCGGCTCGTACACTTCGCTGCCGCACGTCTCCAGCAGGGTCTGGGCCCGCTGCCACTCGGCGTGCGCGGCGGCCCAGGTGTCGGCCAGGCGGTACGTGTCGGTCTCCAGGCCGGCAGGCCGGTGTCGCGCCGGACGCCGCGATGGGCGTCAGCGGCCACCTGCCGGGCCTCGGTAGCTGTCTCGGCGGCCTGGGCGGCGATCTGCGCGGTGTCCAGGCCGGTGGTCTGCCGGCGGACGGCGTCGCGGGCGACGTCCTGCGAGCTCCAGATGCTCATTGCCCGTCTCCGTCCCGACAAATGGCTGCCGGCAGAACGTCCAGCCCTTCAAGGCCGGAGCCAGCGGTGCGGGGGCCGGGGCATGCGTCCTGGCGGGGGAGGTGGCATCGCAGGTGTCGCAGGCAAGGCGCTGTGATGCGTGCGGGGCGGAGCTCAGCCGGTGACGGCGGATGCGGGCCATCTCTACTCGCCTCCCTTCGGCGTTGGGAGTTCTCGGCTCGCTGCTGAGTGAGGTGCCGGGCGGGCGCGGCGCCGCCCCAGACGCACTGGGAGGTGTCGGCCGCGGCGGCCAGGACGGCGCAGACGGCAGTGACGGCGTCGGGTCCTCATCGGAGGCCAACCTCACTCAGCAGGGTCGAGGCCGGCGCCGGACCGCCTGTCAGCTGTCAGAGGGTGGCAGCACGCAGGACGATCAGGGCGACGGAGGCCATGGTGAGGACCACCGCCGGAGACGCGCCCTTGCGGTCGCCGGCGCGCAGGTGGAAGGCGACCGCCCCGGCGAAGTAGAGTGTCAGGCCGATCGCGGCGGCGATGCCTACGGGTCCCCACCAGAGTCCCGTTATCACACCGGCCGCGCCCGCGACCTGAGCGCCGATCAGGAAAGCCATCATGCTCTGCGGCACTCCGAGGGTGGACATCTGCTCCGTGATGTGGCGTGTGCGCAGGGACTTGGCCCCGGCGGAGGTCAGGAGAAGCGCCGCCATGAGCACGGTGACGACGGCGAGGGAGACGAACATGGCTGAAACCTCAATCGTGCGAGATGCGAGTCAACGGGGGTGTGCGCACCTCGTCGACGATAGGCGGCCATCAGGTACCTCCAGGTAACCTTCGGAACATGAGCCTGCGCCCTGGAGTTGCCTTCCTCGCCGACTGTCCCGCGCTCCTGGCCATGGAGATCATCGCCAGCAAGTGGTCGATGGTCACGCTCTTCGCGCTGACCGACGGCCCGTTGCGTCACGGCGAGCTGGTCGAGCTGAGCGGTGGCATTTCGCGCAAGGTACTGACGCAGACGTTGCGCCGGCTCCAAGCCAACGGGCTCGTCGAGCGGCACGCGTACGCCGAGGCGCCGCCGCGCGTGGAGTACAGCCTGACCGGTCTCGGGCGAACCCTGGAGGAGCCCATCAGGATGCTCACCGCATGGGCGCGGGAGAACGGCGAGGCGGTCGTCGCCTTCCGGGAAGCAGCCGAGGCGGCCGGGACCATCGAGGCGGATCAGGCGACACGGTGAAGGCCCCTCATGTCGATGAGAACCCCAGCCGTTTCTGATCAAGAGAAGAGTCGCTGCGCGCGGTAGAAGGCGTGCGCCGTCGCGGTTGTCGCGCGCGTCGGTCAGCGTCTGCTCCCGGGTGTGTCCCAGGCGCCGCCGCCGTACCGCCCGCGCCGGCGCCGTGCTCCGTCAGCTGTTCCAGGGCGATGCCGAAGGGGGCGGCGACACCTGCGGCAGAGCCCTGTTCCCGGCCATCGGCTGAGCGGATGGACCTGATGGGTGGGGGCGTTGCGCGACGGCTACTCATGACATGGCTCGTACCATCATGCGGGCATGCACATCGTCAGTCAGGTCTTCGCACTGGTCGCCGCCGCCGTCCACATCTCGGTCTGGCCATTGGAAAGCTTCCTCTACGCTCGGCACGCATGGGTGCGGCAGTTCCTCACGGGAAGCACGGCCGACGCGCCCGAGGTCCGCCTCTGGCGGTTCAACGTGGGGTTCTACAACCTGTTCCTGGCCTGCGGCATGATCGCCGGCTTCGTGGCCCTGCACCTGGGACACCAGACCGTTGGCCGCTCTCTGATCCTGTACCTCGCCGCTTTCATGACCGGCGGCGGCATCGTGCTCTTCATCTCCGATCCCAAGCTGTGGCGCGGAGCACTGAGCCAGGCAGTTCCAGGCGTCATCATCCTGATCACCGAGCTCTCGTGACGGCAGAACCCACACGGGAACTGCATAGCTGCCCCCCGTCTGACCACCGATGACCTGCACGAGAAGTGCTTCGCCCTGCGCGCGGCTTCGATGGGGCGTATGGACCGCGACAACCACCACAGTCACCTGGAGTACGACGGCGTCGCGTTCGCGACGGGAGTAGCCAGGCCAGAGCAAGAGAGGTTCACCGTCGTCGTGCAGTACACCCCCAAGACCACCGACGGCGAGCAGACGACCGACGATCGGCTGCTCGCTGTCGTGCGTGCCTTTGTCACCACGCACGCACCGTGGAAGCCGCTGTTCATCGGCGCCGTCATCACCGGGGATAACCGGATGCGTCTCTCCTTCCGTTCCCCTGAGCGGGACCGCACCTACGGCGTGGACGTGCTGGCCAGTCGCACGGGTCCGGGCCTGCTCGGAGCCCTGATCTCTCCGGCGTTCCTGGCGAACGAGCACCTGCACCAGCCCTCCGACGACCCGCACTGCGACACGGTCGTCGACCTCACCGACTACTGATGAGCGGAATCGGCCGACGGGACTCGGGGTGCGCTGTCAGGCGTGCGCCTTGAGTACGGCGGCGATCTGCCGGACGTCGATGACACCGGTCCTCGTGTGGTCGATGAGGACGACGAGGTCGATGGCGTCCTGACCCGGACGGGCGACTCAGTGGCCGAAGGCGTGGGGGCAGTCGGTGGCGACGGCCAGGGCGCACTGGTCGTTGGAGAGTCCGGGCGGGGACCCGGACGTGCTGGTGGGGAAGGGCCGCTGCGCGGTGGTGGGGCTGTGGAAACGGGCGTACGAGTCATCGTGGCGGCCGGTTCCCCGGCCCCGCACCCCCCGCACCCTGCGCCGTCTCAAGAACCGACGAGTCGCCGGCCTCGCCCAGCCTCTGCGTCTCGCCCTCGGCCGCGGACGACGCCCGGTGGCCGGCCCGTCGCGGCCCGAGGGCGGGTGCAGGCCCAGCGGGGGTACGCGGCACAATGTGCCGTGGCCGAGTTCCAGGAACTCGCGGAAGAGTCAGACCCGCTCGGCGAGATGGGCGTGCCGCTGCCGTCGGCAGCGCAGTTCGCCGCCATGGAACTGGTGAGCACCGGCGTCATGTCGCCGCGCGCTGGCGGGAAGATCCGGAGACGGCGGTCGGCCTGGTGCATGAGCTTGCGGCCGGCGGCGAGTCGGGGGATGGACGAGGCGGTCGACGCAGCGGTGCTGTCCGTACTCCACCACGATCCGCAACCACGGCGGGGGCGGTACCGGTCAGCCCGGGTGGAGGTCCGTACGGGCGGAGTAGCCACGAGCGTCTGCTCGGCGAGCCGGGTCAGGCCGTGGTCGAGCCGCCGGAAGTACGTGGCGCGGCTGGGGTGCCGACGGTGTGCCACCCCGACGTGCTCGGGCCTGCGGCGTACGTAGGAGGCGTCAGGGATCCGGCCCGCCTGGGCAGTGGGTGGGGCGTCGGAGGCCATCAGGTTGCCGACCGTCCGGCCTGCGCCTTTCGCAGTTTCCGGGACGGTCGGGGGGCGGCCTGGGCCAGCAGGGGCTGCATGCCAGGTGGCCGGGGTCGTGGAGGCGGGGCCGGCCGTGTTCCGGTGGCAAGCCGGGCGGGGACCAGCCGGACAGGAACGTGGGCGAAGGCGCCGGCAACCCGCCGAAGCGCGGGCATGGTCAGTTCCCTTCGTGCTCGCCGCCGTACCAGCCGTACAGGCTGTAGGGGGCTCGGCTCTCCGTCGCGGTCGAGCCCCGTTTCGGCGCAGCGGGAAGGAGCACGATCCGGTACGGGCCGCCGGTTCCGCGAGCTGGCACGCCTCCCCGGTCGGGGGGCGCTCACCCTGCTCCCCCGCCCGCACGGCCCGCACAGGCCCCCGGTCTGATGCGCAGTCACCGCCGCCGCCGACGCCTGCGCTGTCTTACCGAGAATTCCTGCGCCCTGGCTCGTGTCAGCGGACGGGTCCCTCACCTGCGAGGCCGTCTGCGTGGACAGTGGCGTCCTCGTCGAGGCACGGGTGGAGAGGTGCGGGGGGGGTGTGGGTGGTGGTGTCGGAGATGGGTGGGCGCTCGGGCCGGGCCCGGCACCCAGATGTCCCTCGGCCCCGAGCCCTCGGCCCCGAGCCCGCGGCCGGGCTCCGCACCGAGCCCGGCCTCGACCGGCTCAACACCCGGTGGGTCCGTCCCGTGGCCGAGCCCGTCGGCGCCTGCCGCCACGCCCGCTGACCTGGAGGCTGCCAGATCGGTGCCGTGCGGGCCTGCCCGAGGAGGTCCTTCTCGGGCAGGCCCGCTCCTGCATCGCGGTCGCGCGTCCTCACCGGCCGACTCCATCGCCCCGGCGCATCGGTCGGCCGCCTCCGGGGATGCGGGGACAGGCGCGAACTCTCCGGAGAATCTGCACCCCCTGACGGAGACGGAACGGACATGCCCTCCCTCCACGCCCGGCGTGCACGTCGATCAGGTGCCCTTGAGGGCCCTCTCTTCGGACACGGCTTGTTCAAGGGCCGGGCTCGGGAGCGAGGATGATCCGGGCCGCCACCGGGAGGTGGTCGCTGGCCGTCGCGGGAAGGGTCCACGCCGAAGCGGCCCGGACGCCGCCGAGGAGAATCTGGTCGATCCGTACGGCCGGCAGGCCCGCCGGCCAGGTGAAGCCGAACCCGGCGCCGGCCTCGGTCTGCGCGGAGACGAGGTGGTCGGTGAGGGGTCGCAGCGCGCGGTCGTCGGTGGAGCCGTTGAGGTCGCCCATGACGACGACGCGCCGCACGGGCTCGGCCCTCACCTCCGCCGCCAGCAGGCTCATCGCCTCGTCGCGCGCCCGGGTGGTGAAGCCGGAGAGGCCCACGCGGACGGACGGCAGATGGGCGACGTACACGGCCAGCCGTCCGCCGGGCGCGTCCACCGTGGCCCGCATCGCCCGCGTCCACGGCATGATCGGCACGGCTCGCGCGTCCCGCAGCGGGTGCACGCTCCACAGGCCCACCGTGCCCTGCTGGAAGTGGTACGGGTAGGCGTCTGCCAGGGCCCGCTCGTAGGCGGGCGCCGTGGCCGGGCTCAGCTCCTCCAGCGCCAGGACGTCCGCCCCTGCGGCCAGCAGGCTCCGCGCGGTCCCGGCGGGGTCCGGGTTGGCCTGGTTGACGTTGTGGGTCACGATCGTGAGGTCGCCGCCGAGGGACGACTTGTCGACCAGGGCCCCGCCGAAGACCGCCAGCCAGGCCGCCGTCGGCACCAGCAGGGCCGTCACGGCCGCCACCGCCGCCCGCCGTAGCAGGGCGGCGGCCACCAGGACGGGGACGCTCAGCGCGCTCCAGGGCAGCAGGGTCTCGGCCAGACTGCTCATCCGTCCGGGCAGGCGGGGGAACAGTGGGTGCCCCGCGATGCCCACCGCGAGGAGGACGGAGCAGGCCGTGACCGCCGTCCCGCGCCGTCGCCACCACCGCCGGCGCGCCGCGCCGTCCGCCGCTCCGAGGCCCGGGGCCGGCCTCGCCGCAGCGGGGATCGCGGGCACGGGGGCTCGGTCCTGGTGGACCGCCGGGCTGCCCGTCCCGGCGGCGGGGTGCGGCTGTGCCGTCCTGCCGTCCGGTGCCCCGGCGGAGGGGTCGGGGCGTGTCGTCGCCGTCATCGCGTCCGGCCCTGCGTCCCGGCGGCCAGCCCGTCGCGGACGGCGGTGAGCAGGCCGCGGCCGGCGTCGACGGCGGCCCGGAGGCCTTCGGCCGGCGTGGTGTTCGCCCTCTGGTGAAGGACGGCGCCCAACAGCAGGCGGGGTGTGCCGCCGACGCGCACTTCGCAGGCCCACAGCAGGTTCCCGCCTGCCGGAGTGCTGGAACCGGTCTTCACGCCGAGGACGCCCGGGGTGCCGAGGAGGGGATTGGTGTTCGCGATCGTGCCGAGGCCGGGGACGGTGATCTCGCGGGTGGCCACGATGGCCCGGAAGACCGGGTCCTTCATCGCGGCCCGCACCAGTCGGACCTGGTCGGCCGCGGTGCTCGTGGTCGTCGGCTCGATGCCGCTCGCCCCCGTGTAGACCGTGTCCCGCATGCCGAGCCGCTCGGCGGTGCGCCGCATCTTCGCCGCGAACGCCTCCTGGCTGCCGGAGTCCCACCGGGCCAGCAGCCGGGCCACGTTGTTTCCGGAGGGGATCAGGAGCAGTTCCAGGAGCCGGCGCTGCGAGTGGCGCTCGCCCGCACGCACGGGGACGGTCGACTCGCCGCCGACCCCCACCTCGTGCGCGGCCTGTGGGTCCACCTCGATCAGGGGGCCCTCCTCGTCCGGCCGCAGCGGGTGCCCCTCGAGCACGACGTAGGCGGTCATCACCTTCGCGAGGCTCGCGATCGGCACGGGCCGCCGCCCGCCCCTCTCCCCCAGCGAACCGCTCCCCTCCAGCTCGACGGCGCTCTGGCCGTCCTGCGGCCACGGGAGCGGGCCGATGCCGACAACCGGCCGCCCGCCGTCCGGCTGCGAGGGGGATCCGGAGGGGGAGACGACCGCGATGCCCAGGGCCGTCAGCAGCGCCAGGGCCAGCGCACTGCCGGCGAGACGGTGACGGGGTGTGCGGGGAAGGGACACGGGCTGCCTCCAGGAGCTGCGGTACGGGATCGGTACGGCAGCAAGGCTCCTGGGGAGAGGTCTCTGGTCGGCGGACACCGGAGCGCGGCCCGTGCTCGGGAACCCATCGGTCGTGTATCGGTGGGGCGGCGCGAGGGGGCGCCCCGAAGGACCCGCTGGGGCCGGCGGAGGGACAGGAGGTCAGGCGTCGGCGAGGGTACGGTCCGGGGGCAGGCTGAGGGTGGCCACCGCGCCGCCGTCCGGGGCGTTGGCGAAGTCCAGGGCCGCCCCGATCACCTTCGCCTGGCCGGACGCGATCGTCAGGCCGAGGCCGTGCCCGCGCCCGCGTTCGGCCGCGCCCGTGCGGAACCGCTGGGGACCGTGGGCCAGCAGGTCGGCCGGGAAGCCGGGGCCGTGGTCCCGTACGGTCACCGTCCGGCCGGCGACGACGACCTCCACCGGGCCGGCACCGTGCCGGTGGGCGTTGACGACGAGGTTGGAGACGATCCGGTCCAGGCGCCGGGGGTCCGTCTCGACCACCGCCGCGTCCTGACCGGACACCCGCGCGGCGAGGCCCGTCCGCTTCACCGCGTCCCTGACGAGTCCGGCCAGGTCGACCGGTCCCGGCCGGGACCGTTCGGCGCCCGCGTCGAGCCGGGAGATCTCCAGGAGGTCCTCCACCAAGTCGCGCAGCACCCGCACCCGGCCCTGGACCAGGTCGGTCACCTCGCCCTCGGGCAGCAGCTCCGCCGAGGTGACCAGGCCCATCAGCGGGGTGCGCAGCTCGTGCGCGACGTCGGCGGTGAAGCGCTGCTCGGTGTCGATCCGCCGCTGGAGGCTGTCGGCCATCGAGTCGACCACGGCCGAGATCTCGGCGACCTCGTCGCCCCCGCGCACCCGCCCGGTCCGGGCGTCGAGGTCGCCGGCCGTGATGCGGCGGGCCGTACGGGCCACCCGGCGCAGCCGCCGGGCGGGGAGCTCGCAGGCCAGCGCCGTCGCCGGGACGACGACGCCCAGGGTGAGCAGCGAGTACTTCCACATGTGCCGGTCCAGGGCCTGCCGGGTCAGCAGATCGGCGGTCATGTCGACCTCGACCGCGTACAGTTCCCCGCCTTCCCACCGGGCCGCCCAGAAGACGGGGGCGGGTGGCCCGTCCTCGTAGAACGTGGCCTCGCCGCCGTGCTCGACCTGCCGCAGCAGGGGGTCGGGCAGTTCCCCGGGGGAGACCAGGGGTCCGTCCCCGCCGACGGCCGCGGCGTCCTCCAGCGCCTTCTCCAGGGACGCGCGGGCTTTGATCGCGCCCTCGTTCAGGGACCGCCGCAGCACCGAGTCGTGCACCAGGACACCGACCGTCAGCGCCATCGAGGCACAGGCCAGCGCCACCAGGAGGACGATCTTCCAGCGCAGCGAGCGGGGGTGCGGCACCAGGTCGGCGACCGTTCCCCGGTGCCCGCCGCTCACCGCTTCCACTTGTAGCCGAAGCCCCGGACCGTCTCGACGCGCTCGGCACCGATCTTCTTGCGCAGCCGCTGCACGCACAGGTCCACGACCCGGGTGTCGCCGTCCCAGCCGTAGTCCCAGACCTCGCGCAGCAGGGTCTGACGGCCCAGCACGACCCCGGGGTGGGCGACGAATTGGAGCAGGAGCCGCAGCTCGGTGGGGGCGAGGGCGATCCGCTCGCCGTGCCTGCGGACCTCCAGGGCTGCGGGGTCGAGGGAGAGGTCGCCGAAGACCAGCGGGCCGTCCGGCTCCGGGGGGACGGCGGGTCCGGCAGCCGCCGGGGGTGCGAAGGCGGCCCGGCGCAGCAGCGAACGGATCCGGGCGACCAGGACGGCGGTGTCGACGGGTTTCACCACGTAGTCGTCGGCTCCCGCCTCCAGACCGGACACCACGTCGAGGGAGTCGCCGCGCGCGGACATCATCAGGACCGGGTCCGTGGACGTCTCCCGGACGCGCCGGCACAGGCCGATGCCGTCCAGTCCCGGCAGCATCACGTCGAGCAGCAGCAGGTCGTGCCTGCCCTCCCGGAAGAGTTCGAGCCCGGTCAGTCCGTCGGCGGCGACGAGCACGCGGTAGCCGTAGCGTTCCAGGGCCATCGCGACGGACCGCCGGATCACCTCGTCGTCCTCGACGAGCAGGACCGTCACGGGCGCCGACGCGGGCGTCGGCACGGCATCAGACATGTGCGTTCCTCGGACACGGGACCGGGCAGGTCCTCCATCATGCCTCACCGCCGCCGGTCCTCCCGCAGCCTGAAGTTCCGCCGACACGCCCGCGACCTGGGACGATACACGCCTGATACATCGTCGCGCGGTGGCCGACGCACGCCCGAGCCGGTACCGACACCTAAGCGGCGCGGGGTCCCGGTGATCGAGCCCGAGACGACGCAATGGGGTACGCGGCGCGCCAGGGTCCTCGCTCCCGAGGGCCACGAGTGGAGCGTGGGACCCCACCGGACCGGCTGACGTGGGCCGGCCGTCCGGGCGCGCCCGCTGTCCGGGCCGGGAGCGCCGGCTCCGCGGCGGGACCCGGTCGAACCGGTCACGGCGCCGGTGGGCCGAACCCCGTCAGGAGCGCCGACGCGTGCGGGGCGCCGCTCTCCTCCACCACCTCTTCGAGGGTCTGCGGCGTCCTCACCGGCGCCAGGTCGACCCCGCCTTCCCGGTGGAGGAAGCCGTAGACCCCCGGCCGGGGCAGGCTGTTGTACGCCCAGGGGGCGGAGAAGTAGTAGGCGCCGGTGTCGTGCAGCACCACGACGTCGCCCTCCGACAGCTCCGGCAGGAGACGCTCGTGGGCCACGACGTCGCCGGCGAAGCAGAGCGGACCCGCCACGTCCTGCGGCACGACAGGGGTGGTCCTGGGCCGTCCGTCCGGGCCGTGGGCCGTGATCCTCACCGGCCACGCCTCGGGCATGAACACCGTACGGGTCGCGACCTGCGCTCCGGCGTGGGTGACCGCGATCCTCCGGCCGCCCGAGTCCTTGACGTACTCGACCACGGCCGCGGTGAAGCCGTTCTTCGCGAGCAGCGACCGGCCGAACTCCGTGACCACCTGGTACCGGCCGTCGAGCAGGGCCGGTTCCGTGCGGTCGAGTTCCCGGACGTACTCCTCGAACGTCGGCGTCACCGTGTCGTCCCGGACATTGACGGGGAGCCCGCCGCCCAGGTCGAGACTGGTGACCTGGTGACGGCCCGCATGGGCGTTGATCTCCTCGGCGAGCCGGTGCAGCGCGGCGAGGCCGCGGGCGATCAGCGGCAGCGGGCAGCCCTGGGAGCCGACGTGGGCGTGCAGACGGGTGAGCCAGGGCCGCCGCAGGAAGGCGTCCAGCACCCGGGCGCGCCCGCCCGGGTCGTCGAGGGCGACACCGAATTTGGAGTGTGCCGTCGCCGTGCTCATCGCGGCGATGGTGCCGCCGCCGACCTGCGGGTTGACGCGCAGGCCCACGACCGAGCGGGAGTCGGCGGGACGCAGGTCGTCGACGCGTGCGAGTTCGGCGAGGTTGTCCGCGTTCAGGGCGATGCCCAGGGTGAGCGCCTCGCGGATCTCGGTGCGGGTCTTGGCCGGTGAGTCCAGGACGATGCGGTCGGGCGCGAAGCCGGCGGCGAGTGCGAGGCGGGTCTCGCCCGGGCTCGCCGCCTCGCAGCCCATGCCGGCGTCCGCGAGCAGCCGCAGGACGGGGACGAGGGGAGCCGCCTTGACCGCGAAGGCGTGCAGCACGTCCGGTACGTGGGCGAATGCCTGGTGGAGGGCGGCGACGCTGTCCCGTACCCCTTGGACGTCGACGAACCCGGCGACGGGGTGGTCCTCGCCGAGGACGCCCCGGCTCAGGGCCTCCTTCAGTACGGTCGCGGTCTTCTCCCGGTGTTCCATGGGTTCCTTTCCTGGCGGCGCGGGTGGGGCGTGGCTCGGACGGGCGGTGGGAGGCGCTTCCGGCGGGCGGGTCACGGGACGTCCAGCCGCAGGACGTCGTCGAGCGTCTCCCCGCGGACGACGAGGCGCGCGGCGCCGTCGCGCACGGCGACGACGGGCGGCCGGGGCTGGGCGTTGTCGTTGTTCGCCATGGAGCGGTGGTAGGCGCCGGAGGCCGGTACGGCGAGGAGGTCGCCGACGGCGATGTCGGCGGGCAGGCGGGCCGCGTCCACGACGACGTCACCGGACTCGCGGTGCCGGCCGCAGACTGTCACCGTCTCGTCGGCGCCCCTCGCCGTCGTCCGGGCGGCGAGGACGGCCGTGCAGGCCGCGCCGTGGAGGGCGGGGCGCAGGGCAGGTTGTCGCTGAGGCCGCCGTCGGCGGACAGCCAGGTACGCAGGCCGCATCGGCGCTTGACGGTGCCCACGGTGTACAGCGTCACCGTGGTGGGGCCCGCGATCGCGCGCCCGGGTTCGACGGCCAGGCGGGGCATGGGGATGCCCGCGTCCGCGCACGCCTTGTGGACCCGGTCGACGACGGCAGGAGCGAGGTCGCGCACGTCCAGGGGTTCGTCCTCGGGAAGGCAGGCGATGCCGAGGCCGCCGCCGAGGTCGAGGCGCCGCAGCGGCACTCCGTGCGTACGGGCGGTGTCGGCCATCAGGGCCACGAGCCGGTCGGCGGCGGTCGGACTCGTCGGCGAGGTCGCTCCGGCGCACCCCGCCGATCGCGAGGCCGTCGGGGCCGCTGGTGGTCGTGGCCGGCCACAGGTGCGGGGGAAGGTGCATGGTCGTCCGCCCTTCGCGCATGGCTCAGTAGCTGGTGAGGAACCGGTGGAGGACGCGCACGCCGAAGTCGAGGCCGGACACGGGCACGCGCTCGTCCACGCCGTGGAACATGCCGAAGTAGTGCAGGTAGGGGTCGAGCAGGAGGGGTGCGAAGCCGTAGGTGCTGATGCCGATCCCGGCGAAGGCCTTGGCGTCGGTGCCGCCGGACTGGAGGAACGGCACCGGGTGCGCGTGGGGGTCCTGGCTGCGGATCGCCGCGGCCATCGCGTCGAAGGCCGGCCCTTCGTGGTCGGCGGCGACGGCCTCTTCGCAGTTGATGAACTCTCGGGTCACCTTGGGGCCGAGGAGCCGGTCGACGGTCTCCAGGAAGGCGTCCCGTTCGCCGGGGAGGAAGCGGCCGTCGACCTCGGCGTGGGCGTGCGAGGGGATGACGTTGACCTTGCCGCCGGCGGTGAGCACCGTGGGGTGGGCGGTGTTGCGGACGGTGCAGTCGAACAGCTCGCCCAACTGGCCGAGGCGGCCCGCCTCCTCCTCCAGCCTGGTGCGGTCGACGGGGAAGCCGAGGGCACGTTCGAGGGCGTCGAGCAGGGCGCCGACGGCGGGCGTGAGGCGTGTGGGCCAGCGGTGGTCGGCCAGCCGGGACAGCGCGCGGACCAGTTCGGCGACCGCGTTGTCCGCGCCGGGGCCCGAGCCGTGCCCGGCCGTGCCGCGGGCGGTGAGCCGCAGCCAGGCCGTACCGCGCTCTCCGACGGCGATGGGGTACACGCGCGCGTCGGGACCGGCGTACGTGCTCCTCGTCGTGATCGAGAAGCCGCCGGACTCGCTGATGGCCTCCTCGACGCCGGTGAAGTGGTCCCGGTGCGCGGTCGTGACGTGCCGTGAGCCGTGCGCGCCGGTGGACTCCTCGTCCGCGAGGAAGGCGAGGACCAGGTCGCGGCGCGGCCGCTGTCCGGTGCGGGCCCAGGCGCGCACCAGGGCGAGCGTCATCGCGAGGGTCCCCTTCATGTCGACGGCTCCGCGACCCCACAGGCAGCCGTGGTGGAGGTCTCCGGAGAGGGGGTGCAGGGTCCAGTCGCGCGGCTCGGCGGGCACGGTGTCGAGGTGCCCGTGGACGAGCAGCGGGGGCAGGCCGGGGTCCTCGCCGTCGATCCGGGCGAGGACGCTGGTGCGGCGGGGGCGTGGTTCCGTGAGGGTGGCGCGGACGCCGGCGGTGTCCAGGGCCTCGGCGACGTACTCGGCGGCCCGCCGCTCGCCGGGTCCCGACCCGTCTCCGGGGTTGGTGGTGTCGATGCGCAGGAGGTCCGAGCAGAGTGCGGCGACGTCGGTGGCGTATCCGTCGTGCAGGCCGGGCGGTCGGGTGGCGGTCACGGGCAGCTCCACGAGGGCGGGGGCGCGGTCAGGGGGCGGGACGGGCGCGGGGGTTGCGGTCGTCAGCGGAAGTGGTCCTCCATCGCCGCGCCGGCGACGGTCGTGCAGACCTTGAGGGTGCGGGCGGCGGTGGTCGCGTCGGGGGCGGTGAAGGCGACTCCGCGCGGACCGGCGGCTTCGACGGTGGGGACGGCGAGCACCGTCGCCGCCAGGTGGGGTGCGTGGAAGTCGAGTGCGAAGCGGTGGGGCCTGCCGGGAGCGCCGCGCCTCCGCGCCGGGCCGGTGTCCGCCGGGGCGCTCGGGGCGGGGCGCCGGGTGGGGCGGGCGGCGGCCTCCGCGGCCCGGGCGCGCAGCAGTTCGGCGCTCCGGGCGGGCGGGAGGCAGACGGCGGCGTACCTGCTGACGCATTCCTTGACTGCCGCCACGAGGGCGTCGGGGGCCCACGTCGCCGCCGCCCGGCAGGGGAGGTCGTCCCCGGTCACGAGGACGACGGGGACGCCGTGTTCCTCGGCGATCAGCGCGTTCATACGGCCTCGTCGGCCGGTTCGCCGTCGACACGGAAGCCGGTCAGTCCCGTGCCGAGGTACGTGTGGGAGAGGACTCCCTCCTCGCCGGCGCCGGTGTGGTAACCGAGGAACACGACAGCGTCGGCCGGCTCGATCCCGGCCGTCATGCCGAGCGGCTTGTGACGGCCGGTGAGCAGGCGGGCCCGCGGGTCGAGGGCTTCGAGGAGGAGGTTGCGCTGGGTGGAGTGGGCGTCGTTGACCAGCACCTCGCTCGCGCCGCCGGCGAGGAGGCCGTCGACGGCGGCGTTGACGTCGCCGGTGAAGAGGGGGCGCATGCGCTCCCGGGAGGCGGTGCCGGGTTCGACGTCGTCGGGGCAGGTGACGCCGGTGACGCCTTCCATGTCCGCGGAGACGAGGACGCGCGTCATGGGGAGTTCCTTTCGTACGGGGGGAGGGTGACGCGGCGCTGAGCCGTGTCGAGTACGGCGCGGGCCCCCAGGGGGACGGTCAGCTGGCGTGGTCCGTGTCCTGCGGCGAGCCCGGCGGCCACGGGGACGCCGAGGTCGGACAGGCGGTCGCGCAGCACGGCGTCCACCTGGTCGGGAGGGCCGCAGTCGGTGAAGTCCCCGAGGACGACGCCGGCCGCTCTCCGCAGGGCTCCGGCCCGGCGGAGCTGGGTCAGGGACCGGTCCAGTCGGTACGGTTCCTCGCCGACGTCCTCGAGGAGGAGGATCCGGCCCTCGGTGACGGGCGCGGTGGCCGTCCCGAGCGACGAGGCGAGGACGGTGAGGTTGCCGCCGGTGAGGGGGCCCTCGGCGCGCCCCGGGGCGAGGACGGGTCCGTCCAGTTCGAAGGAGCGGGGAGAGGGGCCGAAGAGGGCGGCGTGCAGGGACGCGGCGGTGGCGTCGTCGTCGTGGACGGGACGGCCCGCGGGCATGGGGGCGTGCAGCGTCACCAGGCCGAGCCCCTCCCCCACGGCTCGGTGGAGGCAGGTGATGTCGCTGGAGCCGACGAGGAACTTGGGGCCCGCGGCGGCGAGGAGACGGTGGTCGAGGCGGTCGGCGACGCGCTGGGTCCCGTACCCGCCGCGTACGCACAGGACTGCGCGCACCTCGGGGTCGAGCCACGCCTCGGTGAAGTCGGCCAGGCGCGTCTCGTCGGTACCGGCCAGGTAGTCGCGGTGGGTCGCGGAGAGCCGGGGAGTGGTGCGGGGCCTGAGGCCCCAGCTCTCCATCAGGGCGCGGGCCGGGGCCGTCTCGTGGTCGTCCACGGGTCCGGCGGGGGCGACGAGGGCCACCGTGTCGCCTCGCCGGAGGAACGGGGGGTGTGTGCGCTCCGGCTCCGGCGGGTGCGTGCGGATCGGCTCCGGCGGGCTTCCCGCGGCCGGCGTGGTGGCGGCCGTCATGTCCGGGACGCGGGGGCAGCGGAAGGCGTCGTCTCCGACCCGGAGCCGCGCGGCGGGCCGAAGAGCCTTTCGTAGAAGCGGATTTCGGCGTCGAGGGCCGCCCGGATCGTCTCGGCGCGCCGCCATCCGTGGCGTTCCCCGGGGAACTCGACGTGCTCGTGGGGCAGGCCGGCCTCCCGGAGGGCGCGGGCCATGGCCGATGACTGCGCGGGGTCCACGATGGCGTCGTCGAGGCCGTGGAGCAGCAGGGCTGGGCCGCTGGCGCGGGATGCGGCCAGGACCGGGGAGCGCTGTTCGTACAGGGCCGCGGCGGCCGGCAGCGGGCCGATCAGCGCGTCGAGGTAGCGGGACTCGAAGTCGTGGGTGGTGGCGGCCCAGGTGACGGGGTCGGTGATGCCGTAGAAGGAGACGGCGCCCGCGAAGACGTCCGTGTGCGTGAGGGCGGCGAGCGCGGTCCAGCCGCCCGCGCTTCCGCCGCGTATCGCCAGGCGTTCGGGGTCGGCGAGTCCTTCGCGGACCAGGGCCTGGGCGACGGTGACGCAGTCGTCGACGTCGACGACGCCCCAGGCGCCGTTGAGGCGCTCCCGGTAGGCGCGGCCGTAGCCGACGGAGCCTCCGTAGTCGACCGTCACGACGCCGATGCCGCGGCTGGTGAAGTAGGCGATCTCCAGGTCGTACACCATGGGGTGGTCGCCGGTGGGGCCGCCGTGGAGGAAGAGGACCCAGGGCGGGCGTTCCCCGTCGGGCGCGGCACGGTGGGGGTGGGCGGGCGGGTAGGTGTGCGCGTGCACCGGGGCCTCGGGGAGGCCGGGCGCGTCGCCGGTCGCGGGCGGACGCGGGAAGGCCCTGGCGGTGGGGCGCGGCAGCCAGGCGGGGTCGACCGGCGTGGTCCTGGGGGTGGACAGGATCCGGGCGCCCGGTGGGCCGGCGGTGCCGGGGCGGGGCAGCTCGGCGGTGATGACGCTGTACGGCAGGAGGGTGCTCGCCCCGGCGGTGACCAGGCGGTTCGCGTCGGCGTCGATGCTGTGGACGAAGTCGGTGCAGGGCAGGTCGAGAGCGGTGAGGACGGGCAGGCCGGGACCGGCGTCGGGGTCCACGAGGGAGACGCGGCGCCCGGCGCCCGTGCCGTGGACGGCGACGGCCCGGCCGTCGGGGAGCGGGGCGAACCAGGTGGCGCCGGGCTTCCACAGCGCGCCGCCGAACTCCTCCTCGGCGTACGTGACGGGGCGGGCGGGGCCCGCGTCCGCGGGCACGAGGTGGAGCGTCCACCATCCGTCGGGGTCGGTGACCGCCCAGAGGCTGTCGGGGTCCCTCCACTCGGCCTGGACCACCGACTCCCGGGGGCCGCCCGCGCGCACGCGGTGGGTGCCGGCGGTGCCGTCCTGCAGCAGCGGCGCGACGCACAGCTCGGTGCCGTCCCACGGCATGGCCGGATGGTTCCACCCGATCCAGGACAGCCGGCGGCCGTCCGGGGAGAGACGGGGGCAGGTCATGAAGTGGTGGGTGGCGGCGACGGTCCGTTCGGCGCCCGTGGCGAGCGAGACGGCCACGAGGGCGCGCTCGACGTCGCGCACCCCGTCGCGGCGCGTCTCCCGGACGGCCCAGACCTCGTCGCGCGACGGCGGCACGTAGAGGTCCCCGTAGGTGACGTTCCCGCGTGCGGGCGTGAGGGGCCTGGGCGGTTCCTGGGAGTCCGGGTCGTGGAGGTAGAGGCGCCGGTCGCTCCAGTGGGTGAACACCAGGCCGGTGCCGGTGGGGCGCCAGGGCCTGCCGCCGTACTCGTGCAGGCCGTTGCGGGCGTCGAACCCCGGGGGCAGCACGTCCTCGACCCGGCCGTCCGGCTTCGCGCGTACGACGCAGCGACGGCCGGCCTCGTGGGGGCGCGGTTCGTCCCACCACACGTCGTCACCGACGAGGGAGACCCAGCCCGGCGTCCCGTCCTGGCGGGCGACGTCCGCGGCGGTGATGTCGGAGTCCCAGGCCCGGAACGCGGGCGCGGTGCTGCGGGTGGGAGGGGCGTGGTTCATGGGGTTACCGCCTTGGGGCCGTGCGAAGGGGCGTCAGGTCGTGAGCGGGGGACCGCGAGGGAGTGGAGCGGACCGGCCGTACGGGAAGGCACAGAATGCGAAACATGGGCGAGGTGCGGGACGTACGCGGGGTGCGGGACGTACGCGAGGTGCGGTGCCTGCGGGACGTGCGATGCCATGCGCGGGGGGGCGAAGTCATGCGCGGGGTGCGGGACGTACGGTGGCGGACGTGGTGCGGCTGTCGGACCGGCGCGCCGCGTTCGGGCCGCCGTGCGCGCGGCGACGGGTCGCCGGGACCGGCCACGCGCTCCACGCTAGTGAGCCCCCGCGGGGCCGCACGATCAACAAAAGGTCCCGCCCCGCGGCGGGTTCATCGACGTTTCGTCGTACGGGCGGGGGCGGCGCTGCCGAGGGCCGGGACCGGTGCGGGGACTACCAGTTGGGGTCGAGGCCGGGCACGTGGGGAGGAAGGGGGAGATCGGCGGGGTGGAGGAGATAGACCACTCCCCCGCCCCCCGACGCCGCCAGCCACACGCGCTCGAACTCGCCGCGCGGGTAGGTCCGCCGTACCTCCTCGTCGGTGGCCGACAGCGGGTCGTTGACGACGACGTCGCCGTGCGGCGTGAAACCGCAGACGATCTTGATGCTCCCGGCGGGTGAGTACCCTGCGCCCGCGAGCTCGCCGATGCGGAAGCTCTGGGCCGTGGCGACCGGGATGCCCGCCAGGATGAAGCGTTCGAGCTCGCTCAGCGAGCGCAGCCGCGTGACCATCCCGCCGAGCCCGTAGCGGGAGGGGTAGGCGGCGTTGAACGCCCAGTTGCCGCAGCCCTTGTAGGCGTAGTCGTAGACCGCGCGGGCGGTGAAGTCGACCTGCGGGGCGGTGTCGGCGGGGTCGATCCAGGCCATCTCGCCGGCGTCCGGACCGTGCCCGAAGTACTCGACGAGCATCGCGGTGCACGCGGGTGCCGACCAGGCCTCTCCGCCGCCGTCCCACTGCGGGCTGTGCCCGGTGTGCACCTCCTGGGAGCGGCGCGGGACGTCGAGGACCATGCCCCAGGCCCCGCCGGGGCCGCTCACCACCGGGCGGTGTTCGGGAGGGGTGGACGACGCGGCGAGGTGCAGGGCGCGGACGGACGGGGCGTGCGGAGCGCCCGGGACGCGCGCGAGCCGGACCTCCAGTTCGTACGCGGCGGCGGGCCTGCCGGGGGCCGTGACGAACACGTCGACGTCGGCGGACCCGAACGGGCCGGTCTGGCCGGGCACGGTGGTGCGGTGCACGACGTCGTCGTCCGAGGCCCAGTGCGCCATGACGTACCAGGGCGAGGTGTCTCCCGCCTCGTCGCGGACGCGTAGCCGCACCATCAGCCGGGTGCCGGACGGCGTGCGGGCCGTCCACGACGGGATGAGCTCCCCGGCGGGGAAGGGCAGGTCGCGCCAGCCGGTGGAGCAGGTCGCGTACTCCCACTCCAGACTGGCGTGGCCGTGGTGGTCGACGTACGTCTCGCGCCCTTCGACGCTCCGCAGGCGCAGGGCCCCGTCGGACCAGGCGGTTCCCCGGAAGACGGCGTCGGTGAAGTGGCAGGCCTCCGACCAGCGGTGCAGCACCGCCTGCGGCTCGCAGGGGTCGTCGCTTCGCCCTCGGTTCACGCCTGTCACGGTCTTCCTGCCGCTCTCTCGTAGCTCCGGTGTGGCTCCGGTAAGGCCCAGCCGGACGCCGGTGCCGGGACGGGGCCCACATGGTAACGGCCCGGGGTTCGCGCTCAGGAGCCCCGGGCCGGTTCGGATCGGTCCCGCGCTCCGTGCGCCACGCGGTGCATCGTGGCGGCGGACCGGAGGATCACGCCGTCCGCCCTGACGGACATGACGCGGTCGCCGTACTGCCCCCGGCGGTACCGGAGCGTGCCGCGGACCACGGTGTGGGCGGCGAGCCCGAAGGTCTTGGAGGGGAGGTGCGGGGCCCGGGCAGGGGCCATGGCGGGGCCGGCGGAGAGCACGGGGGCCAGGACCGCTCCGGGGGGCGCCGCTCGGTGGCGCGTCGTTCGTCTCGGCGCCACACCTGCGTCCGTCATCCGGTGGTGTCCCCGGGGAAGTGACAGGCGGTCGGGTGGTCGGCCCCGTCCCGCACGCGCAGTGCCGGTTCCGTCAGGCACTGCTCGCGGGCCTGGGGGCAGCGCGTCCGGAAGCGGCACCCGGACGGCGGCGCGGCAGGGGACGGCAGGTCGCCTTCGAGGAGGAGCGCGTCGTCGGGCGCGCGCCGCCTCGGGTCCGGTACGGGCGCCGCGGCGAAGAGGGCGCGGGTGTAGGGGTGGCGGGGGCTCGTGCAGATCTGCTCGCGCGTTCCGGTCTCCACGATCTTCCCGAGGTACATGACGGCGATCCGGTCGCAGAGGTGCTGGACGACCGCGAGGTCGTGCGAGATGAAGACGCAGGCGAGGCGCAGTTCGCGGCGGAGGTCGTCGAGCAGGTTGAGGACCTGTGCCTGGACGGAGACGTCGAGGGCGGACACCGGCTCGTCGCACAGGAGGAGTCGCGGCCCCAGGGCGAGGGCGCGTGCGATGCCGAGGCGCTGGCGCTGTCCGCCGGAGAACTGGTGCGGGTAGCGGTCGCGGTGGGCCGGGTCGAGGCCGACGGTTTCGAGGAGTTCGGCGACGCGACGGCCGCGGTCGGCGCGGGGCAGGGCCTCGGGGTGGATGGCATAGGGCTCTCCGACGATCTGGCCGGCCGTCATCCTCGGGTTCAGCGAGGTGTACGGGTCCTGCAGGACCATCTGCACGCGTCGGCGCAGCGCGCGCAGGGCGGGGCCGGAGAGGGCGAAGGGGTCCTGTCCCTCGATCGTCACCGTCCCCGAGGTGGGGCGGTCCAGGGCCATGAGGAGCGAGGCGAGCGTGGACTTGCCGCATCCCGATTCGCCCACGATGCCGAGGGTCTCGCCTCGGCGGACGGTCAGGTCGACGCCGTCGACGGCTCGGACCGCGCCGATACGGCGTTTGAGCAGCACTCCTTCGGTGACGGGGAAGTGGCGGGTGAGCGCGGTGGCCCGGAGGAGCGGCGGAGCGGCCTCAGCCGGCTGCGGCATGGTGGACCTCCTCGGCGAAGTGGCAGGCGCTGCGGTGTCCGGTGCGTGTCAGCGTTCGGAAGGCGGGCTCGTCGGTGGCGCAGCGCGGCTCGGCCCGCGGGCACCGGGGGTGGAAGGCGCATCCGGTGGGGACCGCGGAGGGCGGGGGCGGGGCGCCGGCGATGGGGACGAGCGGCTTGCCCAGGCGGTCCAGGCGGGGCACGGAGTCGAGGAGGCCCCGGGTGTAGGGGTGGCCGGGCCGGGCGTAGAGGTCCTGCGCGTGCGCGGACTCCACCGTGCGGCCGGCGTACATGACGGTGATGCGGTCGGCCGCCTCCGCGACGACGCCGAGGTCGTGGGTGATCAGCAGCAGGCCCATGCGGGTCTCGGCCTGGAGCTGTCGGAGCAGGCGCATGATCTGGGCCTGGACGGTGACGTCGAGGGCGGTGGTGGGCTCGTCCGCGATGACGACCTCAGGGTCGAGGGCGAGCGCCATCGCGATCATGACGCGCTGGCGCATGCCGCCGGAGAACTGGTGGGGGTAGTCGTGGACCCTGCGCGCGGCGGCAGGGATGCGGACGCGGTCCATGAGCGCGACGGCGCGCGCGAGGGCGGCCCTGCGTCCCAGGCCCTGGTGCACGGTGTACATCTCGGCCAGCTGGTCGCCCACGGTCAGCACGGGGTTGAGGGCGGTGAGCGCGTCCTGGAAGATCATGGCGAGGCGGGTGCCGCGGACCTCGCGGTGGCGCTGCGGGGGCATCGCGAGGAGGTCGTCGCCGTGCAGCCGGACGGTTCCGCGGGCGATGTGCGCCGGCGGGGTGTCGAGCAGCCCCATGACGGCCTGCGCCGCGACGGACTTGCCCGAGCCGGACTCACCGAGCAGGGCGAGCGTCTCGCCTGCGCGCAGGGTGTAGGACAGGCCGTTCACCGCCCGGACGGTGCCGCGCCGGGTGCGGAACTCGACGCAGAGGTCCTCGACCTCCAGGAGGGGTGGTGCGGGACGGGACATGGGTGCTCATTTCAGCCGGGGGTCGAAGGCGTCACGTGCGGCGTCGCCGAGGAGGATGAAGCTCAGGACGGTCGCCGACAGGAAGAGTGCGGGGAAGACCAGGAGGTGGGGGTGGTCGAGGACGAAGGCCTGGGCCGCGTTCAGCTGGAGCCCCCAGGAGACCTCGGGGTACTGGAGTCCCACTCCCAGGAAGTCGAGCGTCGCTTCGCCCGAGATGACCGCTCCGACGTTCAGCATCGCGACGACGACGACCGGGGTGATCGCGTTGGGGAGGATGTGGCGCACCATGAGGCGCGCGGGCCGGGCTCCGAGCATGCGGGCGGCCCGTACGTAGTCGGCGTCGGCCAGGGCGATGACCTGGGAGCGCATGATGCGCGTCATGGTCGTCCAGCCCAGCACCGTCAGGACGAGGATCATGGCGCCGAGGCCGTGGTCGGGGAAGGCAACGAGGATGACGGTGGCGCCGAGCACGAAGGGGAGTCCGAAGAAGACGTCGGTCACCCGGGAGACGACGGCGTCGAGCCATCCTCCGTAGAAGCCGCAGAGCAGTCCGAGCACGACGGCGATCAGGAGGGAGGCCGCGGTGACGGCGAGGCCGGCGATCAGGGAGGGGCGGGTGCCCCGGATGACCTGGGCGAGGTAGTCGCAGCCCTGGAGGTCGAATCCGAAGGGGTGGCCCGCGGAGGGTCCCTGTTTGGAGCGGGCCAGGTCGCAGCGGTCTCCTCCTTCGGTCAGCAGCGAGGTGAGGACGCCGGGCGCGAGCGCCATCGCCGTCATCAGCAGGAGGATGATCAGCGCGGCCCACACGGTGGGTCGCGCCCGCAGTTCGAGCCAGGCGTCCCGGCTGAGGGACGCCCGCTCCCCGGCCGGTGGGCCTGCCGGGTCGGGCGTCGCGGGTCGCTCCGCGGTGTCGCCCGCGGCCTCCAGGGTTCTGGTGGTGTCAGTCATGGCGGATCCTCGGATCGAGCAGCCCGTACAGCAGGTCCACGAGCAGGTTCGCGAGCAGGAAGACGAGCACGAGGGCCGTCGTGGTGCCCACGACGACGGGGCCTTCGCGCAGCTGGATGGACTGGAAGAGCTGCTGGCCGACTCCGGGCAGGTTGAAGATGTACTCGGTGACGATCGCGCCGGCCATCAGTCCGCCGAGCTCCAGCCCGAGGAAGGTGACGACGGGGATCAGCGAGTTCCGCAGGGTGTGCCGGACGACGACGCGGCGACGGCTCAGCCCCTTGGAGTGGGCGGTGCGCACGTAGTCGGCCCTGAGGTTCTCGATGAGGGAGCTGCGCGTGAGCCGGGCGACGTAGGCGAGGCCGAAGGAGGCGAGGACCAGACCGGGCAGGAGGTAGGCGAGCGGCCATCCGTCCTCGGTTCCGGCCACCGGCAGCCAGCCGAGCTGGACGCCGAGGACGAGCTGGGCCAGGTACCCGACGACGAAGACCGGCACGGAGATGACCAGGGTGGTCCCGAACAGCACCGCGCTGTCGTCCCACTTGCCCTTCCGGAGCCCGGCCCAGACGCCGAGGGCCATCCCGAGGACGACTTCCAGGACCCAGGCGGTCAGGCCGAGCTGCAGCGTGACGGCCCATCGGTCGGCGAGCAGTTCGGAGACGTCGCGGCCGGTGAAGGTGGTGCCGAGGTCACCGGTCAGCAGGCCGGTGAGGTAGTGCGTGTACTGCACCCACAGGGGGTCGTCGAGGTGGTAGCGGGCGCGCAGTTCGGCGAGGACCGCCGGCGGGACGGGTTTGTCGCCGGCGAGCCCCTGGATGGGGTCGCCGGGCAGGACGAAGACGAGCGTGTAGATGAGGAAGGTGGTGCCGAGGAGTACGGGCAGGGCGTGCAGCAGGCGGCGGACGGCGAATCTCCACACGACGGACGGCCCCCAGGGGTTGGTCTGTGCGGGGCACCGGGTGCTCCGCGGAGGGTCGGTTGCGGCGTCAGTCGCTGACGGTGACGCGGTCCAGGTGCAGGCCGGCGGCGTACGGGTCGATGATCACGTTGTCGATCCGGTCGCTCCACGCCGACTGGTCCTGCCAGTTCCAGAGCGGGATGTACGGCAGTTCCCGCAGGGCTATGTCCTCCGCCTTCTGGTACGACGCGATGGCCTGCGGGCCCTGTGCGGCGTTGCCCTCGGCCACGAGGGCGTCGAACTCCTCGTTGCTCCAGCCCGTGCGGTTGCCCGGGTAGTAGAGCCCGTCGAGGTAGTTCTGGATGCTCGGGTAGTCGATCACCCAGTTCTGCCGGAAGGGGCCCTTGTTCTTCCCTCCGTTGAGCAGGGCGGAGAGGTCGGCGGGGGCCATCTTGCGGAACGTGACGTCCTGGATGCCGAGGTTGTCCTTGAGCTGGTTGGCGATCGACGTCATCCACTGCTCGTAGGTGGGGTCCGCGTTGGAGAAGTGGAGTTCGAGGGGGCCTTCGAAGCCGCCGGCGGCCTCGAAGAGCTGCTTGGCGGCCACGGGGTCGTACGCGCAGGTCCGGCCGCAGGCGTCCGTCCGGTGGCCGGGGATCATGTCGCCGACGAGTGAGGTGGCGGGCTTGTAGACGCCGTTGTAGATGGCCTGGGTGATGCCCTTGCGGTCGATGGCCATGGAGAGGGCCTTGCGGAGGCGGGGGTCGGTGAACCGGGGGTCCTTCACGGGCAGGCCGAGGTAGTCCATGGTGCCGCTGGGCCGGATCGAGAAGCGCTCGCCGAAGAGGCGTTTGGCCTGCGCGGAGTTGGCGGCGGGGACGGTGGTGAGGACGTCGACGTTGCCGGCCTGGAGCTCGGTGAAGGCGGTCTCGCGGCTGGTGTAGATCTTGAAGTCGACGCGGTCGGCCATGGGCTTGCGCGGGCCGCGGTAGCCGGTGAACTTCGCCAGCCGGATCTTCTGGTTGCGCTCCCAGGCGCCGTCGATCCGATAGGGGCCGTTGCCGATCGGAGCGACGTCGGCTGCGTCCGGGTTCGCCGTGGCCGCCTTGGGCAGGGGGGCGAAGGCGGGGAAGGAGAGCAGCATGGGGAACTGTCCGAAGGGTGCCTTCAGGGTGACCCGGAGGGTCGTCTCGTCGAGCACCTGCAGGCCGGACAGGGTGCGCGCGGAGGGCTTGGCGCCCTCTTCCGGGGGGTTGAGGGCGTCGTATCCCTTGATCTGGGCGAAGTAGTAGTTCGCGTCCCAGGCGTGGGGACCGTAGGCGGCGGCGTTCCACGCGTCGGCGAAGCTGGCGGCCGTGACCTTCTCGCCGTTGTGGAAGGTGGTGCCCGGCCGGAACTTGATGGTCCACACGACGTTGTCGGTGGTGCTCCAGGAGACGGCGGCCAGCGGCTTCACGCTGCCGTTCTCGGGGTCGAGCGCGGCGGGCGGGTCGAACAGCCCCTGCAGGACCTGGAGGGAGTAGCTGCTGGTGGTGCGGCCCGGCAGGAGGTGGTCGGGCTCCGTGAGCGCCACCGAGTAGGCGCCGCCGGGCTTGCCGGGCGCGTTCTTCGGCTTCGCCGGCCCGTCGGAGCCGCAGGCGGTCGCCGAGGCGACGAGGGTGAGGACGGCTGCTGCCGCGAGGGCGGTGGAACGGCGTGGATTCATGGTGCGCGGTACTCATTTCGGGAAGGGTGGCCCGGTGGGGGCCGTGAGAGGCCGTCGCGTGCGGTGAAATGGGCGGCACTTGGGGAGCGGTTGGGGCGACACGGTAGGGACCCGGACGACGGACGGACGATCGACGGAATGTCCACGCACGGCGGAGCAGGGTGGACATCGAGTCGCTGCCGCCGCGGGTACGGCGGGACGAGCATGGGCGCGGCGGCCCGGCCGTGGACCGCCCCTTCTCGACCCACGGGGGTACCCGGACACGGAAGCCTTCGCACGCTCACGGCGCGTGCGGGAGCGCGGGCCCGAGCCACGCTCGTGGTGCGGTCGCCGCCCTCACGCACGCGAAACAGAAGATACATACAGCAGCGCCAGGCATCCATAGTTACGCCTGTTACGCCAACGGCCGACTCCAGGACCCCCCGCCCCCGCGCCTCCTGTCCCCCGTCACCTCGCCCGCGAAGGCAGCCATGACACCGATGCGCACCACCGGTTCCCCGGTCTCCTCCCCGCTCCCCCGCCGCACGCTCCTCGCCGCCGCCGCGGCCGGCTGCGCCGCCGCGCTGGCGTCGTCGCCGGCCGGTGCCGCGGCGCCCCCCGTCGACCCGGTCAGACGGCAGATGCGCGGGGTGTGGATCGCGTCCGTCGTCAACATCGACTGGCCGAGCCGCACCGGCCTCGACGCCGCCGCCCAGCGCGCGGAGTTCACCCGGCTCGCGGACGACGCCCTCGCCCAGGGCTTCAACTCCCTGTTCGTCCAGGTCCGGCCCACCGCCGACGCCTTCTGGCCCTCCCCGCTCGAACCGTGGTCCCAGTGGCTCACGGGCGCGCAGGGCCGGGACCCCGGTTACGACCCGCTGGGCTTCATGGTCGACACGGCGCACGAGCGCGGCCTCGCGTTCCACGCCTGGTTCAACCCCTACCGCGTCTCCATGCAGGCGGACCCGGCCGCGCTGGCGCCCGGACATCCGGCGCGGGTCCACCCGGAGTGGACGGTCTCCTACGGCGGCAAGCTCTACTACGACCCCGGCGTGCCGGCCGCCCGCCGCTTCTGCCAGGAGGCCATGCTCGACGCCGTCCGCCGGTACGACATCGACGGCGTGCACTTCGACGACTACTTCTACCCGTATCCGGTGGCGGGTTCCGACTTCCCCGACGACGACACGTTCCGGACGTACGGCACCGGTTTCGCGGACAAGGCGGCCTGGCGCCGCCACAACGTCGACCTGATGGTGCGGGAGATGCGGGACGCCGTACGGGCCGCACGCCCGGAGGCGCTCTTCGGCATCAGCCCGTTCGGCGTCTGGCGCAACGCCACGACGGACCCGCTCGGCTCGCGCACCGCGGCCTTCCAGTCGTACGACGGCCTGCACGCGGACACCCGGGGATGGGTCGAGCGCGGCTGGCTCGACTACATCGCGCCCCAGGTGTACTGGCACATCGGGTTGCCCGCGGCCGATTACGCCGTCCTCGCCCCCTGGTGGGCCGACGTGGTCCGGGGCACGGGCACGGAGCTGTGGATCGGGCAGGCGGTCTACAAGTCGGGGGCGGCGGGGCAGCCCGCTCCGTGGCAGGACGGCAGGGAGCTGACCCGTCACCTGACGCTCAACGCCACGCTCCCGGAGGTGGGAGGCGACCTCTTCTTCAGCGCCAAGGACGTCCGGGCGGACCGCGTGGGGGACTTCGCGGCCATGCGGCTCGCCCACTGGCAGCGGCCCGTCCTCGGCCCGCTGCCGGTCCGGCTCGACGGGGGCCCGCTTCCGCGGCGGCCCACCGTCGAGGTGCGCCGGGACACCGGGACCGGCGCGGTCACCCTGCGCGTCACCGCCGGCACCCGCGGCGGGAAGGACGTCCCGTTCCGCTACGCGGTGCACCGGTTCCCCCGGGATCCCGGCGGGCGCCCGCAGGCCGGGAACTCCTCGCTCGTGGCCGTGATCCCCGGCGGGAGACAGGCCGTGCACGTCGAGCAGGACCCGACGGGAGACTCCTGGTACGCGGTGGCCGCCGTCGACCGCGTCCAGCGTCAGGGCAGGCTGTCGCGCCCCGTGTCCTGACCCGCGTACGCAGCGGTGGCCGCCGCCCGCGGGCAGCGGCCACCGCACTCCCCCCGTCCCCCCGTGCCCTCATGCCCTCGGGTCCGCACGGACGGTCCGAGGTGGTGGACGAAAGGTCGACAGGCGCAGCCCCGTGATGGACCATGCGTCCCATGCCTCTCACCGTTCGTGATCTGCTGGCCATCCCCTCGCTCCGTCTCAGCCTCGTGGCGGGCGGCGCGGGGCTCGGCCGAGTGGTCGAGGCGGCGCACGCGACCGAGAACACCCGACCCGCCGCCTGGCTCGAAGGCGCCGAAGTCGTCATGACCAACGGGCTGTTGCTCGCGGCCGACGAGCCCGGTTACGCCGCGTACGTGCACGAGCTCAGTGCCGGCAAGGCAGCCGCCCTCATCGTGGGCACAGGTCCCGGACTGCCGTTGCGGAGCGTTCCCGAGGACCTGAGCAGACACGCGGAGGACGCAGGGTTGCCCCTGCTCACCGCTCCCCCGACCGTCTCCTTCGCCTCCATCACCAAGGCGGTGTTCGCGGCCCGCGCGTCCGAGGAACGGCGCCTGCTGGAAAGGACGTTGCGCACGCAGCGCCGGCTGTCCTCCGCGGCCGCCTCCGGCGACGGACTGACCGGCCTGCTCTCCTCCTGGCACCAGGCGGTCCACTCGGGTGTCGCGGTCTGCGACGCGGCGGGCCGCCTCCTCGGCGCGGCAGGGACCGACGGCCCGGAGCTGCTCGCGAACGCCGCCGCCGTGCTGGAGACCGTCGCCCTGCACGGCTTGCGGGGAAGCGGCGGCGCGGACCTGCCGTGCGGAAGGCTCGTCGTCCAGCCGCTCGGTACGACCCGGCTGCGCGGCTTCCTGGTCCTGCTCGACGCCGACTCGCCGGAGGCACGGCTGCTGATCAGCGTCCTCGTCTCCCTGCTCTCCGTCGAACTGGAGCGCCGTCACCTGGCGGACGAGCCGCAGCGGCGCCGCCGCGCCGCCCTGCTGGCCCGGCTCTTCCATCCCGACGTCACCGCCGACCAGGCGAGGGCCCTGCTGCGGACGGCCGACGTCTCCTCGCCCTCCGTCCGCGCCGTGGCCGTCCACGCGACCGGCGAACCGGTGGAACTCGCGGCGGACCTCGCGCTGGCGGTTCCCGGAGGTCTCGCGCGCGTGACCGGGGAGACGGTCGAGCTGGTGGTGCCGGAGGAGGTGGACACCGCGGCGGTGCTCCGCCGCTTCGCCACCGGACTGCCCGCGGGGATTGGACCGGCCGTGGCCCCGCAGCACGCGGCACTCTCGCTCCGGCAGGCGATCGCCCTGCTGTCCTCCAGCACCGAGCTGGGGCGGCCCGTGAGCGCCTCCGAGGCGGGTTCGGTCAGGCTGCTGATCGGCCTGGGCAGTCCCGCGACCCTCGCCGCCTTCGCCGACACCGTCCTGGCCCCGCTCGACGCCGCCGACCCGGGCGGGGAACTCACCGAGACCCTGCGGGTCTGGCTGGAGACGAACGGCTCCTGGGCCGAGACGTCGTCCCTGCTGGGCCTGCACCGGCACACCGTCCAGAACCGCATCGAGAAGGTGGCGCGGCTGACGGGACGGCAGCAGGACCGGGCGGAGGACCGGGTCGATCTGTGGCTGGCGCTGACGGCCCGAGCGGTGGGCGGCCCCCCGGCCCACCAGCAGAGGAACGGGAACACCCTTCCCTCAAAGGGCTAAACGGTCCAGGCCGCCGACGGAAGGTTCGACATCACGTCGATGTCGGTTCCGGCCCGTCGACTCCTACGGTACGCCTGCCGGTCGGGCCTCCTGGCCGAGGTTCGGGGAGGCGCCGCCCGCACACACCCCGACCGCGTCGGGCCGCCGAGGCCGGCCGTCACCGGAACGGAGAGGACCGCCCATGCTCCCTGCTTCCGCCACGACCCCCGCGGCGCGCCCGTCCCACACGAAGATCCGCGCCCTGGTCCCCGTGCCGCTCGCACGCTCCTGACCCGTACGTTCCGACCGGCTTCTCCTGACCGGTACGTCCCGGCCCGCTCCGCACGCCAGGCCTGGCACCCCTCTGATCGTCCTGCCCGCACGGCCCGCGCCCCGCGCGGGACAGCACCGTCCCGTCCCTCACGACAAGGAGTTCCCGCATGCGCTTCCGGTCCGCCCTGACCGCTCTGGCACTCGTCCTCGGCGCCCTCTTCGCGCCGGGTGTCGGCGTCCTCACCTCCGCCGGCGACGCCCACGCCGTCACCAAGATCAGCCACGCCACCGCGACCTCGATGTTCCGCAGCTCCGGCATCACCTGGTCGTCCTCCGGCGGCTGCTCCGACCGGTACAACTCCACCTGCACGTCCTTCGAGCAGC
>JOFO01000020.1 GCA_000721275.1 Microtetraspora glauca | reverse complement strand
GGACTCGGAGCGTGATCACCAGGGGGTACGGGGCCGGTACGTGCCGGCCCTCCGGAAGGCGGCGAGGGGTGGTGCCACCTGCGGAGTTGCGCATTCCTAACACAGACCCACTCATCACCATGTGACCTAAATCACATAACGCGCAGTAATCCGGAAAAAGACCAGCACCCGTGACGTGACCGTTATCCGGACATGGCGATCCGTTCAGAGGGCACGCATTTTCGCAGGTCAGGAGCGTGCGAGCTGGACAGCCCTGTCACGCGTCCCTCCGGCCCGGCGTCACGGGGCGCTCTCCGACCCCTTCTCTCCTTGCCCCGACACCCCCGCCGACTGCCCGTCGGCAGCGAGGGGGCGCACGTCGGGGTCGGCTTCGGCGGCGTCCGCGAGCGCCTCGGCGGCGGCTTCCGCGGCGCGGGCCGCGTCCTCGGCCGCTTCGGTGGCGGCCCTGTCCTCCGCGGACGTCTGCCGGGTCGCCGGCGACTGGGGCAGCACCTCGTTGAAGGCACGCGACACGCCCTGAAGGGCTGCGGTGACCTCGCCGGGGATCACCCAGAAGGTGCTGCCCGCGCCCTGGGCGAGCTGGGGCAGCGTCTGCAGGTACTGGTAGGCGAGGAGCTGCGGGTCAGGGTCGTTGCGGTGAACGGCCTGGAAGACCTCGTCGATGGCCCGGGACTGCCCCTCGGCCTTGAGGATCTCGGCGGTGCGATTGCCTTCCGCCCGGAGCACGGCGGCCTGCTTGTCCCCCTCCGCGGTCAGGATCTGCGACTGCCGCTGCCCCTCGGCCCCGAGGATCGCCGCCCGCTTGTCGCGCTCGGCGCGCATCTGCTTCTCCATCGCGTCCTTGATGGACTGCGGAGGGTCGATGGCCTTGATCTCCACCCTGTTGACGCGCAGCCCCCACTTCCCGGTGGCGTCGTCGAGCACCCCGCGCAGCTGGCTGTTGATGGTGTCGCGCGAGGTGAGGGTCTTCTCCAGGTCCATCGAGCCCACGACGTTGCGCAGGGTGGTGACGGTGAGCTGCTCGACACCCTGGAGGAAGTCCGCGATCTCGTAGGCGGCCGCCCGCGGGTCGGTGACCTGGAAGTACAGCACGGTGTCGATCTCGACGACCAGATTGTCCTCGGTGATCACCGGCTGGGGCCGGAAGGAGACCACCTGCTCCCGCAGGTCGATCACCGGGTAGACCCGGTCGATGTAGGGGATCACGAGGTTCAGCCCTGGCCTCAGGGTGCGCCGGTAGCGGCCGAGACGCTCGACGTTGCGGGCGCGCGCCTGCGGCACGATGCGCACCGCGCGAACGACGGTGAACACGGCGAGCGCCGCGAGGATCAGACCGGCGATGAGCACTCCGGACACGTCCATGGCTCTACTCCCGGGGATAGACGACGGCGGTGGCGCCGTCGATCTCGACGACGTCGACGGTGGCCCCCGGAGGAATCACGAGCGTTTCGTCGTAGGCCCGCGCCGTCCACTCCTCGCCGCCGAGACGGATCCTGCCGCCCGCCCCGGTGACCTCCGATACGACGCGGGCGGGCCGGCCCACCAGCGCGTCGACACCGAACTTCTCCGCCGGGGGCTCCACCAGATGACGGAAGGCCACGGGGCGCACGACGAAAAGGCCTGTCGCCGAGAGAACGGTGAAGACCACGAGCTGCAGCGGCGCCCCCAGCCCCAGGGCGGCGGCGCCCGCGGTGATCGCGGCGGCCACGCCCAGGATGCCGAGCGCGGCGGTGAGCGTGAAGATCTCCGCCACCGCGAGCACCCCCGCGAGGATCAACCAGACCAGCCAGACACCCATGGCGTCCTCCGGACGCTGATGGCGACGCGACACGGTCACGTTTCCAGCCGTTTTGGGGGTTCTACCCCCTTTTGCGTGCAGCTACGCGAGACTCCTGACCGCTGCGTCCCTCACCGCGTTCCCTGACGTCCGCTTCCGTCCGGCCGCGGATCTCCGCCGCTTCCCGGTCGAGGATTCCGGTGGGCACGGTCGCGAGGGGAGCGCGGTCGCGTGCACCTCACTGGCATGAGCGGGCTCGGTGACCTGCCGGGTGATGCAGGCAACCGGGGATCGCGTACGAGGGCGGCGTGGCCGACACACCGCAGGGAGCCGTCCCCGTCGACGTGACATGGGTGTCGGCGACGTGGGGCGTTGTCGGGGAGGCGCGCCTGTGACAGGAGGCAGCCCGGGGCTCCTCGCGAGGAGATCCCGACCGTCACGGCCGTGCTGCGCGCCACGGGCAGCCCCCGATGAGCGGGAGCGTCCTGCGGCCGCAGGAGGTGCGGTATTCCATGCCCTCCGGTGTGAGCGCGACCTTGTCATGGGCAAGGTGATGCCCGGCGGTCCGTAGTACCGGGTCCTGGTGCGCGTTCAGAAGTCCTTCTCCGGCCAGCCGAGCAGGCGGGCTCCGATCACGGCGGTCTGAAGGGTGTAGCGGCTGGCCGGGTCGGCCGGGTCGGCGCCGGTCAGCCGATGGATGCGCTCCAGGCGGTAACTGACCGCTCTGACGGACAGGTTGAGATCCTGGGCCGTCCGGGTCGCCACGCATCCGCTCCCGAAGTAGGCGCTCAGCGTGTCGAGAAGCGGTTCCGGGCCGCCGCGCGACGAGCGCAGCGGCCCGAGGGTGCTGCGGACGAGGTCCTCCATGGCCTGCCGGTCCCGGGTGAGAACCGGGTAGACCAGGAGGTCGACCGCGTACAGGACGGGCGCGTCGAGGCCGAGACGATCCGCGAGGTCGAGGGCGCCGAGGGCCTCTTCGTACGAGTGCACCACGCCTCGGGGTCCCGGCTGGGGCCTGCCGATCGCCGCCTGTCCCCCGCCGGTGGCGGCGAACGCCTGCTTGGCGAAGTGGGCGAGGACATCGGGCTGGTCACCGGGGGCGACGCAGACCATCCGGCCGCCCTTGGTGGTGAGCAGGATGTGCCGGTCGCCGAACCGGCCGATCAGAGCCCGTTCCACCTGCTGCGGGACCGGGTCGGCCTCGGTGTACGCCTGGGGTCCGCGGGCGACGGCGACGGCGTGGGCCTGGGACAGGCGCAGGCCGAAGCGTTCGGCCCGTTCGGCCGTGCGGCCCAGGTCGCTGCGCCCGTACAGCAGGTCGTCGATGAACTCCCGGCGCTCGGCCTCCTCCTGGCGGACGGCGAGTCGCTGGGCCCGTTCGAATCCGGCGGAGAAGGCGTCCACGGACTGCTCGACCACGGCGAGCAGGTCCATGACCGTCCTCCGGCTCAAGGGCCGCTCGGGCCAGGCGGACCGGACCGCGCTCAAATGGTTGCCGACCAGCTCCCGCAGGGCGTGCCCGGCACCGGCCGCCTCCTCACCGGCCTGACGGCGCCGTTCGATCTCGTCCCTGGTCAGGCGTCGGCCGGTGGCCGCCACGTCCGCCAGCAACGACACGTACTCGGGTGTGTAGTCGTCTCTCATTTCCCGCCCCACCGTCGCTTCCGCCCCCGCCGGTCCAGGGCGGCGAGCGTTTCGTAGAGGATGAACAGACCGACGGCCGTCCCCATCAATCCCAGCCCGACGTAGGAGCACGTGCCGCGCACGGCAGGAGAAGCACCGGCCAGGCGGGGAATCTCGTCGACCAGCACAGCGGCGTACGCACACAGACCGACAGCGCTCAGCAGCGGCGCCGGAGCCCGTGAACCGCGCAGGAAGCACGGCCGCCGGCCGGTCAGCACGGCGACACTCGGAGCGAGGAGGAACACCGCTCCGCCCACGACGAGTCCCCAGCTCTGCGACGTACTCATACGGTCACGCCCGGACGCTCACGGCGCCGGCGCCGCCGGTCCACCTCGTACATTCCGAGCAGCGCGGTGGCCACGTGGAGCGGAAACGCGACCGCCTCGGCCACGCCCGTGACGCCCCAGGCGCGGCCCGCACTCGCCGCCAGCGCCACGCACAGCAGCAGTGCGGGAAGGAGCCGCCGCCACCGGGGCAGCTCCGTCATCCGCCACACCCGGACGCACAGGACGACGTCGAAGACCAGGAAGGCGAGGGCGAACAGGGCGAGCAGAAGCAGGGTGAAGGGCACGGCCGGGCTCTTTCGGGGCAGGCGGAAGACAGTGCCGACCAGGCTTCCCGGCTCACCAGCGGACGATCCTATGTCAGGGCAGCTCGGTGAAGGCCTCCACCGCCCTGGTCTTTCCCGTGACGACGATGATGTCGCCCGTCGCGACGACCGTCTCGGCGGTCGCGTAGGTGAAGTCCTCACCCGGACGCTTGATACCGACGACGGTCACGCCGAAGCGGCTGCGGACCTGGGACTGACCGAGGGACCGGCCGGTCGCCGCGCTCGGGGCGACCGTCTTGACCAGGGCGTAGTCGTCGTCGAACTCGATGAAGTCGAGCATCCGGCCGGTGACGAGGTGCGCGACGCGTTCGCCCATCTCGTGTTCGGGCAGGACGACGTGGTGCACGCCGAGGCGTTCGAGGATCTGGCCGTGCTGGCGGCTGATCGCCTTGGCCCAGATGTTGGGGACACCGGCTTCCAGGAGGTTGGAGCTGATGAGGATGCTCGCCTCGATGTCACTGCCGATGCCGACCACGGCGCTGGTGAACTCGTGCACGCCGAGCTGGCCGAGCACGTCGGGGTCGGTGGCGTCGGCGACGACGGCGTGGGTGAGCTGGTCGCTGTACTTCTGGACGAGGCGGGCGTCCGCGTCGATGCCGAGGACGTCCCAGCCCCGGCGCATCAGCTCGTTGGCGAGGGAACCGTCGAAGCGGCCGAGGCCGATGACGGCGACACGCTGATCCGGTTGCGACCGGACCTCACCTGGCCGGGAGGTTCGGCGCTTGCGCAGGCGGTGCAGGAAGCTGGCCAATGACAGGTCGCTCCTCGGGGAGTTCGTAGCGTCGGGTCCGCTCGCGCAGGGCGAGTGCCGAGACGAGGGTGATCGGGCCGATGCGGCCGATGAACATCAGGGCGACGAGGACGAGCTGTCCGCTGCCGGGCAGGTCGGCGGTGATGCCGGTGGACAGCCCCACCGTCGCGAAGGCGGAGACCACCTCGAACAGCACAGCCTCGAACGATGCCCTGCTCACCGAGAGCAGAGTCGGGGTTGCGGTCATGACCAGGCCGATGCCGAGCAGGGCGACGGTGAGTGCCTGGCGCAGGACGTGCGGGCCGAGTCGGCGGCCGAGGACGGCGGAGGTCGGCTCGCCGCGGACCTCGGCGAGCATCGCGGCGGCGAGGACGGCGAAGGTGGTGACCTTGGCGCCACCGGCGGTGCCCGCGCTGCCGCCGCCGACGAACATGAGCATGCACGTCAGCAGCAGGGTCGACGCCTGCATGGCACCGACGTCCAGGGAGTTGAATCCGGCGGTACGACTCATCGCCGAGTGGAAGAAGCTGTTCAGCAGCTTGCCCCAGAGGTCCTGGGCTCCGAGGGTGGCGGGGTTCGTCCACTCCATCAGCGCCGTGAGAACCGTTCCGGTGACAAGCAGCGCGACCGTGGTGATGACGGTGAGCCTGGTGTGCAGGGTCCAGTTCTTCCGGCCGGTCGTCCGGACCCGGTTGCGGTGGCGCAGCATCTCCAGCAGGACGGGGAAGCCGATGCCGCCGAGGATGACGGCGGCGGCGATGGGCAGGGTGACCCACCCGTCGTGCGCGTAGCGGGTGAGGCTGTCGGCGTGGAGTCCGAAGCCCGCGTTGTTGAAGGCGGACACCGCGTGGAAGAACCCGAGGTAGACGGAGTCGCCGACGGTGTGGCCGTAACCGAACCGGAACCGCAGCGCGAGAAGCGCGCCGACGGCGAGCTCGACCATCAGCGTCGTACCGGCGACCCCGAGCAGGACGCGACGTACGTCGCCGATGCCGAGGCTCTTCGTCTCGGCCTGGGCCGTCAGCTACAGCCTCAGCCGCAGGCGCCCCGACACCAGCAGGGCCAGCAGGGAGGCCAGGGTCATGATGCCGAAGCCGCCGACCTGGATGAGGGCCAGGATGACGCCCTCGCCGAAACCGCTCCAGTACGTGCCGGTGTCCACGACCGCGAGGCCCGTGACGCAGACGGCGGAGGTGGAGGTGAAGAGGGCGGTGAGCACATCGGTGGCGCCGCCGTCCTCGGCGGCCGCCGGCAGCATCAGCAACCCCGTGCCGATCACGACGGCGGCGGCAAACGCCAGGACGACGGTCCGGGCAGGGTGGGCGGAGAAGAAGGAGTGAGCCCGTCCGCGCACGGTGGTCACCACGATGACGGGCCCTCTCTCCTACGGCTCACACGCGCCGGGCCCTCCGGTCGTACATCTGCCTCGTGTCGGCGTTGTGTCAAGAACGGCCGTCACCCTACCCACAGATCTGCGCCGTACCCAGCACCTTCCCCGCGATGCGGGCGTGCTGTCGTCGGTGCACAGGAGACCCACCGCCCAGGCACGGGTACGCGGCTGGTGCGAGGAGCACCTCGCCGCCTGCCTGCTGCTCCACGAACGTCAGGAGATCGACACGTCCGCAGGCGTGACGAGCGTAGTGCGCGTCGGCCTTCGACCGGGGAACGGTTTCAGACCTCGCTCGCCCTGGACGTCTTCGCGCGTCTTTGCCGCGAGATGACCGTGTCGGCCGCTCGGGACAGCTCGGATCAGGGCTTGATCTCCCGATAGGCGGTGAGTGCGCTTCGTTCCACCTGGGCGAGGAGCCCCTGCCGCGTGGGTTCGTCCATGTTCCGCTGCTCCGCCCACAGGCGGGTCATGTCGACCCCCTGAGTGCGCAGACGCTCGTATCGCTGTGCCTCCGGGGCGCCATGGAGATCGCTCAACCATGTCTCCGCAATACCCTTCTCGGCCGAGGCGCGACCGCCCTGGAGCGCCTCGACGACGGCCGCGCGCCATCCCTGAGCCCGCTTGTCCTCCAGACCTCGGGTGACCGCGTCGGCAATGCCGTCGAGGGCGCCGAGGGCGCGGGCGCTCTCGGTGGGGGTCACGCTGAGGCCGTACCCCTTGGCGTCCGCGGGGACGGCGGCGAGGCGCTGCCCGGTGGTCCGGGTCGCGGCCAGACGCAGCATCGCGTACGCATGGGGGTCCTCGGAGGCCTCACGCAGGACATTCCTGAGGGTGTCGGTGAGGACGGTCAGGTGGTAGGTGCCCTCGGACTCCCACGGCGGCTCGTGCGGGGCCGCCTTCGTCACGAAGTCCTCGACGGCGATGCCGCCGAGCATCGCGTGCAGGTCGGGCCCGTAGTCGGACAGGGCGACGGCGAGCGGCCGGCGCAGCGCCGGATCGACGGTGGCGCCGCCGTTCCCCTGCTCTCCCACCGCGACGAGGACGTCCTTGAGGGCCTGCGCCTGGCCCAGGGTGTGGCGGCCTTGGCCGTCGCCGGCCGAGGCTTTCACGATGGCCTCGCCCAGGGCCTGGCAGCTCATGCCGGGCCGGACGGCTTCCCCGACCGACTTCTGTACGCGGGGATTCTCCGTCAGGTCGCTGCACGGAGGAGCCGTGTCCCGGACGGACAGCAGCCATGCTCCGCCGCCGAGCAGCACCAGGCTCACAGCGAGCGCGATCACCGCGACGGCCGTTCTCGGTCGACGGGCTGTTTCCTTCGGCATGGTCGGCTTCCTCCTGGCGCGCCGGATCAGTTGGTGGTGTCGGTCAGGTACTTCTGCGTGGTGTTGGCTCCCCAGTCGTGACCGTCGAGGATCTCGCTCGTGAGGGCGGTCTCACGCTCGAGGCGCGGCCACCGGTCACGTACCGGGTGCGCCGCTGCGCCCATGCCCACCCACGCTCACGTGACGAGGACAATGCCAAGGCCGACGCCGAGACCGACGAAAACATGATCAAGAATATGACTACGAGCAGACAGAGACTGCAGGGCGGCGTCCTTGGCGCCGACACGGCGATGGGGCGGTAGGCGATGAACAAGAAGTGGCTGCCCCTGACCCTCGTGCTCGGCATGACAGGGGTGGCCGTCGTGACGGCGAGCCTGTGGCCCGCGAAGGAGAAGCCACCACTTCCGCAGACCCTGTGTCACGGCGCGCTCAGCCGGCAGAGCGCGGAGCGGATCGATGACAACAAAGGGGGCGTGGTCGTCACGGAGGAATGGGTGAGTCCGGGCAAGGGCGACACCGCGGTGTTCAAGGGGTGCGCCGTGATGAGCACCGGCCCCGACGGTGACCACCGCCGGGAGCTCTTCAAACTGGTCATCACGGACGAGCGGTACGACTCCGGCCCCAGGAAGGACTCCGTCCCCCTCGGCCCCGGGTTCAAGGGATGGGCACTGCCCGAGGAGGCCGAGGCCACGCTGCCCGCCGGCTGCGCCGTCCGCATGGGCTCGGCCGCCCCGTACATCACCGTGACGTTCATCGCCCCCTCCAGGAAGGGCGAGGAGCAGGAGAAGGACCCTGCCGAACGCGACACCGCGATCCGCGACAGCGCGGCGATCGTTCGCGAGGCGGCCACGAACCTCGCACGCATCGCAGGTTGTGGGGGGAAGTGAGCGAGGAGCCGGTCTTCGGCCCGAGCGGATGGTCTCGCGGCGGCCACTCGGTTCGCCGTCACCAACCCGCCTGGGTCCCCATGACATGACCGCGACGTGGTGCCGCGCCTTCGTGCTGAGCACCGGCGTTCTACCAGGCCCGCTGTGCTTACTCGTCGCTGTCCGGGACGGAGACCGTGCGTCGCGAGCCGAAGCCGCTCCCGTCCCTGCCGGCGTTCACGACAGCCGGGTCCCCTCGCCGCGCGTGCCCGGAGGCCCCTGGATCGCGTGACGGTCACGACCGCGGTGGACCGGGCGAGATCGGCTCCGTGCGTGGCGATGGCGGGCTTCCACGACACGTTCCAGCTCCGGCACGCACGCGGCACCGCCGGAGTCCTTGCGCGGCCGCCCAAGAGGTGGGGCAACTCCTGCCCAGGGAAGCGACCACGGACATGGCCCGCTCTCGTCGCCGCTTCCGGCCACCCGCGCGACCACGGCATCAAGAGCGCGTAAAGACTGCCGGGGTCCGGCAGTGAACGTACGTGCGGTCCGCTGTCACGATGGCCGGGACGGCGGAAAGCACCCGGAAGCCGAAGGAGCGGGGACATGGTCTGGTTTCTTGGTCTCGGCATCGGCGGTCTGGTGCTGCTGGTCCTGTCCCTGGTCTTCGACGGGGTGCTGGAGGGGGTCCTCGACGGGCTCGGCGGGGGACTGGACGGATTTCTGTCGTTGCCGGTGATCGCCGGGTTCGTGTCCTCCCTCGGTTTCACGGGAGCGATCGTGCTCGGCACCACCGGTACGGGGGCGGGGGTCGCCACCGGTGCGGGCGTGGTCACGGGGGTCGCCGCGGCTTGGCTGACATGGAGGTTCAGCCGGGCGCTGATGCGCGACGGTGCCGCGCCCGCACCGCGGGGCGAGGATCTGACGGGGACCTCGGGCGCGGTGGTGACGGCGATCCCGGCCGGTGGTTACGGAGAGGTGCTGCTGTACCTCGCCGGGCAGCCGGTGAAGTACGCGGCGAAGGCGGACGCGCCGGTCGCCCGCGGCACCGAGGTGTGGGTCGAGTCCGTGCTCTCGACGACATCGGTGTCCGTCCGCCCCGTCGAACGCTGACCACGCGTCGGCTGCTGTTCTTCATCGTTCGTTCTGATCGAAGGGGGTTTCGTCATGAGCCCTGTCCTCATCGCCGTGGTGGGCGTCGTCGTCCTGGTCGTCCTGCTCGGCCTCGTCGTGATCACGCGCTACAAGGTCGCCGGCCCCAGCGAGGCGTTCATCATCACCGGCCGTCGCGGCAAGAAGACCACCGACCCGGCGACGGGCCGGGAGTACACGGACAACAGCGGCCAGAAGGTGGTCGTCGGCGGCGGGGTCTTCGTCGTGCCGTTCGTCCAGCAGAAGTTCAGCCTCGACCTGTCCAGCCGGCACATCCCGGTGGCCGTGCGGGGCGCCGTCACCCTGCGGGGCGTCAAGGCCAACCTCGAAGGCGTCGCCATCGTGAAGGTCGGCGGCACCGAGGACTCGATCCGGGCCGCCGCCCAGCGGTTCCTGATGCAGCAGGACGGCATCGTGGGCTTCACCCAGGAGGTGTTGTCCGGCGCGCTGCGGTCGATCGTGGGCCGCATGTCGGTGGAGGACATCATCCGCGACCGGGCCGCGTTCGCCGGACAGGTCGCCGAGGAGGCCGAGGCCAGCCTCTCCGGGCAGGGCCTCGTCCTCGACGCCTTCCAGATCCAGGACATCACCACCGAGGGCTCCTACCTGGAGGACCTGGGCCGCCCCGAGGCCGCCCGCGCGAAGCAGGAGGCCGACATCGCCGAGGCCGTCGCCCGCCGCGCCGCCGAACAGGCGCGGCTGAAGGCCGAGGAGGAGATCGCCATCGCCCAGCGGACCCTCTACCTGAAGCAGGCCGAGATCAAGGCGCAGACGGACGAGGCGGCGGCGCAGGCCAACGCGGCCGGTCCGCTCGCCGAGGCCGCCCGCCAGCAGGACATCCTCTCCGAGCAGGAGAAGGTCGCCGCCCGGCAGGCCGCCCTGACTGACCGTCAGCTCGACACGCAGGTCCGCAAGCCGGCCGACGCCGCCCGCTACCAGGCCGAGCAGGAGGCGGAAGCCCGTCGTATCGCCTCGGTGAAGGAGGCGGAGGCCGCCGCCGAGCGGGCCCGGCTGACCGGTGAGGGCGAGAAGGCCCAGCGTGCCGCGCTCGCCGAGGCCGTACGCATCGAGGGCGAGGCGGAGGCCGCCGCCATCGGCGCCAAGGGCGCGGCGGAAGCCGAGGCCATGCGGAAGAAGGCCGACGCCTTCGGCCAGTACGGCGACGCCGCCGTGCTGCAGATGCTGGTCGAGGTGCTGCCGCAGGTCGTCGCCAAGGCGGCCGAACCGCTCGCCGCCGTCGACAAGATGACCGTCATCTCCACCGACGGAGCTGGCCAGTTGGCCCGGACCGTCACCGACAACGTCACGCAGGGCATGGAACTCCTCTCCTCCGCCACCGGCGTCGACCTCGCCGCACTCCTCCAGGGCATCGCCCAGAAGAAGTCGGCGCCCGAAGCCGGCGTGGCTCCCACGACTCCGGGAACGCCGGTCGACATCACCGACTGAGACACCCGCCCCGACGGGTCGCGGCATGCGCGTGACGGACGTGGAGGAGGTGGGGCGACGTGAGCGTCCGTCTCCACTGCCGTCGCCGGCAGGCGCCGGTCGGCCCCGGCTGCCATGCACAGCAAGGCCCCCGTCCAGCGGACGGGGGCCTGAAACCAGTCACGAGGTCGCTGCCGGCCGCCTCGAGCGTCACAGATCACGCATTGACCGTGTACGGACCCTTGCTCGTGGTCCAGCCGGTGGTCATCCAGGGGGACCACTTCCCCTTTCCATCGGCGCGGGCGGTGACGATGTTGATCCCGCCCCTGCGGATCGTGGCTATCGAGGGCCAGCCGTCCAGCTTGGTGTCCTTGGTCCTGAGGGAGACCCTGTACTTCCCGTTCTGGATACAGCCCATGTACTCCGTGATGCCGTAGTCGTCCGACACTGTGCGAACAACGCAGTCGAACCGCACGCCTGCCGACGCCTTCGCAGCGACTGCCGGCCCCGGCATGGCCAGCATCGTGCCGAACACCGCGACCGAGAGACCCGCGATGGCACACGCCCTCATCTTCTTCACATGCTCCCCCTTCGTTGCGCCCTGGACCGGTGGGTGGACTCGGTCTCGCCGACGCGGCCCATGGTGGCAGAGCCCTAAAAGGGAACAATTGACGTTCCGCGCCGTCACCTTGACCGGCAACGCCGCACCGGCCACCGGAGCATCGAGCGGCTGCGGAGCTGACGACCCGGGCGTAGGCCGAGGCGTTGAGCCGCACCTGCGCCGGTGTGCCCCGTACACCCTCCGCGCGACGGCGTTCAGCCGGATGCCGTGATCAAGTCCACTTGCGGGCCCTCTTGTTCGACGCTGGTGCCGATGCTGATTCTTGAGGTGCACGGGTGCGTGAGGAGGGGAGAGTCAGTGCTGACCGAGTCGGTGTTCCACACGGACACCCTTGCGCGGAGCGACCGATTCGACTTCTGGCGGGAGCGCTTCACGGACACCCTGGCACCCTCGGAAATCACCAGCCCGCGCGCGGACGACTTCTGGGCCCGTCAGCGGCTGGTACATCTGAATGACACGTGGCTGTGGCCGGTGAGCCTGTGTGCATCGCGCTATCGGCGTACCCCGAGGATGATCCGGCAGTCCGACCCCGAGCTCCTCCACCTGACCCTGGTCCTGCCGGGCAGCGGGACGGTACATGTCGACCACAACGGCCACCGCAGCATCAACGCCCCTTACGACATCTACTTCCTCGACACCTCCCGCCCCTACGACGTCAGCTCGGACGGCGACTCGCCCCTGGTGGGCATGGGCGTGGAGATTCCCAGGTCCAGGCTCCACCTGCCGGGCGCCGGGGAGTTGAGCGGTGTGCTCGGTCGGCGGCTGTCCGGTCGGCGGGGGTTCGGCGCCCTGCTGAGCCAGTTTCTGGTCCAGTTGTCCGATGAGACGAGCGCCTACGAGCTGTCCGACGCGCCACGCCTGAACGGCGTACTGCTCGACCTGGTCGCCGGTCTGATCTCCCACGAGCTGAACGCCGAGGCGACGCTGCCTGCTGAGACCCGCACCCGCACTCTCGTCCTGACGATCCGCTCTTTCATTCTGCGCAACTTCCGTGACACGGGGCTGACTCCGCAGACCGTCGCCGCGGCGCACCATCTGTCCACGCGGCACCTGCACCGCCTGTTCCAGCCGGAGGGCGTGACTGTGGCCGCCCTCATCCGTCACCGGCGCCTCGAACAGGCCCGCCGCGAGCTCGCCGACCCCGCCCTGCTCGATCTGCCGGTGCAGGCGATCGCGGTCCGCTGCGGATTCACGGCGCCGGCCCACTTCAGCCGGGCCTTCCGGGGTGCCTACGGCGCCTCCCCCAGCGAGTACCGGCAGACCGAGTGTGGGCGGCACGCCGGGTCCCGCACAGTGGGCGGTACGGCGCACCGGAGACGTACGTCTGCCACTCCTGCCGGGTGATGTCGAGGCCCACGCGCCGGCACGCCGCCTCGGCCGGCTTCTCCGGCGTGAGGTCGAGGGTGTTGGGCCGACCGCCGGTGACGGTCCGCAGGGTCATGTCCTCGAAGAAGAGGGCCTCGATCTGGTGCTCGGTGTGCCCGGTGAAGGTCAGAGGTTCTCCGAGCGGCAGCCTGGCCTCGGTCTCCCAGAGTTGGACGGCAACGTTGTCCACGGCAACGGCGGGCAGCCTCGCGTCGTCGGCGAAGGCCAGCGCGCCGCGCCTCGGCGGGCGAGGGGGCGGACCAGGGCCGGGGCGCACAGGCCGACGAAGCCGACCGGTCCGGCCAGGGTGACGGCGGCGGTGGCGAGGAGGGCAGCGAGGACGACGGCGGTCTTGCGGGTGGCGCGGACGGGGACGCCAAGGCCGGGGGCGGCGTCGTCGCCGAGGGCGAGGGCATCGATCCGGCGGGCAAGCAGCAGCAGTCCCTCGGTCATGGCCGTCAGACCGAGGGTGAGGGCGCTGCCGGCGAGGACGAGCCGGACGGTGCCGGTGCCCAGTCCGGAGAGGCCGAGCACGACGGCCGCAGCGGCCAGGCGGCCGGCGAAGGCAGTGCCGGAGGAGGCGAGCAGCGGGAGCGAGACGCCGGTGGCCGCCGTGAGCCCGAGCGCGAAGTAGGAGCCGGCGTTGACGGCGAGGGTATCGGGCGCGGCGAGCACGTTTCCGGTCGCGGTGACGGCCATGGTGTCTTACTCCGTCAGGGCGATGAGCGAATCTATGTACTTGGTCATCGATCCGGGTCCGCCGAACATCCAGATGCCGTCGAGCAGTCGGTGGACGTTGCCCTTCTTCACGAACGGCAGCGAGGTCCACACCTTGTCCTTGGCGAGGGCGCCGGTGAACGGGGTGCTGTTCTCGTCGCCGTCGTTGCCGATGTAGGCGAAGTGCACGTCGGCGCTGATATTGGTCATGCCCTCGACGTCGGTCGAACCGAGGCCGTACACCGAATCGCTTTGACGGTCCAGTCGTTCTTCAGGCCGAGCTTCTCGTTGACGGCGCCAATGAGCGAGCCGCTGGTGAAGGGACGGATGGAGACCTGGTTAGAGACGAGGTAGCCGTCGGCGAAGGACCTTCGCACCGCCGAGACCGGCGCCGGCAAGGGTTTTCCTGCCCTCCTCGACCTTCGCCTCGAACGTCCTCTTCACCTCGGCGGCCCTGTCGGTGGTACCGGTGGCCTGGGCGAGCAAGTCGAGGTTCTTGTTCATCTGCCCGATCGGGTCGGCCGCGTCGGCCGATTCGACCTCCACGACCGGGGCGACCTTGCGCAGCTGCTTGACGGCGGTCGGCGGCAGGTCGGTGCTGGCGATGATGAGGTCCGGCTTCAGGGCGGCGATGGTGTCCATGCTCGGCTCGCCTCGGGTGCCGATGTCCTTGGGCTCGTTCTTCAGCGGGACGGCGGTGTTCCAGGTCTTGTAGCCCTTGACGTCGGCGACGCCGATCGGGTCGATCCCGAGCGAGACCAGCAGTTCGACCTCGTGCCACTCGGTGCCGACGACCTTCTTGGCGGGACCGTTCAGTGTGCTCTGGACGCGGCGATCGGAATGATGATGACCTAGCGCGGCCTGGTCGCCCCGGCCGCAGGCGGCAGCGTCCCGGCTCAGTGGGAGACCATCCTCACCGCGGCCGAGCTTGCCGGTCATGTGAAGGCCACGGGGTTCGACGAGGAGTCCCGGCGCCTGGGCCTCGTCCCCGACGCCCCCGCGTATGCCACAAGGGCCCGCTGGTGCGTGCCGCAGCTCATCACGGCCGCCAACCACGTGGTGCCCTACGCGAACGTCCGCGCCGTACACGCCTGCCTCCCGCCACCACGTCGCCGTTCCCGATGGCCGCCGATGACCCGGCCCGTGCCCACTCATTCGGTCGGGCCGGTGAAGACGCGGGAGAGCGCGTCGGCCGGCTCCCATCGCACCGCTCACCGCGTGGTCGCCCCGCCTTCCGGAAGGACCGGCCCTGGCCGCCGCCGTCGAACGACAGGAACAGGCCCGCCGCGCACTCGCCGCCCGCGTCTTTCCCGAAGTCGAGGGCAGCCGGGAGGACGACGCTCCGATGTCGCTCGAGGACATGCGCACCAAGCCGCCGAAGCCGTACGTGCCGCCGCCATCCAGCGGGCCCACGCCGATGTCCCGTGACAGCGATATTTGAGCGTGTGCCATCGAAGTTTGAGCGGCCTGTCCTGCGCTGACGCAGCAACCACAACTTGGGGTTCCACAGGCTCATCGGTGCCCACCGGGTGGAGAAGGGCACCCTGCGAGTCACGCAACCAGCTGCGTGACCTGCACGTACGAACGCTCGCGCTCAGCTGAGAGGCGGTCATTTCCCAGAAGACGCTGATCGTGATGGCGCGGCTGCACCCGATCGCGCTGTCGTAGCAAAGCGTCCTGGAAGGGGCCTCCTCATGGATAGTCGGATGGATCAGCAGACCGTATTGCTCCTGCTCGTCGGCGGCAGCGCAACGTATGCGGCCTTGGAGCACCCGTCGTTCGGCACTGCCCTACTGGTCGGGGTCGCCGTGGTCACGCTGCTGCACCTCCTGATGAAGAGCCACTGAGGCGGGCCTTGCGGGCCCCTCTCTGCCCTGCTCAAACTTCGACGGCACGCAATCAAGGTTCGATTGCACAGGACAGCCGAACGCGCCGGACGGCCGGTGCCGCCCGCCGCGCCCGTGCTGGCGCTTGTTCGGACCAGGGGGCCTTTCCCCTACGCTCCCCAGCCATTCCTCGTCGTGTTCTCGCCGTCCTGGTCGTCGCCGTCTCTGTCCGTTTCAGGGGGGATGCGGTCGTCGAGGGCTATGGTGACGCGCTCGTCCTCGCCGGGGCTAGGGTGGGCCAGGAGCTGTTCGATCCGCTCGTAGCGCGTGGCGGTGAGTCGGTGCGGCATCGCGGCTGCCGGTGGAACTGCGCAAGGTCAGGAGCTCTGTGTGGCGACGGGGGCGGTGCGAGCGCGGGGCAGGGTGATGCCGTGCGCCTGGGCTGCCGTTCCAGGGCGAAGGGTCCAGGGGACGGTTCCGGTGGTCGTGAGCCAGTCGTTCGCCAGAAGACGCTGCACGATGAAACACCGGAGTTGGTGGGGCACGTCCCAGCCCATGCCGTCCCCGAGCTGCCGGAACGAGGGACCATGGCCGTGCTCGGCGCGGAAGGTCACCGTGAACGCGGCAACCTGCGGGCCACGGTCGGGGTGTTCGCTCTTCCACTGTCCGTACAGCGTCTTGGTCTGCTTGGACATGAACTGGGCCCGGCTGGGGGTCATGAACGCCTCCGCCACCCGGTCCGGGGCAAACTCGCACAGGGCGCAGGACTCGATGCTCTCCATATGCCTTCGCAGGCCAGGAGTAGCCGCTTCCTTCCACCGAAGCCACGCGTCGGCATCGAAGTGGAACCCGCGTGCCGGCTTGGTGGCGGCGGTGTGCGCCCGCTCCTCCTCGGTGGGCGGCCGCAGTCCGGAAAGGTGGCGTACCTGGGGGTCGAGACGGTACCGATCGCCGGACAGCTCGGCGAGGAAGCCTTTTTCCAGGAGCTTCGGGAGCTCCGCCCTGCAGGCTACGGGTAGGCGGTCCGGGAGGGAGCCGAGGAGACGGGAGGTGCCGTGGGCGGCGAGGAACAAGCCGGCCAGGCGGGCGGCGGGCGGGAGTCTCTTGACCGGCTTGGCCGACAGCGACTTGGTGGTCCACCCAGAGACGCGTGAACGGGTCTGCTTTCCGAGCGGCAGGGGGTGGTCGTCGTTGCGGGTCAATTCCGGGACGGTGACGGGAGTCGGAGGCGCGGTGGGGTCGGTGTTGAAGACCGTGTCCGCCAACTCCCATCCCAGCGTCCGCAGGGCGTTGACGGCTTCGTGGGCGTCGCCGAGGCGAAGTGAGGCGAGATCCTGACCGGTGATGTTGCCGACGCCGCCGCGTGCTGCCCGGATGGTCACCAGCGTCGCCAGAAGCTGCGCGTCGGGGCCGGGCAGGGGAAGCGCCGCGACATAGTCGAGCAAGGCACGGGCCGCTTCTCCCTGCTTCTGGGTCAAGAGGAAGGGGCGCGGCAGGGGTGTTCCACTCGGGGCTGTACTGGCACAGGAGGCGTTGGACGCTGATGCTGGCATGCTTCACCCAACGGGCGCAGGCAGAAGGAGTTACGTGCGTGGATGCCCCTGCTCATAGAGCACCTGAAAGGGGCCGAGACGAGGACGTCGCGCGCCTCTCGCTGTTCGCCCGGCACCGCGTCATGCTCGGCCGGTACTCCTTCCACGACCCCGACTTGTCGGGACTGCGCCCCAGTGGGTCAAGACCGCTGCTGGGGCGGGGTGATGGCGTCCGGGCCAGCCGAGGTCGGAAACGCCCGCACGGGGGGGCGGGGAAGTCGCCGGCGAAGCGGGCGAGGTGCGCCAGGCCGCGGCGGGCGGCGGGGGGACCACCGCCATCGGCGACGTACTGCATGCCGCGGCGCGATTCGGCGCCCGGCGCCGCTTGGCCTGCCGGTGGGCGCGGGGCCGGAGTCGGCCGCCGCGGCGGCGGTCCCCACCCCGCGTACGGGACGCAGGCCCCCGCCGATGCGCTCGGCCCGGGGTTCAAGGGCATCCACTGACCGGCCTCCGCCGTTCCTACTGCATGAGCGCCCTGATGATGCCCGCTGTCTTCACCGCCTTCCAGGACGCGGCCGACGCGATCGTCGACGAGATCCTGCGGCGCAGGATCGATGTCGCGGCCGCCCGCCGTCAGGACCGAAAGCTGCGGCAATCTCACCCGGACAGCCCGTGGCTCCTCCCAGAGAACGCATCTGGTTGTCGGCGTCGGGGTGGTGGTCAGCGATGCCCGCCCGAGCCGGGGCATCCGCTTCGTCCCATCCGGTGACGTATTGATTGCTGCCTAAGCGGCGCAGGATCTGACGCGCGTTTTCGATGTGCGAGGCGAGAGCACGGGTGGGGGGTTCCCGGATCTTCTCGTGGCCTTGGCGATCGCGGCCGAGCCTGATGATGGCGCGCCCCGGCTCCTCGTCCGTCGCCGATGCGCTGTGCTCGCGTCCGGGAGGAGCGAAGAGGCAGCCAGGTCGGAAGCACCCGTATGTATGATCGATTGCTCATGCTCGGCCTGTGGGCCCCATGCGGTGCCCGCGGCCGGCGGCGCGATTCCGACCGTCAAGACACGGGGTGGCGACGATGTCGTTCGAGGGTGAGTGGGCCGCAGCAAAGGAAGCCGCGGCCATGAGACTGAACCAGGCCGGCGGTACGGGCGGCTCGGGGCCGGCGAAGGGTTCGGCGGACTACGTCATCGAGGACGACGACCTGGGTGCGATCGGTCACGCCGCGCACGGCCTGTTCAACGGGCTCCAGGCGGGCGGGAAGCACGCCGCCGCGGCGAGCGAGACCGCGGCGAGCGGCCTGAAGGGCGACGGCTTCGACGCCGGCGCCGCGCTGAGCGAGGTCAACAAGACCTGGGGGACACAGGTCAGGACCCTGCTCCAGGCATGTGCGCACATCTCCAATCATCTGAACTTCACGAAGAAGTCCGCGCAGGCCGACGACGACTGGATCGCGGCGCAGTTGCGCATCGTCGGCCCCGTCGCGCCCGGTGACGACGGGGCCGTACCGGCGTCCAAGATCAGTCAGCTCTTCCGGTAAGGAGCTCTCATGCCCACGTTCGAACAGCTCCTGAACGCCAAGCTGGGGCCGGCGCAGACCGCGGTCACCCAGTGGTCGGAGATGATCACGAAGCTGAACGCCCTCAAGACGGAGGCGTCGGCGATGAAGACGAAGGCGGACAAGTCGACCTGGCGGGGCGAGAACGCCACGGTGACGAAGGAGTTCGTCACGAAGACGGCGAAGGAGTTCGGTGACGCGGTCACCGAGGCCGAGTCCGTCCGCGACCTCCTCCAGGACGCGCATACCCTGCTCAAGTCGGCCCAGGCCGACCTGAAGGCGACGTACGACAACCCTCCGCCGGGCATCACCATCTACCCCGACGGTGTGATCAGCCATCGCGTCCCCCCGGACCGCCGGTCGGCCGACAGCACGGAACCACTCGCCACAGAGGCTCAGTTCGAGGCGCTACGCGGCAAGATCGAGGGCATCCTGAAGCGCGCCGCCGAGGCGGACGAGCTGTGCGCCTGGGGCCTGCGCGCGCTGATCAAGAACCACCCGAACGACTTCGGCAGCGCCGACCTCGGAGGCATCGCCGACGCGAAGAGGATGCGCGATGAGGAGAAGCAGCAGGCGGAGAACGGCCGGGAGGCCGCCAAGCTCTACGGCCGCTGGGAGCACCTCGACGACAAGGAGCGCGAGCGGCTGCTGAAGCTCGTGGAGGAGGGCCAGGGCTCGCCGGCGTTCTCCGCCGAGCTCATGACCAACCTCAGCTTCAACGGCCGGGAGCAGCAGGAGGCCGTACTCCTGCTGGCGAGCAGCCTGGAGGCCGGCGGCCGCGACGGCCAACTCTCCGCGACCGACGCCCGCCTCTACCGGGCGCTGTCCGGCAGCCTCGCCACCGCCACCGGACCCGATTCGCCGCTCGGTTCCCCCGGCGGCGTCACCTCCGCCTGGACCGACCGCCTCATCGCCGTGGCCCGCGACGGCAACGGCCTTCCGAACCGGCACCCGGGGCAGCTGGGCGGCGGAGCGGCGGGCCTCAGCGCGCTGACCAAGCTGATGGCCGCGGACAACGACGGCCAGGTCTACGACCCGAACAAGGACCCCAAGGAGAAGTCCTCGCCCTGGCAGAAGGACGAGGGCGACCCGGTGTACAGCGAGGCCTTCCTCACCGAGGTCGCCGACACCATCCGGGACTGGGAGACGACCGCCGCCGACCCGTACGACGGCCACATGGAGAACTGGCAGGGCACCCAGGAGGACCCCATGAAGGGCCTGCTGAACGCCATGAGCCGCAACCCGTCCGCCGCAACCCACTACTTCGACCCGAACACGACCGACAACCTGAAGTACTTCCTGGACGACCGGAAGTGGCCCGGCGGCGAGGTCGAGAGCGAGATGCCGGAGGAGCTCCAACACTCCTCGGCCCGGGCCGAGCTCGGTCTCGCGCTCGAGGCCGCCGCCACCGGCCGCGCCCCTGGCACACCGATGCACCCGGTGCCCGCCCACCACGACGGCGCCGAGACCGCGATCTTCGAGCGGGTGATGGGCGAGTACACGAAGGAGCTCAGGACCGACCAGAGCGCCGTCCCCGTCTCCATGCGGCTGCCGATGGCCGACATGATCGCCGACTACGGCTCCGACGTGCACCAGATCCTCGGCAAGAAGATGGACGGCCCGACCGACTTCAACCAGCTGGAGATCGACCGCGGCGACCTCACCCGGATCATCCGCTCCACGGCCGAGGACCCCAACGCCTTCAAGGCCATCCACGGCTCGCAGACCGCCGTGATCGGGGAGGGGCTGTCGCGCTTCCCGGAGGAGTCCTTCCGCAAGGAGGACCCGGAGCTGCGGGCCTGGGTCAAGCAGTCGGCTTCGGTGCTCGGTCACCTCGACGGTGTGCGCGGCGACGTCATCTACGACCTGGGTCAGGCCGAGAAGGACGCCAACAACTGGAACAAAATGGTCAACTATCACGTCTACGGTGGGCTGCTGACCCCCATCCCGATCGTCGGCAACGGGGTCCAGCGCTCGATCGACTGGGGTCTGAGCGCGAACCTGAACGACGAGAACGCCAAGGTCGACGCCGCGACCCGCGAAAACATGATCAAGCACTACGACGAGGGCCAGAAGCAGCTGTACGGCATGCTGCGCGGGATGGCGACGCATCGCGGACTGTCGGAGGAGGAGCTGGACACGAGCCCCGGCGAGTACGAGGACCACCTCCAGGCGATCACCGAGCAGTGGTACCACAACGGCATGCAAGACGCCGACAAGTCGATGGGCCAGTGACCGATGGACAAGAAGTGGCTGCCGCTGACCGTCGTTCTCGGCGTCGCCGGGGCGGCGGTCGTGACCGCAGCTCTCTGGCCCGACACCGAGAAGAAGCCGTCGCTGCCGCAGGCCCTGTGCCACGGTGCGCTCAGCCGGCAGACGGCAGAGCTGATCGACGACGGCAAGGGCGGCGAGGTCGGCGCGGAGGAGTGGGTGAGCCCGGGCAAGGGCGACACCGCGGTGTTCAAGGGGTGTGCCGTGCTGCGCGCCAACCCCGACGGCAACTACCGCCGAGAGATCTTCAAACTGGTCGTCGCGGACGAGCGGCACGACCCCGGCTCCAGGAAGGACTCCGTCCCCCTCGGCCCCGGGTTCAAGGGCTGGGCGCTCCCCGAGGAGGCCAAGGCGTGGCTGCCCGCCGGCTGCGCCGCCCGTATGGGCTCGACCGCCCCGTACATCACGGTGACCTTCATCGGGCCCTCGAAGAAGGACGAGGAACAGGAGAAGGACTCCGCCGAGCGCGATACCGAGATCCGCAACAGCTCGGCGGTCGTCCGCGAGGCGGCCAGGAACCTCGCGCGCATCGCCGGCTGCGAGGCAACGTGAGCGAGGAGCCGGTCTTCGTCAGGAGTGGATGGGGTACCGGCAGGTACGTCTACAACCACCGCAACCCGGTCGGTCGCGCGCTCATCGTCCTGGCGCCGCTCGTCGCGCTCGGCGTGCTGTACGGAGTGCGTGCCGAGTCGACGTGGGGCGAGGGCGAGTTCCGTGACGCCGTCCAACAGGGCGTCGCGGACCTGGACGGAAAGGCGCACTACACGACTCTCGCAGGCGACCACGGCTCCCTGATCGTCGAGGCGATCAGGAACACCGACATCGGCCCCAGGTACGGCGTCGAGACGCACGAGGGGCAGGACGGCAACTACACCATCGGCACCGAGGACACCGACGCCGAGTACTGCGTGCGCGTCACTCTGACCCCGGATCCGGAGCCGCCCGTGGTCTTTCCTGGAGCCGAGGACCTGCCGCCGCCCGGCCCGGACATGCTCGCCTTCTACATCTCTCACGCGACCTTCAGCGAGGGCGCTTGCGACTGACGCCGTCGACACCCAGCGCACCCAAGCCTCCGTCAGCAACCCCAACTGGCCAGACAAGATCACCATCGCACTGCCGCCCGACACCAGCCGGGCCATCCTCGCCCAGGTCCAGCTCATGCTGGTACACCAGACCGCTTCCTCGTGGTGTTCGCGAACACCGCGTCCCACCGGCGAACCGATGAAGCTTCCGCGAGGGCGTGCTCAGCGCTCCACGATGCGCGTCCGGACGACAACCGAGGACGAACCCGCTCTGGTCGGCAACGGCATGAACCGTTGGGCACTCACCGAAGGCTCCCGCCGGGACGGACCGTCGAGTACGCGCGCCACACGGTCGCGCTCCTCGCCCGGAGACGAGCCAGCAGGGCCACGACCCAGCCCAGCTCGTCCTCACCCGACCTCACCGATCACCCGCCAGGTCTAGATCACGCTCGGACGCCTCAACAGGAATCTGCGCCGACTTCGGCCGGCGCCACGGACGAGCGATCGGCTGAGACACCCCACGCCACCAAGCATCCGCGGGCAGCTTCCCCGCCGCAGGCTCGAACGGCTCACCAGGACGCGGGAACGCCACCGCCTGCCCCGCCTCCTCCGCCGCGTCCTTCGTCCACTCCCCCGGCTCCGCCCACGGGTGCGGAGCCAGGTTGAAGGTGGCCCAGTGGATCGGCAGCATCACACCGGCCGGAGCACCTCCCTGCAGGTCAAGATGGGCCTGGACCCCCTGCGCGGGCGTCATGTGAATGTCTGGCCACGCCCCAGGCATCGGCGTATAGTCCGTGTGGTTCTTGGGCCAGAACTCCGCGTACGCGCCGATCTGGATCATCGTCACGTCGAACGGGCCGTGGGCCGCTCCGATGTCCCGGAAGCCGCGGAAGTAGCCGGTGTCGCCGCTGTGGAAGACGCGGTGGCGCGGGCCGCGGACCGACCAGGAGGCCCAGAGTGTGTGCTGGCGGTTGCGGAGCGCCCGGCCGCAGAAGTGGCGGGCCGGGGTGGCGGTGAGGGTGACGTCGCCGACCTCGGTGGACTCGTGCCAGTCGAGTTCGCGCAGGCGGGACGCGGGGACGCCCCAGCGCTCCAGGTGCGCGCCGACGCCGAGCGGGACCGCGAACAGGGTGTCCGTGCCGGCCAGCGCCTTGATCGTGGGCAGGTCGAGGTGGTCGTAGTGGTCGTGGGAGATCACGACGACGTCGACCGGGCCGAGCGCGGCCAGCGGCGCGGGCGCCGGGTGGAGCCGGCGCGGACCGGCGAAGGAGAAGGGGGAGCAGCGCTCGCCCCAGACGGGGTCGAAGAGGATCCGTACGCCGTCGATCTCGGCGAGCACGCTGGAGTGGCCGAGCCACGTGATCCGCAGGCCGGTGGCGGCGGGGCGGGCGAGGTCCGCGACGGTCGTCGGGTGGACGGGGATGACCCCGGCCGGGGCCCGGCGGGCGCGCGCCTCCTTCTCGAAGTAGATCTTCATCAGGTCGACCGTGGAACCGGAGGGGCCGCGGCGGGCCTCCTCGGGGTTCTGGAAGACGCCGTCGGCGAAGTGCGGCGAGCGGCGGATGCGGGCCAGCCGCTCCCCCGCCGGCTCGGCACCGAAGGACTCGGGCCGCAGGGCGCGCAGCCGGTCCCGCAGCGGACGGTCTGGGCCGGTTCCGGTCACAGGTCCTCCTGATCGATGGGGTCGTTCCATTATGGGCGGCCGGGGCGGGCCCCGTCAGGGCCGGTCCGGCGCGGCCCGTCTACCCCGATCACGGAGCGGTACGGCTGGTATCGATTCGGCGCCCCCGCCCGCCGGCCGCGCGCCGCGTCGATCATGCCGCTGTCATGTGCTGTGTAGGCTTCCGGCCGTGGCGAGAGTGCGGTTGAGCGTGACCGAGCGGCGCGAGGAGCTGCTGCGGGCCGCCGTCTCGCAGATCGAGGCGCGGGGCGCCGCCGCCGTCCGGATCGCCGACGTGGCCGCCGCCCTCGGGGTGAGCAACGCTCTGGTGCTGTACCACTTCTCCACCAAGGAGCAGCTGGTCGCGGCGGCCTTCGCGCACGCGGCGGAGGGCGATCTGGCGCAGCTGCGCCGGATCCTCGGCCGCCGGGCGAGCGCGGAGCGGCGGCTGCGCGCCGCCGTCCGCTGGTACGCCCCGACCGGGCAGGCCAAGGGGTGGCGGCTGTGGATCGAGGCGTGGGCGGCCGGGCTGCGCGACCCGGAGCTGCGCCGGGTCGCGGCCGGCCTGGACCGGGCGTGGAAGGCGGCGCTGGTCTCGGTCATCGAGGAGGGGGTGGCCGCCGGCGAGTTCCCGTGCCCCGATCCGGCCGGTGCCGCCTGGCGGCTGACCGCGTACCTCGACGGGCTCGCCGTCCAGACGACGGTGTACGCGGGCGGTCTGTCCCGGACCGCGATGCTGCGGTGGGCGGACGAGGCGCTCGCCAGCGAGCTGGGCCTCCCGGCGCCGCCGGCGGTCAGAGGAGTTCGTACACCGCCGACACGGTGACCTGCTCCTCGATCTCGCCGGGGGCGAGCGGGACGGTCGGCTCGTCGGCCGGCATGGACGGCACCGCGCCGTGGCCGGGCCGCAGGGAGTCGCCCTCGCTGAGCGAGATGAGCCGGCCGAGGCGGTGGCCGCTGAGCCGGGCGTGCTGGGACGCCTTTTCGAACGCGTCCTTGTAGGCGGCCTCGCGGGCCTTGGCGCGCAGTTCCTTCGGGTCGGCGACGTCGAAGACGACGCCGTGCACCCGGCCGGCGTCGCCGGTGGCGTCGTTGACGGCGCCGACGACCTGGCCGGCCCGGTCGATCCGCCGGACCTTCACGGAGAAGGTCTGCCCGGCCTGGTAGCCGGTCACCTTGGACTCGCCGCCGGTCGTCTGGGTGTAGACGGGGGTGAGGGCGAGGCTGTCGGTGCGGATGTCCCGGTCCTCGACGCCCTCCTTCCGCAGGACGGCGAGCAGCGCCTCGGCGGCGGTGCTCTGCGCGGCCATCGCCTCCTTCGCGGTCGCCTTGGTGACCTCGACGCCCACGGAGAGGATCGCCAGGTCGGGGGCGGCGGACGCGCTGCCGCTGCCCGTGACGGTGACCGTCGCCGGGGCCTCGGAGCGGGCGGCGGCCCGCGGGGCGGAGCGGTCCGGCGCGGCGGCCAGGGCGGGCGCGGCGGAGCCCAGGAGCAACCCGCCGAGGACGGCGGTGGCGGCGAGGAGCCGGGCGGCGCGGACGCGGTGGTCCGGGAGGGCGGGCACGGGGCGGTGCGGCACGGGCGGTCCCTTCGACGGATGGGTGCCGGTGGCTCCGGCGGGCACATCCCAGCACCCGGAGGCGCCGCCTCCCGGGCGCCACTCCTGACCGGCGCCGCCCTTCACCTCTCCGTACCAGCGGCCGGGCCGCTCAGGTCTGGACGAGCGGCTCGTACACCTCCGCGCCGAGGCCGAAGGTCCAGGCGACGCCCTCCCGGGCGGTCCGGGTGGCGGGCGGCACGCGGAGCCAGTAGGTGCGGTGGCTGCCGTCCGGTTCGGGCGTCGAGTTGACCACCTCGACCATGACGACGTCCTCGTCGTCGGCGAGCGCGATCCGCCAGAGCACGCCCGTCTCGTCGCGGCCCTCGGGGCGGGCCCCGGAGTCGGCGAGGAAGCGCTCGTAGCCGTAGAACTCCAGCATGACGCGGCGGAGTTCGGCGTTCTCCTCGGTGCGGATGCGCTCCGGGTCGAGGTCGGCGAGCCCGGCGAGGAAGCCGGGGGTGACCGGCATGCCGCGCCACGCGTGGAGGGCGAAGCCGTCCCGGTGGGCGAGGGCGGGGCCGTCGCCGCGGTCGAGCCGGCCGGCCTCGTCGCGGTGCAGTGCGACGGGGCGTTCGCAGACGACGGCGACGTTCTCGTACGGCCACCACCAGCCGGCCTGTCCGGCGACGGCGGCGAGCCCGGCGAGCCGGGTCCCGTGCCCGTCGAAGGCGGCGAGCCAGGCGGCGTCCTGCTGGCCGAGCACCGCGTCGTACAGCAGCTCGCGGGCCGCGGTCGCGGCGGGCGCGCCGGCCTGAGCGCGCTCGTCGAGCGCCTCCAGGACGGCGGCTCTGACCCGCTCGGCGAGCGCCCGCGTCGGCTCCCAGAGCCGGGCGCCGGTGGCCTGCCAGTGCGCGGTCCAGCCGGCCGGGCCGAGGGTGTCGTGGAGCCGGCGCCGCTCCTCCGCCCAGGGCAGGGTCCGCACCTCCTCGCGCACCGGCCGCCCCCGGTCCGTGAGGCCGGCGACCAGCTCGACGGCGGCGAGCGGCGAGTCCGCCCAGAGCACCCGCGCGGGCGCGGGCAGTCCGGCGCTCGCGTAGGCCAGCCGGACGCCGTCCTCGGCCGCGGCCCGGTCGGCGGGCCCGGTGGCCGCGGCGACACGCCGCCACTTCTCGTACACGTCCCCGTCGTTCATCGTCCCGCCCCCCATCTCGCCTGCCACTGCCTGTCCCTTCGTCTCGGTCCCTGGTCCCCGGTCCCTGTCCTCAGTCCGCCACGAGCCGGTACGCGCCCGGCACGTACTCCCGCTGCCGCACCACCCGGTACCAGCCCTTCGGCAGCACGATCGTGGCGTGCTCCTCGTGCACGAGCCGCCCGCCCTCGGGCAGTTCGAGCAGGAACGGGCCGTACGGCCCCGGCTCGCGCACCAGCCGGCCGGGCCCCGGGATCGCGTGGGCGTGCCCGGTGACCTCGCCGAAGGCCAGCACCAGCCGGCCGCGCCCGTCCCTCGGTTCGCCGCGCGCGTCCTTCGCCCGGGCGGGCACGGCCCGCTCGTCGACGGGCACGATCAGCACGTCCCCCTGCCGGTACATGGCTCTCCCCTTTCCCGTCCGGGACCCACTGCCCGAACACGAGAACGACGCTAGAGGCCGCCACTGACAACGCGTCCGCTGCCGCCCCCGCCGCCCCGCGCTGTCGGTGCCGCTTGGTAGAACTCTTGCCGTCAGTCCGTACAGCCGTCCGTCGTCTGGAGCACCGTCATGACCATTGGGGCCTATCTGGAGGAGTTCCACGGCCTCCCCGTCTTCGACTTCGCCGGCGCCGCGCCGGGCGACGCCCTCCCCGACGCCGCGGCGGTGGCGTGGCGGGTGTCCGGCCCGACGTACCGCGACGCCGACGACCCCGAGTGGGACGGCCTGTTCGGGCAGTTCCTGAAGAGCGTCGACACCCGCCGGGTCCGCGCGATCGTGGTCGGCGGCTGGGAGGACGCGTACGAGACCTCCTCCGCCGGGATCGTCACCGCCCTGATCGCCGCGAACGACCGCCTGACCGGCCTGGAGGCCGTGTTCCTCGGGGACATGACGGTCGAGGACTGCGAGATCTCCTGGATCGTGCAGTCGGACGTGACGCCGCTGCTCGCCGCCTACCCGGAGCTGCGGGAGCTCGGGGTGCGCGGCGGCAGCGGGCTCGCCTTCCCGTCGGTGCGCCACACCGGTCTGGAGACCCTGGTCGTGGAGACCGGCGGGCTCGGCGCCGAGGTGGTGCGCGGCATCGCCGGCAGCGACCTGCCCGCCCTGGAGCGCCTGGAACTGTGGCTGGGCACCGACGAGTACGGCGGCGACTCCTCCCCGGCCGACCTGGCGCCGCTGCTGTCCGGCGAGGCGTTCCCGGCCCTGCGCAGCCTCGGGCTGTGCAACAGCGTCATCGAGGACCAGGTGGCGGCGGCGGTGGCGAGCGCGCCGGTCGTCGCCCGGCTCGACAGGCTCGACCTCAGCATGGGCGTGCTCACCGACGAGGGCGCGGCGGCCCTGCTCGACGGGCAGCCGCTCACCCACCTGCGGGAGCTGGACCTGTCGCACCACTACCTGTCCGAGGCGATGGGCGCACGGCTGACGGCCGCGCTCGCCCCGCACGGCGTGCGGGTGGTCCTGGACGACCCGCAGGAGCCGGAGGACGACGGCGACGGGGACGTCTGGCGCTACGTCGCCGTCGCCGAATGACCGGCGGCCCGCGCCTCGTCGTCGTCGGCGATCCGGCGGGCCGGCGCGTCGCGTTCTTCCAGGACGCGCTGCGCGCCGCCGGGCTGCCCGGGGCGCGGGTCGTCTCCTGGCTCGACGTGCTGGCCGGCCGGGCCCGCCTCGCGGCGGGCGAGACCGTGCGCGTCGACTCGCCCGGGGAGGTGCCGGAGGTGGACCGCCTGCTGCGGGACGCCGACGACCCGGCCCGGGTGGAGGGCGGCCGGCTCTGGTACGAGCGGTTCACCGCCGCCGTCGCCGGGCTCGCGGCCGAGGCCGCGCGGGCCGGCGCGGTGCTGGTGGACGATCCGGCGGAGACGGCGGTCCTCTTCGACAAGCGGCTCACCCACGGCCGGCTCGCCGACGCCGGGGTGCCGGTCCCGGCGTCGCCGACCTCGGGCCCCGGCGGGGCGCCGGTGCGCGGCTGGGACGACCTGGTGGCGCTGACGGCCGCGGCCGGGCTGCGCCGGGTCTTCGTGAAACCGGCCCACGGCTCCTCCGCCTCCGGGGTCCTCGCCCTGGAGACGGCGGCCGGGGGCCGGGTGCAGGCGACCACCTCGGTGGAGCGGGACGGGGCCGGACGGCTCTTCAACTCGCTGCGGGTGCGGCGCTACACGGGGGCGCGGGAGGTCGGCGCCCTGGTCGACGCGCTCGCGCCGGACGGGCTGCACGTGGAGCGCTGGCTGCCGAAGGCGGTGCAGGGCGGCCGGGCCGCCGACCTGCGGGTGGTGGTGACCGGCGGGCGCGCCACGCACGCCGTGGTCCGCACCAGCCGCTCCCCGATGACCAATCTCCACCTCGGCGGCGCCCGCGGCGACCTGGCCGCCGCGCGGGCGGCGATCGCCGCCGCCGGCGGGCGCTGGGAGGACGCCGTCGCCGTGTGCGAGCGGGCGGCGGCGGCCTTCCCGGGCACCCGCTGCGTCGGCGTGGACCTGCTGCCGGGCGCCGGCTGGCGCCGCTTCGCGGTCGGCGAGGTCAACGCCTTCGGGGACCTCCTGCCCGGCCTCACCGGCCTCCCCGGCAGCGGCGCGGAGGGCCTGGACACGTACGGTGCCCAGGTCGCCGATCTGCTGCGCACCTCCGGGACACCGACATCCAGCACCACAGGAACGAGCACCACCCCGTGAACCAGCCCGACATGAACGAGATCGTCGGCAGCCATGACCTGCTCCTGGTCACCCTCGACACCCTCCGCTACGACGTGGCCGCCGAGCTGGCCGCGGCCGGCCGCATCCCGAACCTGGCCCGGCACCTGCCGGGCGGGCGGTGGGAGCGGCGGCACGCCCCCGGCAGTTTCACCTACGCCTCCCACCAGGCGATCTTCGCCGGCTTCCTGCCGACGCCGGCGGCGCCGGGGCCGCATCCGCGGCTCTTCGCGGCCCGGTTCGCGGGCAGCGAGACCACTGCGGACGGCACCTTCGTGTACGACTCCCCCGACCTGGTGTCCGCGCTCGCGGCAGAGGGCTACCGCACGGTGTGCGTGGGCGGCGTCGGGTTCTTCAACAAGCAGCCGCCGCTCGGCTCGGTGCTGCCCGGCCTGTTCCAGGAGAGCCACTGGGAGCCGTCGTTCGGGGTGGCGTCGCCGACCTCGTTCGAGGCGCAGGTGACGCGGGCGGAGGAGGTGGTGGCCGCGCTCCCGGCCGGGCGCCGGCTCTTCCTCTTCGTGAACGTGGCGGCCCTGCACCAGCCCAACTGGTTCCACACCCCGGGCGCGCGCCGCGAGGCCGGCGACACCCGGGCCACCCACGCGGCGGCGCTGGAGTACGTGGACCGGCACATCGGGCGGCTGTTCGCCGCGATGTCCTCCCGCCGCCGCTGCTTCGCGATCGTCTGCTCGGACCACGGGACGGCGTACGGCGACGACGGGTACACGGGCCACCGGCTCGGCCACGAGGTGGTGTGGACGGTGCCGTACGCGCAGTTCACGCTGGACGGTCCCCGGGAAGGAGCCGCCGCGTGACCGGCACCGCGCACCCGCGTCCGTACCGCTCGTACGTCTACGCCTACCCGCACAAGACGGCGTACCGGCCGCTGCCCGAGCGGCCGGAGCTGGCCGCGCTGTGGGCGGACGAGCCGAAGGACGCCCTCTCGCTGTACGCGCACATACCGTTCTGCGAGGTCCGCTGCGGCTTCTGCAACCTCTTCACCCGGATCGGCGCCCCGGACGAGCTGACCACCCGCTACCTGGACGCGCTCGACCGGCAGGCCGCGGCGGTCCGGGAGGCGCTGGGCGACGCGGCGCCGGTGCGGTTCGCGACGGCGGCGTTCGGCGGCGGCACGCCGACCTTCCTGACCGCCGCCGAGCTGGAGCGGCTGTGCGACATCGCCGAGCACCGCATGGGCGCCGACCTGCGGGCGGTGCCGCTCTCCGTCGAGACCTCGCCGGCCACCGCCACCGCCGACCGGCTCGCGGTCCTCGCCGCGCGCGGCGCGACCCGGCTGAGCATCGGGGTGCAGAGCTTCGTGGACGCCGAGGCGCGGGCGGCGGTCCGGCCGCAGCGCCGCGCGGACGTGGAGGCGGCGCTCGGCCGGATCCGGGACACCGGGGTGCCGGTGCTCAACATCGACCTCATCTACGGCATCGAGGGGCAGACCGAGGAGACCTGGCGGTACTCGCTGGACGCGGCGCTCGCCTGGCGGCCCGAGGAGCTGTACCTGTACCCGCTGTACGTGCGCCCGCTGACCGGGCTCGGCCGCTCGGCCCCGGCCGAGTCGGACCGGGAGTGGGACGAGCGGCGGCTGCGGCTCTACCGGCGGGGCCGGGACCACCTGCTGGCGCACGGCTACGAGCAGGTGTCGATGCGGATGTTCCGGCGGGCGGACGCGGGCCCGGCCGGGCCCGACGACTACGCCTGCCAGACCGACGGCATGATCGGCCTGGGCTGCGGCGCGCGTTCGTACACGGCGGCGCTGCACTACTCCTTCGACTACGCGGTCGACATGCGGGAGATCCGGTCGATCATCGACGCCTACACGGAGACCGCCGACTTCTCCCGGGCCGAGGTGGGCCGGTGGGTGGACGGCGGCGAGGCGCGCCGCCGCCACCTGCTCCAGTCGCTGCTGCAGGCCGAGGGCATGGAGCTCGCCGGGTACGAGAAGCGGTTCGGGTCGGGCGTGCACGAGGACTTCGGCCCGGAGCTGGAGCGGTTCGCCGGGTACGGCTGGCTGGACGGGTCGGCGCCGGACGGGCTGCTGCGTCTGTCGCCGGAGGGCCTCGCGCACTCGGACGGCCTCGGTCCGGAGCTGTTCTCGCCCGCCGTACGGGCCGCGATGGCCGCGTACGAGCCGAAGTAGGGGGCGGGCGTGGACCTGACGCTGTTGTACCGGGGGCCGCTCGCCTCCTGCGACTACGACTGCCCGTACTGCCCGTTCGCCAAGCGGCGGGACAGCCCGGAGGCGCTGCGGGCGGACCGGGCGGCGCTGGAGCGGTTCACCGGCTGGGCGGCCGGGCAGACCGGGGACCGGCTGCGGATCCTCTTCACGCCGTGGGGCGAGGGGCTGGTCCGCTCCTGGTACCGGCGGGCGCTGGTCGGGCTGTCGCGGCTGCCGCACGTGGAGCGGGTCGCGATCCAGACCAATCTGAGCTGCCGGACGTCCTGGCTCGACGAGGCCGACCTGGACGCGCTGGCCCTGTGGTGCACGTACCACCCGGGCCAGACCCCGTACGACCGCTTCCTCGGGAAGGCGCTCGACCTGGCGGACCGCGGCGTCCGGTTCAGCGTCGGCGTGGTGGGGCTGCCCGAGCACCACGCGGAGGCGCTGCGGCTGCGGGCCGCGCTGCCCGACCACGTCTACCTGTGGGTGAACGCGGCCGAGGGGCACACCTACACCGACGCGGAGGCGGCGGCGTGGACGGGCATCGACCCGCTCTTCCCGTACAGCCGGCATCCGCACCGCTCGGCGGGGCTGCCGTGCCGGACCGGCGCGTCGGTGGTGTCGGTGGACGGCGACGGGACGGTGCGGCGCTGCCACTTCGTCAAGGCGGAGCTGGGCAATCTGTACGACGGCTCGTACCGGGCCGCGCTGCGCCCGCGCGCCTGCCCGCTCGCCGTCTGCGACTGCCACATCGGCTACGTGCACCTGGAGACGCTGCCGCTGTACGACGTGTTCGCCGGCGGGGTCCTGGAGCGGATCCCCGCCGGCCGCCCCTGGACTACAGGGGCATGAGGTCGGGGCGCTTGGCCTCGACGTGGTCGCCGGAGCTCTCGCCGCGCAGCCGCCGGCCGATCCACGGCACGAGGTACTCGCGCGCCCAGTGGATGTCGTCCCGCCGGACCTCCAGCGGGCCGCGGGCGGGCAGCGGCGGCCACTCCTGGTCGGGGTCGGCGGGCACCGGCAGGCCGAGGACCTGCGCGGCGCGCAGCGCGACCCGGGTGTGCCCCTCGGGCGAGAGGTGCAGCCGGTCGTCGTCCCAGGCGCGCCGGTCCTGGACCGACCGCAGCGACCACAGGTCGAGGACCGGGCAGTCGTAGCGGTCGGCGATGGCGCGGACGTGGGCGGTGTACGTGGCGATCTTGCCGCGCAGGTGCTTGAGCACGGGTACGCCGCGGGTGTCGAAGCCGGTGGTGACCATGACGGTGCCGACGGCGGAGGTGAGGTCGCGCACGGCCCGCTCGAAGCGCTCGGCGACGTCGTCGGGGTCGGTGCCGGGGCGGATGATGTCGTTGCCGCCGGCGCAGAAGGTGACCAGGTCGGGCGCGAGCTCCTTGGCCCGGGGCACCTGCTCGGTCACGATCTGGTCGAGGAGTCGTCCGCGGACGGCCAGGTTGGCGTAGCGGAACTCCTGGTGGTCCGGCAGCTGGTCGGCGAGGAGCACCGCGAGGCGGTCCGCCCAGCCGACGTAGGTCCCGTCGGGACCGGGGTCTCCGACGCCTTCCGTGAAGCTGTCGCCGATCGCCGCGTACGACCCGAATGCACCGAACGCGCTCTTGTCTGTTTCTCTCGAATCGTCTGCCACGGCAGCACATCCTCCCCTTTCGGGTGTGACCTACGCGACCGTAAGGAGGGGTTGACGGTGGGTGATATATGCCACCGATAAAGAATGTGCCAAGCCGGAATAGGGCGGAGGCCCGGCACCAGGGGTGCCGGGCCTCCGCCGGGGCCGGCCGGACCGCGTCCGGCAGGGGGTGCGTCAGATGGAGACGCCGTGCTGGCGCAGGTAGGCCAGCGGGTCGATGTCGGCGCCGTAGCTCGGCGAGGTGCGGATCTCGAAGTGCAGGTGCGGGCCGGTGGAGTTGCCCGTGGAGCCGGAGAGGCCGATCTGCTGGCCGCCGCTGACCGACTGGCCGGCGGAGACGGCGAGGGAGGAGAGGTGGGCGTACTGCGAGTAGTTGCCGTCGGCGTGCTTGATGACGACCTCGTTGCCGTACGCGCCGCTCCAGCCGGCGGAGACGACCGTGCCGGCGCCGACGGCGCGGACGGTGGTGCCGGAGGAGGCGATGAAGTCGGCGCCGGTGTGGTAGCCGGAGGACCACATGGAGCCGGAGGCGCGGTACGGGGTGGAGACGCCGCCGGCGACGGGGGCGACCCAGCCGGAGGAGGCGGGCTGCGCGGCGGCGCGCTCGGTGGAGCGGGTGGCGCGGGTCTGCTCGCCGGCGGACCGCGTCTTCTGGACGGCCTTGTGCTCGGCCTTCGGGGCCGCCTTGCGCTCGGCCTTCGCGGCGGCCTTCGGGGCGGCCTCGGCGGCGGCCTTCGGCGCGGCGGCCTTGGCGGTGTTCTTGGCGCCGAGGGTGAGCTTCATGCCCGGCAGGATCAGCGACGGGTCCTCGCCGACGACCTGGCGGTTGTCGGCGTAGAGCTTCTGCCAGCCGCCGGCGACGCCCTGCTCGGCGGCGATCTTGGACAGGTAGTCGCCGGCGACGACGGAGTACGTCTTCGGAGCGGCGGCCTTCGCGGCCGGGGAGGCGGCGGGCGCGGCGGCCTGGACCTGCGCGGCGGCGCTCACGACGGCGGCGGGGGCGGTGGCCGGGGCGGCCTGCTCGGCGGCGTGGGCCCCGGTGGCGCCGATGAGCGGCAGGGCGACGACGGCGCCACCGGTGCCGGCGGCGACCAGGCCACGGGTGATCAGGGTGGACTTCGGACGGCGGTGCTTACCCTTCGCGGGCATGGCGAATTCCTCTCCGGCGCCTGCGAGGTGAGCTGTCGGGTTCGGACTGGAGATGCCCGGCCGCGTTTCTCACGCGGCTTCACCCCGAGCCGTCCTGCGTTCGCGGGACCGGCGTACTTCCTTGGGTCCCCCGCTCCTGCCGCGCGATGGGATGGGGTCGAATTCCGGACGGTGGCAGGATTCGGCGGTCCGACCGGATTGACGGCGACGCTAGACGAGCGGGGTCGGCGCGAACAAGCCGCCGAATTCTCCGGGCATTCCGGGGCGATCTTCGAGCCCGGAATTCCGGTCACCCTCCGTGGATGACGGACCCTCGATTCCCTTTTCGCGGAGGGGGATTGGCCCGGGCGGTCGGCCACGATCCGTCACTTCTATGACGCTGCTCACGCGCCGGACGCCATCTCCCCCTCAACCAGGGCGGGTTATCCCAAGCATCCCAATACGGACAGATCGCCCATTGCTGCTCAGGGGGGTGCGCCGCACCCCCCGGCGCCGGGATGATTGCGGGGGGAACCGATCTCGTTCCCCGCCCCGCGAACGCCTACCCCCAGGAGCATCCGTGACGCAACAGCTGCCGCAGGTCCAGTCGCCCTTCGAGCCCGGCGAGCCCGAGCTCGCGGAGGTCCGCAACTTCCGGGACGTGGGCGGCCTGCCGACGACGGACGGACGCGCCGTCCGGCCCGGCACCCTGTTCCGCAGCGGCCACCTCGCCGACGCCACCGAGTCCGACGCGGCCTTCCTCGCCGGCCTCGGCCTGCACACCGTCTTCGACTTCCGCAACGCCGCCGACGCCAAGGTGGAGGGGCCCGACGTGGAACTCCCGGGCGTACGGAACGTGAACATACCGCTGAGCGACCCGGCCGACGGCAAGGAGTTCTGGCGGCTGGTCCGGGAGGGCGACCTCGACACCCTGCGCGGGCTGCTGGGCGAGGGCAGGGCCGCGGAGCGGATGACCACCTCGTACCGCAGGATGGTCGTGGAGCGGACCGCCGAGCACAGCCGGGTGCTGCACGCCCTCGCCGACGACGCCGTCCCGGCCCTGATGCACTGCGCGGCCGGCAAGGACCGCGCCGGGCTCTCGATCGCGATCACCCTGCTCGCCCTGGGCGTGGAGCGCGCGGCGATCGAGGCCGACTACGTGAAGTCCGACGCCCCGCACCGCCGCTACAAGGTGCGCCGTAGCCCCACCGCCCGGGACGGGATGGCGCCCGAGGTGGTGGAGCTGCTGAGCCCGCTGTTCGACGCGCGGGTGGAGTACCTGCGGGCCGCCTTCGAGACGATCGACGCGACCTGGGGGTCCGTGGACGTCTACCTCGCGGAGGGCCTGAAGCTGGCGCCCGAGACCCGCGAGCGGCTGCGCGAGCGGTTCCTGACGGAGGCGTGAGCGCCCCGGGACCGCTTACTGGTTCTGCCCGCCGAGCATGAAGAGCAGGTAGAGGAAGGCGGCGAAGAGGTGGCCGGCGACCAGGTACGCGAAGAGGCGGAGCACCAGCCCCTTGGGGAAGCGGCCCTCCCCGCGCTCCTCTCCGGTGACCGGACGGGAATGCGCTGACTTGTCGGACATGTCGGTCAACCCTTCGGGGTTCAGCGGGAATGCGGGGCGCCGCCGCCCAGGCACAGTTCGGCGGCGGGGCTCTGCAGGAGGGTGTGGACGAACAGCACCTCGGCGCCGGCGCGGCCGGCCGCGCCGATCCGGTGCGGGGTGAGCGAGTCGAAGTGCGCGCTGTCCCCGGGATCGAGCAGATGCACGGTCTCGCCGAGCGCGAGCCGGACCTGTCCGTCGAGGACGTGCAGCCACTCCTCGCCGGGGTGGACGCGCACGATGTCGGCCCGGGTGGCGTACGGCACGTGCACGCGGAGGCACTGCAGGGCGCGCCCGGCGCCGCCGGCCTGCCGGTAGATCCAGCCGTCCGCCTCGACCGGCTCGGACCGCCCGGCCCGGATCACCGGGTCGCGCTCGGGCGGGGCCTCCCCCAGCAGCTCGGCGACCGTCGTACCGTAGATACGGGCGAGGGCCAGCAGCATCGGCAGCGACGGTTGCCGGTTCCCGGTCTCCAGCCGCGAGAGGTGCGCCGGGGAGAGCCCGGCGCGCTGGGCGGCGGCCTCCAGGGTGAGCCCCCGGCGCCGGCGCAGGGCCCGCAGCTGCGGGGCGACGTCGGGCACGAGCTCGGGGGCGGCGGTTTCCGGGGCGGAGCCCCGGGGGACGTGGTCCATGCGTCCATTCCGCCAGGATCGTGCCTCTGAGGCAAGTTTCTTGCCCCAGAGGCAAAAACCTTCGGATGCGGACGGCTCAGCGCTGCGCGACCGCCTGCTTGACCAGTGTCTTCCCGAAGTCCCACAGCAGTCCCCCGCCGCCGTGGGCGTCCTCCATCACCGCCGTGAACGCGGTCACGAAGCGGTCCACGTCCGCCTCGTCGATCACCAGCGGCGGGATCAGCTTGATCACCTCCAAGTGGTCGCCGGAGACCTGGGTGAGGATCCGGTGCCGCTGGAGCAGCGGCACCACCACCATCTGCGCGAAGAGCCCCTTGCGGGCCGTCTGGAGCATCGCCCACCGGCCGCGCAGCGCCAGCGAGCTCGGCCGGCCGAACTCGATCCCGATCATCAGCCCCCGGCCCCGCACCGCGTGCAGCAGCTCGTACCGGGGCACCAGCTCCTCCAGCCGGCCCTTCAGCAGCCCGCCGACCCGCCGCACGTGCGCGACCGTCCCCTCGGACTCCATCACCGACAGCACCGCGAGCCCGGCCGCCATCGCCTGGGCGTTGGAGCCGAAGCTGGCCGAGTGCACCAGGACCCGGTCCATCGAGGAGTAGACCTTCTTGAAGATCCAGTCGCGGCCGAGGGTGGCGCCCACCGGCACGTACCCGCCGGAGAGCGCCTTCGCCACGCACACCAGGTCCGGCTCGACGCCGTCCTCGTGCTGGTACGCGTAGAAGTCGCCGGTCCGGCCGAGGCCGGTCTGCACCTCGTCGGCGATCAGCAGCGCCCCGTGCCGGCGCAGCAGCGCCTGCGCGGCGGCGAGGAAGCCGGGCGGGGCCTCGTGGACGCCCTTGCCCTGGATCGGCTCGACCACGAAGGCGGCCACGTCGCCCCTGCGGAGCTCGCGCTCCAGGGCGTCGAGGTCGCCGAGCGCGATCGCAGTGTCGGGCAGCAGCGGGTCGAAGCCGGCCCTGAAGCCCTTCTCGCCGTTGACGGAGAGGGCGCCGGTGGTGAGCCCGTGGAAGGCGTGGTCGCAGTAGACGACCCTGGGCCGGCCGGTGGCGTACCGGGCGAACTTCAGCGCGGTCTCGACGGCCTCGGTGCCGCTGTTGCCGAAGAAGACCCGGTCGAGGTGGGGGCTGTGGGCGAGCAGCCGCTCGGCGAGCAGTCCGGGCAGCGGCGGGCAGTCGAAGCGGGTGAGGTCCGGCAGGTCCGCGTCGAGGACGTCGTGCAGGGCCTTGCGGACGACGGGGTGGTGCCGGCCGAGGCCCATGACGCCGAAGCCGGCGAGCATGTCGAGGTGGTCGTTGCCGTCGGCGTCCCAGAAGTGGGCGCCGGCGGCCCGCTCGTAGACCTTGTCGAAGCCGATGGTGTGCAGCATCCGGGGCAGCTGCGGGTTGAGGTGGCGGGCGTGCAGCGCGTACCGCTCGCCGCCGCGCTCGGCGAGCAGGGCCCGCAGGTCGAACCCGTCGGTCATGGTGCGCCCCTCAGCTCCCCTGGACGGTCTCGCGGACCGCCCGCAGCGACTCCTTGAGCGAGCCCATGGTGGCGAGGACGGCGGTCGGTTCGTAGCCGCAGTGCGCCATGCAGTTGGCGCACCGCGGGTCCTTGCCGCGGCCGTACTTGTCCCAGTCGGTCTCCTCGACGAGTTCGCGGTAGGTGGGGACGTACCCGTCGCTCATCAGGTAGCAGGGGCGCTGCCAGCCGAAGAGGGAGTAGTTGGGGATCGCCCAGGCGGTGCACGGGAAGTCGGCCTTGCCTTCGAGGAAGTCGAGGAAGAGCGGCGAGTGGTTGAGCCGCCAGCGGCGCCGGTTGCCGCCGGCGAACGCCTTCCGGAAGAGCTCCCTGGTCTGTTCGACGCCGAGGAAGTGCTCCTGGTCGGGGGCCTTCTCGTAGGCGTAGGCCGGGGAGATCATCATCTCGTCGACCTGGAGGTCGTCGTTGAGGAAGTTCAGCACCTCGATGATCGTCTGCGGAGTGTCGGTGTTGAAGAACGTGGAATTCGTGGTGACCCGGAATCCGCGCCGCTTGGCCTCCTTGATCGCGGCGACGGCCTCGTCGAACACGCCCTCCTTCGCCACGGACTCGTCGTGGCGTTCGCGCAGTCCGTCGATGTGGACGGCGAAGGCGAAATAGGGGGACGGCGTGAAGTCGGCGAGCTTCTTGCGCAGCAGCATCGCGTTGGTGCAGAGGAAGACGTACTTCCGCCGGGCGACGAGCTGGCGCACGATCTCGTGGATCTGCGGGTGCATCAGGGGTTCGCCGCCGGCGATGGAGACCATCGGGGCGCCGGACTCCAGGACGGCGCCGACCGCCTGGGCGACCGGCATCCGCTGCTTGAGGACGCCGGCCGGGTGCTGGATCTTGCCGCAGCCCTCGCACTTGAGGTTGCAGGCGTAGAGCGGCTCCAGTTCGACGATGAGCGGGAACTTGTCCCGCTTGCGGAGCTTCTGTTCGAGGAGATAGGTCCCGACCCGGACGGACTGACGGAGCGGCATGGCCATGACTCGCTCACCTCCTGGGGAGCAGCAGAGAACGGTGCCATTCGAAGAAGGCGGGAAGGACGGCACGCAGGACACGGAAGGCCGATATTCCCCCGCGTACGGTGCCGATGCGGACCAGTTCGTGCTCGGGGGCGTCCACGACCACCCGTACGGCGGCAAGGGGCCGGGGTCCGACGGCCCGGGCGGTACGGAGGGTGGCGGCGGACTCCATGTCGACGGCGATCGCCCCGCCGGCCGCCAGCGCGGCCCGCTCGGGGCCCCGCACCACGTGGTCGGAGCCGGTCAGCGGGCCGGTGTGCACGGTCCGGCCGGGCAGCGCCCGGGTGAGGGCGTCGACCAGCAGGGCGGTGCCGTCGCAGGGGGTGGTGCCGTCGGGGTCGCGGGTCTCCCCGGCGACGACGAGGTCGCCGGGGTGCATGCCGGGGGCGAGTCCGGCGCAGAAGCCGGAGGCGACGACGGCGGCCCCGGCCCAGCCGTCGCGCGCGAGCGCCCGGGACACCTCGCGGGCGGCGTGGGCGGGGCCCATGCCGGTGCGGACCACCCGGACCGGCCCCGGGGCCCCGGACCGGCCGCCGCCGCGCAGCGCGAACCGCTCGATGCCGAGCGCGCAGGCGACGAGCAGCGGCGGCGCGGCGGCGCCCGGTTCCCCGGGCGGGCGCTGCATCACCCCTCCCGGCGCGGGACGGGCTCGCCGTGCAGGTACCGGCCGAGCGCGGTGAGCGGGAAGACCTGCCGGTAGAGGTGGTAGTTGATGGAGAAGTCCCAGGGGAAGCCGGTGCCGGTGAAGTACGGCTCGTCCCAGGAGCCGTCCTCGCGCTGGGTCTCCGTCAGCCAGGCGACGCCCCGGCGGACGGACTCCGACTCGCGTTCGCCGGCGGCCAGCAGGGCGATGAGGGCCCAGGCGGTCTGCGAGGCGGTGGAGGCGCCGCGGCCGATCCAGGAGCGGTCGTCGTACGAGCGCAGGTCCTCGCCCCAGCCGCCGTCCGGGTTCTGCGCGGCGGCGAGCCAGGCGACGGCCCGGCGGAACGCCGGGTGGGAGGCGGGGAGTCCGGCGGCGGCGAGGGCGGGCAGCACCGACCCGGTGCCGTAGACGTAGTTGACGCCCCAGCGGCCGAACCAGGCGCCGTTCGGCTCCTGGGCGGCGAGCAGCCAGTCGATGCCCCGGCGGGTGCGGGGGTCGTCGGCGCGGCCCTCGTGGGCGAGCATCTCGACCACGTGGGCGGTGACGTCGGCGGAGGGCGGGTCGATGACCTCACCGAAGTCGCAGAAGGGCAGTTTGTTGGGCAAAACGCCCGTGTTGTCGGCGTCGAAGGCGGCCCAGGCGCCGTTGCCGGACTGCATGCCGACGGTCCAGCGGGCGGCGCGGGCGACGGCGGCGTCCACGCGGGCGGGGTCGGGGTGCCGGACCCGGCGCAGCGCGAGGATCACCTCGGCGGTGTCGTCGATGTCCGGGTAGTTGTCGTTGTGGAACTCGAACGCCCAGCCGCCGGGCGGGAGTCCGGGCCGGCGGACGGCCCAGTCGCCGGCCTTGGTGACCTCCTCGCCGAGCATCCAGTCGGCGGCCCTGACGAGCGCCGGGTGGTCGGCGGGCAGGCCGGCGTCGGCGAGGGCGATGGTGGCGAGGCAGGTGTCCCAGACGGGCGACTGGCACGCCTCGACCATGCGGACGGGCCCGTCGGGCTCCTCCCGCCACACGGCGAACCGGTCCAGGGACTCCAGGCCGGCCCGCATGACGGGATGCTCCAGGTCATAGCCGAGCAGGTGGAGGGCGATGAGCGAGTAGACGGCGGGCGGCTGGATGCCGCCCCAGCAGCCGTCGTTCTCCTGCCGCTCGACGATCCAGCGGGAGGCGGCGTTCATGGCCGCCCTGCGCAGGCCGCGCCAGGCGAACCGGTGGTAGACGTGCAGGGCCTTGTCGAGGCGCTGGAAGAGGCCGTCCCAGCCGGTGAGCGGGGCGAGCGGCCGGGGCGGCGCCGGGCGGTCCGGGTCGGTGTGCAGCTCGTCGAGGGCGAACGGCGCGGGCCGGACCGGGCGGTGCGCGGAGACGACGGTGAGCGGCACGATGGTCTGCCGGGCCCAGCAGCCGAAGTCGTAGATGTTCATCGGGAACCACGTCGGCAGGAAGACCAGCTCGGGCGGCAGCTCGGGCAGGTCCTCCCAGCGCCACCAGCCGAAGAGGGCCAGCCAGATGCGGGTGAAGACGCGGGCGGCGGCGATGCCGCCCTCGGCGCGGACCCAGGCGGCGGCGCGGGCCATGTGCGGGTCCTCGGGCCGGTCCCCGGCGAGCCGCAGGGCGACGTACGCCTCGACGGTGGCGGACAGGTCGCCGGGGCCGCCGTGGAAGGTGGGCCAGGTGCCGTCCTCGTACTGCCGGCTGCGGATGTGACGGGCGGCGGCGGCCGTGGTGTCCGGGTCGAGGATCCCGAGGAACCGGCGGAGCAGCAGGTCCTCGGCGTCCATGGTGACGTTGGTCTCCAGGTCGCCCTTCCACCAGCCCTCGGGGGCCTGGCGGGCGAGGAGGTGGTCGGTGGCCCTGCGGACGGCGAGGGCGGCGGCCTCGTCCAGGGGTCCCGGGGCGGGGGTGGTGCGGTGCTGCGGTGTGGTGCGGGCCGCGGGCGCGAGGGGGCCCACTGCCCCTGCGCTTCCGTCGGTCGTCGCTGTCATGGCTTCCCCTTCGTGCAGTCGGTTCCTTCTGCTCCTGCGGGTCTGCCGTCGGCCGGTGCCGGGTGGCACCGGCCGGCGACTGCGCACTCATATCTGGCTGTGGGTGATCATTTCTTCCGTACGACGACGAAGTCGGCGAGCGCGATCAGCTGGTCGCGCACCCGGGCGGGCATGTCCACCTCGTGCAGGGCACGGAGGGCGACGGCGTGCTGGCGGCGGGCCTCCTCGGCGGTCCACTCGCGCCCGCCGGCGTCCTCGATGAGGGCGGCGCGGTAGGCGAAGTCGGCCTCGGAGAAGGAGTCGAAGTCGGGGGCCTTGGCGTCCTCGGCGAGCAGCCGGGCGAGCCGCTCGGACGCCTCCCCGCCGGCCGCGAGGGCGGCGACGACCGGCAGCGACTTCTTGCGCTGCCGCAGGTCGCTCCAGGTCTGCTTGCCGGTGGCCTCCGGGTCGCCCCAGATGCCGAGGAGGTCGTCGACGGCCTGGAAGGCGAGGCCGAGGTGGTAGCCGTACTCCTCCAGCTTGTCGGCGGTGCGGTCGTCGGCGCCGCCGAGGACCGCGCCGATGGAGACGGCGCAGGCGAGGAGGGCGCCGGTCTTGTTGCCCTCCATCTCCAGGCACTCCTCGACGGTGACCCGCTCGCGGTGCTCGTAGGAGATGTCCTGGGCCTGCCCGTCGATGAGCTTGCGGTTGGCCGTGGTCAGCCGGCGGGCGGCGCGGCCGGCCTCGACGGTGCCGAGTTCCAGCAGCACCTCGTTGGCGAGGGCGGAGAGCGCGTCACCGACCAGGATCGCCTGGGCGGGGCCGAACACCTTCCACACGGTGTCGCGGTGGCGGCGCTGCTCGTCGCCGTCCATCAGGTCGTCGTGGAGGAGCGAGAAGTTGTGCACGAGCTCGACGGCGACCGCGCCGGGGACGCCGGTCTCGGGCGCGGCGCCGGCGGCCTCGGCGGAGAGCAGGGCGAGCGCGGGGCGCACGGCCTTTCCGCTGTCGCCGTCGGTGGGGTTGCCCTGGGCGTCGATCCAGCCGAAGTGGTAGGCGGCCACGGTGTCCATGGGAGCCGCGAGGCGGCCGACGGCCGCCCGCATGACGGGGGTGGACAGGGTCCGCCCCCTCTCCAGCAGCGCGTTGACGTCGGCGGTGTCGACGGCCGGGGACCCCGGGGGCACGGTCGGCACGGTCTCTCCTCTGGTTCCTGTGATCACACTCATGCCGCCTCCTGCAGCGGATGGTCGTGGCGGCGGCCGAAGGCGGAGAGCGCCGCGCCGGCGGCGCTGAAGCCGCTTCGGACGGCACCCTCCATGGTCGCGGGCCAGCCGGTGGCGGTCCAGGCGCCGGCCAGGTAGAGGCCGGGCGCACGGGTGCGGGTGCCGGGGCGCAGGCGCCCGACGCCCGGTGTGGGGGCGAAGGTGGCGGTCCGTTCCCGGGTGACGAAGAAGTCGCGGACCCCGGCGCCGCGGGCGGCGGGCAGCAGCCGCTCCAGCTCCGGCAGGTAGCGCGCGCGGAGTTCGGCCACGGGGGTGTCGATCTCGTCCTGGGCGGCGGACTGCGAGACGGCCAGGTACTGGCCGCCGCCGGTGAGTCCGGCGGACGCGGTGCGGTCGAAGACCCACTGGACCGGGGAGCCGAGGGCGGTGAAGAAGGGCCGCTTCAGCACCCGGCGGTCGTAGACGACGTGCAGGTCGAGGATGGGCGCGGTGCCGATGTCGAGGAGCCGGTCGGGGTCGTCGAGCGCGCCGTCGGGCAGCAGGGCGTGGGTCTCGGCCTGCGGCACGGCGAGGACGACGGCGTCGGCGGCCAGGGTCTCGCCGGGCACCTCGACGTGCCAGCGGCCGTCGTCGGCGCGGGAGATCCGGCGGGCCTTGGTGCGCAGCAGGGTGCGGACGCCGAGCCCGTCGAGGGCCTTGGCGGCGAGGGTGTCGTGGAGCCGGCCGAGCGGCACGTGGGCCCAGCCGATGTCGGCGGCGGCGGGGTCGGTGAGCAGCCCGGTCCGGAAGACCATGGCGGCGAGCCCCATGGAGGCGTCGGGGGCGGGGGCGTTGAGGGTGGGGATGCCGATGAGGTCCCACAGCGCCTCGACGGCGCGGGGCGTCTGCCCGTGGCGGCCGAGCCAGGTGGCGAAGTCGATGCCGTCGAGGGCCGGGTCGGCCGGGTCGAGCTTCTTGAGCGCGAGGGCGGCGCGGCCGACGGAGGCCCGTTCGGCGAGCGAGAGGTGCGGGTACGTGGCGAGGCTGCGGGCCAGGTGGAAGGGGACCGGCAGCGGGTCGCGGCGGATCCGGCCGAGGCGGGGGCCGCGGGGGTGCGCGACGTCGAGGACGGGGACGTCGAGGCGGTCCTGGAGCGGGGCGAGGCGGGTGCCGTCGATCCGGTCGAGGAACCAGCGGTAGGCGGTGCAGCAGCGCAGGTAGACGTGCTGGCCGTTGTCGACGGTGAGGTCGCCGCGGCGGAAGGAGAAGGCGAGGCCGCCGAGGCGGGGGCGGCCTTCGAGGAGGGTGACGGCGACGCCGGCGTCGGCGAGCTGGAGGGCGGTGGTGACGCCGGCGAGGCCGCCGCCGACGACGACGGCGGTCGGGGCCGGGGTCCCGGCCCGGTCGGCGGGGGCCATCAGGCACGCCCCCGGGCGGTGCGGCGGGCGATGTGGCGGGCGTCGAGGCCGGAGAGGCCGCGGACGGCGACGTACGCCTTCTCGGGGCCGGGGAGCGAGACCCGGCCGCGGAGCACGGCGTCGGGGTCGCGCTCGATGCGGTCGAGGAGCCGGCGGTAGATGCCGGCCATGGCGGCGACGCAGGCGCCGCTGCGCCGGTCGAGCATCGGCAGCAGCCGGTAGCCCTCGGCGAAGAGTTCGCGGGCGCGGCGGACCTCGAAGCGCACGAGTCCGGCGAAGTCGGCGCCGGGGGGCGGCGTGGCGGCGAAGCCGTCCTGGCAGCCGAAGCGGGCGAGGTCGTCGGCGGGCAGGTAGGTGCGGCCGTTGCCGGCGTCCTCGCGGACGTCGCGGAGGATGTTGGTGAGCTGGAGCGCGAGGCCGAGGGTGTCGGCGTACTCGGCGGCCCGGTCCGCCCCGGCGGCGCCGGGCTGGGTGCCGAAGACGCCGAGGGAGAGCCGGCCGATGGCTCCGGCGACGCAGCGGCAGTAGACCTTGAGCTCGTCCCAGCCGCGGTAGGTGGCGCCGCGGACGTCCATGAGGACGCCGTCGATGAGCTCGTCGAGCCCTTCGAGGGGGATCGGGAAGCGGCGGGCGGCGTCGGCGAGCGCGACGCCGACGGGGTCGGTGTCGTCCTCGGCCACGTCGCCCTTGCGGACCCGGTCGAGCAGGGTCCGGGTGGCCTCCAGGCGTTCGTGCTTCTCCTCGGGGGCGAGGGGGCCGTCGCCGATGTCGTCGACGCGCCGGGAGAAGGCGTACAGGGCGGACATGGCCTGCCGCTTGTCGGCGGGCAGCAGGCGGATGCCGTAGGCGAAGTTGCGGGCCTGCTGCCCGGTGACGGCCTCGCAGTAGCTGTACGCGGCCTGTACCGGCGCGGACGGCGCGGTCAGGTGGTCCACGGTCACGATCCCCCCTCTCTCCGCGCCCGGAGCAGGACCGCTCCCGCCTGGCGCGTCAGGCTCGGCTTGGTGGGCTTCGGCGGTCCGGCGAGGACGTCGAAGCCGGCGGCGGCGATGGCGTCGAGCGCGGCGAGCCCGCCGGCGGTGAAGCCGGTGAGGAGCAGGCGGAGGCGGCCGTGGACGCTGCCGACGAGCGGGGTGCCGGCGTGCAGCAGGGCGCGGGCGCGTGCGGCCTGGAAGGCGACGAGGGAGCGCACGGCGGCGCCCGCGGTGGGCCGGGCGAGGTCGTCCTCGGTGACGTGGAACCGCTTGAGGTCCTCGGCGGGCAGGTAGATCCGGTCGCGGCCGAGGTCCTCGGCGACGTCCTGGAGGTGCTCGACGATCTGGAGGGCGGTGCAGATCTCGTCGGAGCGGCGGATCCGCTCGGGGGTGGCGGTGCCGGTGATGCCGAGGACGAGCCGGCCGACGGGGTTGGCGGAGAGCTCGCAGTAGGCGAGGAGGTCGTCGTACGTCTCGTAGCGGCGGACGAGCTGGTCCTGCCGGTTGGCCTGGATCAGTCCGAGGAAGGGCTCGCGGGTGAGGCCGCGGCGGCGGACGGTCGGCTGGAGGGCGCGGAGCAGCGGGTGGCGCGGGGTGCCGCCGAAAACCCGGTCCAGGTCCTCCTCCAGGGCGTCGAGGAGGGCGAGCGGGCCGGCATCGGCGGGGAGGCCGAGGGGGTCGGCGCCGCCGGGGGCGAGGTCGCCGTCGCCGATGTCGTCGACGAGGCGGGCGTAGCCGTAGACGGCCATGAGGTCGTCGCGCCAGGCGCGGGGCAGGAAGAAGGGGGCCACGGGGAAGTTCTCGTCCGCGGACTTGCCGAGTGTGGTGCGCGAGGGGTCGTCGGCGCGCACGTGCCGGGGAGCCGTCACCGGGCGGCGCCCGGCGCGGGGACGGCGACACCCACGTGAAGATGGAGATTCTGCGTCATGGCCGTCATATCTCCCGTTCTACACTGCCGATCCAATCCATCCTCTTTCGGACACGCCGCCGCGCACGGAGCACGCGCCCGCCGGGTGTTCCCGGGGGCACCGCGGGTGGTGTGGATCAGACCGGTACAGCTTACGTCGTACGGGGGAGGTCGCCATTCGGGGGGCCTCGCGCCACGCCGGGGCTGACCAGTGGCGATGGTGGCGCGCCCGGGGGTCAGCGGCCGCGGGCTCCGGAGACGACCATGGCGAGGGTGGTCTCGACCACGTCGGCCCGGCGCTGGGCGGAGAGCCGGCGCAGCGGGCCTTCGAGGAGCAGCAGCGACAGGCCGTGCACCGCGGACCAGGCGGCGGCGCCGGCGGCGGGGCGCCGGCCGCCGGTCCGGTCGAGGGCGTCCATGGCCTCGCGGAGCAGGGCGAAGGCGCGGATCTCGGGCTCCGGCGGGACGGGGAGGCCGGCCGGCGCGTCCCCGGCGGGTCGGACGGTGCCGAAGGCGGCCCGGTAGAGGCCGGGGTGCTCGACGGCGAAGCCGACGTAGCCGCGGCAGAGGGCGGCGAGCCGGCGCTCGGCGGCGAGGGCGGGGTCGTCGGAGCCGGGCTCGCGGGCGGCGGCCCGTTCCATGGCCTCGGCGAGCCGGGCCCGGGCGTGGCCGCGGACGGTACGGAGCAGTTCGCCGCGTCCGTCGAAGTGGCGGTAGGCGGCGGTGGGCGAGACGCCGACGCGGCGGGCCGCCTCGCGCAGCACGACCCGCTCGGGGCCGCCCTCGGCGGCGAGGCCGACGGCCGCGCACAGCAGGGCGTTGCGCAGGTCGCCGTGGTGGTAGTTCTTTCCGCCCGAGATCCCTGCCATGGGCTCATCCTGCCCGATGTTGACCGCATGAACATTCCGCCGGGGCGCGCGACCGGCGAAAACCGGAACGCCCCCCGCCGGTCGGCGGGGGGCGTGCGGCACGCGGTGCGGCGCGGGCGTCAGCGGGCGGTCTCGCGCTCGTACGCCTTGAGGACCTCCTCGGTCGGGCCGTCCATGAGGAGCTGGCCCTTCTCCAGCCAGAGCACCCGGTCGCAGGTGTCCCGGATGGACTTGTTGCTGTGGCTGACCAGGAAGACCGTGCCGGCCTCCTTGCGCAGCTCGCGGATGCGCTCCTCGGAGCGGATCTGGAACTTGCGGTCGCCGGTGGCGAGCGCCTCGTCGATGAGGAGCACGTCGTGGTTCTTGGCGGCGGCGATGGCGAAGCGGAGCCGGGCGCCCATGCCGGAGGAGTACGTGCGCATGGGCAGGCTGATGAAGTCGCCCTTGTCGTTGATCCCGGAGAAGTCGACGATGTCCTGATACCGCGCGTGGATCTCCTCGCGGCTCATGCCCATGGCGAGGCCGCCGAGGATGACGTTGCGCTCGCCGGTGAGGTCGTTCATCAGGGCGGCGTTGACGCCGAGGAGCGAGGGCTGGCCGTCGGTGTAGACCTTGCCGCTCTCGGTGGGGAGCAGGCCGGCGATGGCGCGCAGCAGGGTGGACTTGCCGGAGCCGTTGGTGCCGATGAGGCCGATGGCCTCGCCGCGGTAGGCGGTGAAGGTGACGCCGCGGACCGCGTGCACCTTGCGGACGCCCCGGCTGACCTCGGCCTTGCCCTTGCCGACGATCCGGCTGAGGGCGGCGGTGGCGCTGCCCTTGCCGCCGCCGCCGGTGTTGACGCGGTAGACGATGTGGACGTCGTCACAGATGACGGTGGGCGTCTTGGCGCTCTCGGTGGTGTCAGCCACGGCCGTACCTCTCCTCGGCCTTCCAGAAGTAGACGAAGCCGCCGATCCCGAAGAGCAGCGCCCAGCCGAGGCCGGTGGCCCACACGTGGTCGGGCAGGTTCTCGGAGCCGTAGCCGTCGATCAGGGCGAAGCGGATCAGGTCCATGTAGACCGCCGCCGGGTTGTACATGAGGATGTCCGCGATCCACTGCGGCTTGTCCTGGAGCATCACGGGGATCGAGAACATGACGCCGGAGGCGTACAGCCAGGTCCGCATGACGAAGGGCATCAGCTGCGCGAGGTCGGGCGTCTTGGCGCCGGCCCGGGCCATGATCAGCGCGAGGCCCGTGTTGAACACGAACTGCAGCAGCAGCGCCGGGATCACCAGGAGCCAGCTCGCCGACGGGTAGCTGCCGGAGACCATGACGATCGCGACGAGCACGACCATCGAGAAGAGCAGCTGCTGGAGCTGCTGGATCGAGAAGCTGACGGGGAGGCTGGCGCGCGGGAAGTGCAGCGCCCGCACCAGTCCGAGGTTGCCGGAGATCGCCCGTACGCCGGCCATCACGGAGCTCTGCGTGAAGGTGAACACGAAGATGCCGGTGACCAGGAAGGGGATGTAGACGTCCTTCTCCATGCCCTTTCCGGCGCCCAGGATGAGCCCGAAGATCAGGTAGTAGATCAGGGCGTTGAGCAGCGGCGTCGCCACCTGCCAGACCTGGCCGAGCTTGGCCTGGCTGTACTGGGCGGTGAGCTTCGCCGAGGAGAAGGCCAGGATGAAGTGGCGATGGCTCCACAGCTGCCGGACGTACTCGAACAGTCCGGGCCGGGCTCCGCTGACCGAGAGGCCGTACTTCGCGGCGAGGTCGCCCGGGGACAGGCCCGCGTCGACGGAGGCGGGAGGCGCGCTGGTCGCGACCGCCCCGCCCTGGTGAATGTCACTCACAGTCGAAACTTTCGTGTTCACGATGGCGGCACGAGGGGGTGCCGCGATGTCAGCTGACCGGTGGGCGGCCCCCGGCACCGGGTCCGCCGCCACACCGTACGCCATCCGGGCGGCCCGCCGGGACGCCGGGCGATCTTCCCGGCGGGCGGCGGGCCGGGGCCCGCTACTTCAGTCTGCTGGACGCGAGCACCGAGACGAGGTGCAGCAGCGTCTGGAGCAGGGCGATGCCGGCGAGGACGGCGACGCCGAGCCGGGAGAAGAAGAGGTCGCCGCGCATCTGGTCGGCCACGGCCAGCACCAGGATCAGCAGCGACGCCTCGATCCCGAGGATCAGCCGGTGGAACTTGAGGGCGGCGGCGGCCCGGCGGGCCAGGGCCATGCCGGAGGAGCGCGGCTCCGAAGCCGCCTCCTTGACCGGGGGCATGCCGTTCTGGTGGCGGGCGACGCCCACCAGGTCGGTCTCGGCCTTGATCAGGATGGCGCCGAGCGCGGCCAGGGTGCCGAGGAAGGCCCACAGCCAGTCGATCCGGCCCTCGCCCCACAGGTCGGCGGCGCGCAGGCCGAAGCCGACGAGCACGGCCGCGTCGCACAGGTAGGCGCCGACCCGGTCCAGGTAGACGCCGGCCAGCGAGTACTGCTTCTTCCAGCGGGCCAGCTCGCCGTCGACGCAGTCGAGCAGCAGGTACAGCTGGACCGCGACGACGCCGAGCACGGCGCCCGCCACGCCCGGCACCAGCAGCGCCGGGGCGGCGAGGACGCCGGCCAGGGTCATCAGGTACGTCAGCTGGTTCGGGGTGACCCGGGTGTTCGCCAGCTGGCGGGTGATCCGCAGCGAGATCTCCCGCATGTAGAGGCGGCCGCCCCAGTGCTCGCCGCTCCGCCGGTCCTTCACACCCGGCGGGTGGACGACCGGGCGGAGCTCAGCTACCGATGGCTTTGGCATAGTCGGCGTACGCGTCCCTGATCTCGTCGTCGGACAGGTCGAGGTGTTCCAGGATGGTGAACCGGCCCGGCCGGGTCTGCGGGGCGAACTCCACCGCGCGCACGAACTCGTCGACGGTGAAGCCCATCTCCTCCGGCGTCACGGGCAGGCCGTGCCGGCGCAGGGTCTCCACGATCACGCCGGACTCCTCGCGGGCCCCGCGCAGGTGCATCGCGAAGGCCGCGCCCAGGCCGCACTGCTCGCCGTGGCTGGCCGCGCGGGCGGGGAAGAGCAGGTCGAAGGCGTGGCTGATCTCGTGGCAGGCGCCCGAGGAGGGGCGGCTGTCGCCGCTGATCGACATCGCGATGCCGGACATCACCAGGCCCTCGGAGAGGGTCACCAGGAAGTCGTCGTCGCCGACGCCGCCCGGGTGCCGGAGCACGGCCTCGCCGGCGCTGCGGGCCATGGCGGCGGCCAGGCCGTCGATCTTCTCGCCGGTCTCGCGGTGGGACAGCTCCCAGTCCGCGAGGGCGGAGATGTTGGAGACCGCGTCGCCGATGCCGGAGCGGATGAAGCGGATCGGGGCGTCCCGGATCACGTCGAGGTCGATGACCAGCGCGATCGGGGTCGGGACGCCGTAGGAGCCGCGGCCGTTGTCGTTGTCCAGGGTGGAGATCGGCGAGCAGATGCCGTCGTGCGAGAGGTTGGTCGCTATGGCGACCAGCGGCAGCCCGACCCGGGCCGCCGCGTACTTCGTCACGTCGATGATCTTGCCGCCGCCGAGGGCGACCACGGCGTCGTACCGCTTGCCGCGCATGGCGTCGGCGAGCTTGACGGCCTCGTCGATGGTGCCGCCGGAGACCGTGTACCAGTCGGCGCCGGGCAGCTCGGGTGCGAACTGGTCGCGGAGCTTGAGCCCGGAGCCGCCGCTGATGGCGACGGCGATCTTGCCGTTGCTGGAGATCCGCTGGTCCGCGAGGAGCGCGGACAGGTCGTCCAGCGCTCCCCTGCGGATGTCGACGACGACCGGCGACGGGATCAGTCGGGTCAGTACCGGCACGCGATCTCCCGGCCCTTGGCGAGGTCGTCGTGGTTGTCGATCTCGACCCAGGAGACCTCGCCGATCGGCTCGACGTCGACGGTGAAGCCGCGGTTGACGAGCTCCTGGTAGCCGTCCTCGTAGTACAGGTCGGGGTCGCGCTCGAAGGTGGCCTTCAGGGCGTCGGCCAGCGCCTCGGCGGCCTCGGCCTCGATGAGGGTGACGCCGATGTACTCGCCGGTCGCGTCGGCCGGGTCCATCAGCTTCGTGATCTTCCGGACGCCCTCGCCCTCGGCGGTGACGACCTTCATCTCCTCGTCGGCGAGCTTCTTCACCGTGTCGAGGGCGAGGATGATCTTCTGGCCCTTGCCGCGGGCGGCGAGCAGCGTCTTCTCGACGGAGACCGGGTGGACGGTGTCGCCGTTGGCGAGGATCACCCCGCGCTTGAGGACCTCACGGGCGCACCACAGGGAGTAGGCGTTGTTCCACTCCTCGGCCTTGTCGTTGTCGATGAGGGTGAGGGTGAGGCCGTACTTCGCCTCCAGGGCCTCCTTGCGCGCGTAGACGGCCTCCTTGCGGTAGCCGACGACGATCGCGACCTCGGTGAGGCCGATCTCGGCGAAGTTCTTCAGCGTGAGGTCGAGGACGGTGGTGTCACCGTCCACGGGCACGAGGGCCTTCGGGAGGGTGTCGGTGTAGGGACGCAGTCGCCGTCCGGCACCGGCTGCCAGTACGAGGCCGATCATGCTGTTTCTCCTTCGTCGTGAACGGCGGGTGCTCCGGAGGAGACCCAGAAGCGGATGGACTCCACGAGCACCACGAGCGCGAGCGCGCCCGCGAGGGCGGTCAGCGCCAGGGTGAAGTCGTCGCCGCGGTCCACGAGGAGCGCGGCGAGGACGGTCACCAGGAGCGTCCGCCCCTCGTGTCCGCCGGTGAGGCGCACCAGCCAGGCGGGCGGCGCGCCGGTGCCGCCGCGGATGCGGTACACCGTGTCGTAGTGATGGTAGGCGACCGCCGCGACCAGGCCGAATGCGGCGGGGACGGCCTGCGGGACGTCCGACCGGGCGGCGAGCACCAGGACCGTGCCGTACTCGGCGGCGCGCAGGAGCGGCGGGACGAACCAGTCGAGGGGGCCCTTGAGGGGGCGGGCGACGGCGCGGCCGGACAGCAGCGCGTAGCCGCCGGCGGCGGCGACGGCGGCCCAGCCGCCGACCGGGGCGGTGGCCGCGACGGCGAGCACGAGGGCGGCGCCGAGGAGGGCCGCGGCCGGGGCGGGCACGGGGAGGCGGCGGGTGATCCGGCCGGCCAGGAGCGCGAGCGGACCGGAGTCCGCGAGGGCGGCGAGGGCCGCGGCGGCCCGGTCGGAGCGGGCGCCCCGGCGCTTCACCGAGCGGAGCAGCCGGCCGGCGGTGGTGTAGCAGGCGGCGAAGGCGCAGCCGGCGATCAGCGCCCAGAAGACGATCCGGGGGGTGGTCGCGGCGGTGAGGACGGCGATCATCGCCCAGCGCTCGCCGATCGGCAGGATGATCATGCGCCGGGCCCAGACGGTCCAGCCGACGCTGTCGAGCCGGCTGGAGAGGGCCAGGCTGGTCCTCGCGGTGGAGCCGGGGGCGGCGGTGTCCTCGACGTTGGACTCGTTGAAGGAGAAGTCCACGACGTGCCGGCAGGTCATGAGGACCATGGCGGCGAGCGCGAGGGTCCAGACGTCGTCGCCGTTCCGGGCCGCGCCGAGGGCGAGGCCGGCGTAGAACGCGTACTCCTTGGCCCGGTCGAAGGTGGCGTCGAGCCAGGCGCCCATCGTCGAGTACTTGAGCGCGTAGCGGGCGAGCTGCCCGTCGGTGCAGTCCAGGACGAAGGAGACGAGCAGCAGGACGCCGGCGGCGACGTAGCCGCCGCGCTCGCCGGTGGCCGCGCAGCCGGCCGCGATCAGGGCGGTGAGCAGCGAGGCGGTGGTGACCTGGTTGGGGGTGAGGCCGCGGCGGGCGCACCAGCGGGCGATGTACCGCGAGTACGGGCTGATGAAGAAGGTGGTGAAGAAGCCGTCGTGGGCCTTCACGGCGGAGCGCAGGCGGACGGCCTCGTCGTCGACGGCGTCGACGGCGGCGCGGGCCTCGCGGCGGGCGTCGTCGTCGGCCGGGACGGTGGCGACGAGGGTGCCGAGGGCGGGCCGGTGCACGGCGACGCCGTCGGCGTCGAGGGCGTCGGCGACGGTCCCGGTGAGGTCCGGTTCCGCCGCGGCGGCGGCCGGGGCGGTGAGCGCCGGGGCGGCGGCGAGCGCGCGGGCGAGCGCCGGGCGGGCCTCGGGCTGCGCGGTGAGCGCGCCGGGCACGGCGGCGGCCGGGAAGCGGGGGTCGGTCAGCGCGAGGCGCAGGGCGTGCAGGTGCCCGACGAAGCGGGGGTCGACCAGGGCGACCCGCTCCCCGGCGGGGACGGCGGCCAGGAGGGTACGCGTCTCGTCGGGGCCGGCGGCCCGGCGGACGTCGAAGCCGAGCGACCGCAGATCAGCGTCGAGCGAGGATCCGGGTGCCGGCGGGCCGGTGAGGATGGCGGTCGACAGACGAACTCACTCCTTGGGACGGGCAGGGGGCCGGCGGGGGCCTGACGGCCCCGGGCGCGACGGTGCGCTCCGGGCCCCGGGCGCCGGGCGGCGGCACGTCGGCAGAGGCTATCGGATGGACGGAGCGCGAGTTCACCGAGGTTTCGCACGCCGGACTCCCGCCGGCCCGCCCCGCGCCGCCGGGATGCGCAGCGCACCGCGCGATCATCATCCGTGATCGGCGGCCCGCCCTCCAAACCGTGCCCGGCGCGGTCGTCGGCGGCATTCCGGCAGGTGATCGCACGATTGTCGGCCGAATGCGCATCGTCGCAGGTCAGAGCAATGACAACGGTGTTCAGTACCGTGTTGCACATACCCCCCACCCGTAGTTCACTGACGTCTCGGGGCACCGACGCAACACGACTGGGAGGCCATCTCATGGGGGCTGGACACGACCACGGGCACAGCCACGGGGGGACGCCGCCGACCGGTACCGCGGGCGCCGCGTACCGCAGCCGGCTGCGGATCGCGCTCGGGATCACGCTCTCCGTGATGGTGATCGAGATCGTCGGCGGGATCATGGCGGACTCGCTGGCGCTGATCGCCGACGCGGCGCACATGGCGACCGACGCGATCGGGCTCGCGATGGCGCTGCTGGCGATCCACTTCGCCAACCGGCCGCCGTCCGGGAACCGCACCTTCGGCTTCGCCCGGGCGGAGATCCTGGCGGCGCTCGCCAACTGTCTGCTGCTGCTCGGCGTCGGCGGGTACGTGCTGTACGAGGCGGTCCAGCGGTTCATGGAGCCGGCCGAGACCAAGGGCGGGCTGGCCATCGCCTTCGCCGTGGTCGGCCTGGTGGCCAACATCGTGTCGCTGTCGCTGCTCATGCGCGGCCAGAAGGAGAGCCTGAACGTCCGCGGCGCCTATCTGGAGGTGCTGGCCGACGCGCTGGGCTCGGTGACGGTGATCGTCGCCGCCGGGATCATCCTGCTGACCGGCTGGCAGTACGCCGACCCGATCGCCTCCCTGGTCATCGGCCTGATGATCGTGCCGCGCACGGTGAAGCTGCTGCGGGAGACCCTGGACGTGCTGCTGGAGGCGGCGCCGAAGGGCGTCGACATGGCGGAGGTGCGGGCGCACATCCTGGCCCTGCCGGGCGTCGAGGACGTGCACGACCTGCACGCCTGGACCATCACCTCCGGGATGCCGGTGCTCTCCGCGCACGTGGTGGTGGACGCGGCGGCGCTGGACTCGGTGGGCCACGAGAAGATGCTGCACGACCTCCAGGGCTGCCTGGGCGACCACTTCGACGTGGAGCACTGCACCTTCCAGCTGGAGCCGGCCGGGCACGCGGCGCACGAGGCCAAGCTGTGCCTGTGACCTTCGGCCCGTGCCCCGGGGGCGGCGCGGCTGTTAGGCTCGGCGGACGAACACGTGCGTGAGAGGAGCTGAGGTTGATGACCGTCGCGATGGAGGCCGCCACCCGCGGCCGTACCCGGTCCAGCCTCAGCTCCCGGGTCTCCGGCTGACCTGATCCCGGTTCTTCCACCGGTCCGTCACGTCGTCGGCCGGGGCCCTCTCATACCAAGGGTTTCCCACGTTGTCCGACAACGCTTCCTTCCTGCACGACGCCTTCTTCGCCCTGCACCACGGCCTGCCGCGGCAGGGCCCCGGTTCCGACGCCACCACCCGCCGTCTCCTCGGGCTCGCCGGCCTGCTCCCGGAGCGTCCGCGGGTCCTCGACCTGGGCTGCGGCCCGGGCCGCTCCGCGCTGCTCCTGGCCGCCGAGGCGGGCGCCGAGGTCACGGCCGTCGACACCCACGAGCCGTTCCTCGACGAGCTGCGCGCGTCGGCCGCCGGGCGCGGCCTGGACGGCTCCGTCCGCGCCGTACGCGGCGACATGGGCGCGCTGCCGTATCCCGACGGCTCCTTCGACCTGGTCTGGGCGGAGAGCTCGGTCTTCGTGATCGGCTTCGACCGGGCGCTCGCCGAGTGGCGCCGACTGCTCGCGCCGGGCGGCACGCTGGTCCTCACCGAGTGCGCGTGGACCACCGGGGCGCCCGCCCCGGAGGCCCGTGCCTTCTGGGACGAGCACTATCCGCTCCGTACGGTCGCGGAGCTCTCGGCGGCGGCGGTCGCGGCCGGGTACCACGTCCTCGGCACCTTCCTCCAGCCCGACTCCGACTGGGACGAGTACTACGTCCCGCTCGCGGCGCGCGCCGACGCCGCCGACACCTCCGTGCCCGGCATGGCGGAGGCCGTGGCGGCGGCGCGGGCCGAGATCGCGCTCCGACGCGCGCACGGCGGCGACTACGGCTACGCGGGCCTGGTGCTCCGCCCGGCCGACCCGCGCTGGCCGGTCCGCGCCGAGCGGGACGGCGACCGGGCGGCGGTCCGGGAGGTCGTCGCGGCGGCCTTCGGGCGCCCGGACGAGGCCGACCTGGTCGACGCCCTGCGCGCCGACCCGGACGCCTGGCTGCCCGGGCTCTCGGTGGTCGCCGAGGCGCCGGACGGCTCGGTCGCCGCGCACGCGCTGATCACCCGCTGCCGGGTGGGCGGGGCGCCGGCGACGGCGCTCGCGCCGGTCTCGGTGGCGCCGGAGCACCAGCGGACGGGCGCCGGGCAGGCCGTCGTCCGGGCGGCGCTCGACGCGGCGCGGCTCGCGGGCGAGCGGCTGGTGCTCGTCCTGGGCCATCCGGAGTACTACCCCCGGTTCGGTTTCGCACGGGCGTCCGCATATGGAATCAAGCCAGCTTTCGAGGTTCCGGACGAGGCGATGATGGCGCTGGTCCTGGACGGTTCGGCTCCGGTCCCGGCGGGCACGGTCGCGTATCCGGCGGCTTTCGGGGTCTGACCCGTCCCCGGCGGGCTCCGGCCGCCGAAGTGCGGACAAGCCGGTTTTGTACGGCAGACTGGGGTGGCCCCCAGGGGCCGAGGACCGAAGCGAAGGATGGGTATGCCGACCACACAGGGCACCGCGGCCGAGATCGCGCCGGGGCTTGCGTCGAAGCTCTCGTCGAACGGCACGGAGCCGTCCGCCACCCCGGAGCCGATCATGCTGGAACTGGTCGACGAGGCCGGGAACACCATCGGCACGGCCGAGAAGCTCGCCGCCCACCAGGCCCCCGGGCAGCTGCACCGCGCCTTCTCGGTCTTCCTCTTCGACGAGGAGGGCCGGCTGCTGCTCCAGCGCCGCGCGCTCGGCAAGTACCACTCCCCCGGCGTGTGGTCGAACACCTGCTGCGGGCACCCCTACCCGGGCGAGGCGCCGTTCGCGGCGGCCGCCCGGCGCACCTTCGAGGAGCTCGGCGTCTCCCCGTCCCTGATGGGCGAGGCCGGCACGGTCCGCTACAACCACCCGGACCCGGCCTCGGGCCTGGTGGAGCAGGAGTTCAACCATCTCTTCGTCGGCCTGGTGCAGGCCACGCCGCGGCCGGACCCGGAGGAGATCGGCGAGTACGCCTTCGTCACCGCCGCCGAGCTGGCCGAGCGGCACGCCGCCGCGCCGTTCTCCGCCTGGTTCCTGACGGTGCTCGACGCGGCGCGTCCCGCGATCAGGGAGCTGACGGGTCCGTCCGGGGGCTGGTGACCCGGCCGTCCGCCGCCGTCCCCGGCCCCGGTGCCATCGGGGCCAGGGGCAGCGCCGCCCAGATGATCTTGCCGCCGCCCGCGGTGTGCTCGACGTCGCAGGCGCCGCCGGCCTCCAGGGCGATCTCCTTCACCAGGAGCAGCCCCCGGCCGCCGGTCTGGCCGTAGTCCGCCTCCAGGGCCTTGGGCCGGTAGGGGTGGTTGTCCTCGACGGACACCCGCACCCACTCCGGCCCGATGGCCACCTCGACCGCTATCTCCGGGGAGAGCAGCGCCGCGTGCCGCACGGCGTTGGTGACCAGCTCGGAGACGATCAGCAGCAGCCCGTGCCGGATGTCCTCGTGGACCGGAACTCCCTGGCGGGCCAGCAGGTCGCGTACCGCGTGCCGGGCCTGGGGGACGGAGACGTCGACCGCGGGAGCGGTGAAGCGCCAGACTCCTTCGTAGGACGGTGGCCGGGCGGGGACACCTCCGCGGGTCTCCATGGTCCGGTTCCCACCCTCGTGCTCGATTCTCGCCACGCTTCGAGTCTTGGCAATCGCGAGGGGTCTCCCGACCTACTGACCAGAAGTCGACACCTATCGGCCGCCTTCTGATCGATGTCGCATGTACGCGTCAGTAGGGCGACTGGTCTTGTGCGTTTCCGGGAGGCGTCTCCGGGGGCGGCGGGGTGGCCGGTTCCGTGTCCCGGTCCGGTCGCGGGGTGACCATGCCGACGATCCGCCGGCCGCCGACGCCGATCGCGACCAGCCCGAGCCCGTCGAAGAGCAGCGCGAGCGAGAAGAAGCAGCCGATGACGTACCGGCTGCTGTCCGGCCAGTCGAAGAGCACCAGCACGCCCAGCAGCACCCCGAACGCGCCCTGGAGCAGCGTCCAGCCGAACTGCGGGCCGCGCACCACCACGCTGCCGACCAGCCGGAACACGCCGCCGGTGAGGAACAGCAGCGCGGCGAACATGGTCAGCGCCTCGGCCGTGCCCTCCGGGTGGCGCAGCACCACGCACCCGGCCGCCAGGTTCACCGCCGCGACCACCGCCGCCAGCCAGAAGTAGCTCGTGCCCCGCGACGAGTACGCCTGGAGCAGCCCGACCAGGCCGCCGATCAGCAGCAGCCAGCCGAAGAGCCACATGGAGGTCAGGGTGGCGAGCCCGGTGTAGACCAGGCCGACGATCCCGCAGAGCACGAGGATCACGCCGAGCGCGGCCAGCCAGCCGAAGCTCCGGCCCAGCTTCCTGCCCTCGCGGGCCATCTCCTGGACGGGGTCGTACGCCTCGTCCCCGGACTTCCCGGTCATCGTGCCTCCTCGCGGCTGCCTGACGACCCCTTCCCGATCGTACGGTCGGGACCGCTGGATAGCATCCGGCCCATGGAGACCGTGGAGCCCCGCCTCACCGACCGCGTCACCGACGGGGTCGCGACCCTCGTCATCGACCACCCGGCCAAGCGCAACGCCATGACCGCCGGGATGTGGCGGGCGCTGCCCGCCGTCCTCGACCGCCTCGCCGCCGACCCGGCGGTCCGGGCGCTGGTCCTCACCGGCGCGGGCGACACCTTCTGCGCGGGCGCCGACATCTCGGCGCTGCGCGAGCCGGGCGACGAGCAGCAGGCGCTGGCGGTCCGCGCCGAGGAGGCGCTGGCGGCCTTCCCGAAGCCGACCCTGGCCGCCGTACGCGGCTACTGCGTCGGCGGCGGCAGCCAGCTCGCCGCCGCCTGCGACCTGCGGTTCGCGGCGGAGGACGCCCTCTTCGGGATCACCCCGGCGAAGCTCGGCATCGTCTACCCGTCCTCCTCCACCCGGCGGCTCACCGCCCTGGTCGGCCCGGCCGCCGCCAAGTACCTGCTTTTCTCCGGCGAGCTGATCGACGCCGAACGGGCGCTGCGGACCGGCCTGGTGGACGAGGTGCACCCGGCGGAGGAGCTGGCGAAGCGCGTCGACGCGTTCTGCCGGGTGCTCGCCTCCCGCTCGCTGCTCACCCAGGCCGCGGCGAAGGAGTTCGCCGACGGCCGGCGCGACCGGGACGCCCACTGGGCCGCCGAGGCGCGCGGCAGCGGCGACACCGCGGAGGGCGTGGCCGCCTTCCTGGAGCGCCGGGCGCCCCGCTTCACGTACGGACGGTGAGGACGCCCCTTCCCCTGCGCGGTGCGGTTCGGGGGCCGCGGGGCGTTCCCTCCGTACCAAGCAGTCGGTTAGGTTCGGTGCCATGACGACCTCGCTGCCGCCGCGGGCCGGGCGCCGCTGCCACAACGCCCTGAACCCGCTGCACTCGACGCTGTACTTCTCCCCCGACCTGGACCGGGAGCTCGGGGCCCTCGGCCTCGCCGACCCGGCGGCGATGCGGCTCGCCGCCCGCAGCGCCCCGCTCGGCGCCGTGGGCGCCGGCACCGTCGCCGCGACCTTCTACAGCTACCGCCACGAGCTGCTGGCCCGGCACCTGCCCGCCGTGTGGGAGACCGCCTCCCCCGCCGCCGTGCTCGACGCCCGGCTGCGGGCCGTCGACGCCACCCTCCGCCGGCTGCTCGGCGAGGAGGCGGTCGCCTCCCCGGAGATGGCCGAGGCGGCCGGGCTCGCGCTGCGGGCCGCCGAGGCGTGCACCCGGCACGCCCGCCCGCTGTACTCCGCCAACGCCGACCTGCCGGTCCCGGAGGAGCCGCACCTCGCCTACTGGCACGCGGCGACCCTGCTGCGCGAGCACCGCGGCGACGGCCACCTGACGGCCCTGCTCGCCGCCGGCCTGGACCCGGTCGAGGCGCTGGTCTCCCACACCGCCACCGGCAAGGGCATGTCCCCGCGCTGGGTGCTCGGCAGCCGGGGCTGGAGCCGCGCCGACTGGGAGGCCGCCCGGGAGCGGCTGCGCGGGCGCGGCCTCCTCGACGCGGACGGCGAGCTGACGGAGTCCGGCGTCCGGCTGCGGGAGGAGCTGGAGGAGACCACGGACCGCCTGGACGCCGCCCCGTACGCGCACCTCGGCGCGGCCGGCGTCGAGCGGCTGACCGAGCTGGGCCGCGGCTTCCTGGTCGCCGCCGCCGGCGCGGGCGCCTTCCCCGCGGACCTCGTCGGCAAGGGCTGAGGCCCCGGGAGCCGCGCGGCGCGCGGGGGGACGGGTCGGTTGCCGCGTACGGGTGACCGACCCGGCACAATGCACTCGCAAGCAGCAGGCACGAGAAGGCGAGTCGGGACACCGTGACGACGTCCATCGAAGCAAGGATCGCCGAGGAGCTCGGCGTACGCGAGCGACAGGTGAGGGCGGCGGTCGAGCTGCTCGACGGCGGCTCCACCGTGCCGTTCATCGCGCGCTACCGCAAGGAAGCGACCGAGATGCTCGACGACGCGCAGCTGCGCACCCTGGAGGAGCGGCTGCGCTACCTGCGGGAGCTGGAGGACCGGCGGACCGCCGTCCTCGACTCGGTGCGCGAGCAGGGCAAGCTCACGGAGGAGCTGGAGGCCCGGATCCTGGGCGCCGACACCAAGGCCCGGCTGGAGGACATCTACCTGCCGTTCAAGCCGAAGCGGCGGACCAAGGCGCAGATCGCCCGCGAGGCCGGGCTGGCGCCGCTGGCGGAGGGGCTGCTGGCCGACCCGTCGGTGGAGCCGGCCGCCGCGGCGGCGGCGTTCGTGGACGCGGACAAGGGCGTCGCCGACGCCACCGCGGCCCTGGAGGGCGCGCGGGCGATCCTCACCGAGAAGTTCTCCGAGGACGCCGACCTCATCGGCGAGCTGCGCGAGCGGATGTGGAGCCGGGGCCGGCTCGTGGCGAAGGTGCGCGAGGGCAAGGAGCAGGACGGAGCGAAGTTCGCCGACTACTTCGACTTCGCCGAGCCCTTCACCGCGCTCCCCTCGCACCGGGTCCTCGCGATGCTGCGCGGCGAGAAGGAGGACGTGCTCAGCCTGGAGCTGGAGCCGGAGGAGCCCACCGACGGGCCGTCGTCGTACGAGCCGGTCGTGGCGGCCCGCTTCGGGATCGCCGACCGGGGGCGCCCCGGCGACAAGTGGCTCCAGGACACGGTCCGCTGGGCCTGGCGCACCCGGATCCTGACGCACCTCGGGATCGACCTGCGGCTGCGGCTGCGGACGGCCGCCGAGGACGAGGCCGTCCGGGTCTTCGCGGCGAACCTGCGGGATCTGCTGCTGGCCGCCCCGGCGGGCACCCGGGCGACGCTGGGCCTCGACCCCGGCTTCCGTACCGGTGTGAAGGTGGCGGTGGTCGACGCGACCGGCAAGGTCGTCGCCACCGACACGATCCACCCGCACGTCCCGGCCAACCGCTGGGACGAGTCGCTGGCGAAGCTGGCGCGGCTCGCGAAGGAGCACGCGGTCGAGCTGGTCGCCATCGGCAACGGCACCGCGTCCCGCGAGACGGACAAGCTGGCGGCCGAACTCCTCGCGAAGCACCCCGAGTTGAACCTGACGAAGGTGATGGTGTCGGAGGCCGGCGCCTCGGTCTACTCGGCCTCCGCCTTCGCCTCGCAGGAACTCCCCGATCTGGACGTGTCGTTGCGCGGCGCGGTGTCGATCGCCCGCCGCCTCCAGGACCCGCTCGCCGAGCTGGTGAAGATCGACCCGAAGTCGATCGGCGTCGGCCAGTACCAGCACGACCTCTCCGAGACGAAGCTGTCGCGCTCGCTCGACGCGGTCGTCGAGGACTGTGTGAACGGTGTCGGCGTGGACGTCAACACCGCTTCCGCGCCGCTGCTTTCGCGGGTCTCCGGAATCAGCTCCGGGCTCGCCGAGAACATCGTCGCGCACCGCGACGCGAACGGCCCGTTCCGCTCCCGCAAGGCGCTGAAGGACGTGGCCCGGCTCGGCCCGAAGGCGTACGAGCAGTGCGCGGGCTTCCTGCGGATCCGCGGCGGCGACGACCCGCTGGACGCGTCGGCGGTGCACCCGGAGGCGTACCCGGTGGTGCGGCGGATGGCGAAGACGACGGGCGGCGAGGTCGCCGCGCTGATCGGCGACACGGGGACGCTGCGGTCGCTGCGCCCGGCCGACTTCGTCGACGAGACCTTCGGTCTGCCGACGGTCACCGACATCCTGCGCGAGCTGGAGAAGCCGGGCCGCGACCCGCGGCCGGCGTTCCGCACGGCCACCTTCAAGGAGGGCGTCGAGAAGATCGGCGACCTGGCGCCGGGGATGGTCCTGGAGGGCGTGGTGACGAACGTGGCGGCGTTCGGCGCGTTCGTGGACGTCGGCGTGCACCAGGACGGGCTCGTGCACGTCTCGGCGATGTCGAAGACCTTCGTCAAGGACCCGCGGGACGTGGTGAAGCCGGGCGACGTGGTGAAGGTGAAGGTGCTCGACGTCGACATCCCGCGCAAGCGGATCTCGCTGACGCTGCGGCTGGACGACGAGGCCGGCGCGCAGGACGCGGCGCCCCGGCGCGAGCGCGGCGGGCGCCCGCCCCAGCAGCGGCAGGGGCAGCACCGCGGCCAGGCGCGCGGCCAGGGCCAGGGCCAGGGGCAGGGGCCGTCGCGCGGCCAGGCCGCCGCGCCCGCGAACAGCGCGATGGCGGACGCCCTCCGCAAGGCGGGCCTGCTCGGCGAGGGCGGCGGCAAGCGCCGCTGACCACGCGCCGGGGCCCGGCGGAGCGGTGTCGCCGCTCCGCCGGGCCCCGGGCGGTCGCGGCTACGGCAGGAAGCGCAGCGCCCAGTCGGCCCGGTGGGCGACGGTGAGGTCGTCGTCCTCGGTGAGGGGGCGCAGGACCCGCTCGGCGGTCTTCGGGTCGTCCTGGACCAGGCCGACGATCTCCGTCGCGAGCCCGTCCTGGTCGTCGCCGAGGTCGGCGGCCGAGGCGCGGACCAGGACCGGCAGGGAGGTGGGGCCGCCGAGGGCGGCGATCACGCCGCCGAGGAGTTCGCGGGCGTAGCCGTTGCGGTCGGCGACGGCCCGGTCGAGCTCGGACTCCAGGCGCGGCAGCAGCGCCCGGTCGCCGCCGGCGGCGATCTCGTCGGCGAGGTCGATGGTGGCGTCGACGTCCGCGTCGAGGTCGTCCAGCATCGCGAGGAGCCGGGTCACGCTGTCGTCGGTCATGGTGCCTCCTGGAATGCGCCGCCCGCGCGGGCGGGGGCGGTCGTGCGGGGTGTCGTCAGAGTTCGGTGACCTTGCCGTCGGCGACCTCGACGCGGCGGTTCACGCGGATCGCGTCGAGCATGCGGCGGTCGTGGGTGACCAGGAGGAGGGTGCCCTCGTAGGCGTCGAGGGCGGACTCCAGCTGCTCGATGGCGGGCAGGTCGAGGTGGTTGGTCGGCTCGTCGAGGACGAGGAGGTTGACGCCCCTGCCCTGGAGGAGGGCCAGCGCGGCGCGGGTGCGTTCGCCGGGCGAGAGGGTGGTGGCCGGGCGCAGCACGTGGTCGGCCCTGAGGCCGAACTTGGCGAGCAGGGTGCGGACGTCGGCCGGTTCGGTGTCGGGGACGGCGGCGCAGAACGCGTCGAGGAGCGTCTCGGTGCCGTGGAAGAGCTTGCGGGCCTGGTCGACCTCGCCGACGACGACGCCGGAGCCGAGGGCGGCGTGGCCGGAGTCGAGCGGGAGGCGGCCGAGGAGGGCGGCGAGCAGGGTGGACTTGCCGGCGCCGTTGGCGCCGGTGACGGCGACCCGGTCGGCCCAGTCGATCTGGAGGGAGACGGGCCCGAAGGAGAAGTCGCCGCGGCGGACGGCGGCGTCGCGGAGGGTGGCGACGACGGCGCCGGAGCGGGGCGCGGCGGCGATCTCCATCCGCAGCTCCCACTCCTTGCGGGGTTCCTCGACGACGTCGAGGCGTTCGATCATGCGCTGGGTCTGGCGGGCCTTGGCGGCCTGCTTCTCGCTGGCCTCGCCGCGCAGCTTGCGGCCGATCTTGTCGTTGTCGGTCGCCTTGCGGCGGGCGTTGCGGACGCCCTTGTCCATCCAGTTGCGCTGCATGAGCGCGCGGCTCTCCAGGGCGGACTTCTTGTCGGCGTACTCCTCGTACTCCTCGCGGGCGTGCCGGCGGGCGGTGGCCCGCTCCTCCAGGTACGCGTCGTAGCCGCCGCCGTAGAGGGTGATCCGCTGCTGGGCGAGGTCGAGTTCGAGGACCTTGGTGACGGTGCGGGTGAGGAACTCGCGGTCGTGGCTGACGACGACGGTGCCGGCCCGCAGGCCCTGCACGAAGGTCTCCAGGCGCTCCAGGCCGTCCAGGTCGAGGTCGTTGGTCGGCTCGTCGAGGAGGAAGACGTCGTAGCGGGAGAGGAGGAGGGAGGCGAGGCCGGCGCGGGCGGCCTGGCCGCCGGAGAGGCCGGTCATGGGCTGGTCGAGGCCGACGGTGAGGCCGAGGGAGGCGGCGACCTCCTCGGCGCGCTCGTCGAGGTCGGCGCCGCCGAGGTCCAGCCAGCGCTCCAGGGCGGTGGCGTACGCGTCGTCGGCGCCGGGGGTGCCGTCGACGAGGCCCTGGGTGGCCTCGTCCATGGCGGTCTGGGCGGCGGCGACGCCGGTGCGGCGGGCCAGGAACTCTCGGACGGTCTCCCCGGGGCGCCGCTCGGGCTCCTGCGGGAGGTGGCCGACGGTCGCGGTCGGCGGGGAGAGCCGGACCTCGCCCTCCTCGGGGGTGTCGAGCCCGGCGAGCAGCCGCAGCAGGCTGGACTTGCCGGCGCCGTTGACGCCGACGAGGCCGATGACGTCGCCGGGGGCGACGACGAGGTCGAGGCCGGCGAAGAGGGTGCGCTCGCCGTGGCCGGCGGCGAGGTCCTTGGCGACGAGGGTGGCAGTCATCAGACCTCGCATCCTACGTGGGCGGCGGAGCCGGTGACGTGCGGGAACGGGCGACGGCCCCGGTCCGGAGGGACGGGGGCCGTCGGCGCGGTGGCGGGTGTGCCCCGCCGGTGGTCACCTGCCGAACGGCGGGGCGACGACCTCGTCGGCGCGCTCGCACTGCTTGGCGCGGCGCTCCAGGGCGTCGGCGCGGGCGTAGGCGCGGCGGGCGTCCTCGCGGGCGCCGAGGCGCTTGAGCTCGGCGGCGCGGTTGCGCTCGACGTGGGCCTGGCGCCGCAGCTGCTCCGGGTGGCAGGTGCCGCTGACGGCGGCCTCGGCCGTCGGGGCGGCGGCGGTCTGTCCGAGCAGCACGCCCCCGGCGAGCAGCGTCGTGGCGAGCAGGGCGGGCAGGAGGCGGCGCAGTGGCGTCGCGTGGTGCATGTGTTTCTCCAAGTCGGGGCCGTGCGGGCCCGTCTGAGGCATGGTCAGTACCGACGGGTAACTTTACGCGTCCCGGAAGGGACCGAACGGACGCGACCCGCCGTACCCACCCGATCCTCAGCATTCCTCCACGGGACGCGCACGGACGAGGGGGTGGGCGGCGCGGCCGTCGAGCAGCAGCGGGACCAGCAGCCGGTGCGACTGGCGCAGCGGGACGAACGCGCCGCCGCCCGGCTCGCGGAGCACGGTGACGCCGTGCAGGGCGAGTTCGTCGCCCGCCTCGGCGAGGCCGGCGGCGTCGAGGCGGTAGCCGCAGGGCGGGTCGGCCAAGACCTCGGCGGGCTCGGGCGGGTCGTTGTCGGCGCCGCCGAGGTAGACGGGGCCCTGGTCGGCGAAGCCGGCGCGGCGGGCGGCGGCGGTGGCCGCGGCGAGCGGGCCGCCGCGCTCGGAGACGTACGCGAGGACGTCCTTCAGGGCGGTGAGGTGGGTGGCGACGCGGCGGCGCTGGGAGAGGGCCGGGTCGCGTTCCTCGGCGTCGCCGAGCGGGTCCTCGCGGGTCTCGGCGAGCAGGGCGGCCATGTGCTTGATTCCGGCCGTGTTGCGCAGGATGCGTTCCTGTCCGTCGCCGGCGACCTGCCGCACCGGGCGGCCGGTGAGCGGGTCGGTCCAGATGCCGTAGACGCCGTGGGTGCGTCCGGCGCGGGCGGCGCCGGGACGGACGTACTCCTCGGACAGGACGCGGGACTCGGCGTGGACGCGGGCGTCGGTGTCGAGGCTGCGCGGCCAGAGGGTGAGCAGGTCCTTGTCGTAGAACCCGGGGGTGGGGTCGTACTCGTGCAGGTCGTGGACGAGGTCGGGGCGCCGGTCGCGGAGGACGGCGGCGAGGGCGCGGGCCTCGGGGCTGCGCAGCGCCAGGTGGTCGCGGTTGACGTCGACGCCGGCGGCGTTGCCGCGGGTGCCGGCCTCGCGTCCGTCGGGGTTGGCGTCGGGCACGACGAGGACGCCGGTGCGGGCGAGGAGGCGCCGGGTCCCGGGGTCCCGGGTGAGGGCGAGGTCGCGGACGGCGGTGAGGCACGCCTCCCGGCCGGCCGGTTCGTCGCCGTGCTGGCCGCAGACGAGCAGCACGGTGACGGGGGCGCCGCGGGCGGGGCCGAGGGCGGCGAGACGCAGCGGCCGGCCCTGTCCGCTGGTGCCGACGGTGGTGACGGTGACCCGGTCGGAGGCCCGGTCGACGGCGGCGAGGAAGTCCCGCGCCTCCGCCTCGGTGGTCCAGCGGGCGCCGCCGCTCGTCTCGAATCCGGTCCGGGGCGGGGCGGGGACGCCGGCGGGGCCGGCGGCCTTCGCCGGGGCGGTGACGAGGGGCAGTCCGAGCACGGCGGTCCCGGCGGCGAGGGCCAGGGCGCGGCGGACGGCACGCGGTCGCTTCGGCATGGGGCGGAACGTACTCGCCGGGCCCGCCGGGGCGGAAGGGCGCGTACGGGAAACGGGTGAACGGGCGGTTCGTGTCGGCTGAATGGCGATCATGTGACGGAAGGCGCTCTTTACGTGACCGTGCGCCACGTGGTTCATAGAGTCCCGGACCAAGGACCGACGCCCACCCACGCGTCTGACGTCTCTCACGACTTGGGGAGCAATCCGTGCACCGCAGACTCATCGTCCCGAGCACCCTCGCGGCCTCGCTGCTGCTGGCGATCCCGGCAACGGCGGCCGACTACGTCCCGGGCGCGCCGGGCATCGGCGACGCGTACTACCCGGCGAGCGGCAACGGCGGCTACGACGTCTCCCACTACGACCTGCGGCTGAAGTACCAGCCGGCGACCGACCTCCTGGAGGGCACGGCGACGATCCTGGCGACCACCACGCAGAACCTGTCCCGGTTCAACCTGGACCTGGGGCTGCGGACGACCGAGGTCCGGGTCGACGGGCGGCTCGCGAAGGCCACCGCGACCGGGGCGCACGAGCTGGAGGTCGTGCCGGCCGTCCCGCTGCCGAAGGGGAAGCAGATCACGGTGGTGGTCCGCTACGCGGGCAAGCCGTCCGAGTTCAAGGTCGACGGCTGGTCGGCGTGGCACCGCACCCCGGACGGCGGTGTCGCCGCGCAGGAGCCCGACTCGGCCGCCTGGTGGTTCCCGTCCAACGACCACCCGCGCGACAAGGCCACCTTCGACGTGTCCGTCTCGGTGCCGGACGGCACCCAGGCGATCAGCAACGGGGTGCTCCAGTCGCAGTCGTCGCGGCTCGGCTGGACCCGCTTCGCCTGGCGTTCGAACAAGCCGCAGGCCACCTATCTGGCCACGCTCGCGGTCGGCAAGTTCGACATCACGACGGACACGACCGCGAACGGGCTGCCCGTCCTCAACGCGTACAGCAAGGACCTCGGCGACAACGCGGGCGCCGCGCGGGCGTCGGTCGAGCGGACCGCCGAGGTCGCGGAGTGGCTGGAGGGGATCTTCGGCCCGTACCCCTACAACGCGCTCGGCGGTTATGTGCCGAACGTGACCAGCGGCTACGCGCTGGAGACCCAGACCCGGCCGTTCTACAGCCCGCGCCAGTTCGCGAACGGCGCGAACGTGTCGGTGGTCGTGCACGAGCTGGCGCACCAGTGGTACGGCGACAGCGTCTCGGTGCGCGACTGGAAGGACATCTGGATCAACGAGGGCTTCGCCCGCTACAGCCAGTGGCTGTGGTCGGAGAAGGAGGGCGAGGGCACGGCCCAGGAGCTGGCGGACTACGTGTACGCCACGCGGACGGCCGAGGACCCGTTCTGGACGGTGAAGCCGGGTGATCCGGGCCCGGACAACCAGTTCCACATCGCCGTGTACGACCGGGGCGCGCTGGCGCTGCAGGCGCTGCGGAACGAGATCGGCGACGAGGACTTCTTCACGCTCCTCAAGGGCTGGCCGCAGCGGTTCGCGCACGGCAACGCGCGGGTCGCGGACTTCGTGCGGTACGCCGAGGAGGTCTCCGGCAAGCCGCTGACGGCGCTCTTCGACACCTGGCTGTACCAGCCGTCGAAGCCGGCGACCGGTCCCGTCGCCCCGGCCGCCGCGGCGCAGGCGGCTCCCTCGGCGCGGGCGAAGGCCGGGAAGCCGGTGCAGCCGAAGTCGTGGAAGAAGATCGCGGCGACGAACACGGTCCACGAGCACCGGGACCACTGAGCCGCCGTCCGGGGAGGCCGTCCGTCAGCGCCCGGCGCGGCGGGCGGCCTCTCTGGCACGCCGGGCGAGCGGCAGATAGCGCAGCCGCTCGGGCAGGACCGGGACGACGGCCCGGACGACCAGGGCGAGGCGGCGCAGCGCCCGCTCCTGCTCCGGCGACCACGCGAGGCCGATCGCGGCGCGGGCGTCCGGCGGCATCAGGCCGACGGTGAGGAAGGCGCGGATCCGCTGGAAGGGGCGGCGGAGCAGCGGCCACAGGGGGCGCAGGACGAGCTGGAGGAGCAGCGGGCCCCGGTCGGGGGCGGGGACGGGGGCGTCCGGGTCGAGCAGTTCGCGGACGACGGCGGTGGCCTCCAGCTCCTCCGCGAGGACCCGCCGGTAGTACGGCCAGAACTCCTCGACGGTCTGCGGCATGTCCCGGTCGCGGATGCCGAGGATCCGGCCGACCTGCAGCCATTCCGCGTACAGCCTGCGGTCCTGGGCCTCGGTGAGGGGGCGGTGCAGCAGGGCGAGGCCGTGCCGGTAGACGGGGTAGCCGGTGGCGTGGACCCAGGCGTAGTAGGCGGGGGTGAGGGCGTGGTAGCGCCGCCCGTGGGCGTCGATGCCCTGGATGTCCCGGTGCAGCCTGCGCAGCCGGCGCCCCTCGGCGGCGGCCTCGTCGCCGCCGTAGACCCACAGCTGGACGGAGCGCAGCGACCGCTCGCCGCGGCCCCAGGGGTCGGTGCGGAAGACGGAGTGCTCGTCGACCCCGGCGCCGATCGCCGGGTGGGCGACCTGCATGGTGAGCGCGGCCGGAAGCATGAGCAGCGCGCGGACGTCGCCGGCGACGCTCCACAACACGCCCCCGGGGGGCGGCGGAGCGGGGTCGGGGGTGGCGTCGGTGGTGGTCATGCGGGGGGCCCCTGCCTCTCTCGCCTCGGTGGCCGCCCCTCCAGGGTGCACCCGTGGGGCGGCGGTACGACGACGCCGGGGCCGCTCCCGGGGGCTCTCGCCCCGGGTGCGGCCCCGGCGTGGTGGTGCGGGTCGCGGATCAGGCGCGGTCGGCGCCGACCGGCTCGCCGACGATGCGGCCGGCGAGGGCGCGGGCCCAGGCGTCGACGTCGGCGTTGAGCTCGCGCTCGGCGGCCTCGCGCTCGGCGGCGATCTTCGCGCCACCGGCGGCGAGCAGGGCGTCGCGCTCGGCCTGGCCCTCGGCGCGGGCGGCGGCGATGGCGGCGGAACCCTCCTCGACGGCCTTGGCGCGGATGCGGGCGGCGTCGTGGCGGGCCTCGGCGAGCTCGGCCTCGTACTGGGCGCGGATCTCCGCGGCCTCGGCACGCAGGTCGTCGGCGCGGCCGGTGGCGCCCTCGGTGGCGTCCTCGCGCTCCTCGATGGTGCGCTTGATCTTCGGGAGGATGACCTTCGCCAGGAAGAAGAAGGTCAGGAAGAACACGGCGAAACCGAGGATCAGCTCAGCCAGCACGGGGTTGAGCGGACCGAGGTCCATGTTGAAGATCTTGGCATTGGAGGCGAGGGTCGTCATGGCGCGCATTCTACCTGGTCCCCGAAGCGGCGAATCGTACACCCCGATGATCGTTGGCGCGCTCGACCGACGCGGTCCAGATTCCCGGCACCTGGAGGCTACCGGAAGGTAACCACGGCTGGTTGTATGTCCCGCGCCGAGTCCAACCCCCCACCTCTCGACGGGAGTTCACGTGCCCCTCCGTGCGTTCCGCCGCATCCCCGGTGCCGCCCTTTCGCTGGCGCTCGCCGCCGCCACCCTGGCGGTCACCGCCCCGGCCTCCTCCGCCTCCTCCGCCGCCGAGGCGCCGCGCCTGAAGGTGCTCTCGTACAACGCCTTCCTCTTCTCGAAGACCCTGTACCCGAACTGGGGGCAGGACCACCGGGCCCGGGCGATCCCCGCGGCCCCGTTCTTCCAGGGCCAGGACGTGGTGGTGGTCCAGGAGGCGTTCGACAACTCCTCCTCGGACCTGCTCAAGGCGACCGCCGCCGCGGCCTACCCGCACCAGACCCCCGTCATGGGCCGCTCGAAGACCGGCTGGGACGCGACCGGCGGCGCGTACTCGGCGACCACGCCCGAGGACGGCGGGGTGACCGTCCTCAGCAAGTGGCCGATCGTCCGCAAGGAGCAGTACGTCTACAAGGACGCCTGCGGCTCCGACTGGTACTCGAACAAGGGCTTCGTCTACACGGTCCTGGACGTGAACGGCAGCCGGGTCCACGTCGTCGGCACCCACGCCCAGTCCACCGACCCGGGCTGCTCGGCGGGCGAGGCGGCGCAGATGCGCAGCCGCCAGTTCAAGGCGATGGACGCGTTCCTGGACGCCAAGAACATCCCGGCGGACGAGCAGGTGATCGTCGCCGGCGACCTGAACGTCGACTCCCGCACCCCCGAGTACGCCACGATGCTCGCCGACGCGGGGCTCGCCGGCGCGGACGCGCGCACCGGCCACCCGTACTCCTTCGACACCGAGCTGAACTCGATCGCGGCCGAGCGGTACCCGGACGACCCGCGCGAGGACCTCGACTACGTCCTGTACCGGGCCGGCCACGCCCGCCCGGCGAACTGGACGAACCACGTGGTACTGGAGTCGAGCGCGCCGTGGACGGTGTCCAGCTGGGGCACCTCGTACACGTACACCAACCTCTCCGACCACTACCCGGTGACCGGTTTCTGATCCTCCGGGGTCAGAGACCGGGGCCGCCGAAGAGGGTGTACGCCCAGGCGGCGACGGCCAGGCCGACCAGCAGCAGCACCACCCAGGAGCCGGCACCCGTGTGCCGGCTCCTGGCCTTCTCGGCCTTCTTCGCAGCCTTCTTGTCGGCCTTCTTCGCCTTCTTCGCCTTCTTCGCCTTCTTCGCGGGGCGTCCGGCGCGCGAGGGTCCCGTGGAGGGGGCGGCCGGCTCGGCCGCGGCGGCGACCTCGGCGAGCATCCGCCGGCAGACGGTGGCCAGCTCGGCGACCGGCGCCGTCAGGTCCACCACCACCTCGGTGCGGGCCGGCGCCGTGGTCCCCCCGTCGAGCAGCCGGCCGGCCCGCAGCAGCGCCCGGTCCTTGCCGCCGGTCGGGGCGAGGCTGATCCAGCGGCGCACGTGCTCGCCGCGGATCACGACGCCGCCGCCCCGCTCCCGGTACACCGTGTGCTCCCGCCACAGTATGCGGGCCAATTCCGCGGCCGTCTCCCTGAGTTGCGCGTACATCCCACTCCCCTGTTCCCTCCGCCGACGCGGACCGGCCGCCGACTCTAGCTCCCGCCGAAGTCGTACACGGTGACCGGTATCCCCCGCGCCACCAGCCGCTCCCGCACCATCGGCTCCACCCGCTCCCAGCGCCCGCCGGCGAGGCCGCAGCCGATCCGCGGCATGTGCACGGACGCGCCCAGCTCGACGGCCTTGTCCGCGAGCCGCCCGAGGGCCGCGTCGATCGCCTCGTACCGCACGGGGACGCCACTGCTCCGCCCGGTGCGGATCCCGCGCTGCCCGATCAGGTTGGCCACCCAGAGGTACGGCGACACCTGGACGAACTGCGCCGCGCCGAGCCCGAAGTCGTTGGACGCCCGCTCCCGGTACCAGCGGCGGTAGGCCGCCTCCGGCTCCGGCCAGCGCCGCGAGACGGCGACCACGAAGCCCTTGCCCCAGCCGCCCAGGTCGTTGCAGACGTGGGCGATGATCCGGACGCCCTTGCCCTGGGGGGCCGTGGCGTCGCCCCGTACGTACGTGATCTCTGCCATGGGGGCACCGTAGGCGGCGGCACCGACATCGCCGGATCGCGTCAACCACGGTTGACACGATCCGGGTGTCAACCTAGATTGACACCATGACCGATGCGACCGATCTCGCCGCGCGGGCGGGGGACCGTGATCCCCGGGTGGGGCTGCGGGCCGTCTCCGCTCTGCGGCGGCTGCTGGAGCAACTGGAGGCCGTCCAGGTGCGCGCCGCGCGTGCCCAGGGGTGGTCCTGGCAGGAGATCGCCACCGAGCTGGGTGTCAGCCGGCAGGCCGTCCACAAGAAGTACGGGAGGCAGTGATGTTCGAGCGGTTCACGAAGGCCGCGCGCGCCGTGGTGAAGGGCGCCGCCGAGCACGCGGAGCGCGGCGGCGACCCGGTCGTCACGCCCGAGCACCTGCTGATGGCGCTGCTCGACCGGGAGGACACCCGGGCGGCGGAGGTGCTGGGGCGGCTCTGCCCGGCGGAGCGGCGGCCGGCGCTGCTCGCCTCGCTCGCCGGTGCCCGGCGGCGGGCCGGGCTGTCCCGGGCGGACACGGAGGCGCTGGCCGGGCTCGGCATCGACGTCGGCGCGATCGTCGCCCGCGTCGAGGAGGCGCACGGCGCGGGGGCGCTGGCGGGCGACCGGAAGGGCGCCGGCCGGCGGTCCGGCCGGCGGACCACCTTCTCGCGGGAGGCGAAGGGCGTCCTGGAGCGGTCGCTGCGGGTCGCGCTGGCCCGCAAGGACCGCGAGATCGGCGACGAGCACCTGCTCCTCGCCCTCACCTCGGCCGGCGGGGTCGTCGCCGAGGCGCTGGCCGACCACGGCGTCACCTACGCGGCCGTGGACAGCGCGCTCTGAGCCGTCGCGGGGGGCTTTTACAGCGGTGGTGAGACAGCAATACTGTTCCACCATGGAGGACGCGAGCGACGAGGGACTTCCGCCCGGGTACACCGTCGACGAGCTGGCCGCGCGGGCCGGGGTCACGGTGCGGACCGTGCGGTTCTACGGGACGCGGGGGCTGCTGCCGCCGCCGGAGATCGGGCCCCGCCGGGTCGGGCGGTACGGCCCCGAGCACCTGGCCCGGCTCGCGCTCATCGAGGAGCTCCAGCGGCAGGGCATGACGCTCGCCGCGATCGAGCGGTATCTGGAGCAGCTGCCGGACGACCTGAACGCGCAGGACCTCGCGGTGCACCGGGCGCTGGTGGCGTCCTGGGCGCCCGAGGCGGCCGAGACGATCACCCGGCGGGAGCTGGGGCGGCGGGCCGGGCGGGAGCTGACCGACCGGGACCTCGCGCGGCTCGCCGCGATGGGCGTGGTGGAGGCCGGCGAGGATCCGGAGGTGTTCCGGCTCGACGCGTCGCTGCTGCGGCTCGGGGTCGAGATGCTGGACGTGCCCATCGAGCAGGACGCCATCCTGGCCTCGCGGACCGTGCTGCTCGACCACGCCCGGTCCGCCGCCCAGGAGCTGGCCCGGCTCTTCCAGGAGCAGGTGTGGAACCCGTACCGGGAGAGCGGGGAGGACCCGGACCACCTGACCGCCATGAAGTCGCTGTCCGCGCACATGCAGCCGATCGTGGTCCAGGCCCTCGTCACCGCGTTCCAGCGGTCGCTGAGCGAGGAGCTGCGCTCCGCGTTCAGGCGTCCGTGAACGTCTCGCCGCGCTCGGCCTTCTCCACCAGGAGGGCGGGCGGGGCGAAGCGCTCGCCGTACGTCTCCGCCAGCTCGCGGGCGCGGGCGGTGAAGCCGGCGACGCCGCCCTCGTAGCCGTTGACGTACTGGAGGATGCCGCCGGTCCAGGCGGGGAAGCCGATGCCCATGATGGAGCCGATGTTGGCGTCGGCGACCGAGGTCAGCACGCCCTCCTCCAGCAGCCGGACGGTGTCCAGGGCCTCCGCGAAGAGCATCCGCTCCTGCATGTCGCGGAAGGGGATCTCGTACCCGGGCTTGGTGAAGTGCTCGCGCAGGCCCGGCCAGAGCTTCCCGCGCCTGCCGTCCTCGCCGTACTCGTAGAAGCCGGCGCCGCCGCTGCGGCCGGGGCGGCCGAACTCGTCGACCATGCGGTCGATGACGGCCTCGCCGGGGTGGGTGGCCCAGGTGCCGCCGGCCTCCTCGACCGCCTTCTTCGTCTCGTTGCGGATCTTGCGCGGGAGGGTGAGGGTCAGCTCGTCCATCAGGGAGAGGACCTTCGCCGGGTAGCCGGCCTGGGCCGCGGCCTGCTCGATCGAGGCGGGCTCGATGCCCTCGCCGACCATCGCCACGCCCTCGTTGAGGAAGTGGCCGATGACGCGGGAGGTGAAGAAGCCGCGCGAGTCGTTGACGACGATCGGCGTCTTGTTGATCTGGCGGACCAGGTCGAAGGCGCGGGCCAGGGCCTCGTCGCCGGTGCGCTCGCCCTTGATGATCTCGACCAGCGGCATCTTGTCGACCGGCGAGAAGAAGTGCAGGCCGATGAAGTCGGACTGGCGCTCGACGCCCTCGGCGAGGACGGTGATCGGCAGGGTGGAGGTGTTGGAGCAGAGCAGCGCGTCGTCCGCGACGACGTGCTGGATCTCCTGGAAGACCTTGTGCTTGAGGGCGGTGTCCTCGAAGACGGCCTCGATGACCGCGTCGCAGCCGGCCAGCGCCTGCGGGTCGGCGGTCGGGGTGATGCGGGCGAGCAGGGCGTCGGCCTTCTCCTGGGTGGTGCGGCCCCGGGCGACGGCCTTGGCGCAGAGCTTCTCGGAGTAGCCCTTGCCCTTGGCGGCGGCCTCGTCGGTGACGTCCTTGAGGACGACCTCGATGCCGGCGCGGGCGCAGGAGTAGGCGATGCCGGCGCCCATCATGCCGGCGCCGAGCACGGCGACCTTGCGGACCTGGCGCTTCTCGACGCCCTGGGGGCGGCTGGCGCCGGAGTTGACGGCCTGGAGGTCGAAGAAGAACGCCTGGATCATGTTCTTCGCCGTCTGGCCGGTGACCAGCTCGGTGAAGTAGCGGGACTCGATGACCTGCGCGGTCTCGAAGTCGACCTGGGAGCCCTCGACGGCGGCGGCCATGATGTTGCGCGGGGCCGGGTAGGGGGCGCCGTTCAGCTGCTTGCGCAGGTTGGCCGGGAAGGCCGGCAGGTTGGCGGCGAACTTCGGGTTCGAGGGGGTGCCGCCGGGGATCCTGTACCCGGGGACGTCCCAGGGCTGGGCGGACTCCGGGTGGGCGTCGATGAAGGCGATGGCCTTGGCCATCATCTCCTCGGGCGTGGCCGCCAGTTCGTGGACCAGGCCGTTGTCGAGGGCGCGCTTCGGGTTGTACTGGGTGCCCTGGAGGAGGACCTTGAGCAGGGCGTCGGTGATGCCCATGAGCCGGACGGTGCGGGTGACGCCGCCGCCGCCGGGCAGCAGACCGAGGGTGACCTCGGGCAGGCCGATCTTGCAGCCGGGCGCGTCGAGCGCGATCCGGTGGTGGGAGGCGAGCGCGATCTCGTAACCGCCGCCCAGGGCCGCGCCGTTGATCGCGGCGACGACGGGCTTGCCGAGGGTCTCGATGCGGCGCAGCGCGCGCTTCATCTCCATGGCGGCTTCGAAGATGTCCCGGGCGTGCTCGGGGCCCGCCTGGATCATGTCCTTGAGGTCGCCGCCGGCGAAGAAGGTCTTCTTCGCGGAGGTGTAGATGATGCCGCGGACGGAGTCCTTCTCGGCCTCCAGGCGGTCGGCGACGGCCGTGATCGACGCCCGGAACGCCTGGTTCATGGTGTTGGCGGACTGGTTCGGGTCGTCGAGGACGAGGGTGACGATCCCCGTGGCGTCCTGCTCCCAGCGGATGGTGGTGCTCTCGCTCATGCTGATGCTTCTCCGGTGGCCGGTGTGAGGGTGCGGACAGGGGGTCAGACGCGCTCGACGACGGTGGCGATGCCCATGCCGCCGCCGACGCAGAGGGTGGCGAGGCCGTAGCGCTTGTCCTGCCGCTCCAGCTCGTCGACGAGGGTGCCGAGGATGATCGCGCCGGTGGCGCCGAGCGGGTGGCCGAGCGCGATGGCGCCGCCGTTGACGTTGACCTTGTCCAGGGAGACGCCCATGTCCTTGACGAAGCGGAGGACGACCGCGGCGAACGCCTCGTTGATCTCGATGAGGTCGATGTCGTCGATGGTGAGACCGGCCTTGGCGAGCGCCTTGCGGGCGGCGGGGGCGGGCCCGGTGAGCATGATGGTGGGCTCGGAGCCGGAGACGGCGGCGGCGACGATCCGGGCGCGGGGCGTCAGCCCGTACCGCTCGCCGGTCTCCTTGGAGCCGACGGCGACGAGGGAGGCGCCGTCGACGATGCCGGAGGAGTTGCCGGCGTGGTGGACGTGGTCGATCTCCTCGATCCAGTGGTACTTCTGGAGCGCGACCGCGTCGAAGCCGCCGAGCTCGCCGATGTCCTTGAAGGACGGCTTGAGCTTCGCGAGGGAGTCGGCGGTGGTGCCGGGGCGCATGAACTCGTCGTGGTCGAGGACGGTCAGCCCGGCCCGGTCGACGACGGGGACGATCGAGCGGGCGAAGCGGCCCTCCTTCCAGGCGGTGGCGGCCCGCTCCTGGGAGAGGGCGGCGTACTCGTCGACGTCGCGGCGGGAGAAGCCCTCGATGGTGGCGATGAGGTCGGCGCCGATGCCCTGGGGGACGAAGTTGGTCTCCAGGTTCGTCATCGGGTCGGCGAACCAGGCGCCGCCGTCGGAGGCCATCGGCACCCGGGACATGGACTCGACGCCGCCGGCGAGGACCAGGTCCTCCCAGCCGGAGCGGACCTTCATCGCGGCCATGTTGACCGCCTCCAGGCCGGAGGCGCAGAAGCGGTTCTCCTGGACGCCGGCGACGGTGTCGGGCAGTCCGGCGGCGATGGCCGCGATCCGGGCGATGTCGGAGCCCTGGTCGCCGACGGGGCCGACGACGCCGAGGACGATGTCGTCGATCGCGGCCGGGTCGAGGCCGGGGTTGCGGGTCTGGATCTCGCGGATCAGGCCGGTGACCAGGTCGATGGGCTTGGTGCCGTGCAGGGAGCCGTTGGCCTTGCCGCGTCCGCGCGGGGTGCGGATCGCGTCGTACACGTACGCTTCGGTGCTCACGGGAAGCCTTTCAACGGTGAGGGGTTGCTCAGGAGGGGTGCGGGTCAGCCGAGGAGGGAGCGGCCGATGATCTCCTTCATGATCTCCGTCGTGCCGCCGTAGATGGTCTGGATGCGGCCGTCGGTGAAGGCGCGGGCGACCGGGAATTCGCTCATGTAGCCGTATCCGCCGTGCAGTTGCAGACAGCGGTCGGCGACGCGCTTCTGGAGCTCGGTCGCCCACCACTTGGCCATGGAGGCGTGGACGGGATCGAGGCCGAGCCCGGCCGGGTCGGCGTGCTCCTCGATGCAGCGGTCGACGAAGGCGCGGGTGACGGCGCACTCGGTGGCCATCTCCGCGATCTCGAAGCGCACGTGCTGGAGCCGGGCGAGCGGCCGGCCGAACGCCTCGCGCTCCTTGACGTACGTGGTGGTCAGCTCCAGCAGGTGTTCGGCGCCGGCGATCCCGGCGACCGCGATGGCCAGCCGCTCCTGCGCCAGGTTGGTCATCAGGTGCACGAAGGCGCCGTTCAGCTCGCCGAGCAGGTTCTCCTTGGGGACGCGGACGTCGGTGAAGAACAGTTCGGCGGTGTCCTGGGCCTTCTGGCCGATCTTGTCGAGGTTCCGGCCGCGCTCGAAGCCCTCCATGCCGCGCTCCACCACGAGCAGGGACAGGCCGTGGGCGCCGCCCTCGGGGGTGGTCCTCGCGACGACGATCACCAGGTCGGCGAGGATGCCGTTGGAGATGAAGGTCTTGGAGCCGTTGAGGACCCAGTGGTCGCCTCGGTCCTCGGCGGTGGTGCGGATGCCCTGGAGGTCGGAGCCGGCGCCGGGCTCGGTCATCGCGATGGCGGTGATGATCTCGCCCGAGCAGAAGCCGGGCAGCCAGCGCCGCTTCTGCTCGTCGGTGGCGAGCTTGGTGAGGTACGGGCCGATGATGTCGTTGTGCAGGCCGATCGCGAGGCCGGGCGCGGCGGCCCGGGTGAACTCCTCGGCGAGGACGGAGGCGTACCGGAAGTCGGGGTTGCCCCCGCCGCCGTACTCCTCGTCGACGGCGATGCCCAGGAGGCCCTGGCGGCCGGCGGCTCGCCACGCGTCGCGGGAGACGATGCCGTCCTTCTCCCACTGCGCGTAGTGGGGCAGCACCTCCTTCTCCAGGAAGGTGCGGACGGTCGCCCGGAAGGCTTCGTGGTCCTCGGTGTAGAGGGTGCGCTTCATGCGGTCTTCGACTCCTGGGTGTGCGGGGCGTCCTGGGGGCGCAGGGCGGGGACGGCCCAGTCGCGGGCGACGGACGCGGCGTCGGCGCCGGGCAGGGCGGGGCCGGTACGGAGGGTGCCGGGGGTGGCGGAGAAGCGGGGTGCGGGCGCCGGCTGGACCAGGCCGCCGTGGTCGGTGAAGGTGCCGCGGGCGGCGAGGTGCGGGTGCGCGGGGGCCTCGCGGAGCGAGAGGACGGGGGCGACGCAGGCGTCGGTGCCCTCGAAGACCTCGGTCCACTGGGCCCGGGTGCGGGTCAGGAAGCGGGCGGCGACGGCCTCCCGCAGCTCGGGCCAGCGGGCGAGGTCGCCGCGCAGTTCCAGGGCGTCGCCGAGGCCGAGGAGGCGGGCGAACTCGTCGTAGAAGCGCTGCTCCAGGGCGCCGACGGCCATGTGGCCGCCGTCGGAGGTCGCGTACACGCCGTAGAAGGGGCAGCCGCCGTCGAGCAGGTTGGACCCGCGGCGGTCCTGCCAGCCGCCGGCCGCGAGCATGGCGTGGATCATGGTGGTGAGGTGGGCGGTGCCGTCCACGATGGCGGCGTCGACGACCTGGCCCTCGCCGTGGGCGCGGGCGTGCTGGAGGGCGGCGAGGACGCCGACGACGAGGTAGAGGGAGCCGCCGGCGTAGTCGCCGACCAGGTTGGCGGGGACGACCGGGGGGCCGTCCGGGTCGGGGCCGATCATGCCGAGGGCGCCGGTGAGGGCGATGTAGCCGATGTCGTGTCCGGCGGTGGGGGCGAGCGGGCCGTCCTGGCCCCAGCCGGTCATCCGGCCGTAGACGAGCCGGGGGTTGCGGGCGAGGCAGGCGTCGGGGCCGACGCCGAGGCGTTCGGCGACGCCGGGGCGGTAGCCCTCGATCAGCACGTCGGCGCGGGCGACCAGGTCGAGGACGGTGCCGGGGCCTTCGGGGAGCCGGAGGTCGACGATCACCGAGCGCTTGTTGCGGTTGGTGAGGTCCTTCGCGGGGTCGACGCCGAGGCCGGCGCCGCCGGGGCGGTCGACGCGGACGACGTCGGCACCGAGGTCGGCGAGGAGCATGGCAGCGAACGGGCCGGGGCCGATGCCGGCCAGTTCCACGACCCGGAGGCCGGCGAGCGGGCCGGTCCGCTCGGTCTGCGTCGTGCCCATCGCGCCCCCAGAGTGTGTGACACCAATGATGTAACACCGGAGATGCTAGGAACGTGTTCCACTCGGCACAAGCCCCCGGGCCGAGCAAGCGCTTGGAAATTCGCCGGGCCGGGCGGGTCCGCTATCCTCCGCCGACGGCGCCGCGACATGAGGCGCCGGCGGCGCGCCGCGCCGGCCGGTGAACGGCGGCGGCGCGCGGCGCGACCCGATGACGACGGAGTGGGGGCTCGATGGAGACTGGGACGGACGCGGGACGGGACCGCGCCGGACGGCCGTACGACGTGGTCCTGTTCGGCGCGACCGGGTTCGTCGGCGAGCTCACCGCGGAGTACCTGGCCGCGCACGCGCCCGCCGGGTGCCGCTGGGCCCTCGCCGGGCGCTCCCGGGACCGGCTGGCGGCGCTGCGGGACCGGCTCGCCGCCGGCCGGCCGGACCTCGCGGGGCTCCCGCTGCTCGTCGCCGACTCCGGCGACCCCGTCGCGCTGCGCGCGCTCGCGGAGTCGGCCCGGGTGGTCGCCTCCACCGTCGGTCCCTACGTGCGGTACGGCGACGGCCTGGTCGCCGCCTGCGCCGAGGCCGGCACCGACTACCTCGACCTCACCGGCGAGGCCGAGTTCGTGGACCGCGTGTACGTCCGCCACGACGCCCGCGCCCGGGAGACCGGCGCCCGGCTGGTGCACGCCTGCGGCTTCGACTCGATCCCGCACGACCTCGGCGTGCTCTTCACCGTGCAGCGGCTGCCGGAGGGCGTACCGCTGCGCGTCGACGGCTACGTGCGGGCCGGCGCCGCCTTCTCCGGCGGCACCTTCGCCTCCGCGCTCACCGCCTTCGGACGCGGCCCGGAGATCCTGCGGGCCGCCCGCGAGCGCCGGATGCACGCGCCCCGGCTGGTGGGCCGGCGGGCCCGGGCGCCGCTGGGCACCCCCCGGTTCAGCCCCGAGACGGGCACCTGGGCGCTGCCGCTGCCGACGCTGGACCCGCGGGTGGTGGCCCGCTCGGCCGCCGCGCTCGACCGGTACGGCCCCGACTTCCGCTACCGCCACTACGCCTCGGTGAAGACCCTCCCGATGGCGCTCGGCGGCACGGCGGCGCTCGGCGCGACCGTCGCCGCGGCCCAGCTGCCGCCGGTGCGCCGGTGGCTCATGGACCGGTACGCAGCGGGCTCGGGCCCGTCCGCCGAGCGGCGCGCCCGCAGCTGGTTCACGGTCCGCTTCGTCGGCGAGGGCGGCGGGCGGCGGGTCCTCACCGAGGTGTCGGGCGGCGACCCGGGCTACGACGAGACGGCGAAGATGCTCGCCGAGTCGGCGCTCTGCCTGGCCCTGGACCCGCTGCCGGAGACGGCGGGCCAGGTCACGACGGCGGTGGCGATGGGCGACGCGCTCATCGCCCGGCTGCGGGCCGCGGGCCTCCGCTTCCGGGTGGCCCACCAGGACTGAGCCGTCCCGGCGCGGGGTTCACCAGCCGATCATGTCGGGGGCGCTGTGGTCGACGACCACGGCGTCCACCTCGATCTCGACCAGCCACTCCGGGTCGATGAAGCGGGACACCTCCATGAAGGTGCAGGCGGGGCGGACGGCGGCGAACCGCTCGCCGTGCGCGCGGGCCGCCTCGCGCCAGGCGGTGGCATCGGTGAGCAGGACGCGGGTGCGGACGACGTCCTCCAGGCGGGCGCCGGCCTCGCGGAGGGCCGCCTCGGCGATGTCGAGACAGCGCACGGTCTGGGCGTAGACGTCGCCGGGCGCGGTGGTGGTGCCGTCGGGCGCGATCGGCGCGGTGCCGGCCACGGAGACGTACGGGCCGTGCCGTACCGCGCGGGAGAAGCCGATCTGCGGCTCCAGCGGGGAGCCGGAGGAGACGAGGCGTCGGGGTGTGGTGTTCAGCTCCATCCCGTCTTCTTTCCCCGGGCGCGCCCCGGTCCAATCCGGTGCGGGCACGGTCCGGGACGGGCTGCGGGGCGGGGCCGGCGGGGAGGTGCCGGGCTCAGTCGCCCATGAGCCGGAACGGGTGCCCGGCCGGGTCCGCGTAGACCCGCCACAGCGGCCGGGCGCCGTCCCCGTCCCCGCCGCCCTCGCCGAGGGGTACGGCCCCGAGGGCGAGCACCCGCTCGTGGGCGGCGGCCGGGTCCGGGACCCGGACGTCGAGCAGGAACTGCTGCTCGGGGGCGCCCCAGACGGGCGGCCGGTGGTCGGCGACGTCCTGGAAGGCGAGGACCGGTCCGTGCGCGTCGCGCAGCACGGCGGAGCCGGCGCCGACGGCGAGCCCCGGGTCGGGCGCGGCGATCTCGCCGCCGAGCATCTCCCGGTAGAACCCGGCGAGTTCACGGGAGTCGGGGCAGTCGAGCACGACGCACCGCAGCCGCCCGGTCATCCGGTGGTCCAGTCGGCGAGCACGTACAGGATGGCGCAGGTCCAGGCGAACGCGGAGAGCGCGGCGACGGCGAGGACGACGGGCAGCGCGCGGCCGGAGGCACGACGGCGGGGATGCGTGACGGGGGTTGTCATGGCGCCCACTGTGCCGTGGGGGTCTGACAACGGGCATCCGTACGGATACTCAGACGGTTCCGGGTACCGGGGCGGTGCCGGGTACCCGGGCGGTGCCGGTGTCCGGGTGGTGTCCGGCCGTCGCCGCAGCGAGGGCGCGCCGGCAGAGCGCGTCGGCGTGCCGGGTGGTCTCGGGGAGCCGGTAGCGCGGGGTGAGGGCGAGGGTGTGGGCGCAGGCGTTGCCGAGGGAGATCCGGTGGCCGACGGAGACGAAGACGGGCTTGACCCCGGGCCGGGTGCGCAGCGCCCGCCCGACCTCCTCGCCGTCGGCGAGCAGCGGCGCGGAGTCGCCGCGCTCCGGGCCGGGCCGCTCGTGGGTGAAGGCGAACGGGTTCTTGGCGACGCCGATCGCCGGCCGGCCGGTGAGGACGCCGAGGTGGGCGGCGAGCCCGAAGCGGCGCGGGTGGGCGAGGCCGTAGCCGTCGCAGACGAGGAGGCCCGGGTCGGCGCCGAGCCTGCCGAGGGCGGCGAGCACGGTGGGGATCTCGCGGAAGGCGAGGAGCCCGGGGACGTACGGGAAGGAGACCCGGCCGACGGCGGTCGCCTCCTCGACGACCTCCAGGGTCCGGGCGTCCAGCACCACCGCGGCGGCGGCGACGAGGTCGCGCTCGTCGTCGTAGGCCACGTCGAGCCCGGTGACGTGGCCGTCGCCGGGCGCCGGGCCGTCCTCGTCCAGCACGAGCCGCTCCCGCAGCGCGCGCTGGACGTCCCGTGCCGTCTCTTCGTCGGCGGGCCAGTCCGCCGGAACCCCGATGATCCCCATGCGCGCCACCCTACGGCGGCGGCCGGTCAGGCGTCGGCGAGGAGGGGGTCGTAGGGGCTGCCGGAGCGGCGGGCGGACATGAAGGAGAGGAAGTCGCCGACGAAGGCGCCGCGGGTGCAGCGGCCGTCCTCGGTGGCGAGGTCGCGGTGGAAGGCGGTGCGGAAGAGGGCCCGGTACTCGTCCGCGTCGAGGGTGCCGTCGCCGTCCTTGTCGGTGGCGTCGAAGAGGACCTCGGCGACGCGGATGAGCGCGGGCCCGGCGAGGGAGGGGACGGCGGCGGCGTACTCGGCGGCGCTGACCCGTCCGTCGCCGTCCGTGTCGAGGGCGGCCTGGAGTTCGCGCCACCAGGCCGCGAAGGCGTCGTAGAGCCGGGTCTCCTCGGGCTCGTCCAGGTCGAGGCGGGTGGAGAGCTCGCGGGCCATGGCGGCGAGGTCGGGCCAGTCGAGGTGGCCGTCGCCGGTCTGGTCGAGGACCTGGCGGAAGAACTCCTCGGCGCCGCGGGTCCGGTCCCCCCGGGCCGCCGCCGGGGCCGGGTCCGGGTCCGGCACCAGCGGGGTGATCAGGCGGAGCAGGGCCGCCGCGCGCTGCATCCGGGCGCGCAGGGCCTCGACGGTGCGGGCGCGGGGGTCGTCGCTGCCGGGCGCCAGGGAGAGCAGGTCGATGATCGCCTCGGCGCGGAAGAGGTCCCCGGGGAGGTGCCGGGCCAGCCCCGCGGCGACGTACGCGCCCTGCATCAGGGTCTGCACGCCGGGCATCTCCGGGAGGCCGGCGCGGCGGCGGAAGGGCTCCGGGAGCGAGGCGATCGTGAGGGCGCCCATGACGGGTCCGACGACGGCCCGGCCCGCCGCCCACAGCGTCGGCACGCCGTCGAGCAGCGCGGGCGCGGGCAGCTGGTCGAAGAGGCGGTAGAGGATGACCCGGGCCGCCTCGGTGTTCTCCAGCTGCTCCTCGACGACCCGGTCGAAGTACGGCCAGAAGTCGCGGAGTTCGGCGGGCAGGTGGCGGGCGTCGCCGTCGAGGGCGGCGAGGAAGGCGCGGTACTCGGCGTACATCTGCTCCATCGCCTCGGGGTGGAGCGGACGGCCGCTCATGCGGCACATGGTGACGGCGCTCTCGAAGAGGGTCGCCACCACCCAGGCGCGGGTCTCCGGGTCCATGGCGTCGTACGGGCGTCCGCGGGTGTCGCTGCCGCTCATGCGGGCGTGCAGCCGGTTGAGCCGGGCGGCCTCCCGCTCCCGGGCCCCGGGGTCGGCGCCGAACATCCGCCGCATGCTGAGGAAGGTGTTCCGCAGCCGGCGCCACGGGTGGGCGACGAAGGTGGAATTGTCGATGAGGGCGGCGCCGATCTGCGGGTGGGCGGCCTCCAGCACGGTGGCGCGGATCATGGCGAGGGCCCACCGCGGGTCGTCGAAGAAGTCGTCGAAGCGGGAGCCGGGCCCGAACAGCGCTTCTCCGCCGGGGTTTTCGGTGGTGGTGCCGGTGGTGGTCATCGTGGTTCTCCGTTCGGCCGGGGCACGACGCCGCCGAAGCGGCGGTCGCGGCGCCGGTAGGCGTGCAGGCAGTCGAGGAAGTCGGGGGCCCGGAAGTCGGGCCAGAGCACCTGGGGGAAGACCCACTCGGCGTACGCCACCTGCCAGAGCATGAAGTTGGAGATGCGCTGCTCGCCGGAGGTGCGGATGACGAGATCGACGTCCGGGGTGTCCGGGAAGGGCAGGTGGGCGGCGAACAGCTCCTCGGTGACCTCCTCGGCGGGGGTCCCGGCGCGGATCAGCGACCGGGCCGCGGCGACGATGTCCCGGCGTCCCCCGTGGTCGAAGGCGACGGTGAGCGTCATGCCGGTGTTGCCGGCGGTCAGCGTCGTGAGGTCGGCGAAGTCCCGGGCCAGTTCGGCCGGGATCCGCGGGTCGGTGACGCCGAGGAAGCGGCAGCGGATGCCGCGGGCGAGGAGCAGCGGCGCGTGCTTGCGGACGACGCGGCGGACGAGCCGCATGAGGTAGTCGACCTCGCCGCTCGGCCGGGACCAGTTCTCGGTGGAGAAGGCGTAGAGGCTGAGCCAGCCGACGCCGGCGGTGCGGGCCGCCTCGATGACGTCGATGACGGTGGTCTCGGCGGCCCGGTGCCCGTCCGTGCGCGGCAGTGAACGCGCCTGCGCCCAGCGGCCGTTGCCGTCCATGACGCAGGCCACGTGCCGCGGCACCGCCCGCACCCCGCCGTCCGCCGTCCGCTGCCACCCACCGACCCCGGAGGCGCGTACGCCCTCCGTGACGCGGTCAGTCACGCCCACCCCGCCCCGCCCGTTCCGTTCCGGCTTCCCCGCGCCCCCTCCGGCACGCGCCTGTCCGCAGTGTGGCAGCGCACGCCCCCCGCGACCTGCCCGGAAGGGCCTCCACCACCCCTGGCACAGGTGTCCGGATCATGGTGTCGGCGGGGCGCGGCGGCCTCGGACGGCTGATCGCCGGCGACGGGGCCGGCGGTAGCCTTGCACGCATGTTCGTACTCGAGTTGACCTACACCGCGCCCGTCGAGCGGGCGGACGCCCTCATGGACGCGCACCGCGCCTGGCTGGACGAGCAGTACGCGGCGGGCGTGTTCCTCGCGTCGGGGCGGAAGAACCCGCGGGACGGCGGGGTGATCCTGGCGGCCGGGGTCGACCGGGCCGCGATCGAGCGGATCGCGGCGGCCGACCCCTTCAGCGCCGAGGGCGTGTGCGCCTACCGGATCACCGAGTTCTACGCGTCGAAGACCGTCGAGGGCCTGGCCGGCTACCGCGAGCAGCCGCCGGCCTGACCCGGGCGCCGCACGGACGCCTCACCGCCGGGCGAGCGCGGCGATCCGGCCCTTCTCGCCGGAGGCCCAGCAGCCGCCGTCCGGCGCGCAGTCCACGGTGTCGTACGAGCCGGTGTCCACGGTTCGCCAGGTGCGTCCGCCGTCACGGGTGAGGTCGGTGCCGGTGGGGCCGACGGCGAGGGCTGACGACCGGGTGTGCGGGAGCCAGGCGGCGCCGGAGCGGTAGGCGGGCGGCGGGGTGACGGCCGGGGTCCAGGTGCGCCCGCCGTCGGCGGTGACGGCGGCGGCGCGCGGCGACGGCTGCCCGGCCCGGTAGTCGCCGCCGACGGCGAGGCCGTGGTGGCGGTCGCGGAAGGCGAGCGCGAAGACGCCCCGGGCCGGGTCGCCGGCCGGGACCGGGCTGTCGGTGACGGTCCAGGTGCGGCCCCGGTCGGCCGAGCGGAAGACGCGGGCGGTGGCGGCGCCGCCGGTGGCGAACCAGACGTCCGGTCCCCCGGCCGCGGCCGTGACGAGGCACTGGCCGCTCGCGGCGAAGCCGGCCTCGCCGGGGAGGGCGGCGGGCATCACGGTGTCCGGCCGGACCTCCCAGCTGCGGCCCCCGTCGTCGGTGGCGAGGACGCGGAACCGGCCGTCGACGGGATCGCTCAGCGCGAGGCCGTGACGGGGGTCGAGGAAGGTCACGCAGTCGTAGAAGGCGCGCGGGTCGGTGTTGCGGAAGGTCTCGGTCCAGGTGGCGCCGCCGTCCTCGGTGCGCAGCAGCCGGGACGCCTCGCCCTCGCCGATGGCGAGGACGACGGCCCGGCGGGCGTCGAACGCCTCGACGTCGCGGAGTTCCAGGCCCTCGGCGCCGGGCGGGGAGACGTCGCGCCAGGTGCGGCCGGCGTCGGTGGTGCGCAGGACGGTGCCCCGGGAGCCGGCGGCCCAGGCGGTGCGGCGGTCGACCGCGGCCAGGCCCCGGAAGCGGGCGTCGGTGCCGGTGGGGGTGAGCCGCCAGCCCGCGTCGGCGGCCGGGGCGGAGAAGGAGGCCGGGGCCGCGGGGGTCTCCCCGGCCCGCGCGGGGGCGGCGAGGGCCAGCGCCAGCGCCGTCCCCACCAGTCCCGCCGTCATCGTGCGTCGCGTCGTTCGCATCTTTCGCACAGGTGTCATGGCGCCGGAAGCTAGCGGCGGCGGCCCGGCCCGTCCAGAGGGCGTCGCCACCGGGACGGACCGGACCGGCGGCGCCGGAGTGCGGGGCGCGCCGGGCGTTCCTAGGCTGGGCGCATGACCGAGGGAACGACGGACGCCGGGGCGGAGTCGCCGGACGCCGGCCCGCCGCGGCTGAAGGAGTACGACGGCGAGGGCATCACCGTCACGTTCGAGCCGCGCCGCTGCCTGCACGCGGCCGAGTGCGTCCGCGGCCTGCCCGAGGTCTTCGACCTGGCGCGCCGCCCGTGGGTGCTGCCGGACGCCGCCGCGCCGGAGCGGGTGGCCGAGGTGATCCGGCGCTGCCCGTCGGGGGCGCTCCAGTACCACCCGGCGGCGGGCGGCGCGGAGGAGGTGCCGGACGCGCCGACCCGCGTGCGCCGCGACCCGTCGGGCCGGCTGCTGGTACGGGGCGACCTGCTGGTCTCCGGCGCGCAGGGGGTGCGGCACGAGACCCGGGCGGTGCTGTGCGGCTGCGGGGCCTCGGCGAACCAGCCGTACTGCGACCGCGCGGGGCTCTGCGGGGATGCCGCCGGCGGCGCGGCCGGGGAGCGCTGACGACGCGCGCGGCGCGGCGGTGACGCACCTCACGTGGGGGTGCGGTGCACGTTCCGCTTGTTCCGCTCGTCTTCATGGGTGTCAGGTGGCCTGGTGTCGGGGAGACGCACAGGATCGCACCCCCGCGAGAGGAGTCCGCCGTGTCGGCCGTGATCGAGCAGCCCGTCCAGGCCCGTCTGGTCGCTTCCGCTCCCCGGATGGAGACCGTCCCCGCCACCCTGCGGTACGACCGCGAGGACCCGTACGCGGTCAGCATGGCCTTCCCGCCGCCGGCCACCCTGGAGGGCGTCGAGGTCTCGTGGGCCTTCGCCCGGGAGCTGCTGGCCCAGGGGGTGGAGCGGCCCGCCGGCGACGGGGACGTCCGGCTCCGTCCGTACGGCTACGACCGCACGGTGGTGGAGTTCCACGCGCCGGAGGGGGTGGCGATGGTCCATGTGCGGACCTCGGAGCTGCGCCTCTTCCTGGAGCGCTCGCAGCACCTGGTGCCGGCCGGGCGCGAGCACCAGTACCTGGACTGGGACCGGAACCTGGCCGAACTCCTCGGCGAGCGGCCCTGAGCGGCTCGGGTCGGCGCGGGCGGCCCGGCGGGGCTCGGGCGGCACTGCCCCCGAACGGCCCTGAACGGCCCTGGGCTCCCGGCCGAAAACCCTTTGCGCCTCCGCTCGCCCGGTCCTACCGTCGGTGAGGTCGTATCGCCTCCCGATCGGAGAAGGAACGTTGTTCATCTGAGGTCCCGAGACACCGTGCCGCGCGCGTGCCCCGTGCCGTGCGTGCCGTTCTCGACCTCGGTGGACGAGCAGCCGTTCCGCATGCCGCCCGCGCCCCGGTGTCTCACGCGTCGCACCACGCCCACGCTCACACCGTGCTCGCGGCACCGGAGGCCCTCGTGTCACATCGTCCTGTCTTCCTCTCCGCCCCCTCGCTCTCCTTCAGCTGGCCCGACGGCACCGAGGTCTTCGACGACCTCCGGGTGACGGTCGGCCCCGGCCGCACCGGCCTGGTCGGGTCGAACGGCTCGGGGAAGTCCACCCTGCTCCGGCTCCTCGCCGGCGAACTCGCCCCCACCGCCGGGACCGTACGGGCGGCCGGGAGGATCGGCCACCTCCCGCAGAACCTGGTCCTGGACACCGGCCGGCGGGTCGACGAGATCCTCGGCGTCGGCCGGAAGCGTGCCGCGCTGCGCGCCGTCGAGGCGGGCGACGCGGCCGAGGAGCACTTCGCCGTGATCGGCGACGACTGGGACGTGGAGGAGCGGGCGCTCGCCGTGCTCGACCTGCTCGGTCTCGGCGCGATCGGCCTGGACCGCACGGTCGGCGAGGTGTCCGGCGGCGAGTCCGTGCTGCTGCGGCTCGCGGCGCTGCTGCTGGCCCGGCCGGACGTGCTGCTGCTCGACGAGCCGACCAACAACCTGGATCTGTACGCCCGTTCGCGTCTGTACGAGACGGTGGAGAGCTGGCCCGGGGTGCTGGTGGTGGTCAGCCACGACCGGGAGCTGCTGGAGCGGGTCGACCGGATCGCCGACCTCCACGACGGCGGCCTCAGCTGGTACGGCGGCCCCTGGTCGGCGTACGAGGAGGCGCTGGCGGCAGAACAGGAGGCGGCGGAGCGGATGGTGCGGGTCGCCGAGGCGGACGTGCGGCGGCAGCGGCGGGAACTGGCCGACGCCGGCATGAGGCTGGCGCGCCGGAGGCGGTACGCGCAGAAGAGCTTCGAGAACAAGGTGCTGCCGAAGGTGGTGGCGCACACCCGGCGGGGTGCGGCGCAGGTCTCGGCGGGCAAGCACCGGGCGCTGCACGAGGAGCGGCTGGCGCAGGCGCGGGAGCGGCTGGACCTGGCGGTGGAGGCGGTGCGCGACGAGGACGGGATCCGGGTCGAGCTGCCGGGCACGTCGGTGCCGCCGGGGCGCGAGGTGCTGCGGATCCGGGACCTGGAGCTGCGGTACGGGGCGCGGGTCGACGGCGGGTTCGAGCTGCGGGGGCCGGAGCGGGTCGGGCTGGTGGGCCGGAACGGGGCCGGCAAGACGACGCTGCTGCGGACGGTGGCCGGCGAGCTGGCTCCGGTGGCGGGCGAGGTGGAGACGCTGGTGCCGCTCCGGTTCCTGCCGCAGCGTCTTGACGTGCTCGACGACGGGCTGAGCGTCGTGGAGAACGTGGCGCGGTTCGCGCCCGGGGCGTCGGCGAACGCGATCAGGGCCCGGCTCGCGCGGTTCCTGTTCCGGGGCGCGCGGGCGGAGCGGCCGGTGGGCGCGCTGTCGGGCGGGGAGCGGTTCCGGGCGACGCTGGCGGCGCTGCTGCTCGCGGAGCCGGCCCCGCAGCTGCTGCTGCTGGACGAGCCGACGAACAACCTGGACCTGGCGTCGGTGCGGCAGCTGACGGAGGCGCTGCGCGCGTACGAGGGGGCGCTGGTCGTGGCCAGTCACTACCTGCCGTTCCTGGAGTCGCTGGGGCTCACGCGCCGGGTGCTCCTCGACGGCCGGCTGCGGCCGTCGTCGGCGGAGGAGCTGCGGGCGATGTCCCCGTCAGAGGTGCAGTAACGCCCAGGACTTGGTCCCGCCCTCGGGGGTGAGGGCGGGGGTGAGTCCCCAGTCGCCGCCGTGTTCCCCGACCGCCGCGGCCAGCAGCCACATGCTGCGGCTGCGGCGGTCGCGGCACGCCTCGGCGGCGTCGGGCGCGTGGTGGGACGGGTGCTGGTCGTACACCACGATCCGCAGCGCGTCGTACTGCCAGCGGACGCGCAGCGCCATCTCCCGGTCGGGGGTGAACCGGTAGGCGGCGGCGACGAGTTCGGAGGCGGCGAGGGCGGCGGTCTCGCGCAGTCCGGCGAGTCCGTGGCGGGTGAGGAGGCCGCGGACGGCCTCGCGGGCGAGGCCCGCGCAGTAGGCGCCGCCGGGGAGCAGCAGCGAGTAGCTGAGGTTCTCCGCGGCGGGGGGTATGGGCCCGGCCGCCGGGACGGCGGCCGGAAGGCAACGCAGGGCGCCCTTCATCGGATTGCTCACTTTTCCTGTACATGGGGGTGCTCTGCACACGGTCGTCGGTCGCCCCGTGTGAGACTTGCGCTACCGACCGTAGCGCAGAAGCGGAGCACAGTGCTACTACTTGCAGGTAGTGGCGCCGGTTCCGGACAGCGTGTGACCGGCGGCACGGACGGGGTGGCAGGGGGCCGCCCCGCGGACGAGGGAGAGCACGTGCCACCCAGGAGCAGCCCCACCGCCCGCCAGCAGCGGCTCGGCGCCGAACTGCGCAAGCTGCGCGAACAGTCGGGGATGTCGGCCCAGCAGGCGGCGGCCCTCCTGGGCGTCGACCGGACCCGGATCCCCAACGTGGAGTCCGGCCGCTTCGGCATCAGCCCCGAACGGGTGCGGACCCTCGCCTTCAACTACGGCTGCCCGGACACGGCCCTGGTGGATCTGCTCGCCGCCATGGCCCAGGAGCGCGACCGCGGCTGGTGGGAGGAGCACCGCGGACTCCTGCCGCCCGCCCTCCTCGACATCGCCGAACTGGAGTACCACGCCGCCGAGCTGGCCACCGCCGTGACCACCCACATCCCCGGGCTGCTGCAGACCGAGGAGCACGCCCGGGCGGTCTTCGACACCGCCGTGCCGCCGCTGCCGGGCCCCGACCTGGAGGCCCGGCTCGCCCTGCGGCTGCGCCGCCAGGAGACCCTGGACCGGCCGGTGCCGTACGAGGCGGTGATCCACGAGGCGGCGCTGCGCATGCAGTTCGGCGGCCCGAAGGTCGCCCGGGCGCAGCTGGAGCACATCCTGGAGCAGTCGGAGCGGGCCACCGTCACCGTGCGGGTCATCCCGTTCGCCGCCGGGGGTTTCCCGGGGGCGGGACAGTCGTTCACCTATGTGTCCGCGCCCGTGCCCCAGCTCGACACCGTGCAGCTCGACTCCTCGCACGGCTCGCTCCTCCTCGACGCCGACATGACACTGCGCCGGTACCGGGGCCTGCTGGAACGGCTGCGCGGACTCGCCCTGTCCACCGCCGACTCCCGCGCGTTCGTCCGCTCGATAGCCCAGGACCTGTGAAGGACCCCGCACCATGCCCGACACCATGAACGTCCCGCAGACCGTCCCCGCCGCCCACCCGGCCGCCCCCGCCGCCCATCCCGCCACCCACCCCGCCGTCCCCGCCGGCGCGATCGTCTGGGGGGACGCCTTCTGCAGCGAGGGGGCGAACTGCTTCCGGTTCGGCCTCGACGACGCCGGCCGGGCCTACATCGGCTCGACCCTCACCCCCGGTGAGTACGTCAGCGACTCGGTCGAGGCGCTGCGCGCGCTGATCTCCGCCGTCAAGTCCGGAGCGGCGGACCATCTGCTCTGAGTAGCCGTTCAGTTGTTCACGGGTGACAGGCCCCGACGTGACCTGCGTCTCTTTTCCTCGCCCCGAGCTGCGTACATAACAGAACGTAACCGGACAACGCGCGGACGGGGCTTGGACGGCGCCTTACGGGGCCTTAACCTACGGATACGTAACCTACGAAGCCGTAGGTAGTTTTCCGCTCCCCCTCTCCGTCCCCAGGAGTCCCCGTGACGCTCACCTCTCCCCACCTCGGCAGCTCGGCAGGGTGGACCGACGCCCGCTTGCTGTACGCGCTGGAAGAGGTGGTGGAGACGGAGCTCAACCGGCACCTCAAGGTCGTCAAGGACTGGATGCCGCACGAGTACGTGCCGTGGTCGGACGGGCGGAACTTCCCGGGCTTCTTCGAGGACGGCGAGGCGTGGGACCCGTCCCAGTCCAAGGTCACGGAGATAGGGAAGACCGCGCTCGTGGTCAACCTCCTCACCGAGGACAACCTGCCGAGCTACCACCACGAGATCGCCAGCCTCTTCGGCCGCGACGGCGCCTGGGGCACCTGGGTGCACCGCTGGACCGCGGAGGAGGGCCGGCACGGCATCGTGATGCGCGACTACCTGCTCGCCTCCCGCGCCGTCGACCCGGACAAGCTGGAGCAGTTCCGGATGTCGCACATGAGCGAGGGCTTCGAGTCGGACAACCGCCACTCGATGCTGCACTCCGTGGCGTACGTGGCCTTCCAGGAGCTCGCCACCCGCATCTCGCACCGCAACACCGGCCACCAGTCCGGCGACCCCGTCTGCGACCGGATGCTCGCCCGCATCGCGCTCGACGAGAACCTGCACATGGTCTTCTACCGCAACCTGCTGAAGGCCGCGCTGGAGATCGCCCCGGACCTCGCCATGCAGGCCGTCCGCGACGTGGTCGTCAACTTCCGGATGCCCGGCCACGGCATCCCCGGCTTCGAGCGGGCCGCCGCGCAGATGGCGATCGGCGAGATCTACAACATGCGCATCCACCACGACGACGTGCTGGAGCCGGTCCTCCGCCACCTCAAGGTGCTGGACATCACCGGCCTCGGCCCCGACGGGCTGCGCGCCCAGGAGGAGCTGGGCCTGTTCATGAACGGGCTCGACGCGGAGGCGTCGAAGTTCGACGCCAAGCTCGCCGCCCGCAAGGCCCGGATGGCCGCGCGCGCCGCGGGCTGAGCCCCGGCGCCCACCCCCTCGGAGCGGTTCAGGAGCGGCGCGTGCGCCGGAGCCTGAGCCGCTCCTTCTCGGAGAGCCCGCCCCACACCCCGAACCGCTCGTCGTGCGCGAGCGCGTACTCCAGGCAGGCGACGCGCCCCTCGCAGGCGCCGCAGAGCTGCTTGGCCTCGCGGGTCGAGGAACCGGGGGCCGGGAAGAAGAACTCGGGCCCGGCCTGGGCGCACAGCGCGTCCTCGCGCCAGGCGAGGTCGGCGGCGGGGCGGGAGGCCGGGAAGGTCAGGACGTCGGTGTCGGTCTGCATGGCTCCACTCTGGCGCCGGGCGCTAAACACACCGTCAACGTCCGATCAATGCGGCTCGTCGGGCGCGCCCGGACCGTTCTCCGCCGGCTTGCGCGCCCGGCTCGGCTGGACCCGTTTCGGCTCGCCGGGCATCTTCGGGTACTCGGGCGGATAGGGCAGGTCCCCGAGGTCGTGGTCGGCCTCGTCGCGCCGGGCCAGTTCGAGCAGCGGCTCCAGGTCGAAGCGCTCGTCGTCCATGTCCGCGTGCACGTCGCCCAGCTCGGCGTACCGGGCGGGCATCGTGCGGATGTCGAAGTCCTCCGGCACCGCGTCGTCGATCTCGTCCCAGCGCAGCGGGGCGGAGACCGGGGCGTGCGGCTTGGGCCGCACCGAGTAGGCGGAGGCGATCGTGCGGTCGCGGGCCGTCTGGTTGTAGTCGACGAAGATCCGCTCGCCGCGCTCCTCCTTCCACCACTTCATGGTGACCCGGTCCGGCATCCGCCGCTCCAGCTCCCGCCCGGCGGCGATGGCCGCCCGCCGGACCTGGACGAAGGTCCAGTCGGGCCGGATCGGGACGAAGACGTGCAGGCCGCGCCCGCCGGAGGTCTTGGGCCAGCCGCGCAGCCCGTACTCGCCGAGGACCGCGCGCAGCTCGTGGGCGGCGCGGACGGCGTCGGCGTAGCCGGTGCCGGGCTGCGGGTCGAGGTCGAGGCGCAGCTCGTCCGGGTGGTCGGTGTCGCCGCGCCGGACCGGCCAGGGGTGGAAGGTGACGGCGCCGAGGTTGGCGGCCCACAGCACGGCGGCCGGCTCGGTGGGGCACAGCTCGTCGGCGGACCGGCCGCTGGGGAAGGTGATGTGGGCGGTCGGGATCCAGTCGGGGAGGTACTTGGGCGCCCGCTTCTGGAAGAAGGACTCCCCCGTCACCCCGTCGGGGTAGCGCTCCAGGGTCGTGGGCCGGTCCCGCAGCGCGCGGGTCACGCCCTCGCCGACGGCGAGGTAGTAGTGGACGAGGTCGAGCTTGGTGTAGCCGGGCTCCGGGAAGTAGATCTTGTCCGGGTTGGAGACGCGGACGGTGCGCCCGCCGGCCTCCACTTCCACCGCTGCCGTCTTGCCTGCCATGGGCGCCACCCTAGAGCTCGCCGACTATTGCCGCATACCGGACAATCAACCCATGGATCTGCCGGTGATGCCGCCCGTGAAGCCGATGCTCGCCAAGTCCGTGAAGACCATCCCGCCCGGGATGCAGTACGAGGCCAAGTGGGACGGCTTCCGGGCGATCGTCCACCGCGACGGCCCCGAGCTGGTCATCGGAAGCCGCACCGGCAAACCCCTCACCCGGTACTTCCCCGAGCTCGTCGAGGCGCTGCGGGAGCGGCTGCCGGAGCGGTGCGTGGTGGACGGCGAGATCGTCATCGAGCACGGCGGACGGCTCGACTTCGACCGGCTGAGCGAACGGATCCACCCGGCGGACTCCCGGGTGCGGATGCTCGCCGAGACCACCCCGGCCCGCTTCGTCGCCTTCGACCTGCTGGCCCTCGGCGACGACGCCCTCCTCGACACCCCGCTCGCCGAGCGCCGCGCGGCCCTGGAGCGGGTGCTCGACGGCACCACCGCCCCGCTCCACCTCGCCCCCGCCACCCGGGACGCCGAACTGGCCGCGCGCTGGTTCGAGCAGTACGAGGGCGCCGGTCTCGACGGGGTGATCGCCAAGCCGCTCGACCTGCCCTACCGGCCCGACGCCCGGCTGATGTACAAGATCAAGCATGAGCGGACCGCCGACGTCGTCGTGGCCGGATACCGCTTCCACAAGACCGGCCCCGTCGTCGGCTCGCTCCTCCTCGGCCTGTACGACGACCGGGGCGCCCTCCAGCACGTCGGCGTCTGCGCCGCCTTCACCGCCAGGCGCCGCGCCGAACTGGTCGAGGAGCTGGAGCCGCTGCGGATGGACCCGCCGGACGGGCACCCGTGGGCCGCCTGGGCCGAGGAGGCCGCCCACGAGGGCGCCCGGCTGCCCGGCGCGCCCAGCCGCTGGTCCGGGAAGAAGGACCTGTCGTGGGTGGCACTGCGGCCGGAACGGGTCTGCGAGGTCGGCTACGACCACATGGAGGGCGACCGCTTCCGGCACACCGCGCAGTTCAAGCGCTGGCGCCCCGACCGCACCCCGGAGTCCTGCGGCTACGGCCAGCTCGACGAACCGGTCTCGTACGACCTGTCGGACGTCCTGGGCTGAGCCGCCCCCGGCCCCACCGCGCCCGGGCGAGCTGACGATCGTCCCGTTCCCGGCGGTCCGGCGCCACGTGATTTCCTTCACACACGCAGTGCCGTCCCGGGGCTTGCGCGCCTCCCGCCCGGCCCCGCCCGCGGACTCCCCGGCCCGCCCCGCGGGCCCGCCGTCCGACCGTCCGGGCCGTCGGCGGGCCCCGTACCTGCGAGAACGCCACCGCCGCCGCGCGCCCGCCTGCGAGCCGGGCGGCGGGTGCGCCCGCGCACTCCGGACGGGCCGGGCGCCCCCGGCGCGCACCGGCATCGGAGCCGTACCGGAACCGCTCCCGCCATCCGGTACGTATGGAGGTGAGAGCCCTTCCCGACCGCCCCCACGAACCGCTAGGACTGACCCGTGATCGCCTCGCCCTCCCCCCTCGTCCCCGTCCCGATCCCCGACCGCGTGGCCGCCCTCATCGGCTCCTGCCTGCCCGCGCACGTCCTCCAGGCGGAGATCGAGGCGGACTGCGCGGCGCGCGAGGTGTACCGCTTCCGCGGCCCGCTCTGCCCGGAGGACCGGGCCGACCGCGAGCACGCGCTGGCCGCGCTCGCCCGCGCCAACAAGATCCTGGCCAAGCACCACCCGACCCTGCCCGTACGCCCCTGACGGGCTCGCCCGTTCGGGTGCGTCCCACGGGCAGCGGCGGCGGCGCGGTGTGACGCTGCGAGGGTGACCACGACCAGCGACGCCGCACCCGCGGCCCCCGCCGCGCCCGCACCGCCCGTGCTCGACGGCCGCCGCCGCAACATCGTGTTCGGCACGATCATGCTCGGCGTGCTCCTGGCCGCGCTCGACCAGACGATCGTGGGCACCGCGCTGCCGACGATCGTCGCGGACCTCGGGGGCGCGGCCCACATGTCGTGGGTCGTCACCTCCTACCTGCTCGCCGAGACCGTCGCGACGGTCCTGGTCGGCAAGTTCGGCGACCTGTTCGGCCGCAAGGTGATCTTCCAGATCTCGGCCGTCGTGTTCATCACCGGCTCCTTCCTCTGCGGCCTCGCCACCAACATGACGCTGCTGATCGTCTGGCGCGGCCTCCAGGGCATCGGCGCCGGCGGTCTCATGGTCACCTCGATGGCGCTGATCGCCGACGTCATCCCGCTGCGCGAACGCGGCAAGTACCAGGGCGCGATCGGCGCCGTGTTCGGCGTCTCGACGGTCATCGGACCGCTGCTCGGCGGCCTGTTCACCGACCACGCCAGCTGGCGCTGGGCGTTCTACGTCAACGTGCCGATCGCGATCCTCGTCGTCATCGCCGCCGCCCGCACGATCCCCTCCGTGCGCTCCGCGAGCCGGCCGGTCATCGACTACCTCGGCATCGCGCTGGTCGCGGTCGGCTCCAGCGCCCTGATCCTGGCGACCAGCTGGGGCGGGAACGAGTACGCGTGGGGCTCCGGCGTCATCATCGGACTCTTCGCCGGCGGTCTGGTCGCCCTCGGCCTGTTCTGCTGGGTGGAGTCACGGGCGTCCGAACCCATGCTGCCCATGCGGCTGTTCCGCAACCCCGTCTTCACCGTCTGCTCCGTCCTCAGCTTCGTCGTCGGCTTCGCGATGCTCGGCGCGATGACCTTCCTGCCGACCTACCTCCAGTACGTGGACGGGGACTCGGCGACGGTCTCCGGCATCCGGACGCTGCCGATGGTCGCCGGCCTGCTCATCGCCTCGATCTACAGCGGCAACGTGGTCAGCAAGACCGGGCACTACCGGATCTTCCCCATCGCCGGCTGCGCGGTGATGGGCCTCGGACTGTTCCTGCTGTCGCTGATGGACCAGAACACCGGCGCCTGGCTGGAGTCGCTGTACATGTTCGTGCTCGGCGTCGGCATCGGCCTGTGCATGCAGGTGCTCACCATCGCCGTGCAGAACACCGTCGACTACGCCGACCTGGGCACCGCCACCTCCGGCGTCACCTTCTTCCGCACGCTCGGCAGCTCCTTCGGCACCGCCGTCTTCGGCACGATCTACACCAACGCGCTGAAGCCGAACCTCACCACCGGGGTCGCCGAGGCGTCCGTGCTCGCCGGGCCCGTCGGCATCGATCCGCAGACCGTCGCGCGGGCCGCACAGAGCCCGCAGGGGCTGCACGCGCTGCCCGGCGGCGTCGCCGAACCGATCGTCCGGGCGTACGCCGACACCCTGCACACCGTCTTCCTGTGGACCGTGCCGGTCGCCGTCGTCGGCTTCGTCGTCGCCCTCTTCCTCCGGCAGGTCACGCTGCGCGACACGGTCCGGGAGGCCGCCTCCGACATGGGCGAGGGCTTCGCCTCGCCGACGAGCAGCGGCGACTCCGCGAAGCTCCTCGAACTCTCCGTCGGACGGCTGCTGCGCCGGACGGACATGGCCACCGCCCGCCGGATCGTGGCGGGTTCCGACACCCGTCTCGACATCGCGGGCGCCTGGGCGGTCATGCAGGTGGAGCTGTACACGCGGACCGTCGGGCACGCCAGCCTCGGCCTCATCGCGGCGAGCCGGCGGCTGCCGCCCGAGGTCCTGCTCCCCACCTTCGACCGCATGGTCGACGAGGGCTTCCTCACCCGGCACGGCAACCTGCTGTCGCACACGCCGGCCGGCGCCCGCGAGGCCGAGGTCATCACCCGCGCCTGGGGCGACTGGCTCTCCGCCCGCCTGGAGCAGGAGCGCGGCCGGCCCAGCGGCCCCGAACTCCGCGCCGCCGTCGACGCCATCGCGAAGAAGGCCGTCGCGGAAGACCTCTCCACCGGCCTCCCCACCCACGGCCCGGCCACCCGCCCGGCGGTCACGACGGGAAGCTGAGGGCCCGCGCCGGCCGTCGGTCGTCGGCGGTGGCCGGTCAGTCGTCCGGGAAGTCGCCGTCCACGTAGACCCAGGCGCCCTCGTGGCGGGTGAAGCGGCTGCGTTCGTGGAGGCTGCCGGGGGTGCCGCCGTGGGTGTAGTGGGCGCGGAAGGTGACCGTGCCGGCCTGGTGGAAGGCGGTGCCGTCGGTGGTGTCCAGGATCTCCAGGCCCGTCCAGCGCATACCGGGGTCCAGGTCGAGCGTGGCGGGGCGGGTCTCCGGGGCCCAGGTGCGCAGCAGGTACGCGGCGTCGCCGGCGGCGAAGGCGCTGTAGCGGGAGCGCATGAGGAGTTCGGCGGTCGGCGCGCCGCCCTGCGTACCGCTGTGGAAGCGGCCGCAGCAGGCGCCGTAGGCGGCGTCGAGGCCGCAGGGGCAGGGGGTGCCCGCGGTGACGGCGGGGGCGGGCGCGGGAGTGCGGGGGCGGGTCTTGCGTCGGGACATGCGGTCATTCTCCCCCGGCGCCGCTGCCCGGGATGCGGACGCCGGCGTGGACGCCGCGGCCGGTCCGGGCCGTCCGGCGGGGCCGTCCGAGTAGCGTACGGCCCATGCGACTGACGATTCTCGGAGGCGGCGGGTTCCGGGTGCCGCTGGTGTACGGCGCGCTGCTCGGCGACCACGCCGAAGGGCGGATCACCCACGTCACCCTGCACGATCTCGACGGGGACCGGCTGACGGCGATCGCGCGGGTGCTGGCCGAGCAGGCCGAGGGGGTGCCGGACGCGCCGGCCGTCACGGCCACCACCGACCTCGACGAGGCCCTGCGCGGCGCGGACTTCGTCTTCTCGGCGATCCGGGTCGGCGGCCTGGAGGGGCGGGCGGCCGACGAGCGGGTGGCGCTGGCCGAGGGGGTGCTGGGCCAGGAGACGGTGGGCGCGGGCGGCATCGCGTACGGCCTGCGGACCGTGCCCGTCGCCACGGCGATCGCCCGCCGGATCGCGGCGCTCGCCCCGGACGCCTGGGTCATCAACTTCACCAATCCGGCGGGCCTGGTCACGGAGGCGATGTCCCGGGTGCTGGGCGACCGGGTCGTCGGCATCTGCGACTCGCCGGTGGGCCTCGGCCGCCGGGTCGCCCGGGTCCTGGGCGCCGACCCCGGCCGGGTGTGGATCGACTACGCGGGCCTCAACCACCTGGGGTGGCTGCGCGGGCTGCGGGTGGACGGGCGGGACGAGCTGCCCCGGCTCCTCGCGGACGACGCGCTGCTCGGCTCCTTCGAGGAGGGGCGGCTCTTCGGCACCGAGTGGCTGCGGTCGCTGGGCGCGGTCCCCAACGAGTACCTGCACTACTACTACTTCAACCGGGAGGCCGTCGCCTCGTACCGGGGCGCGGAGAAGACCCGGGGCGCCTATCTCCTGGACCAGCAGGCCGGGTTCTACGCGGCGGCCGGCAAGCCGGAGACCCGCGCCCTGGACGCCTGGCACCGCACGCTCGCCGACCGGGAGGCGACGTACATGGCGCACAACCGGGAGGCGGCCGGGGCCGGCGACCGGGCCGAGGAGGACCTGGAGTCGGGGGGCTACGAGAAGGTCGCGCTGGCGCTGATGCGGGCGATCGCGCGCGGCGAGCGGGCCACCCTGATCCTGAACGTGCGGAACGGGACGACGCTGCCGGGCCTCGACGCGGACGCGGTGGTGGAGGTGCCGTGCCTGGTGGACGCGGGCGGCGCCCGCCCGGTGGCGGTGGACCCGCTGCCGGACCACGCCATGGGCCTGGTGTCGGCGGTGAAGGCGGTGGAGCGGGAGGTGCTGGCGGCGGCGGAGAGCGGGGCGCGGGCGACCGCGGTGAAGGCGTTCGCGCTGCACCCGCTGGTGGACTCGGTGGCGGTGGCCCGCCGGCTGCTCGACGGCTACACGGCCGCGCACCCGGGGCTGGCGTACCTGCGGGCGTGACGGGACAGGGGGGAGGGCCGGCGGGCCCTCCCCCCTGTCCCGTGCGTACGGGTACGGGTCAGGGCTTGCGGGCCACGGCGGCCCAGCCCGGGATCGGGTCGTCGCCCTGGACCGGCACCGGCTCGCCGAGCTCCGGGTGCCACTCGGCGGTGAGCGACACGCCGGGCTCGACGAGCTCCAGGCCGGCGAAGAACTCGGCCAGCTCGTCGCGCGAGCGGGGCCGCAGGGTCAGGCCGCGGGCCTTGTACATGCCGACGGCCTTCGCCGCGCCCTCGGGGTCGAAGTCCCCGGTGACGTGCGAGAGGACGAGGTAGCTGCCCGGGGCGAGCTGGTCGACCAGCTTGCCGACGATGTCGTGGGCACCGTCCTCGTCGCCCAGGAAGTGCAGCAGGGCCAGCATCGACAGCGCGATCGGCTGGTCGAAGTCAAGGACCTTTCCGGCCCGTTCGAGGATCATCTCGGGGTCACGGGCGTCCGCCTGGATGTACTCGGTGGCCCCCTCGGGGGTCGAGCGCAGCAGGGCGGCGGCGTGCGCGAGGACGATCGGGTCGTTGTCGCAGTAGACGATCCGGGACTCCGGCGCGGCCTCCTGCGCGATCTGGTGCAGGTTGGGCTCGGTGGGGATGCCGGTGCCGATGTCCAGGTACTGGCGGACGCCGTGGGCGCTGAGCCAGCGGATGGCGCGGTGCATGAAGGCGCGGTTGACCCGGGCCATGTCCCGGCCGCGGGCGTCGACGGTGAGGAGCTGGCGGGCCATCTCCTCGTCGACGGGGTAGTTGTCCTTGCCGCCCAGGAACCAGTCGTACATCCGCGCCGGGTGCGGCTTGCTGGTGTCGATCCGGATCTCGCTGCGGGCGGATGCGGCGTCCTGGGTCATCGTCGGCTCTCCTGGTCGGGACGAACGGGTGGCGCTGCTACAAGAGTTACGTGACGGTAGGGGCGGTGCGGAAGGGTCAGGTGAGCAGGAAGTCAGCCTGGCCGGATTTGGCCCCCGCGATGAACGCGGCGATCTCGCCGTGGGTGTAGATGAGCGCCGGTCCTTCAGGGTCTGCGGACTGTCGCACGGCGACCCTGCCGTCGGCCAGCTTCATGGCCTCCACGCAGTTGCCCCCGTTCCCGCCGCTCCAGGGCTTGTGCCATCCCTCGGCACCGAGCTCCGCGGCGGGCATGCCGTTGTATATGCGATCCATTCACAGCTCCTTGCGGAGATCCCGGAGGATCTCCTTCGTGCGTTGTGCAGTCGCGGCCTGCGCCGCCATCCGGTCCATGACCTCCAGGTGGGACGCCACCTCGGGGCGCGCGTCGAGGTAGACGGCGCCGGTCAGGTACTCGCTGTAGACCATGTCCGGGAGTTCGGGCATGGCGAAGCGGAAGAGGACGAAGGGACCGTACGTGCCGGGGTGGTGGCCGGACGCGAACTCCGCGATCTGCAGGGTGACGTTCGGCTGCTCGGACGCTTCGAGCAGCCGGTCGAGCTGGTCGCGCATCACCTCGGGCCCGTCGCCGACCGGCCGGCGGAACACCGTCTCGTCCATGATCACCCAGAACTTCGGGGCGTCCTCCCGGGTCAGCAGGGACTGACGCTCCATCCGCAGGGCCACATGGCGCTCGATGTCCTCCTCGCGCGCGGCGTCACCGCCGCCGCCGACCGCTCCGCTGCGCAGGATGGCGCGGGCGTACGCCTCGGTCTGGAAGAGACCGGGCACGAACTGGGGCTCGTAGGACCGGATGAGGCTCGCGGCCCCCTCCAGGCTGACGTACATGGAGAACCAGCCGGGCAGCACGTCGTGGAACCGCTGCCACCAGCCGGGCAGGTTGGCCTCCTCGGCGAGGGCGACGAACGCCTCCGCCTCGGCGTCGACGACCCCGTACGCCTTCAGCAGCAGCTGGACGTACGGGATCTTCAGCGCGACCTCGGCGGTCTCCATGCGGCGGATCGTGGCCGGGGCGACGTGGAGGACCTTGGCGGCCTCCTCGCGCTTGAGGCCCGCGCGCTCGCGCAGATCCTGCAGACGCCGGCCGAGGACGACCTGCCCCACCGTGGGGGCGGACCGCGGCTCGCTCACTCTCAGACCTCCCCGACGCGCTGTTTCGATGAGTGTGCCACGAGACCGCGCCAGAGAGAACACGGCACTCTGCAATTTTCAGAGTGCCACTTGCCAAGTGTCCGAGTCAGGAGGACAGTGTTCCGGTGAACCAGTACAGGCTGCCGCCGGTGCGCCTCCCCCGGGCCCCGGCGACAGCGACGTACGGCAGCCCTGCCCACTGTTGTGAGGAACCGGTCGTGGCCTCTGGTAACGCGCAGCCCTCAGGTCTCATGAGCCCCCGAGTCATGGCCCAGCGCCCGCAGACCCGCCACGATCCCGCCTCCCACGACACCCGGTACCGCGAGCCGCACCACCGGGACCCGCTCCACCGCGCCCCCCTCCGCCGCATGGCCTTCGAGCTGCCCGCCCGCACCGAGTCCGTGAGCCGCGCCCGCCACCTCACCGAGGAACGGCTGGCCCTCTGGGGCTGCGGAGCCGAGATACGCGACACGGCCGCCCTGGTCGTCTCGGAACTGGTCACCAACGCGGTGCTGCACACCGCCAGCAGCCGGATCGTCTGCGAGGTCCGCGAGGGCGCCGAAGCCCTCCGCGTCGCCGTACGGGACGAGGGCGGTCCGGCCGGCCCCCGGATACGCGACTGCGGCGCGGACGAACGCGGCCGGGGCCTGCTCATCGTCGACGCGCTGTGCGCGGCCTGGGGTGCCGAGCGCACCGGCCACGGCACGGCCCAGATCGTCTGGGCGGAGCTTCCGCTCGCCCTGGGGGAGCCATGCTGAAGTCGATGGCGACCCTCCTCGCCCCCCGCGCCCGCCGCTCCCCCGAGCAGGGCCCCGGTCACGGCCCCGCCGTCGCCGCCACCCGCCTCGCCGTCCCCACCGGGCTCACCACCGGCCTCGGGTGCGACGCCGTCGGCGTCCCCGCCCGCTTCGGCTTCAAGATCCTCTCCCGGCTGCCCGCCAAGGGCTGCGTGTACGCCGACACCGACTGGTGGTGGTGGCTCGTCCCGGCCGGCTCCGACCTCGACCTGGTCTGGCCGATGCCCTCCTGTTACGCGCCCGGCGCCGAGATCCCCGACCGCGGCCCCCGCCTGATCCACCACCCGGACGGCACCTCGCCCTACAGCCCGCCGATCCCGCTCTACCTGCTGGTCTGCCAGCTCACCGGCATCGCCCCGGCCTGGCCGGCGCCGCAGGTGCGCAGCGCGCTGTGACCGCGGGGCGCCCCGGCTGCGTAGAGTCGGTGCCATGTTCACCCCGCAGGGCCCGACCCTCCGCGAACTGACCCGGCAGGCGCTCTCCTCGGTCGAGCACGGCTACGACCTCCTGGCGCCCGCCTTCGACGCCACGCCCTTCCGCACCCCGGACCGCGTCCTCACGGCGGTGGCCGACGCCCTGGCGGAGCTGGGCCCGTTCACGTCCGGCCTGGACGTGTGCTGCGGCACCGGTGCCGGGCTCCGCGTGCTCCGCTCGGTCTGCGCGGGCCGCGTCGCCGGAGTCGACTTCAGTACGAACATGCTGGCCGAGGCCCGGCGCCGGCACCCCGCGGCGACCCTGGTCCGCGCCGACGCCCTGGCCCTGCCCTTCGCCCCCGCCTTCGACCTGGCGGTCAGCTTCGGCGCCTTCGGCCACTTCCTCCCCGACGCCCAGCGCACCCTCTTCGCCCAGGTGCACGCCTCCCTCCGCCCCGGCGGCACCTTCGCCTTCCCCCTCCCGGCCCCGCCGCCGGTCGGCTCCCGCGCCTACTGGACCCTGTGGGCCTTCGACGCGGCGATGCGCGTCCGCAACGCCGTCTGGCGCCCCCGCTTCGTCATGTACTACCGCACCTTCCGCCTCCCGGACGTCCGCGCCCGCCTGGAGGAGTCCGGCTTCACCGTCACCCACCAGCCCCTCGCCCCCTTCGGCCACCGCCCGGACGGCAGCCCCCACTGCCGGCTGGTGGTGGCGCGGAAGGACTGAGCGCGGTCACGGCACCGCGCCGCCCCAGAAGGCGGAGTCGCCGTCGAAGCCGACGTTCACCTCGACCTCGAACGGGTCGGCCGCGGCGGGCGGCAGGTCGAAGCCGTGGTCGGCGACGGCCTTCCGCCCGGGGAGCAGGCCGCCGGAGAGCGCCATGACGTTCTGCCCGGCGTCGAACACGCGGACCGCCTCGCGCCCGTCGCCGTCCCGGCCCCGCACCACCACCGTGACGAGGTCGAGCCGTTCCCCGGAGCCGTTACGGACGGTCACCTCGACCTTCACCGCGATGTTCCCGTCCTTGTGCCCGGCCGAGGTGTCCGCCGGGGTGAACCGCTCGGGGGCGGAGACCGTCACCTCGACCCCGTAGGGGAAGCGGTGGGTCCGGCCGAAGGGCAGCAGTCCGGCGGCCGGGCTCGTACCCGGCGGCGGGGTGCCGGAGGCGGTGGTGGTCCCGGCCGCCGACGAGGGGGCGGGCGGCGCGGGGGTCTCCCCGCCGTCGCCGCCCCGGAACGCGCCGGTGCCGGCGAGCAGGCCGGCGACGCCGACGGCGAGGACGAGCACCCCGATCAGGGCGGGCAGCCACCCGCGGCGGCGCGGCGGCCGGGCGGTGGATCCGGTGAGGGGTCCGGGCGGCGGCCCGGACGGGGGTGTGCCGGAGCCGGACCCGTTCGCGTCGCGCATGGCACGCCTCCCCGCTCCCCGAGAGGGATCCTCCCAGCGTAGGCACGGACGCCCGATAAAGGGCACTAGCACCTCAAGCTAGCGCGTCTGCCATTCCGCCACCCGGACAAGGTGTCTGTCGGCTCGCGGGGTGTTCCCCGCGGCGACATGGATAACTCTACCAGGGGTTCGCGGGCGCTTTCACCGGCGTTTTCCGTGGTCAGTCGTGGGGTGGGTGGGAGGGGGCGGTCCCGTGCGCCGGGTGGACCCCGGGCCGCGACCCGGGCGCACGGGGACCGCCCATCCCCGGGGATGCCGCCTCGGCGGCCTGGAGCCTGGCGCCCCCCGACGCCCGCTCCGGGTCCCACCTTCTCCCCGGGGCGTTGGTCCAGGCCAGTCCCTGACCGGAATACGTCAGGTCAGCGGACGGCGGTGAGGCGGGCGGAGACGACGACGTTGCCGGTGTAGCCGGCGGCGCGGGTGTAGGGACCGCCGCAGGTGATCACGCGGAGTTCGGGGGTGCCGGTGGAGGCGTAGACGCGGTCGGCGGGGAAGCCGTCCTTCGGGACCAGTTCGACGCCGTGGACGGTGAAGACGGCGGTCCGGCCGTCGGCCCGGCGGATCTCGACCGTCCGGCCGCGGGTGAGGGAGCCCAGGGCGTGGAAGACGGCCGGGCCTGTGGGGGTGTCGACGTGGCCGACGACGACGGCGGTGCCGGGTTCGCCGGGGGTGACGGCGCCGGTGTACCAGCCGGCCCGGCCGGGGTGCTCGGGCGGCGGGGCCTCGATCCAGCCGTCGGCGTCCAGGCCGACGCCGGTGAGCGGGGCGTCCACGCCGAGCGCGGGGATCGTGACGGCGAGCGGGGCGGCGGCCGGGAGGCCCGGGCGGGCCGGGGGCGGGGGCGGCGCGGGGGCCGCCGGGGCGTCCGCCACGAGGGGCCGGGGCGGGCCGGCGGCGGTGAGCTGTTCCGTACCGCCGCGGACGAGGTGGACACCGGCGAGGAGGAGGACCGCGACGACGCCCCAGGCGCCGCGGCGGCCGTACGCGCTCTCCACGGGCTCGGCCTCCTCGGCTGGGGTGCGGTGCTGGTCGCCCCTCCGCCCCGGACCTCGTCACACCGGGGCGGAGGGGCCGTCTCAGGGGCGGTCGCCGGTCCGGCCGCGGCGGCGGGTGAGGACGACGGCGGCGCCCAGGGCCCCGGCGATGAGGGCGGTGCCGGCGGCCAGTGCGGCCGCGCCGAGCGCGTCGGAGCCGGTGGAGCCGGTGGAGCCGCCGAAGCCGGCCTTGACGCCTTTGCGCGGGGCGGGCGGCGGGACGGACGGGTCGGCCGGGGTGACCGGGGCCGGCGGGGTGGTGCCGTGGGCGACGGTCAGGGTGGCGGTGCCGCGCTCGCCCTTGCAGTCGAAGGCGATCTCGTACGCGGCGCCGGCCTTCGCGTCGACGTCGACGGTGGCGGTGCCGGGGCGGCCCTCGGTGAGGGTGACGGTGTCGAAGATCCCCGAGGTGACGGTGACGGACGGGACCTCGCAGCCGTCCGCGGTCAGGGTGACGGTGCCGCCGGGGGCGACGGTGCGCGGGGTGACGGAGAAGCCGAAGGAGGTGACGTCCGGGGTCGTCCCGTCACCGGCGGAGGCCGTGGGCGCGGACAGGGCCGTGGCCGCGGTGAGCAGCAGGGCGGCGGAAGCGGTACGTATCGCGCGCATGCGGTCCTCCGGTCGCGGCGGGGGCACGGGCGCGGAGCCGCTCCGCGTCCGGGTCCGGGGCCGGCCGGCGTCCGGGACCCCCGCCGCGATCGAAGCTAGGGGCGGCGCGGGGGCGCCGCCACCGGTCCCCGCGCGCGCTGCGCCGTCCGGGGCACGCGGGGGTGCGTTCAGGGCACCCGGACGACCTGGCCGGCGTACGAGAGGTTGCCGCCGAAGCCGAAGAGGAGGACGGGGGCGCCGGACGGCAGCTCGCCGCGCTCGACGAGCTTGGCGAGGGCGAGGGGGACGGAGGCGGCGGAGGTGTTGCCGGAGTCGACGACGTCGCGGGCGACGACGGCGTTGACGGCGCCGATCTTCGCGGCGAGCGGTTCGATGATCCGCAGGTTGGCCTGGTGGAGGACGACGCCGGCCAGGTCCTCGGGGGCGATGCCGGAGCGGGCGCAGGTCTCGCGGGCGAGGGCGGGGAGCTTCTGGGTGGCCCAGCGGTAGACGCTCTGGCCCTCCTGGGCGAAGCGGGGCGGGGTGCCTTCGATGCGGACGGCGTGGCCCATCTCGGGGACGGAGCCCCACAGGACCGGGCCGATGGCGCCGGTGTCGGTCTCGGTGGCCTCGACGATCGCGGCGCCGGCGCCGTCGCCGGTGAGGACGCAGGTGGTGCGGTCGGTCCAGTCGGTGATCTCGGTCATCTTGTCGGCGCCGATGACGAGGGCGCGGCGGGCGGCCCCGGCGCGGACCGCGTGGTCGGCGGTGGCGAGGGCGTGGGTGAAGCCGGCGCAGACGACGTTGAGGTCGAGGGTGGCGGGGGCGCCCATGCCGAGGCGGGCGGCGACCCGGGCGGCGGTGTTGGGCGAGCGGTCGATCGCGGTGGAGGTGGCGACGACGACGTAGTCGATGTCGGCGGCCGTGAGGCCGGCCGCGGCGAGCGCCTTGCCGGCGGCGTGCGCGGCGAGCTCGTCGACGGGTTCCTCCGGGCCGGCGACGTGCCGCGTGCGGATGCCGACCCGGCTGAGGATCCACTCGTCGCTGGTGTCGACCAGCTCGGCCAGGTCGTGGTTGGTCAACACCTTGGCGGGCTGGTAGTGCCCGAGCGCGGCGATGCGAGTGCCCGTCATCCCGGGACCCCCTCGATGGTTCGTTCTGCGGCAGGAGCCACCCAGTCTTGCCAGCGACTGATGGGTAACAGGTGACGTAAACCACCAAGATTCCCCCGGGTCGCCTGTCCGACCGTGACAAGGGGTCAGGTGGCACACCGGGTGGGGCGGGCGGTGCGGGGTGCCGGGGTGACGGAGAATGTCGGGGTCGGGCGGGAACGGCGAGGGAAACGAGGGCGGCGCGGATGGGACGGGTCACCGAGCGACGGCGAGTCACGCGGATCCGCGGCGGCGCGGTGAGCGCGCGGCCGGACACGCTGGTGGCGGAGGAGCCGATGGAGATCCGGCTGAACGGCCGGCCGATCGCCGTCACGATGCGGACGCCGGGCGACGACTTCGCGCTGGCGGCGGGGTTCCTGGTGAGCGAGGGGGTGCTGGCGTCGGCGGCCGACGTCCGGTCGATCGTGTACTGCGCGGGCGCCAGGGAGGACGGCACCAACACGTACAACGTGGTCGACGTGCAGCTGGCGCCCGGCGTCGCCGTCCCCGACATCACGCTGGAGCGGAACGTCTACACGACCTCGTCGTGCGGGCTGTGCGGCAAGGCGAGCCTGGACGCGGTGCGGACGACGGCCCGTTTCCCGATCGCCGACACTCCCCCGGTACGGGTCTCCCCGGCGCTGCTCGCCGGGCTGCCGGACCGGCTGCGGGCGGCGCAGAAGGTCTTCGCCACGACGGGCGGCCTGCACGCGGCGGCGCTCTTCGCGGAGGACGGCGAGCTGCTGGACGTGCGGGAGGACGTGGGCCGGCACAACGCGGTCGACAAGCTGGTCGGGCGGGCGCTGCGGGAGGACCTGCTGCCGCTGGACCGGGCGGTGCTGCTGGTGTCCGGGCGGGCCTCGTTCGAGCTGGCGCAGAAGGCGGTGATGGCGGGGATCCCGGTGCTCGCCGCGGTGTCCGCGCCGTCGTCGCTGGCGGTCGACCTGGCGGCGGAGACGGGGCTGACGCTGGTCGGCTTCCTGCGCGGGGCGGACATGAACGTGTACGCGGGCGAGCACCGGATCGCGCTGGAGGGCGCGGAGCCCTAGGCCGTCTCTTTCGGATCATGCCGGGCTCGCGACGCCTGGCACGCGCGCTCGCCGCGTTGTCGTCGGTCGCCGATGCTCCGCATGGACTCCCTCCTCCGCCTTGCGATCGC
>JOFO01000019.1 GCA_000721275.1 Microtetraspora glauca | reverse complement strand
CTGGCACCTGCCCAGAATCACTGGCTTGCGTCAGGACGGCAAGGCAATTGGACCGAACACACGCACACGCCCGGTGATCATTTGTCAGACAGGCCCTAGTTCGAGATCGAGGCGAACTTCGACTACCTCTTCGCCAAGTACTCCCTCGACGGCGGCACGACCCTGCTGGCCGACGACGTCGAGCAGGGCGCGAACGGCTGGACCGCGCAGGGCCGCTGGAAGGTCTCCACCGGCGCCGAGTCGGCGACGTACCCGTGTTACTACCTGCCGGAGAACGCGAGTACTTCGGCGCCGACGCGCTCCTCGCCGAGGGCCCCTACCAGTTCAGCAAGCCGCTCACCGCCCCCGACTGGGTCGAGTACCTCCGCTACCGGAACGGCATGCTCGTCTGGTACGTCGACCGGTCCTACGACGACAACAACGTCAGCAACCACCTGGGCGGCGGCACGGCGATGGCCGTCGACGCCCGCCCGACACCGTTCACCTACCCGAACGGCGCCGCGCCCAGCAACCGCCGCCAGCCCTTAGACGCCACCTTCGGCCTGGAGGCCACCGACGCCACGTGCCTCCACACCGAGGTCCTGGCCAGCAAGGGGAAGCAGCAGACGGTGGAGACCCTCGCGGCCTGCGCCCCGTCGGTGCCGGGCATCCCGGTCTTCGACGACACCGACCCGAACGCGTACTACGACGCCTCGGCGCCGCAAGCCAGCGTCAAGGTCGCGGGGCACGGTGTGAAGGTCACCGTCACCGGCGACGCCGGTGACGACCTGACGATCAACGTGGCCAACCCGGCCGCGCGCTGATCGACCCACAGCGGTGGCCGTCCCGCCTCCGGGGCGGCCACCCACTCAAGGTCGGACCACTCGCGCCCGTCCGCGTGTCCTGAAGCCCAGCGCGTGGCGGTAGATCTCAGGAAGCCGGTATAGACCGTCGGTGTCGCGATCGAGTGCTCCCGCTTCCCTCAGCTTGGTGATCGCGTTCGCGTCCAGCTCGACGTCCTCCGCGGTGAAGGGCATGACGACGTCCTCCGCGAAGCGCCCCACGTTGACAAGAAGATCACCCACGGACGGATTCTCCTGCCGGAGTTCCTCAAGTTTTTCCATGCTGCACCGAACGAGGGCCTGTCGCATCGCACTCGGCACCAGCAGACGGTCCTGCCAGTCCTGGTCGCCTTGCGAAAGCTCAGCGGCGTCCCTGATGAACCTCACGACATCCCGCGCCTGCACCTGGTCATTGAAGTCACCAAGAGCAGCGGGAACCCATCGATCCGACCGGGCTTCCCTCGAGTTCTTGCGACCCATCTTCATGCCCCACAAGGGGACCAGGGCCTCCACGACCTTGTCGCTTCCCAACTCCATTGGGTCGCCGTCGACGTCTTCGATCGCCCTGGAAGTAGATGCGACCCACAAGGCCAGCCGAAGCGCTTCCTGGCTGTCCCAGCGCAGAGCGTAGGGCTCATATCGGTCCAGGTACTGACCGAGGTTCTGCCGTACGGCCCATCGCACGAGGTCCTGCCGGACGAAGATGACTGCGCCGAACGGGCGGCTGCGGAACGTCCGCAACCAGTCAGGGATCTCGATGAACAACGCCCTGAGGGCGATCCGTTTGGCCTCACTGTCCAGTTCCTGGAACACGTCTTCGAGGCCATCGAACACGAACAGCGCGGGCTTCATGGACCGCTCCGAGAGAACCTCCTCGGCGCTCTTCGGCAGAGTTGGCCCTGCGATGGCCATGGCCATGCATCGCAACCAGACATCTCTCCAGAACGACAGGCTCTCCTTCTTCTCGCCGGCCAAGGCCTCGAGCAGCACCTCCCGGATCTGCAGCGCGGACGCGCCGACGCCGCCTGCCGCAACAGCTCGGAGCCGCTGTGGGCTGGTGGTGCCCTCCCTCGACCCTGTCTCCATGTTCGCCGGGTCGAGCACGGGAACGACCGGGGCGTCTACGCGCACCTCTTCGTCGGCGCTCTGGGCAAACTTTTGCCAGCTCCCCGCAGCACACAACCGCGCATAGGTGAAGGTCTTTCCGGACCCCTTCGCGCCTACCACCACCGTCACGGGCAACGCGGTCCGGTGGTCTCCCACAAGCCGCCGGAGTGGAGCCGTGGAAAGGAACCCGAGACTGCTGTCCAGGCCGGTCCGCTCCGCGAACACCAAGGACTTCGCCCGCTCGTGCAGGGCCGCCCGGCGCGTGTCCAGGGCGGGCTCCGCCGTCACCTGCGCGACGGACTCCGGTTCGGTGGACAGGCTCATGGACTCAAGCAGCCGATCACCGATGCCGAGCCTCCTCACCAGGGCGATCACGTCGTCCCAGGACTGGGGCAACGCCAGCAGCTCGTCCCGGAAGGGACTCAGAAGGGGCTCCGTGAGGACCTGGGCGTCCACCTCACTGGTGGGGTCGGACGGCGATTCTCCGTCGTCCCCGTCAACTGCCTCGCTCACCTGGACCCCCCGCAGCTTCTCAAGGGCCTGAGCAAGTTGAATTTTCGCCTTCTCGACTTCTTCCCCGTGTTGGTCCTCCCGGTACTGGGTGATGACTACAGAGGGCTCAGGGTCTCGGCCGGTCAGAGCGACAGCCTTGTCGCCCAGCTGGCGAATCAGGCGATCGGTTCCGTCAAGGGACTGACTGCTGAGTGTGGTCACGAAGACGCGTTGGACCCTGGGGTCCAGAAGAACCGGCGCCGAAAGTTCCGAAGCCCCTGCACGCAGATCCACGACCACCGTGTCCAATTCCGCTTGGGCGGCCAGGTCAGCCAGCGACTCCGTCAAGTAGTAGCGGGAGCGATCCGGGGTGAGAAGCTGCCCGGGCTCGATACGAGGAGGCCCCAGCCTGACACGGCGACTCGTCGGCAGGATCACCAACCGTCCGCCGCTTCTGTGGAACAGCGTCTCCTGATTCGCCATGTACTCGGATGCGATCCGGACCGCATGCCTGCGATCCCCACCGGAACTCCCGTGCAAGAGGGTCAGGACGTCGTCGTATGCGATGTCGGCCGCACCCCCTTGCGACTCGTACATCCAGCTGATGCCTGGTGCTTCCAGATCCGCGTCGACGAGCAGCACTTTGCGCCCTTGCTGAGCCAGCAAGTCCGCGAGGGCCACAGCGTGGACAGTGCGCCCCACGCCACCCTTGAACGAGTGAAACGCCACCACTTGGACGCCGCCGGGGAAGGAGTCGGAGTCCGGACGGGGAAGCGGCTTCGCGAGTTCGTCGGTGATTCTTCTGTCAGCGAGCTTCGGCAGGCGAACCGAAGAAGCGGCGGATTCCTCGACCTGGATGGTGACCGGAAGACCTTCCGCCTCCATGTCGCGGGGCCGGTCGAGGAGGAGCTCGAAGCCGAGATCGGATGTACGGATGGACCCTCGTCCGAACGCAGTGTTCAGCCAGTTCAGGGCTTCCCGTTCACTCGTCTCCGGGGTGACGGTGAGCTCGACGCCATCCCACCAGGCATTTGCTTCCTTGAGCCATTTCGGCCACAACCCTTCGGTCGCCAGGACAGCACAATGCTCATCGACATCCACCCACGTCAGCAGGTTGCCGGGCAGCAAGGGGTAGTTCGTGTGCATGTTTCATCTCCCGCTGACGTCAACTACGCGAGGCTTCGACCAAGGCCCGGAGAGCCTCCAGGGCGGTCTTCTCATCATCGGCATCCAGGTCCGCGCCGTAGCGCCATGCCTCGTGAAGCTCGGCCGGTCCCACATACATACCCTGCTGCACGTGGCGTCCCGTTCCCTGAACACTTCCCTGCTTTACTCTGCGGCACCGGCGGACCGCGTCTCCCAGCCCTCCAGGAAGCCCCAGTTCTTTTGCCAGGCGGCGCAGATCGTGCGTGCGCAGATCCGGCGGCAGTTTTGAGGTGTCTCGAGCACCGTACACGCGGTCGATGATTTCGGCCTTCAGTCCGCATTCCGCCGCATAGAACAAAAGCAGACCCCCCGTGGCGGCGTCCCCCTGCTGTACCGAAGCCTCTGCTCGCTCGCTCAATCGCTCACGGCTCTTTCTGAGTTGCCCCACCCTCACTTCGACCATCCACAGATGGTAACTAGCGGTCTGACCCCCGTACCGCCCTCGCCAGGTCCGCCAGGAGTGCAACCACCCCGGCCGGGCCGTTCACCGCCAGGTCGGCGCGGTCGGCGAGTTCGGGGACCTCCGTCGAGCCGGAGCAGACGAGGAGGCCGGGGAGGCCGTCGCCGCGCAGCTTCTCCACGGCGGCGAAGGCGGGCAGGTCGCCCAGGTCGTCCCCGGCGTACAGCACGGAGCCGGCGTCCTTCTCGCGTACGAACCCCGCCAGCGCCACGCCCTTGTCCATGCCCGGGGGCCGCAGCTCCAGGACCAGGCGGCCGGGCTCCAGGACGAGGCCGTGTGCGGCGGCCAGTCCGGCGAGCGGGTCCTTGAGGGCGTCGAAGGCGCCCTGCGGGTCCTGGGCGCGGCGGGTGTGGACGGCGACGGCGCGGCCCTTCTCCTCGATCCAGACGCCGGGCCAGGCGCCGTGCCGGTCGAGGAAGCCGGGGAGTTCGGCGCGGACGGCGGCGACGCCGGGGTGGGGGGCGGCGGCGGTGACGGCGCCGGTGGCGGCGTCCCAGCGTTCGGCGCCGTAGTGGCCGAGGACGGTGAGGTGGTCGAGGCCCGGTACGCCGGCGAGCCCGCCGTGCCGGACGGCGACTCCGGCGGGGCGGCCGGTCACGACGACGACGGCGGCGACGTGCGGGGCGAGGGCGGCGAGCGCGGGGACGGCGCCGGGGTGGGCGCGGGCCTGCTCGGGGTCGGGGACGATCTCGGCGAGCGTCCCGTCGAAGTCGAGGGCGACGACGGCCTCGGACGGACGCGCGAGCAGTGCGTCCAGGCCGTCGCGGCCGGCGGGTGTGGCCGGGTGCGGAAGGCTGCTGACCATACGGCCGACCCTACCCACGCGGGCCGCCGCCGTCAGCGTGACAAGGCTCCTGGTTTGGTCTCCGGCGGCGTCATCTGCGGCGCCGTTTCTCCTCGCGGACCCGGCGCAGCCGGTTGACGGTGACCGGGTCGTGGGCGAGGGCGCGCGGGTCGTCGAGGAGCGCGTTGAGCAGCTGGTAGTAGCGGGTCGGGGAGAGGCCGAGGCCCTCGCGGACGGCCCGCTCCTTGGCGCCGGGGCCGGGCCAGGAGCGGCGCTCGACGGCGAGGACGGCCCGCTCCCGCTCCCCCAGTGCGGAGGGGTCGGTCCCGGGCTCCCGCGGCTCTTCGCTCATGCGTCCAGCCTAGAGAACCGGGAGCGCTACTCCGCCGCCTCCGCCGTGGTCGCCGTGCGGGCGATGGCGCCGAGGACGTCGGCGGGGCGGCCGGCCGGGGTGACGGCCTTGCCGATCTCGGCCTTGATGGTCTCGCTGACCTTGGCCCAGGAGGTCTTGCCGACCGGCGGGAGCTGGGCGGTGGGCAGCGCCTTCAGGAACTGGCGCAGGCCCGCGTGCTCGGCGTCGGTCTCCATGCGGGTGGAGGCGGAGACGGTGACGGGCAGCAGGTCGTTGTCGCCGGCGAACTTCAGCACGTTCTCGTCGCTGAAGACGAAGTCGAGGAAGGTGCCTATCTCCTTGCGGTGGCCGTTCTGCTTGAAGCCCATGATCCAGTCGGCGACGCCCATGGTGGCCTTGGCGGGGCCGTCGATGCCGGGCAGCGGCGCCTGGCCGACCTTGACGCCCTGCCTGGCGGCCTCCTGGAGCAGCGACGGGTGGCCGTTGAGCATGCCGACCTCGCCGCGCGCGAAGGCGGCGAAGGCGGCCTTGCGGTTGAGCTTGCCGGGGGCGACGGGGCCGGTGAGGCCCTGGCCGACGAGCTCGTCCTTCAGCCAGGTGAAGGTCTGGACGTTGGCCTCGGCGTCGACGGCGTACCGGCCGGAGTCGTCGGTCCAGCCGCCGCCGGCGGCGAGCAGCCACATCAGGGACTCGGCCTGGGCCTCCTCGGGGCCGAGGGGGAGGGCGAAGGGGGTGCGGACCCCGGCCTCCTTCAGCTTGGCCGCGGTCTCGGCGAGGTCGTCCCAGGTGGTGGGGGGTTCGACGCCGGCCTTGTCGAAGAGGGCGGTGTTGTAGAAGAGCGGGCGGGTGGAGGCGACGAACGGCAGTCCGTACTGGATGCGGTCGTGCTGGCCGGCCTCGGCGAGCGCGGGGACGAAGTTGGCCTGCACGGGGATGGTGAGGAGTTCGTCGGCGGAGTAGAGCTGGCCGGCGGCGGCGTAGTCGGCGTAGGCGCCGATCTGGGCGACGTCGGGGGCCTGGCCGGCCTTCACCATCTCGGCGACCTTGCGGTCGACGTCGTCCCAGGACTCGATCTGCACCTGGACCTTGATGCCGGGGTGGGCGGCCTGGAAGGCGGTGACGACGCCGTCCCAGTACTTCTGCGTGGTGTTGCCGCCGGTGAGGTCGTAGTCGGCGGCGACCAGGCGCAGGGTCACGTCGCCGCCGTCCCCGCCGAGGGTGCCGCAGCCGGCGACCGTGGCGGTCAGGCCGAGGGCGGCGGCGGCCGCGGTCAGTCCAAGGAATCGTCGCCGCTCCACGGCTTCATCCACCTTTTGCTCGTCGTTGAGCAGCAGTGAGCTGCATGTTCGTCCGGGGCGGGACCACAGGTCCCGGCCACCCCAGGGAAAGAGGTCTACACCAGTGGGGTATCCCTTCCGCAACTCCGGGGGGACCTTCGCCACAAACCCCCCACACCGTGGGCCTCGAATTTGTATCCGAGCGCAACAATCCTCGGCAGTGGACTAGACCTTTAGGGCGGTCTCGCGCGAGACTGTCCCCCGTGAGACACGTCATCGCCCTGGATGTGGGCGGCACCGGCATGAAGGCCGCCCTCGTCGGGGCGGACGGCACCCTGCTCCACGAGGCCCGCCGCGCCACCGGGCGCCGCCGCGGCCCCGACGCCGTGGTCGAGACCATCCTCGGCTTCGCCGCGGAGCTCCAGGCCGTCGGCCGGGAGCGGTTCGGCGAGGACGCCGCGGCGGCCGGCGTCGCCGTCCCCGGCATCGTCGACGCCGAGAACGGCATCGCCGTCTACGCCGCCAACCTCGGCTGGCGCGACGTCCCCCTGCGCGCGCTCCTCAGCGCCCGGCTCGGCGGCCTCCCCGTCGCCCTCGGCCACGACGTGCGCACCGGCGGCCTCGCCGAGGGCCGCATCGGCGCCGGGAACGGCGCCGACCGCTTCCTCTTCGTCCCCCTCGGCACCGGCATCGCCGGCGCCATCGGCATCGGCGACCGCATCGAGGCCGGCGCCCACGGCTACGCCGGCGAGATCGGCCACATCGTCGTCCGCCCCGGCGGCACCGCCTGCGGCTGCGGCCAGCGCGGCTGCCTGGAGCGGTACGCCTCCGCCTCCGCCGTCTCCCAGGCGTGGGCCGAGGCGTCCGGCGACCCCGACGCGGACGCCGCCGACTGCGCCAAGGCGGTCGAGTCCGGCGACCTCGTGGCCGTACGGGTCTGGCAGGAGGCGGTGGACGCCCTCGCCGACGGCCTGGTCACCGCCCTCACCCTGCTGGACCCCCGCACGCTCGTCATCGGTGGCGGACTGGCCGAGGCCGGGGAAACCTTGTTCACACCCCTGCGGGCCGCGGTGGAGGCACGTGTGACCTTCCAGAAGCTGCCCGCCATCGTCCCGGCGGCCCTCGGGGACACCGCCGGATGCCTGGGCGCGGGCCTCCTCGCCTGGGACCTGCTCGCCGACCAGCACCCCACCGACCCGGAGGTCTCCGCCTGATGTCCGATCACAAGGTTCTCTCCGGCGCACGTGTCGTGCTGCCCACCGGGATCGTCGAGAACGGACGCGTGATCGTCGACGGCGGCAGGATCGCCGGCTCCGCCCCCGAGGGCGCCCCGGTGCTCGACCTCACCGGCCACTGGCTGGTCCCCGGCTTCGTCGACATGCACAACCACGGCGGCGGCGGCGCCTCCTTCACCTCCGGCACCGTCGACGACGTCCTCAGGGGCGTCCACACCCACCGGCTGCACGGCACCACCACCGTCGTCGCGTCCTTCGTCACCGGCGACATGGAGTTCCTGACCGCGCGGGCCGGCCTGCTGTCCGAACTCGCCGAACAGGGCGAGATCGCCGGCCTGCACTTCGAGGGCCCGTTCATCAGCCCCTGCCGCAAGGGCGCCCACGACGAGACCCTGCTGCGCGACCCGCACCCGGCCGACGTCCTCAAGCTGATCGACGCCGCCCGCGGGCAGGCCAAGATGGTCACCCTCGCGACCGAACTGCCCGGCGGCATCGACTCCGTACGCCTGCTGGCCGAGCACGGCGTCATCGCCGCCATCGGCCACACCGACGCCAGCTACGAGCAGACCGTCGAGGCCATCGACGCCGGCGCCACCGTCGCCACCCACCTCTACAACGCGATGCCCGGCCTCGGCCACCGCGCGCCCGGCCCGATCGCCGCGCTCCTGGAGGACGAGCGGATCACCGTCGAGCTCATCAACGACGGCACCCACCTCCACCCGGCCGCCCTGGAACTCGCCTTCCACCACGCCGGCCCCGAGCGCGTCGCCTTCATCACCGACGCCATGGACGCGGCCGGCTTCGGCGACGGGCGCTACATGCTGGGCCCGCTGGAGGTCGAGGTGAAGGACAGCGTGGCCCGCCTGGTCGAGGGCGGCTCCATCGCCGGCTCCACCCTCACCCTGGACCGCGCCTTCAAGCGCGCCGCCACGATCGACCGGCTGCCCGTCGAGTCCGTCGTCCAGGCCCTCTCCGCCAACCCGGCGCGCCTCCTCGGCGTCTACGACCGGGTCGGCTCCCTGGAGCCCGGCAAGGACGCCGACCTCGTCGTCCTGGACGACGCCTTCGACGTCAAGGGCGTCATGCGCAAGGGCGAGTGGATCGTCGCCCCGCAGGGCGTCACCGCGCGGGTGCCGCAGACCGCCTGACCGGCCGGCACCCCTGACATCCCGCCTGATCAGGGCGGAAACGGGACGGCGAGCGGCCCGGGGTCTGGGCCGATCGCCGTTCCTTTGGCATGATCGCGCTGTCTCCACAGGTCTTACCGGAAGTACGGGGGGTGGACAGGTGATTGTCACGGTCACCCTCAACACGGCGCTGGACCTCACCTACGAGGTGCCGGCGCTCGTCCCGCACGCCAGCCACCGCGTCGCCCGCAGCGCCGAGCGGCCCGGCGGCAAGGGCGTCAACGTCGCCCGGGTACTCGCCGCGCTCGGCCACGACACGGTCGTCACCGGCTTCGCCGGCGGACCCACCGGCGACCGGCTCCGCGAGCTGCTGGCCCCGGTCCCCCGGCTGACCGACGCGCTCGTCGCCACCGAGGCGGCCACCCGCCGCACGGTCGCCGTCGTGGACACCGGCGCCGGCGACACCACCCAGTTCAACGAGGCCGGCGCCGCCGTCACCCCCGCCGAGTGGACCGCCTTCCGCGAGCGGTACGCGCGGCTGCTCGACGGCGCCTCCGCCGTCGCCCTCTGCGGCAGCCTCCCGCCGGGCGTCCACGTCGGCGCCTACGCGGACCTGGTCCGCACGGCCCGGGCGGCCGGCGTCCCGGTCCTCCTCGACACCTCCGGCGAACCGCTCCGGCGCGGCATCGCCGCCCGCCCCGACCTGGTGAAGCCCAACGCCGACGAGCTGGCCGGCCTCACCGGCTCCCGCGACCCGCACCGCGCCACCCTGGACGCCCGGCGCCGCGGCGCCCACGCGGTCGTCACGTCCCTGGGCCCCGACGGCCTGCTGGCCGCCACCCCGGACGGCCTCTGGCACGCGGCACCGCCCGCGCCGGTCCACGGCAACCCGACGGGCGCCGGCGACTCAGTGGTCGCCGCCCTCCTCGCGGGCCTGGTGGCGCAGACCCCCTGGCCCGCCCGCCTGGCCGAGGCGGTCGCCCTCTCCGCCGCCACGGTCGCCTCCCCGGTGGCCGGCGAGTACGACCCCGCCGTCCACGCGTCCCTCCTCCCGGGGATCACGGTCACCCGCGAGGAGGACACGGCCTGACCCGGGAACGCGGACGCCCCCGCCGGCGAACCGGCGGGGGCGTCCGTCGAAGCCGCGGGCGGCAGGGGCTCAGCGTCCCCAGATCTCGATTCCCGTGACGGTGCCCGGGTTGTCCGAGTAGGTTCCCGGCCGCAGGGAGACCAGCTTGGTGCCGTGGCCGCACCCGGTGGTGACCTTCCAGAAGTCGATGCGGTAGGACGTCTGGTTCGAGACGGACCGGGCGGTCCTGAAGGGGCTGCACCCCGGTGACACGGTCATCACCGTCCTGGTTCCGGTCCTGTTCGCCCCGGACCAGCCGCAGACCTTCCCGCTGGGGCAGGTGCGGGGGTCCGCCGCGGCCGCGGGCGTGACGAAGGCGGCGCCCAACAACGCGCCGGCCACAGCCACTGCCGTAAGGCTCTTCTTGAGCATGCTCATGCTGAGTTCCCCGTGTTGATTACTGACGGTCAGTCAGATCGTAACCCGCGCCTCCCACGATGATCGACTTCGCGAGGCGCGGGCGGGGTCCGTGTCAGGCGTTCGGCACGCCGCGGGTGACTTCCAGCCAGTCCAGCAGGACGTCGCACTGGTTGCCGGCCTCGCACGAGATCTTGATCTCGTTGTCGCCCTTCTTGAGGTCGACCGGCGCCCACGTGGTCTGCCAGTTCTTCTCCAGGTTCGGGTCCGAGGAGTGGATGAAGTTCTTCAGGCCGATCGGCTGGGTGTTCGGCTTGCCGTTGACCGTCAGGGTGGCGTTCGCGTCCACGGCCGGGATGGCGTAGCGCACGGTCAGGCGGTAGCTGCCGCCCTCCGGCATGGTCGCCTTCCAGGTCACCGAGGAGCCCGGGGCGTTGAAGCCCGCCACGTAGGCACCGTCGACGCCCTCGGCGCCCTTGACGTCCTTGGCGAGGGTCGCGGAGCCGCCGAGCTGGAGGGTGGCCGCGTCCTGCTTCGGGAGTTCGGTCGGCGTCGGGTCCGTGCTCGGCTCCCCAGACGGGGTGGGCTCCTCGCTCCGGGGGGTGGCCGGGGCGGAGGCGGTCGGCGTGGTGCCCGCCGACTCGTCCTTCTTGTCGTTCTGGTTGCCGATGATCGCCGCGGTGATGCCGCCGATCACGACCGCGACGACCGCGACCGCGCCGATCAGCAGGCCCTTGGTGTTGGGGCCGCGGCCACCGCCGCGCGGGCCCTGCGGGGGCGGGGTGTGGCGGGGCGGCTGGCCGCCGCCGTAGGTCTCGGGCGCCGCGTACTGCGGATGCGGCTGGCCGTACGGCGCCTGCTGCTGCGGCGGCACGTACGGCTGGGCCGGCTGCTGCCCGTACTGGCGCTCGCCGACCGTCCTGACCTGGTTGTAGGAGGTGCGCGGGACGCCCGGCTGGGCCTGCGCCGGGCCGGGGTAGCCGTAGCCGCCGCCCTGCGGGGCGCGGCCGGCCGCTGCCTGTCCGTCCGCGTACAGGTAGCCGAACGGATCGTCGTCCTCGGGCTTGTTCGCGCCGTCGTTACCGGCAGCCATCCGGGTCATCCTCTCCATGCTCGCCAGCCGTCGCCGACCCGGCGAGCCTACCCCGAACGGATGAACCCGCCGTGCCGGGAACGATCATCCGGCCCGGCGGTGCACCTTGGCACGGGACCGTTTCTCCACGTACATCCGCTGGTCGGCGGAGTTGAGGACCTCTTCGACGGTCATCCCGCACTCGGCCCAGCCGATGCCGAAACTGGCCCCCACCCGCACCGCGCGGCCGTCCACCCGGATGGGCGGGATGATCGCGTTCCGCAGCCGGACGGCGAGGTCGGCGGCGTCGGCGGCGCCCAGCCCGTCGGCGAGGACGACGAACTCGTCACCGCCCAGACGAGCGACGGTGTCACCGTCCCTGACCCCGGTGGTGAGCCGCCGGGCCACCTCGATGAGGACGGCGTCGCCGGTGTGGTGCCCGAAGCGGTCGTTGATCGACTTGAAGCCGTCGAGGTCGCAGAAGAGGACCGCGAGGCCCTTGGTGCCGTCGTCGGTGTCGCCGCCGGCCGGCGCGACCGTGTGCACGTGGTGGTCGTACGCGCCGCCGCCCGCCGGCTCGAAGCCGAAGCCGTGCTCGTGCTCGTGGTCGTACTCGTAGCCGTCCTGGGCGAGCGGCAGCGGGTCGGGGCCGTACCCGAAGCCGGCGTCGGGGCCCGGGCCCGCGGCGGTGCCGACGGGGGCGGGGCGCTCGCAGAGCCGGGCGGAGAGCCGGGAGCGCAGCTCGGCGCTGTTGGGCAGGCCGGTGAGGGCGTCGTGGGAGGCGCGGTGGGCGAGCTGGAGCTCGTGCCGCTTGCGCTCCTCGATGTCCTCGACGTGGGTGAGGAGGAAGCGCGGCCCGTCGGCGGCGTCGGCGACCACCGAGTTCCGCAGCGACACCCACACGTAGGTGCCGTCGCGCCGGCCGAGCCGCAGCTCGGCCCGGCCGCCCTCGGCGGAGGTGCGGAGCAGGGTGCCGATGTCCTCGGGGTGCACGAGGTCGGCGAAGGAGTAGCGGCGCATCACGGACGCGGGGCGGCCGAGGAGCCGGCAGAGGGCGTCGTTGGTGCGCAGCAGCCGGCCGTGCTGGTCGCCGCCGAGCTCGGCGATGGCCATGCCGGAGGGGGCGTACTCGAAGGCCTGCCGGAAGGACTCCTCGCTGGCGCGGAGGGCCTGCTGCTCGCGCTCCAGGCGGATGAGGGCGCGCTGCATGTTGGAGCGGAGCCGGGCGTTGCTGATCGCGATGGCGGACTGGGAGGCGTACATCTGGAGGGCTTCCTGCCCCCAGGGGCCGGGGTGCCGGCCGTTGCGCGGGCGGTCGACGGATATGACGCCGAGCAGTTCGCGGCCCGTGCCCGACGCGTACATGGGGGCGTAGAGGCGGTCGTGCGGGTGCCACTCGTCCTCGAAGCGGGGCGCGGGGCCGTCGGTGTGCCACTGCGGCACGTCGTCGTCCATGAGGACCCAGCCCTCGGTGTGCGGGATGAACCGCAGGTCGCCCCAGGGGACGCCCATGGCGAGCCGCCGGTCCCACGCCTCGCGGGAGCCGACGCGGCCGGTGATGAGGGCTTCGGCGGCGGGGTCCCCGGCGAACGCGGCGACGACCAGGTCACCGTCGGGGCGGACGAGGTTGACGGCGGCCAGCTGGTAGTTGAGACCGGCGACGACGCCGTCGGCGACGGTCTGCAGGGTGTCCGCCAGGCTGCGGGCGGTGTTCAGGTCCGCCACGACCTGATGCAGCTGTCGCAGGGTCGAGAGACGGACGTACGGCTCCGACTCGGTCTCCATCGCTCGCTCTCCCCGAGACCTCGACAGCAACTCCAGGGTTCTCATCGGCTTCGTGCTGTACTGTCCCCGCCACTGAATCACAGCGAGCTGCGCACCCGGTACACAGGGTCAGCAAATAGTGGGCTCTGTGACTCAAGTCACAGCACGTGGATGGCGTGATCCGGCGGGTCGGGGGTGACCCGCGCGCGCCGGGGTGCCCCGGGCCGGCGGTCCTAGGACCCGCGCCGGGCGCCGGACTGGTCCCCGGGCCCGATGCGGCCCGCGCGCGGCCGGGGCTAGCGTGCCGGTGTGCTCCAGAAGACCCCGCCCTCGCCGCCCGTCACGGACCTCGCCATCCCTCATGCTGAGGGGGTGAGCGACGACGAGTTCCGGGCGGCGATGTCCCGCCTCGCGGCCGGCGTGGTCCTGGTGACCGCGCACGATCCCGACGACGGCCCGCGCGGCGAGGACGTCGGCATGACCGCCACCGCGTTCCTGTCGGTCTCGCTGGACCCGCCGCTGGTCCTGGTGAGCCTGCGCAACGGCTCCCGCATGGACGACCTCCTGGAGGAGGTCCCGGTCTGGGCGGTGTCGGTGCTGGCGGAGAGCCAGCGGCACGTGGCCGGGCGGTTCGCGATGAAGGGCCGCGTCTCGGACCGGCTCCTCTTCGCCGACCTGCCGTACACCCGCGGCGAGGTCAGCGGGGCCCCGCTGATCGGCGGGGCGCTCACCACCCTGGAGTGCCGCACGGAGAGCCGGGTGGTGGCGGGCGACCACACCCTGGTGATCGGCCGTGTCCTCTCGGTCGCCCTGCCGTCCCCCGACGGCAGCCCCCTCACCTACTTCCGGGGCCGCTACCGCCACCTGGCCTGACGGCCGCGGCGGGCTCAGCCCCAGTCGCGGCCCTGCCGGCCCCGCTTCGTCTCGGCGCGCTGCTTCTTCTCGCGCAGGCGGCGTTCGTTGATGCCGCGGGGGATGCGGGTGGCCTTGCGGGGCTTGGGCGGCGGGGCGGTCGCCTCGGCGAGGAGCGCGGCGAGGCGGACGGCGGCCGTCTCGCGGTTGCGCCACTGCGAGCGGTGCTCCGAGGCCCGTACGGTCAGCACGCCGTCGACCAGCCGGGAGCCGAGCCGTTCCAGGGCGCGGGCCTTCCACACCTCGGGCAGCGCCTCGGTCGCGGCGAGGTCGAAGCGCAGCTCGACGCGCGAGTCGGAGGTGTTGACGTGCTGGCCGCCGGGACCCGAGGAGCGCGAGAAACGCCACTGGAGCTCGGTCTCGGGCAGCGAGACGGAGCCGCGGATCTGATACGGACCTGACATGCCCTCCATGTTCCCCGCGGCGGGACCGGGCCGTCACCCTGTTTTCGCCGGCCGGGAACCGCCGGGCGCTCCCCCGCGTTTCTCCGGGCGTACGACGACGCGCGTCACGATGAAAGGGACATCCATGGCAGTGAGCCTCGCCAAGGGCGGCAACGTCTCCCTCACCAAGGAGGCGCCGGGCCTGACCGCCGTCACCGTGGGCCTCGGCTGGGACGTCCGCACGACGACCGGCACCGACTTCGACCTGGACGCCTCGGCCATCGGTGTCGACGCCGCCGGCCGGGTCGCCTCGGACGCCCACTTCGTCTTCTTCAACAACAAGTCCACCCCGGACCAGACCATCGTCCACACGGGTGACAACCGCACCGGCGAGGGCGGCGGCGACGACGAGCAGATCAACGTCAACCTCGCGGGCCTCCCGGCGAACGTCGACAAGATCGTCTTCCCGGTCTCCATCTACGACGCGGTCTCCCGCGCGCAGAACTTCGGCCAGGTGCGCAACGCGTACATCCGCATCATCAACCAGGCCGGCGGCGCCGAGATCGCCCGCTACGACCTCTCCGAGGACGCGGCCACCGAGACCGCGATGGTCTTCGGCGAGCTGTACCGGCACGGCGCCGAGTGGAAGTTCCGCGCGGTCGGCCAGGGGTACGCCTCCGGCCTGGAGGGCATCGCCCGCGACTTCGGCGTGAACCTCTGACGGTCGGCGCCCGACCCGCAGCACCCCTCGGCACCCACGGGCCCGGACACCGCCCGTGGGTGCCGCCGAGCCCCGGCCGGTCCCGGACCGCCGGGGCTCTACCCTGTCCGCGTGATCGTCGAGACCCTTGTGCCCAAGGCCCTGGAGGACGGCGCCGCGCTGCCCGGGCCGCTGCTCACCGAACTCACCGCGCTGTACGCGTCGAACCGCGAGTTCCAGCAGCTCAGCGGCGACTTCCCGGACCCGGACGCGATCCGTCCCGAGCAGGTCGCCGCCGCGCTCGCGGACGACCTGGCCCGGCCCTCGTCCGAGGTGCTGCTGGCCCGTTCGGAGGGCCGGCTGGTCGCCGTCGCCGTGACCCTCGGGCAGCATCCCGACCCGGCCGACCCGGATCCGTGGCTGGGCCTGCTGATGGTCCACGCGGACGAGCACCGGGCGGGCTTCGGCCGCCGGCTGGCGGCCCGCGTCGAGGACCGCTTCCGTGCCGCCGGCCGGACGGGGCTCAAGCTCGCCGTCCTGGAGAACAACCCGAAGGCCCTCGCCTTCTGGACGTCCCTCGGCTACGAGGAGACCGCCCGCCGCCCCGACCTCGCCCACGGCCGCCCCTGCGTCGTCCTCCGCAAGCCGCTCGCCCCGGAAGGGGCGGCCTAGGGCCGCTCGGGCCGGCCGTCGCCGTACAGCCAGACCTTCCACACCGCGTCCAGGTCCCGGCCCGCGACCGACTCCGCGTAGGCGGTGAAGTCCTCGGTGGAGGCGTTGGCGTGCCGGTACTTCGCGGCCCAGCCGCGCAGCAGTTCGCCGAAGACCCGGTCGCCGACGGTCTCGCGCACCTTGTGCAGCACCATCGCCCCGCGCCGGTAGACGGGCGGGTCGAACAGGTTCTCGGCGGCGGGCGGGTCGGCGGGCGGGAAGGTCCAGTTGTCGTCGTCGGCGAAGGCCGACGCGAAGCTCTCGCGGGCGGGCACGGAGCCGTGCTCCTCGGCGTACAGCCACTCGGCGTAGGTGGCGAAGCCCTCGTTGAGCCAGATGTCCCGCCAGCTCTCGGGGGTGACGGAGTTCCCGTACCACTGGTGGGCCAGTTCGTGGACGAGGGTCGTGCGGTCGAAGGAGGAGGCCGGGAAGACGGGCCGGGTCTGGGTCTCCAGGACGTAGCCGAGCAGCCCGTCGCGGGTGACGACGGCCCCGGCGGCGCTGAACGGGTAGGGGCCGAAGCGGTCCTGCTGGCGGGCGAGGATCCGGGGGATCTCGGCGCGGAGCGCGGCGGTCGCGGAGGCCAGCGACGGCTCGGCGGCGGTGATGACGGGCACGTCGCCGAGGGCGGTGGCGGTGCCGGTCTCGTACCGGCCGATCATCACGGTGGCGAGGTAGGACGCCATCGGCTCGGTCTGGCGCCAGACCGTGCGGGTGCGGCCTCCGGAGACGGGCCCGGAGGAGACCCGGACGCCGTTGGACAGGGCCGTCAGGCGGCTGGGGGCGGTCAGGGCGATCTCGTAGGACGCCTTGTCGGAGGGGTGGTGGTTGCCGGGGAACCAGGACATGGAGCCGGCGGGCTGGCCGACGGCGACGGCCCCGTCGGGGGTCCTCAGCCAGCCCTCGGTGGAGCCGTCGGGGTCGGTGACCGGCTCCGGGACGCCCGCGTAGTCGACGGTGACCGTGAACTCGGCGCCCTTCCGCAGCTCGTCGCGGGGGCGGAGGGTCAGCTCGTGGCCGGCCCGGTTGACGGCGGCGGGCTCGCCGTCGACGGTGGCGCCGGCCACGGTGAGGCCGGAGAGGTCGAGGTTGAGGGCGGACAGGTCCTGGGTGGCGCGGGCGGTGATCCGCGCGGTGCCGTCGAGGTGCCCGCCGTCCGGGTCGTAGGCGAGGTCGAGGGCGTAGCGGGAGACGTCGTAGCCCCCGTTGCCCAGCCGGGGGTAGTACGGGTCCTTGAGCCCGGCCGCGCCCGGCGTGCCCCGTACGCCGCCGCCGGCGGCCGGGACGCAGCCGCCGGCGAGGAGGCCGAGCACGACGAGGGCCGCCGCCGTGCGGGCGGCGGCCCTCGGGGACCGTCCGGTCCGGCCGGTCCGGAGCACGCGCGTCCCGCGCGTCACGTACGTCACGTACGGATCCTAGACAAGCCGGACAGAAGGTGACGGTGGGGGCGTCCGTCGGGGGGAATCGGACGCCCCCACCGGTTCGGGGGGTGTCGCTCCGGGCCGGGGGCCCGGAGCGGGGTCACTTCGCCAGCTCGGCGACGCCGGCCCGGGCGAACTTCTCGTCGAGGTCGCCGGAGGGGGCGCCCGCCACGCCGATGCCGGCGATCGGGCCGCCATTGGCCGCGACCGGGGCGCCGCCGCCGAGGAACAGGGTGCCCGGGATGTCCTTCAGGTTCGGGGCCTGCTCCAGGCGCTTGGCGAGCTCGGAGGTCGGCGCGTTCCAGGACACGGCGGTGTACGCCTTGCGGATCGCCGACTCGTAGGACTGCGGGCCGGCGCCGTCGCCGCGCAGGGTGACGATCGTGTTGCCGTTGCGGTCCACGACGGCGACCGAGACGCGCTGGTTCTCCTTGGCGGCGGCCTTCAGGACGGCCTCGGCGGCGTCGGTGGCGGCGTCGACCGTGAGGTGCGTGGTCTGGCGCAGGTGGTCGCCGGCCGCGTCGGCCTTGACGACGGCGGCGGGGGCGGCGGCCGGGGCGGAGGCGTTCGCCGAGACGGCGCCGAAGGTGCCGGCGGCCAGGACGGCGGCGGCGGTGGCCCCGAGGACGAGGTTCTTCTTCATGGTGGCTCCCGAGGAGGTCGTGGCGGACCTGATCGGTCCGGCGGAGGAGGGCGTCTCCCCCGCTCCGAGATCCATCCTGGGTCCGGCACCGGCACCGTACGGTCCACGGTCCGGCTGCCGTCCCGGCGCGCACCGGACGATGCGGGGGTCAGCCGATCGGCTGATGCCGGGGTGGTCCGCGCGGGTCAGCATGGATACGTACCCCCAGGTCAGCGCCGTGCGCGAGGAGGCGAGACGGATGAACCGGACCGGTCGGCGCGCCCGCCGCACCACCCCCGCCCCGCCCGTCGGCGGCCCCGTGCCCGGACGGCCCGCCCCCGCCGGCCCGTACGGCACCGGCGCCCCGGCCCCCGGCCCGTACGGCCCCGGCGCCCCGGCCGGCCCCGGCGCGTACGGCGGCGCCGGTCCGCGCGGGGCGCAGGATCCCGACGGGCGGTGGCTCGCGCGCGTCATGCACGTGGTGTTCTTCCTGCTGCTCGGGGCGTCGCTGGCCCGGTTCCTGCTGCGGCACGACTGGGAGGGCCGCAGCCCGTGGATCATCGCGCTGTGCGGCGCGCTCGCCGCGCTGTACGTGCTCGGGCCGGTCCTCGGCACCCTCGCCACACCGCGCCGGATCGCCTGGCTGTGCACGGTCGTCGCCGTGTGGGTGGTGCTCGTCGTCCTCGCGCCCAGCTTCGCGTGGTGCGCGGTCCCGCTCTTCTACACCGGCCTGCGGACCCTGCCGCACAAGGCGTCCGTCGTCCTCGTCGCCCTGCTCACCGCCTTCGTCGTCTTCGCGCAGGTGCAGCTCTCGCACGGCGGCTGGGACCCCAACCTGATCGTCGCCCCGCCGGCCGTCGCCGCCCTCGCCACCGGCGTCTTCGTCCACGCCGACCGGCAGGCGGCCCGCCAGCGCGCCCTCATCGACGACCTGATCCGCACCCGCCGGGAACTCGCCGCGATCGAGCGGCGCGAGGGCACCCTCGCCGAGCGGCAGCGGCTGTCCATGGAGATCCACGACACCCTCGCGCAGGGCCTGTCGAGCCAGCAGATGCTGCTGCAGGCCGCCGACCGCACCTGGGACAGCGACCCGGGCACCGCCCGCCGGCACGTGCGGACCGCCGAGTCGATCGCCGAGCGGAACCTCGCCGAGGCCCGCCGCTTCGTCCACGACCTGGCCCCCGCCGACCTCGCCGAGGGCGGCGGCCTGGAGCAGGCGCTGCGCGGGCTCGCGTCCCGCGAGTCGGCCGCCTTCCGGGTCGACGGCACGCCGGTGCCGCTGCCGGACCGGGCGCAGTCGGCGCTGCTGCGGATCGCGCAGGGCGCGCTGGCCAACATCCGGGAGCACGCCGCCGCCACCTCCGCCGCGCTCACCCTCACCTACCTGGACGACCAGGTGGTCCTGGACGTCGCCGACGACGGCAGCGGCTTCGACCCGGCGGCGGGCCGGGACGGCGCCGGCGTCCGCGGCCACGGCCTGCCGGCCATGCGGGTCCGCGCCCAGCAGCTGGGCGGCACGCTTACGGTGGAGTCGTCCCCCGGCGAGGGCACGGTGCTCTCCGCCGCCATCCCCCTCGCACCCCCCGTGGAGGCCCGCCCGTGACCGTACGCATCCTCCTCTGCGACGACCACGTCGTGGTCCGCGCCGGACTGCTCGCCCTGCTGGGCTCCACCCCCGACATCGAGGTCGTCGGCGAGGCGGGCAGCGGCGAGGAGGCGGTCGCGATGGCCGCGAAGCTGAAGCCGGACGTGGTCCTGATGGACCTCCAGCTCGGTGCCGGCATCGACGGGGTGGAGGCGACCCGCCGGATCGCGCCGACCGGCGTGCACGTCCTCGTCCTCACCACGTACGACACCGACGCCGACATCACCCGGGCCATCGAGGCGGGCGCCACCGGCTACCTGCTGAAGGCCGAGCGGCCCGAGGAGCTGTTCGCCGCCATCCACTCCGCCGCCCAGGGCCGCACCGCGCTGTCGCCGCCGGTCGCGAGCCGGGTCATGGACCGGATGCGGGGCGCGGCGGGACCGTCGCTCACCGACCGGGAGCGGGACATCCTCGGCCAGCTGGCGCACGGCCTCGGCAACAAGGAGATCGCCCGGGCGCTCTTCATCAGCGAGGCGACCGTGAAGACCCACCTCGGCCGGATCTACGCCAAGCTCGGCGTCGACACGCGGGCCGGCGCCGTGGCCGTCGCGAAGGAACAGCGCCTGCTCCCCTGAGGCTGCTACCGTGCGCTGTCGTTCCCGTACACAGCGTCATGCCCCGTGGGAGAGCGCACGTGAAGATCGCCGTCGTCGGTGGCGGGCCCGCCGGCCTGTACCTCTCGATCCTGCTGAAGCGCCAGGACCCCGCGCACGAGATCACCGTGTACGAGCGGAACGCGGCCGGCTCCACCTACGGCTGGGGCGTCACCTACTGGGCCGGGCTCCTCGACAAGCTGCGGGCGGGCGACCCGGAGTCCGCCGCCGCCGTCGCCGACGCGTCGGTGACCTGGACCGACGGGCTGGCGATCGTCCGCGACGAGCGGACCGTGCACCGCGGCGACGCCGGCTTCGGCATCGGCCGCCGCCGGATGCTCGGCCTGCTCGCCGACCGGGCCGCCGCGCTCGGCGTCGAGATCGCGTACGAGCACCCGGTCGCCGGCCCGGACGCGCCGGAACTGGCCGGCGCGGACCTCGTCGTCGCCGCCGACGGCGTCCACAGCGTGCTGCGGGAGGCGCACGCCGAGCAGTACGGCGCCGCCTTCACCACCGGCCGCAACCCCTACATCTGGCTCGGCACCAGCAAGGTGTTCGACTCCTTCAGCTTCGCCTTCAAGGAGACCGAGCACGGCTGGATCTGGTGCTACGCCTACGGTTTCAGCGGCGAGCGCTCCACCTGCGTCGTCGAGTGCGCCCCCGGCACCTGGACCGGCCTCGGCCTGGACACCCTGCCCGAGGCCGACTGCCTGGCCCTGCTGGAGAAGCTCTTCCACGACCTCCTCGACGGGCACGAGCTCATCGGCCGCGACCGGGGCGCCGAACCCGCCCAGTGGCTCCGCTTCCGCACCCTCACCACCCGCGCCTGGCACCACGGCCGGACCGTCCTCCTCGGCGACGCCGCCCACACCACCCACTACTCGATCGGCGCCGGCACCACCCTCGCCCTGGAGGACGCCCTCGCGCTCGCCGCCGCCCTGCGCGCCCACCCGGACGACCTCGACACCGCCCTCGGTCTCTACGGGAAGCGGCGCCGCGCCGAACTCGTCTCCGCGCAGAGCGCAGCCCGCCTCAGCGCCCAGTGGTACGAGAACCTGCCCCGCTACATGGACCTGCCGCCGCGGCAGATGTTCGCGCTCCTCGGCCAGCGCCACTCCCCCCTCCTGCCGTACGTCCCCCCGCAGCTCTACTACCGGCTCGACCGGGCCGCCGGCAGCCTGGAGCCGCTGCGCCGCCTCAAGCGCTGGCTGGGCCCGCGGCTGGCGCGGGCGGTCCACCGCGTCTGACACCGCCGCGGGGCCGTGACACCATCAGGGCGTGCTCGACATCGGCTACTCCCTCTCCCGGCGCTTCCCCGACCCCCCGCAGACCGACTACCGGCGGGCGGACGTGCACGCGCTGCGGCACGACCTCTTCTGCGGCGACGTCTACCTCGCGGACACCAAGGAGGACCGGGAGCTGTCCACAGCCTGGGGATGGGTGCCGGTCCTCGACTTCGCGTGGGCGCTCTGCGACATCGTCGAGCAGCTCGACCGCGACCCGCGCGGCAGCCGCGCCTCCCGCCCCCAGTACGCCGAACTCGACTTCACCGAGTCGTCGGACCGGATGCTCTTCGAGCGCCGCTTCGGCTGGGTCGACGTCGAGGCGGACTGGATGCCCGGCGACGAACGCCCCCTCACCTTCGCGCACGCCGAACTCCGCCGCGAGGCCCGCGACTTCCTCCACGACCTGATCGCCGACCTCACCGACATGCACGAGGGCCTGGCCGACAACCCGGCCGTCTGGGACCTCCAGGCCCGCTTCCCCCGCGTCCGCTAGCCCCCTCTCAGTCCTCCACCCGCACCCCCAGCCGCGCCGCGAGGACCGGCGCCAGGTCGAGCAGCTGCGCCGTCGAGACCACCGCGCCCGCCAGCGACTCCACCCCGCGCGCGATCTCCAGCCGCCGCACCCCGCGCAGGTCCACGTCCGCCAGCCGCGCCCCCGAGAAGTCCACCCCGGCCAGCTCGCAGTCCACGAACGACACCCGCTCCAGGACCGCCCCGCCGAAGTCCGGCTCCACCAGCACGCACCCCTCGAAGACGACGTCCCGCAGCCGCGCCCCCCGCAGGTTCGGGTAGTCCCACTTCCCGCCCCGCACCAGCACCCGCTCCCACACCGAGCCGTGCAGCCGCGTCCCCCCGAACCGCGCCTCCACCACCTCCGCGTCCCGCAGCTGCGCCTCCGACAGGTCGGTGCCCACGCCCCGTACGGCCTCCAGGCGGGAGTCCAGGAGACGCGCCCCCGTCAGCCGCGCCTCGTCGAGCGCGCACGCGCGCAGCGCGCAGTCCAGGAACCGGGCGCCCTCCCCCGACGCGCCCGCCAGATCGAGCCCGGCCAGCTCCAGGCCGTCGTAGTCCCCGTCGGGCTCCAGCCCGCCCTCGTACGGCTCCAGGGGCGGCAGCCGCAGCTCCACCCGGCGGGGCGCCCTGGTCGTTCGCTTCATGCGTCCATCGTGGCGCACGCCACCGACAACCGGCCCTTGACCTCAACCAAGGTCGAGGAAGCAGGGTGGGCCGCACAGCACAGCACCTCCGCAAGACGCACCGCCACCGACGCACCGCCACCGACGACAGGGGAACCGTCATGCACGCCGTCCGCCTCCACGCCTTCGGCCCCGCCGAGAACCTCACCTACGAAGAGGTGCCCGACCCCGTCCCCGGCCCCGGCCAGGTCCGGATCGCCGTCACCGCCGCCGGCGTCCACCTCCTCGACACCGCCCTCCGCCAGGGCCACCCCGGCCCCTTCCCCGCCCCCGCCGCACTCCCCACCGTCCCCGGCCGCGAGGTCGCCGGCACCGTCGACGCCCTCGGCGACGGCACCGACCCCTCCTGGCTCGGCAAGCGCGTCGTCGCCCACCTCGGCATGAACCCCGGCGGCTACGCCGAACGCGCCGTCACCGACGCCGACCGCCTCCACGCCCTCCCCGACCACCTCGGCGACGCCGAAGCCGTCGCCATGATCGGCACCGGCCGCACCACCCTCGGCATCCTCCAGTTCACCGACCTCGGCCCCGACTCGGTCGCGATCGTCCCCGCCGCCGCCGGCGGCATCGGCACCCTCCTCGTCCAGTACGCCAAGAACGCCGGCGCCACCGTCGTCGGCCTCGCCGGCGGCCCCGCCAAGACCGCCCGCGTCCGCGACAACGGCGCCGACCTCGCCGTCGACTACACCCGCCCCGACTGGCCCGCCGACGTCCGCGCCTTCCTCGGCGACCGCACCGCCACCGTCGTCTTCGACTCCGTCGGCGGCGCCACCGGCCGCGCCGCCGTCGACCTCCTCGGCAAGGGCGGACAGCACCTCGTCTTCGGCTGGTCCAGCACCGGGATCCACGAAGGCGAACCCCTCACCTTCACCGAGGACGAACTCACCGCGCGCGGCATCACCTCCGGCTCCGTCCTCGGCCCCGTCATGATCCAGAAGGCCGGCGGCGACGTCCGGAACCTCGAACGCGCCGCCCTCGCCGCCGCCTCCGCCGGCACCCTCCGCCCCGCCGTCCACCGCTTCCCCCTCGCCGAAGCGGCGAAAGCCCACCGCGCCCTGGAGACCCGGGGCACGATGGGCAAGGTGGTCCTGATTCCCTGACGCAGGCTCAGACGCCGAGCACGTCCCACGAGTGCGCCTTGAACTCCTTGCGGAAGTCCTCGTGGTCCTCCCACATCCGGGCGATGGAGCGCAGCACGTCCCAGTTGTGCTCCAGCGCCTGGTCCACCACCTGGCGCAGCTCCGGCGCCGTCTCCCGCTTCTCCACCAGACCGCCCACCTGCGAGGCCGCCTGCACCGTGTACCGCAGGGCCCGCAGGGAGCGGGAGGTGTCGTCCATCCCGAAACCGTGGTCGCTGCCGTTCGCCGGGTCGAACAGCGGGGTCAGCCGCGCCTCGATGAAGTCGGTGATCCGCTGGAACCGGGCCTCGACGCCCATGTCGTCACCGTGATTGCCGTGATCGTTGCACATGAGGACTTCCTACACCGTCGCCGGAGCGCCCAGCGCCGCCAGGGCCCCGTCCGTCAGCCGGTACACCGACCACTCCTCCTGCGGGCGGGCGCCCAGCGACTCGTAGAAGTCGATCGACGGCTTGTTCCACTTCAGCACCGACCACTCCAGCCGCTCGTAGCCGCGCTCCACGCAGATCCGCGCCAGCTCCGTCAGCAGCGCCTTGCCGTGACCGCCGCCGCGCGCCTCCGGACGCACGTACAGGTCCTCCAGGTAGATGCCGTGCACCCCGCGCCACGTCGAGAAGTTGAGGAACCAGAGCGCGAAGCCGACCGGCTTCCCGTCCTCGGTCTCCGCGAGGTGCGCGAAGGCGGCCGGCCGCTCCCCGAACAGCGCCTCGCGCAGCTGCCCGGGGGTCGCCCGGACCTCGTCGAGGGCCTTCTCGTACTCCGCGAGGTCACGGATCAGGGCATGGATGACGGGCACGTCGGCCGGTGTGGCGGTACGGATCATGCCCTCAGCGTGCCAGCAGCGCCCGCGCGATGACCACCTGGTCCGCGTCCAGCGCCGGCGCGCCGTCCTCCACCTCCCACAGCCCGTTCTGCAGCACCCGGCCCAGCGTCCACGCCAGCGCCCGCTCCCGGTCGAGCCCCAGCCGCTCCGTCAGCAGGTCGAACCGCCACCGGATCTCCGCCGGATCCGGATTCCACAGGTCCGTCAGCGCCGGCAGCAGCTCGAAGCCCGGATCCCCGGCCAGCGGCTTCGGGTCGATCGCCAGCCACGGCTCGCGCTCCGCGCCCAGCACGTTGTCGTAGTGCAGGTCCCAGTGCAGCAGCCGGTCCCCCGGCTCCCCCACCACCTCACGGACCGCCGCCGCGCAGTCCGCCAGCAGCGCCGCGTCCGCCGCGCCCAGCCGCGCCACCACGCCCGGCACCCGGGCGAGCATCCGCGCGGCGATCGCGTCCAGCCGCCGCAGCCCCGGCGGCGCGGGCAGCGCGGACAGCCGGGCGAGCAGCCCGGCCAGGACCCGCACCGCCTCCCGCTCGTCGCCGAGCCGCGACAAGTGCCGCCGCTCGTCGGCCCGTTCCAGCAGCATCGTGCACGTCTCCGGATCGTGCTCCAGAAGCCGTACCGCCCCGTCGCCGCCCCACGCGCGCAGCGCGGCCGGCTCCCCCTCGCTCTCCTCGTCGAGCAGCTGGAGCTTCAGCGCCGCCGGCGTCCCGTCCGCCCGCTCCACCGGCAGCACCAGCGACGCCACCCCGTGCATCGAGGCGCCCGCGAGCCGCAGCCCCCACCGGTCCAGGAACTCCTCCGCCCGCCCCGGCAGCGCGGCGACGAACGCCCGCCCCGCCGCGCCGTTGTACCGCTCCTGAGACCTCGCCAGTTCCTCCGGTACGTGAATCACCCCACGACCCTACGACCCCGGCGCGCCCCCGCGCCCGCCCGCCGCCGAACCACCCGTTTCCAGGGGACCGACGCCCCCGGTACCCTCCCGCCACGCACCGGGAAGAGGGACAACATGAGCACCAGCACGGTCAACGGCGGCATCTCGTTCTGGTTCGCGCAGCAGGGACTGCCGGACCCCCGCGAACCGCTCCCCGGCGACCGCACCGCCGACGTCTGCGTCGTCGGCGGCGGCTACACCGGCCTGTGGACCGCCTACTACCTCAAGAAGGCGGTGCCCTTCCTCGACATCGTCGTCCTGGAGGCCCGCTTCTGCGGCTACGGCGCCTCCGGCCGCAACGGCGGCTGGCTCTACAACGGCATCGCCGGCCGCGACCGCTACGCGAAACTCCACGGCCACGACGCCGCCGTCCGCCTCCAGCAGGCCATGAACGCCACCGTCACCGAGGTCCTCGACGTCCTCGACGCCGAGAAGATCGACGCCGACCAGCACCGCGGCGGCGTCCTCGAAGTCGCCCTCACCCCCGCCCAGCTGACCCGCCTCAAGGAGTTCCACGCCGTCGAGCACGCCTTCGGCGAGACCGACCGCGAGATCTACGGCGCCCGCGAGACCGCCGACCGCATCCGCGTCGCCGGCGCCGTCGGCTCCTCCTGGACCCCCCACGGCGCCCGCCTCCACCCCGTCAAGCTCGTCACCGGCCTGCGCGCCGCCGTCGAAGCCCTCGGCGTCACGATCCACGAGTCCACCCCGGTCACCGAGATCAAGCCCAAGCACGCCGTCACCCCCTACGGCACCGTCCGCGCCCCCTACGTCCTGCGCTGCACCGAGGGCTTCACCGCCTCCCTCGCCGGCCAGCGCCGCACCTGGCTCCCCATGAACTCCTCCATGATCGCCACGGAGCCGCTCACCGACGCCCAGTGGGACTCCGTCGGCTGGAACGGCCTCGAAACCCTCGGCGACATGGCCCACGCCTACATGTACGCCCAGCGCACCGCCGACGGCCGCATCGCCCTCGGCGGCCGGGGCGTCCCGTACCGCTACGGCTCGAAGACCGACAACGACGGCCGCACCCAGCCCCAGACCGTCCGGGCCCTCCACGACCTGCTGATCCGCTTCTTCCCGCAGCTCGCGGGCGTCCGCGTCGACCACGCCTGGTCCGGCGTCCTCGGCGTCCCCCGCGACTGGTGCGCCACCGCCACCCTCGACCGCACCACCGGCATCGGCTGGGCCGGCGGCTACGTCGGCTCCGGCGTCGCCACCACCAACCTCGCCGCCCGCACCCTGCGCGACCTCATCCAGCAGGACTCCGGCCAGTCCGGCCCCACCGACCTCACCACCCTCCCCTGGGTGAACCACAAGGTCCGCAAGTGGGAGCCGGAACCCTTCCGCTGGCTCGGCGTCCAGGGCATGTACGCCGCCTTCCGCGGCGCCGACCGCCGCGAGACCGCCGGCCACGCCGCGACCACCGACCGCGTCGCGCGCTGGGCCAACCGCGTGGCCGGCCGCTGACCCCCGGCACGCCGAAGGCCCCGACCCCCCACGGGGGCCGGGGCCTTCGTCACAGCCGCGTCAGAGCAGCGCGTTCAGCGAGGTCACGGCGGGACCCTCGCCCAGCGAGATCTTCACCCGCGCCGCGTACGGGGCCGTACCGCTGCCCGTGCCCTTGTACAGGTACACGTTCCCGGAACCGTCCCGCGCGACCAGGTCGGCCCGCCCGTCGTCCGTCAGGTCGCCCGGGGACGACACGAGCGAGTACCCCTGCCAGCCGGACCCGACCCGCACCCGCGTGCCGTACGGCACGTCGGCCTTGCCCGTCGCCGGGTACAGCCACAGCACACCGGACGTGTCACGGGCGATCAAGTCGGCCCGCCCGTCGCCGTTGAGGTCACCGGCCCCGGTGAACTGGTTGTAGATGCCCCAGCCACCGCCGATCCGCACCCGGGTCGCGAACGGCGCGGTCGTGCTCGTCGTGCCCTTGTACAGCCACAGCACGCCCGAGGTGTCCCGCGCGATCATGTCCGGCCGGCCGTCACCGCTGACGTCCCCGACACCGGTGAGCTGGTTGTAGATCCCCCAGCCGCCACCGACCCGCACCCGCGCGGTCAGCGGCTCGTACGAGCTGCCGGTGGTCCGGTACGACCACAGCACGCCGGACGTGTCCCGCGCGACGACACCGCCGCCGGCCGCCTCGGTCGTGATCGGCGCGAGCTTGGTGACGGCGTTGTACACGCCCCACCCGCGCCCGACCGTCTCCGACCACTCCCGGAACGGCGCGGACGCCTTGCCGGTGCCGTGGTGCCAGTACAGCAGCCCGCCCTTGTCCCGGGACACCATCGCGTGGTGCGTCGGCACCGGCCGGGAGCTCTGCACCGCGAACTCGCTGCGGGCCTCCGGGTTGTCGACGCCGCTGTCGTACACCTCGAAGATGGCGTACGTGCCGATCCGCCACGCCGCGGCGGTCGGGCTCGCCTTCACCGTGTACGTGACGGTGACGTCGACCGGCCCCTCCGTACCGGGGTCGATCTCGCAGCTCACCCCGCCGGGCGACAGGTACCCGCTGGTCAGGTCGCACTCGGTGGTCCCGGAGTCCTGCCGGACGCTGGAGACGCCGACCTGGAGCTCGCCCTCCTCCCAGTGCCGCATGCCCTCGCCCGGCTCGAAGCCGATGTCGAGCCGCCCCTTGTCCACCGCGTGCACCTTCGCGGTGTGCGTCACCGTGGTGCCGGGCGCCACCGGCGGCGTGGACAGCTGGACGGTGTTCTGCGTGACGTGCTCCGCCGTCTTCACCGTGACGGTACGGGCGGCACGCTGGTGGTCCTCCACGTAGAGGTCGACCGTCTGCGCCTCCTTCACGGCGGCGGCGAGGTCCCCGCCCTCCGGCACGTAGACGAAGCCGTAGTGCAGCGTCGTGTTGTCGGCGGTCGCGGCCGACGCCTCGACGCCGAGGTACGGGTAGTAGTTCTCGTCGGTGACCGCGCAGGTGTACACCCCGGTCACCCCCGGCCGCGCCTCGCAGCCGTCCGCCTGCAGCGTCATCCCCGCGGGCAGACCGCCCCGCGTCCACGCCGCGTCGGTCAGCGGCGCCTTGCTGAAGGCGTACACGAGCGTCCCGGAGAACGGCCCGTCGTACGACACCCCGGTCGGACTCACCTCGGCCGGCCACGTACCCGGCTGAATGACCCGGTCCCGGATCTCGAACCCGGGATACCAACTGTCGGCGGCGGAAGCGGAACCCCCGGACACCAACCCGGCCACGAGCAGCGCGGCCGTTCCCCCCAGAGCAATGGTCTTGCGCAAGCGATCATCCTTCGTCGCAACGGCACCCCCCCTGGGTGCGCGCGCCGCACGCTACCGCGAAGACCCCGCCCCCGGACGGCGGGGGCGGGGTCTTCGTCGTACAGAGCCGCCTGTCGGAATCGAACCGACGACCTCAAGATTACAAGTCAAGCGCTCTAGCCAACTGAGCTAAGGCGGCAGCGAGTGCAGTCTAACCAACCCCGCCCGGCCCGCGGTCGGAAATCTCACGCCCCCCGGACTGCTGACAGAACCGGCGCCGCCAGGTAGCGTCGAGCGGAGTTCACCCAGGTGGACTAGACCTCAACTCTTCCTTTACTCGGATCGTCCGGCACGTTCCTGCCGGTGAAGGGACCTTTCACCATGGCTTCTGTCACTTTCGACAAGGCGACGCGGATCTACCCCGGCGCCAAGACCCCCTCCGTCGACCAGCTCGACATCGAGATCGGCGACGGCGAGTTCCTCGTCCTCGTCGGGCCCTCGGGCTGCGGCAAGTCGACCTCGCTGCGGATGCTCGCGGGGCTGGAGGACGTGAACGCCGGCGCCATCCGCATCGGGGACCGCGACGTCACCCACCTGCCGCCGAAGGACCGGGACATCGCCATGGTGTTCCAGAACTACGCGCTGTACCCGCACATGACCGTCGCCGACAACATGGGCTTCGCGCTCAAGATCGCCGGCGTCAACAAGAGCGAGATCCGCGCGAAGGTCGAAGAGGCCGCGAAGATCCTCGACCTCACCCAGTACCTGGACCGCAAGCCGAAGGCGCTCTCCGGCGGTCAGCGCCAGCGCGTCGCCATGGGCCGCGCCATCGTCCGCGAGCCGCAGGTCTTCCTCATGGACGAGCCGCTGTCGAACCTCGACGCCAAGCTCCGCGTCTCGACCCGTACGCAGATCGCCGGCCTCCAGCGCCGGCTCGGCATCACGACGGTCTACGTCACCCACGACCAGACCGAGGCCCTCACCATGGGCGACCGCGTCGCCGTGCTGAAGGACGGTCTGCTCCAGCAGGTCGACACCCCGCGCAACATGTACGACAGGCCCGCGAACCTCTTCGTCGCCGGCTTCATCGGCTCCCCCGCCATGAACCTGATCGAGGTCCCGATCACCGAGGGCGGCGTCAAGTTCGGCAACAGCGTCGTCCCGGTCCCGCGCGACGCGCTCGCCGCCGCCGCCGCGAACGGCGACACGACCGTCGTCGTCGGCGTCCGCCCGGAGCACTTCGACGTGTCCGGCCCGACGAGCAAGGACGGCGTGGCCGTGACCGTGAACGTCGTCGAGGAGCTCGGCTCCGACGGCTTCGTCTACGGCTCCACCCGCGTCGGCGGCGAGGACAAGGACATCGTGATCCGCGTCGGCGGCCGCGAGATCCCGGCCAAGGGCTCCACGCTGCACGTCGTGCCGCGCGCCGGCGAGCTGCACGTCTTCTCCAAGTCCACGGAGCAGCGCATCAGCGAGTGACCCCGGGGCCGAAACCGGCCCGTGGCGAACGGCCCCGTGTCCCTTGCGGACGCGGGGTCGTTCGTTTAAACGGGCTTACCCCGGAAAACCCCGGCATTCGGGGCCCGCCCGACCCCTCCACGTCAACACGGGATTCGAAAAGCCGCGTCGAACCATCGCCCGCGAGAGTGACTAAATGTCGCCATATCACTACCGGCCGCTACGCTCGCCTGCGTGACGCACACTGCCCGCCGAATCGGCCGCTCCCTCGCCCTCGTCCTGCCCGTCGTCCTGGTCCTGTCGGGAACGCTCGCGGTGTCCGCCGTGCCGTGGGCCGGCCAGGACGCCGAAGGCCAGATGCTGACCGCCTCCGCCTCGGACGTCTCCACCCGCGCCAAGTCCCGCGCCCCGCAGGACGTGCTGCGCGACCGGCTCCTCGCCGAGCTCCAGGAGAAGGACCCCGGCGTCGCCCTGACGCACCTCCAGCGCGAGGTGGAGAACCGCCCCTCGCTCGCCGAGCACTGCGTGTCGATCGCCCGCGCCCTCGGCCGCGCCGCGGTCGAGCACTACGGCCCCGCCCGGGCCCAGTCCTTCTCCCGCCCGGTCTGCGACACCTCGTACGCGACCGGCGTGATGCGCGCGACGAGCTGAGCGCCGTCACCGCGCCCGCGGCGGCGGGGGACCTATGGTTCCCCGTATGCACACCACTCCGACGCAGGCCGTGGTCCTGGCGGGCGGCCAGGGCTCGCGGCTGCGCCCCTACACCGATGACCGCCCCAAGCCGATGGTCGAGATCCCGGGTACCGGGACCCCGATCATCGGCCATCAGCTTTCCTGGCTGGCCGCCGAGGGCGTGACCGACGCGGTCGTCTCCTGCGGGCACCTCGCCGAGGTCCTCCAGGAGTGGCTGGAGGGGGCGGAGCTGCCCCTGAAGGTGACCACGGTCGTCGAGACCGAGCCGCTGGGCCGGGGCGGCGGCCTCAAGTACGCGGCCGCGCACCTGCCGGAGCCGGACCGGCCGTGGTACGCCACGAACGGCGACATCTGGACCCGCTTCTCGCTGCGGGAGATGGCCGCCTTCCACGACGAGCGGGACGCCACCGCGACGCTCGCCCTGGCCCGCCCGCGGATCCCATGGGGCGCCGTCGAGACCGACACGTTCGGGCACATCACCGACTTCGTCGAGGCGCCGCCGTCGCCGTTCCTCATCAACGCCGGCGTGTACGTCTTCTCCGCTGCGTTCGTCCGTGAGCTGCCGGACGTCGGGGACCACGAGCGGACCGCGTTCCCGCGCCTCGCCCGCGAGCGGCGCCTGGCCGGCTTCCCGCTGCCGCAGGGGGCGTACTGGAGGGCGATCGACACCGCGAAGGACCTGACGGAGGCCGCCAAGGAGCTGGCCGCGCAGACCCACTGAGACGCGCGAAGGCGGCACCGCCCCTGGGGGGGGTGGTGCCGCCTTCGTGTGTGCGGGTGCGACCGCGGGTCAGCCGAGCAGGCCGCCGATCGGGTTCTGCGGGGCGTCGCCACCGCTGCTGGGGGCCTCCTCAGTGGGCGTCTCCTGGGTGGGGGTGCCGGTGGAGGAGCCGCCGGTGGACGAGGAACCGCCGCCGGTGGAGGTGTCGGTGGTGCCGCTCGGGCTGTCGCTGGTGGTGGGCGGCGGCGCGGGCTCGGACTGGGTGGGGGTACGGCTGCCGGTGCCGCCGCCTGTGCCGTCGGTGGCGGTGGGGCGCTGTTCCTGGGTCGGGGTGGAGCCGGTCTCGCGGCCGGTGCCGGTCTCGGTGGGCCGGGTGGCCTCCTCGGTCGCCGGGCTCTCCTCGCCGGCTTCGGTGGTCTCGGCCTCCGACGGTTCGGGGCGGGTGTCGCGGGGGGTCTCGGAGGGGGTGCGGCGGCGCTCGGGTTCGGTGGGGAGCGGCTGGCCGGGGAGGTGGTTGACCGGGTCGTCGTTGGGGCCGGGGACGGTGACCATCTCGGTGGAGCGGACGGCGCCGCCGAGGACGGAACCGATGAGGAGGGTGAGGCCGACGACGACGGAGGCGTACAGCATGGAGCGGCGCAGCACCCGGCGGCGGAGTTCCCAGAGTTCGGCGCGGGGGCCGAGGGTGCGCCAGGCTTCGCCGGCGAGGCGTCCGTCGAGGGAGTAGACGGGGGCGCCGGCGATGATCAGCGGGGACCAGGCGGCGAGGTAGATGATGTCGGGCGCGTCGTAGACGGGGACGGTGCGCCAGCTGACGGTGAGGATGAGGGCGGCGGAGAGGAGGGCGCCGACGACGGCGGCGACGCGCTGCCAGAGGCCGAGGACGGTGAGGACGCCGACGACGACCTGGAGGAAGGCGACGGTGAGTCCGGCGCCGACGGGGTGCTGGAGGGCGAAGTCGCGGAGCGGTTCGGCGAGCGGCCAGGGGTGGAGCTGGGTGAGCCACTTGACCATGGAGCCGCGTTCGCCGCCGTCGAAGTAGACGGGGTCGCAGAGCTTGCCCATGCCGGCGTAGATGGAGATGAAGCCGAGGAAGACGCGGAGCGGCAGCAGCACCACGCCGAGGTTCATGCGGCGGCCGGGGTAGTACGCGTGCCGGACGCCCGCCGCGGAAGCGGCTGATGTCTCCGTGGAGCCGTGGCGCCGGCCGTCGTGCCGGGTCTCCTCGTACGCCTCGGGCTCGGGCCGCAGGTCGTACACGTCGTCGTAGGCGCCTTCGGCCCGTCGCATGGGCGGCAGGAGGGGCGCGGCGGCTTCGGCGGGGACCATCGGGGTGGGCATCGTGTCGTCGATGCGGGGGATGGCCTGGGTGGTCGGCTCCAGTGTGGAGACGGCGCCGGCCGGGGCTGCCGAGGACTCGCGTACGGCCTGGAGGAGTCCGGTGGCTCCGGGGTTGGCCTTGCCGGTCCACACGACGGGTCGTCGGCGCGGCGCCCCGGCGCCGCCGGCTCCGGAGAGGGCGGCCACGCGCGGGTTCGCGCCGAACTTCGGCTGCTGGGCCGGCGCGAGCCGCACACGGAAGCTGGCGTGGTTCACGATCACCTGGGCGGGATCGGAATCCACCTTGACCATGCTCAGCGCGGGCTGATCGTCGAACCCCGGCCGGGGCGTTCTGGTGTCCACACTCATCTAACCGAGTGACGCGGGGTTTGGACACTGCCTTGACGGGCTCGGATGTCCGAGGTCCGTCAAGATCACGGCCGGGGCGGGTCCCCCGTACGGTTCCGGTCCGTCCGGGGGAGGGCGGTCACCTGCGGCGACGGGCGGCCTCGTAGAGGACGACGCCGGCGGCGACACCGGCGTTGAGGGACTCGGCGCCGCCGGGCATGGGGATGCGGACGAGGTGGTCGCAGGTCTCGCCGACGAGCCGGGAGAGGCCCTTGCCCTCGGAGCCGACGACGATGACGACGGGGCCTTCGAGGGCTTCGAGCTCGTGGACCTCGGTGTCGCCGTCGGCGGAGAGGCCGACGACGGTGAGGCCGGCCTTCTGGTACTCCTGCAGGCAGCGGGTGAGGTTGGTGGCGCGGGCCACCGGGGTGCGGGCGGCGGTGCCGGCGGAGGTCTTCCAGGCTCCGGCGGTCATGCCGGCGGCGCGGCGCTCGGGGACGACGACGCCGTGGCCGCCGAAGGCGGAGACGGAGCGGACGACGGCGCCGAGGTTGCGCGGGTCGGTGACGCCGTCGAGGGCGACGATCAGCGGGTCCTCGTGGTCGTCGTAGGCCGCCGCGGCGAGGTCCTCGGGGTGGGCGTACTCGTAGGGCGGGACCTGGAGGACGAGGCCCTGGTGGTTGAGGCCGTTGGTCATCCGGTCGAGCTCGGGGCGCGGCGCCTCCATGATGTTGATGGTGCCGCGGCCGGTGGCGAGGTTGAGGGCCTCGCGCACGCGCTCGTCGTTGTCGATGAACTGCTGGACGTACAGGGTGGTGGCGGGGACGCCGTCGCGCAGGGCCTCGAAGACGGGGTTGCGGCCGACGACCATCTCGGCCTGGCCCTTGCCGCCGCGGCGGGCGACGGGCTTGCGCTTGGCGGCGTTGCGCGCCATGGCGTTGGAGACGCGGTACGCCTTGTGGCCCTTGCGGTTCTCGGCCTTGGGCGTGGGGCCCTTGCCTTCGAGGCCCTTGCGCCGCTGGCCACCGCTGCCGACCGTCGCGCCCTTCTTGTTCGACGTGCGACGTCCCCTGCGCTGGCTGTTCCCGGCCATGGTTGTTACCTGTTCCTCTGACTGCGTGCGTATGAAGTCTGTAAGTGAAGTGTGCCGCCCGGGTCTCCGGGCGGCACATCATCGGGGTGTTCTACCGGTTGGCGATGGTCCAGCGGGGGCCGTCGGGGCCGTCCTCGATGGAGAGGCCGGACTGGGTGAGCTGGTCGCGGATGGCGTCGGCGGTGGCCCAGTCCTTGCGCTCGCGGGCGGCTTCGCGCTGCTGGAGGACGAGGCGGACGAGGGTGTCGACGACGCCGTGGAGTTCTTCGCCGCCGCCGGTCTCGTCGGCCCACTGGGGGTCGAGGGGGTCGAGGCCGAGGACGCCGAGCATGGCGCGGACCTCGGCGAGGCGGGCGATGGCCTCGTCCTTGTCGTCGGCGGCGAGGGCGCTGTTGCCCTGGCGGACGGTGGTGTGGATGATCGCGAGGGCGTGCGGGACGCCCAGGTCGTCGTCCATGGCCTCGGCGAAGGCCGGGGGGACCTCGGCGGCGGGCGGGACGGTCCGGCCGGCCTTCTCGGTGGCGCGCTGGACGAAGCCCTCGATGCGGCCGAAGGCGGCCTCGGCCTCGCGCAGGGACTCCTCGCTGTACTCGATCATCGAGCGGTAGTGCGGGGTGCCCAGGTAGTAGCGGAGGACGATGGGGCGCCAGTTCTTGACCATCTCCGAGACGAGGACGGAGTTGCCGAGCGACTTCGACATCTTCTCGCCGCTCATGGTGACCCACGCGTTGTGGACCCAGTAGCGGGCGAACTCGTCGCCGAACGCCTTCGCCTGGGCGATCTCGTTCTCGTGGTGGGGGAAGATCAGGTCGAGGCCGCCGCCGTGGATGTCGAAGGCGGAGCCGAGGTACTTGTGGGCCATGGCCGAGCATTCGAGGTGCCAGCCGGGGCGGCCGCGGCCCCAGGGGGTCTCCCAGTCGGGCTCGCCGGGCTTGGTGGCCTTCCACATGGCGAAGTCGCGGGGGTCGCGCTTGCCGGAGACGCCTTCGTCGGGCTGGCGGAGGTCGTCGAGGTCCTGGTTGGAGAGCTCCAGGTAGCCGGGGAAGGAGCGGACGTCGAAGTAGACGCTGCCGTCGGCCTCGTAGGCGTGGCCGCGCTCGATGAGGCCGCGCATCATCTCGATCATCTCGGGGACGTGGCCGGTGGCGCGGGGCTCGTAGGTGGGCGGCAGGCAGCCCAGGACGTCGTAGCCGTCGTTGAAGGCGCGCTCGTTCTCGTACCCGATCGACCACCAGGGGCGGTTCTGGTCCTGGCCCTTGGCGATGATCTTGTCGTCGATGTCGGTGACGTTGCGGACGAAGGTGACGTCGTAGCCGCGGTAGGCGAACCAGCGGCGCATGATGTCGAAGTTGAGGCCGGACCGGATGTGTCCGATGTGGGGGGCCGCCTGGACGGTGGCGCCACAGAGGTAGATCGAGACGGAGCCCGGCGTGAGCGGGGTGAAGTCACGGATCTGCCGGGCGCTGGTGTCGTACAGGCGAATAGTCACGGGTCCAGGGTAGTGGGCGCGGGGCGGTGCCCCGCGACCGATCGTGGGTCCCGGGGCACGATTTTCGCGGCCGCTACCTCGGTACGGGGTACACCAGGGCGGTCGCGAGGGCGGCGAGGCCCTCGGCGCGGCCGGTGAGGCCGAGCCCGTCGGTGGTGGTGCCGGAGACGGAGACGGGGGCGCCGGCCGCTTCGCTCAGCGCCTTCTGGGCTTCGTCGCGGCGCTTGCCGATCTTGGGGCGGACGCCGATGACCTGGACGGCGATGTTGCCGATCTCGTATCCCTCGGCGCGGACGATGCGGGCGGCCTCGGCGAGGAGGGTGGTGCCGGAGGCGCCGGCGTACTCGGGGCGGGAGGTGCCGAAGTGGGCGCCGAGGTCGCCGACGCCGGCGGCGGAGAAGAGCGCGTCGCAGGCGGCGTGGGCGGCGACGTCGCCGTCGGAGTGCCCGGCGAGTCCGTACCCGTCGCTGTCCCGGTCGTCCCAGAGGAGGCCGGCGCACCAGAGGGGGCGGCCCTGCTCGAAGGCGTGGACGTCGGTGCCGATGCCGGTGCGGGGGAGGACGGGGGAATCAGAAGCCATCGTTGGCCCTCCTGCGGGCGAGTACGGCCTCGGCGAGGACGAGGTCGAGGGGGCGGGTCACCTTGAACGCCTCTTCGTGGCCGGGGACGACGACGACGGGGACGCCGAGCCGTTCGACCATGCCGGCGTCGTCGGTGGCGCCGTCGCCGGCGAGGGCGATGGTGGCGTGGGCGTCGGCCAGGGTGGCGTGGTCGAAGCCCTGGGGGGTCTGGACGGCGCGGAGGCGGGAGCGGACCGGGGTGGCGACGACCTGTTCGGGGTCGCCGGGCCGCGCGGCCGGCTCGACCTCCTTGACGGTGTCGGCGACGGGGAGCGCGGGGACGACGGCGACGGCGCCGTCGCGGACGGCCTCGATGACGGCGTCGACGGTGTCGACGGGGACGAGGGGGCGGGCCGCGTCGTGGACGAGGACGGTGTCGATGCCGGCGGGGAGCGCCTTGAGTCCGAGGTGGACGGACTCCTGGCGGGTGTCGCCGCCGGCGACGACGAGGTAGTCGGTGCGCTCGGGGAGGGCGTGGGCGTCGAGGAGGTGTTTGACCTCGGCGACGCCGTCGGCGGGGGCGACCACGACGACGAGCTGGACCGCGCGGGAGGCGGCCATGGCGCGGACGGCGTGGATGAGCATGGGGGTGCCGTTCAGCGCGCGCAGCGCTTTCGGGGCGCCCGGACCGAGGCGTACGCCCCGCCCGGCGGCCGGGATCACCACGGCGGTTCGACGGGGACGCGCTTCGTCAGACATCGGTTGCACTCCGGCAGGTTTGTTTCCGCGGGCGACGTGGGTATGGCGTCAGCAGGCTGTGAGACGACGCCTCGACCGGGCCCTTTCCGTGACGACGGTCGGGGCGTCGCCATGCGGGAGCCGTGGCCGGGACGCGTCCCGGTTCTTTCGTGCGTGGGGGCGTGTGGGGGAGGACTGAGGAGGGGCGGACATGCCGCAGTGCCCGGCGACGGGACTGTGGAATCGGTGATTCGGGGAATCGGTGATTCACAGCTCGTCGGCGGGCACCGCGGCAGTGCTGCTGGGCGTGATGTGCGCCGGACCTGGAAGGCCGGGCGTCAGGACGCGAGCACCTCGTCGAGGAGGGCCTCGGCCTTGTCCTCGTTGGTGTTCTCGGCGAGCGCCAGTTCGCTCACCAGGATCTGGCGCGCCTTGGCGAGCATGCGCTTCTCCCCTGCGGAGAGACCGCGCTCGCGCTCGCGGCGCCAGAGGTCGCGGACCACTTCGGCGACCTTGATGACATCGCCGGAGGCGAGCTTCTCGAGGTTCGCCTTGTAGCGGCGGGACCAGTTCGTCGGCTCCTCGGCGTACGGCGCGCGCAGCACCTCGAAGACCCGGTCCAGCCCGTCCTGCCCGACAACGTCGCGCACGCCTACGAACTCCGCGTTGTCCGCCGGCACGCGAACCGTCAGGTCGCCCTGCGCGACCTTGAGCACCAAGTAGGTCTTGTCCACGCCTTTGATCTGGCGAGTTTCGATGGCCTCGATCAGCGCGGCCCCGTGATGGGGATAGACCACGGTGTCGCCAACCTTGAACGTCATGTGACAGGTACCCCTTCCGTGGCTATCCAGGGTAACACGGAAACGGCTTCTTCTGAATGGCGTTTCCGCAGGTCAGGGCATATCTCGGGGCTTGACAAGTGCGTCGCCCGCGTGCTGCGGAGGGCTTCCGGAAGGCGGTATTCGCAGGTCGGAGCGGCTGCGTCGACGGAGAGAAACATGGGCGTCACACACTTCCCGGGCTCCCCAGAGAGGGCGTTATGTCCTGGTTCGTCCAGCCCGGAGGGGGCTCGTTCGCGTACTCCGTTCGAGGATCGACCACCCGTACGGAGGGATCGCGCCGAGAATCCGGAATTGATCAGCGGGCGGTCCGCCGGTGCTTTTCCGTAAGGGAAGGCATGCGGAATGCGACGCGGCCGACGGAATTGATCACGTCGGTTATGTGAACGCGGGGCCAATGGGATGTGATCCGGCCACGCCTCCGCCGCACCGCGCGCGGCGCCGCTCCGGGCGGCACGGGGGCCGCTCCGGGGCCGCGCGGCACGGGGCCGGGACCGGCCGCCGCGCGGCGGCGGGGGCTTAGGGGCGGGTCGGGTGCGGGACGGAGAGTGCGGCTCGGTAACCTAAGCGCGCTGACGCACCTTTAGCTGGTCCTTAGTCCCTCTCGTCCGTACGTCCTAGGAGTTGCCGCCGCCGTGAGCCGCAGCCTTCGACGCGGCGCCCTCGCCGCCACCGCCATCGTGTTCTCGATCGCCGCGCTGTCCGCCTGCGGTGCGGGCAACGACGCCCAGACGCTCCAGATCCGTCCGGACAACGCCGCCGTCACCGTGGACGACGTCAAGATCCAGAACGCGGTCGTCATCACCCAGCCGACCGCCGGCGCCAAGGGCCCGGCCGTCGTCTCCGCGACCGTCTTCAACAACGGCCGTGCCCCGCAGACGCTGCAGTCCATCAGCCTGCCCGGCAGCAACGCGACGGTCGCCCTCAAGTCCGCCAAGGGCAGCGGCCCGGTCGTCGTCCCGGCCGGCGGCTCCGTCGTCATCGGCGGCACGGGCAACGCCACCGCCACGATCGAGAACGGCCACGAGGCCGCGAAGAACGGCGACGCGCAGAAGGTCACGTTCACGTTCAGCAAGACCGGTGACGTCTCCCTGGAGGCGTTCGTCGTCCCGTCGACGAGCTACTACAAGGACTTCGGCCCGTCCGAGGTCCCGCTCCCGCCCGGCGCCACCCCGTCCGCCGAGGCCACGGCCGAGTCGGGCGAGCACGGCGGCCACGGCTCCGAGTCGGGCAGCCACGGCGCCGAGTCCGGCGGGCACGGCGAGGCGAGCCCCACCGCCGGCCACTGAGTCACCCGCACACGCCGAGAGGGGCGCCCCACCAGGGGCGCCCCTCTCGGCGTAGCGGCGTACGCTCAGGCCTTCCTACGGCTCGAACTTGTAGCCCAGGCCGCGGACCGTCACCAGGTAGCGCGGGGCACCGGGGTCCGGGGCTCGAGCCCCTGCCCCGCGTGCGCCCCTCGCGCCGCTCGGCCCCTGGGGGCCTCCCGGGCTTCGGGACGCTGCGCCGGGCTCCGCCCGGCCTCGGGGGCGGGCGGGGATCCTACGGCTCGAACTTGTAGCCCAGGCCGCGGACCGTCACCAGGTAGCGCGGGGCGCCGGGGTCGGGTTCGATCTTGGCGCGGAGGCGCTTGACGTGGACGTCGAGGGTCTTGGTGTCGCCCACGTAGTCCGCGCCCCAGACGCGGTCGATGAGCTGCATGCGGGTGAGCACGCGGCCCGCGTTGCGCAGCAGCATCTCCAGGAGGTCGAACTCCTTCAGCGGGAGGTCGATCTTCGCGCCGGCGACCGTCACCACGTGCCGGTCGACGTCCATGCGGACCGGGCCGGCCTCCAGGGCCGCCGGGGTGACCTCCTCCGGCTCGCCGCGCCGGCGCAGCACCGCGCGGATGCGGGCGACCAGCTCGCGGGAGGAGAAGGGCTTCGTCACGTAGTCGTCGGCTCCTATCTCCAGCCCGACGACCTTGTCGATCTCGCTGTCCTTCGCGGTCACCATGATGACCGGGACGTTGGAGCGGCCCCGCAGCTGCCGGCAGACCTCCGTGCCGGGCAGGCCGGGCAGCATCAGGTCGAGGAGGACGAGGTCCGCTCCGTTGCGCTCGAACTCGTCGAGGCCGTCGGGCCCGGTCGCCGCCACGGCGACCTCGAAGCCCTCCTTGCGGAGCATGTACGACAGGGCGTCGCTGAAGGATTCCTCATCCTCGACGACAAGGACTCGGGTCACGGAAGGACCTCCGGTGCGGGAAGCGGTTCGGTCATGAGATCGGGGGTGAGGGAGGAGGCGGCGGTCCGGCGGTCCCGTGCGGAGCCCGCCTCGGGCAGCCGCAGGGTGAAGGTGGAGCCCTGACCCTCGGTGCTCCACACCGTGACCTCTCCGCCGTGCGAGGCGGCCACGTGCTTGACGATCGCGAGCCCGAGCCCCGTACCGCCGGTGGCACGCGAGCGTGCCGGGTCGACGCGGTAGAAGCGCTCGAAGATCCGCTCGCGGTCCTTCTCCGGGATGCCGATGCCCTGGTCGGTCACGGCTATCTCGATGAGGTCCCCGCCGGGCGCCGCGACCCGGCGGGCGGCGATGCCCACGCGGGTCCGGGCCGGCGAGTAGTTGACGGCGTTCTCGACGAGGTTGCCGAGGGCGGCGGCGAGCTGGCCGCGGCTGCCCCAGACGTACAGGTCGGCGGCGCCGCCGGAGGCCATGGTGATCTGCTTGGTGGAGGCCGGGTGCCGGGAGCGGTCGATCGCCTCGGCGACCAGCTCGTCCACGGACACCGGCTCGGAGTCCTCCAGCGGGTCGTCGTTCTGCACCCGCGAGAGGTCGATGAGCTCCTGGACCAGGTTGGTCAGCCGGGTCGCCTCGATCTGCATCCGGCCCGCGAAGCGCATGACCGCCTCGGGGTCGTCCGAGGCGTCCATGACGGCCTCGGAGAGCAGCGAGAGCGCCCCGACGGGGGTCTTCAGCTCGTGGCTCACGTTCGCGACGAAGTCGCGCCGTACCGCTTCGATACGGCGGGCCTCCGTCAGGTCCTCGACCAGGAGCAGCACGAGCCGCGAGCCCAGCGGGGCGACGCGCGCGGAGACGGCGAGGGCCTCGCCGCGTCCGCCGCCGCGCCGGGGGAGGTCCAGCTCGACCTGGCGTATCTCCCCGTCCCTGCGGGTGTCGCGGGCCATGTTGAGCATGGGCTCCACGGCGAGCTTGCCGCCCCGGACGAGTCCGAGGGCGTACGCCGCCGAGCTGGCCTTCACCACGGAGTCGCTCTCGTCGAGGACGACCGCGGAGGAGCGCAGCACGGAGAGCACGGTGTCGACGCCGGGCGGCAGCACGGCGTCGGTGTGCAGGGAGGTGCGGGTGGGTCGCGCCTGGTCGCGCTCGCTCCAGCGGAACGCCAGCATGGCGATCACGCCGGTGCACACGCCGGCGATCGCGGCCAATGCGGCGACCGCCGCGTTCACGTCCATGCCATCCAGGTTATGCGTGGTCATGGACACTCTCCCAGCCGTCCGAGTGGCTGCTCGAACACTCGTCGCTCAGAGTTCACCCTGGGGACGGGACCGGTTCATTTGCCCTGGGAGGGGCGGAGGCCCGCGTCTCCCAGAGTTCACCTTCAGGCAAGGGGTGGTTCATACGAGGGGATGGAGCCGGACGCACAGGGGGCCGAACGTGGGAGCGTGGGGGTCCGGAGCGACCACCCCCCGATGACGAGCGAAGGCACTGCCGGAGAAGAGGACACCCATGCGGGACGCGTACCACGAGGAACTTGACTCGATCGGCGAGGGCCTGGTCGAGATGGCCCGCCTGGTCGGGTCGGCGATCGGGCGCGCCACGACGGCGATGCTCGACGCGGACCTGAAGCTCGCGGAGAGCGTGATCGCGGCGGACCAGAAGGTCGACGACCTCCAGCACGACCTGGAGGCCCGGGCGATAGCGCTGCTCGCGCGCCAGCAGCCGGTGGCGACGGACCTGCGGATCGTGGTCACCTCGCTGCGGATGAGCGCCGACCTGGAGCGCTCGGGCGACCTGGCGCAGCACGTGGCGAAGCTGACCCGGCTGCGGTTCCCGGACCGCGCGGTCCCGAACGACCTGCACGCGACCATCCTCCAGATGGGCCAGCTGGCGCAGCGCCTGATGGCGAAGGCGGCCGAGGTGATCATCACCAAGGACGTCGACCTGGCGATGCAGCTGGAGCAGGACGACGACGAGATGGACCTGCTGCACCGGGCGCTGTTCCAGCACCTGATGGACGACCGGTGGAAGCACGGCATCGAGACGGCCGTGGACGTGACGCTGCTCGGCCGGTACTACGAGCGGTTCGCGGACCACGCGGTGTCGGTGGCGAAGCGGGTCGTGTACCTGGTGACGGGCGAGCACGCGGACGAGCTCCAGCCGGCGGACACCCCGGTCGAGGGCGCGTAGGGGGTACGCGGGCGGTCCGGGGCATCCGGGGGGCGCACGGGCGCACGGGGCTTCCGTGCGCCGTTGATGCGCCGGTCCGGGTGGGCATGGAATGGGGGACGAGGGACGATCCGCGTCCCGCGAGGGAGGGACCCCATGGCCGATTCCCCCATCACGCCCGACGCCCCGGCGGAGGCCCCGCGCGAGCGGACGCACCTGCCCGTCCTCGGGGCCTGCGGCTGCGGCTCCGGCTGCGGCTGCGGCTGCCAGTCGGGCGGCCCGTGCCAGTGCGGCGGCTGCTCGGGCTGACGCGTGAGGCGGGGGAGACGGCGCCGCCGCCCCCGGCGGACGCGCTCCCCCGCCGCTCACTCCCCCAGTGCGCGTACGCCGACGGTCTGGCCGCCGCTCTCCTCTCCGGTGGTGCGGAATCCGAGCCGGCGGTAGAAGCCGCCGGGGCCGTCGGGGCCGGGCTCCCAGGTGACGTACATGCGGTCGGCTCCGCGCCGGCGCAGCTCGCCGGCGACGGCCTCGACGGCGAAGCGGCCGTAGCCGGCGCCCTGGGCGTCGGCGGCGATGTTCAGCCGCCACAGGCCGCTGCGGCGGTCGGCCGGGTCCTCGTCGCCGCGCCAGGCGAGGTCGACGAAGGCCATGAGGAAGCCGACGAGCCGGTCGCCGTCGAAGATCAGCCGGGGCCAGGCGCCCTCGCCGTACGCGTACGCCTCGGCGAGGGACGTCGCGACGGGGGCGACGTTCTTCTCCTGGTGGGGGTGGACGCGGAGGGCGAGGGCGGCGTCGACGGTGGCGGGGGTGACCCGCTCCAGGCGCGGTGATCGTGTCATGGACAGGACGTTAGCGACTCCGCTCCCCCGTTCACCTCGGATTACCGTCGGTCACCCCCTGGGCAGCGGCGGCTCCGCCCGACAGAATTGCCGCCATGCCCACCGCGCGAGCGACCCTCCTGACAGCGGCGGCGGCCGGAGCCGCCGCACTGCTGCTCACGGGCTGCTCGTCGGCACCGGCCGGCCTCACGGGCGTGACCGTGGCGGAGGACGGCACCCCGCTCGGCGTGATCCTGATGTGCCACGACCACGTCGACGGCGCCATGCTGCACCCCGACGACGCGCCCGAGGGCTCCCGCGAGGTCACCGGCGACTGGCGCCACGACGGCCCCGTCACCGGCTTCACCACCTGGCCGCTCATGCAGACGGCGAGCACCCCGGCGACCGAGGAGTGGACCCCGGAGACGGAGACGGCCCGCCTGGAGAAGGGCCGCAGCTACCGCCTGGCCGGCTGGACCGACGACGGCTCGTGGACGGCCTCCCCCGTCCGCTTCACCCCGGAGGACCTGACCCGCCTCAAGCCCGACCAGGTCCGCTACACCCTGGACGACGAGATCCGCACGACGACCCTCGACCACTTCCGCGACACCGCCTGCGACGAGGCGGCAGGCGGCCGCGAGGAACACTGACGGCCCCTCAGGCGCGGCGGCCATCGAGGCCGGGGCGGGGTCACTCGTCGAAGCGGCTCCAGGGGAAGTCGTACGCCCGCAGGGAGGCGAGGACTTCGCGGTCGCGTGCGGCGAACGCGAGGTCCGCCACGGTCTCACCGGCGCTCATGCTCACCAGCAGGCCAGGGGCCGCGAAGAACAGGTCGCCCCTGCAGTCCGGGAGGAACGGGCTGAGGGGGACCGGGCGCAGGAACTCCCGCAACGGCTCCATGCGTTCGACGGGCATTTCATGGGTCCAGGCCCTGAAGGGCGCGATGCCGCTGGCTTCGTGGAGGGTGAACTGGAGGAGGAAGCGGCTGAGGGGTTCCCCTTCGGGGATCATCTCCGGGTCTTCCTCGGCGTAGGGGTCCTCTGTGCGCCAGACAGCGGGGTCGGCGTCTGCCGGGCCGCCCTGCGGCGGCCACGGGATGGACCAGTCCGCGCATCCCTGGTTCTCGACGGCGAAGACCAGCAGACCGCCCCACGGTCTCTCGACTCGCCGCGGCCGCTCAAGCATGGGGTTGCTGAAGCGGTGAAGGGCGGGGCGCAGGCGGGCGAGACGGTGGAAGGCCGCGAGCGAGGACGGCAGACCGGCCAGCTCCTCATCCGTGAGCGCTTCGGGGTTCGGCTCGACCTCCTCGGCCGGGTACCACCCCAGAACCAGCATCTCCAGGGCACGGTTCGGGTCCGTGTCGACATGGTCGATCCAGTCGACGGACGGAAGCGGCTCCGTGGAGGAGGGCGAGACTGCGTGAGGCGAAGGCCCGGGGGACAGTGTCATGGGGTCACCCTAGGGAGAAAGGCAGGGGGGCTCACGGCACCCGGAAGCCTGTGCCGGTCAGGGGGGCGTGCAGAGGGACACCAGCGTGGCCCCACGGCGCGAAAATGCCCCTGATCTGCGCCGTGTGCGCAGGTCAGGGGCATGATCACTGTTCTTACTTCTTCTTGCCCTGGTTCTTGACGGCCTCGATGGCGGCGGCTGCCGCTTCCGGGTCGAGGTAAGTGCCGCCGGGGTTGACGGGCTTGAAGTCGGCGTCCAGTTCGTAGGCGAGGGGGATGCCGGTGGGGATGTTGAGGCCCGCGATGTCGGCGTCGGAGATGCCGTCGAGGTGCTTCACCAGGGCGCGGAGGCTGTTGCCGTGGGCGGCGACCAGGACCGTGCGGCCGGCGAGGAGGTCCGGGACGATGCCGTCGTACCAGTACGGGAGCATGCGCTGGACGACGTCCTTGAGGCACTCGGTGCGGGGGCGCAGCTCCGGCGGGATGGTCGCGTAGCGGGCGTCGCCGGCCTGGGAGTACTCGCTGTCGTCGGAGAGGACCGGCGGCGGGGTGTCGTACGAGCGGCGCCAGAGCATGAACTGCTCCTCGCCGAACTCGGCGAGGGTCTGGGCCTTGTCCTTGCCCTGGAGGGCGCCGTAGTGACGCTCGTTCAGGCGCCAGGAGCGGTGGACCGGGATCCAGTGGCGGTCCGCGGACTCCAGCGCGAGCTGGGCGGTGCGGATGGCGCGCTTCTGGAGGGAGGTGTGGACCACGTCCGGGAGCAGGCCGGCGTCCTTGAGCAGCTCGCCGCCGCGCGTCGCCTCCTTCTCGCCCTTCGCGGTGAGGTTCACGTCCACCCATCCGGTGAACAGATTCTTCTCGTTCCACTCGCTCTCGCCGTGGCGGAGGAGGATCAGCTTGTACGGTGCGTCGGCCATGCGTACGAGCCTAATGGACCGCCGACGATTGACGCGCGCCGTCAATTCGCTGGCGTCCGCCAGCCGAGATGCGTAAGTTTCGAGAGGCTTCAGAGGGACTTACCGCACGCAGGGGGCGCCCACACATGTCCATCGACTCGCTCAGACGATCGGCGCGCGCCACCGTCTCCGGTCTTCCGCAGGGCTTCTGGTGGCTGTGGCTGTCGACGCTGGTGAACCGGACCGGTGCCTTCGTCCTCACGTTCCTCGCGCTCTACCTGACGTCCGAGCTCGGGCACTCCGCCTGGTTCGCCGGTCTGGTCGTCGCCCTGCACGGTCTCGGCGGCGTCGCCGGTTCCCCGCTGGGCGGCGCGCTGACCGACCACTGGGGCCGCCGCCCCACGATGGTGACGATGCACCTGGCCGCCGCCGCGTGCGCCGGCGCGCTCGCCTTCGTCACCAGCGCCTGGGGCGTCGCCGTCATCGTGCTGCTGATGGGCGTCGCCATGCAGGCGGTCCGGCCGTCCATCAACGCGACGATCGCCGACATGGTCCCGGCCGGCGAGGTGCGCCGCGCCTACGCCCTCAACTACTGGGCGCTCAACCTGGGCTTCGCGGTCGCCTCGATCGCGGGCGGCGCCGCCGCCTTCCTCGGCTACCGGACCCTCTTCGTCGTCGACGCCGTCGCCACCACGCTGTGCGCGGTGATCGTCTTCCTGCGGCTGCCGGAGACCCGGCCGGAGAAGGCGCCCGAGAAGGCCGGCGAGAAGCGGAGCGCGGAGCGGGTGTCGATGCTGGACGTGCTGCGTGACGCGCCGTTCCGGACCCTCGTGCTGCTCAACCTGCTGGTCTGCCTGGTCTTCACCGCGCCGTGGATCGGCCTGTCGCTGACCATGGCCGACCAGGGCCTGCCGCCGTCCTCGTACGGCATGGTGATCGCCGTCAACGGCATCGTGATCGTCGGTTTCCAGCTGCTGGTCAACAAGCTGACCGAGCGGCGCTCGCCGGTGGTCCTGCTGGTCCTGTCCTCGCTGCTGTTCGCCGTCGGCACCGGTGCCACCGCGCTGGCCGGTTCGGCCGTCGCCTTCGCCGCGACCGTCGTGGTGTGGACGGTCGGCGAGATGATCCACGTGCCGACGAACGCCGCCGCCACCGCGCGGCTCGCCCCGGAGCACGCGCGCGGGCGCTACCAGGGCGTGATGGGCATGTCGTGGGCGGTCGCCGGTTTCGTCGCGCCGATCGTGGCCGGCGCGGTCGTCGACGGGCCCGGCCCGGACGTGCTGTGGGCGGGGACCTTCGCGATCGGCGCGCTCGCCGCCGTCCTGTACGCCCTGCGGCTGCGCACGGCGCTGCGCGAGCCGGAGCCGGAGCCGGAGAAGACCGGGCCCACCACGGCCCCCGCTACGGCTGCGGCTTCGGCTCCGGAGCCGTCTCCCGCGTCAGGCTCCTGAACGCGTCCAGGTTCCGCGTCGACTCGCCGCGGGAGACCCGCCAGGCGTACTCCCGCCGGATCGCCGACGCGAAGCCGAGTTCGAGCAGCGTGTTGAAGTCGCCGTCCGCCGCCTCCAGGACCGAGCCCAGCAGCCGGTCCAGCTCGTCCGGCGTGACGGCGGCCAGCGGCAGCTTGCCGGCCAGGTAGATGTCGCCGAGCTGGTCGATCGCGTACCCGACGCCGTACAGCCTGAGGTTCCGTTCGAGGAGCCAGCGGTGGACGCCGGCCTCGTTCTCGTCGGGGTGGCGGACGACGAAGGCGTTGAGCGACAGGGAGTGGCGGCCGATCCGCAGCGACAGCGTGGTGGACAGCTTCCGGGTGCCGGGGAGCTTGACCACGTACGAGCCGGGTTCGGGGCTCTCCCACTCCAGCTCCGCCTCGGTGAGCGTGTCCTCGACGATCCGCCGGGTGTCCTGAGCGTCAGCCATGGTGGGAGCGTACGCGACGGTGGTGCGCCCGCTGCCGGTGGTCGTGCATGGCCGCCGTGTACACGTCGGCGGTGGCGGAGGCGGCCGTGTCCCAGCCGAAGGACTCGGCGTGCCGGGCGGCGGCCTCGCCGAGCCGGGCGGTGAGCCCCGGGTCGGCGGCGAAACGATCCAGCACGCGCGCGTAGTCCGCGGGGTCGTGGCCCCGCACCAGGAAGCCGGTCCGCTCGTCCCGTACGGCCACCGGCAGACCGCCCACCGCGGCGGCGACGACCGGCGTGCCCGTCGCCTGCGCCTCGATGGCGACCAGCCCGAAGGACTCGCTGTACGAGGGCATGACGAGGACCGACGCGGCCCGGAACCAGTCCGCGAGCCGTTCCTGCCCCACCGGCGGGTGGAAGCGGACGAGGTCGGCGATGCCGAGGCGGGCGGCGAGCTTCTGGAGCTGCTCCGGCTTGGCGAGGCCGCTGCCGCTGGGCCCGCCGACCACCGGCACCACCATCCGGGACCGGAGGGTGGGGTCGCGGTCCACCATCAGGGCGGCGGCGCGCAGCAGGATGTCCGGGGCCTTGAGGGGCTGGATGCGGCCGGCGAAGACGGGGACGAAGGCGTCCCGCGGCAGGCCGAGACGGGCGCGGGCGGCGGCCCGGCCGTCGGCGGGCCGGAACCGGTCGAGGTTCACCCCGGGGTGGACGACCGCGATCTTGCCGGGGTCCGCCTCGTAGAAGCGGGCCAGCTCGTCGGCCTCCTCGGTGGTGTTGGCGATCAGCCGGTCGGCGGCGGCGACGATCTGCGTCTCGCCGATGACCCGGGCGGCCGGCTCGGGCGTGTCGCCCTCGGCGAGCGAGGCGTTCTTGACCTTGGCCATGGTGTGCATGGCGTGCACGAGCGGGACGCCCCACCGCTCGGCGGCGAGCCAGCCGACGTGGCCGGACAGCCAGTAGTGCGAGTGGACGAGGTCGTAGTGGCCGGGGCGGTGGCCCGCCCACGCCTGCATCACGCCGTGCGTGAAGGCGCAGAGCTGGGCCGGCAGCTCCTCCTTGGCCAGCCCCTCGTACGGGCCCGCGTCGACGTGCCGGACGAGGACCCCGGGGGCCAGCTCGACGACGGGCGCGAGGCCGCCGGTGGTGGCCCGGGTGAAGATCTCGACCTCGATGTCGATGGCCGCGAGCCGCTTGGCGAGCTCGACGATGTAGACGTTCATGCCGCCCGCGTCACCGGTGCCCGGCTGGTGCAGCGGGGAGGTGTGCACGGAGAGCATGGCCACCCGGCGCGGGGTGCGCGGGCGGCCCGGAAGCCGCAGCCGGGAGGGGGCTGCCGGGTGCCGGTGCCGGGTGCCGGCGAACCGGGACACGTACTGGCTCACGTCGGCGGTCCTTCCGCGAGAGGGTGGCGTGCGGACATGACAGGCGGAGGGCGCGGTGCGCGTCCTCCGCCCCCGACAACACCGGAACCTCCTCTTTCATTTCCGCCGCGCCCGCGCTTTGCCAATTCATTACGCCCATGCATCACGGGGGCGCCCCCGTCCGTGCGCGTATCCGGCGCCCGTGCCCCGCTCCGTATCCTCTTCCCATGGCCCCGCGCACCACCCGCCCCGTCGGCACCCCGACCCGCGGGACCACCAACCCGAACCGGCTGCGGCGGATGGACCGCTGGATCGCCGCCGTGCACGGGCCCGCGCTGCGCCGCTCGCCGGAGCCGCCCGTCGCCGTGGACCTCGGGTACGGCGCCGCCCCCTGGACCGCCGTCGAACTGCTGGCGCGGCTGCGGACCGCCGAGCCGCGCACCCTGCTGTACGGGATCGAGATCGAGCCCGCGCGGGTGGAGGCCGCGAAGCCGTACGAGGAGCGGTACGCGGGGCTGTCCTTCGTGCACGGCGGGTTCGAGGTGCCGGTGCCGGGCGCGCCCGCGCTGATCCGGGCCGCGAACGTGCTGCGCCAGTACGACGAGGAGCAGGTCGCCGCCGTGTGGGCGCGGCTGTGCGGGCGGCTCGCGCCGGGCGGGCTGCTCGTGGAGGGGACCTGCGACGAGATCGGGCGCCGGCACGTGTGGGTGGCGCTGGACCGGGGCGGGCCGCGCACGGTCACCTTCGCGACCCGGCTGGGCTCCCTGGAGCGTCCCTCGGACCTCGCCGAGCGGCTGCCGAAGGCGCTGATCCACCGGAACGTGCCGGGCGAGCCGGTCCACGCCTTCCTGCGGGACTTCGACCGGGCCTGGGCCGCGGCGGCGCCGTACGCCTCGCTGGGCGCCCGGCAGCGGTGGATCCGCTCAGTGCGGGACCTGACGGGCGACTGGCCGGTCGTGGACGGCCCGAAGCGGTGGCGGCAGGGCGAGGTGACGGTCCGCTGGGACGCGCTCGCGCCGCGCGTGCCCTGAGCCGGCGACGCCGCGCGGCCTGACGGGGCGGCAGGTGACGGGCCGGTGTCCGGGGGCCCTCCGGCGCGCCACGGTCCGCCCACATCCCCGTGCCGGGGGAACGTCACCCGCTCATCGGCCGTCACTCTGGCGGGGGCCTGTCGTTCTGGCGGGGGATCTGTCGTTTTCCGGTTCCGCGTGGCACTATCGCCAGGACCACACAAGTTACTGACGGTAAATCAGAAAGTGGCCGTGGGGCACCCGGTCACGTAGGGGGAACCAGTGAACCGAGGACGCCGACGTCCGTACGCCGCCGCCGCGGTCACCGCGGCCTGCGCCCTGGCCCTGCTGGCCTCGCCCGCCCTGAGCCTCCAGGCCGCCGCCGCCCCGCTGCCGCCGCCCCCGCCGAAGAAGACCCTCGAACAGGTCCGCACCGAGATCGACACGCTGTACCGGCAGGCCGCCGCCGCCACCGACGCGTACAACCTCGCCGAGGAGCGCACCGAGAAGCAGTCCGCCGAGATCGTCCGGCTCGCCCGCATGATCGAGAGCGGCCGGAAGCGGATCGAGACCCTGAAGGCCCAGGCCGGCGCCACCGCCCGCGCCCAGTACCGCAACGGCGGCCTCCCCGACGGCGCCCAGCTCGTCCTCACCGGCGACCCGCAGCTCTTCCTCGACGCCGCCGGCCGGCTCCGCGAGGGCGCCAAGGCCACCACCGACCTCCTCGCCGAACTCACCCGCGCCCAGGGCGAGCTGAACACCTACGCGTCCGAGGCCGGCGACCACTGGACCCGGCTGGAGGCGGACCGCCTCCGCCAGGCGCAGGCCAAGAAGGAGATCGACGGCAAGATCGCCGCCGCGAAGAAGCTGGAGAGCGAGCTCGCCGCCAAAGAGCGCGAGCGGCTGCGCCGGATGGAGGAGCAGGCCCGCCGGCAGGCCCAGACGGAATGGCTCGGCTCCGGCATCCTCGCCGAACTCAGCACCGAGACCACCCCCGAGGCCCGTACCGCCATCCAGTCCGCCCTCGCGCAGGTCGGCAAGCCGTACGTGTGGGGCGCCGAGGGCCCCGACTCCTTCGACTGCTCCGGCCTCACCCAGTCCGCCTGGGCCGCCGCCGGCAAGCGCATCCCGCGCACCTCGCAGGAACAGTGGCGGCTGCTCCCCCGCGTCCAGCCGGAGGACATGCGCCCCGGCGACCTCATCGTCTACTACCAGGACGCCAGCCACATCGGCATGTACATCGGCGACGGCAAGATGGTCCACGCGCCCCGCCCCGGGCGGAACGTGACCGTCGCGGGCGCCGGCTCGATGGAGATCCTGGGCATCGTCCGCCCGACCTGATCCCCCGGCGGCCTCCCGTCCCGCCCGGCCTGATCCCGGGACGCACGGGCCGCGGCCCATGGGCGCACCCGCCCCACGGCCCCGCCGCCCCCCTCACGAGCGACCTGACGGATCCGGCCGAGTGAGGTTTCTCATGGGACGGGGGCCCGCCCCCGCCCGCCTCCGGCACAACTACCTCCCCTTCCGCGGCATATGCCAAGGAAGAGCCGGGCGCCCACGGAGTGATCGCCATTCCGCTGCGCGCCGCACTGCCGCTATGGTCCCGGACGGGGCGGGCCGCCACCCGGCGCCCGGCGCACCCTCGGGGGAGGGAAGGAAACCCGGACCGATGCCCGTATCCGTACCGCGCCAGAGAATCGTCTCTGCTGCGGGGCAAGGCGACACCACCGCCATGGACGCCCACGCCTTGGATGCCACCGCCATGGAAGCCACCGCTGTGACAGACACAGGAACCGGCACAGGCACAGGACCCGACCGCGACCGCACCGATCTCACCCTCCTGGTCGTCGAGGACGACCCGGCGGGTTCCCTCGCCGTGCCCGAACTGCTCGACGCCGCCGGCGCGAGCGGCACCCGGGTCCGCATCCGCACCGCCCGCAACCTCACCGAGGCCGAGCGGCTGCTCACCGACGACGTGCACTGCGTGCTCGTCGACCTCGCGCTGCCCCTGCCCCGGGGCACCGGCGACGGCGACCCGCTCGCCCCGCTGCGGCACATCCTGCGCCTCGCGCCCCGGCACGCCGTCCTCGCCCTGGCCCCCTCCGCCGACGCGGAACTGGCCGCCGAGGCGGTACGCGTCGGGGCCCAGGACCACCTCTTCCGCGAGGAGCTGGACGGCCGGGTGCTGAGCCGCGCCATCCGGTACGCGGTCGAGCGCAAGCGCAACGACGCCGCCAAGGTGAAGCTCGCCGAGTCCCGGCTGCGCGCCCAGGAGAACGCCCGTCTGGAGCGCGGCCTGCTGCCCACCCCGCTCCTGGAGGGCTCCGACCTGCGCTTCGCCGCCAGCTACCGGCCCGGCCGGTCCCGCGCGCTGCTCGGCGGCGACTTCTACGACGTGGTCCGCACCCCGGACGGCACCGTCCACGCCATGATCGGCGACGTCTGCGGCCACGGCCCGGACGAGGCCGCGCTCGGCGTCGAGCTGCGGATCGCCTGGCGCGCGCTGACCTTCGCGGGGCTCTGCGGGGACGAACTGCTCTCCACGCTCCAGCAGGTCCTGGAACACGAGCGGGAGAGCGACGAGATCTTCGCGACCCTGTGCACGGTCGACATCGCGCCCGACGGGCGCCGGGCCGGGCTCTGCCTCGCCGGGCACCCGGCCCCGCTGGTCGCCCAGCGCGGCGGCGTCGCCCGGCTCCTGCCGTACGAGGACGGCGGCCCGGCCCTGGGCCTGCTGCCGCGCGCCCGCTGGCCGCGCCGACAGGTCGATCTTGGCGGGGCGTGGAGCCTGCTCCTCTACACCGACGGCCTGATCGAGGGCCGGACGGCGGGCCCCGGCTCGGCGCGGCTCGGGCAGGACGCCATGGTCGAGATGATCAACCGGCAGCTGGTCGCGGGGCTGCGCGGCGAGGCGCTGCTGGAGGCGGCGATGGCGGAGGCGCGGGAGCTGAACGGCGGCGAGCTGACGGACGACGTGGCCCTGCTGGCCCTGGAACGCGACAGGACCCGGGGGTAGCGACCCCGGGTCCCGCCTGTACCGTCCGTACGCCCTGCCTCGGCGTCCGCTACCGGCCGCCGTTGTAGGGGCCGTACGGCCCGTCGCTGCTGGAGCCGCCGCGCCGGCCGCCGCCCCCGCCGCCCATGACCTGCTTGAGCGCGGGCCGCACGTCCACCATGAAGACGATGGCGGCGATGAGCCCCGCGATCAGCAGGAAGAGGAAGTCGGGCAGCAGCAGGTTCAGGGCGAGGTTGACGCCGAGCAGGATCAGCCAGAACTTCTTGGTCTGCTTGTCCGCGGCCCGGTAGGCGTCCTCGCGCACCAGCGCCGCGATCACGAACGAGGCGACCGCGAATCCGGTGAAGACCAGGAACATCAGCAGGTTGAGGGTGTTGTCGAACCGGTCCATCAGCATGCTGAACACCGCCTAGGGGGTCATGGGGTACGTACGCCTCGCGGTCAAGGTACCCGTTCCAACGCCCGGGGCCCCGCGCATCGTGCCCGGATCCGCTATTCGGCCTCGGCCGCGGCCTTCTTGGCGGGCGCCTTGCGGGCGGCCGGCTTGCGGGCGGCGGCCTTCTTCGGCGCGGCGGTCTCCCCGGCAGCGGTCTCCACGACGGGGGTGTCCTGCGCGGGCACCTCGGCGACGGGCTCCCCGGCCTCGTCGTCCGCCGTCCCGGAGGCGGACTCGGGCTCCGGCTCGACCACGACGGCGATCTCGGTGATCTGCTCGGCGGTCTCGCCGCGCCAGGCACGGACGGCCTCCTCGCCCTGGGCGGCGACCTCCTCGTACTTCTCGCGCGCCTTCACGGCGTACTCGACGGCCACGCCGACGCCCCGCAGGGCCAGGTCCTGGGCGGTCTCGCCGAGCTTCTTGAGGTCGGTGTCGAGGCCGCCGACGACCTCGGCGACCTTCGCCTGGACGACCGTCTGGGCCTCCTTGGCCCGGTCGGCCACCTTCTCCTGCACGGCCTTGGGGTCGGTGTTCCGGACGGCCTCGAACCGGCCGGGCGCCTCGGCGGCGAGCTGCTCGATCAGGCCGGGCACCTTGCGGGCCTGCCGGACGGCGAGCTCGGCGGTGCCGGCGGCGAAGTAGAGGGGGGTACGCAGTTCGTCGATGATGGCCATGCTGGTGGTCCTCCCGGTGAGGGCGTTCACGCTGACGTACTAGCCGACGGCTTCGGGCTCCGCTCCGGCGGCCCCGGCGGTCTCCGGGGTCTTCTCCGCGGTCTTCTCCGCTGCCTTCTCGGCCGCGTTCTCCGCGGCGTTCTCCTTGCGGAAGGAGTCGTAGATCTGGAGCAGCACCTGCTTCTGCCGCTCGCTGATCGAGGGATCGGCCAGGATGACGGCGCGCGTCTCCAGCTCCTCCCGGTCCTTCTCGTCGAGGATCCCGGCCCGCACGTAGAGCGTCTCGGCCGAGATCCGCAGCGCCTTGGCGACCTGCTGGAGCACCTCGGCGCTGGGCTTGCGGAGCCCGCGCTCGATCTGGCTGAGGTACGGGTTCGAGACCCCGGCGGCGTCGGCGAGCTGCCGCAGCGAGAGCTGCGCGGTGCGCCGCTGCTCGCGCAGGTACTCGCCGAGGCTGCCGAGATTGCCGACGTTGAGCGAAGCCATGCTCCGTACCCTGCCACCGCTTGCTAACTATTGCAAGCAGATGCTTGCAGAAGTGCTCGCGTGTCGCGGACCCCGCCGGTACGGTGAGGGCGTGAGCACCCGCATCCCCCTCGACGACCTCCGCCGGCTGCGCAAGGCCCGCGACCTGATGGACCGGGAGTACGCGCGTCCGCTGGACGTGGCGGAGCTGGCGCGGACGGCGCTGATGTCGGCCGGGCACTTCGCGCGGAGCTTCCGGAGCGCGTTCGGGGAGACCCCGTACAGCTATCTCATGACGCGGCGGATCGAGCGCGCCAAGGCGCTGCTGCGGCGCGGGGACCTGTCGGTGACGGACGTCTGCATGGAGGTGGGGTGTACGTCGCTGGGGTCGTTCAGCTCGCGCTTCACCCAGTTGGTGGGCGAGACGCCGAGCGCCTACCGGGCCCGCGCGCACGGCGCCGACGCGGCGCTGCCCGCCTGCGTCGCCAAGGTGGCCTCGCGACCGGTCAGGAACGGAGAAGCGCGGCCCGGCGGCGCTCCCTAGCGTGGAGGCCATGGACATCAACCTCTCCCAGAGCTTCATCACCGTCGACGACCACGAGAAGGCGCTCGGCTTCTACCGCGACGCGCTCGGCCTGGAGGTCCGCAAGGACGTGGGCTTCCAGGGCATGCGCTGGGTGACCGTCGGGTCGCCGGCGCAGCCGGACGTGTCGGTCGTGCTGGAGTCGCCGCTGGCCGACCCGAGCGCCTCCGAGGGCGACCGCCAGGCGGTCGTCGACCTCATGCGCAAGGGGCTGCTGCGCGCGGCGATCTTCGGTACGGACGACGTGGACGCGGCCTTCGAGCGGATCAGCGCGTCGGGCGCCGAGGTGCTGCGCGAGCCGGTGGACCAGCCGTACGGGGTCCGCGAGTGCGCGTTCCTCGACCCGGCGGGCAACCAGATCGTGTTCCAGCAGCCGCTCGGCTGAACCGGACCCCGGCGGCCCCAGGTCGTCCGTTTCCTGATAATCCACGACGGATCGACCCTCGCTATCCTGGCGGGCATGACCGCCATGAGCCCCCGCCGCAGCGAGCCCGATCTCTCCTACCTCCTCGACCACACCGGTCACGTCCTGCGCACGCGCATGGCGGCGGAGCTGGCGGAGATCGGGCTCACCGCCCGGATGCACTGCGTCCTCGTCCACGCCCTGGAGGAGGAGCGGACCCAGGCGCAGCTGGCCGAGATCGGCGACATGGACAAGACGACGATGGTCGTCACCGTCGACGCCCTGGAGAAGGCGGGGCTGGCCGAGCGGCAGCCCTCCAGCACCGACCGGCGGGCGCGGATCATCGCGGTCACCGAGGCGGGGGCGCGGGTCGCGGAGGAGAGCACGCGGATCGTGGACCGCGTCCACGCGGAGGCGCTGGACTCCCTGCCGGAGGACGAGCGGAAGGTGCTGGTCCGGGCGCTGGGGCAGCTGGCGGAGGGGCACTTGCGGACGCCGGCCGAGGGAGCGGGGACGACGCCCCGGCGGGCGCGGCAGAAGAACTGACGAGAACCGGCACAGCCGAGAGGACCGGCACCCCTCCCCGCCATCAAGTTCCGTAAAAAATAGTCTGCAACAAAACCATCTGCTAGCGTCTCTCCTGCCGCCTCCACGGACAGGAGAGATCCCCATGCGTGCCCACCCCCGCTCCCTCGCGCTCGCCGTCCTCGCCAGCGCCATGCTCATGACCGTCCTCGACGGCAGCATCGTCACCGTCGCCATGCCCGCCATCCAGGCCGACCTCGGCTTCACCCCGGCGGGCCTCAGCTGGGTCGTCAACGCCTACCTGATCGCCTTCGGCTCGCTCCTCCTGCTCGCCGGGCGCCTCGGCGACCTCGTCGGACGCAAGCGGATGTTCCTCGCCGGGACCGCGCTCTTCACCGGCGCGTCGCTGCTCGCCGCCGTCGCCGGCTCCCCCGGCGTCCTGATCGCCGCCCGCTTCCTCCAGGGCGCCGGCAGCGCCATGTCGTCCGCCGTCAGCCTCGGCATCCTCGTCACGCTCTTCACCGCACCGCGCGAACGCGCCCGCGCCATCGCCGTGTTCAGCTTCACCGGCGCGGCCGGCGCCTCCCTCGGCCAGGTCCTCGGCGGACTCCTCACCGACGCCCTCTCCTGGAACTGGATCTTCTTCATCAACCTGCCCATCGGCGCCGCCGCGATCGCCCTCGCCACCCGTGCCCTCCCCGCCGACCGGGGACTCGGGCTGCGCGCCGGCGCCGACGCCCTCGGCGCGCTCCTCGTCACCGCGGGCCTGATGACCGGCATCTACGCGGTGGTCCGGATCGAGGAGTACGGCCCCGGCTCCGCCCACACCCTGGGCCTCGGCGGCCTCGCCGCCGCCCTGCTCGCCGGCTTCCTGCTCCGCCAGCGCCGCGCCGCCACCCCGCTGATGCCGCCGCGGATCCTGCGCAACCGCACGGTCGCCGGCGCCAACCTGGTCCAGCTCCTCATGGTGGCCGCGCTGTTCGCCTTCCAGGTGCTGGTCGCGCTCTACCTCCAGAAGGTCCAGGGATACGGCGCCACCGCCACCGGCCTCGCGATGCTGCCCGCCGCCCTGGCGATCGGCGCCGTCTCGCTCGGCGTCGCGGCCCGGCTCATCACCCGCTTCGGCGAGCGCGCCGTGCTGCTCGCGGGCCTCACCCTGCTGCTCGGCGTGCTCGGCCTGCTCACCCGGGTCCCCGTGCACGCCTCGTACGCGGTCGACCTGCTCCCGGTGATGCTGCTCGCGGCCGGCTTCGGCCTGGCGCTCCCGGCCCTCACCGCGCTCGGCATGTCGGGCGCCGACGAGGCCGACGCGGGGCTGGCGTCCGGGCTCTTCAACACCACGCAGCAGATCGGCATGGCGCTCGGCGTCGCCGTCCTCACCACCCTGGCCGCCGCCCGCACCGAAGCCCTCGGCGCGGCCGGACGGACCACGGCCGAGGCCCTGACCGGCGGCTACCGGCTCGCCTTCGGCGTGGGGGCGGGGCTGCTGGCCGCCGCCCTCGCGGTCGCCGCGACCCTGCTCCGTACGAAGGAGACGGCCCCCGCGGCCGAGGTCGTCACCGCCGCCTGACGGTCACCGCCGCCTGACGGCGGTTCAGGACGCGCGGCCCTCCACGAGGGCCGCGACGCCGTCCAGGATCCGGGCCAGACCGAAGCGGAACTCGTCGTCGGGGCCGTCCGCGTGGTCCATGACCCCGGACTCGATCACCTGCGCCACCTTCGGGTAGACGGCGGGGTCGACCAGCCGCCGCAGGGTGCTGCTGTACCGGCGCATGGCCTCCTCGGGGCCCTCCCCGCTCGCCTCCACCGCCTCCGCCAGCTCGACGGCGAGCAGCGCGTCGTTCTTCACGAAGCCGCCCAGCAGCATGACCACACCGAGCTTGGCGCCCTCGTCCAGGCCCGTGCCGTCGAGGGCCAGCAGCGCCTTCTCCCACCAGGCGACCGCGTGCGGCGTCGCGGGCGGGCCCGAGACGGGGATCCGCAGCAGCCACAGGTGGCGCAGATAGACCTCGCGCATCGCCCAGGCCCAGCGCTCCAGCCCCTCCCGCCAGCCGACGCCCGCGTCGAACAGCGCGGGCGGGGCTCCCGTCGCCGCCTCCTGCATCAGCACGTACAGCTCCTGCTTGGCGGAGACGTGCCGGTAGAGCGACATGGTCGAGACGCCCAGCTCCTTCGCGACCCGGCCCATCGAGACGGCGGCCAGGCCCTCCGCGGAGGCGAGTTCCACGGCCGCGGCGACGATCCGGGCCTGGCTGAGCCCCGGCTTCGGCCCCTTGGTGGGGCGCTCGCGCAGCCCCCAGACGGCCTCGACCGAAGGCGGCAGGAACGACCCGCCCCCGTCCGGGGACACGTGCCCGCCCTTGTCGCCCGCCATCCGCGCCGCCTCCTGAGCTCGCTCGCTTGACGCCCATCCTAGTAATGCGTAACCCTTACGCAGTAACGCGTATGGCATACGCAGTACGCCGCGAGCGCGGCAGAAGGAGACCGCCATGCCTCCCGCCATCGAGACCACCGCCCTCACCAAGACCTACGGCACCGTCCGCGTCGTCGACGCCCTCGACCTGCGCGTCGAGGCCGGCACCGTCTTCGCCCTCCTCGGGCCCAACGGCGCCGGAAAGACCACCACCGTCCGGATCCTCGCCACCCTCACCGCCCCCGACGGCGGCCACGCGCGCGTGGCGGGCCACGACGTCGTCACCGCCCGCCGCGCCGTCCGCCGCGCCATCAGCCTCACCGGCCAGTACGCGGCCGTCGACGAGACCCTGACCGGCGCCGAGAACCTCCGCCTCACCGCCCGGCTCTCCGGCCTCTCCCGCACCGCCGCCGCCCGCCGCGCCGACGAACTCCTCGAACGCTTCCGGCTCACCGACGCCCGCGACCGCCGGGCCGGGACGTACTCCGGAGGCATGCGCCGCCGCCTCGACCTCGCCGCCGGACTCGTCCGCGACCCCGGCACCGTCCAGGTCGTCTTCCTCGACGAACCCACCACCGGCCTCGACCCGCGCAGCCGGCAGGAGCTCTGGGACGTCGTCCGCGAGCTGTCCGCCCACGGCACCACCGTCTTCCTCACCACCCAGTACCTGGAGGAGGCCGACCGGCTCGCCCACCGCATCACCGTCCTCGGCGCCGGCCGCACCCTCGCCGAAGGCACCCCCGGAGAACTGAAGAACCGTTACGCGCGCCACCGCCTCGACGTCGTCGCCCGCGACCGCGACGCCTACCTGCGGCTCACCCCGCACGCCACCGCCCACACCCCCGAGACCCTCACCCTCGGCGTCCCCACCGACGGCAGCGCCGCCCACGTCCGCGCCCTGCTCGACACCCTCGACCCGCACCGCACCGACATCGAGCGCTTCGCCCTGCACAGCGCGACCCTCGACGACGTCTTCCTCCACCTCACCGGCGGCACCAAGGAGCCCAGCCATGTCTGACCGGACCGCGGGACCCCTCGCCACCACCACCGCCCTCGCCGGGCGCGGCCTCCTCCTCAGCCGGCGCAACCTCGACGCCGTCCTGACCTCGCTGATGCTGCCGGTGCTGCTGATGCTGGTCTTCGTCTACTTCTTCGGCGGGGCCATCGACACCGGCCACGAGCGGTACGTCACCTACGTCGTCCCCGGCGTCCTCGTCCTGTGCGCCGGCTTCGGCGCCGCCGGCACCGCCGTCTCCGTCAGCGACGACATGCGGCGCGGCACCGTCGACCGGCTCCGCACCCTCGACGTCGGCGCCGTGCCCTTCCTCACCGGCCACGTCGTCGCCACCGTCGCCCGCAACCTGCTGGCCACCGCGCTCGTCCTCGGCGTCGCCGCCCTCATCGGCTTCCGCCCCGCCGCCACCCCCGCCGGCTGGCTCGCCGCGGTCGCGCTGATCGTCGCCTACCTGACCGTCGTCTCCTGGCTCTCCGCCGCCGCCGGCCTCGTCACCCGCACCCCCGAAGCGGCCGGCGCCGTCACCTTCCTCATGATGTTCGTGCCCTACCCGAGCAGCGCGTTCGTCCCCATCGACACCATGCCCGGCTGGCTGCACGGCTTCGCCGAGCACCAGCCCGTCACCCCGCTCATCGAGACCCTGCGCGGCCTGCTCCTCGACCAGCCGGTCGGCGACGCGCCCTGGACCGCCCTCGCCTGGCTCGGCGGCCTGCTGCTCCTCGCCGTCGCCGCCTCCGGCACCCTCTTCCGCCTCCGCACCCGCTGACCCCGGGACGGGCGCGGCCGGGCGCGGGTCAGAAGATGTCCGGCGAGAACGCCCGCAGCGGAGCACGGAACAACAGCTCCGCCCGGGCCGCCGCACCCGGCACCGCCTCCTCGGCCAGCCCCAGCGACGCCAGCCGCACCGCCGACGCGTCGCCCAGGACCAGCCGGGCCAGCACGGCCACGTCCAGCACCAGATCGGCCGACGCGGTCGTCCGGGTGCAGCGCGCCCCCTTCGGCGACGCGTCCAGCAGATACCGCCCCTCCGCGTACCCGGTCGCGTCCCGCACCTCCAGGACCAGCCCGTCCGTCACCGGATACGTCCGCTCCTCCAGCACCCGCACCACGTCCAGGACCCGCAGCCACAGCATGTCCGCGTGCGACACCGTCCGGGCCGCCCGCGGGTCCGGCAGCAGCAGCGGCAGCGGGTCGTCCGGCGCCCGGTACCCCGACCGCACGGTCATCACCCAGTCCACCGAGCAGACGAACCGCCACAGCGCGTGCTCCGCCGCCGGCGTCGCCGCGACCAGGTCCCGCACCGTCAGCGTGGTCTCCGGCTGCTTGGCGTCGCCCCACTTGTCGTCGCAGCGGTACGACACGTATCCCTCGGGCTCGCCCGACGCCGCGCGGTACACCGCGTAGTACGGCTCCGTCCACGGCTCCAGGTGGTGCCCGAGGCCCGTGGCCACCTCCCAGTTCCGCGCCGTCCGGTCCGTCACCCCGGCCCGCGCGCCCGCGAGCCGCCGGTGCAGCGCCGGCCCGATCCGGCGGACCTCCGGCCCGTCGCACAGGTCGATCCGGCCGCCGTCCTCCGGCCGGCCGCTGCGCCGCGGATCGAGCCCCGCCCGGCGCAGGTCCACGCTCCACTCGGTGGTCCAGCTCGCCGGACCGAAGCCGTACCGGCCGTAGATCGGGTACTCGGCCGCGATCAGCGTCGCCACCGCGTCGCCGCGCTCCCGGGCCGCGTCGAGGTCCAGCGCCATCAGCCGGCTCAGCAGCCCGCGCCGCCGGTGCGTCGGCGCCACCGTCACCTGCGTGACCGCGTCCGCCGCGAGGCTCCCGCCGCCGACCGTGCTCAGCCGCTGCCCGAAGGAACGGAAGGTCGCGACGACCCGGCCGTCCTCCACCGCGGCCCGCGTCCGGTCCAGGTCGACGTGGGCGATCCGGTCGGCCACCAGCTCGCCGGGGACGACCGGCTCGTTCAGGAACCCCGTCCGCAGGGCCCGCAGCCAGTCGGGGAACTCGGACTCCGTCACCGTGCGCAGTTCGACAGCCATCCCCCGACCCTACGCACGGCCGCCCGCCTCCGGCGCGCGAATTTCCGGCCCCTCAGGCCCCTCAGGCCAGCAGGTCGTCGACCTGCGCCTCGCCCTCCCGGTAGCGGCGGGCGATCTCCGCGCCGCAGTCGTCGGCCGTCCGCTGCAGCGCCTGCCGGCGCTGCGAGATCTGCTGCTCGTAACCGGCGAGCCGCCCCATCGCGGTGTGCAGCTCCTCGTCCGTCCGGGCCGTCAGGTCCGACAGCTCGACCTCCGACAGCATCTCGGCGGCCAGCCGCCGGTACTCCTCCCCGCGCGGCGTCGACAGCGTCACGTGCCGGGCTGAACTGCGGTGCCGCGACGGCACGTCCGCCAGGATCTCCGACAGCCGGTCCAGGACCGGCGCCTCCGGGTCCGTCCGGCGCGCCAGCTCCGCCCGCAGGATGTCGATCCGCCCCTGGAGCATCCGCCGCACGTAGCTGAGATCGGCCTCGTCGCTCTGCGCGTCCCGGCGCAGGGCCCGCAGTTCGGACAGGCGCAGCCCGCCGAGGTCGTGACCCGGGCGGCCGGACGGCGGCTCGGCGGTCCGCTGCACGGGCGGCCGGGCGACCGGCCCGCCGGGCACCGCACCCGCGGAGCGGATCAGCGGTACGGGGCCGGACGGCGTCGGCCCGGTGCTGGAAGCACTCATGAGAATCGTCCCCTCGACCGGTGCGGAGCCGCACCGCCTCCTGGCATGGTGCCACTCCCGCACGCGCGCGTGCAGGCGCTCTGCACCCGTTCGGCCCCCAGAAATCCCCGATCGGTAGGTTGGGGCGCATGCGAGCTGTGGTGCAGAGAGTGGACGGCGCGAAGGTCGTCGTCGCAGGGGAGACGGTCGGCGAGATCACCGGCGAGGGCCTGTGCGTGCTGGTGGGCGTCACCCACGACGACACCCCCGAGAAGGCCGCCCAATTGGCCAGAAAACTCTGGTCCGTCCGGGTATTGGAGGACGAGAAGTCGTGCTCCGACGTGAACGCGCCGCTGCTGGTGATCTCGCAGTTCACGCTCTACGGCGACGCCCGCAAGGGCCGCCGCCCCACGTGGAACGCCGCCGCGCCCGGCCCCGTCGCCGAACCTCTCGTGGACGAGGTCGTCGCCCAGCTGCGGAAGCTCGGCGCGCACGTGGAGACGGGCCGCTTCGGGGCCGACATGCGCGTCGGCCTCACGAACCACGGCCCGTTCACGGTCCTGCTGGAGGTCTGATCCCCGCGTCCTAGGGTTCGACGACGGTCTCCTGCGCGGCGGCCGTCGTCCCCGCCACCAGCGGCGCGTCCACCGGCACGTTCCGCTTCACCAGGCCCAGGGCGATCGGCCCCAGCTCGTGGTGGCGGACCGCGGTCGTCACGAACCCGATCTGCCGCCCGTCCGGACCGTCCGCGGCGAGCCGCAGCGGCGTGCCGTGCGCCGGCAGCGTCACCTCGCTGCCGTCCAGGTGCAGGAAGACCAGCCGGCGCGGCGGCTTCCCCAGGTTGTGCACCCGGGCGACCGTCTCCTGCCCCCGGTAGCAGCCCTTCTGGAGGTGGACGGCCGTGCCGATGAGCCCGATCTCGTGCGGGATGGTCCGGTGGTCGGTCTCGAAGCCGAGCCGCGGCCGGTGACCCTCCACCCGCAGCGCCTCGTACGCCAGCACCCCGGCGGCCGGCCCGTGCGCGGCGGCGAAGGACTCCAGCCCGGCGCGCGGCAGGAACAGGTCGCGCCCGTGCGCCGTCTCCCGTACGACGACGCCCTCGGGGGTCTCCGCGGTGGAGCCGGCCGGCAGGTGCACGACCGCGTACTCCTCCGTGCGGTCGGCGACCTCCACCCGGTAGAAGAACTTCATCGACTCCAGGTACGCGATCAGCGCGTCCTGCGTGCCCGGCTCGACGTGCGCCCACACCGTCTCGCCGTCGTCGACGAGCGACAGGGCGTGCTCGATGTGCCCGTTCGCGGAGAGGATCAGCGCCTCGGTGGCCTGCCCGGCCGGCAGTTCGCTGACGTGCTGGGTGAGCAGCAGGTGCAGCCAGCTCAGCCGGTCGTCGCCGCTGACGGTGACGACACCGCGGTGGGAGAGGTCGACGAACCCCGACCCGTCGGCGAGCGCGCGCTGCTCGCGGAACAGATCGCCGTAGTGGGCGGCGACGCCTTCGTCGCGGCCTTCGGCCGCTACGGCGCCCGGCAGGGACAGCAGGGAGCTCTTCATGGGAAAAGCCTACGACTCCGCGGCGGTCGCCTTCCGCGAGCAGTCCCCGCACCGGCCGAAGATCGCGAAGTGCTTCATGTCGGTCTCGAAACCGAAGGTGTCGCGGAGCTTCCCGGTGAACTCGGCGGCCACCTCGACGTCCGCCTCGATGACCCCGGAGCAGTCCCGGCACACCAGGTGCAGGTGGTGGTGCCGGTCCGCGAGGTGGTACGTGGGCGCCCCGTGCCCGAGGTGCGCGTGGCTGACCAGCCCGAGCTCCTCCAGGAGCTCCAGGGTCCGGTAGACGGTGGAGATGTTCACCCCGGAGGCGGTCTTCCGCACCTCGGCGAGGATGTCGTCGGGGGTGGCGTGCTCCAGCACGTCCACCGCCTCCAGCACGAGCTGACGCTGCGGCGTCAGCCGGTAGCCGCGCTGCCGCAGGTCGCTCTTCCAGTCGGTGCTCACCACGCCCCCCAGTGTAGGAGGGCGCGGCGTCGCACCGGCGGTCCTACTTGAAGAAGGCGATGCCGTCGTCCGGCATGTCCGGGAGGTTGCGGGCCATCTCGGCGACCTCTTCCGGGGTGACGACCTTCTTGAGGTGCGCGGACATGTAGGGGCGGAGCGGGACCTCGGGGGTCGCCTTCTCGCCGACCCACATGAGGTCGCTCTTCACGTAGCCGTAGAGGCGCTTGCCGCCGGTGTACGGGCCGGAGGCGGCGGTGCGGGCCACCGCGTCGGTGGCCAGGTCGATCTGCGGCTTCTGGTCGGCGAGCTCGCCGTACCAGACCTCGACGACGCCGTCGTCGCGGACCATCACGACCTCGACCTTGCGGTCCTTGTCGATGCGCCAGAAGCCGCTCTCGCTCTCCAGCGGGCGGACCTTGTTGCCGTCCTGGTCGAGGACCCAGGAGTGCGAGTGGTACTCCAGGAAGTCCCGGCCGTCGTGGCTGAAGGTCACCGACTGGCCGAAGTTGCACTTCTCGGCGCCCGGGAAGTCGGACACGCCGGCGCCCTCCCACGTCCCGAGGAGGAACGCGAGCGGGACGAGGTCCGGGTTGAGGTCGGACGGGATCTGGATCATGAGCGACTCAGACGATCTGTGAAGGGGGACCGGTGGAGGAGGACGGACCTGGAGGTCAGCGCTGGCCCTGGTACAGCTTCTTCACGGTCAGACCGGCGAAGGCGAGCACGCCGACGGCGACCAGGACCAGCAGGGTCTCGAAGAAAATGATCACGGGGTGCTCCTCGGCTGTGCGGTGAAGGCGAAACGGGCCGGACCCCAGCTTAGTGGGCGGGGGTCCGGCCCACTCGGTGAGGTGGGTCTCCGCGCGGCCGGGTCAGCCGAGCAGCTGGTTCTGGAGCGTCACCGTCTGCTGGAAGGGGACGGCGAGCGCCTCGCCGGCCCGGACCTGGGTCACCACGGCCACGATGTCACCGGTCTGGAGGTACGCCCAGCGGGTCTGCTCGGGACCGTACGGCTTCTTCTCCCGGAAGCCGTAGAGCGTCGTGTCCGGCACGTCGACGACCGAGGCGTAGTCCTCCGGCACCACGCCCTCGACTCCCTTGGGCAGCACCGCCGGGACGGAGGTCGCTCCCGCGTCCAGGGCGTCGTCCTTGAACGCCTCCGCGTACGCCACCGAGCCGAACCGCAGCAGGTGCACGGTGCTGCGGGTGCCGTCGGGCATGGTCCAGGCCCGGGCCGCGATGTGCCGGAGCGTGGAGTCGGCGAGCGCCGTCCGCAGCTCGGCCCGGTCCTCCTCGCCGTACAGGGCGAGGAAGGACTCGGTCGTCACCCAGGTGCCGTCGGTCTTCGGGTCGACCTTCGCGCCGGCCGGAGCCGGCAGCACGAGCCGGCGCGCGTCCGCGTAGTGGATCTCGCCGTCGTTGCCGTCGGTGAAGGGCCGCGGCTTGCCCTCCGGCAGCGCCGGGAGGCTCAGCTTCGGGTACTCCCAGCGGCCGTCGCTCTCGGTCGCGAGCCCCGGCACCTCGTGGCGCTCCAGCGAGGTGATCCAGGCGGCGGTGCCGGCGCCCGCGCCGGCGAAGACCACCACGGCGGCGGTCCACCGCGCGACGGCGGCGAGCACCCGGCGCGACCGCCGGGGCCCGGCGGCCGCGGCCGGCGGCGCCTCCTCGACGACGGCCCCGGCGGCACCGGTCTCGACGGCGGTCTCGATGACGGTCTCGGCGGCCCCGGGCGCCGTCCCGGCGGCCGGATCCGATGCGGTCACGCTCATACGTACTCCCCCGGGGACTGGATGTGGTCGAGCTGCTTCTTCACGAGCTCCGCGACCTCGGACTTCTCGAAGGGGACCGCGCCGAACGCGACGACGGAGACCATGAGCTCGGAGTCGTACGCGGAGCAGGACATGCCCCGCAGCGCGTTCTCCCGCTTCTCCTTGTCCTCCTCGGACTCCCCCTCGATCCGGTCCTGCGGGTCCTCCAGGAGGAAGCAGGAGGAGTTGCGGTGGTCCTTGATCTTCGGACCCTTGGGGAACTCCAGGAACTCGGCGAGCTCCCGCTTCCACTGGTACAGGTCGTGGATGCTGCGCTTGTCCTTCATGCGCACGATCTGGATCTCGACGACGAGGTGGTTGTCGTACGAGGTGAAGGACCGCATGCCCACGCCCTGCACGCCCAGCTTGTCGATGCGCTTCTCGTAGGCGCGGCGCTTCTTGCCGGAGAGCCCGCGGGCCTCGCTCTTCAGCAGGGCGGCGGCCTCCCGGCCGGTCAGCTCGGCGTCACTGCCGTACGCCTCGATGTCGGGGCCCAGCCGGTAGCCCGTGGGGACGGGCAGCAGCAGCTTGCTCATGGGGGTGTCGGCGCGGCCGCGGGTGATCGCGGTCTGCGCCGGGTCCGCGGACGTCGCCTTCGGGTCCGGCGCCTGCCAGCCGACGGTCTCGGCCGTGCGGTCGGCGTTCGCCACGGTGACGGCGGTGTACCCGATGCCGCCGCCGGCCGCCCCCAGGACGAGGACGGCGGGCAGGACGACTCCGAGCAGGATCCGCCCGATCCGCTTCCCGCGGGCGGGCGGCGCCTCCCCGGCCGGCGGCTCGGCGGGCGTCTCCACGACGGCAGGCGACTCGGCGGCGGGCTGCGCCTCGGGGGTCTCGTGCTCGCTCACAGGCGCTCCAGCTGCTTCTCGGCCAGCTTGCGGATGTCGTTCTTGCTGATCTTCTTCGTGTCGAAGATGTCGATCTCGGCCATCACGTCGCCGCGCTGGAAGATCGCCCGGGCCCGGTACAGGTCGAGGTAACCGGCCTCCCGGTGCGCCGGGTAGACGTAGTAGCGGCCGTTGCCGCTGCCCTTGATCGCGTCGCCCAGGTTGTCCGCGTGCTCCTCCCCGTCCATGTAGGAGAGCTGGTCCTCGGCGTGGTCCACGGCGCCGAGCTCGCCGCTGGGGGCGAACTGGACGAGGCGGATGATCGTGGTGCGGTTCTCGCCCGACTCCCAGCTGCGGAAGGCGATCCGCCGCATCCGGCTCTCGCCGAGGAAGGTGAGCATCCAGCTCTCGTCCTTGAAGTCCCGCGCGTACGAGGCGATGTCGTACCAGCCGTCGCGCGGCCCGAACTCGTTGTCGCGGGCCCCGGCCGGGCGGGGGACGAGCAGCTTGCGCAGGTCGCCGTCCGTCTTCGCCAGGGCGTCCTCGGCGGCGGGCAGCGGATCGGGTTCCTCGCCCTTCGGGAGCGGCTTCGCGGGATAGGCGAGGCCCGGCTGGTTGAGGGCCGGGAGCGGCGTCGGCTCGCGCTGGGCCTGGACGCCGTAGCCGACGGCCGTTCCGCCGATGACGCCGAGCACGGCGGCGACGGCGATCAGTGCGAGCGTGCGGGCGGTGCGGCGGCGGCGCGGGGCCGGCCGGGCGGGCGGTTCCGGGCCGGGATCCGGTGCGGGCACCGGGGCGGTCTGAGCGGTTTCGGCCGCTTCCGTGGCTTCCAAGACAGTCCCCCCACGAGACTAGAAGGGCGGATTCCGTTATCCGCGCATCCACCTGACCCGTGAGGCACGCATGAAGTTGCAGGGCGTCGCATTACAGTTCGGTATATGGCGAAGAAGCTCGTGATCAAGGTGACCGCCGGGGCCGACGCCCCCGAACGCTGCTCCCAGGCCTTCACCGTGGCGGCCGTCGCCGTCGCGAGCGGCGTCGAGGTGTCGCTGTGGCTGACCGGCGAGTCCTCGTGGTTCGCCCTCCCCGGCAAGGCGGCCGAGTTCGAGCTGCCGCACGCGGCGCCGCTGCCGGACCTCATCGACTCGGTCCTGGCGGCCGGCCGGATCACCCTGTGCACCCAGTGCGCGGCCCGCCGCGAGATCACTGAGCAGGACGTCCTGGACGGCGTCCGCATCGCCGGCGCCCAGGTCTTCGTGCAGGAGGCCCTCGCCGACGACGCCCAGGCCCTCGTGTACTGATCCCGCCACCGGCCGGAAACGGCCGGTTCTGGCCCTGGACTCCCCGGGGCGCGCCCCCGACCATGGCGCACACGTGCGCACCGGCGGGGGAGGCCAGGGTGGAGCGGAACGACGCGGAACGGCCCGACGACGAGCGGCCCTGGCGCCGCGCCCGCGCCGGCGACGGACCGCCCCTGCCGCCGCCGCGCCCCGCGTATCCGCCGGGCGGCGGGCCGATGCCCGAGCCGGTGCGCCGGCTGCGGACGCTGCTGATGGTGCTGGCCGGCACGCAGGCGCTGCTCGGCCTCTGGGTGCTCACCCACAGCACCGGGGTCGCGGCGCGGCTCTGGGCGGACGACGCGCCGGAACTCCACACGGGCACGGTCGAGTTCCTCGGGATCCTCGTCCTGGGAGTGGCCGGCTGGGGCGCAACGACCGCGCTCCGGTTCCCGGCCCGGCTGCCGGGCGTCCGGGTGTCGGCCGTCGCCTACGGCTGGGTGTCGCTCCCGTTCGCGTACCTGATCTACGGCACCGTGCCGGTCCTCGGGATCGCCTGGGCCGGGCTGGTGATCCTGGCCCTGGTGCGTCCCCAGCAGCCGGAGGCCCGCGCCTGGTTCGGCTGACGCCCGGGCCCGCTACTCGCGGCGCTTCTTCCCGTCCAGTTCGTCCCACCACGCGTCCGACTGCGGATCGCCGGACGGGTCGTCCCACCAGCGGTCCTCCGGTCCCCGCCGGTTCGCGACCACCGCGGCGACCGGCGGGATGACCATGGCCACGACGCACATGCCGATGGCCGCCGGCAGGGAGAACAGCCGCACGACGGCCCAGGCGCCCACGAAAAGCACCAGGCAGGCACCCATCAGCCAGAAGTAGACGCGCCGACGCCGTGCGTACACACCTTCAGCGTACGACCGGCTCCCCAGCGCGTGAAGAAGCCGGAGGGCCGTGCCTCAGGTCCTGGTGATGGCGTCCAACCCCCCAGGAGGCACGGCCCTCCGGCCGACTGTGCACCGCGCGTCACACGGCGATGGCGACGTCCGTCAGGCTGCCCGTCTCGGTGACGACGACCTTGCGGTCGGCCTGGGCGCCGGGGACCAGCGCGCGCAGGGTCCACTCGCCGGTGGCCGCGTAGAAGCGGAACTGGCCGGTGGCGGAGGTGGGGACCTCGGCCGTGAACTCGCCGGAGGCGTCCAGCAGGCGCACGTAACCGGTGACGGGCTCGCCGTCCTTGGTCACCTGGCCCTGGATGGCCGTCTCACCGGGCTTGAGCGTGCTGACGTCGGGGCCGCCGATCGGAGCTCCACACATGTTTCTGGTCCTGTCCTGTCGCGAGGGGGGCGGTTACTTGTTGGCGCCGAGCTCGATCGGCACGCCCACGAGGGAGCCGTACTCGGTCCACGAGCCGTCGTAGTTCTTGACGTTCGGGACCTCCAGGAGCTCGTGGAGGACGAACCAGGTCAGCGCGGAGCGCTCACCGATGCGGCAGTAGGCGACGGTGTCCTTCGCCAGGTCGACCTGCTCGGCCTCGTAGAGGGCCTTGAGCTCGTCGTCCGACTTGAAGGTGCCGTCGTCGTTGGCGTTCTTGGACCAGGGGATGTTGCGGGCGGTCGGGACGTGGCCCGGGCGCTGCGACTGCTCCTGCGGGAGGTGGGCGGGGGCGAGCAGCTTGCCGGAGAACTCGTCGGGCGAGCGGACGTCGACGAGGTTCTGGGTGCCGATCGCGGCCACGACGTCGTCGCGGAAGGCGCGGATGGAGACGTCCTGGGCCTTGGCCTTGTACTCGGTGGCCGGGCGGTTCGGGACCTCGGAGCCGTCGACCAGGTCGCGGGAGTCGAGCTCCCACTTCTTGCGGCCGCCGTCGAGGAGCTTGACGTCCTGGTGGCCGTAGAGCTTGAAGTACCAGTAGGCGTACGAGGCGAACCAGTTGTTGTTGCCGCCGTAGAGCACGACCGTGGTGTCGTTGGCGATGCCCTTGGCGGAGAGGAGCTTCTCGAAGCCCTCCTGGTCGATGAAGTCGCGGCGGACCGGGTCCTGGAGGTCCTTGGTCCAGTCGATCCGGATGGCGTTGCGGATGTGGTTCTTGTCGTAGGCGGCGGTGTCCTCGTCGACCTCGACGATCGCGACGGCCGGGTTGTCGAGGTTGGCCTCGACCCAGTCGGCGTCGACCAGTACGTCGCTGCGAGCCATGCTGTTCTCCTCCGGGGCAGTGTGCGGCGGTGCGGTGCGGGGGTGGTGCTGCATGTGCGGGTGCGCGTCGGGGCCGGGCGCCCGACGGCGTCGTGCTGCGCGGTGCGGCCCGGGCCTCGGGGGCCGGCGGGCCGGGGGAATACGGGCGCGGAGCGCGTCCCGCTCAGACGGAGCGACAGAGCATGGCGGCGATGCGGCACAGGTCTACTGCCCGCCGCTTCGTGAGTTCCGCCTGTCGCTTCATGCGGTCGATCGTAGGGACGGACGGGCGACCGTGTCACCGGCGTGTCGCATGATGAGACGCGATCATCCGCATGTCGAGATCGGAGACGGGTACGAACGACCTCCGGAGCACCGCCGGAGCCCCGTCCGCGCGCCCGCATCTGCGGACCGGACGAGGTCGTCTCAGAATGTGGAAAAGCGCGGTCTCAGCCCGCGATGGCGACGTCCTGGCCGGTCACCGTGACCGCCAGCCCCTCCGGGCGCGGCTCGACCGCCGTGACCCGCATCCCGGCGACGCGGCCGAGCGGGCGCTCGAAGTCGGTGCGGTCGCGGATCATGTCCTCCAGCAGCGGGATGCCCTCGCCGGGCACCTCGTCGGCGCGCACCTTCACCGTGTCCCCGCGCACCAGCGTGACGGAGGACACGACGGTACGGGTCACCTTGCGGCCCAGCACCTCGGCGCTGCCCGTCACCTTCACCTTGCCGGGGCCGCCGTACTCCATGGCCGTCGCGCGCTGCGAGGCGGCGACCAGGTCCGCGTACGAGATCAGCGCCGTCCCGGTCGCCGAGCCGGCCCGCGCGCCGGTCCAGTCGCCGGTCACCACGACGTCCCGCAGGTCGACGGTGAGCTCGCCGATCCGCACGGGCTTCCCGCCGGCCTGGGTGTGGACGCCCCGGGCGACCACCTCGACCTCGCCGAAGCGCTTGTCGGCGGCCTGGGTCAGGAACGGGAAGCCCTTGATGTCGACCTCGACGGACTCGGTACGCCCCCCGGCCAGCGAGGCGCGCCCGGCGACCTCCGACTCCGCCCAGGCGGCGGCGAGCCGGTCGCCGCCCACCAGGATCCCGCCCAGCACGACCGCCACGACCAGCAGGATCCGCAGTGCTCGCATGGCTGAATCTCCCCCATGTGCCGAAAGACGTAGTGCCGGCCCCCGGCACGGAGATCGACGTGCCGGAGGGCCGGGTGGTTCCCGGTTCCCCGGGCGGAGCGGCCGGACCGGGTCCGGCCGCCGCTCAGACCAGGGCGCGGCCGAGAAGGTACACGGCGGGCGCGGCGGCCGTCAGCGGCAGGGCCACGCCGGCCGTCATGTGCACGAAGCGGGACGGGTAGTCGTAGCTGGCGGTGCGCAGCCCGACGAGGGCGCAGACGCCCGTGGCGAGGCCGAGGAGCGCCCCGGCGGCGCCCATGCCGGTCAGGGCGCCGGCGGCAATGCCCGCGCCGGCGGCGGCGAGCAGCGAGACGACGAGCGAGACGGGGCCGGGCAGCGGGACGGCGCGGGCGAGGACGGTCGCGGCGACGGCGGCCGAGCCGGCGACGACCGCGTCCGGTTCGGCGCCGAGGTGGCCGGCGGCGAGGACGGTGAGCGCGGCCGAGGCGACGGTGGCCATGAGGCCGTACATCCGCTCGTCGGGGTCGGCGTGGCTGCGGAGCTGGAGGACCAGGCAGAGCAGGACCCAGACGCCGAGGGTGCCGAGGAGGGCGGGGGCGGCGTGCTCGCGGCCGGTGGCCAGCAGGGCGGCGTCGGCGACGAGCCCGCCGAGGAAGGCGAGCGCGATGCCCTGCCGGGCGGGCCACATGCCGTTGAGCCGGAACCAGCCGGCGGCGGTGAGGCCCTGGAGCGCGACCAGCGGCAGCAGCAGCCCGTACGGGCCGAGCGCGGCGCCGCCGGCGAGCAGCAGCCCGAGGACGGCCGTCAGGAGGGCGGGCCGCATCCCGGGCTCGATGATCGGCGACCGGCCCTCGGCGCGGGCGCGCTGGGCGTCGGTGATCCGGAGGTTGCCGGAGGTGGTCGGCGCGGAGTAGGCGGGCCCGTCGGCGCCGTCACCGGCACCGGCCCCCTGCCCGGGCACGGCCGCCGGGGCGACGTGCTCCGGGACGACGGGCTCCGGGTGCGGGGGCTGGTGGTACGCCGGGGGGTACGCCTCTGCCTGGGGGTACGACTGTGCCTGCGGGTACGACTCCGCCTGCGGGTACGGCTCCGGGGCGTACGGCTGGGGGTGAGCCTCGGGGGCGTACGCCTGGGGCGCGGGGGTCTCGGCCGCGTACCCCTGCGGGGCGTACGCCTGATGGGCCTGCTGGGGCTGCTCCGGGTACGCGTAGCCGTACGGCGGCTGCTCCTGCGGGCGGACGGCCGGCTGGTACGTGGTGTCCCACGTCTGGCCCTCCCAGGTCTGGGTGACCGAGGGGTCGTAGCCGTCCGGGTCGTACGGCTGCCCGCCGTACCGCTGGTCGTTGCTCATGCTGTGGGGTTCACCCTCCTGCGAACGGGGGGAGCACCTCGACCGTGCCGCCCTCGGCAAGCCGTACCGTCTCATGGCCGCGGGTCCCGACCGGGTCGCCGTCGACGAGGAACGAGCACCGCTGGAGGACCCGGACCAGCTCGCCCGGGTGGTTCGCGCGGGCCGCGTCCAGGGCCTCGGCGAGCGTGTCGGCGGTGTACGGCTCCTCGGCGACCCCGGCGGCGGCCTTGGCCGCGGCCCAGTAGCGGATGGTTCCCGCTGCCATAGCGGCGCTCCCTTCGTTCGTGTGCGCGCCGCTCACCATGATGGGCTATCGGCGCACGAGCCAGGCGCCGAGCCGGTCGAGCAGTTCCTCGCCGGCGGCGTTCTCCGCGTGGCCCATGCCGGGCTCCAGCCACAGCTCCGCGTCGCCGGCGGCGGCGAGCGTCCGGGGGTGGTCGAGGGGGAAGTACGCGTCGCGATCGCCGTGGACGACGAGCAGCGGCACCGGGGCGATCCGCGCGGCGGCCTCCACCGGGGACAGCGGGACGGGGTCCCAGGGGCGGTGGTCGATGCGGACGCGGAGCCCGTAGCGGCCGACGAGCCGGCCGGCGGGGCGGGTGACGACCCAGTGGAGGCGGCGCATGGGGGCGGTGCCCCGGTAGTACCAGCGGGCGGGGGCGGAGACGGCGGCGACCGCGTCGGGCGCGGCGTCGGTGCCGCGGTCGAGGGCGGCCTGGCGGAGGACGACGGAGCCGCCCATGGAGAAGCCGACGGTCGCCACGCGCGCGTGGCCCTGTTCGCGGGCCCAGCGGACGGCGGCGGCGAGGTCCAGGACCTCGCGGTCGCCGAGGGTGGACAGGCCGCCGGAGCCGCCGTGGCCGCGGAAGGAGAAGGTGACGACGGCCGCGGCGTGCCGGCCGAGGGCGGCGGCGGCACGGCGGACGGCGGGCCGGTCGAGGGAACCGGTGAAGCCGTGCGCGACGACGACGGCGGTGTCGGCGACACTGGCGGGGGAAGGTTCGTACAGGGCTTCGAGGTGGACGCCGTCCTCGGTCCGCAGCATGGCGCGGCGGGGTCCGGAAGTGAGCGAGAAAACATCCATGATGTGAAATCGGCCCTCTGCCTCGGAACGCATGTGGGCTATTCTCCTGGGCAGAGGATCCGGGCGATGTCGCCATCGGGTCCTTTTGCGTTTTCCGGCCGTTGTTACGGACGGATGAACAAAAGCTCTCGGGGCGCGGGAGCAGCACGTGAGACCGCAGTACCGCAGGCGTCCTCGCAGGGACCGAGGAGGAACCGAGTCATGGACGAGCGTACGAAGCACGACCGACCGAAGAGGCCGACGGGGCCGGCAGGGCCGCCGGCCGCGGCCGGGCGGACGGCTGGAGGGTCGCGATGAGTTCTCTGCTGCTCCTGACCAATGCCCTGCAGCCGTCGACCGAGGTGCTTCCGGCGCTCGGTCTGCTGCTGCACAACGTGCGGGTGGCGCCGGCGGAGGGACCGGCCCTGGTGGACACGCCGGGCGCGGACGTGATCCTCGTGGACGGGCGGCGCGACCTGCCGCAGGTCCGCTCGCTGTGCCAGCTGCTGCGGTCGACCGGGCCGGGCTGTCCGCTGGTCCTGGTGGTCACCGAGGGCGGTCTGGCGGCCGTCACCGCCGACTGGGGCATCGACGACGTGCTCCTGGACACGGCGGGCCCCGCCGAGGTCGAGGCGCGGCTGCGGCTGGCGCTGGGCCGGCAGCAGATCGTCGCGGACGACTCCCCGATGGAGATCCGCAACGGCGACCTGTCGGTGGACGAGGCCACGTACAGCGCGAAACTGAAGGGCCGGGTGCTGGACCTGACCTTCAAGGAGTTCGAGCTGCTGAAGTACCTGGCGCAGCACCCGGGGCGGGTGTTCACGCGGGCGCAGCTGCTCCAGGAGGTGTGGGGCTACGACTACTTCGGCGGCACCCGGACGGTGGACGTGCACGTGCGGCGGCTGCGGGCGAAGCTCGGCCCGGAGCACGAGTCGCTGATCGGCACCGTGCGGAACGTGGGCTATCGCTTCGTGACGCCGGAGAAGGTGGAGCGGGCCGCCGAGGAGGCACGGGCCAAGGAGCCGCAGGAGCCGGCGCGGGACCGTGAGCCGGCGAAGGCCGCCGCTGGGACTGCGGCGACTGCGGCTTCGGGCGCTTCGGCGAAGACAAAGGGGACGGAAGCGGGGCAGGGTGCCCGCGGGGAGTCCCGTTCCGCTACGTGAGTCAAGGGCGCCACGGCCGTCACCACTCGTCCGGGGGACGGCAACGTGGCGTACGCCACAGGGCGACCTGCCGGGAGGGAGGTCACCCCGCGTAGACTTCCGCGCGTGGCCAAGGTGACGCGGGATGACGTAGCGCGACTGGCGGGTACTTCGACCGCGGTCGTGAGTTACGTCATCAACAACGGACCAAGGCCGGTCGCCCCGGCCACGCGCGAGCGTGTCCTCGCCGCCATCAAGGAGCTGGGCTACCGGCCCGACCGGGTGGCCCAGGCGATGGCGTCCCGCCGCACCGACCTCATAGGCATGATCGTCCCGGACGCCCGCCAGCCGTTCTTCGCGGAGATGGCGCACGCGGTCGAACAGGCCGCCGCCGAGCGCGGCAAGATGGTCCTGGTCGGCAATTCCGACTACCGCACCGAGCGCGAGATCCACTATCTGCGGGCCTTCCTCGGCATGCGGGTCTCCGGGCTGATCCTGGTCAGCCAGGGCATGAGCGAGCAGGCCGCGAGCGAGATCGAGGCGTGGGACGCGCGCGTCGTGCTGCTGCACGAGCGGCCCGAGGCCATCGACGACGTGGCCGTCGTCACCGACGACATCGGCGGCGCCCAGCTCGCCACCCGGCACCTCCTGGAGCACGGCCACCCGTACGTGGCGTGCCTCGGCGGCGTCGCCGACACCCCGGCCGTCGGCGACCCGGTCGCGGACCACGTCGAGGGCTGGCGGCGGGCCATGCAGGAGGCCGGCCGGGAGACCGAGGGCCGACTCTTCGAGGCCCCGTACAACCGGTACGACGCCTACCAGGTGGCCCTGAAGCTGCTCGCGGGCCCGGACAGGCCGCCGGCCATCTTCTGCTCCACCGACGACCAGGCGTTCGGCGTACTGCGGGCCGCCCGCGAGCTGCGCATCGACGTGCCGACCGAGCTGGCCGTGGCGGGCTTCGACGACGTGAAGGAGGCGGCGCTCACCGATCCGCCGCTGACCACCGTCTTCTCCGACCGGCCGGCGATGGCCCGGGCGGCCGTGGACCTGGTCCTCGACGACTCGGTCCGGGTGTCGGGCTCGCGCCGCGAGCGCGTGAAGCAGTTCCCGTCGGCGCTGGTGGTCCGGCGGTCCTGCGGCTGCCGCTGACGCGCCGCCGGCCCCCAGGGACGAACCCGACTTTATTTCGGGCATACGGGGTTCTGTCGGGCTTCTCAGCCGGTCCTCAGACGGTTCTCATCCGCCGGTCCGAGAGTCGGAGGCATGACGGAACCCACGCAGCCCCAGCAGCCGTACTACCCGCCGCGCCCGCCGTACGAGCCGACGCGGCCGATCACCACCGAGCCGGGCACCACCGTGTGGCCGTCCGCGTCCGGCGGCGGGCCCACCCCTCCCCCGGCCGAGCCGCCCTTCGCGGCGGCGGTCCCGGCGCCCGCCGCCGGTCCCGTGTCCCGGCAGCGCGCCAAGCGCGGCGTCGGCCTGCTGGCGGCCGTGGCCATCGCCGCCGCGGCGGTCGGCGGCGGCACCGCGACCCTCGTGCAGCAGCTGACCGCGGACACCCCCGCCACCACCGCGGCGTCCTCCGCCGTGGCCGGCACCAACGTCTCCGCCGGCAGCGCCGGCACGGTCGCCGGGGTCGCCGAGGCCGTCTCGCCGTCCATCGTCGAGATCTCGGCGGACTCCACCTCCGGCTCCTCGACCGGCTCCGGCGTGATCCTCACCGCCGACGGCGAGGTCGTCACCAACAACCACGTGATCTCCGGCGCCTCCGAGATCACCGTCCGCACCAGCGACGGCACCAGCCACCGCGCCGAGGTCGTCGGCACCGACCCCGACAAGGACCTCGCCCTCATCAAGCTGAAGGACGCCTCCGGGCTGAAGCCCGCCACCCTCGGCGACTCCTCCCGGGTGAAGGTCGGCGACGAGGTCGTCGCCATCGGCTCCCCCGAGGGCCTCACCGGCACCGTCACCAGCGGCATCGTCTCCGCCCTCGACCGGGACGTCACCGTCGCCAAGGACGAGCCGGACGGCGGCTCCCAGGACGCGCCGCGGTGGGACCCCCGGCAGGGCTGGCCCTTCGAGTTCGGCGGGCAGCGGTTCAACGGCGACACCGGCAGTTCGAAGACCACGTACAAGGCGATCCAGACCGACGCGTCCCTCAACCCGGGGAATTCCGGCGGCGCGCTGATCAATATGAACGGCGAGATCATCGGCATCAATTCGGCCATGTACGCGCCCAGTTCTTCGAACGGCGCCGGCGCCGGCAGCGTCGGCCTCGGATTCGCCATCCCGGTGAACACCCTCAAGGCCGATCTCGACGCCCTCCGGTCGGGCGGCCGGAGCTGAACGCGTGGGACGCTGAACCCATGAGCAGCGGGCAGCCGAACGCAACCGAACGCATCCTCATCGTCGACGACGAACCCGCCGTACGGGAGGCCCTGCGGCGCTCCCTCGCCTTCGAGGGGTACGCGACCCGGGAGGCCGTCGACGGGATCGACGCGCTCGCCGCCATGGAGTCGTACGCCCCCGACCTCGTCGTCCTCGACGTGCAGATGCCCCGCATGGACGGGCTCACCGCCGCCCGCCGGATCCGGGCCGCCGGCTCGACCGTGCCGATCCTCATGCTGACCGCCCGCGACACCGTCGGCGACCGGGTCACCGGGCTCGACGCGGGCGCCGACGACTACCTCGTGAAGCCGTTCGAGCTGGACGAGCTGTTCGCCCGCATCCGCGCCCTGCTGCGCCGCAGCTCCTACGCCGCCCCGCGGGCCGCCGGCGAGCCGTCCGACGTCCTCGCCTTCGAGGACCTGCGGATGGACCCGGCGACCCGCGAGGTGACCCGCGGCGGCCGGCGCGTCGAACTCACCCGCACCGAGTTCACGCTCCTGGAGCTGTTCCTGGCCCACCCCCGGCAGGTCCTCACCCGCGAGCAGATCCTCAAGGCCGTGTGGGGCTTCGACTTCGAGCCCAGCTCGAACTCGCTCGACGTGTACGTGATGTACCTGCGGCGCAAGACGGAGGCGGGCGGCGAGCCGCGCCTCGTGCACACCGTGCGCGGGGTCGGGTACGTGCTGCGCGGCGGAGGCGGCACCGAATGACCCCGCCCGCGCCCGCCGCCCCTCCGGCCGACGCGCCCGCCGGCGCGCCCGCCCGTCGGAGCCCGCTCGCCTGGTTCCGCTCCCGGCCGCTGCGGTCCCGGCTGGCGCTCCTCACCGCCTTCGCGGTGGCCGTCGCCGTCGCCGCCGTCTCCGCGGCCTGCTGGTTCGTCACCCGCGCCCAGCTGGAGAGCGAGCGGGACGCGGCGCTGCGCACCACCCGGCTCGACGAGGACGCCGTCACCAGCCTCCTCGGCTTCTGCCGGCGCGGCGAGGACCCGCCGCCGCTCGCCGGCTCGTTCACCGTCCAGATCATCGACGCGGCCGGCGGCGCCTGCACCGCCGGACGGGCCGCGCTGCCCGTCGGCGAGGGCGACAAGGCCGTCGCGCGGGGCACGCTCGCGTACGTCCTCCACACCGTCAAGGACGCCGACGGGCGCGAGATGCGCGCCTACACCTACCCGCAGCGCGTCGGCCCCGCGCTCGCCGCCGTCACCGTCGCCCGCCCCCTCGACGAGACCGACAACGCCATGTCCACCCTGGGCTGGGTGCTGCTGCTCGTCTCCGGCATCGGCGTCGTCGGCGCGGGCGCGGCCGGCCTGTGGGTGGCCCGCACCGGTCTGGAGCCGGTCCACCGGCTCACCGGCGCCGTCGAGCACGTCGCCGCCACGGAGGACCTGACCGTCCGCATCCCCGTCGACGGCGAGGACGAGATCGCCCGCCTGTCCCGGGCCTTCAACCAGATGACCGCCGCGCTCGCGACCTCCCGCGACCGGCAGGCACAGCTGATCACCGATGCCGGCCACGAGCTGCGCACCCCGCTGACCTCCCTGCGCACCAACATCGAACTGCTCGCCCGCAGCGACGAGACCGGCCGCGCGCTCCCGGCGGAGGACCGGCGGGCGCTGATGGCCTCCGTGAAGGCCCAGATGACGGAGCTGGCGGCGCTCATCGGCGACCTTCAGGAGCTGGCCCGGCCCGACGCGGTGCGCCCCGGGCCGCTGGAGGTCGTGCCGCTGCACACCGTGCTGCGCTCGGCGCTCGACCGGGCGCGGCTGCGCGGCCCGGAGCTGACCTTCACCACCGACCTCGCCCCCTGGTACGTCCGCGCGGAACCGGCCGCGCTGGAGCGGGCCCTGGTCAACGTCCTGGACAACGCGGTCAAGTTCTCGCCACCGCGCGGCACGGTCGAGGTGACGCTGATGCGCGGCGAGCTGACGGTCCGCGACCACGGGCCGGGCATCGCGCCCGACGAACTCCCGCACGTCTTCGACCGCTTCTGGCGCTCCCCGTCGGCCCGCAGCCTCCCCGGCTCGGGCCTGGGCCTGTCGATCGTGGCGCGTACGGTGAAGCGGACGGGCGGTTCGGTGACGCTCTCCCCCGCGGAGGGCGGCGGCACCCTCGCGACCCTGCGCTTCCCGGGCGCCCCGACTCCTCCGCCGGAGCTGTGACGGCGGGCCCGGTCAGTTGTGCCGGAGCAGGGCCTCGACGAGCCCGGCCCGAGTGGCGGGGAAGTCGAGGGGGACGATGCCGAGGCCGGTGCGGCCGGCCGCCCAGGAGCCGTCGAGCCAGGCGTGGACGCGCGGGTTGAGGGCGTCGGCGTTCCAGCGGGGCGGCAGCCCGGCAGCGGTGCTGACGAAGTTGACGTACAGCGGTCCGGGGCGTTCGACGGCGGCGCGGAAGTGGGCCTCGATCTGCGGGTACTTGGCGTGGGGCAGCGCGTTCCAGTCGTCCTGGACGGCGAAGTGCCGGGGGTCGGCCCAGCGCAGGCCGGGCAGGCCGCCGTTGTCGGCGAGGAGCACGACCCGGCCGCGGGCCTCGCCGAGGGCGGGCAGGCCGTCGCCGATCCGGAAGAGGGAGCGCCAGCCGCGCCGGTCGAGGTAGTCGTCGAAGACGGCCCGGAAGACGGCGTCGGACTCCTCGGAGTACTCCTGCTTGACCCGCATGAGGACGGTCTCGGAGGGGTGGGCGGCGAGGAAGTCGCGGCAGGCGGCGAGGACGTCGCCGAACATCATGTTCTGGTAGGCGGCGCCGTGGTGGATGGCGAAGGACCCGCCGGTGACGCGGCACCGCACGTCGAGGAAGCGCACGCCGCTGGCGAGCTGCTGCGCGATCGTGGTGGTCTGGCACTGCGCCCAGGGTCCGCCGAACCGGGCCCCGGAGTCGTGCGTGCCGGGGATCGTGAGCCGCGCGAGCGCGGTCCCGTCCCCGTGCGCCGCCATCCACGCGCGCGTGTCGACGGCGGCGGCCCGCGCGGCCGGGGCGCCGGCGAGCAGGACGGCTCCGGCCCCGAGGGCCCCGGTGAGAAAGCGTCGTCGCTCCATGACACGCGATGGTGACAGGTCCGCGTCAATACGCGCCAGGGTGCGGACGGACGAAGGGGGTCGCCTCCCGGCCGGTGCGGCCGGGAGGCGACCCCCTCCGGGAGGCGCCGTCCCTACTTGACGACGGTGATGCGGCCGGTCGCCGGAGCCTTCAGCGGCTCGGCGGCCGAGGAGTTGGCCGTCAGGTAGGCGATGAAGACGTCCAGGTCCGAGGCACCGACCAGCTTGTTCTTGCCGGCGGCCAGGACCGGGAAGCCGTCGCCGCCGCCCGTCAGGAACTCGTTCATCGCGACCCGGTAGGTCTTCGCCGGGTCGATCGGCTCACCGTTCAGCCGGACCGAGCCGACCACGATCCGGTCCGCGCCCGTCTTGGTCATGTCCAGGGTGTAGGTGAAGCCCTTCGACACCTGGAGGATCTTCGGGGCGGCCTGGTTGGCGCCGCTGACCTGCTGCTGGAGCGCCGTGATGAGCTGGGCGCCGGTCAGGTCGACCACGGTCATCATGTTGGTGAACGGCTGGACCGTGTACGCGTCGCGGTAGGTCACCACGCCGTCGGCCCGCTTCGTCAGCGGCGCGCGGACGCCGCCCGGGTTCATCAGCGCGAGCTGGGCGCCGCCCTTGTCGGCCGGGGCCATGCCCGCCAGCTGCGCGTCGGCGATGAGGTTGCCGAGCGGCTTCTCGTATACGCCCTCGTCGGTGGGGTTCTCGATGCTCTCGGCGATGTGGCCGACGGCGCGGTTCGCGATCGGCGCGGCCAGGACGTTCCAGCGCTCGATGAGCGAGCGGATCCGCTCGTGCTTCGGCACGTCACGGGTGACGACGTGGTTGGCGGAGGCGACGGCGGTGCGGACGATGTCCTTGGTGCGCCGGTCGTAGGTGAGCGTCGTGTCGGTGTAGAGCCGGCCGAAGGAGGCCGCCGACGTCACCGTGCGCGGCTTGCCCGACGGGTCCGGGACGGAGCACGCGTACGCCTGGTGGGTGTGGCCGGTGACCAGGGCGTCGACCTGCGGGGTGACGTTCCGGGCGATGTCGACGATCGGACCGGAGATGCCGGCGCCGGCGCCCGGGGTGTCGCAGTCGTAGTTGTACGCGCCCGAGGCGGGCATGCCGCCCTCGTGGAGCAGGGCGACGATCGACTTGACGCCCTTGCGCTCCAGCACCTTGGCGTACCTGTTGATCGTCTCGACCTCGTCGCCGAACTTCAGGCCCTTGATGCCCTCGGCGGAGACGATGTTCGCCGTGCCTTCCAGCGTGACGCCGATGAAGCCGATCCGGACGCCGTCCTTCTCCCAGACGAAGTACGGGTCGAGCAGCGGCTTGCCGCTCTTCTCGTCCGTCACGTTGGCCGCGAGGTACGGGAAGTTCGCGCCCTCGAAGGTCTTGCCCTCCTCGAAGCAGCCCTCGACCGGGTGGCAGCCGCCGTTCTGTATCCGGCCCAGCTCGCGCGCGCCCTCGTCGAACTCGTGGTTGCCGACCGCGCTCACGTCGAGCTTCATCTCGTTGAGCGCCTCGACGGTCGGCTCGTCGTGGAAGAGCCCGGACAGCAGCGGCGAGGCGCCGATCATGTCGCCGGCCGCGGCGGTGATGGAGTACCGGTGGCCCGCGCGGGCCTGCTCCAGGTGCGTGGCCAGGTACTCGGCGCCGCCGACGCCGTTGAGGGTCTCGGTGGTGCCGTCCTCCTTGAGCCGCGTGAGCCGGCCCGCGGAGCCGGTCGGCGGCTCCAGGTTGCCGTGCAGGTCGTTGAAGGACAGCAGCTGGACGTCGACCATGCGGCCCCAGCCCTTGCCGTTCGTGCCGCCCGCGGCGGCCTCGGCGGCGTCCTGCGAGGCACCCGCCGGCAGCGCGGCGACGAGCGCCCCGATCGTCGCCAGCCCGGCCCCGGCGGCCAGAATCCGCCGCTTGGTCTTGCTCTTCCTGCCGTTCACTGCCATCTCTCCCGTGGTCCCCTTTGTCCCTTTGCCCGGTTCGCGGCTTTGATCGTCTCCCCCGCCCCGCGGACGCAGCCTAGAGTCAACGCGCGTAGCGCAACAGGGGGTAGCGGGTTACAAGACAGTTGCCCCCGGCTGACGGAGGGTTCGCCGTAGGCTCGGAGCCATGACTTCCTCCGACGCTGCGCCGGCCCTCGAACCGGGACGGCAGATCCAGACGTACGACGAGCTCAGCCCCGAGCAGGTCCAGGAGGTCATGGACCTGCTCACGGCCGCGGACCGCGCCGACGGCGTGCACGCCGTGTCCGAACAGGGACGCCTCTATCTCCGCCACGGCCGCCGCGAGGGCGTGCGGCACTTCCTGCTGACGGTCGGTCCGCGCCTGTACGGCTACGCCCAGCTGGAGGAGACCGACCCGGTCGAGGCTCCCGCCGCCGAGCTCGTCATCCACCCCGACCAGCGCGGCCGGGGCCACGGCCGCGCGCTCGGCACCACTCTCCTCGGCGCCTCCGGCAAGCGGCTGCGGGTGTGGGCGCACGGCGGGAAGCCGTCCGCCCGCCACCTCGCGCAGGTCCTCGGCCTCACCCTGTTCCGCGAACTGCGCCAGCTGCGCCGCCCGCTGGCGCCGCTGGACATCCCGGAGCCGGTGCTGCCCGAGGGCGTCACGATCCGCACCTTCGTCCCCGGCCAGGACGACGCCGCCTGGCTCGCGGTCAACGCCGCCGCGTTCGCCCACCACCCCGAGCAGGGCTCGCTGACCCAGCGCGACCTGGACGACCGGACCGGCGAGCCGTGGTTCGACCCGAAGGGCTTCTTCCTCGCCGAGCGGGACGGCGAACTGGTCGGCTTCCACTGGACGAAGACGCATGCCGAGGAGCGCCTGGGCGAGGTGTACGTCGTCGGGATCCTGCCGGAGGCGCAGGGCGGCGGCCTCGGCAAGGCGCTCACGGCGACCGGCCTGCGGCACCTCGCGGCGCAGGGCCTGCCGACGGCGATGCTGTACGTCGACGCGGACAACACGGCGGCGGTGCGGGTGTACGAGGGGCTGGGCTTCCGGACCCACGAGGTGGACCTGATGTACCGCTCGGAGTCGTAACTCCGTGGACCCGGGCGCTGGTTGGGGCACCCGGGGCACAGGAGACGCAGGGGGTGGTTGACACCACCCCCTGCTTTGCACCACCCTTTCACTACTTGATTAGTGAAAGGGTGGTGGAAGGGCGTGGTGGAGTACCGCATCGACCGGCGCAGCGGCGTCGCCACCTACCTCCAGATCGTCCAGCAGACGAAACAGGCCCTCCGCATGGGCCTCCTGGAGCCGGGCGACCGACTGCCCACCGCACGCGAGGTCGTCGAGGCGACGGCCATCAACCCGAACACGGTCCTCAAGGCGTACCGCGAACTCGAACGCGAAGGTCTCGTCGAAGCCCGCCGCGGCCTCGGCACCTTCGTCCGCGCCACGCTCGGCACCGCCTCCCCCGCCGACTCCCCCCTCCGGGGCGAGCTCGACGCCTGGGCCCGCCGGGCCCGCGCCGCGGGGATGGACCGCGAGGACATGGCGGCGCTCTTCACCGCCGTACTGACACAGCACTTCGAGGGGGACGAGGAACAGTGAGCACGGACATCGCCCTGGGAGCGGAGCTCCTGGGCAAGAAGTACGGCGGACGGAGGGGCGGCTGGGCCCTGAGGGAATGCGACCTCGCCCTCCCCGCCGGCCGGATCTGCGCCCTCGTCGGCCCCAACGGCGCCGGCAAGTCCACCCTCCTCGCCCTCGCCGCCGGCCTGCTCCGCCCCACCGAGGGCACGATCACCGCCCCCGCCCGCGAGGACCTGGCGTACGTCGCCCAGGCCAAGCCGCTGCACCCCCGGCTCACCGTCGCCGACACCCTCCGCATGGGCCGCGAGCTCAACCCCGGCCGCTGGGACGACGCCGCCGCGCTCCGGGCCGTGGAGGACGGCGGCTTCTCCTCCGACACCCTCGTCCACCACCTCTCCGGCGGCCAGCGCACCCGCGTCGCCCTCGCCCTCGCGCTCGGCAAGCGCGCGGAACTCCTGCTGCTGGACGAGCCGATGGCCGACCTCGACCCGCTCGCCCGGCACCAGCTCATGGGCCTGCTGATGTCCGACGCGGCCGAACGCGGCACCACGGTCGTCATGTCGTCGCACATCCTCACCGAACTGGAGGGCGCCTGCGACCACCTGCTGCTGCTCTCCGGCGGCCGGATCCGCCTCGACGGCGCCGTCGACGACCTGATCGCCGCACACACCCTGCTGCGGGGCCCGGTCGCCGACCTCGCCCCGCACACGGTCGTCGACGCGCGCACGACGGGCCGTCAGCTCACCGCGCTGGTCCGCCGCCAGGGCCCGGTCGAAGGCCCCTGGGAGACCTCGGAACCGTCCCTGGAGGAACTCCTCCTCGCCCACCTCCGCCACCCCGAAGGAGCCGCCGCATGAGCACCCTCGCCCCCACCGGCCCCACCTGGGTGGTCCTCCGCCAGTACCGGCGGACGCTCTGGCTCGCCACCGGTCTCGTCGCCCTGACGCTCGCCGTGATCGGCGCCCTGCGGCTGTGGGACCTCCAGTACCCGGACGTGCCCACCGAGGACGGCTCCTGGATCCGCGACGAGTACAACCGCGGGTACCACTGGCTGCGCGGCGCCATGCGGTCCCTCTCCGACGGCGTGTTCGCCGTCCCCTTCGCCGTCGCGCTCTTCGTCGCCGGGCCGATGCTGGCGCGCGAGTACGAGTCGGGGACGTACCAGCTCTCCCTCACCCAGTCGGTGACCCCCACCGCCTGGCTGCGCACCAAGCTGGGCTTCGCCACCGCGACCGGGCTCGCCGCCGTCGTGCTCCTGACCGGCGCGTACGCCCTCGGCTGGGCCCGGGTCAGCGACTCGTACAGCTTCCTGCGCCACGACGCCGGGCCGTACCTGGTCCTCGGCACCGTCCTCGCCGCGTACACGCTGCTCGGCGTCGCCGTCGGCGCGCTCGCCGGACTGCTGATCCGCCGCACCCTGGTCGCGATGTCCGCCGCCGGCCTCGTCACCGGCGTCGTCATGCTCGTCCTGGACTCCGTCCGCTGGACCTTCCTGACGCCGGTCACGATGACCGGGGAGGCGGTGGAGGGCGCCTCGACGCTGATGGTGCCGGACGGCGGACGGATCATGGACCAGGGTCTGCTCACCGCCGACGGCAGGCGCCTGAACGGCTGGTTCTGTTACGAAGAGGGCGCCGGGGGTCGCTGCCGCCCCGACGAACCCGTCACCGCCCAGTACCTCGACTACCACCCCGTCTCCCACGTCCTCCCCACCCAGCTCATCGAGACCGGCATCGTCCTCGCCCTCGCCACCCTCGCGGCCTTCGCCGCCTTCCGGGTGCTCCGCGCCCGCCACCCCTAGCAGCCCTTCACCCGTCCGGGTGAACCCGGGGGCCGGGGCCCGTGACAGGCCCCGCCCCCGATTCCCGCACGACATGTCGTCGTCACCCGCCATTCAGACGCGCTTGCGACGCTCACGCAATGAAGCGATCCGTGATCACGTCCGGCGGGGGACTGCCCGGCGGAAGACTTCCCAAGGGGAGACTGCCCTCCCCCACGGCCCGCTCCGACGCGCCCGAGGACCCGTTCGCGCGGAAGAATGGGTCCATGAGCCAGCAGCCCGCCGAGGTCCCGGTCCAGACCTCCGCCACCGCGTCCCCGCAGCCGTCCCTGGGTTCCATAGCGGCGCACCGCCCGCTCGCCGTGAACGGCGGGGCCGGAAGCGACATCGAACCCGACCTCGACTCCGAGATCGACGCGTACGAAGGCGACGAGGACGCCTCCGCCGAACTGCCGCAGGGCCGCTTCCTCGACCGCGAGCGCAGCTGGCTCGCCTTCAACGAGCGGGTCCTGGAACTCGCCGAGGACCCGGCGACCCCGCTCCTCGAACGCGCCAACTTCCTCGCGATCTTCGCCTCGAACCTCGACGAGTTCTTCATGGTGCGGGTCGCCGGCCTCAAGCGCCGCATCGCCACCGGCGTCGCCACCCGCTCCGCCTCCGGCCTCCAGCCCCGCGAGGTCCTCGACCTCATCTGGACCCGCTCGCGCGAGCTGATGGCCCGGCACGCCGCCTGCTACCAGCAGGACGTGGCCCCCGCGCTGGCCGACGAGGGCATCCACCTGATGCGCTGGCCGGACCTCACGGAGAAGGAGCAGGCCCGCCTCTTCACCCTCTTCCGCCAGCAGATCTTCCCCGTCCTCACCCCGCTCGCCGTGGACCCGGCGCACCCCTTCCCGTACATCTCCGGCCTCTCCCTCAACCTGGCCGTCGTCGTCCGCAACCCGGTCAGCGGCCACCGCCACTTCGCCCGCGTGAAGGTGCCGCCGCTGCTGTCCCGCTTCCTGGAGGCGTCCCCGCAGCGGTACGTGCCGCTGGAGGACGTCATCGCGGCGCACCTGGAGGAGCTGTTCCCCGGCATGGAGGTGCTGGCGCACCACATGTTCCGGGTGACGCGGAACGAGGACCTGGAGGTCGAGGAGGACGACGCCGAGAACCTGCTCATGGCCCTGGAGAAGGAGCTCATGCGGCGCCGCTTCGGCCCGCCGGTGCGCCTGGAGGTCGAGGAGTCCATCGACCCGTACGTGCTCGACCTGCTGGTCCGCGAGCTGAAGATCTCCGACGCCGAGGTGTACCCGCTGCCCGGCCCGCTCGACCTGACCGGCCTGTTCGGGATCGCCTCGCAGGACCGGCCCGAGCTCAAGTACCCGAAGTTCGTCGCCGGCACCCACCGGGACCTCGCCGAGGTCGAGTCGGCGTCCGCGCCCGACATCTTCGCGGCGCTGCGCGAGCGGGACGTGCTGCTGCACCACCCGTACGACTCCTTCTCCACGTCCGTGCAGGCGTTCCTGGAGCAGGCGGCGGCCGACCCCGACGTCCTCGCGATCAAGCAGACGCTGTACCGGACCTCCGGCGACTCCCCGATAGTCGACGCCCTCATCGACGCCGCCGAGTCCGGCAAGCAGGTCCTCGTCCTCGTCGAGATCAAGGCCCGCTTCGACGAGCAGGCCAACATCAAGTGGGCGCGGAAGCTGGAGGAGGCCGGCTGCCACGTCGTCTACGGCCTCGTCGGCCTCAAGACCCACTGCAAGCTGTCCCTGGTGGTGCGCCAGGAGGGCGAGCTGCTGCGCCGCTACTCGCACGTCGGCACCGGCAACTACCACCCGAAGACGGCCCGGCTGTACGAGGACCTGGGCCTGCTGACCGCCGACCCGCAGGTCGGCGCGGACCTGTCCGACCTGTTCAACCGGCTCTCCGGCTACTCCCGCCGCGAGACGTACCGGCGCCTGCTGACCGCCCCGAAGTCGCTCCGCGACGGCCTGGTCTCGCGGATCACCAAGGAGATCGCGCACCACCGGGCGGGCCGGCCCGCGTACGTGAAGATCAAGGTCAACTCGATGGTCGACGAGGCCGTCATCGACGCCTGCTACCGGGCCTCGCAGGCCGGCGTCCCGGTCGATGTCTGGGTCCGCGGCATCTGCGCCGTCCGGCCCGGCGTCCCCGGCCTCTCCGAGAACATCCGGGTCCGCTCCGTCCTCGGCCGCTTCCTGGAGCACTCCCGGGTCTTCGCCTTCGGCAACGGCGGCGAGCCCGAGGTGTGGCTCGGCAGCGCCGACATGATGCACCGCAACCTGGACCGGCGCATCGAAGCCCTGGTCCGGGTCTCCGACCCCGCCCACCGGGCGGCCCTCACCCGGCTCCTGGAGACCGGGATGTCCGACACGACCTCCTCCTGGCACCTCGGCCCGGACGGGAACTGGACGCGCCACGCGACCGACCCCGAGGGCAAGCCGCTGCGGCACGTGCAGGAGATGCTCATCGACGCGCGGAGGCGCCGGCGTGCACAACCTTGACCCCACGCAGTCCACACCGTCCGCGAAGGACGTGACCGCGGGAGAGGTCCTGGCTCCCTACCTGCACGCCCGGGCCGCGGACTTCCTCCGCGGCCTGCGGCAGCACGGCGAGAGCGGCGCGGACACGTCCGGAGCGGAGGAGGCCGCCGCCACCCTGCGGGCGGCGGCGCGCCGGATCAGCGGCAGCCTGCACACCTACCGGGCGCTCCTCGACCCGGCCTGGGCCGACCAGCTCCGGACCGAGCTGGCCTGGCTGTCCGGGACGCTCGCGCAGGAGCAGGCCGCCACCGCCCGGCTGGTGCGGCTGATGGACGCGCTCAACCGGCTGGCGGGCGGCAGCGGCCCGGTGCCGGCCGCCCGCGGCTCGGAGAGCGCCGGGCTCACCGTCGGCGCCGCCCGGGCCGGCGCCCTGCTGGAACGGCAGCTGACCCTGGCCAGGACCCGGGCCCACTCGGCCGCCCTCCAGGCCCTCGGCTCGTCCCGCTTCCACGCGCTCGCCGACGCCGTCGCCCTGCTCGCCTCCGAGGTGCCGCTCGGCCCGGCCGGCTCCGCGCCCGCCCTGGAGGTCCTCGACGCGTCCGCGGCGGTCGCCCGCCGCCGCCTCCTCGACGCGGTGGAGGCGCTGCCGCTGACCCGGGCCGCGCACCCGTACAACGCGGAGGCGCTGGCGCTGGCCGCCGGCGAGAACCAGGACGCGCCCTGGCACCACACCCGGCTGCTGCTGCGGCTGCACCGGTACGCGACCGAGGTGACGGCCCTCGGCCGCGAGCCGGACGCCCTGCTGTACGAGGCGGCCCGGGCCCTCGACCGGCACCGGGACGCCGCCGAGGCCGCCGCCGCCGCGGCTGCCGCGGCCCGCACCCCCCGGATCGCCCCCGCCACCGCGTACGCCCTGGGCGTCCTCCACGCCGACCAGCGGCACGAGGTCGAGGCCGCCCGCTTCGCCTTCCAGAACGCCTGGCACACCGCCGCCGTCCCGGTCCCGTGACCTCCGCCGCGCCTCCCGTCCTCGCCGCCGGCTGCGTCCTCTGGCGCCCGGCGGCGGGCGGCGGCTCCCTGGAGATCGCGCTCGTGCACCGGCCGAAGTACGACGACTGGTCCCACCCGAAGGGCAAGCGGAAGCCCGGCGAGAGCGCCGAGGCGTGCGCGGTGCGGGAGGTCCTGGAGGAGACCGGGCACCACTGCGCGCTCGGCGCCCGGCTGCCCACCGTCCGGTACGCGGTCGACGGACGCCCGAAGGAGGTCGCCTACTGGGCGGCCCGCGCCCTCCGCGGCGCCTTCGTGCCGGGCCGGGAGGTGGACCGGCTGCGCTGGCTGCCGCCCGCCGAGGCCCGTACCGCCCTCACCCAGCCACGCGACCGCGAGCTGCTCGACGCGTTCCTCGCGGCGGCCCCCGCCCCGCACCGCCGGCCGCCCGGCGGCTCCTAGTCGTCGGCCGTTCCGTCACCCCGTGCCGCCGGGCGCGTGCGGGTGCGGCACCGGGCGCCGTGCCGCACCGTGGCTTACGGCACGGTTCACCTCGCGTTCACTCTCCACGGTTGGCGGCTTCACCTGATCTGCCTAATTTCGGCCTTACGCGGTGCACGGAGCCTGACGATGCACCCACACATCCGACACGCGCCGCCTTCGACGCAACGGACACCCGGTCCGGGCCCGGCGGCTTCTGGAAGGAACACCCGAAAGTGAAGCTTTCGCGCAAGAACGGGCTTCGCGCCTCCGCGATCGGTGCCCTTGTCGTCTCCGGTGCGCTCGTCCTGTCGGCGTGTGGCTCGGACAACAACAGCGAGCCGACCAAGGGCGGCGGCGAGAAGACGTCGGCCGCCGCGTCGAACATCAAGTGCGACGGCGCCAAGGGCCAGCTGCTCGCCGCGGGCTCCAGCGCGCAGAAGAACGCCATGGACCTCTGGGTCAAGAACTTCCAGGCCGCCTGTGAGGGTGTCGAGGTCAACTACCAGAGCATCGGCTCCGGCGGCGGCATCACCAAGTTCAACCAGGGCCAGGTCGCCTTCGCCGGCTCCGACTCCGCCCTGAAGGACGAAGAGGTCGCCGAGTCCAAGAAGATCTGCAAGGGCGGCACCGGCATCAACCTGCCCATGGTCGGCGGCCCCATCGCCATCGGCTACAAGCTGGAGGGCGTCGACAACCTCGTCCTGGACGCCTCCACGATCGCCAAGATCTTCGACAACAAGATCACCAAGTGGAACGACCCGGCGATCGCCAAGCTGAACCCGGGCGCCAAGCTCCCGGACAGCACCATCCAGGCCTTCCACCGCTCGGACGAGTCCGGCACCACCCAGAACCTGGGCAAGTACCTCTCGACCGCCGCCGCGGCCGACTGGAAGCACGACCCGAAGTCGAAGTCGTGGCCCGCCCAGGGCGGCCAGGCCGCCAACGGCTCCTCCGGTGTCGCCACCGCGGTCAAGGACGCCGAGGGCTCCATCGGCTACTTCGAGCTCTCCTACGCGACCGCCAACAAGATCTCCACGGTCAGCATCAACACCGGCGCCGCCGCCCCGGTCGCCGCCACCACGGAGAACGCCTCCAAGGCCATCGCCGCCGCCAAGGTCAAGGGCACCGGCAACGACGTGGCCCTCTCCCTCGACTACGCCACCAAGGCCGAGGGCGCCTACCCGCTGGTCCTCGTCACCTACGAGATCGCCTGCGACAAGGGCAACAAGGCGGAGACCCTGCCGACCCTGAAGGCGTTCCTCAACTACGCCATCAGCGAGGAGGGCCAGAAGGTCCTCGCCGACGCCGACTACGCCCCCATGCCGGCCGAGATCGCGGCCAAGGTCCGCGCGATCGTCCCGACCCTGTCCTGACCCCCGGCCGGGGGCGGCCCCTCACCTCCCGTGGAGGAGGCCGCCCCCGGCATCCGGTGCACCGCCGCCAGGAGCCCGTACGCCGTACGGCTCCGCAGACCGGAGAAACCGATGGTTACCACCACACCACCCGCCATAGACAAGAACAGGAGCAGGCGCGCCAAGGGCGCGGCCCGCCCCGGAGACCGCATCTTCAGCGGCCTCTCCAAGGGCTCCGGCATCACCCTGCTCGTGATCATGGCCGCGATCGCGGTCTTCCTGACCTACCGGTCCGTCCTCGCCATCTCGAAGGACGAGGGCAACTTCTTCACCACCTTCGAGTGGAACCCGGCCGGCAACCCGCCGGTCTTCGGCATCGCCGTCCTGGCCTTCGGCACGATCGTCTCCTCGGTCATCGCCATGGTCATCGCCGTGCCGGTCGCGATCGGCATCGCGCTCTTCATCTCCCACTACGCCCCGCGCCGGCTGGCCAAGCCGCTCGCGTACGTCGTCGACCTGCTCGCCGCCGTGCCCAGCATCATCTACGGCCTCTGGGGCGCGATCTTCCTCGTCCCGTACCTGGACGGCCTCAACAAGTGGCTCGACCAGTACTTCGGCTGGACGTACATCTTCGACAAGTCGTCCGACGGCGTCGCCCGCAACCTCTTCACCGTGGGCATCCTGCTGGCGATCATGATCCTCCCGATCATCACCAACGTGACCCGCGAGGTCTTCCTCCAGGCCCCGAAGATGCACGAGGAGGCCGCCCTCGCCCTCGGCGCCACGCGCTGGGAGGTCATCCGCATGGCGGTGCTGCCCTTCGGCCGCTCCGGCATCATCTCGGCCTCCATGCTCGGCCTCGGCCGCGCGCTCGGCGAGACCATGGCCGTCGCCGTGGTCCTCTCCCCCAGCTTCCTGCTCTCCGGTCACCTCCTCGACCCCGGCGGCGGCACCTTCGCCCAGAACATCGCCGCCAAGTTCAACGAGGCCGACGAGTACGGCCGCGACGCCCTGATCGCCTCCGGCCTCGTCCTCTTCGTCATCACCCTGCTGGTCAACGGCGCCGCGCGCATGATCATCGCCCGCCGCAAGGAGTACTCGGGGGCCAACGCATGAGCCACGCCGTCCAGGAACGCCCCGTCGCGTTCTCCCAGCCCCGCCGCTCCCTCTCCCACGCCCGCCTCCCGCGCTGGACGCCGCTCGCCGTCGCGGCCGGCTCCATCGCCGCGGGCGCCGGCATCGGCGTCGCCGCCGGCTGGCACAGCAAGGTGCAGTGGGGCCTGATCTCCGCGCTCCTCTTCGTCCTGGCCACCTACGCCCTCACCTCCAAGGTGGAAGGCTCCCGCCAGGCCAAGGACCGCGTCGCCACCAGCCTCGTCTGGGTCTGCTTCATCCTCGCCGTCGTCCCGCTGCTGTCCCTCGCCTGGGTCACGATCAGCAAGGGCGTGGAAGTGCTCGACATGTACTTCCTCACCCACTCGATGAACGGCGTCCTCGACGCCGAGGCCGGCGGCGGTGTCTACCACGCCCTCCTCGGCACCATCGAGCAGGTCGCCATCGCGACCCTGATCGCCGCGCCGATCGGCCTGCTCACCGCGGTCTACCTGGTCGAGTACGGCACCGGGAAGCTCGCCAGGGCCGTCACCTTCTTCGTCGACGTCATGACGGGCATCCCGTCGATCGTCGCCGGCCTGTTCATCCTGTCCACCTGGACCCTGATGCTGGACTTCGGCCCCTCCGGGTTCGCCGGCGCGATGGCCCTCGCCATCCTGATGATGCCGGTCGTCGTCCGCTCCACCGAGGAGATGCTCAAGCTCGTCCCGAACGAGCTCCGCGAGGCCAGCCTCGCCCTCGGTGTCCCCAAGTGGCGGACGATCCTGAAGGTGGTCCTGCCCACCGCGATCGGCGGCATCACCACGGGCGTCATGCTCGCGGTCGCCCGCATCACCGGTGAGACGGCCCCCGTCCTGCTCCTCGTGTTCGGTACGAAGCTCATCAACCCGAACCCCTTCGAAGGCGCCCAGTCCTCCCTGCCGCTCTACGTGTACGAGCAGTACCAGGTCGGCACCGACGCCGCCGTGGCCCGCGCCTGGGCCGCCGCGCTCGTCCTGATCGCCTTCGTCATGATCCTCAACCTGGTGGCCCGCGGCATCGCCCGCTGGAAGGCCCCGAAGACCGGCCGCTGACCGCGGCACACTGGAAGTAGTGATTGATATGGCCAAGCGAATCGACGTCAGCGGCCTCTCCGCCTACTACGGCAACCACAAGGCGATCGACGACATCTCCATGACCGTCGAGCCCCGCTCGGTGACGGCCTTCATCGGCCCCTCCGGCTGCGGCAAGTCCACCTTCCTGCGCACCCTGAACCGCATGCACGAGGTCACCCCCGGCGGCCGCGTCGAGGGCAAGGTGATGCTGGACGACGAGAACCTGTACGGCTCCGGTGTCGACCCGGTCGCGGTCCGCCGCACCGTCGGCATGGTGTTCCAGCGCCCCAACCCGTTCCCCACCATGTCGATCTTCGACAACGTGGCGGCGGGCCTGCGGCTGAACGGCTCGTACAAGAAGGCCGAGCTCGCCGACATCGTGGAGCGCTCCCTCAAGGGCGCGAACCTGTGGAACGAGGTCAAGGACCGCCTCAACAAGCCGGGCTCCGGCCTCTCCGGCGGCCAGCAGCAGCGCCTGTGCATCGCCCGCGCCATCGCGGTCGAGCCGGACGTCCTGCTGATGGACGAGCCCTGCTCGGCCCTCGACCCGATCTCGACCCTCGCGATCGAGGACCTGATCGGCGAGCTCAAGGAGCGCTTCACGATCGTCATCGTGACGCACAACATGCAGCAGGCCGCCCGCGTCTCGGACCGCACCGCCTTCTTCAACCTGGCGGCGGTCGGCCAGCCCGGCAAGCTCATCGAGCTGGACGACACCGAGCGCATCTTCTCCAACCCGAGCGTCCAGGCGACCGAGGACTACATCTCCGGCCGCTTCGGATAACAGCAGTCGTACGGCGCTGCATGGCGGTGCCGCCGTACGACGAAACGGGCCCGGCTCCCTACAGGGAGCCGGGCCCGACCACTTCCCGCCACATCCACCGGCGTCAGCCGAAGAACAGCTGCACCACGTAGAAGCTCAGCGCCGCGACGAAGGCCGCCGCCGGCATCGTGATGAACCAGCCGAGGATGATGTTCTTGGCGACGCCCCAGCGGACCGCGTTCACCCGCTTCGTCGCGCCGACGCCCATGATCGCGGAGGTGATGACGTGCGTCGTCGAGATCGGCGCGTGGAAGAGGAACGCCGAGCCGAACATGATCGACGCACCGGTCGTCTCCGCCGCGAAACCCTGCGGCGGGTCCAGCTCGATGATCTTCCGGCCGAGCGTCCGCATGATGCGCCAGCCGCCCGCGTACGTACCCAGCGACAGCATCACCGCGCACGCGATCTTCACCCAGATCGGGATCGCGTCGCCCTGGTCCTGCACGTCCGCGATGACCAGCGCCATGACGACGATGCCCATCGTCTTCTGGGCGTCCTGGAGGCCGTGGCCGAGCGCCATGCCGGCCGCCGACACCGTCTGCGCGATGCGGAAACCGCGCTTCGCCTTGTGCGGGTTGGCCCGGCGGAAGAGCCACATGATCCCGCACATCACCAGGTAACCGGCGATGAGGCCGACGAACGGCGAGATGAACATCGGGATGACGATCTTGTCGAGGACGCCGCCCCAGATGACGTCCGTCCCGCCCGCGAGCGCCGCGCCCACCATGCCGCCGAAGAGGGCGTGCGAGGAGGAGGACGGCAGACCGAAGTACCAGGTGATCAGGTTCCAGATGATCGCGCCGACGAGCGCGGCGAAGAGGATGCCCATCCCCTTGTCGCCGTGCGGCGTCTCGATCAGGCCCTCGCTGACGGTCTTGGCGACCCCGCTGCCCATGAAGGCGCCGGCGAGGTTCATGACCGCCGCCATCGCGAGCGCCGCGCGCGGCGTCAGCGCCCGCGTCGACACCGAGGTGGCGATCGCGTTGGCCGAGTCGTGGAAGCCGTTCGTATACGTGAAACCGAGCGCGACACCGATGGTCACGATCAGGGCGAAGGTGTCCACGAAGCCTCAGGACTCCTTGACCGCGATGGTCTCCACCGTGTTCGCCACGTGCTCGAAGGCGTCGGCCGCCTCCTCCAGCACATCCACGACCTGCTTCAGCTTGAGCACCTCGATGGCGTCGTACTTGCCGTTGAAGAGGTGGGCGAGCAGCTTGCGGTGGATCTGGTCGGCCTGGTTCTCCAGCCGGTTGACCTCGATCCAGTACTCGGTGAGGTTGTCCATCGTCCGCAGGTTCGGCATCGCCTCGGCGGTCAGCTCCGCCGCCCGGGCCAGGACCTCGATCTGCTGCTCGACGCCCTTGGGCAGTTCCTCGATGTTGTAGAGGACGACCAGGTCGACGGCCTCCTCCATGAAGTCCATGATGTCGTCGAGGGACGACGCGAGGGAGTAGATGTCCTCGCGGTCGAACGGCGTGATGAAGGAGGAGTTCAGCTGGTGGAAGATCGCGTGGGTGGCGTCGTCACCGGCGTGTTCCGCTGCCCGCATCCGCTCCGCGATCTCGGCCCGGGCGGAAGGCTCCGCTCCGAGCAGTTCCATCAGGAGCTTCGAGCCCGTGACGATGTTGTCCGCGGACGCGGCGAACATGTCGTAGAAGCTCGTCTCCCTGGGGGTCAGACGAAATCGCACGTGAGGTCCTCGGGGTGCTGGGTTTCGGTCAGGCTGATGCTAGGCGCATCATCCGGCCACGGCTAACCGGCGTCCTCTCAGTGTCGCCCATCAGGCACAGTGATCTGCACGAGACCCCCGCCCCCCAAACGGCGGGGATCGGTACCATATACCCACGTGGGGTATACACCCCCTTTTCTGGACAACGGGAGGACGCGATGACGACCACCGAGGCGGACCAGGTCACCCCCCAGGCCGTCGAATCCGTCGAGCCGGCCGACCACGCCCACGGGGTGCACGGCTACCACAAGCAGAAGGACGAGCACCTCAAGCGGCTGCGCCGGATCGAGGGCCAGATCCGAGGTCTCCAGCGGATGGTCGACGAGGACGTCTACTGCATCGACATACTCACCCAGGTCTCGGCCTCCACGAAGGCGCTGCAGTCCTTCGCCCTCCAGCTCCTGGAGGAGCACCTGCGGCACTGCGTGGCCGAAGCGGCCAGCAACGGCGGCGACCTCGACGCCAAGGTCGAGGAGGCCACCAAGGCGATCGGCCGGATGCTCCGCACCTGAGCGCCGCGGGCTACCGGCCGGCCGGCTCGCCCCGCAGGACGGCGTCGATCAGGTCGGCGCTGAGCCGGTCCCCGTCCGCGGCCGAGGCGGCGATCATCAGCTCGCCGCACAGCTCTATCTCGGCGAGGGCGACACGGTCGGGGTCAGCGGCCGCGGTCGCGGTACCGGGCGGAGCCACGCGCATTCACCTCTTCCTGCCGGAGTCGGTGTCCCAGCGTAGGGATCGCGCCACGGACCGCGCATGACACGGACGGACCATTTGGCGATGGCCCGGACCCCCGCCCGGCGGGGTCCGGCGTCCCGTCGCGCGCCCGGCGTCAGACGTCGACCTTGCCGGCGTAGATGTCCCGCCCCTCCGGCAGGGTCACCGTGACCGGCGTCCCGAAGCCGTACAGCAGCGTGGTCGAGGCGACGGCGACCGTGCGCCCCTGGTTGCTGAAGCTGAACTGATGGCGGACCTTGCGCAGCCGGCCGGCGCCGTCGAGGTACGCGTCGAAGGGCACCGCGTCGGTGGTGAACCCTTTCGCCGCCGAGGCGAGCGGCCCGCGCAGCTGCGGCGCGGCGGCCCGGGCGGCGGCGCCGATGTCGGCGACGCCCCGGTAGTGGCGCACCCGCACCCCCGCGAGCTCCGTCTCCCCCACGTAGGTCACCTCCCGCGCCCCGCGCAGCAGCTCGGCCGCCGCGCCGGGGTCGGTGGCGCCGCCGGTGACCAGGTTGCCGTCGTCGAGGGTGGTGGTGTCGACCCGCACCCACTTGTCGGCGGGGACGCCGGCGCCGCGGTTCTTCATGTAGAGGGCGCCGGGGGTCAGCAGCTCGGTGATCGGCCGGTGGGCGCTGGTGCCGGCCGCGTCCTTGGGGAGGACCACCCGGAGCCGGCCGGTGCGGGCGCGGAAGTCGTAGCCGCCCTCGCCGCGGATGGTGACGCGGGTCCCGCCGGCGGCCATCTCCATCGCTGTCGACGCCTTGGCGGTGCCGGCCCGGGCCAGGGCGTCGGCGGCCCCCCGGACGGCGCCGGCCGGGTCCGGCGGCTCCCCGGGATCTCCGGGGGCGCCGCAGCCGGTGACCGCCGCGGCGACCAGGGACGCGGTGACGGCGAGCGCTCCGCCGCCGATTCCGCGCGGACGCCCGTACCGCTGCACCACCATCGCCCGTCAACCCCCAAGAACCTGGATGTCCCGCAGCGGTTAACGACGGCACGGGCGAGCCGTCACGCGCAGTACGGTGGGGGCGTGCATGAGCAGCCCGCGACCGGTCCGCACCACACGACGACGACGGAGCGCGGTTCCTTCGCCGTGGCCCGCTGTACCTGCGGCTGGGCGGGTCCGGCCCGCCGCTCCCGCGAGCGCGCCCGCTCCGACGCGGCCGAGCACCTCGGCGTACGCGACGAGCGCGAGGTCCGGCCCTAGCGTCCCGGCGTCCGCGCCTCCGCCTACGCGGCGAGGCCCTTCTCGCCCCGGCCGTCCTCGGCGGGGCCGCCGAGGCGGGGTTCCGGGATGCCGACCGCCTCGGGGCGGGCGGCGGGCGCGCCGGCCCGGCGGGAGCGGACCAGCCGGGCGCCGCGGCGCGAGCGGGCGACGGCGGAGACCAGCGGGGTGAGCAGCGCCAGGGTGAGCGGGGCGAGGAGCAGCGCCACGGCGGTGCCGAGGGCGAGGCCGCCGATGACGTCGGTGGGGTAGTGGACGCCCATGTAGACGCGGGTGAAGCCCTCGGCGAGGGCGAGGCCGATGGCGGCGAGGCCGAAGCGGCGGTGGGCGACGAAGACGGCGACGGCGATCGCCATCGCCATCGTGGCGTGGTCGCTGACGAAGGAGTAGTCGGTCTTCCCGCCGACCAGGACCTCCAGGCCCTCGTGGTCGACGAAGGGGCGGGGCCGCTCGACGAAGCCGCGGATGGGGATGTTCACGAGGAGGGCGACGCCGGCCGCGAGCGGCGCCCAGACGAGGGCGGCGACGGCCGAGACGGAGTCCGCGGGGGTGCCGCGGCGGCGGGCGCTCCACCAGCACCAGAGCGCCACGAGGACCAGCGCGAGCAGGATGCCGTACTCGCCGGTGAACTCCATGACCCGGTCGAACCAGGCGGGGGCGTCCTTGGCCAGCCCGTTGATGTCGTACAGCAGGCCGACATCCGGACTGGAACCGTCCGATGCGAGTTCAGACATCTGCCGCGGCCCCTTGCTCTCTCGTGTGCCGGGCTCTCGCGTGCCGGCTGCCAACCCCCGTGGTCAGACATGGTGGGGAACGACCCCGTCGAGGCAGGCGTTCCGCCTTTCCCCGTCGATCATGATGACGTTACCGAAGAGTGACGCTTCCTCGCAGCTCAGGGCCTGTGCCTCACGGAGAGTTCCGGTCGCCGGCCCGTCGTTCCGTCAGTTCACGCCCGGGAGGCGGGGGAACGGGTGGGCAGGGCGGCGGCGCCGTCCTTGGTGACCCGGGTCGCGCCGAAGTAGTCGGGGGTGTCGATGCGGGTGAAGCGGATCACGGCGCCCGTCCGCGGCGCGTCGATCATGTAGCCGCCGCCCACGTAGATGCCGACGTGCCGGATCGCCCGCGAGTTCGTCAGGTCGTCGGAGAAGAAGACCAGGTCGCCGGGGAGCAGCTCGTCACGGCGCGGATGCGGACCGGCGTTGTACTGGTCGTTCGCCACCCGCGGCAGCTCGATCCCCACCTCGCGGTACGCCGCCTGCGTCAGCCCCGAGCAGTCGAACCGCCCGCCCTGCGCGGCCGTGCCCGTCCCGCCCCACAGATACGGCGTGCCCAGCTTGCTCTGCGCGAAGTGGATCGCGCCGGCCGCCTGCTGCGAGGGCGCCACCCGGCCCTGCGGGCGGGCGAAGCTCTTCTCCAGCGACCGGATGATCCGCACGTAGTTCTGCGTCTCGCGGTACGGCGGCACGCCCCGGTACTTGATGACGGCGTAGGCACCGGCGTTGTACGCGGCCAGCATGTTGCTCGCCGGGTCGCCGGGCACCTTCCGCACGTACCCGGCGAGCGCGCAGTCGTACGAGGCGGCCGAGGGGATCGCGTCCTGCGGGTCCCAGATGTCCTTGTCGCCGTCGCCGTCGCCGTCGACGCCGTGGCTGGCCCAGGTGCCGGGGATGAACTGGGCGATGCCCCGCGCGTTCGCCGGCGACACGGCCCGCGGGTTCCAGCCGCTCTCCTGGTACAGCTGCGCGGCGAGCAGCGCCGGGTTGATGGCCGGGCAGAGGTTGCCCCAGCGCTGGACGAGGCCCTGGTACTTCATCGGCACCGCGCCCTTGGCGAGCGCCACCGTGCCGGTCTGCGCGGAGCCCGCGCCGCCGAGGAAGCCGGCGGCCGCCGCGTACGTACCGACCAGCAGCAGGGCCAGGAAGCCGGCGCAGACCCCGAAGGCCCCGCCGCCCAGCAGCCACGCCTTGCCCGCCCTACGCACCGTCAACCACCCCTCGGTCCCTGGCAGTACGCCCCGGCAGGCCAGTCTAGGCGGGGCGCCTCCTCCTGGGGACGGGGCGTGTCCGACGCGGCCCCAAGAGTGCAACAACGACAATCATTGCCCGGAGTCACCCTCCGTGATACACAGAGTGACCATACGCTTCTCCACATGGAATCCGGCGCGCCGCCGCAGGTCAAGACGGTCGAACCGGTCACATGTACGGGGATCGGGTAAAGAGAGCCGCCAAGGCGTCACACACGAGCGGTTTCATCAGCGAAGATAGTGGCGATGACCCATGCCGTCCGGCAGGGGTGACCAACGACCCGACAGGGGCGGTGAGTTATATGTACCTGGCGGCCGAGAAGGGCGACATCACCACCATCATCGGTGGAATCGCCCCCAACTGGGGTCCTTTCGGGAGCCTGGGCGCCGAAGCGAAGATCATGATCGAGGTCGTGATGGCCGTCGCCATCCTGCTCTGCCTCGGCATCGCCATCTGGGGCGCGGCCAAGCAGCGCATCGGCGCGACGGCGCTCCGCGACACGTTCAGCGCCGAACAGGGCAAGGGCCTGATCGTCGCCGGCCTCACCGGCGTCTTCATCATCGGATCCCTCGGAACCCTCTTCACCATCGTCTACGGAATGGCGATCTGACCGCACGTCACCTGCGGTCCCACCCACGAACGAACGAGGGGGCGTACCCGGCATGAGTCCCGGCGACGAGCACGACGGCTACGGCGGCTCGGGCCAGACCCGTACCCGCCTGCCCGAGGGCAACACCGGTGACGTCCACGGCGCCGCCCGCCGCCCCGCCCGCGGCTCACGCTCCCTGCTGACGGCGGTGGGCGTGGTCGTGCTGCTCGTCGCCGCCATCGCCTTCGCCAACCGCGGCGGCGGCCCGGAGGGCACGTCCCCCTCGTCCGGCACCCCCGGCCGGGCCGCCACCGCCGCCACCGGCACCCGCCCGGTCACCGGCACCGACGGCCTCGTCCCCACCGGCTTCGCCCACGACGAACAGGGCGCCCAGAGCGCCGCCGCCAACTACGCGACGGCCCTCGGCTCCCCGGACATGTACCAGAAGTCCCCCCGCGAGGCCCTCATCCGCGCGATCTACGCCCCGGAGGTGGTCGACGCCCGCGTCGCCGACCTCGACAAGGCGTACGGCGACAAGGCCCTCCTCGGCCGCATGGGCCTCCAGGACAACGGCACGGCCCCCCAGGGCCTCACCTTCGTCGCCCGGACCATCCCCGTCGGGACCAAGGTCGAGGCGTACGACGGGAACCGCGCGACCGTCTCCGTCTGGCACGCGTACCTGTTCGGCCTCGCCGGCGAGGAGTCGCAAAACCCGGTCTCGGAATCCTGGTACACCAAGACCTACGAGCTCCTCTGGACCGGCGGCGACTGGAAGATCACCGACTTCCGCCAGAAGGACGGACCGGTCCCGGTCGGCCGCGACCAGCGGGCCTCCTCGGCCCAGGAGATGGCGGACGCCGTCGAACAGTTCGGAGGCTTCACCTATGCCCGGTAGGCCCGCCGCCCTCCTCACCCGCGCCGCCGCCGTCCTGGGCTCCGTCCAGGTCGCCGCCGTCCTCCTCGCGGGCCGAGCCGTCGCCGCCCCCACCCCGACACCCGGCACCCCGACACCCGGCACCCCGTCGGGCGCCACGCCCACCGGCGCCGCCACGCCGTCCCCGGGGGCCACGCCCTCGGGCGCCGCCACCCCCAGCCCGGGGGCCGGCACCAACCCCTGCGAGCTGCTCAGCGACACCGCCCGCGACTACTGCGAGGGCCGCGGCACCGGCGGCACCGGCGGCGGAGGATCCTCCTCCGGCACGGTCAACGACCCCGCGTCCGCGCTCGACCCCCTCTCCTCGCTCGCGCGCGGATGCGCCGACGCCGCCGTCGCCATCGTCGACTACCTCTCCAAGGCCGTGAAGGAGACCGCCGAGGTCGACTTCACGAACACCGAGTTCCTCGCCCGGTACGCCGTCGTCTTCGCCGCCGCCACCTTCCTCACCCTCCTCCTCTGGCTGCTCGCCGTCGCCAAGCGCGCCCTCCGCGGCGTGCCGCTGGCCACCGCGTTCTCCGAGGCCATCGGCTTCCTCTGGCTGACCGTCCTCGCGTCCGCCTTCACCCCGCTGGTCCTCTACACCGTCGTCAACGCCACCGACGCCATCACCGAGGTCATCGCCTCCGGCACCGGCGAACAGACCGACGTCTTCTTCGGCGCGTTCAAGGAGGCCCTCCGCAAGGGCGACTCCATCAGCGGCGGACCGATCATGCTGATCATCGTCAGCCTGGTCACCGTCCTCGCCGCCGGCGTGCTCTACCTGGAGCTGTTCCTCCGCGCCGTACTCCTCTACGTCGGCGCCCTCCTCGGCGTCGTCGTCTACTCCGGCCTCGTCGACAAGAACATGTGGGGCCACGTCCGCCGCTGGGCCGGCATCATGATCGCCGTCATCCTGGTCAAGCCGGTCATCGTGATCGTCCTCGGCCTCGCCGGCGCCCTCTCCTCCGGCACCGGACCCGACTCCTTCTCCGCCGTCGTCTCCGGCCTCGCGATCATCCTGCTCGCCATCTTCGCGTCCGCGATGATCTACCGCTTCGTCCCCGGCTTCGGCGACGAGATCGTCGCCTCCCGCAACAACCGCCTCCACCGCGCCGGGGAGAACGCCGCCGCGGCCGTCATCTCCTCCCCCGCCTCCCTCGTCTCCCAGGGCATCAAGACCCACAGCACCCGCGACAGCGGCTCCGGCGGCGGCCAGGCCCCCTCCTCCGCGGCCCCCCGCCCCGCCAACCAGCTCTCCGGCGGCGTCGCCGCCCACAGCAGCCGTACCGCCCAGGGCACCGGCGCCACGCCCCCGCCCCGCAGCAGCAGCCCCACCGCGGGCACCCCCCACAGCAACCGCAGCAACAGCAAGAACACAGGAGCAGGAGGTGCAGGGCGTTGACGACCCCGTCCCAGCCGGTCACGCCCCGCCGCACGTATCTCATCGGCCGCGCCCGGCCGAACGCGATCGTCGGCAAGAACCGCGAGACCGGCGAGATCGCCCTGATCGTCGCCGGAGCCTTCCTCGGCATGATGAGCGGGCTCCTCATCCCCTTCCTCGCCCTGCGGATCACGCTCCTCGCCGGCCTGCCCATGCTCGCCATCGCCGCCGTGTACCTCCCGTACAAGCAGCGCACCTTCTACAAGTGGTTCGAGATCAACCGCAGCTACAAGCGGATGCTCAAGCGCGGCACCGCCTACCGCTCCACCGCCGTCGAGGCCGGCACCCGCCTCGACGGCCGCGAGGTCGAGGTCGGCCCGCCGCCCGGCATCGGCCGCGTCAGCTGGCTCTCCGCCCCCTTCGGCCCCGACGAGATCGCCGTCCTCCTCCACGCCGACCGCCGCACCGTCACCGCCGCCATCGAGATCGAGGGCCCCGGCGTCGGCCTGCGCGACTCCGAGGACCAGGAAGCCCTCGTCGACCGCTTCGGCACCCTCCTCAAGCACGTCGCCAACGGCGACGGCTTCGTCACCCGCCTCCAGATGCTGGCCCGCACCCTCCCCGCCGACCCCGACGCCCACGCCAAGGACGTCGCCCAGCGCGGCGACCCGCACGCGCCCGCGTGGCTCCAGGAGTCGTACGACCAGCTCCAGTCCATGGTCTCCACCTCCAGCGAGCAGCACCGCGCCTACCTCGTCGCCTGCATGCACTACACGCGCGAACTCGCCGCCGAGGCCAACGCCATGGCCCACGCCGCCCGGCACGCCACCGGCGCCCGCCGCCTCGACCGCGACGGCGGCCTCGCCGTCGTCATGGCCCGCGAGCTCACCGACATCTGCGCCCGCCTCACCGAGGCCGACATCCGCGTCCGCCAGCCCCTCGGCCAGTCCCGGCTCGCGTCCCTGGTCCACTCCATGTACGACCCGGACCACCCGATCGACCACATCCAGGCCATGACGAAACGCAACGCCTGGCCCGCCGAACTCGACGCCATGGAGCCCACCTACCTCCAGGCCAAGACCCGCGAGTCCTCCACCCGCGCCCCCTGGTGCCACGCCACCGCCTGGGTCAAGGAATGGCCCATGACCCCGGTCGGCGTGAACTTCCTCGCCCCGCTCCTCGTCCACACCCCCGACGTCATCCGCACCGTCGCCGTCACCATGGACCTGGAGCCCACCGAGGTCGCGATCGAGCGCATGCTCACCGAGAAGACCAACGACGAGGCCGAGGCGTCCCGCCAGGCCAAGATGAACCGCACGATCGACCCCCGCGACATCGCCGCCCACGGCCGGCTCGACCAGCGGGGTGAAGATCTCGCCAGCGGCGCGGCGGGCGTCAACCTCGTCGGGTACATCACCGTATCGGCGCGCTCGCCCGAGGCCCTGGCCCGCGACAAGCGCACGATCAGGGCCTCCGCCGGCAAGTCGTACCTCAAGCTGGAGTGGTGCGACCGCGAGCACCACCGGGCCTTTGTGAACACCCTGCCGTTCGCGACCGGCATCCGCCGCTAGGGCCGAAGGGGCACCGACCGATGCGAGATCCGCTGTCCGTCCTCACCGAAGCCTTCACCTCCTTCGTCCTCGGCAAGGTGGAGACCACCCGCCTGCCCGTGCGCACCTCCACCGGACAGGCCCAGGCCGTCTACCTGCCGACCGCGGCCCCCGGCCTCGGCGACTCCGGCGTGATCATCGGCCGCGAGGTCTACAGCGGCAAGGGCTACGTCTACGACCCCTTCCAGCTGTACGGGCAGCAGCTCCCCGCCCCCCACTGGCTCGTCCTCGGCGAGTCCGGCAACGGCAAGTCGGCGCTGGAGAAGACGTACGTGCTCCGCCAGCTCCGCTTCCGCGACCGGCAGGTCGTCGTCCTCGACGCCCAGGGCGAGGACGGCGTCGGCGAGTGGAACCTCATCGCCCAGGAGCTGGGGATAACCCCCATCCGCCTGGACCCCATGGTCGCCAACGACTCCGGGATCCGCCTCAACCCGCTCGACCCCGCCATCACCACCACCGGCCAGCTCGCCCTGCTGCGCACCATCATCGAGGTGGCGATGGGCCACGGCCTCGACGAGCGGTCCGGCTTCGCGCTGAAGGTCGCCCACGCCCACGTCAACGAGCACATCACCGACCGGCAGCCGATCCTCACCGACATCGTCGAACGGCTCCGCCACCCCGAGGCCGAGTCGGCGGAGGCGATGAACGTCGACATAGACGACGTACGGGCCTGGGGCCTGGACGTCGCCCTGGTGCTCGACCGGCTCGTCGACGGCGACCTGCGCGGCATGTTCGACGGCCCGACCACGGTCGGCATCGACCTCGACGCGCCCCTGATCGTCTTCGACCTGTCCCACATCGACCGCAACTCCATCGCCATGCCCATCCTCATGGCGATCGTCGGCGTGTGGCTGGAGCACACCTGGATCCGCCCCGACCGGAAGAAGCGCATCTTCCTCGTCGAGGAGGCGTGGCACATCATCAACAGCCCGTTCGTGGCCCAGCTGTTCCAGCGTCTGCTCAAGTTCGGCCGCCGCCTCGGCCTGTCCTTCGTCGCGGTCGTCCACCACCTGTCCGACGTCGTCGACGGAGCGGCGGCCAAGGAGGCCGCGGCCATCCTCAAGATGGCCTCGACCCGCACGGTCTACGCCCAGAAGGCCGACGAGGCCCGCCACACCGGGCGCGTCCTCGGCCTGCCCCGCTGGGCCGTCGAGATCATCCCGACCCTCACCCCCGGCATCGCCGTCTGGGACGTCAACGGCAACGTGCAGGTGGTGAAACACCTCATCACCGAACGGGAACGCCCGCTCGTCTACACCGACCGCGCCATGACCGAGTCCTCCGGCCCCGCCGACCCGGACCTGGAGTGGGAGACGGAGCAGCGCGCGATCCTCATCGAGCAGATGAACGACAGCTCGCAGTCGACGGTGGCGTGACGTGACGCAGGCACCGCAGAAACAGGGCGGCGTCTCGGACGGCCTCCTCATCGGGCTCTTCGCCCTGGTCCTCGGCGTCTCCCTGCTCGTCTGGACCGCGACCGGCCTGGCGGGGCTCCTCGCGCACGGCGCCTGGCCCGACGGGGTGCGGCTCACCCGCACCCCGCCGGCCCTCCGCTCCCTGGTGACCGCCCCGAAGGACCTGCCGGCCGCCTGGCCCGGCACCCCGGCCGACCAGCTCTCCGGCTACGGCCTCTTCTGGGGCCTGGTCATCGGCCAGGCGATGATCCTCGCCGTCCTCGGCGTCTTCCTCCTCGGCACCTACGCCCGCTGGCGGGCGGTCCGCGCCCAGCGCAAGGCGGGCACGTACGCGCCGCCGCCCGCGCCCGCCCCCGTACCCCTGAAGCCGCAGGCCCCTGCGCCGCCCCAGGCCGCCGCCGAACCGCACGTCCCGCCGCAGCCGGCCCCACCGGCCCCGACCCCGGCGCAGGCCCAGGCACCCGTGCAGGCCCAGGCACCCGCACCGGCCCCCCGCTCCGAACCCCCCACCGAGCCCGGCACCTTCTACGGCCCGCCCGAGACCCGCCGCCCCCGCGCCGTCCAGGCCGTCCTCGACGCCGAGGGCCCGGTGCTCGTCGTCACCTCCGACCCCACGCTCTGGTCCGACACCAAGGACGTCCGCGGCAAGCTCGGCCCCGTCCTCGTCTACGACCCCGGCCACCTCTGCGACACCCCGGCCCGCCTCCACTGGTCCCCCGCCGAGGGCTGCGCCGACCCGGACACCGCCCAGGCCCGCGCCGCCGCCCTGCTCGCGCCCGTCCGCCCGCACGCCCGGCTCGACGCGGCCACCGCCGACACCGCCGAAACGCTCCTGCGCTGCTGGCTGCACGCCGCCGCCATCGACGGCCGCCCGTTCCGCCAGGTCCACCGCTGGGCGCAGGGCGCCGACGCCCACGAACCGGTCCGCATCCTCCGCGGCCACCCCAAGGCCGCCTCCGGCCTCGCCGGCCTCCTCGAAGCCGCGCTCACCGCCCACCCCGACACCCGCCGCACCGCGCAGGAGCTGACGGCCCGCGCGTTCTCCGCCCTCTCCACCGTCCACATCCGCGAGGCGTGCACCCCGCACCGAACCGATGCGCTGGCCCTGGCATCTTTCGCCGCCGAAGGGGGCACCCTCTACGTGGTGGGTGAACCGATCGAGGACCCCCGCACCCACCCGGGCGCGATGCCCCTCCTCACCGCGCTCGCGTCGCACGTGGTCGAGCACGGCCGCCGCATGGCCGCACGGTCATCCCACGGCCGGCTCGACCCACCACTGACGCTCGTCCTCGACGACGTCGCCGCCGTCGCCCCCCTCCCCGGGCTCCCGGCCCTCGTCGCCGACGGCCCGGCCCGCGGCCTGCCCACCCTGGCCCTGATGCGCTCCCCCGAACAGGCCCGCACCCGCTGGCCGGAGCACTCCCTCCGCTAGCCCGGCCGCCGCACTCCCGCCCTACGCCGGCCGGCGCAGCTCGTGCTCCAGGTCGCGCGGCGCACCCGAGCCCAGCGTGTCCGCCCGGCCGCCCGTCGGCACGAAACCGAAGCGGCGGTACGCGGCGAGAGCCCGCCCGTTCTCCTCGTGCACGTACAGCCGCGCCCGCGCGATCCGCGGCTCCGGCAGCGCCCACGCCCACCCCAGAGCGGCCCGCAGCAGCGCGTCCACCAGCCCGCTCCCCCGCGCCTCGGGACGCACGTACACCCCCACCACATCGACCTGAGGCTCCGTCACCGCGTCACCGAACAGGCTCGTCCCGTCCTCCGGCAGCTCCACGATCACCGTCGCCGTGCCCACCCAGCGCCCGGCCGGCGCCTCCGCCACGAACTGCCGCACCCGGGTGCCCCGGTCCTCCGAGCCGCCCTCCGCCCGCTGCCGCCAGAAGGCGTCCGGGAGCGCCGCGGTCTCCTCGTACGACTCCACGAACGCCAGCGCCGCGTCCGGGTCCTGAACGGCCGCCAGACGCAGCTCCCGCACCCGCTCCCCCTCACCGGAGCGGATCGCGCGGAGCACGTACCCGCCGTGCCGGACCGCTCCCGGCGGAAGCAGCTCGTACTCCTCCTCCTGCGCGCCCGTGCCGTCCGGCACCGGCACCCGCTCACCCGACGGCGCGAAACCGAAGCGGCGGTAGAAGGCGGCGGCGCGGGCGTTCTCCTCGTGCACGTACAGCCGCACCCGCCGGATCCCGTCGACCGTCCACGACCAGGCCACGGCCGCCCGGAACAGCGCGTCGACCACGCCCGTGCCGCGCGCCTCCGGCCGGACGTACACGCCCACCAGATGCGTCTGGTCGACCTTCGCCGGCTCCCCGAACCGCACCTCGTCGGCGGGCCGTTCCACGAGCACCGTCACCGAGCCCAGCCAGCGCCCGTCCGGCGCCTCGGCGACGAACTGGCGCACCCGGCCCGCGCCGGCCTCCGACGCGGCGGCGGTCCGCTCCCGCCAGAAGTCGTCGGGGCGCGCGGCGGCGTCCTCGTACGCCTCCAGGAAGGCGAGGTGGGCGACGGGGTCCCGGAGCGCGGCGAGCCGCAGCTCGCGCGCCTTCTCCCAGTCGTCGGGCACAACGGTACGGATCTCGAAGGTCATGCCCGGCATCCTCGCCGGTCACCGCCCCCGCCCACAACGCGAATTCGCAGCTCAGGGCCGCCCCGTCGTACCCGGGTACGACACCGCCCGCGCACCTGCCGACCACGGTCGGACGCCCGCGCCCCGCCCGCTCCGTAGCGTCGGAGCCATGATCCGAGCAGAGCGACTCACCAAGCGGTACGGCGACCGCACCGTCGTCCGGGACCTCTCGTTCACCGTCCGGCCCGGCACCGTCACCGGCTTCCTCGGCCCCAACGGCGCCGGGAAGTCCACCACCCTGCGCATGATCCTCGGCCTCGACGCCCCCACCGCCGGCACCGCGACCGTCGGCGGTCGCGCGTACGCCGACCACCCGGCGCCCCTCACCCAGGTCGGCGCCCTCCTCGACGCCCGCTCCTTCCACCCGGGCCGCACCGCCTTCCACCACCTCATGGCCCTCGCCCACACCCACGGCATCCCCCGGTCCCGCGTCGAGCACGTCCTCGGCGTCACCGGCCTCACCGACGTCGCCGGCCGCCGAGTGAAGGGCTTCTCCCTCGGCATGGGCCAGCGCCTCGGGATCGCCGCCGCCCTCCTCGGCGACCCGGCCGCCGTCGTCCTGGACGAGCCCGTCAACGGCCTCGACCCGGAGGGCGTCCGCTGGATCCGCACCCTCCTCAGGGACCTCGCCGCCGAGGGCCGCACGGTCCTCGTCTCCTCGCACCTGATGAGCGAGATGGCGCTGACCGCCGACCGGCTCGTCGTCATCGGCAAGGGCCGGCTGCTCGCCGACACCACCGTCGCCGACCTCGTCCGGGACGCGGGCGCCGCCTCCGTCCTCGTCGTCTCCCCCGACGCCGACCGCCTCCGCACCCTCCTCCCGGCGCCCGCCCGCACCGCCGACGAGGGACCCGGCACCCTCCGCGTCACCGGCCTCGACGCGCCCGCGATCGGCCGGATCGCCGCCGCCCACGCCGTCGAACTCCACGCCCTCACCCCGGAGACCGCCTCCCTGGAGCAGGCGTTCATGGACCTCACCCACGACTCCGTCGAGTACCAGGGAGCAGCCGCATGACGACCGCCACCGCCACCGCTTCGACGTACCGGCTCACCCCGCGCAGGATCCTCCGCTCCGAGTGGCACAAGCTGTGGACGCTCCGCTCCACCTGGATCACGGTCCTCACCGCCGTCGCGTTCGTCCTCGGCGTCGGCATCCTCATGGGCGCCACCTACACCAGCGACGGCGGCGACTCCGACGTCGACACCGTCGTCCTCACCCTGTACGGCTCCCAGCTCGGCGGCATCTCCCTCGCCGTCCTCGGCATCCTGGTCTCCGCCGGCGAGTACTCCACCGGCCTGGCCCGCGCCACCTTCACCGCCGTCCCGCGGCGGCTGCCGGTCCTCGGCGCGAAGGCCGCCGTCTTCACCGCGACCGTCCTCGCCCTCTCCCTCGCGACGAACCTGCTGACCTTCCTCACCGCCCAGCTCTTCCTCTCCGACACCGACCAGGCGGCGTCCCTCACCGACGACGGCGTCCTCGCGGCCGTCACCGGCAACGCCGCCGCCACCACCCTCCTCGCCGTCCTGGCCCTCGGCCTCGGCGCCGCCCTCCGCTCGGTCCCCGGCGCGCTCGGCGCCTTCATCGGCGGCGTCGTGATCCTCCCCGAGGTCCTCGGGATGCTCCCGTACGACGCCGTCGACACCGCGCTCCGCTACTTCCCCACGCAGGCCGCCGGCGTCCTCGGCTCCGCCACCCCCCTGCCCGGCGCCCCGCCGGCCGGTGCGGCGCTCCTGGCGCTCGTCCTGTGGGCGGCGGCGTCCCTGGCCCTCCCGGCGCTGTGGCTCCGCCGCCGTGACGTGTGACGCGCGGGTACGAGGATGATGACCCGGTGACGACAGAGACGACGGCCCCCAGCCGGTACGCCCACCGCATCACGACCCGCGTCCGGGAGGCGGACGCGGCCCGCCCGTGGCCCTGGGACACGGCGGTGACCCTCACCTGGACGGTCGCCGCCCTGGTGGACGCGGCGGGCGGCTGGCGGACCGTCGCCCGGGACCCGTCCGTCCCCGTCTGGCTGGTCGTCACCACCAGCCTGGCGCTGACCCTCCCGCTGTACTGGCGCCGCCGGCACCCGACCGCGGTCCTCGCCACGATGGCGTGCGCCGCCCTCGTCAGCGACGTCTCGGGAGCCTTCCTCCAGGCCACCTACCTCCAGCTGCTCCCGCTGTTCCACATCGCGCTGAGCCGCCCGCCGCGCCGCCTGCTGTGGGCGCTGGCCCTGATCCTGCCGCCGCTGGTGGCGGGCGCGCTCCGCTTCCAGCGGGACGCCTGGGACCAGCGGGTCGTCCCCACCCTGTGGGCGTACGCCCTCGTCGCCCTGCTCGGCATCACGGTCCGCTCCCGCCGCGACCACACGGCCGGCCTGGTCGACCGGGCCCGCCGGCTGGAGATCGAGCGCGACCAGGAGGTGCGGCTGGCCGCGGCGGCCGAACGCGCCCGGATCGCCCGCGAGATGCACGACATCATCGGCCACAACCTGTCCGTCATCACCGGTCTCGCGGACGGCGGCCGGTACGCGGCGGCGAAGAGCCCCGAGCGGGCGGCGCAGGCCCTGGAGGCCATCGGCACCACCAGCCGCCAGGCCCTGGACGAACTCCGCCGCCTCCTCGGCGTCCTGAGCGGCGCCGACGAGGACCCGGCGGCCCGCGCTCCCCAGCCGACCCTCGCGGACCTGCCCGCCCTGGTCGAAGGGGTACGGAAGGCGGGCCTGCCGGTCGAGACCGCGCTCCCGCCCGACCTGCCGCCGCTGGCCGCCGGCGCCCAGCTGACGGTCTACCGGGTGGTTCAGGAGGCACTGACGAACACCCTGAAACACGCGGGCCCGGGGGCGGCGGCCACGGTCCGCGCGGTGTCCGCCCCGGACGCCCTGCTGGTCACCGTCACCGACACGGGCACCCCGTCCGGCGCCCCGCCGGGACAGGGGCAGGGTCTCACCGGAATGCGCGAGCGCGCCGCCCTCTACGACGGCACACTCGACTGTGGCCCGCGGCCGGACGGCCGCGGCTGGCAGGTAGCGCTCCGTCTCCCCGTCCCCCCGGAGGAATCCCACCCGTGACGACCGTCCTGATCGCCGACGACCAGCCGATGCAGCGCTTCGGCTTCCGCATGCTGCTGGAGAGCCAGGACGACATGACGGTCGTCGGGGAGGCCGCCAACGGCACCGAGGCCGTCCGCCAGGTCGCCGCCCACCACCCCGACGTGGCCCTGATGGACATCCGCATGCCGGGCCTGGACGGCATCGAGGCCACCCGCCGCATCGTCGCCGCGGGCGCCCACACCCGCGTCCTCATCATCACGACCTTCGACCTCGACGAGTACGCCTACGACGGCCTGCGCGCCGGCGCGAGCGGCTTCCTGGTGAAGGACGCCCAGCCGGAGGAGCTCCTGGCCGGCATCCGCGCGGTCGCCGCCGGCGACGCCGTGGTCGCCCCGAGCCTGACCCGCCGGCTCCTCGACACGTACATCCACCACCTCCCGGCCTCTCCCGGCGCGCCCGCCCCCGACGACCCCCGTCTGAGCGCCCTGACGGACCGCGAGCGCGAGATCCTGACGGTCATCGGCCAGGGCTGGACCAACACCGAGATCGCGGAGCGCCTGCACCTGGCGGAGTCCACGGTGAAGACGCACGTGACCCGCATCCTCGCGAAGACGGGCGCGCGGGACCGCGTCCAGGCGGTCATCCTGGCCTACGACACCCACCTGGTGAAACCGGCCTGAGCCGCGGGAAATCCACTCGCGGCACCGCCCCCCGCCCGCCGATCATGGGCGCATGCCCCTGAAGGACACCCTCGCCCGTGTCGACGCGGACCTGGCCGCCGGCCGCGTCCCCCTCGCCCGCCAGCGCCTGCGCGGTCTCGTCTCGTCGTTCCCGTACGACCTGACGCTCCGCCGGCGCCTGGCCGAGGTGTACCGCCTCTACGGCGACGCCGCGGAGGCCGGACGCTGGATGTACCTGGAGGAGGACCGCGACGCCGGCGAGACCGCCGCCTTCGAGGCCCGGTACGGCTCTCCCGCCTGGCGCATGAAGGCGCTGGCCTGGCGCGGCCCGGAGGCCCTGGCGGCCACACCGGCCGCGGAAGAACGCCTGCGCGCGATCCGCGCGGCCTGCGCCGAGCAGGTGGGCCACCCCGTCGACTGGGACGACCCCGCCTCCTACGAGGACGGCTTCGACGAGCCGTACGAACCGGAGCCCGACCGGCCGTGGACGGTCAGCGGCGTGCTGGCGGGCGCCGGCTGCCTGGTGGCCGCCCTCGCGTTCCTCGCGATATGGGTGAACGGAATCGTCGCCCTCTTCGACTGACCGCGTCGGCCCTTCTACCGTCCCTGAAACGCAGAAAAGCCCCGCACCAGAAGGTGCGGGGCTTTCCCACAATGATTGTTCGGCGGCGTCCTACTCTCCCACAGGGTCCCCCCTGCAGTACCAT
>JOFO01000018.1 GCA_000721275.1 Microtetraspora glauca | reverse complement strand
CGAGCACCCCAGACCGTTCGTCTGGACGAAGACCGCCGACGAGATCCTCGACAAAGTCGCCGCCTACTGCCGACGAATCTCTGACTCAGATCACTAGGCGGCCTCGTACTCGTGGGCGCGGCCGCCGCGCCACTCCACCCAGCGGGGGTCGTCGAGCAGGGTCTCGGCGTCGTCGAGGCCGGCTCGCCGCAGGAACTCGACGACGTCGCGGTCGCTGTGCGCGAGGCCGAGGATCCCGCCCTGCCGGACGGTGACCCGTCTACCGCCGCTGGGCGAGGGCGGGTGCACGACGATCGGGGCTGAGCTCGTCATGCCTCCAGGGTGCTCCTGTTCGGGCGGCGCTGCCGAGCCCCGGCGCCGTGCTGCGCCCGGTCGTCACGCGCTGTGACCGGTCATGGCGTCAGTCGGCGTCGAGCTGGTGGTCGGCCCAGACGTACGTCTCGGGCAGCAGCTCGGTGACGGGGACGGACCTGAGGCTGTCGGCGGCGCCGACGATGACGTGCACGGCCGGGAAGTAGTCCAGCAGGACCTGGCGACACCGGCCGCACGGCGGCACCACCCCGCGGTCGCGGTCGCCCACCGCGACGATCGTCCTCAGGTCGTACGCGCCCTGGGCGGCGGCGGCGCCGATGACGACCAGTTCGGCGCAGGGGCCGCCGGTGAAGTGGTAGGCGTTCACGGCGGTGACGATCCGGCCGTCCTCGGCGCGGGCGGCGGCGGCCATGGTGTGGTTGTCGCCGCGGCAGCGCGTCCGGGCGACCTGTGCGGCGGCCTGGACGAGCTCGTGGTCGACGGGGGGGTCCTGCGTGCTCACGTGTGCTCCGTGCGTTTCGGGGTCACGTGACCTTGTCGCGGGCGGCTCCGGAGCGCAAGCGGAATTCTGTGCGCGTCTGTCCCGCCGGTCCCCGGTCCCCGGTCCCTGGGGGCCGGAGCCTCAGCTTGCCGTTCAACCTCATGGACGGTTCGCGCTTACCGTGGGCGCGTGAACGACATCAGCACCGAAACCCTTGGGTGGGACCTCATCGGCTGGGACAGCGACGAGCAGGCCGCACATGTTACTGGCCTCAACCGAGTCGAGATCCTGAAGATCAGGGACCTGTTCCCCGCTCGGGACGACGACTTCCTTGAGACCGCGGTCTACGAGGTGCCGCCCGCGCTGTACTCCGCGATGCGCAGTGCCATCCCGCACCTGGAGTTCCGTGAAGGGCTGGTTTACCAGATCGGTGGATTCCTGCTGTCCGTCTGAGCTTGCCGACCCCGCAGTGCGTCGGGGCTTCGTGCCGACGTTGTGGTGTACGGGTGGGGTGTGGGGCTCGCCGGTGGCAAGGACGCGTCCGACGTCGTAACGGGGAGCTGGTCACCGGTTCTTCGAGCCGGGAGGGGCCGGGGGTCGGGTCGGCTGGGTTGCAGGGGACGGGCTGGCGTGTCCGTCTTCGCGTGCAGGTGCCTGAACCCGCGGCGGACGCGGGCGGGGGGCGAGTCTGTTCGGTTCCGCCGGCCGCTCCCAGGGCCGGCGCAGGTCCTACGCGAGCGGGCGGCCGGGCGGGCGGGCGGAGTTCGGCGTGGACGGCCAGGACGAGCCAGGTCCAGCGGTCGGCCGCGCCGGAGTCCCGGAGCTTGGGCCGGGTCCATCCGAGGGCCTGCTGGAGCAGGCGGAATGTGCGCTCCACGTCGAAGCGGCGGAGAAGCGCCCTGCCAGCACCGGTCATCGTCGTCCGTGCGCAGCGCCCGTGCCCGACCACCACAGCCAGACGGGCTTGTTCACCCCGCCGCTGGGCAGTCTCTCGACCTCCGACCGGATGGCCATGCCCTCGATGATCGGCAGCGGGCCCAAGTGGTCTCTCCACGCCGCCCTGCGGGTCAGCCGGGGATGGAGCCGGTCCCACGCCTGCGCGGTCGCCGTCCCGTACCGTCCGGTGTCGGTGACGGTGACGGTCACCACGGTGACCTCACCCCAGGTCTCGGCCCGGCCGAAGACGCACCCACCGCCGTGCTTGGGCGGGCGTCCGCACTGCAGCGGGCAGATCCACGGCACCGGGACCGGCATGCGCATGACCCGGTCGTGCTCAACCGGCCCAGCACTTCGACCGGCAGATCACTCGGGAGGTGAGCGATGCGGGGGGACGTCGCAGCCGGCATCGAGCACGCCGTCCATGCGGTGCGGCCGGTCTCCAGTGCGGCGACGAACGAGTAGGACCAGCCGGGCACCACCTGGTGTTTGCCCAAGCCGCGGCCGAAGGTGTGGCAGAAGGAGCGGTCCGAGCAGGTGTCGGCATCCAGCCGAAGCCGCGGGGACACGTCCACGGCCAGCGCCAGGCGGCCGTCGCTCGCCCGGGGCAAGGGCACGCCCGCCAGCGCGCGACGAAGCCGGGCGACGTCGATCCGGCGCCGGTTGAACCGGGAGTACAAGGCCCTGTGCCCGCGTCGGTGTTCCGGCGCGAGCGCCCGGTCCACAAGGGTCCGGACCGGTCCGTCGGTGCACGGCAGCGCGTCACCCGAGTCGAAGAGGGCATCCGCCCGCGACGTCAGGCACGCGTACAGTCCGGTCCGGAACCCCGACAACGTCGACACCGCGTCTCGTTGGACGCTGTGCTCGGCCAGTCCCATGGGCCGCCCAGTTCGACGCCGGTGCTCGTCCGTCAGGTCCGACGGACATCCGCCCCCAGAACCACTCTCAGACGGTTGGACGGCAGATCTCAAACGCGCCCTCAGGCGAGGTCGCGCCGGCGGCCCACCCCGCTGGCGTACAGGTAGAGCGCCGGGAGCGAGGCCGCCGCGCAGACGGTCCAGAGGGCGGCGTGGGCGCCCACGGCCGTGGCGAGGACGCCGGCGGTGAGGGCGCCGAGCGGCAGCGCGCCCCAGGACACGAAGCGGACCGTGGCCATCACGCGGGACAGCAGTTCGGGGGGCGACTGGGTCTGCCGGTAGGTGCGGGTGGTGATGGAGCCGATGACGGTGCCGAAGGCGAAGCCGGCGTTGCCGAGGGCGAACCAGTACGCGTCGCCCGCCGAGGTCGTGAGCGGGGCGAGAAGGAGCAGCGCGGCGCCGGCCAGGTCGGCCACGACGATGCCGCGCGCGGTGCCGAGGCGGGTGGTCACGCGGACGGCGACGGCCGCGCCGGCGAGGGCGCCGACACCGTCCATGGCCAGGACGAGGCCGAGCTGTACGGAGTCGAGGCCGGCCTCGCGGACGAGGTAGAGCGGGGTGAGGGCGACGAGGGCCGCGTTGAGGAAGTTGGCGGCGGTGGCCCAGATCATGCACGGCCGCATGACCGGGTGCCGGGTGACGTACCGCCAGCCCTCGCGCATCAGCCGCAGCGCGCTCTCGCCGGTCCGGGGGCCGGGGCGGCTCTCGGGGAGCGTGCGCAGAAGCACGGCGGAGGCCAGGTAGCTGGCGGCGTCCACGACGAGCGCGCCGACCGGGCCGGTGGCACTGATGAGGACGCCGCCGAGGGAGGGGCCGCCGGTGTCGGTGACGGCGTGGGTGCCGGACATGACGCTGTTGCGGGCGGCGAGCTGGCGGGCGGGGACGACGGCGGGCAGGAAGGTCGAGTTGCCGATGTCGAAGAGCACCGTCGCCGCGCCGGTGACGAGCGCGGCGCACAGCAGGTGCGGGTACGTGAGCGCGTCGAGCCACCAGGCGAGCGGCAGGGACCCGAGCGCCGCGAAGCGTACGAGGTCGAGCGCGACCTGCAGGCGGCGCAGCGGCACGCGCTGGGCGACGACGCCCGCCGGGAGGCTCAGGAGCAGCCAGGAGACCTGGCCGGCGGCGGCGAGGAGGGCGACTTCGAAGGCGGTGGCGTCAAGCACGGTGAGGGCGACGAGCGGCAGGGCGAGGGCGGTGACGGCGGTGCCCGCGCTGCTGACGGTGGCGGCGGCCCAGTAGCGCCAGAAGACGCCTGGCGGGGCGGCCTCCGGTGCGTCTTCGCGCCGGTCGTCCTCGGGTATCGCTCTCGTTCCGTTCGCCATGTGGCGCCCACCCCCTGGGTTCGTTGAAGCCATGAGCTTGTCGGTCTCTTTTCGGAACTCAGTCGTTCCAGGTGGGTTTCTATCGGGAACTGACCTCATGGCGCAAGATGGTGCCCATGAGCGGCCCCGAGGTGCGCGGCGCGTGGTGCGCGCGGTGCGTGGTGCGCGGTGCAGCGGAGAGGCGGAAAGGTGGACACGCCGTGGTGAGGTCGGTGCCCGAGCGGGACTCCGCTTGCGCGATCGCGCAAGCGGCGGCGGTGGTCGGCGACTGGTGGAGCCTGCTCCTGATCCGGGAGACCGCGCGCGGGCACCACCGCTTCGACGCGCTCCAGGAGGAGCTCGGCATCTCGCGGAAGGTGCTCACCGAACGCCTGGCGCACCTGGTGGAGACCGAGGTCCTGGAGAAGGTCCCCTATCAGGACAGGCCGGTGCGGTACGAGTACCGGCTGACGGAGAGCGGGCGGGGACTGCTGCCCGTGCTGCTGTCGATGCAGGACTGGGCGGACCGGTGGATCTTTGGCGACGGCTCGCTGAGCGGCACCGCCGACGAGGCGAGCGCGGAGGCCCGGCGCGTCGCGGCCCTGGCCGGCGAACGGCTGCCGCGCCTGGAGCTGCCCCGGCACCTCGACGGGGCGCCCGTGGATCCGGTGGCCCCGGCGGCGGACAGGACCGCCACCGTCCTGTTCTGCTACCCGGCGACCGGGCGGCCGAGCCCCCTGCCCGACGACTGGTCGGGCATCCCCGGCACCGTCGGCTGCACCCTGGAGAACCGGCTCTTCCGGGACGCGTACGAGGACTTCCGCGCGGCGAACGCGGAGGTGTACGGCGTCAGCACCCAACGCCCCGACGAACAGCGGGTGTTCGCGGTCGAGGAGGGCCTCCCCTTCACGCTCCTCTCGGACGTGGACCTCCGCCTCGCCGCCGCCCTGCGCCTGCCCACCTTCCGCGCGGGACAACTGCTGCGGCTGAAGCGCGCCGTCCTCGTCGTGGACCGCGACCGCGTCGTCCGGCACGCGCGCTTCCCGATCACGGACATCCCGGGAGCGGTGAGCGAAGCGCTCGCTGAGGTGCGGCGCCTGGCGCTGGAGGCGTGAGGGACGGCGGCGTTTGCGCTGGACGCCTGAGGGACGGCGGCGTTTGCGCTGGACGACTGAGGGACGGCGGCGTTTGCGCTGGACGACGCCTGAGGGACGGCGGCGTGCGGCCCGGAGTACCGGTGGCGCCGACAGGCCCCACCCACACCGCCGGCACGCCGGAGGGTGCGGCGCACCACGCCGGGGCTCGGCCGTCGTCACGTAGAGTGCCGTCGCCGGGGTGTCGGGGGGGGCGGGCGGTCGTCGGGGGGCGCCTGCGTGCCCCGCACTCCGTGGCCGAGGGGCCGACAGGCCGTGAGAAAGGACCCTGGCATGACCGGCGATCGCCTCATGCGCATCCACAGCCCGGAGTTCCAGGCCATGGCCGAGCGGGTCCTGCGGGTCACCGAGCTCACGTCCCGCCTGAACGTCCTGCCGTTCGACGACGAGGCCGGAAAGGCGGACCTGTTCGCGCAGATCCTCGGCAAGCCGCTGCCGCCGCGGGTGACGATCTACCCGCCCTTCTACACGGACCACGGCCTGAACCTCGACCTCGCGGAGCGCGTGTTCATCAACCAGAACTGCACGTTCCTCGACTACGCCGGGATCCGGATCGCGCAGCGGGTGATGATCGGTCCGAAGGTCACGTTCATCACCAGCGGCCATCCGGTCGACCCCGAGGAGCGGCGGCACTACCTCACCGGCGCGCCCATCGACGTGGCGGAGAACGTGTGGATCGGGGCCGGCGCCACGATCCTGCCCGGCGTCACCATCGGCCGCGACGCCGTGATCGCCGCGGGCGCGGTCGTCGCCGACGACGTCCCGCCGGCCAGCCTGGTGACGGGCGGCAAGGCCACCGTGCGCCGGACGTGGTGAGGATCGCCGCGACCCGGTGACCTGAGCCCAGCCCTCAAGGGCCGGGCCGCCCGTGTGCGTCTCCTCGCTGTACGCGGCCCCTCGGCCTCACGCGAGCGGCCCGGGGGGGGCAGCCCCCGTACCAGAAAGGTGGCCGGCCCCATCGCTGTCCGTACCAGGGCGGCGTGAAGATCATTCCAGCGGCTCGGGGAGCCGTCACCCATGGGACGAGGAGTGATCAGCATGCAGGAGTACGGGAGGCCGATCGGCCGGCGGGGACTGCTCACGGCCGGGGCGGCGGCCCTCGCCGTCACCGCTGCCACCGCCCCGGTGGCCTTCGCGTCCCCGCCGCCCTTCCGGCCCCTCGTGCCCGGTGCCTCCCGCGCCGACGCGACGGCGCCCGCCGGGGTCGTCCGCGCGCTGCGGCGGGTCGCGCACCCGCTGCGGTCCACGGAGCCGGGCGGCGCCACGGCCGACCTGCGGGCGCTGGGCACCATGGTCGGAGGGGCGAGCGTGGTGGGGCTCGGCGAAGCCACGCACGGCTCGCACGAGTTCTTCGCCATGAAGCACCGGGTCTTCCCACTCCTCGTCGAGAACCACGGCTTCACCACCTTCACGCTCGAGATGAGCTGGGCGGCCGGGCTCACCATCGACGCGTACCTCCAGGGCGGCTCCGGCGATCCCCGGCGGATCGCCCGGGAGACGCTGGCCGGATCCCCGTGGGAGCGCGCGGAGTTCGCGCGCCTGATCGGCTGGATGCGCGAGCACAACCGGCGCCACCCCGGCCACCGGGTCCACTTCATGGGCGACGACCTGGGGGCACCGAAACTCGGCGACCCGATCTTCGAGCGCGTCCTGTCGTCCGTCGCCGCGGTCCGGCCCGGCGCGCTGCCCCGGCTGACGGAGCTCTACGCGAAGCTGCGCCCCTTCGACGACGTCTTCGCCCACCTGCGCAAGCCGCTCCGGGAACGCCAGGAGGACGCCGCGCGCGCCCAGGAGGCCCTCGACCTGGTCGCCGGGCACGAGCGGGCAGGCGACGAGGCGTACGCGTGGACCGTGCAGCACGCCCGGAACATCGCGCAGACCTTCGCCTTCGCCACCGTCGACCTCTCCGACCCCGCGTCGGTCACCGCCGCCGAACGCCTGCGCGACCAGGCCATGGCCGACAACGTGCTGTGGTGGCGGCACCGGACCGGCGACAGGATGCTGCTGTCCGCGCACAACGGTCACGTCGGCTACCTGTCCACCCATCCCGACATGTACCCGCGCACCCAGGGCGCCGTGCTGCGCGACCGCCTCGGCAGCGCCTACACGGCGATCGGCTTCACCTTCGCCGGCGGCACCTTCCTGACCAAGGACACGTCCCTGGACGGCGCCTGGAAACCGGTCACCGTCCCGGCGGCGCGCCCCGGCATGCACGAGCACACCCTGGACCGGGTCGGCCACCGGAACTTCTACGTCGACCTGCGGACGGCCCCCGCCGAGGTCCGGTCCTGGCTCGACCGGCCGCGCCCGGTCTACGACGCCGGATCCACGTTCACCCCCGACCCGCTGCCCCGCCTCGCCGTCGGCCGGGCGTACGACGTCCTCGTCCACCTCCACCGGGTCCGGGCAGCCGAACCGCTCTGAGCCGCGTCCCATAACCGGCGATCCGTGACCCGCGAGCCCGGAGACGCAGGGGACCGACCTGGACGCCACGGCGCCACGACGCTGAAAAGGGTGGATATGGGCGGTGTACGTGGCAGCCTGTCCGTCGTCATCACCCGTACCGCCTTCGAAGGGGAGAGCAGCACCATGACCGCACTCCACCAGGAACACGCCTCCCACGCCCACGGCCACGGTCCCGGCTGCGGCCACACCGAGGTGCGGCACGGCGACCACGTCGACTACGCGCACGACGGCCATCTGCACCGCGGCCACGCCGGCCACTGGGACGAGTGCGAGCCGGCCGGACACGTCTCGCACGAGGGCCACGACCACCAGCACGGGCAGGACTGCGGGCACGAGAGCGTCGCGCACGGCGACCACGTCGACTACCTCCACGACGGTCACCGGCACGCCGCGCACGACGGTCACTGGGACGACCACTGACGGACGCCGGCCCCGGCCCTCTGGGTAGCCAGGGCCGGGGTTCGCGTACGTCAACAAGTGGGGCGGTACGGAAGGCCGTTCACGAGGGCCTGCCATTCCCGCCGGTCGAGGCCGCCGCCCGCGCGCCGGCAGATGTCGGCCGCCGCGGCGGCCGGGGTGACGTCGATCGCCTGGACCGGGGCGCGCGCGCCGGCCACGTACAGCGTCGATCCGTCGGAGGAGAAGGCGAGGTCGTGGACGCGGTCGCCGGCGGTGGGGAGCGGGGAGCCGAGGGGAAGGCGGGAGTCGAGGTCCCAGAGCTGGATGACGCCGTCGAGGTAGGCGACCGCCAGCGTGCGGCCGTCCGGGGAGAAGGCGAGGGCATTGGCGTCCATCGGCCCCGAGTCGGCTCGGGCGAGGACACCGAGAACCCGTTCGAGTCCGCCGTCCCAGACGGTCACGCGCCCCGCCCGTTCACCGACGGCGAGAAGGCGGCTGTCGGCGCTGAACTCCATCGCCGCGATGTCCCTGCCGGGACTCCGTGCCTCGGGTGCCCTGGTCAAGTCCGGCAGCCTGAGGGTCTCCCCCGCGAAGGTGACGAGGAGCCCGCCGTCCGGGCGGACGGTGTAGGCGCGCCCCTGGAGGCCGGTCACCTTGCCGGTCGCGCGACCGCGCGCGGGGTCCCACAGCTCGATGCCCGACGGGCGGCCCCACATCGCCACGCGCCCGTCCGGCACGAGTGCGACGTCCGTCCAGCGGTGCGGCGGCTGCGCGGGCAGGGCGACCGGCCGCCGGCGCTGGACGCCCCAGAGGCCGACGCGCAGGTTATTGCCCACGCCCTTGGTGGAGTAGGCGAGTTCCCCGCCGTCGGGACGGAACGCGAGGACGGCCTCGCAGGGCGGCTCGTCCGGTATTTCCGGCACTCCGGGGACCGGTCGGGAGCGGCACGGCAGCCCCGGCAGGGCGGCGATCGGCCTGCCGGTCGTCCCGTCGGCGATGCCGAAGCGGGCATACCCTTTCCTGTGTCCTTCCCCGGCCGGCGGGTCCGCGGTGGCGAGCACGCGACCGTCCGGACTGAACCGGGCGTTCATCGTGGCGACCGGCCGTCGGGTGGCCCGTACGGCACGGCTCACGTCCAGCGTGTGCACGGCGGGCTCCGCTCCCCGCTCCGGCCCGGCGAGGAACCGCAACCGGCCGGCCGCGGCGTCAGCCCGGGGCTCGGCGGGGAAGGCACCGTTGGCCGGGTGGATCACGACCGGCCATCCCGGGACGTCGAGCCGCCAGAGCAGCACGTCGGTCGAGGTGTGCGCGGCGACGTACCGGTCGTCCGTGCTGTGCCCCAGCCGCAACTCGCCCTGATACGACAGCGACGGCGGCTCCGTCCCCGCGGCGAGGTCGCGCAGCCGTACGCTTCCCTCCTGTGCGTGAGCGAGCACACGGCCGCCGGCCACGAACTGGTACCTCTCCTCGAAGCACGCCCGGTCGGAGGTCCAGTTGAGGGCCTGCCCCGACCTCTTCCGCCGGGCGACGTCCCAGAGTTCGAGGGGTCGTCCGGGGACGCAGAAGGCGAGCGTCCGGCCGTCCGGGCTGACGGTCACGTCCGGGCTGTCGCGGGCGAGCGGACGGCGCTCCCTCCCCTGTCGCCGCGACGTCGCATCGGTCACCTCGGTACCTGTCGGATCCGCGTCCGCGTCCCTCGGAGCCCGCAGCTCCAGCAGCGACCGGCCCGTCGTCGCGTCCCACACGGTGACCTCGTACGCGGTGGGCGTGTGGTCGTACGCGATCACCTGCCGGCCGCTCGGGCTCATCTCGGCGCCGGCCGCCGCCGGCCCGAGCAGGAGATCCGGCCGGCGGCCGGTCAGATCGCGGACGGCGACCCGTCCGCCGGTCTCGCCCCCGACGCCTGGACGGGCGTCCGGGAAGTACGTGACGAGGTCCCCGTCGCCTCGTTTGAGTCCGACGCGGTCCACGTCGTCCCCGAGCCCGGGATGGGTACGGAGGACCGCGCCGGTCGCGACGTCGCGGATGGTCACGCGGTCACGGCCGACGCTGGTGAGGGTGCGGCCGTCGGAACTGAGGGAGCGGACCGTGCCGGGGTCGCCGTCGGGGTCCGTGAAGACGTCCAGTTCCTGCTGGGCCATGCCGCTCAGCACCGCCGACCGGGTCTCCGGCAGGTCGGCCAGGCGCCAGGCCGCCAGGCCGAGGCGCATGGCGGCGCGCGGGTCGGAGAGCCGCAGGCTGCCCGCGACGCCGGCCAGGCGGCGGGCCTCGGCCTCGACACGCCGCCGCTCGCCGACCTGGTTCTGCTGCCAGGCGATCAGGCCGGCCGTCAGGGCGAGGACCACGACGGCGCAGAGGACGGCGACAAGGGAACGGCGCCGGCGCCGTTCGCGGCCGTGCGCGGTCATGCTCGCGGCGAGGAACTCCCTCTCCAGCGAAGTCAGATCATCCGGTCCGCCTCCGTCGCTGTCGCTGTCGCTGTCGCTGTCGCTGTCGCTCAGGAAGTGTTCCGCCGCCGTGGAGAGGCGCACGCCCCGGTACAGCGCGCCGGCGTCCCGGTCGAGGGCCAGCCACGCGTCGGCGGCCTCGGTGAGGCGGCGCTGGGTGTGCAGGCGCTCGCGGTCCTCGTCGATCCAGCCGCGCAGCCGGGGCCACGCGGTGAGCAGCGCCTCGTGCGCGAGGTCGACGGTGGCGTCGGCAAGGGTGATCAGGCGGGCGCGGGCCAGCTGTTCCAGGACGAGCGCGGTGTCCGGGTCGTCCGTCTCGAACTCGGCGCGGTCGGCGGGGCGTCGGGTGTCCTGGGTGCCCCGGCCCGGCGCGACCAGCCGCAGCAGCACCCGGCGCGCGGTGGCGGCCTGGGCCGGGGTGAGCCCGGCGTGGAAGTCCTCGGCCGTACGGGCGAGCGCGCCGTGCAGGCCGCCCGCCGCCTCGTACGCGCCCTCGGTGAGCGTACGGCCGTGCCGGCGGCGCCAGGTCTCCCGTAACGCGTGGGACAGCAGGGGCAGGCCGCCCGGTTCGCCGGCGAGGTCGCGTACGACACGGGCGGTGAGCGAGCGCTCGACGACCAGACCGCGGGCGGCAGCGGGCCGCACGACCACCTCGCGCAGCTCGTCGGGGCTCATCGGGGTGACCAGCTGGGTGGTGTCCCGGATGGCTTCCGCGAGGGGGCCGTGGGCGGCGCAGTGCCCGAAGAAGTCGGCGCGCACGGCGATCACGAGGCGGGCGCCGCGCTCGGAGCCGGGGCCTGACTCGGCCCCCAGCCCCGGCCCGGGCTCGGGCTCGGGATCGGGCTCGGGCTGGGCGGTGACGGCGGCGAGGAGGAGGTCGATGAAGCGGGTGCGCTCGGCGGCGTCAGTGCAGAGCGTGAACAGCTCCTCGAACTGATCGACCATCAAGACGGAGCCCCGAACGACTCGTTCGGCATCGAGGAGGTGCGCGTGGGTGCGGGCCGGGTGGGGGCCCGGGGTGAGGATGTGGATCCGTGTGGGGCGGTGGGGGCCCGGTTCCTCGCGCAGGGCGGGGATCAGTCCGGCCCTCAGGAGGGAGGACTTGCCGCTGCCGGACGGTCCCACCAGGGCGATGACCCGCCGTTCGCGGACCAGTGCGGCGAGGCGGGCGAGGAGGCGGGTGCGTCCGAAGAAGAGTTCGCGGTCCTCGGGTTCGAACCGGGCGAGGCCGAGGTAGGGCGCCCCGGCGGGGTCGTCGGTCGCCGCCGCCAGCTCGGTGGCGTCGCGGCTGACCTGCCGCCAGCGTTCGGTCCATTCGTCCGGGTCGCCGCCGCACGCGCCGACGTAGGCGCGTACCACCGGCAGCGTCGCCAGCCGGTCGCCGGAGGCGGCCTGGGCGAGGGCGGCGGCCGAGTAGTGCGCGCGGGCCGCCATCGCCCGGTAGGTGAGGCCGCCCGCTTTCTGCCGGAGCAGGCGTAACTCGTACGCGAACTGTTCGACGGGCCCGTCCGCCGGATCCAGCGGCCGTTCTCGACGTCCCACTCCGACCCCCCGTAGCCGTACCCGTACCCGACACCCGTGCCGCTTCGGCGCCGGTGTCCCGGGCCCCCGTTCGGGCCACGGTAGGCACGTGATCACAGGCCCGACAAGGGCGCCGAACGCGCCCCCGGCGCATTGTCCACACTGGTCGGAGGGGTCTGCTGGACAATCCTCCGCCGTCCAAGACTGGGGTCACGGCGACAGTCGCCGACCGGATCGACGCGATCCGCAGACCGAGGGGGAACCCCACATGAACGCACGCAGGAAGGCCGCGATGGCGCTGGCGTCGGCCGCGGCGATGGCCGGCACGCTGCTCGGGACGGCGGCGCCCGCCCACGCCTACGGGACGCTGGACGTCCGCTACGCCCGGGTGGACACGGACAACTGCGCCCGGATCAGCGGGACGCTCCCGGTCACGCCGGACAGCGGCGGCTGCTACCTGTACGACTCGGTGGACAACACGTACTTCGAGAAGGACGCGGGCGGCGAGGCGCTGAAGGTGGAGCTGCGGAACGCGGGCACGCTCGTCTCGAAGGTGGAGTTCCACCCGCAGGGCGAGAAGCTGTGGATCTACGACACCGCCGCCGACGGCGACACCGTGTACGTCCGGCTCTACACGGCGACCCACGGGTGGTCGGCCGTCTTCTACGCGACGGCGGGAAAGAACCCGCACGTGGTGGACTTCGACTTCGCGGAGGGCGAGCCCGTCCTCGTGGAGATCTACGACAACTCCGACGCGACCGACCGCATCACGGGCTACTGGGGGCGCGCCTGACCTAAGGCGCTCGGCCGGCCCCGGGGGCGCGTCCCCGGGGCCGGCCGTGCCCGTCCCACGGCCGGCGCCTGGCCCCGCGCGGGGGCGGGGTCAGGCGCGGGCGAGGGTCGCGGCGCCGAAGGAGACGTCGAAGCGGTCGCACCAGATGCTGACGCTGGGGTACGCCGACCAGTCGACGTCGGCGGGCAGCGGGTAGTTCTGGTCGCCCTTGTTGCCCTTGAGCTTGGCGACGTTCACGTAGCGTCCGTCGTCGAAGACGCCCCAGCCCGCCTTGCCCGGCTTGACCGGGGAGTCGCTGAGCCAGACGCGGAGGTCGGGGCCGTTGCTGGTGTCGAGTCCTTCGAGACGCAGGGTGTGGGTGCCGTCCGCGAGGCGGACGACCTTCGCTGTGCCGGTGGTGTCGTGCTCGTGGCTGATGAAGGTGCCTTCGGCGAGGGTGACGGGGCCGGTGGGCGCGGGAGACCCGGTGAGGCCGGCCGTCGCGGTCGGGGCCGTACCGCCGCTCGGCGACGGGGCCGTCGTCCCGGTGGCCGGCGGCGCGCCGGTGGGCAGCGCTTCGTTGACGGTCTCGTCCACCCACAGGGCCCACGGCTTGAACCAGACGAGGCCGGCCGCGACGGCGAGGGCGACGGCGATCCCGAGACCGGCCCGGACGCCCTTCCGGGTCCTCCTGGTCGTTCCCGTCGTCCTGGCGGTCGCGCCGTCGTGCGTGGCGTTCTCGCCGCCGCCTTCTCCGCGCGCGCCGTTGTCGTCGTTCTCGCCGTTCTCGCCGTTCTCGCGGCGGGTCCGTTCCACGGGTTGTTCCCCCTTCACAAGCCGATCTCCCTGTCCGGGTCCATCCAACGCGACAGCGCGCGCCTGCGGAAGGGCCGGCGGCGGCGGTGCTCGGGAGACGCCGGCGGTGGCGAGAGGACGCCACCGCCGGTACCGCCGGAAGGTCCGCACTTACGGTCACGGAGCGCTATCGTCCGGTGACCATGAGGACGAACACCTTGGCGTTCGCGGGCGCGGCAGCGGCGGCCGTGCTGCTGGCGCTCCCGGTCCCCTCCTACGGAGCGCGGGCCGCCGCGCCGCACCGGTGCGAGGGCGGCGAGTCCGACTCTCGCGGGCGGTCGTCGGTGGACGGCTCCGAGGTCGCGTGGGACGACGAGTCGCGGTTCGACGACGCGCGCAAGCACGCGGTCAGGGTCTGGACGGCGGGCACGCTCTCGAAGGTGAGGATCGTGCCGGACGGCGCCACGGCGTACGCCGACGTGGAGTGGCGGGACGCCGACAGTACGAGCGGCCAGTGGCGCGACGTCTACGGCAAGTGGGCAGCGCGGCACGGCACCGACCACCTGCTGCTGAACCGGGCGTACCTGGACACCGGGAAGAGGTACGGCAAGGACGAGCACCGCGGACGGGTGGCCGCGCACGAGCTGGGGCACGCGCTCGGCTTCTGCCACAAGGCGTACGGCTACGGCATGTACCCCTCGTTGCTCTGGGCCGCGTACGACCACATCTCGGGCAAGAAGATCGACGGCCCGACGGAACACGACATCAAGGCGTATCACGCGCTGTGGGGATGAGCTGAGCATGAGGCAGAAGAAGACGGCACCGGTGGCCGTGGCGGCGGGCGCGGTGGTCGCGGCGGCGCTGGTGGTGGGCGGCTGGTTCGGGTACCAGCAGTGGACGGAGCCCGTCGGCGGCGGTCACGCGCTGCGCGGGTACGACGCCACCAGCCCGGCTGGCACCGCGCCCCACACGGAGAACGTGTTCACGGGGCGGGTGGCGGCGTTCGAGGAGCGGCGGGTGGTCGAGGGGTGGACGCAGGACGTCTACCGGATCGAGGTCGGTTCCGTGCTGCGGGGTACGGTCCGGGGGACGGTGCGCGTCACGTACGGGCGGGACGACGGGACCGCCGACCGGCTCCGGGAGGGCAGCACGTACGTGTTCGCCACGCACGCCTGGGCGGACACGGTGAAGGACGGCCACGCGCAGCTGTACCAGGGGGAGATGAGGCCGGTGGGCGACGCGGTGCTGGCGGTGTGGCGGGAGGCGGCCGGGCTTCCCGTGGTCTCAGACGGGGAGTCGGCCTCGTCCCGGGACGGGACGGTGAGGGGCCGTTCGCGTGGGTCATCCGTCCTCATGCCCGAGCCCGTGTAGCCAGGCGCTGTGGCGCGCGAGGGGTCGCTGCCGACGGCCCCGGTCGGCGGCGGGCACGGCCCTCAGGTGACCGCGCCGAGCGATGCCCGGCAGCCGTGCTGGGAGAAGCCATGCCCACCGCGCCGGAACGCCGCGGGGCACGGAGGTTCGCCGGTCTTCTCCGGTTGCGGCTGGAACACCTCCGTCGCGGCGCGGCCGACCTCACCGGCGCTGGTCGTCCACGTCGTCGAGGACGCGACGACGCCCGTCACCCACGCGAGTGCCGTCCACACGGTGGACGCGAGCGGGGTGGCGCGCCCGCCGCGCCGTCGCCGGGGGCGGTCTCAGCTCAGGGTCTTGAGGGAGGACGCGTCGTACGGCTTCAGTTCGTCGAAGCGGCCCGTGAGGACCTTCGAGGCCCACTCCGGGTCCTGGAGCAGGGCGCGGCCGACGGCGACCATGTCGAACTCGTCGCGCTCCAGGCGGTCCAGGAGGTCGTCGATGCCCTCGACCGGGGAGCCCTCTCCCATGAACGCGCCGATGAAGTCGCCGTCGAGGCCGACCGAGCCGACGGTGATCGTGGGCTTGCCGGTGAGCTTCCTGGTCCAGCCCGCCAGGTTCAGGTCCGAGCCGTCGAACTCGGGGATCCAGTAGCGGCGGGTGGAGGCGTGGAAGGCGTCGACGCCGGCGGCGGCCAGCGGGGACAGGATGGCCTCCAGCTCCTCCGGGGTCTCGGCGAGGCGGGCGTCGTAGGCGTCCTGCTTCCACTGCGAGTAGCGGAAGATGACGGGGAAGTCGGGCGAGACGGCCGCGCGGACGGCGGCCACGACCTCGGCCGCGAACTTGGTGCGGGCGACGGGGTCGCCGCCGTAGGCGTCCGTGCGGCGGTTGGTGCCGGCCCACAGGAACTGGTCGATCAGGTAGCCGTGGGCGCCGTGCAGTTCGACGCCGTCGAAGCCGATCCGCTCGGCGGACGCGGCGGCCTCGGCGAAGGCGCCGATGACGTCGTCCAGGTCGCTCCGGGTCATCGCCTTGCCGGTGCCCTCGGTGCCGTCGGTGCGGATGCCGGAGGGGCCGACGGCGGGGGCGTCGGGGTACGGCGCCTGGCCCTGCTGGCGGACCATGCCGATGTGCCAGAGCTGCGGCACGATCGTGCCGCCGGCCTCGTGGACGGCCTCGGCGACCTTCGCCCAGCCCGCGAGCTGCTCCTCGCCGTGGAACCGGGGCACGCGGTCGCTCTGCCCGGCCGACTCGTGGCCGACGTAGGTGCCCTCGGTGACGATCAGGCCCACGCCGGCGGCGGCACGGCGGGCGTAGTACGACCGCACGTCCTCGCCCGGCACGCCGTTCGGCGAGAACATGCGCGTCATCGGCGCCATCGCGATGCGGTTCGGCACGGTCAGGCCGTTCAGCGTGACGGGCCGGGACAGGATCTCGGCCGCGCGGGACGCGGACGTCGCGGGGGACGCGGTGACGGTCACGGGGAGGCTCCTCATGGCTGTTGCTTGCCGTAGTGGATGGTTGAGGTCTTCATGCTTTCGCACTGACGGAGACGGTAGAGGGCGATATTTGAAGTAGTCAAGTATCTCCGGGTAGCGTGGACCCATGACCGAAGGTTCCCGCGTCGACACGGCCGAGCTCATGGAGCTGCTCTCCGTCTCCCTCGGTGTCTACTACGGCGAGTTCACGGTCGCGGCGGCGAGCGAGAACCTCACCGCGAGCCAGGGCAAGGCGCTGGCCGTCCTGCGCCGGGGCCCCGCGCCGATGCGCGCCCTCGCCGAGACCATGACGTGCGACGCCTCGAACATCACCGGGATCGTCGACCGGCTGGAGAAGCGGGGGCTGGTGCGCCGCGAGGCCGGTACGTCCGACCGGCGCGTCAAGAACGTCATCCTCACCGCCGAGGGCGAACGCGTCGCCGACACGATCCGCGCGAAGATGCGCACCACCCGGGACGGCCTGGAGCGCCTGGACGACGAGGACCGCCACCGCCTGCGGACCCTGCTGCACCGCGTCTTCCTCGACGACCCCGCGTCCTGAGCCCGCCCCCGGACGCAGGGGGCACGTCTACCGTACGACCGGCCGGTTGGCGCCGGTGTACTCGTCCGCGACGCCGAAGACGCTCCCGCACAGCGGGCATTCCGCGCGGCCGAAGAGGTACGCGATGCCCTCGGCGACCTTCTCCCGGCCCGCCTGGACGGCCGTCTCGTACATCCACCTGCCCGTTCCGGTCAGCTCGTCCCGGGCCGCCGGCCTCAGATCACGCCGACGCACATCGCCCAGGTCCCAGTCTCGAATAGCGGAGTACCGCCCGTGGTCGCCGATGGCGACGGTGACCTCCGCGTCGCAGTGGGGGCAGTTCACAGCGTAGAAGTCGTCCACGAAGTCCCCGAGGACCGCCGCCCAGTGGTACTCCCCCACCGTCGCCAGCAGGGCGCGCAGCGACGTGAGGAAGTCGTCGGGTCGCGTACGCAGGTGCTGGACGAGCAGGTCTCGGAGGTCGGCGATGGCGCCGGCGCACGCCGCGAGGAGGTCGTCGCGGCCGTGGGGTCCCGCCGCCCGTTCGACGATCTCGCCCGCCAGGGCGCGGGCCTCCGCACTGCGCGGCGCGAGGCGCACCAGACGCGGCAGAGCCGCGAAGCCGGCCGGGGACACCAGGTCGTGCTCCAGAACGAGCCGGTACCCCAGCTCCCGCCACGCCTCTGCGTCGTCCTCGCGCTCGACCCGCTCCAGGAGCTGCGGAACACGGCCGGTCTCCCGCCGGCAGTCGACCATGTCGTCCCAGGCTGTTTCCATCCCGACAGTGAACCCCGGACCGCCTCGACGACGTACGGGCGGGGGTCAGGCGTGGGCGTCGGGACGGTCGGTGCCGGAGAAGTCGGGGTCGGTGGCCAGTCGGGAGTAGACCGTCATGTCGCGGCGTTCGCCGCCCACCACCTGCCAGGCGCGGAGGAGTCCTTCGTACGTGAAGCCCGCTCGGGCGGCGGTCTTGCGCGAGGCGGCGTTCCAGGGCTCGGCGTAGAGCTCCAGCCGCTCGAAGCCCTGCTCGCGGAGCGCCCAGGAGGCGACGGTGCGCAGAGCCGTGACGGCGATGCCGCGTCCTCGGGCCGAGCCGGCCAGCCAGTAGCCCACGGCCGCCCGGCCTTCGTCGGCGGGGTTCGGCCACAGACCGATCGTGCCGAGGCCGCGGTCTCCCTGGCGCTCCGCCACGACGAAGGGGTAGCCGGTGCGGCTGAGCGCGCGCTGCTCCTGGCGGAGGACGAACGCCACGCCCTCGTCGTGGGTGTAGGGGCTGGGGACGGTGGTGATCAGGGGGATGTAGGCGTCTTCGGCCGCCTCCTGAACCAGCGGCAGATCTCCGAGGTGCCAGGGCCTCAGCAGCAGGTCGTCACCTGCGGCGATCCGGGGAACGAGGAAGGGTGTCCGCATCCTTCTCCTCTACCATGCCCGGCGGCTGTCCGCGCGCCGGGCCGGCGCCGTTCCGGTCGGCCAGGCTCGGGCGTCCACCGTCAGGAACGGTTCGCGTACCACCGTCGTGGGGGTCGTGCCGGTGAACTCCATGATGTCGCGGTGCAGATGGGACTGGTCGCAGTAGCCGCCGTCGGCCGCTGCCCGGGCCGTGGGGGCGCCCGCGACCATGCGGTGGACCGCGCGGTCGAAGCGGATGAGCTTCGCGGCGCGCTTCGGCGGGATGCCGAGGTGGGTGGTGAAGCGGGACCACAACCGCTTGCGGCTCCAGCCGAGTTCGGTCGCCAGGTCCTCGACGCGGACGAGGCCGCTGTCGGTGACCAGGCGGTGCCACGCCCACGCGACCGCCGGGTCGGCCGGTGGCTGGGACGCGCCGCGGCGGGTGAGCAGCGCTTCCGTATGGGCGAAGCGGCCCTGCCAGGAGGGGATGCGGCCCAACTCCTCGCGGACGCGCGCGGCTTCGCCGCCCCACAGGTCGTCGAGGGTCACCATGGCGCCGGCGAGTTCCGTCGGGCCGACGCCCAGGACCGCTGCCGCGACGACGGGAGAGAGACGTACTTGGACGCACTCGACGTGCTCGCCCCAGGCCCGGACCCCGCCGCCGACGCCGAAACCGGGTCCGGCGACGAGGCTTCCCGGCTGTCGCCGCCCGGTGCCGTCGTCCACGGTGGAGGTGCCGTCGCCGCACTCCAGGATCAGCATCACGGACGGGTGCGGGATCAGCCGCAGGCCCTCGCCGAGCAGGCCCGGCACCCGGAACCCGGCCATGTCGACGCCCGCCGTCCGGCCGGGCGACCGCGGGCGGGCGACGTCCCACGCGGTCGGATCGACACGGTCGTTCATGAAGAGGCACCCCTGTCCGATCCTACGCGGGGCCTCGGACGGAACATTTCTCCAAGCCGTCTGCCCCCGGCGGCCGTGACAGTGGACCCATGACCGCACACCACACGGACACTCCTGCGCCCACGCACACGCCCTTGTACGTCCGCGAGGACGGCCCCCGGGACGCCCCCGCCCTCCTGCTCCTCCACGGATCCGCCGCGACCAGCCGCTCGTGGGACGCCCTGGTGCCGCTGCTGGCCGCGTCGCACCGCGTCATCCGGGTCGACCTGCCGGGGCACGGCCGCTCCGCCGCCCCGGCGGACGGCCGGTACGAGACCTCCCTCCAGGCGGCGGCGGTCGGCGCGGCGATGGACCGGCTCGGCGTCGCGCGCGTCACCGTCGTGGGCCATTCCAGCGGCGGCTACATGGCGACCGCGCTCGCCGAACAGCGGCCGGAGCTGGTGACGGCGCTGGTGCTCGTCAACACCGGGCCCGCCATGGACGCCTTCCTCGCCCCTGACGGCGCCGCGCTCGATCCCGCGCGGTGGCCGCCGTCCGACGCGGAGGTCCGCGCCTTCGCGAGCACGGGGTTCCGTGCGGGGTTCGAGGTCCCGCGGGAACTCGTCGACGAGCTGCGGGAGATGAGCTTCCCCGCGCTCGCCGCCTCGATGCAGGCGTCCGTCGCGTACCTGACCGCGCGGTCGCTGCCGGAACGGCTCGTGTCCGTGGGCAAGCCGCTGCTGGTGGTCTTCGGCGACCAGGACCGCCGGTGGCGGCCGTCGTCCGCGGCCGGCTACCGCGTCGTGCCGGACGCCCGCGTCGAGATGCTGCCAGGCGCGGGGCACACGCCCATCCTGGAGGAGCCGCGGCGGACGGCCGCGCTGATCCTCGCCTTCACGGGGCGGGACACGTCGGCGGGGTGACCGGGGGCGGTCGGGTCAGGGCGTGCCGAGGGTGCGGCGCATGGCGCGGCGGGCGCGGTCGGGGGCCGTGGGGTCGTGCTGGAGCTGGATGGCCTGGTTGGCGGCCATGGCGATGCCGTTGAGCTCGAAGGCGATCTGCGCGGGGTCGGTGTCGGGGGGCAGGTCCCCGGCCGCGACGGCGTCCTCGGCGAGGCGCGTGAGATGGGAGCGCCAGTGGTCGGCGGTGTGCGCGATGGCGTCGCGCACCGGTCCCGGGCGGTTGTCGAACTCCAGGGCGGCGGCGGTCAGGAAGCAGCCGCCGCCGGCGATGCCGTCGCGTTCGAGGTAGTCGACCCAGGCGTCGCACAGGTGCAGCAGGCGCGCGGCGCCCGGGCCCGCGGCGCGCGCGGCCCTGGCGGGCACCAGCTCCTTGAACTGTTCGACGGCGACCTCGAAGGCGGCGAGCTGCAGCGCCTCCTTGGAGCCGAAGTGCCCGTGCACGCCCGCCTTGCTCATGCCGAGGTCGGTGGCGAGCCGGCCGATGGTGACGCCCTCCAGGCCGTCCGTCGCGGCGATGGCCACGGCACGGTCGAGGATCCTGGCTCGGGTGTCGAGCGCGTCGGCGGCGGAGCGTCGGGGCATGCGGGGATCTTAGCTTACGACCGTTCGTATGACACGGGCGCTCGCATGGCAGGGGGCTCGTACAGCGGGGCGTTCGTGCGGCAGGGGCGCTCGTGCGGGAGGGGCGTCCGAAGGCAGGGCGCTCGTGTGGCGGGAGCGCCCGTAGGGCACGGCGCTCGTGCGGCAGGGGGCGCATGCGACACGGGCGCGCGCGGCACTCCCAGGTGGGGCGGCGAGGCCCCTGCCCGCGCCCGGCCGCCGCGCTTGTCACGCCGGCCGCCGCGTTCGTCACGCGAGGAACCGCGTGAGCAGTCGGTTGAGCTCGGCGGGCTGCTCGGTGGGAAGGGAATGGTGGGAGGCGCCCGGCAGCACGGTGACGTCCGCGTCGGGAAGGAGGTCACGGGCCGCGGCCGCCACCCGCCGCACGTTGTGGGCCCGGCTGTCCGCCGCCAGCAGCACCAGCGTCGGAACGGCGCAGGCCCTCAGGGTCTCGGGCCGGGGGCGCCGCATGGCGACGACCTTGGAGCGGGGCGCCGTCGCGGCACGGTCGAGGAAGTCCCGCCAGGTGGGGTCCTCGGGGAGGCGGCCACCGGTCTCCCACGCCGTAAGCGCCCGCAGGCGCGCGGCGGAGGGCCGGAGGAGCGCCGGGAGCGCGCGCAGCAGATAGCGCGCGCCGAGCCCGGCGAAGCAGCCGGTGGGGTCGAGGAGGGCCAGCCGGCTGACGCGGTGGGGCGCGTGCAGCGCGTGGTGCAGCGCGATGGCGGCGCCGTAGGAGTGGCCGCACAACCGCGTCTCCGTCAGGCCGAGCCCGTCCAGCACCGCGTCCAGCCACGCCGTCAGGTCCCCGGTGCCGCGCAACGGCGCCCCGTCGTGGACGCTGCGGCCGACGTCGCCCATCAGGTCGACCGCGTACACGCGGTGGACGCGGGAGAGGTCCCCGACGTTGGCGAACCAGGCCAGGGAGGTGGTGCCGCCGCCGGGCAGCAGCACGAGCGGGGCGCCGTCCTCCGGACCGCTGACGTGGACCCGCGTGCTGCCGTACGGCGACGGTACGTCGATGACGGTGACGTCCACGGGCCAGCGCCGCAGCATCGTGTCGTACGCCGCGAAGAACGCCGCCTGATCCCCGGTGTCCCCGGTGCCGCCCTGTCCCATGCGTGACCCCCTGATGTCGTGACGCCGCTTTCGCGGCGGCCTGCGCAACGTCCGGCTCACCGATTGTCCCGCTCCGCCGTCCAGGTGGAGAGGAGGGTCGCGAGGGCCGTGCGCGCGCGGGTGGCCTCGCGGGTCTCGGGGGCGGCGGACCGGGCCTTCGGTGCCAGTTCGACGTGGAGGAAGGGGGCGCCGTGGCGCTGGGCCGACCTGCCCTGGACGTTCGTGGTGCCCTCCAGGGGGCAGGGGGCCGACCAGGCCCGGCAGACGCGGAGGTCGCGGCTCTCCATGAGGGCGGCGAGGCGCGCGGCGTCCTCGGTCGACGCGCGCGCGGCGCCGGTGGAGACGACGGCGTCGTAGGGGCGGCTGCGGGTCTGCGCGAAGCCGTGCAGCTGCACGCCCGGGACGTCGCGCTTCTGGAGCTCCCGGACGATGGCGTGGAAGGCGCTGTCGGTGCGGTGGGCCACGTCCGCCGCGTCGCCGCGGCCTGCGGTGCGGTGGGCGCCCGCCAGGACGAGCGCGCCCTGGGGGGTGTCCTCCAGGAGGCGGGCGCCCAGGTCTTCGGTGTGGCGGTCGGCGACGGGGTGCGGCACCTGGACGCTCCAGCGGATGCCGGCGCCGGCGCTCACGTACAGGCGCCCCCAGCGGGCCTCCGGGCCGCTCCCGCGCGCCGCGACCTCGTCGTACCGCCGCCCGGACACGGCGTCGGTCAGCCGGGTCACGCGGAAGCCGGCGTCGGCGAGGGCGCGCTCGGCGCCGGGGCGGTCGCCGTCCAGGAGGCGGCCGACGCCCCGGGCGAGGCGTTCGCGGTCCGCCGCGCTCGGGGGCCGGTAGGGGGCGCGGTCGGCCGCCTGGCGGGCGTAGGCGATCACCCGCTGGTTCACATCCACCAGTTCCGGACTATCGGGACCAGTGCGGACATCACGGTCGTTTCCCGGCGCCTGGCAGGCGATCAGGACGAGCGACACGCACAGGACGCCGAGAACGTGAAGGAAACGTGACGGCCCCGTAATGAACTGACGGAGAGTTACCCGATTGCTCGTGTGAAGATTTGTCGGTGACATCGAGCAGATCTCTTCCCCTAGGGCGTGCGCTGGCGGCGACCGCTGCCTTCGCCGTTCTCGGGGCCGGTTGTGCGGGGCCCTCGAATCCGCAGGTCAAGCCGGGCGGGCGAGCCTTCACCGTCGCCGCCGCAGGAGATGTTCTCATCCATCCGGAGCTCGTCGAACAGGCCGCCGCCGACGCGGAGGAGACCGGCGGGGGCAGCGCCGGACTGGACTTCGGGCCTTTGCTCGCCGGTGTACGCCCCGTGATCAGCAAAGCCGACCTGGCCATCTGCCACATGGAGACCCCCGTCGGCAGGCCCAAGGGGCCCTTCCAGGGCTACCCCGAGTTCCTGGTCCCGCCGCAGATCCTCACGGCGCTCAAGGACGTGGGGTACGACACCTGCTCCACCGCCTCGAACCACACGTACGACCACGGTCTCAAGGCCGTACGGCGCACCCTGGACGCCATGGACGCGGCCGGGCTCGGACACGCCGGCTCGGCCCGCACCCCCGACGAGGCCCAGAAGATCACCATCCGGGACGTCAAGGGCGTCAAGGTGGCGCACCTGTCCTACTCGTGGGAGTCGTTCCTCAATCCGACCCCCGCGAAGGAGCGCTGGGCGTTCAACCGGATCAGCACCGACGCGATCAAGAAGGCGGAGCAGCGGGCCCGGCAGCAGGGCGCCGAGGTCGTGATCCTCTCGGTCCACTGGGGCCTGGAGCACTACAACGAGCCGAGCGCGCCCCAGCTGCAGCTCGCCGAACGGCTGACCCGCGAGACCGGCATCGACCTCGTGATCGGCCACCACGCGCACGTGGTGCAGCCGATCCAGAAGCTGAACGGCACCTGGGTCGCGTACGGCCTCGGGAACCAGGTGGCCCGGCACTCGACGCCCACCGGTCTCACCGAGGAGGGCGTGATCGGCTGGTTCGAGTTCCGGGAGACGGACGACGGCTGGGACGTCGCCGCCCGCTACCGGACCACGCTCGTCGACGTCCCTCCCGAGGTGGAGCCCGGCGAGCGACGGCCCCGCGGAGCCGTCGAGGACCACCGGCTCGTGGACGTACGCCAGGCCCTCGACCACCCCGGCGACCTGACCGCCGACCGGCTCGCCCGCTACCGCCTCGCCGCCGACCGGACGCGGGGCTTCCTCTACAACCGGGGCGCTCCCGGCGGCGACGGTCTGACCGAGCTGTCCTCGGCCGAGCTGTCCCTGACGGAGTGACCGGGTGAGCCGTGCCCGGCGGACCACGCTGGGCCTCTGACCGCGCTGGGCCTCTGACCTCGCCCGGCCCCAGACCTCGCCGGGCTCCTGACCGGAGCCGGGCGGGGGGCGGAAGCGGGTGGCCGGCCCGCGCGCCTCTCATCCGGCGGCACGTCCCCGTCTCCGCGCCACACCCCTGGCCACGCCTCTGACCACGCCCCCGGGCCCGTCACGTCGCCCCGCACGGCCCCGCCGACCCGCGGCCCTCGCCCGGGCCACCCGTCGGCGCCCCCCCAGACCCACGAAAGAAAGCCGCAGTGACCGAGAAGAACGCAGCGTACGCCGTCCGCGGAGGGCGGCGGCGCAGCCGCAGGCGCGCGGACATGCCGCTCCTCGGCGGCATCCGGCCGCCGATCGCCGTCCTGTGCGTCCTGCTGCTCGCCCTGGCGGGGCTGACGGCCAAGGTCCTCGGGCCCTCCGAGGAGGCCGTGGTCCCGGAGGCGGTGCTGTCGTCGCAGCGGTACTTCGCCGAGGACGGCGCGATCGCCCTGCGCGCGTCGATCGACGAGCGGGTCGCGGACCTGGAGCGCACCGCCGCCGCGCTGAACGCCGGCCGGCCCGTGAAGCCGGGGCGGGTGCTGTCGGACCTGGGGCGGACGTACCAGAAGTGGACGGGCACCACCGTCGTGGACCTGGAGAGCGGGGACGTGCTCGCCGCTCGCGGCGAGACGATTCCGCTGGCCTGGCTGGACCGGGACGTCCTGGTCGGCGAGCGGGCGCTGACGCCGCGGATGGTGCGCCTGGAGACGGGTGACGTCCGGCTGATGACGATGGCCGTCCTGGACTGGCCCGACCGGCCGCAGCAGCTGCTGGTCGCGTCGAGCAGCCTGTCCGTGCCGGCCGTCGGCCTCGGTCCGTTCCGCAGCATGTCGGTGGTGGCGGAGGACGGCGAGGTGCTGGCCACCGCCGGGTTCGAGCAGGCCGAGGCGCTCAACTCCGACCAGGAGCGCAAGGAGCTCGCGTTCCTGCACCGGCAGATGACCCGCCTGGCCGACCAGGCCGCCGTGCGGACCGAGGAGCATCCCGTCCGGGCGCGCGAGCCAGGGTCGCGCGGCTACCCGGGGGTCAGCGGCACCCTGCTCGGCGGCGCGTACAACGGGCGGGTCGCCACCGCCGGGTACGCCTCGCTGGCCTCCTCGGACCCCGAGGAGAAGCAGAGCGTCGCCGCGGGCCTCGGGCTGACGGTCGTCGCGCTGCTGCCGGTGGTCGAGCAGCAGCCCGAGGGCCAGGACCGCAGGCTCCTCGGCCTCGTCGCGGCGGGCGCCCTGCTCGTCGTGGGGATGATCGCGGCGGGCGTGCTGTGGAGCACGGTCCAGCGGCCTCTGCTCCGGCTGTTCCTGGAGTCGCGCCGGCTGGCCCGCGGGGACCTGGCCCGTCCGGTCGCCGTGCCGCGGCAGGGCGAGGCCCATCGGATCGGCGTCGCGCTGGAGCGGCTGCGCCGCCGGCTGAACGGCGAGGACGAGGGCGGCGTCGCCGCGCGCAAGGTGTGGACCGGCGCGCGCGGGCCGCTCGTGGTGACGGGTGTCCTGCTGCTGCTCTGGTGCGTGCCCGTCGGCCTGCTGCTGAACCGTACGGACGGGTCGGTGAGCGTGCCGGCGACCATGGTGAACGACCAGCGGGAGCGCACCGACCTGATCGCGGACCGGCTGCGCCGGGCGCTCAACGAGGCGCACGCCGACCTCGTCTCCGTCGCGCGGCTGACCGGGAGCGCCGACCGCGGCGCCGCGGACCGGCTGCTGGCGGAGGCCCTGGTCACGCACCCGCGCTACCAGTCGCTCGCGCTGGTCGCCGCCGACGGTTCGGTCACCGCCCGCGCGGGCGCCGAGCCGCACGCCTGGGACGGCGGCGCGGACGCGCCGCCGGTGCGGGTGACGGGGCACGGCGGCAAGAAGCCGGTCGTCCAGGCGTCGGCGCCGCTGCCCGGCGGTGACGGCACGACGCTGGTCGGCGAGATCCGGGTGGAGTTCCTCAGCTCGCTGCTGGTCCGGCCCGGTCTGGGCGAGGTCCGCGTGGTGGACTCCGCCGGGCTGACCATCGCCGCCAGTGACGGCTTCCGCGCCTTCGAGGAGCTGCCCGACGAGGCGCTGAAGGACCTCGTGCGCGCGGCCGGCGTCCGGGTGGGCGCGGGCCCGGTCGAGAACGGGCTGCTGCTGCGGGACGGCGACGGGATCACCGTGGCCGCCGCCGCGCCGTTCTCCGGCGGCGGCGTCACCGCCGACATCGGGTGGACCGTCGTCAGCCGGCAGGACGCCGCCGGGTTCCAGATCAGCCCGTACGAGCGCGAGGACCGCGCCGTCCTGGCCGGGCTGCTCGGTCTGGCCGCCGCGCTGCTCTGCCTCGGCTGGATCCACCTCGTGGTCGTCCGGCCGCTGCGCGCGCTGGCGCGGAGTGCCGAGCGGCTGGCGGACGGCGACCTCAGGACCGTGCTGTACCCGCGGTACCAGGACGAGGTCGGGGCCGTCGTCCGCAGTCTCGAACTCCTGCGCCAGCGGGTGCAGGCCCATCGACACGACCAGGCCCGCCGTTCCCCGGACGCCCCGTCCGGCGCCGGCGCGGGCGGAAGGTGACCCGGCCGTGCTCTACCTCTACTTCGTGCTGCTGATCAGCAGCGTGTCCCTGCTGGTCGCGGGCATCGTGGAACAGCGCAGGCACTACGCCGCCCTCCACGCGATCCCGGCGCGGGTGCTGGTCAACGGCATCCGCGGCAAGTCCTCCATCACCCGGCTGTGCGCGGGCGCCCTGCGCGGCGGCGGTCTCGTGACCGTCGCCAAGACCACGGGCACCGCCGCGCGGTTCATCCACCCCGACGCGACCGAGGAGCCGGTCTACCGGAAGTTCGGCATCGCGAACGTGGTGGAGCAGATCGGCATCGTGCGGCGGGCCGCCGCCTACCGGCCGCACGCGCTCGTCATCGAGTGCATGGCGGTGATGCCGGCGCTCCAGGAGGTCAATCAGAGCAAGCTGATCCGCTCCACGATCGGCGTGCTGTGCAACGTGCGCGAGGACCACCTGGCCGAGATGGGCCCCACGCTGGACGACGTGGCCCGGTCGCTGTGCCGCTCGATGCCGGAGAACGGCATCTGCGTCACCGCCGAGAAGGAACGTTTCGCCATCCTCCAGGAGGAGGCCGACGCCCGGAACTGCCGGCTCGTCTACGCCGACCCCGAGTCGGTCACGGACGCGGAGCTGCGCGGCTTCAGCTGGTTCACCTTCAAGGAGAACGTCGCCATCGCGCTCACCGTCGCCGAACTCCTCGGCGTCGAACGGGAGGTCGCGCTCCAGGGCATGTACGACGCTCCGCCGGACCCCGGGGTCCTCTCCGTGGAGCGGTACGTGACGCCGGAGGGCAAGCGCCTCGCGTTCGCCAACGTCTTCGCGGCCAACGACCCCGAGTCGACGCTGATGAACGTCAACCAGCTGCTCGACCTCGGCGCCGTCAGCCGCCCGCTGAACGTCGTCGTCAACTGCCGGCCCGACCGCGTCGAGCGCAACGGGCAGATGGGCGAGATCGTCCCGGACCTGAAGCCGGACCACGTCTTCGTCATCGGACACCCCGCCAAGAGCGCCATCGACGCGATCCCCGCCGCGTGGCGGGACCGCGCGGTCGACCTGGGCGGCGAGCGGCGCCCGGCGGAGGAGTTCATGCCCGCCATGCTGGCCGCGATGCCCGACGGGTCCTCGCTCGTCGCCATCGGCAACATCCACGGCCAGGGCGAGGAGCTGCTGGAGTACCTGGCCGGGCTCCCGGCGGACGAGACCCCGGCCGGGACCGCCGCGCCGTCCGGCTCCCCCGAGCCGCCGCGCGGAACCGGCCGCCCGGAATCCGTGGCGTACGAGCACGGGAACGAGACCTCGCAGACGCTGCGGATCCCGCGCCTCCGGATCCCGGAGCGGCAGCACGCGGAGCCCGTGCAGCACGCGGAGCCGGGGCGGCCGGAACGGCCGACGTGGCCGGTGCGACCGGGTCGGCCGGGGCAGCCGCCGGAGTCCTTCCGGCCGGTCGACGCCCCCGCGCCGGCCGGCTGGAACCCCCCGTCGGCCGACTGGTTCGGCGGTCCGGCCGGTGGTGACGGCCTGCCGCCGGCCCGCGGCTGAACCGCCCGCCGCGGCGCGCCCGCCGCCGCCCGCCCGCCCTCCTCCCTCCCCGTCCACGCTCCCGGAGCCCCCGTTGACCACCGCCGCCCTGACCCCCGAGATGGCCGCCCTCGGCATCGCCATCGGGCTGCTCTTCTCCCTGCTGTGCTACCTGACCACCAACCTCTCCCCCGGCGGGATGATCACCCCGGGCTGGCTCGCCCTGACTCTCATCGAGGACCTGCAGCGCGCCGCCATGGTCGTCGGCGTCACCGCCCTGACGTACGCGGGCACCAAGCTGATGCAGCGGCTGGTGATCCTGTACGGCAAGCGGCTCTTCGCCGCGGTCGTGCTGCTGGGCGTGCTGCTCCAGGCGACGGTGATGATCGTGCTGTCGATCGAGTTCCCGCTGCTGTACGGCAACCAGACGCTCGGCTTCATCGTCCCCGGCCTCATCGCCTACCAGCTGGTCCGCCAGCCGAAGGGGCCGACGCTGCTGGCCACGGCCACCGTCTCGCTGACCGCCTACGTCGTCATCGCCGCCGGGCTGCTGCTCGGCGTCATGCCCGCCGCCTGAACCCGCCCCGAGAGACAGAGGAAGAACCATGACTGGGATGCCAGGGAAGCCGGGGACGCCGGGGAGGAAGAGGTCCCGTCCCGTCCTCTCGGGCCTCGTCGTCCTCGGGCTCGTCGCCGCCTCCGGGTACCTCACCGTCGAGCTGCGCGCGCGGGAGGACCGGGGCGTCACCGAGGTCCGCGACGTCGGGGTCCTGAACGGGACGCGCGCCAAGGCCGCCGGCACGTCCGCCGACGCGGCCGAGGAGCGCTGGACGCGGCTGGAGAACCCGGCGCGGAGCGTGCTCCGCGGCGCCGACGGGCAGGTCAGGGCGGTGCTGACGGACGGCGCCCGGACGGCCGTCCTCAAGGGCCCGGCGCGCACCTTCGCCGAGCCGGCGTCGACCGCCTCCAGGGTCTCCACGACCGACTGGGTGCGCCTGATGCCGAAGCGCTGGACGAAGGACGCGCAGAACTCGGCGTGGTTCAAGGAGTGGTACGCCGCGTACGCGACGAGCCGCGAGGACGACCTGTTCGCCGTCGCCTTCCAGTACGTCGCGGGCGCCGCGCCCCGCAAGGACGCGCAGGGTCTCGTCATCGCCGGCGACGCCGCCTTCGGCCCGCTGAACACCTCCGGCGCGGAGGGCGGCGACCTGCGGCTCGAACAGTCGGACTTCTACGACTTCCTGGGCGTCCCGTACCCGTTCCGCGACGGCGCCGTCGGCACGCCGGAGGCCATGCGGGCCCGTTCGCTGGACTGCTCCGGCTTCATCCGCATGGTGATGGGGTACCGCGCCCGCTACCCGCTGATGTCCTCGGACACGTCGGGCGACGGTCTGCCGCGTACCGCGAACGGCATGGCGCGCTCCCGCGAGGGTACGGACGTGCTGCCCCTCACGGGCGTCGGGGCCCAGCACCGGCCCACCGCGATCGATCAGCTCCAGCCGGGCGACCTCGTCTTCTTCAAGCTCGACGGGCGCACCGGGCAGCGGCTCGACCACGTCGGCATGGTCCTCGGCCACGACACCGAGGGGCACCTGATCTTCGTCTCCAGCCGCGAAGAGGTGAACGGCCCGACCATCGGCGACGTCGGCGGGGTCTCCCGCCTGGACGGCAACGGCTACTACGCGAAGGCCCTCCGCAGCGCCAAGCGCCTCTGAACGCCGTCAGGCGCGCGGGGACCAGGTGCGCAGCAGGGCGGCGATGGCCGCGGCGCCGCAGGCCGGGTCGCGGAGGAGGTCGCGCAGGGCGAGGGCGTCCTCGCGGGTCGGCTGGACCCTGACGCCGGACGCCTCCAGGTAGAGGACGCCGGTCGCCGCGGCGACGGCGAGGTTGGAGCGGTCCAGCCAGCGGCAGCGGCCGAGGACGTGGACGAGGGCGGCGGCGCGCGCGTAGACGCCGTCGTAGACGGGCTGGTCCAGCAGCTCGGCGCGGTGGCAGGCGACGGCCGCGACCGGGACTCCGTAGTCCTCGGGTGCCGGGTCGTCGGCGCCGGCGAGTTCGGCGACCTGGAGGATCCAGGGGACGTCGATGTGGAGTTCCATCAGGCGGCCTGCGGCCCGGTGGAACGCCGCGCCTCGTCCTCCGCCTCGTCGAAGAGCGCCTGGTGCTCGTCGAGGAAGCGGCGCGCCGCCTCCAGTCCGCGCCGGCGCATGCCGTCGGCGTCGTCGCGCACGAGGGAGGCGATGTAGTCGCCGAGGCTCAGTCCGCGGTCCTTCGCGCGGGCCCTGGCGAGTTCGGCGATGTCGTCGTCGACGCGGGCGCCCAGCTGTGTCTTTCCCATGCGCGGATGGTAACAAGTGTTACCGGGCCGGGGAACCCGTCGCGCGGCTCACGTCCCTGCCCCGCCCTGCTGTGTGGTGCAGTGTGGTGCTGTGCTGTGCTGTGCGTCACAGCGGAAGGTGTCACGTCCGGGTGGTCCGGCGGTGTCCTGAGGGCATGACAGAACACGCCACACCGCCCCGGGGCGGCGCGTCCCGCACGGCCGCCCGCGGGTCTCGGACCGGGGACGCCTCCCGGTCCGCCGACGCGCACGCCGAGCGGTTCACGAAGCTGCGGCCCCTGCTGTTCACGATCGCGTACGAGATCCTCGGCTCGGCGGCCGACGCCGACGACGTGCTGCAGGACAGCTATCTGCGGTGGGCGGCGGTGGACCTCGCGACCGTGCGGGACGCCCGGCCGTTCCTGGCGCGGCTGGTGACGCGTCAGGCGCTGAACGCCCTGCGGGCGAGCGCCCGCAGGCGCGAGGAGTACGTCGGGCCGTGGCTGCCGGAGCCGGTGCTGGTGGACGAGAACGACGCGTCGGCGGACGTGGTGCTCGCCGAGTCGGTGTCCATGGCGATGCTCGTGGTGCTGGAGACGCTCAGCCCCGACGAGCGGGTGGTGTTCGTGCTCCGTGAGGTGTTCGGGTTCACCCACCACGAGATCGCCGCCACCGTCGGCCGGCCCGAGGCCACCGTGCGGCAGGCGGCGCACCGCGCCCGCAAGCACGTGCACGCGCGGCGCAGGCGCTTCGAGCCGGCCGACGGCGCGGCGACGGCCCGGCTCACGGACCGGTTCCTGAAGGCGGCCGCCACGGGCGACGTGGCGGGGCTGCTCGAACTGCTGGCGGAGGACGCCGCGTTCACCGCCGACGGCGGCGGCAAGACCCTCGCGGCCCTGCGGCCCGTGGTGGGCGCGCGGGCCGTGGCCGCCCGGCTCGCCTCCCTCTTCCAGAAGGGCCGGGCGCTGGCGGACCTGCGGATCGAGAAGGTCACCTGCAACCACGCGCCCGCGCTGGTCGTCCGTCGCGGCGACCGTCTGGAGGGCGTGTTCCTGATCGAGATCGCGGACGACGCGATCACCCACGTCTACGCCGTCCGCAACCCGGAGAAGCTGCGCACGCTGGCCGTGCCGCGCCGGATCAGCCGCTGACGGCCGGGGGCCGTGACCCCCCTCCGTCCACGAACGCCCCCGTAGCCGAAAAGCCGAGGAGAGCCGAGATGACGCACGTCCGGACGACCGACGACCGACAGGACGCGACAGGCCGAGAGCGGGCCGGAGCGAGCCGGACGCGCCGCCGGGCCTCGTGGGCCTTGTGGGCCTACTGGGGCGCCACCTTCCTCGTCGTCTTCGAGCTGACCGCCGGAGCGGCGTGGAACCTGGTGACGATCGACTGGATCGACGCGCAGCTGGACCACCTCGGCTACCCGGACTACTTCGCGCCGCTGTCGGGCGTGTGGCAGCTGGCCGCGGCCGTCGCCCTCGCCGTGCCGGGATTCCGGGTGGTGAAGGAGTGGGCGTACGCCGGGGCCGTACTGATGTGGTCGGGGGCCGTGGTGTCGCATCTGGCGCTGGGCGACGGCCCCGTGTCGTGGGGACCGCCGCTGATCTACCTCGTGCTGGCCGTCGTGTCGTGGTCCCTGCGGCCCGCCGGCCGGCGGGTCCCGGAGACGCGGCTCCGCAGGGTCCGGCCGGTCGCGCGTTCCCGGGAGTGGGCCGTGTCGGTGGGGCTGCTCGTCGTCCTGGCGGCCTTCTCTTTCCTGACGCTGCCGGCGGCGGAGGAGCTGACGGGCGACTGGGCGGAGCGGCGCGGCTGGGTCGGCGGGCAGCAGCCGTGACGGGGACGTCCTCCGTCAGCGCCGGGTGAGGCTGCGGTGCAGGGCGCTGTCGGGGCGGGCCGTGAGCTCCTCCCAGGTGCCCTGCTCCGTGACGCGGCCCGCTTCGAGGACGGCGACGCGGTCGGCGCGGCGGATGGTGGTGCGGCGGTGGGCGATGACGACGGTGGTGCGGTCGGGGTCGTGGAGGGCGGCGGCGAGTTCGGCGTCGCTGCTGTTGTCGAGGTGGGCGGTGGACTCGTCGAGGATCAGGACGCGCGGCCGGGCCAGGAGGGCGCGGGCGAGGGCGATCCGGGCGCGCTGCCCGCCGGAGAGGGTGGCGCCGCGTTCGCCGATGACGGTGTCCAGGGGGGCGATCCGGTCGACGCCGCAGCGGCGGGCGGTCTCGGCGAGGAGGGCGTCGTCGGCGTCGGGGGCGGCGAGCCGCAGGTTCTCGGCGAGGGTGCCGTGGAAGAGGGGGGTCTCCTGGCCGACAAGGGCGACGGCGCGGCGGAGTGCGGTGTCGTCCAGGTCGCGCAGGTCAACGGGGTCGCCGTCGGCGGGGAGGAGCTGGGCGGTGCCGTCGGCGGGGTCCCAGAAGCGGGCCATGAGGTGGGCGCAGGTGGACTTGCCGGCGCCGGAGGCGCCGACCAGGGCGAGGGTCTGCCCGGCGGGGACGGTCAGGTCGAGGCCGTCGAGCACGGTCGCGCCGCCGTAGTCGAAGCGGACGCCGCGCAGCCGGATGCCGAGCGGGCCCGGGGGCAGGGGGCGGGGGTCGGCCGGGGGCGGGGCGAGCGCGGGGGCGGTGACGGCGGCGCCGACGCGGGCGGCGGCGGCGCGCAGCGAGACGGCCTGGCTGAGGGCGCGGGCGGCTTCCGCGACGGGGCCGAGGACGGCGAGGGCGAGGGCCATCGCCGCGGGGGCCCAGGCGCCGTGCAGCCGCCCCGAGGTGACGGAGTGGGCGGCGGTGGCCACCACGCCGAGGACCGCCGCCACGATGACGAGGTCGCGGAAGGCCGCGGCGACGGCTTCCGCGGTCGCCTCGGCGCGCTGGGCGTCGCCCACCGTCCGTCCGGCGGCGGCGAGCCGGCGGCGGCGGGCGCCGAGGGCACCGAAGGCGAGCAGTTCGCGCAGGCCGTCGACGGTCTCGACGGTGTCGGCGGAGAGCGCGGCGAGGGCGTCCCGGGTGCGGGCGCCGCGGACCGCGCGCCGGCGTGCCTGGGCGAACGGCGCGGCGGTGAGGAGGGCGGCGGCGGGCAGGACGGCGGCCAGCAGCCAGGGTTCCGCGAGGGCGAGGACGGTGGCGCCGCCGGTGAAGACGGTGCCGGCGGCGAGGATCTGGGCGGTGGTGTGGGCGTAGAAGAACTCCAGTGCCTCCACGTCGGCGAGGGCGGTGGCGGCGAGGTCGCCGCTGCGGCGGCCGGCGACGCGGGCGGGGGCGCTGCGGGCGAGTCCGTCGAAGACGCGGACGCGCAGGGCGGCGAGGACCCGGTAGGCGAGGTCGTGGGAGAGGTCCATCTCGCGCCAGGTCATGAGGGTGCGGAGGACGACGAGGGCGGTGAGCGCGGCGACCGTGCCGGCGGCGGGCGCCCGGTGCTCGATGACGGCCGTGCCGACGGTGTGGGCGGCCAGGGCCGCCAGGGCGACGAGGGAGCCCTGTTCGAGGAGGGCGGCGGCGCAGGTGCGGGCGGTCATGAGCCGGTGGGCGGCGAGGGCGGGGAGCAGGGCGCGCAGGGCGCCCCGGTCGGGTGCGGCGGCGGAGGGCGGGGGCGTGGCGGTCATGCGGCGAGGTCTCCGGGGTGGGTGCGGCCGGCGGCGACGAGGCGGGCGTAGACGCCGCCGGCCTCGACGAGGCGGGTGTGGTCGCCGGTGTCGTCGACGCGTCCGGCGTCGAGGACGACGATGTGGTCGGCGTGGCGGACGGCGGCGAGGCGGTGGGCGACGACGAGGACGGTGCGGTCGCCCGCGGCCTTCGCCAGGGCGCGGACGATGTCGGCCTCGCGGCGTTCGTCGACCGAGCTGGTGGCTTCGTCGAGGACGAGGACCCTGGCGTCGGAGAGGAGGGCGCGGGCGAGGGCGAGGCGCTGGCGCTGGCCGCCGGAGAGGGTGTCGCCGCGTTCGCCGAGGACGGTGGCGTAGCCGTCGGGGAGGGCGGTGATCTCGTCGTGGACGCCGGCGGCGCGGGCCGCCGTGGCGAGGTCGTCGTCGGTGGCGTCCGGGCGGGCCATGCGGAGGTTGTCGGCGACGGTGGCGTGGAAGAGGTAGGTGTCCTGGGAGACCACGGCGACGCCGGTGCGCAGGGCGTCGAGGGCGTAGTCGGTGGTGGGGAGCCCGTCGAGGGTGATGCGGCCCTCGCGTGGGTCGTGGTGGCGCAGGAGCAGGGCGAGGAGGGTGGACTTGCCGGCGCCGGAGGGGCCGACGATCGCGGTGGTGCGGCCGGCGGGCGCGGTGAAGGTGACGCCGTCGAGGGCGGGCCCTTCGGCCCCGGCGTACGCGAACCGGACGTTGTCGAAGCGGAGTTCGGGTGCGGTCGGCCAGTCGGCGGGGGCGGTGCCGGTGTCGGGGACGGCGGGTACGGCGGTGCGCAGGGCGGCGATGCCGTCGGCGGCGGACGCTCCCAGGTACCCGGCGTGCCATTCGCGCGCGAGGTCGCGGACCGGCCGGAAGCATTCGGCGGCGAGGAGCAGGACGAGATAGGTGCCGGTCGCCGTGGTGGCGCCGCCGACGGCGGACCGGCAGGCGAGGAGGGCGGCGGCGGCCGTGCCGCCCTGGATGGCGAGGTCGGTGATGCCGGTGGTGACGAGGGAGACGCGGAGCTGGGCGACGGTCGCCCGGTGCAGGGCGGTGGAGCGTTCCTCCAGGCGGGCGCGGGTGCGGCGGACGGCGCCGGCGGCGCGCAGGGCGGGCATGCCCTGGAGGGCTTCCAGGTAGTCGGCGCCGAGGCGTTCGTACGTGTCCCAGTGCTCCTTGCCGCGGTGGGCGAGGAGACGGTCCCAGGCGCGGGGGCCGGCGAGGGCGAGGAGCAGGGCGGGGACGAGGGCGAGCAGGGTGGCGGGTTCCACCAGGGCCGTGACGGCGAGGAGCAGCGGTGGGACGGCGAGGGTGAGGAGGAGCTGGGGGAGGTAGCGGGAGACGTACGCGTCGACTCCTTCGACGCCGTCGACGAGGGTGGTGCGGACGGCTCCGGCGCGGGCGGTGGTCAGATGGGCGGGGCCCAGCCGGCCGAGGCGGGCGAGGAGTTCGTCGCGGAGCGCGACCCTGGCCTCGGCTCCGGCGCGGCCGGCGGTGCGCCGCTGCCGGGTGGCGAGGGCGGCGCGCGCGGCGACGACGGCGAGGACCGCGGCGAGGAGCCAGGGCAGGCGTTCGGTCCGGGCGCGGGCGAGGTCGGCGAGGGCGAGGGCGAGGAGGACGGCCTGGGCCAGGTGGGTGACGGTGACGGCGCCGTGCAGGAGGGTCGCGGCGAGCAGGGGGCGGCGGGCGGTCCTGGCGGCGCGGCGGAGTTCGGGGTGGACGACGGTCATGGGGTGTTCTCCTCGTCGGCGGGGCGGGTGCCGAGGGCCAGTGCGTGGACGATCCAGTCCCTGCCGGGCGGGGCGCCGAGCGCGGCGCCGAGGTCGGCCTGCTGCCAGGAGCCGACGGGCCGGGCGGTCAGGCCGTGCCGGCGCGCGGTCAGGTGGGCCAGGTGGACGGCGAAGCCGGCGAGCAGGTGGGTGCGGCGGATGCGCGGCGCGCCGGCGTCGGCGGGGCAGCCGCGGGCGAGCAGCACGGCGCCCGCGCCGGCGATCCACGCCTGCCGTGCCGCCCAGACGGCGAGCGTCGGCCGGGCGTCGCCGGCGGCGGACCGGCGCGGCGTCCCGCCGTCGGGGGCCGCTTCCAGGAGTCCGGGCCTGGCGCCGCCCACGGCCGCGCACCAGCGCAGTTCGGTGCCGCCGGCCTGTTCGGCGGTCGCGAGGACGGCGCCGAGCGCATCGGCGGGCGGGGTGCCGGTCAGCGGCGGCGGGTCGCTGCGGCGGGCCAGGAGCGCGGCAGGCGGGAAGCGGGCCGGCGGGGGCGCGGGGGCGGGCGGGGGTATGGGGACGGTGGCGAGCACGCTGTCGTGCGCCGGGTCGCCGTCCAGGCGGGGTACGGGCGCTGCCGCGCCCAGCGCCCGGCCCGCCAGGTGGAGCGCGGCGGCGGCGTGCCCGGTGTCGAGGAGCAGCAGCGGCCACGCCCGGTGCCCGTAGTGGGAGGCGGTCCGCCGGGCGGTGACGGAGAGTTCGACGGTCACCCCGGGGGTGCCGTCCGCGCGGGGTTCGCCGAGGCGGTGGACGCGGTGGCGGAGCGGGTCGTAGCCGTAGCGGCCGGGCGGCAGGGAGCAGCCCTCCCCCACGGCGAGCACGGCGTCCACCGGGTGGAGCGCGCCGGCCGACGGCGCGGGCCGCAGGCGTCCCGAGGTGTCGGCGGCGGCGAGGGAGAGCCGGAGGAGGGCGTCGAGGTCGAGTTCCGCGGGGCCGGCTTCCGGCAGGGCGAGCGGTGGTCCGGGCCAGGCGGGGACGGCGGGTCCGGCCGGGGTGTCGGGGCCGGGGAGGCGCGCGGAGCGGGCGTCGGCGAGGGCGGCGGGGAGGTCGTCGGGGTGGTCCATGGCGGCCTCACATGTGCGGCGGCGGGGCGAGCGTGAAGTCCTCGGGGCCGCTGGGCGCGGTGGTGCGCCAGCCGCGCCGGACGGCGGTGTCGGCGAGCCGGGGGCAGCCGAAGTAGCCGAAGGCGGCGGGGGCGTTGGGGAGGAGTCCGGAGACGAGGACCCGGGCGACGCGCAGCGAGGTCTCGGCGACGTCCTCGGTGGTGAGGTCGAAGGTCATCACCCGGTGGCCGCCGGCGTGGAGGGCGCGGGTGAGCCGTTCGCGGCTGCCGGGTTCGACGGCGTCGACGGGGACGGTGCCGTGGGCGGGGTCGGTGAACCGGCGGGCCTCGGCCGCCATGCGGGGGTCGAGCCACACCTGGACGTGGGCGCCCAGGTCCCGTACGTGTGCGAAGTCGGGGCCGCAGGCGTCGAGGTAGCGGGCGTCAGGGCGGTGGTCCAGGTAGAGGCCGCGGGCGAGGAGGCCGGCGTCGACAGCCTGGAAGACCCAGCCGTCGGGGCCGGTGAGGCCCTGGGTGAAGACCCAGGTGTGGACGGCTTCGAGGACCGCCTTGCGGGCGGCTTCGGCGGGGTCGTACTTGCAGGCGAAGCCGGCCGCGTACAGGCCGAGGGCGGGGTCGTGGACGATCGCGCCGACGCAGGGCGCGAACTCCGAGGGCATCTCCACGAGGTGGACGTCGAGGGCGGAGCCGGCGAGGTCGTCCAGGAGGCCGGGGACGCTGGCGGGGTCGATGCCGCGGGTGGGGCCGTCGAGGTGCCACCAGAGTTCGAGGGCGTCGCGTTCGACGGTCTCCAGGAGGCCGCGTTCGACGGCGTCGTCGAGTCCCTGTCCGGTGGCGATGCCCGCGTAGTTGAGGTGGTGGGTGCGGGGCAGGTCGCGGAGGTCGCCCTGGCGCCAGTTGAGGTGGGTAAGGGCGACGGGCGCCCACACCTCGGTGGTGGCGCCGTCGGGCAGGTGCTCGGTGCCGCGCGTCCAGAGGGCGGGGGTGTCGGCGGTGAGCCGCCGGTACGGGAACCCGGCCCGGTCGTACTGCCAGGCGGCGTACGCGGGCAGGTCCCCGGGGCCGTACAGGCGCAGCCCCTTGTCGGCGAGTTCGGCGGCGGTGGCGCGCAGCGGGGCGTCGGGGTGGCCGGCGGGCGGGACGCGGTTGCCGCAGTACCGTTCGACGCCTTCGGCGATGGCGGCGACGCGGGCCTGTGCGGGGTCGCCGAAGGTGGTGCCGAGGGAGACCCGGTCGGCGGGCCACAGGCCGTGTCTGCGGGCGTCGGATATCTCGGCGGTGAGCGCGGTGTAGCGGGGTGGGGTGCCCGGGGGGTGCTCGACGGGCTTGACCTTGCGGACGAGGCCGCAGACCGGGTCGACGAGTGCTTCCAGCGGCAGCGTCGTCATCGCAGGAGCTCCTTGGCGGGGTCGGTGGTGGCGGGGCGGGCGGTGAGGGCGGGGAGGGTGAGCGTGACGCTTCCGGGGGTGACGTGGCGGCGGGAGGCGAGGAGCCGGGTGGCGGTGACCGGGTCGTCGGCGGTGTGGGGGTGGCGGGCGTGGGCGGGGAAGTGGTGTCCGGCGATCTCGACGCGGAGCCGGGTGCCGGCGGGCAGCCGGCGGGCGATCCGGCCCAGCAGGATGGTGAACTCGGCTTCCTCGCCCGCTGGTTGCTCGCGGCGCAGGATGCCGGCGGCGAGGCGTTCGGCGGTGCCGTGCGGGGTGAGGGCGACGAGGCGGGCGGCCCAGTCGGCGTGCAGGGTGTCGGCGCGGGCGCGGAGGTGTACGCGGACGGGTCCGAGCGCGTCGAGGGGGCGCGGCAGCGGCGGTGTGGCCAGCAGGCAGCGGTCGGGCGTTCCGCCGGTGGGGACGGTGAGGTCGTCGGAGCGGACGGGGCGGTCGGGGTCGGCGGTGAAGGCGGCGCCGTGCAGGAGGGCCAGCCGGGGTGTGCGGGGTTCCGTGGGGGTGTCGGCGGGCAGCCAGTGGTCGCTGCCGCCGAGCGCGACGGCGCCGCGCCGGCCCGGGGTGAGTTCGCCGGCGAGGGCGCGGCGGGCCCAGCGGACGTACAGCCCGCCGAGGTCGGCGTGGTGGGCGGGGCGGGCGCCGGGTCCGGGTTCGGCGGTGAGTCCGTGGCCCCAGGGGCCGAGGAGCAGGCGGGCGGCGGGGCCGCCCCAGGTGTGCCACAGGGCCACGGTGTCGTCGGTGAAGTGGTCGTGGTGGCCGCCGACGGCGAGCAGCGGCACGCCGGCGCGGGCGGCGAGGGCGGTGAGCCGGCCGCGGTCGCGGTGCCGCCAGAGCCCCGGCCAGGAGGGCAGGGGCCGGCCGAGCCGCTCGGGCAGGGCGGTCACCGGCAGGTGGGCGAGCAGGGCGGGGTCCTCGGCGAGGGCGGTGGCGAGGGCGTGCTCGTCGGTGTCGGGGCGGTCGCCGTGGGCGGCCCACCAGCCGACGCGGGCGCGGAGCCGTTCCGGTCCGGTGGGTTCGCGCGCGGTGTCGGCGGCGCCGAGCGCGGGGACGGCCGCGATGACGGCGTCCGGGCGGGCGTCGGCGGGGGCTTCGAGGGCGAGGGTGACGGCGCAGTGGGCGGCGTAGGAGGCGCCTGCGGCGACGAGCCGTCCGTCGCTCCAGGGCCGGCGGCGGATCCACCGGACGGCCGTGGCGCCGTCGGCGGTCTCGTGCGCGTAGGGCTGCCAGCGGCCGGGCGAGGCGTGCCGGCCGCGGACGTCCTGGACGACGGCGGCGAAGCCGTGGCGGGCCCAGGCGCGCGCCTCGGTGCGGTGGCGGGTGCGGTCGTAGGGGGTGCGGAGGAGGACGGCGGGGAACGGGCCGGGGCCGTCGGGGAGGTGGACGTCGGTGGCGAGTCCGCCGACGGCGACCGGCGCCGGGGCGGGCGCGGTCACGCGGTCTTCTCCGGTACGGGGGCGACCGGCGGCACCGGCAGGACGGGGTGGTCGGTGACGGTCAGCGTGCGCAGGTCGACGGCGCGGAGGCGGCGGCGGGCGGGGAAACCGGCGGTGGCCGGGGTGTCGGTGGCCCAGCGGCTGAGGTCGTCGGCGAGCAGGGCGGCGAGGAGCGCGGCGGCGGGCGGGGTGAGGCGGGCGGGGGCGCCGGAGGTGCGGGGGCCGGTCCAGTAGGCGGCCAGTTCGCGGTGGGCGGGGGTGGCGGCGAGGCGGCGGGTGCGGACGTGGGCGGCGGTGACGTCGCCGGGGGCGGCGGCGAGCGGTTCGACGTACGCCTGCCAGCTCTCGCGGTGGCAGCGCAGCCAGGCGACGCCGTGGCCGGGGAGCCGGTCGGCGGCGTCCCAGAGTCCGTCGGGGACGGGGCCGTCGAGGCACCAGACGACGGCGGCGGGCCGTCCGTCGAGCAGGGCGTCGAGGTCCGGGGGCCGTACGCCTTCCGGGGTGGGGGTGGTGCGGGGTTCGGCGCCGAGGGCGGTCAGGTGGGCGGCGAGGGGGCCGGTCAGTGCGGGGGCGCCGAGCAGGCGGACGGACCGGCGGGCGGCGGGCCAGCGCGGGGGCGGGGGTGCGTCGGCGAGGTAGCCGGCGTCCTCGAACGCCTGGAGGACGCGCCGCAGTTCTACGTCGCCGGGGGCGGTTCCGGTGGTGGCGTCGGGGGCGGGGCCGTCACCGGCGAGCCGGGCGAGGAGGGCGTGCTCGTCGGCGTCGCGGGTCCTGACGCTGAGGAACTCTCCTGCGGGGGTGCGGACGGCGAGGCCGCGGCCGGGCACGGCGACGACGTCGACTCCGGGGGCGAGCCGGCTGCGGGTCACGGCGTTCTCCTGACGACGCTAGGGGACGGGGGCAAGGGCGTGGGCGGAACAGGCGTGGGCCCGCCCGGAACGGCAACAGGCGGGCGGGCCCACGGTCGAGGGAGGGGGTCCTCCGCTTACTCCTCGGTGCTCTCGACGGAGTCCTCGAAGGGGTTCTCGACGAGGGCGTTGGAGTGGGAGGCCGAGTCGTGAGCCAGCTGGCCCGGGTCGGCGATCGGGGCGAAGATCTGCTCGTTGTTCATGAACTCACCTTTTCTGTAAGGCAGTTGTGGCGTTCGGTCGAGCGCCGTGGACGACACTAATGGGAATGGTTTTCATTTTCTAGATCTTGCGGCCCGGGAAGAGGGTGATCTGGGTAACACACCGGCCAGCCGCCCTCGGGGTCGCTCCCGACCCGCCCCGCGACGTTCAGCACGTCCGCGAGCAGCGCCGGCGTGACGACCTCCTTCGGGCTGCCGTCGGCCACCACGCGGCCGTCCCGCAGCGCGACGATCCGCTCGGCGAACCGGGCGGCGTGCGCCAGGTCGTGCAGCACCATCACCACGGTGAGCCCGCGCTCCTCCCGCAGCCGGACCACGGTCCGCAGCACGTCGAGCTGGTGGTGCAGGTCGAGGTACGTCGTCGGCTCGTCGAGCAGCAGGACGCGGGTGTCCTGAGCGAGCGCCATCGCGAGCCGTACCCGCTGCCGCTCGCCCCCGGACAGCGCGTCGACGTCCCGGTCGGCCCACCCCTCCACGCCCACGTCGCGCAGCGCGCGCCGGACGACCGGGTCGTCCGTCTCGCGCAGCATCCCGAGCGGGCCGCGGGCCGCGTACCTCCCCTGCCGCACCAGGTGACGCACCGTCATACCCGGTACGGACGGCGCGGACTGGTGCAGCAGGGCCACCCGCGCGGCGGTGGCCCGCCGGGAGAGCCCGGCGAGGTCCTGTCCGCCGAGGCGCACGCTCCCCCGGTCCGGCGCCAGCAGGCCGGCGACGACCCGCAGCAGCGTGGACTTGCCGCAGCCGTTGAGGCCGATGAGCGCGGTCAGCTCCCCCGGCTCCACCGTCAGGTCGACGCCCCGCAGGACGGGCCGTCCGGGATACCCGACGTGGACGCCCTCGATGTGGATCCCCATGGACTGGGTCATGTCTGTCTTCCGTCCTCCGTCGGCTTCAGTACGTACGGTCCGGCGCGCGCCGCACGACGACGAGCAGCAGGGCGGCGCCGAGGCAGGCGGTGAGCGCGCCGACCGGCAGGGTGAGCGGCCCGGCGCCGAACGCGTCGGCCGCCAGCCGCGAGCACAGCTGCGCCGCCGCGTCCGCCCCGCACACCACGACCGCGCCCAGCAGCGCCGCGCCGGGCAGCCCGGTGCGCAGGTCGGCACCGAAGACGGCCACGGCGAGGTGCGGGACGAGGAGGCCGACGAAGCCGAGCGCCCCGACGGCGGCCACCGCGCCCGCCGTCAGCGCCACGGCGCAGAGCAGGGCGAGGGCGCGGGCCCGGTGGGCGGCGAGGCCCAGCGCCCGCGCGGTGTCGTCGCCGCACCGCAGCAGGGTCAGCGGGCCGGCGAGCAACCAGGCCGCCGCGCCCCAGAACAGGGCCCAGGGCCACAGCAGGTGCCAGTGCTCCCACACCCGGCCCTCCGTGGTGCCGACCAGCCACTGCACGACGCTGCCGAGCTGGCCCGGCTCGACCAGCAGCACCATGGCGGTGAATCCGCCGAGGACCGCCGACACCAGCACCCCGTGCACGGCGGTGCGGGCGGGGTCCCCTCCCGTCCGGCCGGCGAGCAGCCACAGCAGCAGCGCTCCGGCGCAGCCGCCCGCGCAGGCGGCGGCGACCACGGCGAGCGGCGACTCCCAGCCCGCGAACCCGAGGGCCGTCGCCAGCACCGCCCCGAGGACCGCGCCCGGTGTGACGCCGGTGACCTCGGGGCCGGCCAGCGGGTTGCGGAGCGCGGACTGGAGGACCAGACCGGCGACGGCGAGGCTCGCTCCGGCGCCGAGGGCCACCAGGGTGCGGGGGATCCGCAGCTGGAAGAGGATGTGACGCTCCGTCATGTCGCCGCCGCCCGCGAGCACGTCCCACGCGGCGGCCGGCGACATGCCGCGCCCCGCCACGAGGTCCGCCCCGGCGCAGACGAGGGCCAGCACGGCGAGCACCGCGAAACGCCGCCTCATCGCACTCCCTCCGCTCCGGCCGGCCGCCCGGAGGTCGGCGGGGCACTCCCGGACGCCGCCGAGGGCTCGGGCGTACGCGGCCCGGCGAGCCGCGTGGGTACGGCGCTCCCGCCGGCGGCGGCGCTCCCGGCCGCACGGGCGCGGCGCCGGGTCCGCATCAGCGCGACACCGGCCGGGACGCCCAGCAGGGCCGTCCAGGCGCCGGCCGGTGTCTCCACGGGGGCCAGGGCCAGCCGGGCGGGCACGTCGGCGACGACCACGACCACGGCGCCCCAGGCGGCCGACCATCCGAGCCAGCGCACCGCCCCGGCGTCGGGGCGGAACCACCGGGCCACGTGCGGCGCGAGGAAGCCGACCCAGGCCACCGGCCCGCACACCGCCGTGACGGGCGCGATCAGCACGACGGCCAGGGCGAGTGCCGCCAGCCTCGCCCGGTGGGCGCGGACGCCGAGCGCCTCGGCGTCCGCGTCGCCCAGCCGCATCACGGAGAGCACGGGCGCGCACAGCAGCAGGGCGGGGGCCGCGACGAGCAGCCACGGCCACAGGCCGGCGACGTCGTCCCAGGTGCGGGCGGAGAGGGAGCCCAGGAGATAGCGGTAGATGAGCTGGAGGTCGAGCTGGTCGGCCATGACCATGAGGACCAGCAGCGCCGCCTGGAGCGCGGCGGCGACGGCGGCGCCGGTCAGGAGCACGGCGGACGGGCTGCGCCCCAGCCCGGCGGCGAGCAGGGTGAGCCCGCCGCCGAGCACCGCCCCGCCCAGCGCCAGGAGCGGCTGGACCGGGGCGGGCAGGGACAGCGCGAGGACCAGCGGTGCCGCGACGCCCAGGGCCGCGCCGGACGAGACGCCCAGCATCTCGGGGACGGCCAGCGGGTTGCGCAGCGCTTCCTGGAGGACCAGTCCCGCGGCCCCCAGGCAGGCGCCGGCGGTGACGGCCAGCACCAGCCGGGGGAGGCGGAGTTCGGTGACGACGAGGCCGGCGAGGGTGTCCTGTCCGTCCTGGACGGCGCCGAGGAGCCGGTGCGGCGGGACGTACGGGGTGCCGAGGCACAGCGCGCAGAGCGCCGCGGCTCCCAGCATCGCGAGCACGAGCAGCGGCTGCCCGCGGCGGCCGGGGCGCGTACGGCGCCCGGCCGTCCCGGACGCCGCCGGAGGGGTGGCGCTCACCGCAGCGCGGCCGTGGCCTCGTCGAGGACGATGCCCATCGAGCGGGTGCCGCGCCCCTTGGCCCAGACCTCGGGGTCCACCTCGTGGACGGCGCCGTCGCGCACCGCGGGGATCTTGCCCCACAGGGGGTTCTTCGCGAGCTTCTCGGACAGCTTGCCGTCGGCGCCGCCGAAGCTCATCGTCTCGACGAACAGCACGTCGACGCCCTGCGCGAGGATCTCCTCCAGGCTGTAACTGCCTTCGACGCCGCGGGACTTCCACGGGTAGGCGGCGAACCGGGGGAAGAGGCTGGCGGTCACGTCACCGTCCGGGGTGGCCACGCCGAAGTTCTCGTCGCTGCCGTAGATGACGAGGGCGGTCTTGTCGCTCGGGGCCCGCTCCGCCGCGGCGAGCCTGGTGCGGAACACCTTCTCGGCCTTCTCCCCCGCCGCCGTGCGGCCGGTGAGGGCGGCCGTGTCGCGCAGGTAGCCCACACTGTCCTCCCACGTCTCGGGCTGCATCGCCCAGAAGGTGGTGGCGCCCTTCAGGGCCGGGGCGAGCTTGCCGTGGGTGTCGCCCAGGCCGATGACGAGGTCCGGCTTGTGGGAGAGGATCGCCTCCACCTCCGGGGCGATGAACCCGCCGGGCACCACGGGGACCTTCTTCGCGGCGGCCTCGCCGAGGAAGCGGGGGTGGGCGAGCAGGGTGCTGTTGGTGGCGGCCGGGACGATGCCGAGCTCGGTCAGGATGTCGTCGCAGAGCGCGAACAGGCAGACGATCCGCTCCGGCTTCTTGTCGAGGGCGACGCGGACGCCGTTGACGTCGGTCAACTCCGTGGCCGCCTCGATGGGTTCGACGGCGGTCTCGGCCTTGGCGGCCGGCCGGGGCTTGTCGGGGGCGGACGCCTCCGGGGACGTGCCGCAGCCGGCCAGGAGGGTGGCGGCGACGGCGGCGGTGAGCCAGCCGCGTACGGATCTCCTGCGGGCGCTCGGCGTGGGGGCGTTCGGGACGGGTGCGTTCGGCATGGGTGGGTGCCTTCTCCGCTCGGGAACCTGGAACGCACAGAACATACATGATAATCATTTTCAGCTGACTCGCCGAAGGATCCCTACCGTCCGGAGAACCCCTTGACCGACACCGCACTCCTCGTCTCCGACCACGTGGCCGGATCCGTCTCCGTGCTGGCCGTGCCCGACGGCACGGTCACCGCCCGTCTCACCGGCCGCCACCTCTCCGAGCACGCCGGGTTCCTGGCGCTGCCGGGCGGGCGGGTGGCGTGCGTCGACGACCGCAGGGGCGAGCTGCTGGTGCTCGATCCGTTCGGCGACGCGCTCGTGGCGCACGCGGTCCCCGTCGCCGTACCGGCCGAGCACCTGGCCTGCGATCCCACCGGCCGCCTGGTGGCGGTGACGACCGGCCTGGGACGGAACACCGACCCGTGGTCGGACCTGCTCACGGTCGTGGACCTGGCCACCGGCGAGACCGCCCGGGTCCGCACCCGCGCCGACGAGCCGGGCGTCACGGTCCTCGGCGGCGCCGAACCGCTCGTCGTCCTGCGGCACCGGACGCCCGGCGCGCTGGCCGTCCACCGCTTCGCCGACCTCCTCGCCGCCCCGCCCGGATGCCCCCCGGCACGGCCCCACGCGCTGCTGCCACTGCCCGACGACGGGCACGGCGACGCCCACGAGCCGGGCAGCGGACGGGTGTTCGCCGCCACGGCGGCCGGCGTGCACACGGCCCGGCGGGACGGCGACGCGCTCCGGGCCGGGACGGTGATCCCGTGGGACTCCCCCGCCCGGGGCTGGTACCTCCGCCTCGACACCCGCCGGCCGGCCCTGTGGACCACGCTGCGCGGCGGCCCGTCCGACCCGGCGCGCTGGCAGGAGTGGACGAACCGGGCCTGGCGGCACGACCTGACGACCGGCCGCACGTCGCTCACCGACCTCGGGCCCGGACTCGTCTTCCGGCTGGCCTTCGCCCGGAACCACACCGCCTTCACCCGGGTCCACCCCGACGGCGACGAACTCGTCCTGCTGGACGACAGCCTCGCCGACCCGGCCGTCCGCCGCGTCCCCCTGCCCGCCATGGACGGCGCCCCCCGCGCGGGCGGCACCCCCTGGGAGGGCGTCGAGCGCCGCGCGGTCGCCGCGTCACCGGGCTCCGACCTCGTGGCCGTCACCCGCGGCGGGCACGGCGAGGTCCACCTCCTAGACGCGCGGACGGGCCGGGAGACGGCCCGGATCCGCCTGAGCACCCCCCTGCACCACGGCGGTCACCTGGCGCTCGCCGGCCGCGGCGACGGCGCGGAAGGCGACCCGGTCGGCCGCTGACCCGCCGCGTCCGCCGGATCAGCAGATCACCCAGTAGCCGGGGGCGGTCTCCTTGAGGGTGCTGGAGACGCCGACGCTCCACAGGCCGAGCTTCTGGTTCGACCCGTTGGCGTAGGCGTAGCCGCCGGACTGGTGGGCGCGGCCGGCCTGGGTGTGGGCGTAGTTGCTGGCGGTGACGCAGACGGCGGTGGCGCCCGTGGTGGTGGCGGTCACCGCGCCGGAGCGGGCGCCGGGCGTGCCGGCGGAGTCGACGGCGGCGACCGTGTACCGGTAGGCCGTGCCGGGGGTGAGGCCCGTGTCCGTGTACGCGGGCGTGGTGATCGGGGCGGTGCCGACGCGCGTGCCGTCGCGGTACACGTGGTAGGAGGCGGCGCCGGGGACCGCGTTCCACGAGAGTGCGGCGGTGGTGTCGGTGGTGGCGGTGACGGTGAGGCCGGCGGGGGCGGGCAGTCCGGTCGGGGGGTTCGTGGTGCCGGTGGCGCCGAGCGCCCTGGCCATGTTCATCACGGCCGTCATCTGCGGGCCGCCCTTCTGGGCGTAGTCGGCGGACTTGTAGCCCCACCAGTCCCAGCACGCGCGGGGGTTGCCGGTCATGGTGGTGGCCTGCGGGTACAGGACGATCATGTCGTTGGTGTCGGCGTACTCGTTGAGGTACGCCTTGTCCATGAGCGCGGTGCCGACCTGCCCGTAGGACTGGTAGCAGCCGTGGAGAGTGACCATCAGGGTGCAGGGGGCGCCGTCCTGGCAGGACCGGGGGACGTACGCGAAGCCCTCGGCGCCCATGCTGATCGCGCCGGGGCTGCCGCCGGGCGTGTGGGCGCTCTGGTCGAACTGGACCAGCTTCCCGGTGAGGGCGGACGTGGAGGCCGGCTTCACGCTGCCGAGCAGGTGGGTCAGCATGGACCTGACGGGGTCGCCGCCGCAGTTGTTGACGTACGGGGAGCTGGTGGAGGCGCAGGAGTTGGGGCCGATCGGGCTGACCCAGGCGTGCCCGGCGGCGGACGCGTCGTCGTAGACGACGTCGGCGCCGAAGTCCCGGTAGTAGGTGGCGAGGTCGTCGTTGACGGGCGCCTTGACGGTGCTGTCGTTGGTGCCGTGGAAGAGCCAGACCTTGTCGCCGGAGAGGCGGGCGACCGGGTCGACCGTGCCGGCGGCGGCCCGGTCGCGGGTCAACTGCTCCAGCTGGGCGGGGGACTTGCGGGCCTGGAAGGTGTCCATGCACGCGTACAGGGCGGTGTTGAGGTTGTTCTGGGCGCAGTCGTAGGGACCGGCCGAGAAGATGCCGGCGCCCTGGACGACGTCGGAGTAGGCGACGTGCAGCTGGTTCGCCATGAATCCGCCGGACGAGAGCCCGCTCACGTACGTGGCGGTGATGTCGTACTGCTGCAGCGTGCCGCGGGTGGGCGCCGGGACGGCCGCCGTGGCGCCGGGAGCCGTCGACGCGGCGACGCCGACGGCCGCCAGCACGGCGACGAGGAATGTCCTGATCTTCATGTCGCATCTCCAGAGGGGGTCGAGATGCGGACATCCTGGTGAACGGGCGGGAGCGCGCCCACGGGTCGGTCCACCACATCCGCGCGGACGGGTGTGGCGCGCCCTGCCATAGAAGCGGAAGGCTCAGGCCCGGACGCCGGGGTCGGCGGCGGCGTCCTCCGGGCGTGCCACCCGCACCTCCAGCGGGGCCCGGAACGACAGCAGGCCGAGCAGCGGGGGCGGTGCCGAGGGGTCCGCGAGCCGGAGGCCGGGCAGGCGGCGGGCCGCGGCCCGCAGGGCGACCGCCGCCTCCGTACGCGCGAGCGTGGCGCCGGGGCAGAGGTGACGGCCGGCGCCGAACGCCAGGTGTCCGCGGGCGTTGTCCCGGCGCGGGCACATCCGGGCCGGGTCCGGGAAGACGTCGGGGTCGGAGCCGCTGCCCATGAGCATGAGCAGGACGTGGGCGCCCGCCGGCAGGTCGACGCCGCCCAGGCGGGTGGGTGCGGCGGTCACCCGGCGCCAAGTGGTGACGGGCGGTTCGCGGCGCAGGACCTCCTCGGCCCACGCCTCGGCGAAGCCCGGCTCGCCGGCGGCGCGCGCCCAGGCGCCGGGCTCGTCGAGGGCGCTGCGGAGCACGGTCGCGAGGAGCTGCCCGGTGGTGGACTGGCCGGCGATGAAGACGAAGAAGCAGGCGGCGACGGCCGTGTCGGCGTCCAGCGGGGTGCCGTCGGGCAGCCGGTGGGCGGCCAGCGCGGCGACGAAGGAGCCGGGCGGGGCGGTGGCGTCGCGGACGGTGGCGGCGAGCCACTGGTGGAACTCGCCGGCGAGTGCGGCCAGTTCCAGCTGCCGGGCGGGGGTGGGCCGGCCCCAGAAGAGCTCCAGGGAGGCGTCGCTCCAGGCGATCAGGGTGGCGGGGTCGACGCCGCGGATGCCGAGGAGTTCCATGAGCACCCGGCAGGGCAGGAGCTGCGCGTAGGGACCGAAGAGGTCGAGGTCGTCGGTGCCGGGGACGCGCGGGGGCAGCGCGTCGAGGAGTTCGCCGGCGAGGCGCTCGATCGCCGGCACGGCGGCGGTGACGCTCCGCGCGTCGAAGAAGCGCGTCACGAGGCGGCGCAGTCCCGCGTGGCTCGGGGTGCCGTTGTTGGCGAGCGCGGGCGGGAGCCGGAAGCCGGCGCGGACGAGGATCCGCATCGCGGCGACGGACAGCGGGGTGACGGCGCTCTGGGCGTTGTCCGGGAGGAACCGGTCGGTGTCGAGGAGGGCCTGCCGGATGTCCTGGTGCCGGCTGACCAGCCACAGCCCGGTGGCGGGGTCGTGGTGCACGGGCGCCTCGGACCGCAGGCGGTCCAGCCACGGGTGCGGGTCGCGCACGAAGGGGTCGCCGAACAGGTCGAGCGGACCCAGGGGGCCGGCGGGGCCGGGCACCGGGCCGGGGGCGGACGGTGCCGCGCAGGTTTCGCGGCCGTCCGCCGCCGTGATCGTCACCGCCGGAAGCTAACACGCCGGGGGCGGGGTCCCGGCCGGGGTGTGCGCCGCGTCACGCGGACTGCGGGGGGCGGGGTCCCGGCCGGGGTGTGCGCCGCGTCACGCGGACTGCGGGGGGGCGGGGTCCCGGCCCGGGTGTGCGCCGCGTCACGCGTGCTGCCGGGGAGCGGCGGAGGTCCGCCGGGGGGAGGTGGCGCAAGCCCTCCCGGCTGCGACCAACGTCACGGTCCGGGCGCCCGCATGCCCGCCTGAGGTGACCGGATGCCCGCCTAATGTGGAGGGATGAACGATTCGCCCGGCTGCCCGCTGACCGACGTCGCCGCCACGTACATGCCCCGGCTCTCGGAGTTCTCCTTCGAGCCGGGGCTCGTGGCCGCCGTCGACCAGCACGCCGCCGCGGTGTGCGACGCGCTCCTCCCGGCCCAGCGCGGTCCGGGCTCCGGGCCGGACTCCCGGACGCTCGACCGGGAGGAGCTCGCCGACTACGTCCTCGGGTTCACCGACTGGCTGACCGAGGTCGGCTGGGTCGAGCCGGTCGGGCACGACTTCGCGTCGCTGCGGCTGACGGCCGTCTGCTGGCTGATCCGGGAGCACGACCTGCTGGCGGCCTGAGCCGTACGCCGGGCTCCCGGGACGGCGTCCGTCACATCGGGTCCATCGGGGGCGCCTCGCCGGGCCGCCGCTCGCGGCGCGGCTGCTCCGTGCCCATGCGCTCCTGCGCGGCCGGCATGCCGCCGCGGGCGTCCGCGCGGCCCCGCTGGTACGCCGAGATCTGGTCCTTGGCGCGGCCGGTCTCCGATTCGGCGGCCGACAGCCACCGCTCCCAGCGGCTGCGCATCGGGGTGACGAGACCGCCGCCGACGCCGACGATCACGACGCCCGCGATCGTGGCGAGCACCGCGGTCAGGACCGGTCCGGTAACCGAGGTCGCGATGCCCGCCTGGCTGAGCGCGGCGATCACGCCGAGGCCGACGATGAACGCCCACGCCGCCGTGGCGAGCACCCGGCCGTAGGAGGTGCTGCCCAGCGCGCCCTGGACGATGTCCCGGACCGCGCGGGCGATGGCCATGGCGACGACGACGATGACGCAGGCGACGATCGCCCGCGGCAGCCAGGCGACGATGCCGTTGATCATGACGCTGACCGGGTTCGGGCCGAAGACCCCGAAGGCCAGCTGGAGGGCGATCAGCAGCACCGCGTAGTAGAGGATCTTGGCGATGATCCCGGTGGCGTCGTACTTCGACCCCCTGAGGGTGTTCGCGACGCCGCTGCGCTCGGCCATCCGCTCGAAGCCGACCTTGCGCAGGAGTCGGTCGGCGACCTTGGCGATCATCTTCGCCACGAACCAGCCGACGAGGAGGATCGCCAGGAAGGCGATGAACTTGGGGACGAACTCGGCGACGGCGGACCAGGCATCCGTGAATCCCTGGCCGAAGTCGACCGAGAGGGCGAGGGTCTGCGGCATCGCGCCATCACTCCGCTCGGAGACGGGCCCCGTACGGACGGGGGCCTGGACTCCCGACGTAACTACGAGCGCCGCGACCTCGCCCGTTCTCAGCGCTCCTGCTGGGCCGATGGGGTGGAAGCCGCGCGGGAGGGGTGCCGATCCCGGCGGCGGTACGGGGCCCGGCGCCCCGTCGAGGCGGGTCGTCCGGCGGATGCCTCCCCTCGGGGCCCGGGCGGGCGCGGCGAGCGGGCCCTGGTCGCGTGCGCCGCGAGCCCGGGGTCCGCAACGGTCGCGGGGGGCCGCGGCCCCCCGGGCCCGCCGCGCTGGGTACCATCCTCGTCCAGCCCGTGCCGCCGGTCCGGTCGGAGGAACTCCCGATGCGCGTCGCCCTCTTCGCCACCTGCGTCAACGACGCGCTCCATCCGTCGACGGCCGTCGCGACCGTCCGGCTCCTCGAACGCCTCGGTGTGACCGTCGACTTCCCGCGGGACCAGACGTGCTGCGGACAGCCGCAGTACAACACCGGCTACCGCCGGGAGACCGAGCCCCTGGTCCGCCGCACGGCCCGCGCCTTCGAGGGCTACGACCACGTCGTCACTCCGTCCGGCTCCTGCGTCGCCATGGTCCGCGACCACTATCCGCGCATCGGGCGCAAGGCGCGGGCGGAGGGGCGCGGTGACGCGCTGGCGCGGGCGTCCGACGCGCTCGTGCCCCGGGTGTACGAGCTGACGGAGTTCCTGGTCGACGTGCTCCGGGTGACCGATGTCGGCGCGTACTTCCCGCACACGGTCACGTACCACCCCTCCTGCCACGGACTGCGCGCGCTCGGCCTGGGCGACCGGCCGCGCCGGCTGCTGGAGGCGGTGAAGGGGCTGGAGCTGGTGGAGCTGCCGGGGGTGGAGGAGTGCTGCGGCTTCGGCGGCACGTTCGCCGTGAAGAACCCGGACGTGTCCGCCGCCATGGGCGCGGACAAGATCCGCGCCTCCCTGTCCACGGGCGCCGAGGTCCTGTGCGGCGCCGACAACTCCTGCCTGACGCACCTGGGCGGGATGCTGCGCCGCCAAGGCGCCCCGCAGCGCGTCCTCCACCTGGCCGAGATCCTGGCGAGCACGGAAGAGGAGCCCTTCGGATGAGCGGGACGTTCCTCGGCATGCCGGCCTTCCCGAAGGCCGCGCACGAGGCCGTACGCGATGCCACCCTGCGCGCGAACCTGCGCCACGCCACCCGCACCATCCGCGACAAGCGGGCGGTCGCCGTGGCCGAGCTCGCGGACTGGGCCGCGCTGCGCGAGGCCGGGAAGCAGATCAAGGACCGGACGCTCCGGCACCTGGACACGTACCTGGTGCGGCTGGAGGAGGCCGTGACGGCCGCCGGCGGCACCGTGCACTGGGCGGCGGACGCGGCGGAGGCCAACCGGATCGTCGCCGGCCTGGTCAAGGCCACCGGCGAGACGGAGGTCGTCAAGGTCAAGTCGATGGCCACGCAGGAGATCGGCCTCAACGAGGCCCTGGAGGCGGAGGGCATCCGCGCCTACGAGACCGATCTCGCCGAGCTGATCGTGCAGCTCGGCGAGGACCGGCCCTCGCACATCCTCGTCCCCGCCATCCACCGCAACCGCGGCGAGATCCGCGACATCTTCCGCGACACGATGGGGAGGTGGGGCCGCCCGGCGCCGGAGGGCCTGTCCGACTCCCCCGCCGAGCTGGCCGAGGCGGCCCGGCTGCACCTCCGCGAGAAGTTCCTCCGCGCCAAGGTCGGGATCTCCGGCGCGAACTTCATGGTCGCCGAGACCGGCACCCTCGTGGTCGTCGAGTCCGAGGGCAACGGCCGGATGTGCCTCACCCTCCCCGAGACGCTGATCTCCGTGGTCGGCATCGAGAAGGTCGTCCCCACCTGGCGGGACCTGGAGGTCTTCCTCCAGACCCTCCCCCGCTCCTCGACGGCCGAGCGGATGAACCCGTACACGAGCATGTGGACCGGGACGACGGACGCGGACGGCCCGCGCACCTTCCACCTGGTGCTCCTCGACAACGGCCGCACCGACGCGCTCGCCGACGAGGTCGGCCGCCAGGCCCTGCGCTGCATCCGCTGCTCCGCCTGCCTCAACGTCTGCCCGGTGTACGAGCGGGCCGGAGGGCACGCGTACGGCTCCGTCTACCCCGGTCCGATCGGCGCGATCCTCACCCCGCAGCTGCGCGGCACCGCGAGTGAGGTGGACGCCTCCCTGCCGTACGCGTCCTCGCTGTGCGGCGCCTGCTACGACGTGTGCCCGGTCGCCATCGACATCCCCGAAGTCCTCGTCCACCTGCGGGAGAAGGTCGCGGAGCGGGGCGGCAAGGGGCACCGCCTAGAGAAGGCCGCCGTGAAGGCGGCGGCGTGGGTGCTCGACCGCCCCGGCGTCCTCGCCGCGGGCGAGCGGGTCGCGTCGAGGACGCGCGCCCTGCACCCGAGGAAGCTGCCCGGGCCGGGCGCCGGTGCGTGGACGGAGAGCCGCGACCTGCCCGAGGTGCCCGCCGAACCGTTCCGCGACTGGTGGAAGAGGAACCGCACGTGACCCAAACCTCCCGCGAGCGGATCCTCGGCCGGGTCCGCCGCGCGCTCGCCGACGCGCCCGCCGCCGGGGAACCCGAGCGCGGCTACCTCACCGCCCACGCCCCCGCCGACCCGGCGGCGCTCCTGGACCTCCTCCACGCGAACCTGGCCGACTACCGGGCGAGCGTGCACCGCACCACGGAGGCCGGTCTGCCCGCGCTCGTCGCGGACCTGCTCGACCGGCACGGCGCCCGCACGGTCGCCGTGCCGCCCGGCCTGCCCGCGGCCTGGCTGTCCGCGACGACGGCGGAGCAGCGCCACGACGGGGACGCCGCGCTCACCCCGTACGAGCTGGACGCTACGGACGCCGTGGTCACGGGCTGCGCGCTGGCGATCGCCGAGACCGGCACGATCGTGCTGGACGGCGGGCCGGGCCAGGGCCGCCGGGCCCTCACCCTCGTCCCCGACCTGCACGTCTGCGTCGTCCGCGGCGCCGCCCAGGTCGTCGCCTCCGTGCCGCTGGCGCTGCCCCGCCTGGACCCGGCGCGCCCGCTGACGTGGATCTCCGGGCCCTCGGCGACCAGCGACATCGAACTCGACCGCGTCGAGGGGGTCCACGGCCCCCGCGTCCTGCTGGTGGTCCTCCTCACCGACGCGTAGGGGTACGGCAGACGCCCGCGGCCTCCCGCACCGTCGAAGGGTGCGGGAGGCCGCGGGCGTGTGGCCCGGGCGCGTTACGCCGGAGCGTCGGCGGGGGTGCGGGACGGGCCGTCCGGGGTGCCGTCCCCGGCCTCCTCGGCGAGGCGCTGCATGCCGCTGGTGGTCTTGAGCGGCTTCTCCTTCACGAAGAGGACGCAGAGCAGCGCGAGGCCGGCGAACGGGGTGGCGATGAGGAACAGTTCGCCGGTGGCGACGCCGTAGGCGTGCTCCACGATCTCGCGGAGCGGGCCGGGAAGCGTCGACATGTCCGGGACGGCGCCGTGGCCGGCGGCGCCGCCGCCGTCGGCCGGGACGCCGGCGTCCGCGAGGCCCTTGGACATCTCGGAGGCGACCCGGTTGGCGAGGATGGCGCCGAGGACGCTGGTTCCGATGGTGCCGCCCAGGCTGCGGAAGAAGGACAGGACCGAGGTGGCGGCGCCCAGTTCGGAGGCCGGTACGTCGTTCTGCGCGGCCAGGACCAGGTTCTGCATCAGCATGCCGACGCCGACGCCCATGACGGCCATGTAGAGGCTGGTCAGGGCGAAGGAGGTGTCGGCGCCGATCGTGGCGAGCAGCCCGAGGCCGGCCGTCATGGTGACCGCGCCGGCCACCAGGTACGCCTTCCAGCGGCCGGTCTTGCTGATGATCTGTCCGGCGACGGTGGAGGAGACCAGGAGGCCGAGGATCATGGGCAGGCTCATCAGGCCCGCGACCGTCGGGGACTTGCCCAGGGAGATCTGGAAGTACTGCGACAGGAAGACGGTGCCGCCGAACATCGCCAGACCGACGAAGAGGCTCGCGACGGTGGTGAGCGTGACGGTGCGGTTGCGGAAGATGCCGAGCGGGATGACCGGCTCCGGCACCCGGGCCTCGACGAGGACGGCCGCGACGAGCAGCACGAGGCCGCCGCCGGTCAGCGCCGCGGTCTGCCAGGAGGCCCAGTCGAAGCTGTTGCCGGCCAGCGTCACCCAGATGAGCAGCGCGCAGACGCCGGCGACGATGAGGAAGGCGCCCAGGTAGTCGATCTTCGCCTCGCGGCGCAGGTCGGGCAGCTTGAGGGTGCGCTGGAGCAGCACGATCGCGAGCAGCGCGAAGGGGACGCCGATGAAGAAGCACCAGCGCCAGCCCAGCCAGGACGTGTCGACGAGGACGCCGCCGATGAGCGGGCCCGCGACGGTGCCGACGGCGAACACGGCGCCGAAGATGCCGGCGTACTTGCCGAGCCTGCGCGGCGGGATGATGGCCGCCATCACGACCTGCGCGAGGGCGGTGAGACCGCCGGCGCCGATGCCCTGGGCGACGCGGCTGAAGATCAGCAGCCCGACTTCGTGGGAGAACCCGGCGAGCAGCGAGCCGACGACGAACAGGCTCAGGGAGATCTGCAGGAGCAGCTTCTGGTTGTAGAGGTCGGCGAGCTTGCCCCAGAGCGGCACGGTGGCCGTCATGGCGAGCAGTTCGGCGGTGACGACCCAGGTGTACGAGGACTGGGTGGCGCCGAGGTCGGCGATGATCCGGGGCAGCGCGTTGGCGACCACGGTGCCGGCCAGGATGGAGACGAACATGCCCGCCATCAGACCGGACATCGCCTGGAGTATCTGCCGGTCCGTCATGGCGGCCGGGGACGCCTGGACCGGCGCCGCTGGTGAGGTCACTGCATTCTCTTTCTGGGTGGTTCGTCAGTCGTGGGAGGCGGGGGTGCCGGGGGGGTGCCGGGGGGCGGGACGAGCCCGGCGGCGAGGTGGTCGAAGGTCTCGCGGAAGACGTCCGCGAAGGAGACCTCCTCCTGCCGGACGGACCAGTGCTCGAAGGCGACGCGGAGCGCCGCGCCGCCGACGGAGGCGAGCAGCCGCGGGTAGAGGCCCAGGGCGCGCCGCCGTTCCTCGTCGCCGGGCGAGGCGAACTCGGGCCGGTCGCCGGCGAAGAGCGGTGAGCCGGTACCGATGCGTTCGGCGAGGGTCTCGGCGAGGCCGAGTTCGTCGGCCATGTGGGCGCCGATCCGGCGGGCGAGGAGCTGGGGCGCCTTGCGGAGGACGTCCGCGTGGAGCCGCCACAGCTCCTTCTGCTGTTCGACCTCTTCCAGTTCCGCCGCGAAGGCGTCGCGGAGGGCGTCCAGGGGGGACAGCTCCGGCGGCGCGGCGAGGACGGCCCGGCGGACCCGTTCGCCCGCGTCGGCGCCGACCATGACGAAGACCTCGTCACGGGAGTCGAAGTAGTTGAAGAAGGTGCGGGTGGAGACGCCGGCGGCGGCGCTGATGGCGTCGACGGTCACGTGCTCGGCGCCGTGCTCGGCGGCCAGCCGTACCGCCGCCTCGACCAGCGCGGCGCGCGTCGCCCGCTTCTTCCGTTCCCTGAGTCCGCCCTCGGCGGACACCCCCTCGACCATGGCTGCATGGTACGCAAAAATGCAGACCCTGCAAAAATCCTTTATGGGGCGCTCAGTCCCCGCTGTCGGTGAGGAGTTCCGCGAGGGCGTCGGCGAACGCGGTGATCAGGTCGAGCCGCGGACCGCCGCGGGCGACCCGGAAGCCGTGGCGGCGGGCCCAGAACGCGGCCTGGACGGCGTGCAGCTGGGCCCAGCGGCTCACGCGCGCGCGGTCGACCTCCGCCGCGTCGGCGAAGACTTCCAGCAGCCGGTGGACGGCCCGGCCCAGGTCGCCGGCGTCCAGCAGCGTCAGCGCGCGGGACTTCAGCAGGGTGCCGCCGTCGTACGCGGGGTCGCCGACGAGCCCCTTGGGGTCGACGGCCAGCCACGGCTCGCGGTCGGCGCGCAGGATGTTCCGGCCGTGCAGGTCGCCGTGGACGACGGTCTCCGGCTGAACCCGGCCCAGGTCCCGTACGGTCGCGAGGGCCGCGCCGAGGACCCGGTCCGGCAGGGCGTGCGGCAGCTCGGCCGCGTCCCGGCGCAGCTGCTCCTCCCACGCGTCGGCGCGCGCGCTCAGCCGGGGCAGGCCGGGCGGCGCGGGAACGGCGAGGCGGCGGCCGAGCCGCCCGGCGACCGCGACCACCTCCTCGCCGTCCGCGAGTTCCGCGAGGGTCGCCGTATGGGCCCGCTCCAGCAGCATCGCGAACCGCTCGTCGTCCCACGCGTGCAGCAGCACGGCGCCGCGCCCGCCCCACGCGACGAACGCGTCCGGTTCGTGGACGTTGCCGGGGTGCGGGAACGACACCTTCAGCACGGCCGGGTCGCCGTCCCGCCGCCGTACGGGAACGACGACGCCGACTCCCCCGTGCGTCACCGCCCCGTCCGGCACGCACTCCCAGCGCTCGGTCAGCTCCGCCACGATCCCGGGCAGCCGGGCCAGCCACTCCTCGCCGGCCTCTCCTTCCCGCTCGACCGTGGTCCGTACGAACTCCTCGGGCATCGCGAACATCCCGGCACCCTACGCCGGGCGGGCGGGACCCGCCGGGGCCGTGGCCTCAGCGGCTGAGGTTGCGGAAGCGGCGGACCGCCAGGGGGAAGAAGACCGCGATCAGCGCCACCGGCCAGGCGACGGCGAGGAGTCCGGCGTGGGCCGCGGCCCAGGAGTCGCCGCCGGCGCCCGGGTTGCCGAACAGGTCGCGCACCGCCGTGGCGGTCGCCGACAGCGGGTTCCACTCCACGACCGCCCCGAGCCACGGCGGCATCGACGCGGGCGAGGCGAGCGCGTTGGAGAGGAAGCCGACCGGCCACACCAGGATCTGCACGGCCTGGACGAGTTCGGGCTTGCCGGCGACCATCGCCAGGTGGATCCCGATCCACAGCATCGCGAAGCGCAGCAGCAACAGCAGGCCCACCGCCGCCAGGAACGAGGCGAACCCCTCGTGCCAGCGCCAGCCGACGGCGTACCCGACCGTGAGCATCACGGCCAGGCCGACCGCCGACTGGAGCATGTCGGCGACGCTCCGTCCGACCAGGACCGCGCCGGAGGTCATCGGCATCGCGCGGAACCGGTCGATGACGCCCTTGCCGAGGTCCTGGGTGACGGCGAGCATCGTCGCCTCCAGGCCGAAGACCATGGTCATGGCGAGCATGCCGGGCACCAGGTACGCCTTGAAGTCGCCGTCGACGCCCTGGCCGCCGCCGATCAGGTAGCCGAACATCAGCAGCAGCATCACCGGGAAGACCAGGCCGACGACGACCTGGACGGGCCGGCGCGCCCAGTGGGCCAGTTCGCGCCTGGTCATCGTCCAGGAGTCGGCGAGGGCCCAGCCCAGCCGGGAGCGGGTGCGGGGCGCGGTGGCCACGGCGTGGACCGTCGTACTCATGCGGCGTCCTCCTTCGTCAGATGCATGAAGACCTCGTCGAGGGTCGGCCGGCGGACGGCGATGTCCTCGGCCTCGATCCCGGCCGCCTGGAGGGCCCGTACGGTCTCCGTCAGCGCGGCCATCCGGTCCGTGACGGAGGCGCTGACCAGACGCCGGTCGGGGTCGACCCGCACGTCGCCGGGGAGGAGGGCGGCGGCGCGGTCCACCTGGGCGGCGTCGCGGACGACGACGTCGACGCGGTCGCCGCCGGTGCGGGCCTTCAGCTCGTCCGCCGTGCCCTCCGCGATGACCCTGCCGTGGTCGATCACGGCGATCCGGTCGGCCAGCTGGTCGGCCTCCTCCAGGTACTGGGTGGTGAGCAGGACGGTCGTGCCGCCGTCCACCAGCGAGCGGACCGCGTTCCACACCTCGGTGCGCCCGCGCGGGTCGAGTCCGGTGGTGGGCTCGTCCAGGAAGAGCACGTGCGGCCGGGCGATGAGGGACGCCGCCAGGTCGAGCCGGCGGCGCATGCCGCCGCTGTACCGGCCGACCGCCTTGTCGCCGGTGTCGGCGAGCCCGAACCGGGCGAGGAGTTCGTCGGCCCGCTGCCCGGCGCGGCGGGCGCCGAGGTGGTGGAGGCGGCCGAACATCTCCAGGTTCTGCCGCCCGCTGAGCTCTTCGTCGACGGCGGCGTGCTGGCCGAGCAGGCCGATCCGCGCCCGCACCTCGTCGGCGCGGGTCCGGACGTCGAGCCCCGCCACCTCGATCCGCCCCTCGTCGGGGCGGAGCAGCGTGGACATGATCCGCACCGCCGTGGTCTTCCCGGCGCCGTTGGGGCCGAGAACGCCCTGGACGGTACCGGCCCGGACGGTGAGGTCGAGGCCGTCGAGGGCCTGTTTGGCCCCGTACCGCTTCCGCAGGCCGTCGGCGACGATCGCCAGATCGTGGTCGGACACACGCCCTCCCTGAGAGTTCATTAGTCAAGTTTGACTAGAGCGAGGCGCCACCGTACGGCACACTTCCCCGACTAGTCAAACTTGATTAGAGTGCGGGGGCGAGGGTCCCCGCCCCACCGCTAGTCAAACTTGTAGAGTGGCGCGGGTGATCACCGCCTTCGGGGGACGGGAGAGGAAGCGCGCATGTCAGCGATCCGGCTGCTGATCCTCGGCGCCGTCCGCCAGCACGGACGCGCCCACGGCTACCAGGTCCGCAACGACCTGGAGTACTGGGGCGCCCACGAGTGGTCCAACGCCAAGCCCGGCTCGATCTACCACGCGCTCAAGCAGATGGCGAAGCAGGGACTCCTCCTCGCCCACGAGGTCGCGCCGAGCACCGCCGGCGGCCCGCCGCGCGTCGAGTACGAGATCACGGACCAGGGCACCGAGGAGTACTTCCGGCTGCTGCGCGAGGCCCTGAGCTCGCACGAGCAGAAGACCGACGTGCTGTCCGCCGGGATCGGCTTCCTCGTGGACCTGCCGCGGGACGAGGCGGTCGTGCTCCTGCGGCAGCGGATCGAGGGCCTCGAACGGTGGCGGTCCTCGGTCACCGAGTACTACACGCCCGAGGAGGGGCCGGAACAGCTCGGCCACATCGGCGAGATCATGAACATGTGGGTGCACGCGGCCGACAGCGGCGCCGCGTGGACGCGCGGCCTGATCGAGCGCATCGAAGGCGGCGCCTACACCTTCGCCGGCGAGGGCGCCCCCTTCGTCGGTGTGCTCGCCGAGGGCGAGGAGAACCCGTACGCCACCGGCCCCCGGCCGGAGGACCCGGCCCGGTGAGCCTGCGGCTGCACCTCGGCGACGCCCCCTTCCCCCGGATGCCCGACGGGTCGGCCGGCGAATGGGCCGGCTTCTTCGACGGCTCGGCGGAACTCGTGGCCAAGGACTGGCCGCCGCTGCTGTGGTGGGCGCTGTTCGGCCCCGGGGACCTCGCGGAGGCGCGGGTCGCCGACACCGAGGACGCCGGCACCGACGAGCACGCGGAGCTGCTGGACGACTGGGGCGCCACCACGTACCCGTACCTGGTGGCGGAGCGGCGCGCGGCGGTGGCGCGCCTGCGCGGACGGCGGGACGGGCTGACCGGCCTGATCGGCGAGCGGTACGCGCCCGTCGTCGACGCCTTCGCCGCGTACGTCGACACCCGCTTCGGCCCGTACGTGCTCCTGCGGACCGGCGCGCTGGCCGGCGACGGCGACCGCGTCCGGCCGCTCTTCGCGGAGACCCTGGCCGACCTGGAACGCCTCGGCGCGGGGCAGGGGCCCGCCGCCGGCGGGCCGCTGAGCGGCCTGGCCGCCGACTTCCGGCGCTGGCGGCACACGGACCCCGTCCGCCTCCTGTCCGGCACCGGCCCGGACTGGCCCGACGACGAGCTGCGGGAACGCCTGGCGGCCACCGCCGGGGACGGGTCGTCCCCGGCGCACCGGGCCGTGGCCAGGTGGGGGGCGGTCGCTCTCCTCGTCCTCGGCGTCGTGGCGCTCTGGGTACGGGCGGCCTGACCAGGGCGGGGTTTGACGGGCCGGCTTCCGGCCAGTCGCGGGAGGACGCCCCACCGCCGCCCCGCGCGGCCGACCGGGAAAGGACGTGATCGAGATGGTCGCTCCGGCCACCGTGGCCCGGGCCCAGGGCCTGTTCAACGTCGTCGGCGGTCTGTGGCCGCTGGTGTCGCTGCGTACCTTCGAGCGGGTCTACGGGCCCAAGACGGACGACTGGCTGCAGAAGGCGTCGGCGGGACTGCTGTTCTCGGCCGGGGTCACCATGCTGGGGGCGGCGATCACCCCCGAGGGTCTGCGGTACGCCCGGCGCACCGGGATCGGCACCGCGCTCACCTTCCTCCTCGTGGACCTCGTCTACGTGCCGCGCGGCCGGATAAGCCCGGCCTATCTGATGGACGCGGCGAAGGAGACGGGCTGGCTGATCGCCTGGGGGAAGGCGTCGTGCGGCGGGCGGTGAGCGCCCGTCCGGCCGAACGCGGAGCAGGGCCACCGGTGGTCACCGGTGGCCCCGGTGTCGGGCGAGCCGTTGTCAGGCCTCCTCGGGGGTCTCCTGCTGGTCGGGCGGGGTTCCGCCGCCCTCGCCGCCGCCGCGTCCGCCCTTGTCGGTGCCGTGCGGCCTGCCGCCGCGCTGCGGGCGCGGGCCCTGGCCGGCCTTGAGCGACGCACTGTCCTGCGGGGTGCCGGCGCCCTTGCCGCTGCGCCGCTGTTCGGGTTGCTGGGGGTTGCCCATGGGGTGCCTCCTGCCGGTTGCGACCGGACTCTCCCCCGGCGTGTGACCGGCAGCGGGCGGTTTCATGCGCGGACCGTTTCAGCGGCTTGGCGCCGGGCAGGCGCAGGGGTCCGGGCCCGTCACCGTCAAGGGGGTCGGCTCATGTCCACCGGAACACTTCTGGCCATCATCATCCCGGTCGCGGTGGTGATCCTCCTTCTGGCCGCCGTGGCGGTCTTCCTGAGCCGGCGGCGGAAGCGCCGGCTGCGGGAGCGCTTCGGCCCCGAGTACGACCGCACCGTCGAGGAGACGGGCAGTCGGCGAGCCGCCGAACAGGAACTGGAGGACCGCGAGAAGCGGCACGAGTCCCTGAACGTCCGGCCGCTCGACCCCGGCCTGGCGGAACGGTACGCCGACGAGTGGCGCGGCGTGCAGGAGCAGTTCGTCGACCGCCCCCAGGAGGCGGTCCACGACGCGGACCGGCTCGTGACGGCCCTGATGCAGGAGCGCGGCTATCCCACCGACGACTTCGAGCAGCGGGCCCGCGACCTGTCGGTGGAGCACGGCCGCACCCTGGAGCACTACCGGGCGGCGCACGAGGTCGAACGGCTGAGCGCCGACCACCGGGCCACCACCGAGCAGCTGCGGGGAGCGATGATCCGCTACCGGGTCCTCTTCGACGAACTGCTCTCCGACGGAAACCGGTCCGGCTCCGGCCGGTCCTGAGAGGCGCTCGCCATGCACGAGAACGAGACCCCCGAGCGGCCCGACCGGACCGACCGGACCGATGCCGGGCGGGGCAGCGACAGGCCGCCCCTGTACCCGGGCGAGGCCGTCGACACGCCGGGGCGGCGCGCCGGTGACGCGGACGGGACACGTACGCAGGCGACCGGGACCGGGCAGGGGGACGAGGCGGGTCAGGAGCGCGCGGCCCGTCAGGGCGACGAAGCCGGTCCGGAGCCCGGGACCGGGCCCGGCAGCGGCGTCGGGCCGGGCAGCGGCGTCGGGCCCGGCCGGGGCATCGGGCGCGGTAGCGACGCCGAAGCCGGAACCGGTACCGCCCCCGAGGACGGAGCCGGCGCCGGCGCCGGGATGGGGCCCGGCGGCTTCGCCGAGCCCGACGCGGGCTCCCGTACCGGCGGCTCCACGGCCGACGACCGGACCTCCTCCGTCGCCCCGGCCGCCCCGGCCGCCGGCGGTGGCGCCTCTTCGGCGGACACCGCGCCGCGCCTCATGGACCCCGGCGACGAGGAGGGGTTCCGGACCCGCTGGCGGGAGCTGCAGAGCCTGTTCGTGGACGACCCGCGCCGGGCCGTGCACGAGGCCGACGCGCTCGTGGCCGACGTGATGGACAAGCTCTCCGCCACTTTCGCCGACCACCGCAGGCGGCTCGAAGGCCAGTGGCGGCAGGGCGAGGACGTCGACACCGAGAGCCTGCGGACCGCTCTGCGCAGTTACCGCTCGTTCTTCCACCGGCTGCTCAGCACGGGGTCGCCCGACGAGGACGCGCGTTCGGGTGAAGTCCGGGCCGCGCCGCCCGCGAACGGCTGAGCACGCGCGTTCGGGGCACACGCTGGGAGGACATCGCGGCGGCCGGTCCGGACGGCCGCCGCACCGGCGAAGAGGAGTGCCCATGGACGGCATCGTGCTGCTGCGCCAGGACCACAAGACCGTGGAGAAGCTGTTCAAGGAGTTCGAGCGGGCGGGCGACGACGACCACCGCCGCAAGCGGGAGATCGCCGACGAGGTCATCCGGGAGCTCACCGCGCACACCTGGATCGAGGAGCAGGTGTTCTACCCGGCGGCGCGCGAGGCCGCGCCCGACACGAAGGACCACGTCCTGGAGAGCGTCGAGGAGCACCACGCCGTGCTGTGGATGATGTCGGAGCTCGACGGGCTCGACCCGGAGGACGAGCGCTTCGACGCCAAGATGACGGTGCTGATGGAGAACGTCCGGCACCACGTCGAGGAGGAGGAGAACGACTGGTTCCCAGAGGTGCGCAAGGCCATGGGCCGCAACCGGCTGGTCGAGCTCGGCGAGCGGATGGAGCAGGAGCGGAAGAACGCCCCCGCCTCTCCGCTGGAGGTGCCGAGCGCCGACTCCTGAACCGGCCGCGCACCCGCGAGCGGCACCGGCAGCCTCCGAGGAGGACGCCGGTGCCGCTCGCGTGTCCTGGACCTCAGGGCTTGAAGAGGATCTTCACCGCTCCGTCGCGCTTGGTCTGGAACATGTCGTACGCCTCCGGGGCCTCGGCCAGCGGCACCCGGTGGGTGGCGAAGTCGTCGACGCCCAGCGGGTCGTCGTCGCCGAGGAGCGGCAGCAGCCGGTCGACCCAGCGGCGCACGTTCGCCTGCCCCATGCGGAGCGTCAGCTGCTTGTCGAACATGACGAGCAGCGGCATCGGGTCGGCCGCTCCTCCGTACACGCCGGACAGCGACACCGTCCCGCCGCGCCGGACCAGCTCCACCGCGAGGTGCAGCGCCGAGAGCCGGTCGACGCCGAAGCGCCGCATGAGGCCCCGGGCGACGGCGTCCGGCAGGCGGGCCACCATCGCGTGCAGGCCGCGGGCGACGGGCGCGCCGTGCGCCTCCATGCCGACGGCGTCGATGACGGCGTCCGGGCCGCGGCCCTGGGTGAGGTCCCGGACCCGCTCGACCGGATCGGTGCCGTCGCCCGGGTCGACGGTGTGGACGCCGCGGGCCGCGGCCCGCTCCCGCCGTTCGGGCACCGGGTCGAGGCCGATGACGAGGCCGGCGCCGCGCAGCAGCGCGATGCGGGAGGCCATGTCGCCGATGGGCCCGAGGCCGAGGACGGCGAGCGAGCCGCCGGGCGGCACGTCCGCGTACTCGACGGCCTGCCAGGCGGTGGGCAGGACGTCCGAGAGGTAGACGTAGCGGTCGTCCGGCGGGCCCTCGGGGACGGCGATGGGGAGGGTGTCGCCGAACGGGACTCGGAGGTACTCCGCCTGGCCGCCCGGCACCTGCCCGTACAGCTTGGTGTAGCCGAAGAGCGCGGCGCCGGTGCCGTAGGCGTGGACCTGGGTGGTCTCGCACTGGGAGTGGAGGCCGTCGCGGCACATCGCGCAGGTGCCGCAGGAGATGTTGAACGGGACGACGACCCGGTCGCCGGGTGACAGGCTCCGCACCTCGGGGCCCACCTCCTCGACCACGCCCATCGGCTCGTGCCCGAGGATGTCGCCCGGGTCGAGGAACGGCCCCAGCACCTCGTACAGGTGCAGGTCCGAGCCGCACAGCCCGCTCGACGTGATCCGGACGATCACGTCCGTGGGGTCCTGGATCGCCGGGTCGGGCACGGTCTCCACCGAGACCTTGCGGCGGCCCTGCCATGTGACGGCCTTCATCGCGGCCACCTTCCTTCCGTGTGCCGGTGGCGCCGCGTCACGGCCAGGACACCTCGCGGCGGGGTACGACGACGAGTTCGGCCGCGGCGCTGCCGGCGGGCACGGACAGGGCGAACATCACGGCGTCGGCGACGACGTCGGGGCTCTGCAGGAGCTCGGTGTCGGTGTCGGGGAAGCGGTCCATGATGAACGGCGTCTCCATGCCGCCCGCGACGACGCCGGTGACGCCGATGCCGGGGCAGTCGCGGCGCGCCTCCTGGAAGAGGGTGTGGGTGAAGGCCCGCAGGCCGGTCTTGGCCGCCGCGTACGGCCCGGCCTCGGTCCAGGTGCGGAGAGCGGCGGTCGAGAGGATGTTGACGATGTGGCCGCCGCCGCGGCCGGCCATCCGGCGGAACGCCTCGCGGCACAGGTACATCGGGCCGAGCAGGTCGGTGGTGATCACCCGGGTGATCTCCTCGGCGGTGAGCTCGGACACGGACTTGGTGACGTCGACGGCCGCGCAGTTCACCAGGACGTCGACGGCGTCGCCGGCGGCGTCGAGGTCGGCGAAGAGTTCGCCGACCGCCTCGGCGTCGCGGACGTCCAGGCCGACCGGGCGGGCCTTGAGCCCTTCGGCGAGCAGGCTCTCGCACAGTTCCTTCGCCTGCTCCTGGCGGACGTCGGCCACCAGGACCTCCGTGCCCGAGCCGGCGAGCCGGCGCACGATGGCCTCGCCGAGTCCGCGCGCGCCGCCGGTGACGAGCGCCTGCCGGGCGTGCGGGGTGGTCTCCGCTGCACTGTTCATCGCTGTGTCTCCTCCGTCGTCCGAGCGTGTGTGAGCAAGCCCACGCGGTTCCCAACCCCCTGCGGGGCGGGGAGATTTGAGGTGTCGGGGGTGGGCGGGGGCGGGGTCTGTGACGGCGGCCACCGTGCTTCTCGGAAACCGTCTGCCACGATGGCCGACGGTCGTCCGCCCGGTGCCGGGGTCCTCCACGGACCCGGCGGGCCGCGTCCGCCCGACTCCGCCTCCCTTTCCCGCCGCGTGTCCGCGCGGCACCAGGTCGTCCCGTGCCCTCCTTGCGTCTGCTCCCGCCCCTGTCCCGCAACCCCCGAAACCCTCGCGGCCTCTCCGCGCCCCCGGCCGCCGGGGACGACCGCTCGCCGTGGCGGTCGCTGCGCCACCGCAGCATGCGGTGGTGGGCCGTCGCCCACCTGGTGTCCAGCGTCGGCACCTGGATGCAGCTGACCGTCCAGAACCTGCTGGTCCTCCAGATCACCGGATCGCCGGCCGCGGCCGGCCTGTCCCTCTCCGCTCAGGCGGCACCCGGTCTGCTCGTGGGCCTGCTCGGCGGGGCCGCCGTGGACCGGCTGCCGCGCAAGGCGACGGCGGCGCTGGCGCAGGTCGCGCTGGGCCTCGTCGCGCTGACCACGGCCCTCCTGGTCGCGACCGACGGCCTGAGCCTGCCGGTGCTGATGGGCCTGGCGGTCGTCACCGGGCTGATCGCCACGATCGACGGCCCGGCCTGCGCGCTGCTCGGCAACGACCTGGTCCCGGCCGCCGACGTGCCGTCCGCGATCGGCGTCGGCTCGCTCGCCCACAGCGGCGGCCGGCTGGCGGGCGCCGCGCTGGCGGGCGTCACCGTCGCCGCGTTCGGCACGGCCGCCGCGTACGCCGCGAACGCCGTGTCGTTCTTCTTCGTGGCGGCCGTCATCCCGTTCCTCGTGCTGGTACGGCCCCAGGAACCGGCGGTCTCCGCCGACGGCGTCGACGGCGGCGGGGCGGTGGAGGCCGAGGACACGAGCGTGCGGGGCGGTCTGGTGTTCTTCGCGCGCCGCCCGCGGCTCGTCGCGCTCGCCGGACTGAACGCGGTGAGCGCCCTGTTCGGCCGGAACTACTCGCTGACGCTGGCGGTCCTGGTCACCGGTCCGCTCGCGGGCTCCGCCGGGTCGTTCAGCGCCGTGTCGTCGGCGCTCGCCGTCGGCGGCATCGTCGGCGCCGTGCTCGGCGCCCGGCTCCGCGCGCCGCGGGTGCGTCTGGTCGCCCTGCTCACCGCGGGCGGCGCGCTGCTCCAGGTGGTGGCGGGGGCGTCCCCGTCCCTGGCGTTCCTGGTCGTCCTCGCGCTGCCGATGGCGGTCGCCGAGTCCGTCTCCGACACCGCCCAGAACACCGTGCTCCAGACCGATCCGCCGCCGCGGATGCGCGGCCGGGTGCTCGGCGCGTGGAACAGCGTCCGGACGCTGTGGAGCCTCGCCGCGCCTCCCGCCCTCGGACTGCTGATGGAGCTGCTGGGCGCGCGCGGCGCCCTGGTCACGGGCGGTGTGGTGGTCGCCGCCGCCGTGACGGCCGGCTGGCTGCTGCACGGCCGCCGGGCCGTGGCGGCCGTGCCCCTGGTGGCCGAGGGTCCGGCGGTCCGGCCGGCCCTGGCCCGGCCCGCGCTGGAGAGCGCGGCCTGACCCGGTCACGACGCGGCTCCCGCCGGGGCGACCCGGGCGGGCGCGAGGACGGCGGCGACCACCTCGTCGACGCCGATGCGCAGCAGCCGGGGGTCGGGGCGGTCCGCATGCGGGTCCCCGGGCCGGCCGGCGTCCCCCGGGTCGGGGTGCCACAGGACGGTGTGCCGTCCGTCGTCCTGGGGCGGTCCCCACAGCGCGGGTGACACCGGGCCGTGGAGCACGACGGAGCGGGCTCCCAGGGCCGTGGCGAGATGGGCGATGCCAGTGTCCCCCACGACCACGCACGCGGCGCCCGCGAGCAGGGCGCACAGCGTGTCGAACGGCAGGCCGTCGGCTCCGCCCCGGACGGCGGAGGGCGCGAGACCGGCCCGTTCGGCGACGGCCCGCGCCAGCGTCTCCTCCCCCGGCCCCGCCGTCACGACGACCGGCCGGCCGGCGCGGCGGACCTCGCGGGCGACGGCGGCGAAGCGGTCCACGGGCCAGCGGCGCGAGGGCGCCTGGGCGCCGGGGTGCAGGACCACCGGGGGCGGATACGCGACGGCGTCGGGTGCGCCGGCGGTGTCGGGCGGGTCGATCCGCAGGTCGTCGGGGTCGGCGGCGAGCCCGTACCAGCGCAGCAGCCGGCACCAGCGGTGCCGTTCGTGCTCGTCGGGCAGCCAGGCGGGGCCCGGGACCCCGGGCACCGACGGGTGGCGGAAGGCCCACAGCGCGCCGGGGTCGAGCCGGGCGAGCAGCCGGTGGCTGGCGGGTCCGCTGCCGTGCAGGTTGACCGCGAGGGCGGGGCGGCCGGCGGCGGGCGGCAGGTCGGCCGGCACCTCGCGGTCCCGTGCGGTGGTCGGCAGCAGGCGGTCGACGCAGCCGGTGAGCCGGGCCAGCGGTGCGAGGCCGGCGGGTGCGGCGAGCAGCAGTTCGTGGTCGGGCAGCCCGCGGCGCAGGGCGCGCAGGGCCGGTACGGCGGTCAGCAGGTCGCCGGTGCCGAGCGCGCGCAGCACGAGCACCGCGGGCCGGCTGCCGCGGGGACCGGCGAGGGCGTACGGGCCGGCGGCGGCCGGCCGGGCGCCGGTGCGGCGTCCGGGGGCGGCGGGGGTGCGGGGGGCCCGGGTCATCGGTCCGCCGGGTCCGCGGCGGCCCTGGCCGCGCGCCGGGTGAGGGAGGTGGTGGAGCGGCCGTCGAGGTAGGGCAGGACGACGGTCTGGCCGCCCCAGCGCTGGAGGGCGGCGGCCTCGGGCAGGTCGTCGGGGGTGTAGTCGCCGCCCTTGACCCACACGTCGGGGCGCAGCCGGTCGAGCAGGCGCTCGGGCGTGGTCTCGTCGAACGCGACGACGGCGTCGACGCTGCCGAGGGCTTCGAGGACGCGGATGCGGTCGGCGAGCGGGGTGAGGGGGCGGCCCGGTCCCTTGAGGCGGGTGACGGAGGCGTCGGAGTTCACGCAGACGATCAGGCAGTCGCCGATGCGTCCGGCGCGTTCGAGAAGGCCGACGTGGCCCGCGTGCAGCAGGTCGAAGCAGCCGCCGGTGGCGACGACGGTGCCGCCGCGCTCCCGGGTCCGGCGGGCGAGTTCGAAGGCGTCGCGGGGCGGTGCGGCGGGGTCGGCCGCGCGGGCCCGCGAGCCGTCCGGTTCCGGCGTACGGGGCCGGTCCGGTGGTTCCGGTACGGCTCCGGCGCCGCCGGCGGCCACGAACGCGGCGGCTTCCGCGACGGCCCGTTCCACGGCCTCCTCGGGGAGGGCGCCGTCGGCGAGGGCCACGGTGGCGGCGGCGGCGAAGCAGTCGCCCGCGCCGCACGGGTCGCCCCCGGTGACGGGCGGCGCGGGCACGAGCAGGGGTGCTCCGGGGCCGGCGCGGGTGAGCAGCGCGCCGTCGGCGCCGAGGGTGACGGCGACGTGCACGGCTCCCCAGCGGGCGGCGAGCGCGGCGCCCCGCGCGGCGTGGGCGCGCAGCGCGGTGCCCGCGGGTGCCGGGGTGCCGGTGGTGGCGTGCGGCGGGGCCGCCGCCGCGGGGTCGGAGTCCTCGGCGCAGTGGGCGGCCTCCTTGGCGTTGGGGGTGGCCAGGCGGGTGCCGGGGACGGGCGGTCCGCCGCGGGGGTGGGGGTCCCAGACGACGGGGACGCGGCGGGCCGCGGCGGCGAGGGCGGGGCGGAGGGCGTCGGGGGTGCCGCGGCCGTAGTCGGAGACGAGCACGGCGCGGGCGGTGCGGAGGGCCGCCAGGGCCTCGGCGGTGGGCGCTCCGGGGCTGCCGCCGCCGCGGTCGAGCCGGACGAGGGGCCGGCCGCCGGCGAGGACCCGGGTCTTGACCGGCTGGGTGCCGCGCAGGGGCAGCGGGACGACGCGGACCCGGTCGCCGAGGGCGCGGCGGGCGGCGTCGGCGGCGGGGTCGGTGCCGAGGGCGGTGATGAGGACGACCTCGTCGTCGGGGCGGGCGGCGAGTGCGGCCGCGAGGCGGGCGGCGAGTCCGGCGCCGCCGGCCCGTCGTCGTACGGCGGTGATGTCGACGACGGGGGCGGGGGCGTCGGGGGCGAGGCGGTCGGCGGTGCCCTCGATGTCCTCGTCCAGGAGGAGGTCGCCGACGACGACGAGCGGCCCGCGGTTCACGGCGCCCCTCCGACGACGGTGGGCCGCAGCGCCTCGCGCGCCAGGGCGTCCAGGGCGGGCGCCCGCCGCTGGTCGGCCTGGGCGTCGGGGAGGGCGGCGTCGAAGCAGGCGCAGAGCAGGTGGACGGCGACCAGGTGGGCTTCCTGGACGGTGGCGGTGGTGGCGCCGTCGACGCAGACGGCGTCGTGGGCGGCCTGGGCCAGCGGGTTGGGCGCGGGGCCGGTGAGGGCCCAGACGCCGAGGCCGCGGGCGCGGGCGGTGGCGGCGGCGGTGAGGAGGTTGGGGCTGCGGCCCGAGGTGGAGAGCAGGATGAGCAGGTCGCCGGGCCTGCCGTGGGCGGCGACCTGGCGGGCGAAGACCTCGTCGAAGCCGTAGTCGTTGCCGATGGCGGTGACGCTGGAGGTCTCGGCGTGCAGGGACAGGGCGGAGTAGGCGGGCCGTTCCTCGCGGTAGCGGCCGACGAGTTCGGCGGTCAGGTGCTGGGCCTGGGCCGCGCTGCCGCCGTTGCCGGCGGCGAGCAGCCGGCCTCCCGCGGTGAGGACGTCGGCGAGGCGGCCGCCCCAGCGCGCGAGGCGCGCGAGTTCGGTGCCTTCGAGGCTTTCGAGCGCGTGGCAGAGGGACCGGCAGTGCCGGCGTGCCTCCAGCAGGGTCCGGGTGTGGTCCATGGGGGGTCGGCCGGGACGCGGGGGTCCGGGCCGCACCTCCTTCCTCTGTCGGGGGTCCGTCCGGGGCGGTGCGGTCAGGGGGCTCCGGTCACGGACGGGTGGGAGGCGGTCATGACCGCGCGGTAGGAGTCCTCGGTGGCGGCGGCGACGCTGGCCCAGGAGAAGCGGCGCAGGACGCGGTGGCGTCCGGCCTCTCCGTACCGGGCGCGCAGGGCCGGGTCGGCGAGGAGGAGCCGTACGGCGGCGGCGAGGGGCCGGGGCTGCCCGGGCGGCACGTGGAGTCCGGTGACGCCGTGGGCGACCGAGTCGAGCTGGCCGCCGACCGCGCTGGCGACGAGGGGCCGGCCGCAGGCCATGGCCTCCAGCGGGACGATGCCGAAGGGTTCGTAGTCGGCGGGGCAGAGGATGACGTCGGCGCTCCGCATGAGGGCGGGGACGGCGGGCCGGGGGACGGCGCCGGTGAAGTGCACGCGGTCGGCGACTCCGGCGTCGACGGCGAGGGCGCGCAGCCGGCGGACCTCGGGGGCGGTGTCGAGGACGTCGCGGGGCGGGCCGCCGGCGATGACGAGTTCGGTGTCGGGGAGACCGCGGAGGGCGGCGACGGAGACGGCGGCGCCCTTGCGCGGGACCAGCCGGCCGAGGTGCAGCAGCCGGTGCCGGTAGGGGCCGCGGGGGGCGGCCGGGCCGTCGGGGCGGAACACGGTGGGGTCGACGCCGCAGGGCACGATGTCGGTCTTGGAGCGGGCGATGCCCATGGCGGCGAGTTCTTCGACCTCGTCGCGGCAGGTGGCGACGATCCGGTCGCAGCCGAGGCCGACGCGCCGCTCCCAGGAGACGCGGGCGGGCGGGCTGGTGTCGGCGTCGCCCTGGTGCCGCCGCTTGACGGTGCCGAGGGCGTGGTACGTCTGGAGGAACGGGACGCGGGTGTGCTCGGTGGCCCGGAGGGTGGCGACCCCGGACATCCAGAAGTGGGCGTGGGCCACGTCGGGCGGCTCCTCGTACCACTGCTGGGCGAGGTAGCGGGCGAACGGCTCCATGTGGGGCAGGAGGTCGTCCTTGGGGATCGGTGCGGCGGGGCCGGCCGGTACGTGGTGGACGAGCACGCCGGGCCGCAGGGGCACGGTGACGTCCAGGCCGGGGTCGTCGCGCCGGGTGTAGACGGTGACCTGGTGGCCGCGGTCGGCGAGGGCGCCGGCGAGCTGGGCGACGTGGACGTTCTGTCCGCCGGCGTCGACGCCGCCGAGGACGGCGAGCGGGCTGGCGTGTTCGGAGACGAGCGCGATGGAGAGGGGTGCGCGGGCCGCCGGGGCGCGGGCCGGGGCGGCGGGGGCCGGGCCGGTGGCCCGGAGCGCGTCGAGGGCCGGGGCCGTGGCCGGCGCCGGGTGGGCCTGGGTGCGGGGGGTCCGGGGCAGGGAAGTCATGAGCGTGCCTCCGCGATGACGCGCTCCCAGTCGGCCAGGAAGCGCTTGAGTGCGTAGTGTTCGAGGGCCGCCTGGCGGGCGCGGGCGCCGTCGGCGGCGGCCTCGGCGGGGTCGGCGAGGTAGCGGCGGGCCGCCTCGGCGAGGACCTCGGGGCGGGTGGACAGGGTGCCGGCGCCGGCCGGGACGGCCTCGATCGCCTCGGTCGTCGCGAGGGCGACGACGGGCATGCCGAGGAGCATGGCCTCGATGAGGGAGAGGCCGAGTGAGGTCCAGCGCACGGGGTGCAGGTAGAGGCGGCGCTGGGCCATGGCGGCGTGCAGGTGTTCCTGGGGCAGGTCCTGGGTGCGGCAGCGGTCCTCGGGCAGGCCGAGGTGGGCGGCGAGTCCGTCGGTGCGCATGCCGAAGACGTCGAGCGGTGCCTCCCGCGCGAGGGCGGGGAGCAGGTCGGTGCCGACGAACCGGTTGCGGCGGACGGGTTCGTTGACGACGACGGCGGCGCGGGGCAGCCGGCCGGTGTAGCGGTGGCCGGGGTCGACGACGCCGTGTTCGACGACCTCGGTGCGGGTGCCGCCGTTGTCCCACATGAGGCGGTTGAAGTGGGTGACGTGGACGAGGGTCAGGTCGTCGCGGTCGGCGGTGGGGTGGCGGGTGAGGGGCACCTCGCCGCGGGGCGTGTTGTGCTCGACGTACACGGCGGGGACGTCGCGGCCGGGCCGCCGGGCGCCGAGCCAGCGGGTGGCCAGTTCCTCCTCGTGCGGGCGTTGCAGCACGACGAGGTCGACGGGGGTGTCGGGCAGTTCCTCCGGGGGGACCTCGCGGACGGTGGCGGGCCAGGAGAAGGTCTGCGCCCGGCCGCGTCCGTCGGGTCCGCGGTCGGGGGTGACCGGCACCAGGTAGGTGTGCGGGCCCTGGACGAAGGCGGTCGTCCACGAGCCGTGGACGTGCCACAGCAGGATGTTCATGCGCTCATCGCTCCTTTCGCCCTGGCGGGCCCGGCGGTCGGGTCCGGTGCCAGGAGGGCGGCCACGGCGGCCACGACCTCGTCGTCGCCGACGGCGTCGAGGCAGGGGTGTCCGGGGACGGGGCAGGCGCGGGCCCGGGTCAGCGCGCAGGGGGCGCCCTGGTCGCCGAGCAGCACGTGGGGGACGCCGTAGGGCCGCCAGCGTTCGGCCGGGACGACGGGGGCGAAGAGGCACACCACGGGGGTGCGGACGGCGGCGGCGAGGTGGGCGGGGCCGGTGTTGCCGGTGACGACGGCGGCGGCGCCGGCGAGGACGCCGGCCAGGTCGCCGAGTCCGGTGGTGGCGCCGCCGAGGTCGATGCCGTGGCGTCCGGCGACGAGTGCGGTCGTGTCCCGTTCGGCGGCGCCGCCGGTGACGACGACCCGGTGCCCTGCGGCGTCGAGGGCGGCCGCGGCCCGGGCGGCGCGCGGGGGGCTCCACGCCCGGGCGGGGACGGCGGCGCCGGGGTGCAGGACGACGTACGGGCGGGGCAGGGGCGGTACGCCGCGGGGGGCGGCGGCGCCGGGCGGGAGGGTGACGCGGAGGCCGCCGTCGTCGCCGGGCGGCAGCGCGTATCCGGCGGCGCGGGCCAGGTCGAGCGCGGCCTCCGCCTCGTGCCGCCGGTCGCCCCGGCGGTGGCGCAGGTCGAGGAGGGCGCCCGGGTAGTCCTCGCAGTCGGCGCCGATCCACCCGATGCCGGCGAGCCGCAGCAGCAGCGCGATCGGCAGCGGGCTCTGGTGGTACGAGACGAGGACGAGGGCGCGGTCGAAGCGGCCGGCGGCCAGGGTCTCGACGAGCCGGTCGCAGGCGGCGGCGGAGACGGGCGGCGCGTCGAGGCCGACCCAGGGGGCCTCGTACACGACGACCTCGTCGACGCCGGGCAGCAGCCGGGCGGCGGGCGCGCCCTGCGGGCCGCAGAGCATCGCCGTCCAGGAGGAGCCGGCGGCGACGGCGCGGACGGCGGGCCCGGCGAGGAGCACGTCGCCGGCGCTGTCGAGCCGCACGACCAGCGTGCGGGGGCCTGTTCTCATCGCGCACCGCCCGGGTGCGGTCCCGCGGCGAGCGCCGGCCCCGTGGCGTCCGCCTCCCCGGTCCACAACGGCGTGTCGAGCGCGATCCGGACGGCCGTGGGCAGGTCGGGGGCGGTACGGGGGGCGGCGGCGATCTCGGCGGGCCGGGTGACGTCGGTGGGGACGAGCACCCCGCTCGCGCCCGCCGCGCGGGCGGCGTCCATGTCGCTGCCGATGTCGCCGATGACGACGGTGCGGGAGGGGCGGGCGCCGAGCCGGGCGCAGGCGGCGAGGACGAGGCCGGGCGCGGGTTTGCGGCAGGCGCAGCCGTCGCCGGGGCCGTGGGGGCACACGGCCCAGACGGCGAAGGGGCCGAGGAGCAGGTCGACGCGGTGGTTGACGGCCCGGACCTGACGGCGGGTCAGCAGCCCGCGGGCGACGCCCGACTGGTTGCTGACGACGCCCACCGGGATCCCGAGTGAGCGCAGCCGGCGCAGCGCCTCCTCGGCGCCCGGCCGGGGGCGGACGCGCCGCGGGTCGCCGTTGTAGGGGACGTCGTCGACGAGGGTGCCGTCCCGGTCGAAGAGGACGGCTTCGGGGCCGTCGCGGTGCGCGGCCCGCCACACGGACGTGCCGGCGGTTCCGGGGCGGCTGGACAGCCAGGGGCGCGGGGCGGGTGCGGTGGTCATGCCGTCGCCTCCCGCAGGGTACCGGGGACCGGGCGGGCGGCCGGGGCTCCAACCGCGGGTGCCGGCGCGGGGCGGGGGCGGGCGGCGCGGTGGGCGACGAGGCCGCGGAGCCAGTACCAGGTGGCGGCGGGCGGGATGGCGGCGCTGGTGACGACCATGTCGAGGACCTCCGTGCGGGTGCGGGGGCCGGGACGGACGCGGACCAGGGTGAACTCGGCGGTTCCGGCGCCCCACAGCGCCGCGCACAGGGCGGCGGCGCGGGGCCGTCCGGCGAGGGCGCAGCCGAGCGCGGCGAGCCCGGCGGCGGTGACGGCCCGGTGGCGGGGCAGACGGCCGGCGGGCGCGTCGGCGCGGGCACGCCAGTCGGGCCCGTGCAGGCGGCGCATGAGGACGTCGTCGCCGTTGCCGGCCTGCTGGCGGACGGAGAGCCAGCGTCCGCCCTGGCGGGGCGGGTGGGCGGTGCGCCGGCTGCCCTGGGCGAGGCGCCAGCCGTCGTCGAGGAGGCGCAGGGCGAGGTCGGCGTCCTCGCGGAAGGCGCGGCGGAAGCGTTCGTCGAAGCCGCCGACGCGGGCGAGGGCGGTGCGGCGGACGGCCATGTCGGCGGTGATCCAGCGGGCGGTGGCGAGGGCGGCGGTGTTGCGCTCGGCGTCGGTGGGGCGCCGGTCCTCGGGCAGCGGCACGTGGATGCGGGCGGCGACGGCGGCGACGGTGTCGGGCCGGCCGGCCAGGTCCTGGGCGAGTTCGGCGCCCCAGTGCGGGGAGGGGACGACGTCGTCGTCGAGGAAGACGATCCACGGGACGTCGCCGGCCTGCCGGGCGCCCGCGTTCCGCGCGGCGGCGGGGCCGCGGCCGGGGCCGGCCACGACGGTGGTGCGGTCGCGGAGGGCGGCGGGCACCGGCACGTCGGGGGCGGTGCCGTCATGGGGCGGCCGGTCGTGGACGACGACGATCCGGGCCGGGGGGACGTCCTCGGTGGCGCGGGCGAGGGCCGCCAGGCAGTGCTGGAGGCTGGGCCGCCCGACGGTCGGGACGACGACGGCGTACCGGGGCGGGGCGGGGCGGCGGGGGCCGGGGGCCGGGTGCGCGGTCATCGGACGCACCCTCCGCCGTCGACGTTCTCCGGCCCGTCGGGTCCTTCGCGTTTGTCGTCGCCGGCGCCGTAGGTGGTGCTCGCGCCGTTCACCCCTCCCCCGGTCGCTCCGTCGGCGCCCGCCCCGTTGTGGAACAGGGCGCTGCGGCGGACGGCGAAGGGGCCGATGGCGAGGAGGTCGACCGGGGTGGAGCCGAAGCACTCCAGGGCGTCGCGGGGGTCGTCGACCATGGGCCGGCCGGCGGTGTTGAGGCTGGTGTTGACGACGACGGGCAGTCCGGTGCGCCGCTCGAACTCCTCCAGCATCCGCGCGACCAGCGGCTCGTGGCGCCGGTCGACGGTCTGGATCCGGGCGGTGCCGTCGACGTGGACGACGGCGGGGATGCGGTCGCGCCAGGCCGGGTCGACGTCGTGCACGAAGAGCATGTACGGGCTGGGCAGCGGGCCGTCGAAGATGTCGGCGGACCGCTCGGTGAGGACCATGGGGGCGACCGGACGGAACTGTTCGCGGCCCTTGATGTCGTTGAGGCGCTCCAGGTTGCCCGCGTGTCCGGGGTGGGCGAGGAGCGAGCGGTGGCCGAGGGCGCGGGGGCCGTACTCCGAGCGGCCCTGGAACCAGGCGACGATCCCGTTGGCGGCGAGCGTCTCGGCGACGGCGGCGGCGATGTCGGGGGGCCGTTCGAAGGGGACGGCGGCCGTCTTCAGCCGGCCGGCGATCTCGGCGTCCGACCAGCCGCGGCCGAGGGCGGCGCCGGGCATCGGCACGGGCGGTTCGCCCGTCTCCGCCGTGGCCAGCAGCGCCCCGCCGAGGGCGGTTCCGGCGTCTCCGGCGGCGGGCTGCACCCAGACGCGGGCGAACGGTCCCTCGCGGGCGATGCGGGAGTTCGCGACGCAGTTGAGGGCGACGCCGCCGGCCAGGGTGAGCAGTTCGTCGTGGGTCTGCCCGTGGAGCCAGCGCACGAGGTCGAGCAGGGTGTCCTCCAGGACGAGCTGGGCGCTGGCGGCGAGGTCGGCGTGGTCGGCCGTCCAGGGGGCGTCGGGGGCGCGCGGCGGGCAGAGTTCCGTCCAGGGGACGCCGTGGGCGCGGAATCCGCCGTCGCCGGTGGGGTGGACGTACCGGCGGATCTCCGCGGCCATCCGCGGGGTGCCGTGGGAGGCGAGCGCCATCACCTTGAACTCGTCGGAGGAGCGCAGGAATCCGAGGTGTTCGGTCAGTTCCTCGTAGGTCAGTCCGAGGGAGTCGGGAAGGAGTTGGGCCCGGAGCGGTTCGAGGTGTTCGCCCCGGCGGCGGGCGGCGAGGTGGGAGGTGCGCTCGCCGCGCCCGTCGAGCACGAGGACGGAGGAGGTGTCGGCGCCCTCGGCGGCGTACGCGGCGGAGGCGGCGTGCGCCATGTGGTGGGGGACGAAGCGGACGGTGGCGGGGTCGAGTCCGGGCAGCGCGGTGGCGAGGAAGCCGGCGGCGTGCCGGGCGTACGCCTGGCGCAGGTCGTCCCAGGGGTCGTCGAGGCCCAGGGCCTCGGCGGGGCAGGAGAGTTCGGGGTCGTAGGAGTAGGTGACGACGTCGAGGTCGGCGGGGCGGAGCCCGGCCTGTTCCAGGCACCAGCGGGCGGACTGTTCGGGCAGTTCCCAGGCGGAGAACGGCACGGGCCGCTTGCCGTGTTTGCGCCGGGAGAAGCGTTCCTCCTCCGCCGCGGCGACGGTGACGCCGTCGATGACCAGGGCGGCGGCGGGGTCGTGGAAGAGGGCGTTGATGCCGAGAACGCGCATGGTGGTGCCTTCCGGTGGGGGGCGGCGGGGTGCGGGCCGGGTCAGGCGGCCCGCTCGGGCGCGTCCGCCCGGCCGGGGGTGCCGGGCGGGGCGGCGACCGCGTCGGCCGGCTCGCGTCCGCGGGCGGCCTCGGACCGGAACCAGTCGATCGTCCGGCGCAGGCCCTCCTCGGCGTCGACGAGCGGCCGCCACTGGAGCTTGTCCCGGGCCAGGGTGATGTCGGGGCAGCGCACGGCGGGGTCGTCGACGGGTCGTTCGACGAAGCGGATCCGGGAGGCCGAGCCGGTGAGCCGGGCGATCCAGCGGGCCAGCTCCAGCATGGTGATCTCGGTCGGGTTGCCGATGTTGACGGGTCCGCGCATGTCGTGCGCGGCGGCGGCGAGGATGCCGTCGACGGTGTCGGAGACGTAGCAGAGCGAGCGGGTCTGCTGTCCGTCGCCGGTCACGGTGAGGGGTTCGCCGGCGAGGGCCTGGCGGACGAAGGTCGGGACGGCCCGGCCGTCGAAGCCGCGCATGCGGGGCCCGTACGTGTTGAACAGGCGGACGATGACGGTGTCCGTGCCGCGGGCTCGGGCGGTGGCGGTGGTCAGCGCCTCGCCGAAACGTTTCGCCTCGTCGTAGACGCTGCGCGGCCCGACCGGGTTGACCCGGCCCCAGTACCGCTCGCTCTGCGGGTGCTCCTCGGGGTCGCCGTACACCTCGGAGGTCGAGGCCAGCACGAAACGGGCGCCGTGGGCGTGCGCCAGGGCGAGCGCGTTGCGGGTCCCGAGACTGCCGGTCTCCAGGGTGTGCAGGGGCAGCCGCAGATAGTCGGCGGGCGACGCCGGCGAGGCGAAGTGCAGCACCAGGTCGACCGGCCGGCCGACCGCGAACGGTTCGCGGACGTCGGCCTCCTGGAGCCGGAACCCGGCGTGACCACGCAGGCTCGCGACGTTCTCGGGGCGGCCGGTGCTGAAGTCGTCGACGCAGGTCACGTCCGTCCCGCCGGCGAGCAGCGCGGCGCACAGATGCGATCCCACGAAACCGGATCCGCCGGTGACGACGGCGTGTTCCCAACGGGGCGCGGGGGACGGGGCCATGGATCTCGTCTCCTCCCTGCGGAAAGCGGGTGGACGGACAGTACGGATGCGACGTGAGGGGGGTCCGTGATGCGGATGCGAGGTGCGGAACGCACCACGCGGGACGAAGGGACGGGGAATCGGTCGGGCCTCTACCCGGGCCGAGAAGCGCTACTCCTCGTATGCGGAGTCTTCTCCATGAAACTGTGGAAAGCGGAACAAAAGCGGTGATTCTCCCCTCGGGAAGGCGACTCGGAACCGCCGTCCCGGGTAGGCGCCGGTCGACGCCTCCGGCCGAAGGGCCGGGCCCGGAACGAGGAGATGGCCGCGATGGACACGCGGATCGAGACGGACACCGCCGAGGTCTTCTGGCACGACAGCACGCTGTTCACCCACCGGCCGGCCGTCACCACCCGTGACGCCGTGTCGCCGGACGAGCCGGACGACGCCGACCAGGAACGGGGCGCCGCCGTGGGTGAGGAACGGAACATCATCCGGGGCGAGGACTGACGGACGGCGGCGCCTGCGCCGGTCGCCGGGGGCCACAGCCGGACTGCTGTGGCCCCCGGCGACCGGCGTACGGGGACCACTCTCCCGTCCCCCGTCGCCCCTCGCAACCGCGTGCGGGAACCGCGCCTCACCCTCCACGCCGCCACCCCCACTCCCCCGCCCCGCAACCGCAACCGCAACCGCAACCGCGTACGGAACCCACGAACTTCCCCGTTCCGCGTTCCCCGCGCGGTCTGCCGGGCAGTCGCGCCGCAGGAGTTCGCCCGACGGGACGGCGAACGCACCTCTGGAGGCGTCATGACCGAGTTCGGCTACTTCCTCTCCTGCGAGGAGTTCCGGCCGGGCGAGCTCGTCGAGCAGGCCCGGATGGCGGAGGACGCGGGTTTCCGCTCGCTGTGGATCTCGGACCACTTCCACCCGTGGAACGACGAGCAGGGCGAGAGCCCGTTCGTCTGGTCCGTGATCGGAGCCCTCTCCCAGGCGACCACCCTGCCCGTCGCGACCGCCGTGACCTGCCCGACCGTCCGCATGCACCCCGCGCTCGTCGCCCAGGCCGCCGCGACCTCCCAGGTCATGCTCGACGGGCGGTTCCGGCTCGGACTCGGCAGCGGCGAGGCGCTGAACGAGCACATCCTCGGGGACCCGTGGCCGGCCGTGGACGTGCGCCTGGAGATGCTGGAGGAGGCCGTCGAGGTGATCCGCCGCCTGTTCACCGGCGAGGAGGTCACCCACCGGGGCCGGCACTACACGGTCGAGAACGCCCGCCTGTACACACTCCCGGAGAACCCGCCGCCCATCGACGTCTCCGCCTTCGGGCCGAAGGCGGCCGAGGTCGCCTCCCGCATCGCCGACGGCTTCGTCACCACCACCCCGGACGCCGGTCTCGTCGACCGGTTCCGCGCCCGCGCCCCCGAGCGGCCCGCGTTCGCCTCCACCAAGGTGTGCTGGGCCCCGTCCCGGGAGGAGGGGGCCCGCACGGCCCACCGCCTCTGGGCGGTCGAACACCTCCCCGGGGAACTGGGCCAGATCCTGCCCACCCCGCGCCACTTCGAGCAGGCGACGGAGCTGGTCACCGTGGAGACCGTCGCGGAGGCGGTGCCCTGCGGACCCGACCCCGAGGAACACGCCCGCCGCCTGCGGGAGTACGCGGACGCCGGCTTCGACGTCGTCCACGTCGGCCAGATGGGCCCCGACCAGCGCGGCTTCTTCGACTTCTACCGCACCGAGGTGCTGCCGCTGCTGGCCTCCGGGGGGTGAACGGCCGTGGCGCGCCCGGCCGTCGGGGACTCTTTGCTCGAACGGGCTCGGCGCCGGGCGCGCCACGTCGTCCTCCGGGGCCTCACGGCGAAAGGCCGGGACCCCATGCCGCGCCGCCCCGGCGGCCGGTGACGCCGTCGCCGTCGGCAACCTGCCCGTAGCGCTCGCCGAGGTGGCGGAGGTAGGCGTCCGGGGAGGAGAAGGGGGCGTCCTGGGCGCCGTGCCGGTGCAGCTCCATGCGGCCGTCGGGGTGCAGGCGCACGGTGGTGGTGGCGCGCCGCGCGGAGGGCGGGCCGGACGCGTCGGCGGGGTCCTGCGGCGCGAGGACGGGGACGGTGGCGGGGAACATGCCGAGAGCGTCGGCGGTGGTGGCGGCGGGCGGGTGGCCGGTGCGGTTGGCGCTGCTCACGTACAGCACCGGGTGGGCGTCGAGCAGCGGGCGCAGGGACCGCGGGCGGGCGCCGAAGAGGAGCATCCACCCGTCCTTGACGGCGGGGGCCGCCCAGGGGTGGGCGGCGGCGTGGTCGTGGACCGGTACGAGGACGGTGAGGTGCTCGTCCGCCAGGAGCCGCCGCGCCGTCGCCGCCGGTCCGGGGGCGAGCCGCCAGACGTCCTCGGCGAGGGCGCGCGCGGTGTCGGGGTGGTGGGCCCAGAGGGCGACCGGCTGGCCGGCGGGCCGTCCCTTGGCCTCGTTGACCGCGGGGGCGCGGCGGGCGGTGACGACGTGGGTGAGCGGGGCGGGGTTGGGCAGGACGACCGCCGCGCCGTCGTGCAGGGCCTGGCGGGCCTCGGGCAGGGAGACGGGGAGGCGGCCGGGCGGGGGCGCGGGGGTGCCGGTCACGGGCCGGTCCGGGGGGTGGGGCGGGTGGTGTGGGCGAGGCCGTCGAGGTAGGCGGCGAAGGCGGTGTCGTCGATGACGGCCGTCGAGGTGCGGAAGGCGCGGCTCTTGGCCCAGCGCATGGCGGCGGCCGTCCGGTCGGGGTCGAGCCGGTGGCCGAGGCGGGCGGCGACGGCGGTGACGACCCGGGCGCTGGCCAGGTGCGTCAGCAGGACCCGCGGCTCGACGCCCAGGACCTCGGCCGGGTCGTAGGGCTGGAAGAGCCCGGGGTGGACGAAGGGCGTGCCGGTGGAGATCGTGCCGACGCCGGTGCCGACGATCGGCGCGGTGACGCCGAGCGGGACGCCGGTGCCCTCGGAGACCGTCCGGGCGATCGGCGGCAGCCGGGTGAGGTCGGGCGCGGTCCACCAGAGGTCCGCCTCCTCGCCCAGCAGGTCGCGCCCGTGCCGGGCGAGGAGGAAGAGCACCTGTTCGGTGGCGGCCATGCCGGCGCGCTCGGCGATGCCGAGCCAGGAGCTGGACACCACCCGCACGCCCGCGTTCAGGGCCTCCAGGGTGTTCGCCAAGCCGAGGCCGAGGTCGTTGTGCAGGTGGGAGGCGAGGACGACGTCGTCGCCGGCCGCCGTCCGCACCGCGCCGAACATGTCGCGGCAGGCGCGGGGCAGCTGGGCGCCGACCGTGTCGGCCAGCACCACGACGCCGGCTCCCGCGCCGGTCATGGCCTGGGCGCCGGCGCCCATGAGGGAGGCGTCGGCCCGCGAGGCGTCCGCCAGGCAGACGTCCACCGCCACCGCGTCGTCGAGGTCGCGGGCCCGTTTGACGAGGTCGGCGCCGGCCTGGAGCGCCTCGGCGGCCGTCCGGTGGACCATGACCCGCGCCATCGCCTCGGACGCCGGGACCACCACCATCACCCGGGCGTGCCGGCTGCCCCGTACCGACGCCACCGCCTGCTCCACGTCCCGCCGGGCGCCGCGGCAGACCGCGGCGACGCCGACCGCCCCCTCGGCCTCCACGGCGACCTGCCGCACCGCTTCGTACTCCTCGGCGCACACGGCGGGGAACCCGGCGGCGAACACCGCGTGGCGCGGACCGTCCGCGCCGAACAGGCCGCCCGTCGCCCTGGCGAGCCGCACCTGCAGCTCCGCCGGCATGAGGGTCTTCGCCTGGGCGCCGTCGCGCGCCGACTCCTCCCACACCACGACCCGGCCGGCCCGAGCCGACTCCCGCACCACGTCCACCGCGCGCCCCTCTCCTTGATCGCCGCCACGCCGTCGCCAGCACAACGCCGAGGCGGCGCCTCGGACACGGACGCGGGGAACCGAACGGGTATCCACCGGTAACCCTGCGAACAACGCCAAGACGCCTACACGCGCTACCCGCGCTTGCACTTAGAGCGCGTCTGCAACTATTGTCGAAGCACGCAAAGAGCTCACTCAAGCAATCCGGAAGGTTGAGCCATGCCGCTCGCACTCCTCGCCCTGGCCGTCGGCGCCTTCGGCATCGGCACCACAGAATTCGTGATCATGGGCCTGCTGCCCGAGATCGCCGCCGACTACGGCGTCACCATCCCCACCGCCGGCCTCCTCGTCACCGGCTACGCGCTCGGCGTGGTCGCCGGCGCTCCCCTGCTGACCGTCCTCGGCAACAGGGTGAGCCGCAAGCGGATGCTCATGGTGCTGATGGGCCTGTTCGTGGCCGGCAACCTCGTCTCCGCCGTCGCGCCGAGCTTCGGGCTGATGCTGACCGGCCGGGTCGTCGCCTCGCTCGCCCACGGTTCGTTCTTCGGCATCGGATCCGTCGTCGCCGCCGGGCTCGTCGCCCCGGACCGGAAGGCCGGCGCCATCGCCACCATGTTCACGGGCCTGACCGTCGCCAACATCGTCGGCGTGCCGCTCGGCACCTTCATCGGCCAGGCCGTCGGCTGGCGCACCACCTTCGCCGTCGTCGCGGCCCTCGGCGTCGTCGGACTGCTCGGCATCGCCAAGCTGGTGCCCGCCATGCCGCGCCCCGAAGGGGCCCGTCTCCGCGGCGAGCTGGGCGCCTTCCGCAACCCGCAGGTGCTGCTCGCGATGGCGATGACCGTGCTCGGCTTCGGCGGCGTGTTCGCCGCGATCACCTACATCGCGCCGATGATGACGGAGGTCGCCGGCTACTCCGAGGGCGCCGTCACCTGGCTCCTGGTCCTCTTCGGCGTGGGCATGTTCCTCGGCAACCTGATCGGCGGCCGGTACGCCGACCGCGCGCTGATGCCCCTGCTCTACGTCACCCTCGCCGGACTCGCGGCCGTCCTCGCGCTGTTCACCGTCCTGGCCTCGTACAAGATCCTCGCCGCGGTGGCGATCCTCCTGATCGGCGCGCTCGGCTTCGCCACCGTCCCGCCGCTCCAGAAGCGGGTCCTCGACCAGGCGCACGGCGCCCCCACGCTGGCCTCCGCCGTCAACATCGGCGCCTTCAACCTCGGCAACGCCCTCGCCGCCTGGCTCGGCGGCCTTGTGATCGCCGGCGGCTTCGGCTACACGTCCCCGAACTGGGTCGGCGCCCTGCTCGCCGCCGCCGCGCTCGGCCTCGCCTTCTGGTCCGCCGCGCTGGAGCGCCGCACCCCCGCAACCGCCCCGGCCGAGGCGCCCGTCACCGCCGCCCCGGCCCCCGCCCCCGCCCCCGCCCACCACTGACCCCCTCCCTCCCAAAGGAAAGGCGCCATGAGCACCACCGCCACCACCCTCACCCCGCTGACCACCGCCGACGCCGAGCTGCTGGTCGCCGCCGCCACCCGCGCCGCCGAAGCCGCCGGGGCCACCGTCAGCGTCACCGTCCTGGACGCCGGCGGCCACCTGCTCGCCTTCCGCCGCGACGACCGCGCCGTGCTGATCTCCGGCGAGACCAGCACCCGCAAGGCGTACACGGCGCTCCAGCTGAACGCCCCCACCGCCGGCCTGGTCGACCTGGTCAAGCCCGACGGCCCGTTCCACAGCCTGACCACCGCCCTCGACCGGCCGCTGCTCTTCATCGCCGGCGGCATACCGGTCCACCGCGACGGCCGGCTCGTCGGCGCCGTCGGCGTCGGCGGCGGCGCCCCCGAGCAGGACCACGCCTTCGCCGAGGCCGCCCTCGCCGAGCTGGCCCGGTGACCGGCACCGCCGCACGGGCCCGCACCCCGCGCGAGGCCCACGGCGGGCGCACCGGCGCCCGCACCTCCCTCGTCCCCCGCACCGCCTGAAGGAACGCACGCACCGTGAACGCCTCCCCCGCCGTCCCGACCGTCACGCTGAACAACGGCGTCGAGATCCCCCAGCTCGGCTTCGGCGTCTTCCAGGTCTCCGACGACGCGACCACCGCCGCCGTCACCACCGCCCTGGAGACCGGCTACCGCTCCATCGACACCGCCGCGGTCTACGGCAACGAGGCCGGCGTCGGCCGCGCCCTCGCCGCCTCCGGACTGCCCCGCGACGAACTGTTCGTCACCACCAAGCTGTGGAACGCCGACCAGGGGTACGACGCCACCCTCCGCGCCTTCGACGCCAGCCTCGCGAAGCTGGGCCTCGACCACGTCGACCTGTACCTCGTCCACTGGCCCGCCCCGGCCCGCGACCTCTACCGGGACTCCTGGCGCGCGCTGGAACGTCTCGCCGGGGAGGGCCGCGTCCGCGCCGCCGGCGTCTCCAACTTCCAGCCCGGCCACCTGCGGCGGCTCCTCGACGGCGCGACGCTCGTCCCGGCCGTCAACCAGATCGAGCTGCACCCCGGCCTCCAGCAGGCCGAACTGCGCTCCTTCCACGCGGAGCACGGGATCGCCACCGAGGCGTGGAGCCCGCTCGCCCAGGGCGCCGTCCTCGATGACGCCGCGCTCAGGACCATCGCCGACCGCCACGGCAAGTCGCCCGCGCAGACCGTCATCCGCTGGCACCTCCAGCTCGGCAACGTCGTCATCCCGAAGTCCGTCACCCCCCACCGCATCCGCGAGAACTTCGACGTCCTCGACTTCGCGCTGACGGACGACGAGATGCGCGCCATCGCCGCACTGGACCGCGACCTGCGCACGGGCCCCCACCCCGACGAGCTCAACTGACGCGGTCCTCCTCCGTCGTGACCGCCGCCGCCCCCGACCGCCGCTGCTCCGCGCGCCGTTCGAGGGCGGCGAGGGCCGTCTCCCAGTGCTCCGGGAGCCGTTCGGCACCCGGGAGGGCGGCGTCGGCGACGAAGGTGGTGTGGAGGGTGCGCCGGTGGGTGGCCCAGGCGACGAAGAGCGGCTGCCCCGGCACGCGGACCGGCAGCGGGTGGACGGCGGTGGCCGCCGTCCCGTCGAAGCCGAGGGGCCGGCGGATCCGCAGGTCGGCGACCATCACGGGGGTGTAGCGGGCGTCCACCGCGCGGCCGAGGGAGAGCTTGCCGATCCGGTACGGGAGGCGGCGCAGCACCGCCCCCTGGGCGTCCGCGAGCGCGGCGAGGCGCGGGTAGCCGACGGCCCGGCCGAGTGCGGCGAGCCGCCGGTCCGGGTCCGGCTCGCCGCAGGGCAGGTCGAAGCCGGCGACCGCGACCCGGTTGCCGAGCAGCGGGTGCGGCTCCTCCGGGTCCCGTACGCCGATCCCCATGCCGGCGCGCAGTCCGCGTCCGTGGCCCGGTCCGCCGGGCGCCCAGTCGTCGGGGTGCCAGGCGCGGACGGTGTCGGCGGTGAGCGCCAGGCACAGCTGGGGGACGGTGGCGCCGAGGCGGCGGCCGAGGGCGTGCAGCCGGGCGAGCGGGGTGTCGGCGAGGGCGACGGCGGGGCGGTGGGAGGGCGCGGTGTCGAGCGGCGACCACCAGGTGATCCGGCCCGGCGGGCGGAACTCGGGCAGGATCTCGCGCCAGCGCACCGGCCGGCGGCGGGCGAGCCCGGCCCGGGCCCGGGCGGGCCGGTGCTCCTCGTCGCCGAGCAGGTGCTCCAGGGTGGCGACGGCGGCGGCGCCGTCCTGGAAGGCGTGGTGGGCGCGGTAGCAGAGGCCGTACCCGGTGCCCGCCCGGCGGACGAGCCACACGCCCCACAACGGCCGGTCGCGGGGCAGAGGTTGCCCGACGGCCTCGGCGACGGCCGCCGCCGGATCGGGTGAGCCGGGTAGCTCGTACAGGTGACGTGCGGGGTCGAAGCCGGGGTCGGGCTCCCAGTGGGGGCGCCGGGCGGTCCCGCCCAGCCGGTAGGCCAGTTCGGGCAGGTCCGTCACGCGCCGCCCGAGCCATCGCACCACCTGCTCCCGGGGCGGCGGCGGCCCTTCCAGGGTGACGAAGCCGCCGAGGTGGAGGGCGGTGTCGGTGGGGTGCAGCGCCGCCGTGTCGAGGGCGAGCCGGTCGAGGAGCGCCAGGGGCACGGCGCCGGGAGGTCGCGGAGAGACTGAAGATCGCACAGGCCGCTACGATACGTCATCATGCAGTCACCCAACGTGAGTTCACCGGCGACCGGTACCGCACCCGCGCCTCCGTCGCCCGAGGCCCCCGCCGCCGGGCGGCTCCCCGACCTCCTCGACGACGCCGTGGTGGCCGCCTGGGCGGCCTCCGGTGCCCCGCTCGTCGAACTGCTGCGCGCGGCCTGGGTCCCGGGGCGGCTCACCGGCTTCCGGCGGGGCGGGCGGGACGCGGTCCTGGTGACCCATCCGCACCACGTCCACCAGGTCCTCGGCGTCGGCGGCGACCTGTTCGTGAAGCGGTCCCACCGCGCCCGCCCGCTCCTCGGGGACGGCATGCTCAGCGCCACCGGGGCGGCGTGGCGCTCCCAACGGAGGCTTCTCCAGGCGCCGTTCACCGGCCGCGGCATCCAGCGCTGGGAGCACCACATCACGGGCGCTGCGCGGGTGATCGCGGACCGCTGGGCGGATCGGGCGCGCACCGGCGAGCCGGCGGACCTCGCCGAGGACGCCCAGTTCTTCACGGTGGACACCATCTGGCGCTCGCTCACCGACCGTCCCCTCGACCCGGCGACGTACACGGACCTGGCGGCGGTGCAGGACATCGTGGCCGCGCTCCCCGCCGACGTCGGCGGCGGCACCGATCTGCCGGCGCCGGCGGCGGCGGCGCTCGCCGCGCTCGACGCGCGGATGCACCGGGCGATCGCGGACGCCCGCTCCCGCCACGCGGCGGGGGCGGCGGGCACCGGGCTCCTGTTCCGGCTGCTGGACGCGGCGGAGACCGACGACCGCTACGACGACCGGTTGATCCGCGACGAGCTGGTCACCCTCCTCGTCGCCGGCTACGAGAGCAGCGCCCGCACGCTGACCTGGGTGTTCGTCCTGCTCGACCGGCACCCGGAGGTCGCCCGGCGGGCGGCCGGCGACCCGGCGGTGATCGAGGGCGTGCTCGCGGAGACGCTGCGCCTCTACCCGACGGGGTGGCTGCTCCCCCGGCAGGCCGAGTCCGACGTGTGGCTGGACGGCGTACGGGTCCCGGCCGGCACGGACGTCCTCGTCTGCCCCTACCTCACCCACCGCGACCCGGACGTGTGGCCCGACCCCGGCGCGTTCGTGCCCGACCGCTTCCCGCCGCGGACGCCGCCGCCCCCGGGCGCGTACCTGCCGTTCGGCATCGGTCCGCGGGCCTGCCTCGGCACCCGCTTCGCGCTGCGGGAGATGGAGGTGCTGCTCGGCGCGCTCCTGCCCCGCTTCGCGATCGAGGCCGCCGCGCCGGCGGGCGAGCCGGTGTTCGGGCTGAACCTGCGGCCGGACGGCCCGTTCCTCGCCCGCGTCCGCGCCCGCCGGTGAGCCCCCGCACCGCACCGCGCGGACCCGGCGGCGGGGAGCGCGTGGACTTCGTCGACTCCGGCGACCGGGTGGTGGCCCTCGGGGGCCGGGAGGCGCCGGCCCCGGACGGACTGCTGCGCCGGTACGCGGCGACCGTCTGCACCGACGACGCCGGCCGGGTCCTGCTCTACCGGCGCTCCGCCCGGGCCCGCGCCTATCCCGCGCACTACGACGTCCTGATCGGCGGCGCGGTGCGCACCGGCGAGACGTACCGGGCGGCCGCGCTGCGCGAGCTGCGCGAAGAGCTCGGCTACGCGACGGTGCCGGGCCTCACCGAGGCGTACCGGCACCGGGTGGACGACCCGCACGGCGCCGCCTTCCTGGCGGTCCACCGCTGGCGGACGGACCGCCCGCCCCGGCCGGATCCGGACGAGATCGCCTGGTGCGGGTTCGTCCTGCCCGGCGCCGTGCTCGCCGACCGCCACACCCCCCTGGTGCCGGCGGGCGCGGACGCGCTCCGCCGGCTCTTCCCGCACGCGCCGCACCCGCTCCAACCCGCCGAACCGACCCCTGCCTCCGATCCCCCTCCCCCTCCGACCCCCTTCGAGGACTCACCGACATGACCTTCTGCGCGCCGCCCTTAAGCGGTGCTTCCCTCGCCGTCCCCGGTGTCCGCGGCAACTCCCCCGGACCGGACGGCCGGGCTCTCGACCGGGCCCGGGCGCGGCTGGCCGCCCGGCTGACCACGGCGGCCGCCCCCGACGGGCTGCTCCACGCCCCCTGCGGCAGCCGCCTCCTGGAGTCGGCCCTGGCGCTGCGCCTGCTCACGGCGACCGGCGTGGACCCCTCCACCCGGGACCGGCTGGTCCGGCGGCTGAAGACGGGCCTGGACCAGGGCGCGCCCGATCCGTTCCAGGAGGCCGCGGCCCGCGCGGCGCTGGGCGAGTACGCGGACGGGGCCGCCGCCCTGGAGCGGCTGCTCGGCGGATTCGCCCATTTCACCGCCGGTCGCAAGCTGCTGATGTTCCGGACCGTCCTGACCGAGCTCGGCGCCCACCCCCACACGCCCCTCGACGACCCCGCCACGGCCTTCGACGCCCGGGGCCAACAGCGGTGGCTGGTCACGGAGATGGCCGCCCTGAAGGTCCTGCACTGCCACCGGGCCGGCGTCCCCGGCCTGGTGACGGAGGAGGACTGGCGGACGCTCGCACCCAGCCTGCGGCCCGGTCCGCCGCCGTACGGCAACCACCTCGCCCGGCTGCTGGCCCTCCTCGCGCTGCGGCACAGCCCCCGGTACGCGGAGGAGGTCCGCGAACGGGCCGGCGAGGTGCGGAGCTGGCTGCGCCCGGACGGCGGGATGCCGTACATCACCGGCCTGGACGTCTTCGCGACGGCCACCGGCGGTCTCGCGCTGACCGGAGCCGGCGCCCCGGCGCACACTCTGATGGTGCTCGCCGAGGCCCTGACGGGCCGGCAGAATCCGGACGGCGGCTGGGGGTTCGACCGGGCCGTCGCGCAGAGCGACGTCGACGACACCGCGTACTGCGTGGAGTTCCTGCGCACGGTGGCGCACCGGACGCGGACCGAACGGCCCGTCCTCGGACGGGCGGTGGCGGCCGGCGAGCGGTATCTGCTCGCCCGCCGCGGCGCGGACGGCGGCCTGCCGACCTTCGAGAAGGGGACGGACTCCGAGGCGGCGATGACCGCTGCCGCCGTGCACGCGCTCGCGCCGCGGCCCGGTCTGGGGCCGGTGGTCGCGGAGGCCGTGCGGTTCCTGCTGGACCGGGAGGCCGCCGGCGGCCCGTACGAGCGGAGCTGGAGCCTCAACGAGAGCAACGTCCTGTTCCGCACCGTCCTCGCCCACGACTCCTTCCGCGCCTCGGCCCCTCACGGCCATCCCGCGCTCGCGGGTTCCGACCGGGCGCGGGCGCGGGCGGTCGCCCGGCTCGTCTCCACCCAGGGGCCGGACGGCGGCTGGGGCCATGTGCCCGGCGAGCCGGCCGACCCGATCAGCACGGCGTACGCGCTGATCGCGCTGGCCCGCACCCCCTCGGCCGCGGATCCCGCGCGCCGTGCCGTCCGGTACCTGCTGGAGCGCCAGCGGCCGGACGGCGGCTTCGACTCCCGGCCCGACCAGGCGGGCCCGCGCCCGCTGGCGTACCACGTGCCGCTCCTGACGGACGTGTGCGTGCTGCTCGGCCTCAATCACGCGGCTGCCGCCGGGCACCGCTCCGTACGTCCCACCGAACGTCCCACCGAGGAGACCCGATGACCTTCGAGGAACTCACCCTGCTGCTCGCCGAACTCGGCCTGGACATCGAAGGGTTGACCCTGGAGACCGGTCGCGAGGAAGCGGGGCTCGACTCCCTCCTGCTGACCGAGCTGGCGCTGGTGCTCCGCAAGGAGCGGGGCGTCCCCGTGGACGAGGAGGAGCTGTACGCGGCCGTGACGGTCGGCGACATCGAGCGGCTGGTCGCCCGCGCCACGGAGACGGTGTGACGGCGCCGGGCGTCCGGCCCGCGGGCCGGGACACGGGTGCGGGTGCGGGGATCGCCGTCACCGGGATCGGGCTGTTCACCCCGGCGGGCGCGGACACGGCCACGACCTGGGAGGCCGTGTGCGCCGGGAAGCCGGCCGCGGTGCTCGACGAGGCGGGCGGGGTGCCGTTCGTGGCCTGCCGGGCGCCCGAGCCGCCGGTGCCGAGGGGCGCGGTGTCCCGGCGTCCGGACCGTGCCGCGCTGTTCGCGCTGTGCGCGGCGGGTGAGGCGCTCGCCGACGCGGGCCTGACGGAGGCGGCCCGGGACGGCGCCCGGACCGGCGTGGTCGTCGGGACGGGCGCGGGCGGCGCGGAGACGTACGAGCGGGAGCTGGCCGTGCTGCGGGCGGACGGGCCGCGGGACCTGTCGCCGTTCGCGGTGCCCGGCGCGCTGCCGAACGGGGTGGCGGGGCAGCTCGCCGTCGCGTTCGGCCTGCGCGGCCCCTCACTCGCGGTGGCCACCGCCTGCGCGGCCGGCGCGAGCGCGCTCGGGGTCGCCGTGGACCTGCTGGCGGCGGGGCGGTGCGACGTCGTCCTCGCGGGCGGGGCGGAGGCGAGCCTGACCCCCTTCTACGTGGCGGGGTTCGACCGGCTCCGGGCGCTGTCGCACCGCTTCGACGACCCGGCCGGCGCGTCGCGTCCCTTCGACGCGGCCCGGGACGGCTTCGTCATGGGCGAAGGGGCCGGCTTCCTGGTCCTGGAGCGGGCGGCGGACGCGGCGGCGCGGGGGGCGCGGGTGCGGGCGCTGGTCGCCGGGTACGGGGCCGCCTCGGACGCGCACCACGTGGTCGCGCCCCGGCCGGACGGGGCGGGTCTGCGGGCGGCGGTGCGGGAGGCGCTGGCGGAGGCGGGCCGCGCGCCCGCCGACGTCGACCTGGTGAACGCGCACGCCACCGGCACGCCGCTGGGCGACCGGGTGGAGGCGGCCGCCCTGGCCGCGCTGTTCCCGCACCGTCCGCCCGTCACGTCCACCAAGGGGGTGACCGGCCATCTCCTGGGCGCCGCCGGGGCGGTGGAGGCCGCGCTGACGGTGCTGTCGGTGGCGCACGGGACCGTGCCGCCGACCGCGAACCTCGCGGAGGCCGACGAGCACATCACGCTGGACCTCCCGACCACGGAGCGCGCGGCCCGGATCCGTACCGCCGTGTCGACGTCGGTGGGCTTCGGCGGGCACAACACCGCCCTGGTCGTCACCGCTCCTTAACCGTCGGTCGCGGGGCGGGCCCGCCGTCCGTCCCGCCGAACCCCGTCCGCGGGCCCCGCGCTTGGAGATCGCCGGGGCCTCTGACAGGGTGGCGGTCACGCCGGTCGGGTCGAGGGGGTCGCTCATGGAGAAGTCGGTGGTCGCGGAGGTGGCGGAGCTGCTGGGCGAACCGCGCTTCCACTGGACGGACCCGGGTCCGTGGGAGGAGATGGAGCGGGAGTTCGGGATGCGGTTCCCCGACGACTTCCGGGCGGTCGTCGACGCCTACGGCTCGATCCTGGTGAACGACCAGATCCACCTCACCCACCCGGCCCGGCACCTCCTGCACAGCCTCGACTCCCACGTCCGCGACGACCTGGAGATGTGGCGCGAGGAGGACATGGCGGAGTACCTGCCCGACCCGGTGGGCGGAGGGCCCGGCGAGCTCATCCCGGTGGCGTCCTGCGTGACCGGCGAGTCCGTCTTCCTGCGCGTCCCGGACGCGCCGGAGGACCCATGGCGCGTCGTGGTGCAGGAGTTCGACAGTCCGGCGTGGACGAGGTACGAACTGACCTTCCGCGAATGGTTCCTGGCCTATCTCCGGGGCCGCGACGTCACGGTGTGCGTCCGCGACCGCGCGCCCGACGGCCCGTTCTACGCGTTCCTGCCCGGGAGCGAGCGGTGAGCCCGGGCGGGCCGTCCGGCCCCCGGGCGCGCTAATTCGCTGGTCGGGGCCGCCTTCCGCGCTGAAGAATGAGCCTCCTCGCACACGGGAGGGAACCATGAGCCAGGCGTACCTGACGCTCGACGCGCTGCTGCCGCCCCAGGAGCTGGCCGACGCGATCGAAGCCGGGCATGTGACGCGCAAGTCGCACCCCGAGCTGCCGCTGTCGATCTACACGTACACGCGCAGCTGTCAGTACGAGGCCAACTGGACCCGCGTCACGACCCGTTGCCGCGGTCTCGTCGCCGACGACCGCACCGGCCGGATCGTCGCGCTGCCGCTGCCGAAGTTCTTCAACGTCTCCGAGCACGAGACCGGCCGCCCCTACGCGCCCGCCCTGCCGGACGAGCCGTTCGAGGTGTACGAGAAGGTCGACGGCAGCCTCGGCCTGCTCTTCCACTACGAGGGGCGCTGGCGGGTCGCGTCCAAGGGCTCCTTCGTCAGCGTGCAGGCGACGTGGGCGCAGCGCCGGATCGACGCCGCCGACACCGGACGGCTGGTGCCCGGGGTGACGTACCTGATGGAGATCGTCCACCCGCGGAACCGGATCGTCGTGAACTACGGCGAGCGGCGGGACCTCGTGCTGCTGGCCGCGTTCGCGGCCGACGGCGCGGAGATCGGCCTGGCCGAGGCCGCGCCCGCGTGGGAGGGCATCGGGTCGGTCGTGACCGTGCACCCGCCGATGCCGCTCGACACGCTCGTCAAGCTGACCGAGACGAACACGCTGCCGGACGGCGCCCCGGCCACCGGCACCGACGCCGAGGGTTTCGTGCTGCGCTTCGCGTCCGGGGTGCGCGCCAAGGCCAAGCTCGCGGAGTACGTACGCCTCCACAAGGTCCTCACCGGGGTCACCGAGCGCGACATCTGGCGCGGGCACGGCATCCAGCGGTTCGCCGGCACCTCCGCCCAGCGGCTCGCCCAGGGCCTCGGCCTGTCCGTCGCCGAACTCGGGGCCGTACGGTCCCGGGGCGGGCGTCCGCTGGACGCGCTGCTGGAGCAGGTGCCGGACGAGTTCGACGCCTGGGTGCGGTCCGTGATCGCGGGGCTGGAGGAGGCGTTCGCCGCGCGGGAGCGCGCCATCGACGAGGCGTACGCGCGGCTGGCGCCGCTGGCCGCCGACCGGGGCGCGTTCGCCCGCGCCGTCAAGGAGCTGCCCGACCCGGCGCTGCGCGCGGCCCTGTTCCTGCGCCTCGACGACCGCCCCACCGACCTGCACGTCTGGCGGAGCCTCCGTCCGGAGACCGCCGGCCCCTTCACCACCGACGAGGAGAACTGACCGTGCCCGTGGTCCATGTGATGACCGGACTGCCGGCCTCCGGCAAGACGACCGCCGCCCGCGCCCTCCAGGAGCGTGCGGAGGGCCGGATGCGCCGGGTCAACCTCGACGACCTGCGCGGCATGCTCGACCTGCCGGGCGGCGACCGGCGCTCGCGCGCCCACGAGCGGACCGTGCTCGACGTCCAGGACGTCGTCCTGCGCACCGCCGTGGACGACGGCTTCGACGTCGTCGTCGACAACACCCACCTCACGCCGCACATACCGCGCCGGCTGAAGGCGGCGCTGACCGGCCGCGACGCCACCTTCGTCGTGCACGACTTCACCGCCGTGCCGGTCGAGGAGTGCGTCCGCCGCGACGCGGCCCGCGAGCGGCCCGTCGGCGAGGAGATCATCCGCATCCTCGCCGAGAAGCACGCCAAGGCCACCCGCGGCGGGTGGCGGCTCACCGACGACTGGCTCAACGACCGGCCCGCCGTCACCCCGTACGTGCCCGACCCCGCGCTGCCGTCGGCCGTCCTCTGCGACATCGACGGCACGCTCGCCCTGCGCGGCGACCGCGGCCCGTACGACTTCACCCGCTGCGACCTCGACCTGCTCAACGTCCCGGTCCGCGACGCCCTGCGCGCCTTCCGCGGGTCCCACCGGGACCGGATCGTGCTGCTGTCCGGCCGGAGCGAGGACCACCGGGCGCTGACCGAGGCGTGGCTGGAGCGGTACGAGGTGCCGTACGACGAGCTGTGGATGCGGGCGTCCGGCGACGGCCGCTCCGACGACCTGGTCAAGGCGGAGCTCTTCGACGCCCACGTCCGCCACCGCTACGCGGTCCGCGTGTCGCTGGACGACCGGGACCGGGTGGTCGCGGTGTGGCGCCGCATGGGCCTGCCCACCTGGCAGGTCAACTACGGCAACTTCTGAGTCCGCACCCGCCGCCGGCCGGCTCGACGGAAGGATCCCGGGCCGGTCGCGCGGCGGTGCGACCTCGTAGCATCCTGGCCATGGCCACTCGACTCGTGCAGATCACCATGAAGGCCCGGGACGACGCCGCGCTCGGCCGCTTCTGGGCGGCGGCGCTCGGCTGGGGCGTCGACAGCGAAGGCCCGGGCGTGACCAACCTCGAACCCGTCGGCTTCACCTACCCCGATCCCACGGCCGTCTGCGTCGACATCGTCGCCGACCCCGAACCCAAGACGGTCAGGAACCGCGTCCACCTCGACCTGGCCACCACGTCGCCCGCCCACCAGGCGGAGCTGGTCGGCCGCCTGCGGGACCTCGGGGCCACGCTCGCCGACATCGGTCAGGGCGACGTGCCCTGGACGGTCATGGCGGACCCGGAGGGCAACGAGTTCTGCGTGCTGGAACCGCGGCCGGTCTACCGGGACACCGGACCGATCGCCGCCGTGGTCGTCGACGCCGCCGACCCCCGGCGGATGGCCGGTTTCTGGGGCGCGGCGACGGACTGGACGGTGCACGAGGTCACCGACGCCGTCGCGACCCTGCGCTCGGCCCGGGGTGTGGGCCCGTACCTGGAGTTCGTCCGCTCCCCCGCCCCCAAGCGCGACTGGAACCGCGTCCACCTGGACGTCCGCCCCTACCCCGGCGACGACATGGCCGCGGAGGAGGCCCGTCTGCTCGCCCTCGGGGCCGGCGTCGCCGCCTTCGACCAGTCGGCGCTCCCGTGGACGGTGCTGACGGACCCGGAGGGCAACGAGTTCTGCCTCCTCACTCCCCGCTGAGGACACGCGCGTCCCAAGGTCCGAGGCGGTGCGGGTGCCGGTCCTGGTCCTGGTCCTGGTCCTGGCCGGATCCTCCGGCGGCGTGATCGGCACCTCCCCGGCCCGGCCTACCGGCAGGTCACCGTCGGGCCCGGGAGCATGCCGCCCGTGTAGAGGGTCTGGCCGTCCGGGAGCCAGTAGCCGAGTTTCGAAACGACGGTGGAGCACGTGGAGGGGGTGGTGACGCGGACCGTCACCTGCTGGGGGTTGCCGGGCTGGAGGGTGGTGAGGGCGCAGTCCAGGGCGTGCCGGAGGCGGGTGGTGCCGGGGAAGCTGCCGACGAGGGGGTTGACGCAGCGGGGGTCGGCAGTGGAGATGCGGACGCCGGAGTCCTCCTCGCCGATCAGGCCGAAGCGCGCGCTGCCGTCGCCCTCTTCGCTGTCGCGGCGGATCGTGTACGTCAGGGTGGTCGTGGTGCCGCGCTGGAGCGCCGGGCGGTCGACGGTGACGGTGTGGGTGGGGCGCGGCTTCGGGGTGGTCAGGGTCAGGGTGGCGCGGACGGTGCCCTGGAGGTCGACGCCGCCGCTTGGCTCCGAGCGCACGCGGACCGTGGCCGTGAGGTCGTACGTGCCCGGGCCGGGGTACTCGACGGCGCCGGGCAGCGTACCGGCGAGCGTCCCGCCGGCGTGCCGGGCCGTCCAGGTGCCGGTGGTGCGGCAGGTGAGGCCGCTCCCGCAGACGGCCGGGGCCGAGACGGTCATGCGGGGGTGGCCGCCGTCCGCGCACAGGCTGACGGTGACGCTCTCGCCGTCCGCGCCCCGCAGGGTTCCGGCGACCGCGCAGAGGGTTCCGGGTCCCTCGGGCTGCGGGGCCGCCGGCGGACGGCTCCACGCCGGGGCGATCAGTCCCAGGGCCGTCAGCGCCACCGCCGCCGTGGCGCTCCAGACCGTCCGACGTACCGACACCGCTTCCTCCGTGGCGCTCTCCGACCGGGCGGGCCCCGGTCGCCTGCGCCGATGGTGGACCGCCGGACGGGCGGCTTCCGGGACCCACGCCGGGCGGTCACCTCATGGCGTCAACCGGTGGGAGGTCAGGCGCGCGGGCCGGCGCCGTGGAGGAGGGTGTCGACGACGCGGGTGGCCAGGACGTCCGGGTCGGCGCCTTCGGTCGCTTCGGTGAGGGATTCGCCGAGGAGCGCGTAGTAGAAGCGGCGGACCCAGTCGAGGTCGGCCGCCGGGTCGACGAGTCCGTCCTGCTGGGCCCGGCGCAGCAGCGCGACGCAGCGTTCGGCGATGTCGCGGTGGAGGGCGGCGGCCTCGCCGTCCTCGTCGTCCTCCGGGAGCCCCAGGGCGAACGCCCAGGCGCTCTTGACCCGGAGGACGTTGGCGGTGATCCGGTGGATGGCCACGAGCGGCGGCGCCGTGTCGGGCCGGCCGTCGTCCACGGCCTGGGCGAGCCGGCGGGCCGCGGAAGCGGCCAGCGCGTCGGTCAGCGCCTGCCGGCTGGCGAAGCGCCGGTGGATCGTCGTCCGGGCCACGCCGGCGACCGCGGCGATCTGCTCCATGGAGGCGTTCGGGTCCTCGGCGAGCACCCGCTCGGCCGCTTCCAGGATCGCGCGCGCGCTGCGCTCCGCGTCCGCGCGCAACGACCGCGTCCCTGCCTCACCCATCGTGCTCTCCTCCTGCCGATCCGTCGCGGAAATCTTACATCGGTGACGCGTGAGGGGTTTTAGTTGCATCACCGCTGTTGCATTTCATTCGTTTACTGGTACGGTCCTGCATCAGTTGACAACTCATCAAGGAGGCAGCCCGTGCCCAGCACCGCCCTCATCACCGGCGCGTCGTCCGGTCTCGGCGCCGAGTTCGCCGCCCAGCTCGCCGCCCGGGGACACGACGTGGTCCTGGTGGCGCGTTCGGGCGACCGGCTCGCCGCCCTGGCCGAGCGTCTGGTCGCCGAGCACGGCGTCCGCGCCCACGCACTGGTCCAGGACCTCGCCGCACCGGACGCCGCCCGCCGCGTCGCCGACGAGCTCACCGCCCGCGCCCTCCACGTCGACCTGCTCGTCAACAACGCCGGCTTCGGCACCTGCGGCCGCTTCGAGGAGATCCCCGCGGACCGGGACCACGACCAGCTGATGGTCAACGTCGTCGCGCTCGTCGACCTCACCCACGCCCTGCTCCCCGGCATGCTGGAGCGCGGCCGCGGCGCGGTCGTGAACGTCGCCTCCAACGCCGGCTTCCAGCCCTCCCCGTACTTCGCCGTCTACGGCGCCGGCAAGGCGTTCGTCCTGAACTTCGGCCTCGCCCTGCGCCAGGAGTACCGGCGGCGCGGCATCCGGGTCCTCACGCTGTGCCCGGGTCCGGTCGAGACCGCCTTCTTCGACACCATCGGCACCCGCCGGGCGGCCGTCACGGGCTCGATGACCACCCCGGAGCCGGTCGTCCGCGCCGCGCTCCGCGCCCTGGACCGCGACCGGGCCTACGTCGCGCCCGGCCTCGGCAACACCCTCGGCGCCCACCTGACACCGCGTCGCCCCCGCGCCCTGGTCGCGGCCCTCGCCGAGCGCGTCACCCGCAAGGTCCTGGACGGCGCCGCTCCGGCGCCGCAGCCCGTCGCCTGAGCGCCGGGCGGGGTCGGTGTCGGGGGGCCGGGCGGCGGTGTCAGTGCCCCGTGGCAGGGTGGTCCGTGGACGCGCGCGGCGTCCCCGAGAAGCCCCGGAGCAGGGAGACGTACGTGAACGACCCCGGCAGCAGCCAGGCCGGCCGCGGTGTGCGGCGGACGGCGTCGGACCTCGCGCGGATCTCCGCGTGGTGGCGGGGGCTCGGCGGTGACGGGTTCGTCGTGCTGCCGCCGCCGGGGAGGGGGCGGTACACGCAGGGGGACGGGCACGCGGACGCCGCCGAGCTGGTCGCGGAGCGGGGCCTCGCGGGACCGGTCTCGTTCGCGTACTGGCACTGGCAGTCGCACGGGCGGGCGTTCGACCGCTCCGGCGCGCTGACCGGCGAACTGCTGCTGCACTGGGGCGGCGACCACGCGGTCGTGGGCGCCGGGCTCGGGGCGGGGCCGGACGGGTTCCGGGTCGTCGACGGCGGGCCGCAGGGCGCGTTCCGGCTGGACCGCATCACCCTGCGGGACGGCGAGGGGCTGCCGGACCCGGCGGACCCGGACGGCGTGCGCCAGTTCCTCGCCGCGCTCGACGAGCCGGTGCACCACGGCCCCGGCCCTGTCCGGTACCGGCCCCTGTCCCCGGCGGAGGACGCGTGGCTGCGTCAACGGCTCGGCGCCGCGCGGGACCTCACCGCCGCGACCCGGTTCGCGGTGGCGCTGGAGCGGCGCGACAGGCTGACGGCAGACGAGACGGACCGGCTGCTGCGCGCGTGGCGGGAGGAGTACGCGGGGCGCCTCGACCGGTGGACCGGGTGGCGGGAGCTGCTGCGGGCCCTGCTGCGCCACGGGCGCGCGGAGGCGTGGGAGGCCGTCGCGGCCCTCGGCCCCCTCGCGGCGGGCGTCGTGGCGCGGGTGCCGTCCGAGCGGGGGCTCGACGTCGTACGGGCGCAGGCGCTCGCGGGCGCCCCGGCCGCGGTGCCGGCCTGGCTGGAGCTGTACCGGTCGCTGCGCGAGCCGGACGCCGTGCGGACGGCGGTCGCCGTCGCGGCGGACCTCGACGCGCACGGGGCGCCGGAGGCCCTGCTGCGCGGGCTGTACGCGGCGCTGACCCGGGAGGCCACGGCCGACTGGCGCCGGGAGACGGGCGCGGACGGCCTGACGGGCGGGTCGTACGCCGGGCTGCTAGCCGTCCGGTTCGCCACCGACGAGCGGCTGCCCCGCGCCCTGCGGGTGCTGGCCGCCCGGACCGCGCTCGACCACGTGGAGCGGGTACGCGAGGCGGCCCTCGACGCCCGCGACGGCGCGCGCTCCGGCGCTCCGGGCCGCACGGACGGCGACGCTCCCGCCACCGTCTCCTTCGTCACCGGCCCGGAGGCCGCCCGCGCCGCCCTCGCCGATGTCGAGCGCTACGAGGCGGCCCGGGACGGCCTGCTGTCCGGCACCGGTCCCGACCTGACCGCCTCCGAGGGCGTGCTGAGCCGGACGTGGCACCGGTACCGCACCCTCACCGACGGCGACGCGCGCTGGCTGCGGGAGCGGATCGCGGACCCGGACACCGGCCTGCAAGGGCTCGGGTTCTGCCTCGAACTGCTCCACTCCCACGGGCTCGCCGGTCCCGCCGAGGTCGAGGCGCTGCTGCCGCGCCGCATGAAGGACCTCACGAAGAGGTACCGGACCACGTACACCGAATGGCGCCACCCGCTCGTCACCCTCACCTGCCTCGCCCTCGACCTGGGGCACCCCGCCGCCGGCAAGCTGCTCGCGTGGTGGGACGGCGGCCGACCGGTCTGGAAGGCCGAGCTGCGGCTCCTCACCCACCTCGGCGCGCCCGACGAGGCGAAGGCCGCCGAGCTGTGGGAGTTCGTGACCTCGCCCGCCCACGACGTGGGCCAGCTGATGACCTGGGTGCTGGTCCGGGCCCGGCTCGACGGCGTGCACCCGCTGCTCGTGGCCGACCGGCTGCACGGCGTACCGGGCATCGCCGAGCACAAGCTCCGCCAGATCCTCGTCGGCGTCGCCGACCCCCGGCAGCCCCTGTGGCACTACGCCGTCGACACCCACAGCCGCGGGTGGTGGCAGCGCGCCCAGGAGGTCGCCGGACACCCGGACCTCTCCCCCGCCTCCCGCGCGCTCGGCGTGCGCGTGGCGCGGCAGCACGGTCTCGTCCGCCACCCGGACCGGCTCGACCCCGCGCCGACCCGGGCCGAGCGGGCCGCGGCCCTGGAGTGGATACGCCGTCACGACGCCGACTGACCGGCCGCCGGCGCCGGACAGGCGCCAGGGAGGACCGACCCGGCCGGGAGACGTCCGATCGTCATCTAGGATTCATGGCGGCTGTGGGGCTGCGACCCGTCGCTCGCAGCGGCGACCGCGGTACGGCAGGCCCACCGGCCGACAGAAGCGGTCCGGTCCGCGACGGCGTGACCACCGGCGCGCGTCTCCGTGGTACGGGAGGCCGGCTCCCCGTCCACGAAGAAGAAGACCCCAGGGAGAAGTGAGGTATGCCGGTGATCTGCGTCGGTGGCATGATCGGGATCGGCAAGACGAGCGTGGCCGAACTGCTCGCCAGGGAGCTGGGCACCGAGGTCTTCTACGAGAGCGTCGACGACAACCCGATCCTCCCGCTGTTCTACTCGGCGAGCCCCGAGGAGATCCAGGCCAAGCGCTACCCCTTCCTGCTCCAGCTGTACTTCCTCCAGACCCGGTTCGCCGCGATCAAGGAGGCGTACAAGCAGGACGACAGCGTGCTCGACCGGTCCATCTACGAGGACTGGTACTTCGCGAAGGTCAACCACGACCTCGGGCGGATCAGCTCCCTGGAGATGCAGGTCTACGAGGGCCTGCTCGACGAGATGATGAAGGAGATCGAGGGCCTGCCGTACCGCAAGGCCCCCGACCTCATGGTCTACCTGAAGGCCGACTTCGCGACGGTGCTGCACCGCATCGGGCTGCGGGGCCGCGACTTCGAGCAGGACGAGAGCCTGGTCGAGTACTACCGCACGCTGTGGTCCGGCTACGACGACTGGGTGCACCGGCACTACTCGGCCAGCGACGTCCTCGTCGTGGACATGAACCAGACGGACGTGGTGAACAACCCGGACGACGCGGCGCGCGTGGCCCTGGAGGTCAAGAACGCCCTGGCGGAGATCGCGGCCCGGCGCTGAGTCCGCCCGCTCCTCCCGCGCGTTCCGGCCGGCCGCCGGGGCCGCGGGAGCCGTTCTCCTCGTCGCGTCGGTCACTCCTGGGCGGCGGCTGCTCCGGCCTGCCGGAGGGGTGCGGCGCCGGTGCGCTGCTCGCGGACGGCGATGCGGGCGAGCTTCGTGAGCATCATGCCGTTGCGGATCGAGACCAGGTAGTCGACGGGGAGGCCGTGCATGCGGGTGCCGGGGCCGCGGAGGGGGTGCCACTCCAGGAGGAAGAGGGTGTGCTCGCCCCAGGGGATCAGGTTCATGGCGATCCGGGCGGCGCCGAAGGGCTCGGCCTTCGCCTCCAGTTCCAGGCGGCGCTCGGGTTCGCAGACGCGGACCACGCAGGTGTCGTCGAGGGTGACCGGTCCGACGCCGACGCGGACGCGCAGGCGGGCGCCGACGTCGGGCCAGTGCGGATCGGCGGCGAGGATCCGCTGCGTACCGGAGACCCATTCGCCGTAGCGATGGCCGTCGGAGAGCAGGCCCCACACGCGGGAGGGCGGGCTGAGGATCAAGCGGCGGTTCCGTGACACGGTGGCTGCCTTCCTTCGTCCGGGGCGGGAGAGCGCGGTGCCGGGCGCCTCGGCCGACGCTAACCGCTGCGGGTCCCGCGGACGCGGACGGCGGGCCGTGTGTCGCCCGCAGTCCGGTGCGGCGGGCACGGGGGCGGCGGCTCCCGGAGTCAAGTGCGGCGTGCGGGGGGGGCTCCCGGAGTCAGGTGCGGCGTGCGGGGGGCGCTCCCGGACGGGCGGCATATGCCCTCGCTCCCGGGTTCTTGTCGGCGGCGGGCGGGGCCACGACGATGTGCGCCGGGAAGCCGTACGTCCGCGAGGGGGAGGCCGGGTTGAGCGAGGCGACGACGCGGAGGAACGGGACGCCCGGGCCGGGCCCGCGGGCCGGGGTGCGGACGCTGGTCGCGGAGTCGTGGCGGCGGTCGGAGCGCGCCCGGGTGGACCGGGACGGGGCGGCGCCGCTGGAGCTGGCGGAGGAGGAGGTGGCGGCGTACCGGGAGGGGCATCCGCTGGCCCCGGCGATGCCGGTGATCCGGGAACTGCTGGGCACGGACGCCCGGGACGGCGGGCACCTGCTCGCGGTGTGCGACGCGGGCGGGCGGCTGCTGTGGGTGGAGGGCGACCCGGCGACGCTGCGGCAGGCGCGGCGGATGAACTTCGTGGCCGGCGCGGGCTGGGCCGAGGCCGCGGCGGGGACGAACGCCCCGGGGACGGCGCTCGCCGTCGGGCGGCCGGTGCAGGTGGTGTCGGCGGAGCACTTCCGGCCGCCGGTGCGGGCCTGGACGTGCGTGGCGGCGCCGGTGCGCGACCCGCGCAGCGGACGGCTGCTCGGCGCGGTCGACCTCACCGGCGGCGCTCCCCTCGCCCATCCGCACAGCCTCGGTCTGGTACGGGCGGTGGCGCGGGCCGCGGAGGCGCAGCTGGCGCTGCTGGCCCCGCCCCCGCCGGCCGGGCGGCTCCGGCTGACGGCGCTGGGCCGGGACGAGGCGGTGCTGACGGTGGACGGGCGGCGGCTGGCGCTGAGCCGGCGGCACAGCGAGATCCTGGTGGTGCTCGCCCACCGGCCGGAGGGGGTGTCGGGCGGCGAGCTGCTGACGCTGCTGTACGAGGACGGGTCCGTGACGCCGGTGACGTTGCGCGCGGAGCTGTCGCGGCTGCGGGCGGTGCTCGGTCCCGAGGTGCTGTGCTCGCGGCCGTACCGGCTCGCCGTGCCGGTGGACGCGGACTTCGCGGCGGTGGACCGGCGCCTGGCGTCGGGGGCGGTGGCCGCGGCGGCGGGGCAGTACGCGGGCCCGCTGCTGCCGGGGTCGGTCGCGCCGGGGGTGGTCCGGATGCGGGAGCGGCTGGCGGGGCGGCTGCGGGCCGCGCTGGTGGCGCGGGCGGATCCGCGGCTGCTCGCGGACTGGGCGTACAGCGCGTGGGGCGAGGACGACGTGGAGGTGTGGCGGGCGCTGTGCGCCGCGGTCCCGGCGTCCCAGGTGGCGCCGGTCCGCGCGCGGCTCGACGCGCTGGAGGCGGAACTGTCCTGCGGCGCAACGGGGTTGCAACGTCCGGCGGCGCACACTCGGCGGTGAGGGCGCGCCGGCCGGGACGCCGGCCGCCCGCCGTCCGGCCGCCCGTGCGCCCCGGCCCGGGGCCCGGCGGTCCGGTTCCGTCCGACCCGCAGGAGGTCTGCCCATGACCCGCTACGCCGCACCCGGTACCGAGGGCGCGCTCATGGCGTACCAGCCGCGCTACGACCACTGGATCGGCGGCGCGTACGTCGCCCCGGCCGGCGGCCGGTACTTCGAGAACCCGAGCCCCGTGGACGGCAGGCCGTTCACCGAGATCGCCCGGGGGTCGGCGGAGGACGTCGAGCGCGCCCTGGACGCGGCGCACGCGGCGGCCCCGGCCTGGGGGCGCACGGCGCCGGCCGAGCGGGCGGGGGTGCTGCTGCGGATCGCCGACCGGATGGAGGCGAACCTGGAGGCGCTGGCGGTCGCGGAGACGTGGGACAACGGCAAGCCGGTCCGGGAGACGCTGGCCGCCGACATCCCGCTCGCCATCGACCACTTCCGGTACTTCGCGGGGGCGCTGCGGGCGCAGGAGGGCGCCCTCAGCCAGATCGACGAGGACACGGTGGCGTACCACTTCCACGAGCCGCTGGGGGTGGTCGCGCAGATCATCCCGTGGAACTTCCCGATCCTGATGGCGGTGTGGAAGCTGGCACCGGCGCTGGCGGCGGGCAACGCGGTGGTGCTGAAGCCGGCGGAGCAGACGCCGGCGTCCGTGCACTACTGGCTGAGCCTGGTCGCGGACCTGCTGCCGCCGGGGGTGCTGAACGTCGTCAACGGCTTCGGCGAGGAGGCCGGCAAGCCGCTCGCGTCGTCGCCGCGGGTGGCGAAGATCGCCTTCACCGGCGAGACGTCGACGGGCCGTCTGATCATGGAGTACGCCGCCGCGAACCTGAAGCCGGTGACGCTGGAGCTGGGCGGCAAGTCGCCGAACATCTTCTTCGACGACGTGTGGGCGGCGGACGACGACTTCCGGGACAAGGCGCTGGAGGGCTTCACGATGTTCGCCCTCAACCAGGGCGAGGTCTGCACCTGTCCGTCGCGGGCGCTGGTGCAGCGGGGCGTCTACGGGGCGTTCATGGAGGCGGCGGTCGCCCGTACGGAGGCGATCGTGGCGGGCCATCCGCTGGACACGGAGACGATGATCGGCGCGCAGGCGTCGGCGGAGCAGCTGAAGAAGATCCTCTCGTACCTGGAGATCGGCCGGCAGGAGGGCGCCAAGATCCTGACGGGTGGTCAGGAAGTGGGCCTCGGCGGCGATCTGGAGGGCGGCTACTACATCCAGCCGACGATCTTCGAGGGCGACAACCGCATGCGGATCTTCCAGGAGGAGATCTTCGGCCCGGTCGTGGCGGTGACGTCCTTCACGGACTTCGACGACGCGATCCGCACCGCGAACGACACCCTGTACGGGCTGGGCGCCGGCGTGTGGACCCGGGACACGAACACCGCCTACCGGGCGGGCCGCGCGATCCAGGCGGGCCGCGTCTGGACCAACTGCTACCACGCCTACCCGGCGCACTCCGCCTTCGGCGGCTACAAGCAGTCGGGCATCGGGCGGGAGACCCACAAGATGATGCTGGAGCACTACCAGCAGACGAAGAACGTCCTCCAGAGCTACAGCCCGAAGAAGCTCGGCTTCTTCTAGGGGCGCGGCTTCCTTTGAGGTGCGCGGACGCGGGCGCCCGTCCGGGCTCTCAGCCGGGCGGGCTTCCGGGCGCCGGGAGTTCGTCGAGGAACCGGGCCAGCGTCGCGACGCCGAGGCGGAGCGCGCGGAGCTCGGCCCGTTCGTCGGGGCCGTGCCAGCGGTCTCCTGGGAGTCCCGTGCCGAAGAACAGCACCGGTGCGTCGCAGGCCCGGGCGAGCTGGGCGCCGGGGGCCGCGCCGCCGTTGCCGATGTGGCGGGGCGGGGCGCCGTAGGCGTGGCCGACGGCCCGGGTGAGGGCGGCGAGGGCGGGGGCGTCGGGGGGCGTCCGGTAGGGGTCGGAGTTGGTGGAGGCGATCTCGAGGTCGTAGGTGAAGCCGGGGCGCCGGTGGTGGTCCAGCCACGCGCGGAGCTGGTCGGCGACCTGGTCGGCCCGCTGCTCGGGTACGAGCCGGAACAGCAGGTCGGCGCCGGCCTCGGCGGGGATGAGGCCGAGCGCGGGCGCGTCGGTGCGGCCGGCCGTGAGGCGCGCGACCTCGGCGGAGGGCCGGGTCCACAGGCGCTCGGGGACCGTGCGCCCCGCCTCGCCAGGGGCGCCGAACGTCCCCGTCTCCGCCCGCCAGCCGGCCGGGTCGAACGGGAGGGAGCCGACGCCGTCGCGCAGGTCGCCGGCCGGCGGGACCACGGGGTCGTAGAAGCCGGGCAGGGTGACGCGGCCCGAGGCGTCGGTGAGCCGGTCCACGAGGCGGCACAGTTCGACGGCGGCGTTGGCGGCGGCGCCGGAGACGGCGCCGCTGTGGAGGTCGCGTTCGGCTCCGCGGACGGTGAGGGTCGCGGTGACGGATCCGCGTACGGCGGCGCACACGGTGGGCTCGTCGAGGGACCAGAGCATCGAGTCGGACACCATGACGACGTCGGCGCCCAGGTCGCCGGCGTGCTCCGCGAGCACGTCGGCCAGGTGGACCGAGCCGATCTCCTCCTCGCCCTCGATGAGGTACTTCACAGTGACGGCGGGGGCGGTGCGCCGCGCGAGGTGGGCGCGCAGGGCCCACAGGTGGGTCATGATCTGGCCCTTGGCGTCCGACGCGCCGCGGCCGTGCAGCCGGCCGTCCCGCAGGAGCGGCGCGAACGGGTCGGTGACGTGCCACTCGGACGGGTCGACGGCGTGCACGTCGTGGTGGCTGTAGACGAGCAGGACCGGGGCCCCGGGGTCGGCCGCGGGCCAGGACGCGTGGACGGCCGGGAGGCCGTCCGTCTCCCAGACCTCGGCGCGCGGGAAGCCGGTGCGGCGCAGCGCCTCCACCAGCCACCGCGCGGAGCGGCGTACGTCCTGGGCCCGGTCCGGGTCGGAGGAGATGGAGGGGATGCGTACCCACTCCGCCAGTTCGGCCAGAGCGTCGGTTGTCGGGCCGGTCATGTGCGGGCCCCGGGCAGGGAGCGCGGGAGCCGGCGGCGGCGGACGGTCAGCACCGTCGGCAGGTGGCGGCGCAGGGCGGCCCGGGCCGCGTTGGCGCCGGGCGCGCCGTGCACGCCGCCGCCGGGGTGCGCGGACGCCGACGCGAGGAAGAGGCCCTTCACGGGCGTCTCGGGGCGCCCGTTGCCGGGGACGGGCCGGAAGACGAGCTGCTGGTGGAGGGCGGCGGTGCCGCCGTTGAGGGCGCCGCCGCGCAGGTTGGCGTCCAGCGCCTCCATGGCCGGCGGGGCCAGGACCCTCCGCCGCAGGACGCGCGCCCGGAAGCCGGGGGCGTACCGTTCGACGACCTCCTCCATGCGGTCGGCCATCGCTTCGCTCTCGCCGCCGTCCCAGCGGCCCGTGAGCCCCTGTCCGCCCGCGTCGCCCTTGATCCTCTGCGGCAGGTGCGTGTACGCCCAGGCGGACTCGGTGCCCGCCGGGGAGCGGGTCGGGTCGGCCACGGTCATCTGCCCGAGGACGAGGAACGGGTCCTCGGGGACGAGCCCGGTGGCGAGCCGGGCGGCGTAGGCGGTCAGGCCGTCCATGCCGTCGGCCAGGTGCACGGTGCCGGCGGTCGCCGCCTGCCGGGCCGTCCAGGGCACCGGGCCGTCGAGGGCCCAGTCCACCTTGAAGGTGGCGAAGTCCCACTGGAAGCGCCGCAGGTCCTTCAGGAGGCTGCCGGGCAGGTGTTCCTCGCCGACCAGGGAGCCGTACAGGGCGGGTGCCGAGACGTCGGCCAGGACGGCGCGCCGGGCCGGGACGCGTTCGCCGGCGCCGGTGCGGACGCCGACGGCGCGGCCGGCCCGTACGACGACCTCGGCGACCGGCGTGCCGCAGCGGACGACGCCGCCCCCGCGTTCCAGCCGCCGCACCAGCGCGGCCGTCAGCGCGCCGGCGCCGCCGGCGGGGACGGGGAAGCCGTGGTGCTGGGCGAGCATCGACATCAGCCATCCGTAGCCGCCGCTGCCCGCCGCCTCGGGCGGCAGGTCGGCGTGCAGGGCGTTGCCCGCGAGGAGGAGGGCCCCCGGTTCGGCGCGGAACTGCTCCTCGGCCAGGCGGCGTACCGGCAGCAGGAGCCGTCGTACGGTCGCCAGGCCGCCGGCGCGGCGGACGCCGTCCAGCAGCCGGGCGGCGGGGACCAGCGGCGGGAAGGGCGTGAAGAGGCAGCGGACGACGTCGGGGCCGATCCGGTCCCAGAGCCCGCACAGGTCCCGCCACGCGTCCCCGTCGCCGGGCGCGGACGCGTCCAGGGCCGCGGCGGTGTCGTGCGGCAGCCGGTCCAGCACCGCGCACCGGCCGTCGGCCGCCGGGTGCGCGAGCACGCGCGGGGCGTGGCTCCAGGCGAGGCCTTCGCGGTCGAGGCCGAGGGAGGCGATGACGGGCGAGGCGGCCGCGAGGGGGTAGAAGGCGCTGAACAGGTCGCTGACGTAGTCGGGGTGCACGCCGCGGTCGCTGCGGACGGCTCCTCCCGGTTCGGGCTGTGCCTCGAACACCTCCACGCTCCAGCCGGCGTCGAGCAGCAGGTTGGCGGCGACCAGTCCGTTGGGGCCGGCACCGATGACGATCGCGTCGGGCATCGCGTCTCCCTCGTCGGACCTCAGATGTGTGCGGGCGCGGCGTCCGCGGCGTACTCCTCGACGACGCCGGCGAGCCGGGTGAGCATGTCGCGGTGGCGCAGCTGGATCAGCGCCTCGATGACCGCGTTGTGCAGGGTGCCGCCGAGGCCCCGCAGCGGGTGCTCGTCCACGATGACCAGGGACTCCTCGCCCCAGGGGCGGACCTCGACGGCCACCCGGGCGGTGCCGACGGGGCCGCTGTCGACCTCCAGTTCCAGTTCGCGCGGGGGTTCCACGCGCCGGACGACCGTCGTGCCCGACGCCGTCCACGGGCCGAGCCGGACGGTGTACGCGAGGGCGGAGCCGAGTGCGGGCCACTGCCCGTGCGCGGGGCGCGACTCGCTCGTGCCGACCACCCAGTCGGCGTAGCGCGAGGGGTCGGCGAGGACGTCCCACACGTGCTGCGGGGCGGCATGGATGAGCCGGTGTCGTACGGCCATGGTCACTCCCTGGGGTGGAGGTGCGAGGGGGGTCGGGCGGACGGCTGGGGGCCCGCGGCGGCTCCGCCGGGGCCGAGGAGGCCCGTGGGCGGCAGGGGGGCCTCGCCCCGGGCCGCGAGGACCTGCCGGGACCGGCGGGTGACGGCGGCCGGCAGCACGGCGCGCGCCGCGTGCGCGCCGCGCAGCCACGGCGGGTCGTAGACGTGCGCGGAGCGGTGTTCGATGCCGCGGACCATGGTCCGGACGTAGCGGGCGGGGTCGTGGACGACGGAGACGGGCCAGGGCAGGTGCGACCGCAGCAGGCGGAAGACGGCCGTCTCGTCGGCGGCGCGGATCATGGCGGTGTCGGCCCAGTTCAGATAGGCGACGCCCACGGCGACGCCGCGGTGCGCCACTTCGGCGCGCAGGGCGTGCGCGAACGCCTCGGCGCCTGCCTTCGACGCGCAGTACGCCGTGAGGAGGGGCGCCGGTACGAGGGCCGCCGTGGACGCGACCTGGAGGTAGTAGCCGCGGGTGCGCAGCAGGTCCGGCAGGAAGCAGCGGGCCGTGAGGGCGCTCCCGACGAGGTTGACGTCGATCGCCCGGCGCCAGACGTCGGGGTCGCAGTCCAGCAGGGGCCCGCCGAGGGCCACGCCCGCGTTGGCCACGACGACGGAGGGGCTGCCGAGGGTGCGCCGGACGGCCCCGGCGGTCCGGGCGAGCGCGTCGGCGTCGGTCACGTCGACCGCCCAGGACCGGGCCTCGCCGGGCAGGTCCGCCGCGACGCGGGCGAGCCGCCGGTCCTCCAGCCCGAGCAGCGCCACCCGGGCGCCCCGCCGGGACAGGGCGCGGGCCAGGCCCTCGCCGAGTCCGCGTGCCGGGCCCGTGACCACGGCGACGCGGCCCGCCAGCGGGCCCGGGTCGTCCGCGTGGTCGCTCCGGCCGTGGCGCGTCATGGCGGGCGTCTGCCCGCCCCGGTCGGCTCGTACACGGCGGAGGTGCGGGGCGGTCAGGCGAGAAGGACGATCGCCAGCGCGCCCGACGCGTCGACGACGCCGCACCACTCCGACCAGGCGCGGGGGACGATCCGGCCGGTGCGGTGGTGGACGAGGTCCCAGAGGGCGTGGGCGAACCAGCCGGCCGCGACGACGTACAGCGCGGTCCTGCCGTCCGTGAGGAGGACGGTCGCCGCCCACGCGCAGAAGACGACGAGGCCGGCGGTCTGGACGGTGAGCGCGCGCCGGTCGCGAAGTTCGCCGCGTACGGCCCCGAAGGCCAGGTAGCACAGCGGCATGACCACGAGGAGGGCGGCGAGGAAGGACGTCGGCGGGAGGCCGTCGGCGAAGATCGCCACGGCGAGGGCGAGCGCCAGCCAGGCGGGCCAGCGGTGGGCGAGGAGGCGTAGCGTCGTCATGCGGACCAATGTCGGGCACGGGGGCCGCCGCGGTCACCGGTCCGTCCCCGGGATGTCCGCCGCCTTGGGGTGGAGGTCCGTGCGGACTAGGGTCGTGCCATGGGGGATCGCGCGGAACGGGTGGTGGCCGTCGTCGGTTTCGAGTCGGCCGAACTCCTCGACATCGCCTGCGTCACGACGGGCCTGGCCCTCGCCAACGCGCTCGGGGACCCCGGGACGCCGTACCGGGTGCGGGTGCTCTCCCCGGGCGGGGCCCCGGTCCGGTGCGGCACCGGGCTCACCCTGGCGGGCGTCGAGTCCCTGGAGCGGGCGCGGGGGCCGCTGGACACGCTCGTCGTCTCGGGCGGTCTCGGCGTCGAGCGGTTCGCCGCCGATCCCCGTCTCGTCGGGCACGTCCGGCGCCTGAGCCGGGAGAGCCGCCGGGTCGCCTCCGTCTGCACTGGCGCGGCCGTGCTCGCCGCGGCGGGGCTGCTGGACGGCCGGCGGGCCACCACCCACTGGCAGTTCGCCCCGTGCCTGGCCGACGGCTATCCGGAGGTACGGGTGGACGCGGCGCCGCTGTGGATCCGGGACGGCAACGTGTACACGTCGGCCGGCATCACCAGCGCGCTGGACCTGACGCTGGCCCTGATCGAGGAGGACCACGGGCCCGAACCGGCGCGCCGGGTGGCCCGGCACCTCGTCGTCCACATGCAACGCCCGGGCGACCAGAGCCAGATGAGCGTGTTCACGGCGGCGGCGCCGCCCCGCGAGGACACCGTCCGCGTCCTCGCCGCCCACATCGCCGCGCACCCGAACGAGGACCTGAGCACGCCGGTCCTCGCCGCCCGCGCCGGGCTGACGCCCCGTCATCTCACCCGGCTGTTCACCCGCTGCCTCGGCGAGCCGCCGGGCCGCTACGTGCGGCGGGTGCGCACGGAGACGGCCGCGCGGCTCCTGCTGTCGAGCGCGCTGCCGGTGGCGTCGGTGGCCGTCCGCTGCGGCTTCGGCACCCCGGAGGCGCTGCGCAAGGCGTTCCTGGACCACTACGGGGTCTCCCCGACGGGCTACCGCGAGGGCGCGCGGCGCTGACCGGTCAACCGGCCTGCTCAGGCTCCGGGCGCGGGCCGGACGGTGATGCCGTTCCGTTCGAGCAGGGCCGCCGTGACGCCGTCGCCGTCGGTGAGCCGCCCGCTGAACGAGCCGTCGTACACCGTGCCGCGTCCGCACGAGGGGCTGCGCGGCATCAGCAGGGCCTCCCGGGCTCCGGCGCGCCGGGCCGCGGCGAGCGCGCGCCGGGCGCCGGCGACGAACTCCGCCGTCACGTCGCGGCCGGTGTCCTCGACCACCCGTGCCGTGCCGTCGAGCACGGCGCCCCCGTCGCCGCCGACCAGTTCGGCGGGGCGCCGCGGGGTCGCGAGTCCGCCGGCGGTCTCCGGGCAGAAGGGGACCGCCTCGCGGCCCGCGAGCGCGGCCTCGACCTCCGGGGACGCCTTGTCGCGTCCGTCGAACCGGCAGGGCACTCCGCGCAGACACGCGCTCACCAGTACGGTCTCCATGCCCCCAGGCTATCGGCGCCCCGGGCGTCAGCTCCGTCCGGCCCCGTCCCCGCGCAGGCCGGGCAGGTGCGCCACGAGGAGCGCGAAGCCGGCCAGCGCGACGTTGCGGGCCGCGGCGTCCAGGCCGTTCCAGTCGGACGACTGCCACATGGCGAACCACTCGCCGCCGATGGCGACGAAGCCCATCCCGAAGAGCAGCAGCACCATCACCAGTCCCACCGTGCTCGCCGCGCGGGCCCGGTCGTACGCGCCGCGCCGCAGTCCCGCGATCCAGAACCAGGTGGCCGCGAGGAGGACCAGCGCGGCCAGCGTCTCCCAGACGATGATGGCGACGTACGCGGCGTTCTGGAGCGCGGTCGACTCGACCGCCCGCCACATCAGGTCGGGGTCCTTGAAGGTGGTGTCCATGCTCAGGACGTGCTGGGCGAACTGCTGGTTGGTGCCGAAGTCGGTGATGTTCCCGAAGGCCACCAGCGTCATGTAGAGCGCGACGGTCGCCGTCAGGGCGGTCGCCGCGACGGCCGGCGCGCCCAGCCGGCGGAGCGTGCCGGCCGGGGCAGGGGCGGCGGGGCCGGTGCCGGCCGGCCCGAGGGACTGTGCCATGGGTGGGTCCTCCTTCGTCGTCGTACGGCCCGCGCCGTGTGTCACGGGCCGTACGACTCCTCCCCACGGACGCGGCGTTCCAGCCGTCGCGCCGCGCACGGGTCCCTCCGGGTCGGCCGCCGCCGGCGGACCGTCAGGCCTTCTCCTGCATCGAGCGGCGGGCGGGGTTCCCCTGCTCGGCGGCCTTCGGGTCCCTCTCGTCGGCCTTGGCCCGCACGCCCTGTTCGATGCGCTCGCCGGTGGCCTTGTCGATGTTCTTCCAGTAGGCGAAGGCACGCTCCAGGACGGGTTCGGTGACGCCGTTGAGGAGGTGGCCGACCACGTTGTCGACGAGGCGGTCGCGGGCGGCGTCGTCCATGACCTCGCGCACGAGGGTGCCGGGCTGGCCCCAGTCGTCGTCCTCCGGGTGCGAGACGTACGCCGCCCGGGTGATCTCGCCGTCCGCCGTCCAGCTGGGCGGCGACCCGTAGCGGGCGGTGTCGGCGGCGGGTCCGCCCTTGGAGTTGGGGGCGTAGACCGGGTCGGTCGTCTTCCGGTAGGCCATCGCCCCGTCCTTGGAGTACGTGTGGACGTCGACGACGGGCGCGTTCACGGGAAGCTGCTGGTAGTTGCCGCCGATGCGGTACCGGTGGGAGTCCGCGTACGAGAACAGGCGGGCCAGCAGCATCCTGTCGGGGCTCGGTCCGATGCCGGGGACGAGGTTGTTCGGCTGGAAGGCGGCCTGCTCGATCTCGGCGTGGTTGTCGGTGGGGTTGCGGTCGAGCGTCATCCGGCCGACGGGGATGAGCGGGTAGTCGCCGTGCGGCCACACCTTGGTGAGGTCGAACGGGTTGAACCGGTACGTCGCCGCTTCCTCGTACGGCATGATCTGCACCTGCAGCGTCCAGGAGGGGAAGTCGCCGTCGCGGATGTGCTCGAAGAGGTCCCGCGTGTGGTAGTCGGTGTCGACGGCGGCCATCTGGTCGGCCTCGTGCTGGGTGAAGAACTCGATGCCCTGGTCGGTCTTGAAGTGGTACTTCACCCAGAACCGCTCGCCGGAGGCGTTGATCCACATGTACGTGTGCGACGTGTAGCCGTTCATGTGGCGCCAGGTGCGCGGGATGCCCCGGTCCCCCATCAGCCAGGTGACCTGGTGGGCGGACTCCGGGGAGAGGGTCCAGAAGTCCCACTGCATGTCGTGGTCGCGCAGGTTGTTGTCCGCGCGGCGCTTCTGGGACCGGATGAAGTGCTGGAACTTCATCGGGTCCTTCACGAAGAAGACCGGCGTGTTGTTGCCGACCATGTCGTAGTTGCCCTCGGACGTGTAGAACTTCAGCGCGAAGCCGCGCGGGTCGCGCCAGGTGTCCGGGCTGCCCCGCTCGCCGGCGACGGTGGAGAACCGCGCGACCAGGTCGGTGCTGGCGCCCGGCTGGAAGAGCGCGGCCCGGGTGTAGCGGCTGACGTCGTGGGTGACCTCGAAGTGGCCGAACGCGCCGCTGCCCTTCGCGTGCGGCTGGCGTTCCGGGATCCGTTCCCGGTTGAACTGCGCCATCTGCTCGATCAGGTAGGCGTCCTGCATCAGGATCGGCCCGCCGGGGCCGAGGGTGAGGGAGTGTTCGTCGCTCTCCGCCGGTGCGCCGGAGTCGGTCGTGGTGGCGGGTCGGGCTTCGGTCATCGGTCGTGTCTGCCTTTCCTCGTGTCGGACGGTGGCGCGTCGCTCGACGGGCACGGGCGGGCGGCACGCGGCGGCACCCCGCCGCTGCGTCCCCGTCCCAGCCTGGACCCGGTCGGCCGACGCCACCACCGGAGAACCGGAACTCACAGCTCCGTTTTCTGGGTCCCGGTCCGTGACCGCGACCGTCCGGGACCGCGGAGAGGGGGGCGTCGGGTGCGGTTCGCGGGGCATACGTGTGGTCGGCGGGCCCGGAGGCGGCCCGTGAGGAACAGGAGCCACCATGCGCACCGTAGGAGTGGAAGAGGAGCTGCTGCTCGTCAGTGAGCGCACCGGGGAGCCGCTCGCGGTGTCCTCGGCGGTCCTGGCGTCCGCGGCGGTCCGCGCGGAGGAAGGGGAGGAGGACGTCTTCGAGAAGGAGCTCCACCAGGAGCAGGTGGAGTTCGCGACCCGGCCGGTGAGCGACATGGGCGAGCTGGCGGAGGAGATCGTCCGGTGCCGGGCGGAGGCGGGGCGGCACGCCGAACGGGCCGGTGCCCGGGTGGCGGCCCTGGCCACCTCTCCCCTGCCGGTGGAGCCGTCCCGGAACCTGGGGGTCCGGTACCACTGGCTGGCGGAGCAGTACGGGCTCACCGTGCAGGAGCAGCTGACCTGCGGCTGTCACGTCCACGTGTCGGTGGAGTCCGACGAGGAGGGCGTCGCCGTCCTGGACCGGATCCGGCCGTGGCTGTACCCGCTCAACGCGATCAGCGGGAACTCGCCGTTCTGGCAGGGCCGGGACAGCGGCTACAGCAGCTACCGCAGCCGGGTCTGGTACCGGTGGCCGTCGGCCGGACCGGTCGAGCTGTTCGGCAGCGCCGACCGGTACCACGAGGTGGTGGAGCAAATGCTCGGCACCGGGGTGCTGCGCGACCCGGGGATGATCTACTTCGACGCCCGGCTGTCCCACAACTGGCCGACGGTGGAGATCCGGGTCGCCGACGTCTGCCTGGAGCCCGGCACGACCGTGCTGCTGGCCGCGCTCGTCCGCGGGCTGGTCGAGACGGCGGCGCGGGCCTGGCGGGCGGGCGAGCCGCCGGCGCAGGTCCCGGCCGGTCTGCTGCGGCTCGCGTCCTGGCGGTCGGCGCGGTCGGGCCTCGACGGGCCGCTCGTCGACCCCGTCACGCTGCGGGAGCGGCCCGCGGAGGCGGTGCTGGACGCGCTCGTCGCCCACACGGCGGACGCGCTGCGGGACCACGGCGACCTGGACCTCGTACGCGAGGGGCTGGCGGAGCTGCGTGCCCGCGGCGGCGGGGCCCGGCGCCAGCGGCAGCTGCACGCGGACGGCCTCGACCTGGCGGGCGTGGTGCGGGAGTGCGCCCACATCACGACCGGGAAGGCGTGACGGTGCCGGCCGCCGCCGCGCGGCCGTTTCGGCCGGGCGGCCGGGGGCAGGCGCGCCACGTGGGCGTCCGGAGCCGGGCGCCGCTCGCACGGAGAGTGGGAGGAGTACGTCATGGGTGGTGAAGGCCGCGAGAAGGACGCGCCGCGCACGACCCCGTCCGAGGCGGTGGGCGAGAGCGGTGACGCGCAGGCCCGCCGGGAGGCGGAGGAGGCGATGCTCGGCCCGCGCCGAGCGTCGCACACCGACAAGGACCACGACCAGGACCAGGACCAGGACCACGACGAGGAGTCCGGCGTCCAGGGAACGGCGGGGCCGCGGCGCGAGGTCCCGGACTGAGGGCCGCGGAGCGGACCGGAGGGAACCGGAGGAGCGAGGCCGAGAAACGCGGAGGAACCATGGACCACTCGCGCGCACCCGTGCTGGAGGCGCTGGAGGACTTTCGGCGCCGTGGCGACGTCGTCTTCGGACCGCCCGGGCACAAGCAGGGCAGAGGCACCGATCCCCGGGTGGCCGACGTCGTCGGTCACGACGTCTTCCGGTCGGACGTGCTGATGCTCAACGGTCTGGACGACCGGCGGGAGTCGCAGGGCGTGCTGGAGCGGGCGCAGGAGCTGATGGCCGACGCGGTGGGCGCGGAGCGGGCGTTCTTCTCGACGTGCGGCAGCTCGCTGTCGGTCAAGACGGCGATGCTGGCCGCCGCCGGGCCCGGTGAGAAGCTGCTGCTGTCGCGGAACGCGCACAAGTCGGTGATCGCCGGCGTGGTGGTGAACGGGGTCGAGCCGATCTGGGTGCACCCGAAGTTCGACGCCGAGCGGCACCTGGCGCATCCGCCGGAGCCGGAGGACGTACGCCGGAAGCTGGAGGAGCACCCCGACGCCAAGGGGATGCTGCTGATCACGCCCACCGACTGGGGCACCTGCGCCGACGTCGCGGGCGTGGCGGAGGTGTGCCACGCGTACGACGTGCCGCTGATCGTCGACGAGGCGTGGGGCGCGCATCTGCCGTTCCACCCGGAGCTGCCGGTGTGGGGCATCGACGCGGGCGCCGACCTGGTGGTCACGAGCGTGCACAAGATGGGCGGGGCGATCGAGCAGAGTTCGGTGTTCCACCTCCAGCACGACCGGATCTCCCCCGAGGTGCTGAAGCAGCGCGAGGACCTGCTGGGGACGACGAGCGCGTCCTCGCTGGTGTACGCGACGCTGGACGGCTGGCGGCGGCAGATGGTGGAGCGGGGGCGGGAGCTGCTGGACGCGGCGCTGCACCGGGCGCTCCGGGTGCGGAAGGCCGTCGCCGAGCTGCCCGGGCTGAAGGTGATGGGCCGTGAGGAGGTCACCGGGGCGGGGCTCGCGGCCGACCTGGATCCGCTGAAGCTGGTGGTGGACGTCCGGGGGCTCGGCATCAGCGGCATGCAGGCGGCGGAGTGGCTGCGGGACGAGTGCCGGGTCGACGTGGGCGGCTCCGACACCTGCCGGATCAGCGCGTCGCTCACGTACGCCGACGACGACGCGACGGAGCGGGCCCTGGTCGACGCTCTGCGGGCGCTCGTCGAGGGGGCCGGGTCGATGGGCCGGCGGCCCCAGGTGCGGTTGCCCGAGCCGTCGGCGCTGGAGCTGGAGCAGGCGCGGCTGCCGCGCGACGCGTTCTTCGGGGAGGCCGAGCACGTGCCGGCGAAGGACGCGGTGGGCCGGATCGCGGCGGAGACGATCAGCCCGTATCCGCCGGGGGTGCCGGCGGTGGCGCCGGGCGAGGTCATCACCGAGGAGGTGGTGGCATACCTGCGCAGCGGCGTGGAGCACGGGCTGCTGATCCCGGACGCGGCCGACCCGTCGCTGGAGGCGTTCCGGGTGCTGGCCCGGGGCCGCTGACGCGGCCGCGCGGTGACACCGGGTGCCCGCCCGGGGCGGTGTGGACCGCCCCGGGCGGGTGTCGTGCTACGCGGCGACGGTGAGTCGCACCGGCTCGGTGCCGGTGGCGCTGTGCCGTTCGGCCCAGTTCTCCAGGGCCGTGCGGCAGGCGTGGTCGAGGTGGTGGACGCGTGACAGGTCCAGTTCGACCGGCCGGTCCTGCGGCAGGGCCTCCAGGCTGTCGAGGATCTTCGGCAGGCGGAGGAAGGTGGCGTTGCCCGCCAGGGTGACCTGGACGGGGCCGGCGCCCTTGTCGACGACCTCCAGCTTCACGTGCGACGCCTCCCACGCGGTCTTGGCGACGGCGAGGGCCAGTCCGATGAGGACACCTTCGAACATGTTGACCACGACGATCGACACGGCCGTGACCACCAGGATCACCGCCTCGCCGCGGTGCCCCCGCCACAGACCGGCGAGCTGGCGGAACGGGATCAGCTTCCAGCCCGCGTGCACGAGGATGCCGGCCAGCGCGGGCAGCGGGATCAGGGCGAGGACGGACGGCAGCACGGCGGCGAACAGCAGCAGCCAGACGCCGTGCATCACCCGGGACGCCTTGGTCCTGGCGCCGGCCTCGACGTTGGCGGAGCTGCGGACGATCACCGCGGTCATGGGCAGCGCGCCGAGCAGGCCGCACACCGTGTTGCCGGTGCCCTGGGCGACCATCTCCTTGTCGTACTGGGTGCGCGGCCCGTCGTGCAGCCGGTCCACGGCCGCGGCGCTGAACAGGCTCTCCGCGGACGCGATCAGCGCGAACGCGATGATCGTGCCCCAGATCGCCGGCTCGGCGAGGGTGCCGAGCGCCTCGGCGCCGGGCGGCTGGACGACGCCGAGCAGGCCCTCCACCTCGACCGTGGCGACGGGCAGGCCGAAGCCGAGCGAGGCGGCCGTCGCCAGGACCACGGCGGCGAGCGCGCCGGGCACGGACCGGACCCGTCGCGGCAGCTTCTTCCACAGCACGATGACGGCGACGGTGCCGGCGCCGATCGCGAGGGAGGCCAGGGCCCCGGTGTTCCCGAGCACGTCGGCGAAAGCCCGGGGCAGTCCCGCGATCTTGCCGAGGCCGGTGTCCGGGGCCGTGAGGCCCGCCGCCGCGTACAGCTGGCCGGCGATGATCACCAGGCCGATGCCGCAGAGCATGCCCTCGACGACGGAGACGGAGATGGCCCGGAACCAGCGGCCGATCCGGAGGAAGCCCATGGCGAGCTGGAGCAGGCCGGCGGCGAGCACGATCACGCCGAGCGTGCCGACGCCGAACTCGCTGACCGCCTCGAAGACGATCACGGTCAGGCCGGCGGCGGGCCCGGACACCTGGAGGCTGCTGCCGGCCATGGAGCCGGTGACGAGGCCGCCCACGATCCCGGTGACGAGGCCGAGTTCGGCCGGGACGCCGGAGGCGACCGCCACGCCGACGCAGAGCGGGACGGCGACGAGGAAGACGACGACGGACGCGAGGAAGTCCTGGCGCAGGTGGGGGAAGCGGCGCGGGCCGCCCGTCGCGGTCCTCACAGCGCCTCGAACGCGTCGGTGTCCGGCCGGTGGGCGCGGACGGCGCCGGTGCCCACCTCGTAGTACCAGCCGTGCAGCCGGAGGTGGCCCTCCGCCAGCCGCCGCGCGACGCAGGGGTACGAGCGCAGCCGGAGCAGCTGGGCCAGGACGTGGTTCTGGACGGCTTCGGCGACGGCCGGGTCGGCCGGGTCGGAGCAGCGGGGTTCACCGGCCGCGTGCGCGAGCCAGTCGCGGACGGCCGGCACGGCGGTCAGGTCGTCGCCGCGGACCAGGGCGCCGACGGCGCCGCAGTGGGAGTGCCCGCATACGACGACGTCGCGGACGCCGAGGACCTGGACGGCGTACTCGATGGTGGCGGCCTCGCCGGTGGGGGTGCCGGAGGCGTACGGGGGGACGATGTTGCCCGCGGTGCGCAGCTCGAAGAGGTCGCCGGGGCGGGCGCCGGTGATCAGGGCCGGGACGACCCGGGAGTCGGAGCAGGTGATGAACAGGACGGCCGGGGACTGGCCCGCGGCCAGTCCGGTGAACTCCTCGGGGCGCCGGCCGAACGCGCGGGCGTGGTCGATGAGGGGCTGCATGGCGTGGTGATTCCTCCTGGCGCGCGTGGACGCGCGTCGGGTGTGTGACAGGGGTGTGGGGGGATCTGCTCCGCCCCTGTCAGCAGCGGAACACCTGGAGGGCGGCGCGGGAGGGCGTTCTGGGGTCTCTCGGCGCGGAGGTCCGTGCGGTGCCGGCGGCCGGTTCGCCGGCTCCGGCCTGCGGGGCGTGCTGCGGGACCGCCGCCACGGGCCGGTCGGCGCGCGCGGCGGCGCGGGGGGCGACCGTGCGCGCTCGCTCCCGCGCCTGGGGCGGTCCGGCCGGGTCCTGCCAGGCGGGGTGGACCCGGAGGAGGGAGGTCCCGCAGACCGGCTCGGCGCCGGGCGGGGTGAGCGCCATCTGGCCGCGGGGGGCGGGGCGCTCGGTGTACGCGTGTGCGAAGGGTTCGGTGGCGGAGAGGAACGGCGACGCGAGCAGCACGACGGCGAGGAGTGTCAGCACACACCGTGTCGCCGCTGCTCGCAACATGCGCCTTTCGCTTCCTTTTGTGCGGTTCTGCGCGTATAGCGAGAACCAACAGATGGTCAAGAGGAGGTCAAGAAGGATGCTAAGCCAGCGAGGTTGCCCACGGGGTTAACGCGAGGTTTCCACGCGAGGAGAGCCCTAAAAGCGCGGAGGATTGGCCGGATCGGATCGATCGCAAAAGCGATTCTGCAGGGTTCGCGGGCGGCAGCGGGGCGCGGGGAGGAGGTGTGCCGCCTCCCCGCGGTGGGAGGCGGCACGCGCGACTACTCGGGCATGAGGACGGTGTCGACGATGTAGACGTTGGCGTTGGCGGTCTTGACGTTGCCGCAGACGACCTTGGAGGTGTCGTTGACGGTGTACTCCTCGCCGGAGCCCTTGGTGGTGAGCGTGCCCTTCTGCAGGGTCTCGAAGCTGCCGTTCTCCAGCTGCGCCGGGGCCAGCTTCTGGCCGACGACGTGGTACGTGAGGATCTTGGTGAGGGTCGCCTTGTCGGCGAGGACCTTGTCGAGGTCCGCCTTCGGGATCTTCGCGAACGCGTCGTTCGTCGGCGCGAACACCGTGATGTTCTCGGCGTTGTTGAGGGTGTCGACGAGGCCGGCCTGCTTCACGGCGGTGACCAGGGTCGACAGGGCCGGGTTGTTCGACGCGGCGGTCGCGACCGGGTCCTGGGCCATGCCCTCGAAGGAGCCGGCCCCGTCCTCCGGCACGCCCGCGCAGGCCGGTCCGAAGGGCTGGTCGTCGGTCATCGGCGCCTCGGACGGCGTGCTCGCCGCCGTCGTCGCCTGGTCTCCGGCGGCGGCGCTGGGGGCCGTCTCGGTGTCGCCGCCGGAGTCGGTGCACGCCGCGAGGGTGAAGGGCAGCGCGGCGGCTGCGACGACGGCGATCGCGGTACGGCGGATCTTCAGGCTGTTCATGGGGGACGGCTCCTTCGGAGTGTCGGTCTTCATCGGGTTCTCTTGAGGTGTCGGGAGACGGGTGGTGCTGTCCCGGGGCGGCCCGACGACCGCCGCGGGTGGTCTAGGTGACGGTGACGAAGACGCTGTGCCGGCCGCTCGCTCCGTCGGGGACGGTCGGCGCGCGCCGTTCGGTCTGGACCTCGCCGGTGCCGTCGGTGGCGCGGACGGTGAGGGTGTGGCCGCCGGGGGTGGCGTTCCAGCGGTAGGACCACTGGCGCCAGGTGTCGACGGTGTCCTGTGCCGCGAGTTCGGCGTCCCGCCAGGGGCCGTCGTCGACGCGGATCTCGACGCGGGTGATGCCGCGGCGCTGGGCCCAGGCCACCCCGGCGACCGTGACCGGGCCGGCGGCGGCGCGGGCGAAGGGCTTGGGGATGTCGATGCGGGACTGGGTCTTGATTGGTGCCCGGCGGGCCCACTTGCGCTTCACCCAGTACGGGTCGTAGGCGTCGAAGGTGGTGAGTTCGAGGGACTCGATCCACTTGCAGGCGGACACGTAGCCGTACAGACCGGGCACGAGCATCCGGACGGGGAAGCCGTGGTCGAAGGGCAGGGGCTCCCCGTTCATGCCGACGGCGAGCATCGCGTCCCGGCCGTCCATGACGTCCTCGACCGGCGACCCGAGCGTCATGCCGTCCACCGAGCGGGCCACGAGCTGGTCGGCCGCGCCGCCTCGCGACGGCGGCCTGACCCCGCACTCCTCCAGCAGGCCGGCCAGCGGGACGCCCAGCCAGCGGGCGTTGCCGAGGTAGGGGCCGCCGACCTCGTTCGAGACGCAGGTCAGCGTGATGTCCCGTTCGACGAGCGGGCGGGCCAGCAGCTGGCCGAGGGAGTACGTGCGCGGCCGGGTGACCCCGGTGCCGTGGACGCGCAGGCGCCAGGTGCCGGCGTCGACCCTGAGGACGACCAGCGCGGTGTCGACGCGGTAGAAGGCGCGGTTCGGCGTGACGAACGGGCTGACGCCGGGCACCCGGAGCTCGGCGCCGGGCGGGACCGGCGGGGCGGGCGAGGCCGGGGCGGGCAGGACCAGGCCCGCGCGGGAGGCGACGGCCCCCTGGCCGCGCCGGCCGGCCAGGAACCGGCCCAGGGCCCCCGCCGACGTCGCGGCCACGGCCGTCGCCCCGGCAGCGAGGAGGAACCGGCGCCGTGCCCGCGTACCGGCTCCGGCCTGGTCCCCGGCCGGTGCGGAAGCCGGTTCGGGCGCTGCAGCAAGTTCCGGTGCGGAAGCCGGTTCCGGCGCGGAAGCCGGTCCCGGGGCCGAAGCCGGTCCCGGGGCCGAAGCCGGTCCCGGGGCCGAAGCCGTTGTCGCCGCGGACACCGCTTCCGCCGCGGTCGCGAGCACGTACAGCACGGCACCCCCCGCGAGGGCCCCGGCGACGGAGGGGAGGACGTCGACGGCGCCGGCGGCGTCGGGACGGCTGAGCACGGCGGCCGCTCCGACGGCCCCGAACAGCAGGACGCCCGCGACGGCCGCCCGCCGGTGCGACAGGGCGAGGAGGCCCAGGACGGCGGACGCCAGCGCGAGGACCGCCAGGATCCCGAGCCGCAGGACGTCCTTGTCGTCCTCGCCGAAGGCGCGGATCGCGAAGTCCTTCACCGCGGCCGGAGTACGGTCGACGACCGCGCCGCCCACGACGGTCACCGGCCCCGCCGCCGGACGCACCGGCGCGGCCACCAGCTCGGCCACGGCCAGCGCCGCGAAGGCGGCCAGGAGCCCGGCGAGCGTGCCGCGTACGGCACGGACAAGTCTGCTGCGGAAGCTGCTCACACCCGGCATTCGGCGGCCCCCGCCAAACGGATGGGTCCGTCCCCCGAACGAGTGACACGAGCCCCCCGGGCCGTACCCGACGGCAGCCGGGGACGGCGAGAGGAATCCGGCACATCCGCCGAGCCGTCCGCTCCGAAGTACGGGAGGACACACTTCGGACTCCCCTGCCGAACCGACCCCCCCGGGACGGCTCGGCAGGGCACGGACCACGACACAAGGAGCGGCATGCGATGGACGCCCCGCCCCCCGACGGCCGGCCCAGGCCGCCCCTCCGCCTCCTGCCCACGGCCGGAGCCGCGCACGTGAACCGAGCCATCCCCGTCGGCGCCGGCCGCTCCCCCGAGGCCGGCCGCGACGACCTCACCGACGTCGTGCGGCAGGTCGCCCAGGGCGACAAGGAGGCCTTCTCCACGCTCTACGACGCCCTCGCGCCCCTCGTCTTCGGCATCGTGCTCAAGGTCGTGCGCGACCGGGCGCAGTCCGAGGAGGTCGCCCAGGAGGTCATGATCGAGCTGTGGCGCCAGGCCCCCCGCTACCGGCCCGAAGCCGGTTCGCTCCGGACGTGGGCGGCGACCATCGCGCACCGTCGGGCCGTGGACCGGGTCCGCTCCGCGCAGGCCGCGACCGACCGCGAGCAGGCACAGGCCGCCCGCGAACACACCACCGCCTTCGACGAGGTCGCCGAACAGGTCGAGACCCGCCTGGAGTCCGAACAGGTACGCCGCTGCCTGCGCGGCCTGACCGAACTCCAG